>NZ_JBIXJW010000003.1:0-557688 GCF_052871755.1 Pseudoxanthomonas sp. LARHCG66 | reverse complement strand
ATGGCAAAGGGTAAGTTCGAACGCACCAAGCCCCACGTGAACGTGGGCACGATTGGTCACGTTGACCACGGCAAGACGACGCTGACGGCGGCGCTGACGAAGATCGGCGCGGAGCGTTTCGGTGGCGAGTTCAAGGCGTACGACGCGATCGACGCAGCGCCGGAAGAGAAGGCGCGCGGCATCACGATTTCGACCGCGCACGTGGAATACGAATCTGCCGCGCGCCACTACGCGCACGTGGATTGCCCGGGCCATGCCGACTACGTGAAGAACATGATCACCGGTGCCGCCCAGATGGACGGCGCGATCCTGGTGTGCTCGGCCGCTGACGGCCCGATGCCGCAGACCCGCGAGCACATCCTGCTCTCGCGTCAGGTCGGTGTGCCGTACATCGTCGTGTTCCTGAACAAGGCTGACATGGTGGACGACGCCGAGCTGCTGGAGCTGGTGGAGATGGAAGTCCGCGAACTGCTGAGCAAGTACGAGTTCCCGGGCGACGACACCCCGATCATCTCGGGCTCGGCCCGCCTGGCGCTGGAAGGCGACCAGAGCGAGATCGGCGTGCCGGCGATCCTGAAGCTGGTGGACGCGCTGGACACCTGGATCCCGACCCCGGAGCGCGACGTCGACAAGCCGTTCCTGATGCCGGTGGAAGACGTGTTCTCGATCTCGGGCCGCGGCACCGTGGTGACCGGCCGTATCGAGCGCGGCGTGATCAAGGTGGGCGAGGAAATCGAGATCGTCGGTATCCGTCCGACCCAGAAGACCACGGTCACGGGCGTGGAAATGTTCCGCAAGCTGCTGGACCAGGGTCAGGCGGGCGACAACGCCGGTCTGCTGCTGCGCGGCACCAAGCGTGACGACGTGGAGCGTGGCCAGGTGCTGGCCAAGCCGGGTTCGATCACCCCGCACACCGAGTTCGAAGCCGAAGTCTACGTGCTGAGCAAGGACGAAGGCGGCCGCCACACCCCGTTCTTCAAGGGTTACCGTCCGCAGTTCTACTTCCGCACGACCGACATCACGGGCGCCGTGACCCTGCCGGAAGGCGTGGAAATGGTGATGCCGGGTGACAACATCAAGATGGTGGTCACCCTGATCAACCCGGTGGCGATGGACGAAGGTCTGCGCTTCGCGATCCGCGAAGGCGGCCGTACCGTCGGCGCCGGCGTGGTGGCCAAGATCATCAAGTAAGCCCCTGCGGTCCCGGCGAGGACTCGCCGGACAGCGACAAGGGCGGACCGGAACCTCGGTCCGCCTTCGCCGTCTAAGGGAAGGTTGTAGCAAATCGATACGCCAGTAGCTCAATTGGCAGAGCAGCGGTCTCCAAAACCGCAGGTTGGGGGTTCGAGTCCCTCCTGGCGTGCCACTTCCTTCCTCGCGGAGTCCGGATCTCCGGTACTCCCCCAGAGCAAAGAGCGACACTGACGTGAACAGCAAGGTCGAACAATCGAAAGCCGCCACTTCCGCGGGCGACATCGCCAAGTACGTCCTGGCGCTGGCGCTGGTCGTGGCTGGCCTGGTCGCATGGTGGTGGTTCAATGGCCAGTGGGCCACGCCGCTGCGTTCGCTGGCGGTCGTTGCCGGCCTGGTGCTGGGTGCGCTGGTATTCCTGCAGACGGGCAAGGGCCGTGACACGCGCGAGTTCCTGGCGGAATCCCGCTTCGAGTTGCGCAAGGTCGTGTGGCCGACCCGCGAAGAGGCTACCCGCACGACGTGGGTGGTGATCATCGTGGTGATCGTGCTCAGCCTGATCCTGGCCGGTTTCGACTTCGCCATCCAGGCGCTGATCGAATGGTTTCTGAATTTTGGCCGTTGAGGAGAGTCGCTCAGTGAAGCGCTGGTATGTCGTCCATGCTTATTCTGGCTTCGAGAAGTCGGTAGCCCAGGCCCTGCGCGACCGCATCGTCCGCGACGGCATGCAGGAGAAGTTCGGCGACGTGCTGGTCCCGACCGAAGAGGTCGTGGAAATGCGCTCCGGTCAGAAGCGCCGTTCCGAGCGCAAGTTCTTCCCCGGTTATGTGCTGGTCCAGATCGAGACCCATGACGAGGGTGGCATCCCGCGCATGGACAACGAAAGCTGGCATCTGGTGAAGGACACCTCGAAGGTGCTCGGCTTCATCGGCGGCACCGCCGACCGTCCGCTGCCGATCCGCGACGAAGAAGCGGCTGCCATCCTTGATCGCGTCCAGGAAGGTGTCGAGAAGCCCAGGCCCAAGGTGCTGTTCGAGCCGGGCGAGATGGTCCGCGTCACCGACGGTCCGTTCAACGACTTCAACGGCGTGGTCGAGGAAGTCAACTACGAGAAGAGCCGCCTGCGCGTCGCGGTGCTGATCTTCGGCCGGTCCACCCCGGTGGAGCTGGAATTCGGACAGGTCGAGAAGGCCTGATCCGGCGGTCCGGCAGATTCAGCCGGGCCCGTAAAACCCTGATATACTGCGCGGCTCCCTGACGGCGATGCCGGACAGGAGCCATGGCCGCCCTCGGGTGGCCATTGGCGCGTTCAAGAAAACGCGATGCCGGGACGCGTGATTTTCCCGGTCCGATGGGGAGCCTGTTACCCAGGCGCTAGCACCCGGAGAGTACTCACATGGCAAAGAAAGTTGTCGGTTACATCAAGCTGCAGGTGAAGGCCGGTCAGGCCAACCCCTCGCCGCCGGTCGGTCCTGCGCTGGGTCAGCGCGGCCTGAACATCATGGAATTCTGCAAGGCGTTCAATGCCGCCACGCAGAAGCTGGAGCCGGGTCTACCGATTCCGGTGGTCATCACGGCCTATTCCGACCGTACCTTCACCTTCATCACGAAGACGCCCCCGGCGTCGATCCTGCTGAAGAAGGCCGTCGGCATCACGTCCGGCTCCAAGCGCCCGAACACCGAGAAGGTGGGCAAGGTCACCCGCAAGCAGCTTGAGGACATCGCCAAGGCGAAGGAACCCGACCTGACCGCGGCCGATCTGGACGCTGCGGTGCGTACGATCGCGGGTTCCGCCCGCTCCATGGGCCTGACGGTAGAGGGTTAAGAGATGGCACAGAACAAGCGACAGAAGGCCATCCTGGCCGCCGTGACGCCCGGCAAGGCGTACGCCATTGACGAGGCCCTGAAGATCGTCAAGACCGCCACCAAGGCGAAGTTCGTCGAGTCCGTCGACGTTGCCGTGCGCCTGGGCGTGGATGCCAAGAAGTCCGACCAGCAGGTGCGCGGTTCCACCGTGCTGCCGGCCGGTACCGGCAAGTCGGTCCGCGTGGCGGTGTTCGCCCCGGCTGGCGCCAAGGCTGACGAAGCCGCTGCTGCCGGCGCCGAAGCCGTTGGCATGGACGACCTGGCAGAGAAGATGCTGGCCGGCGACATCAACTACGACGTGGTCATCGCCACGCCGGACGCGATGCGCGTGGTCGGCAAGCTGGGTACGGTCCTGGGCCCGCGCGGCCTGATGCCGAACCCGAAGGTCGGCACCGTGTCGCCGAACCCGGCCGAGGCGGTGAAGAACGCCAAGTCGGGCCAGGTGCGCTACCGCACCGACAAGGCCGGCATCATCCACTGCACCATCGGCAAGGCCAGCTTCGACGACGAAGCGCTGAAGTCGAACCTGCAGGCGCTGCTGATCGACCTGGTGAAGGCCAAGCCGGCCACCTCCAAGGGTCAGTACCTGCAGAAAATCTCGGTCAGCTCGACCATGGGCCCCGGCGTGACCGTGGACCAGTCCTCGCTGTCCCTGAAGTAATCGCATCACCCTGTCCCGCGACGCGGGGCAGGGCGCAACGAATTTTGAGGGCAGTCGCCCAGGCCGGATAACGGTGCAAGCGACAGCCGTCAAAGACCGCAGGTGCGGTCAGCGCGCCATGACGACGGGCACGGAGGCTCGTGTTGGCAGGGAATCGCCGTCGTGGCTAGCGGGATCGCTTAATTCATTCCCCCGGGAATGCGCCTGCGTAGATGGTGCCGCCTTCTGGAAGTTTTCTGGAGTCCGACCGCAAGGTCGCCAGTCAGACAGGCCACCGCCGGGACCTCTGCGTCCCCGGCATCCAGGACGGATGCCGTCCAGGACCGCGAGCGGCAGGAGCCGCAAGCGGAGTCAATTAGTGAGGAGTGTATGGCTCTCAATCTGTCCCAGAAGCAAGAAGTAGTCGCCGAACTGGCAGACGTCGCCGCCAAGGCGCACTCCCTGGTCGCCGCCGAATACGCAGGCACCACGGTCAGTCAGATGACCGCGATGCGCAAGAAGGCCCGCGAGACCGGCGTGTACTTGAAAGTTGTCAAGAACACGTTGGCCGTGCGTGCCGTGGCCGGTACCGAGTTCGAGGTTGTCCAGGACAAGCTCGTCGGTCCGCTGCTGTATGCGTTTTCGACCGAGGAGCCCGGCGCCGCCGGTCGCCTGATCAAGGAATTCGCCAAGGGCAACGACAAGCTGCAGCCGAAGGTCGTCTCCGTGGGTGGCCAGCTGTATCCGGCCAGCCATGTTGAAGTCCTGGCGTCGCTGCCGACCCGCGATCAGGCGCTGGCCATGCTGGCCCGCGTTCTGGCCGAACCCGCCGCGATGTTCGCCCGTGCCGTCAAGGCCGTGGCCGACAAGCAGGGTGGTGGCGAAGCGCCGGCGGAAGCCGTCGCGGAAGCCCCGGCTGAAGCCTGAGTTCGACGTCTTTACGGTTCTACGAACCCTAATCCCAGATAATTTCCAAAGGTAAACACAATGTCCCTTTCCAACGAACAGATCGTCGACGCCATTGCCGGCAAGACCCTGATGGAAGTGATGGAGCTGGTCAAGGCCATCGAAGAGAAGTTCGGCGTCTCCGCCGCCGCCCCGGTCGTCGCCGCTGCCGGTCCGGCCGCCGCCGCCGCCCCGGTCGAAGAGCAGACCGAGTTCACCATCGTCCTGAAGGACGCCGGTGCCAAGAAGGTCGACGTCATCAAGGCTGTCCGCGCCATCACCGGCCTGGGCCTGAAGGAAGCCAAGGACCTCACCGAGGCCGGCGGCGTGCTGAAGGAAGGCGTGTCGAAGGAAGATGCCGAGAAGTTCAAGAAGGACCTCGAAGCCGCTGGTGCGAGCGTCGAAGTCAAGTAAGTCGTATCCGTCGCCGGTTCACCCAGGCGACAACCCGAGGCCGGGGGCGAAAGCCCCTGGCCTTCGGTCGTTTCAAGACGTAGCGATGTAAACGCGAGTTTGTAGTTGGAAGTAGCGGCAGAAGGCGTGCTGGTGCCGGCAATACCAGCGACTTCCAACTGAAAATTCCCCCGTTCGAAAGAATGTCCCCCGTGTGGTCGCGGACGCGCGCCCCACGCTGCCAAAGGCACAGTCACATGACGACATATTCGTTCACCGAAAAGAAGCGCATCCGCAAGGATTTCGGCAAGCAGCGGTCGATCCTCGAGGTCCCGTTCCTGCTCGCCATCCAGGTCGACTCCTACCGCGAGTTCCTGCAGGAGCACACCGACGCCGCCAAGCGCGAAGACCGTGGCCTGCATGCCGCGCTGAAGTCGGTCTTCCCGATCGCCAGCTACAGCGGCAACGCCGCGCTGGAATATGTCGGCTACAAGCTCGGCGAGCCGGTGTTCGACGAGCGCGAGTGCCGCAACCGTGGCCTGAGCTACGGCGCACCGCTGCGCGTCACCGTCCGCCTGGTGATCTACGACCGCGAGTCGTCCACCAAGGCCATCAAGTACGTGAAGGAGCAGGAGGTCTATCTGGGCGAGATCCCGCTCATGACCGACAACGGCACCTTCATCGTCAACGGCACCGAGCGCGTCATCGTCTCGCAGCTGCACCGCTCGCCGGGTGTGTTCTTCGACCACGACCGTGGCAAGACCCACAGCTCGGGCAAGCTGCTGTACAGCGCACGCATCATTCCTTATCGCGGCTCCTGGCTGGACTTCGAGTTCGACCCGAAGGACGCGCTGTTCACGCGTATCGACCGTCGCCGCAAGCTGCCGGTCTCGATCCTGCTGCGCGCGCTGGGCTACTCCAACGAGGAGATGCTCAACGAGTTCTTCGACGTCAACACGTTCCACATCCTGCCGGAAGGCGTGCAGCTGGAGCTGGTCGCCGAGCGCCTGCGCGGCGAAACGCTGAACTTCGACCTGGCCGATGGCGACAAGGTCATCGTGGAAGCCGGCAAGCGCATCACCGCGCGCCACGTGAAGCAGCTGGAACAGTCCGGCATCGCCGCACTGGCCGTGCCCGATGAATACCTGGTCGGCCGCATCCTGTCGCACGACGTGATCGACGCCAACACCGGCGAGCTGCTGGCTTCCGCCAACGACGAAATCACCGACGACCAGCTGGCCAAGTTCCGCAAGGCCGGCGTGGACGCCGTGGGTACGTTGTGGGTCAACGACCTGGACCGTGGTCCGTACCTGTCCAACACGCTGCGCATCGATCCGACCAAGACCCAGCTGGAAGCGCTGGTCGAGATCTACCGCATGATGCGTCCCGGCGAGCCGCCGACCAAGGACGCTGCGCAGAACCTGTTCCACAACCTGTTCTTCACCTTCGAGCGCTACGACCTCTCCAACGTCGGCCGCATGAAGTTCAACCGTCGCGTGGGCCGCAAGGAAACCACCGGCGAAGCCGTGCTGTACGACAAGAAGTACTTCGGCGCGCGCAACGATGAAGAAGCCAAGCGCTTGGTCGCCAGCCTGGGCGAGACCTCGGACATCCTGGACGTCATCAAGGTCCTGACCGAGATCCGCAACGGCCGCGGCACCGTCGATGACATCGATCACCTGGGCAACCGTCGCGTGCGTTCGGTCGGCGAAATGGCCGAGAACGTGTTCCGCGTGGGCCTGGTCCGCGTCGAGCGCGCCGTGAAGGAACGCCTGTCGATGGCCGAGTCCGAAGGCCTGACCCCGCAGGAACTGATCAACGCCAAGCCGGTGGCCGCCGCGATCAAGGAGTTCTTCGGCTCCTCGCAGCTGTCGCAGTTCATGGACCAGAACAACCCGCTGTCGGAAGTCACGCACAAGCGTCGCGTCTCGGCCCTCGGCCCGGGCGGCCTGACCCGCGAGCGCGCCGGCTTCGAAGTCCGCGACGTGCACCCGACCCATTACGGTCGCGTCTGCACCATCGAGACGCCGGAAGGCCCGAACATCGGCCTGATCAACTCGCTGGCCGTGTATGCCCGCACCAATGGTTATGGCTTCCTCGAGACGCCGTACCGCAAGGTCGTGGACGGCATGATCACCGACGAGATCGAGTACCTGTCGGCGATCGAGGAGAACGAGTACGTCATCGCGCAGGCCAACGCGCTGCATGACGCCAAAAGCCGCCTGACCGAGCAGTTCGTGCCGTGCCGTTACCAGGGCGAATCGCTGCTGAAGCCGCCGAGCGAAGTCGACTACATGGACGTCTCGCCGATGCAGACCGTGTCGGTCGCCGCGGCGCTGGTCCCGTTCCTGGAGCACGATGACGCCAACCGCGCATTGATGGGCGCCAACATGCAGCGCCAGGCCGTGCCCACGCTGCGCGCGCAGAAGCCGCTGGTCGGTACCGGCATCGAGCGCGCCGTGGCGCGCGACTCGGGCGTGACCGTGAACGCGCGTCGTGGCGGCGTGGTCGAGCAGATCGACGCCGGCCGCATCGTGGTCAAGGTCAATGAAGTCGAGATCTCCGGCGAAACCGATGCCGGCGTCGACATCTATTCGCTGATCAAGTACACGCGCTCCAACCAGAACACCTGCATCAACCAGCGTCCGCTGGTGAACGTGGGCGATGTGGTCGCGCGCGGCGACGTGCTGGCCGACGGTCCCTCGACCGACATCGGCGAGCTGGCGCTGGGCCAGAACATGCTGATCGCGTTCATGCCGTGGAACGGCTACAACTTCGAAGACTCCATCCTGCTCTCCGAGCGCGTGGTGGAAGAGGATCGCTACACCACGATCCACATCGAAGAGCTGACCTGCGTCGCGCGCGACACCAAGCTGGGACCGGAGGAAATCTCCGCCGACATCCCGAACGTCTCCGAGCAGGCACTGAACCGCCTCGACGAGAGCGGCGTGGTGTACATCGGTGCGGAAGTGCGCGCCGGCGACATCATGGTGGGCAAGGTCACGCCGAAGGGCGAGAGCCAGCTGACCCCGGAAGAGAAGCTGCTGCGCGCGATCTTCGGCGAGAAGGCCTCGGACGTGAAGGACAGCTCGCTGCGCGTGCCGCCGGGCATGGACGGCACCGTCATCGACGTGCAGGTCTTCACCCGCGACGGCATCGAGAAGGACAAGCGTGCGCGCCAGATCGAGGAAAACGAGATCAAGCGCGTCAAGAAGGACTTCGACGACCAGTTCCGCATCCTCGAAGGCGCCATCTACGCCCGCCTGCGTTCGCAGCTGGTCGGCAAAGTCGCCAACGGTGGCCCGGGCACGCTGAAGAAGGGCGACGCGATCACCGACGCCTACCTCGACGGCCTGAAGAAGTCGGAATGGTTCACCCTGCGCATGAAGGACGATGACGCGTCCGACGCCATCGAGCGCGCCCAGATGCAGATCCAGGCGCACGAGAAGGAGTTCGAGCGTCGCTTCGCCGACAAGCGCGGCAAGATCACCGCCGGCGACGACCTCGCCCCGGGCGTGCTGAAGATGGTCAAGGTGTACCTGGCCGTGAAGCGCCGCATCCAGCCGGGCGACAAGATGGCCGGCCGCCACGGCAACAAGGGTGTCGTGTCGACGATCGTTCCTGTCGAGGACATGCCCTACATGGCCACCGGCGAGACCGTGGACATCGTGCTGAATCCGCTGGGCGTGCCGTCGCGCATGAACATCGGCCAGGTGCTGGAAGTGCACCTGGGCTGGGCCGCCAAGGGGCTGGGTCGCAAGATCCAGAACATGCTGGAAGCCCAGGCCAAGGTCGCCGACCTGCGCAAGTTCCTGACCCAGATCTACAACCACGACCAGAAGCTGGGCGAGGACCGCGTGGACCTGGACCAGTTCAGCGACAAGGAACTGATCGCGCTGGCCGAGAACCTGACCGACGGCGTGCCGATGGCCACCCCGGTGTTCGACGGCGCGGCGGAAACCGAGATCAAGCACATGCTCGAACTCGCGGACCTGCCGATCAGCGGCCAGACTCAGTTGTACGACGGCCGTACCGGCGAGGCGTTCGACCGCCACACCACGGTCGGCTACATGCACATGCTGAAGCTGAACCACCTGGTGGACGACAAGATGCACGCGCGTTCCACCGGTCCGTACTCGCTCGTCACCCAGCAGCCGCTGGGCGGCAAGGCGCAGTTCGGTGGCCAGCGCTTCGGTGAAATGGAAGTCTGGGCGCTGGAAGCCTATGGCGCGGCGCACACCCTGCAGGAAATGCTGACGGTCAAGTCGGACGACGTGCAGGGCCGCAACCAGATGTACAAGAACATCGTCGATGGTGCTCACGAGATGGTCGCGGGCATGCCGGAATCCTTCAACGTGCTGGTGAAGGAAATCCGCTCGCTCGCCATCAACATGGAACTGGAAGACTGATCGCAACGGCGCGGCGGCACTCAACGGCCTCCGCGCCTTCCGAACACGGTCAACCCGCCCTCGACAAAGATTCCTCCTGACGGAGAAACAAAATGAAAGACCTGCTCAACCTCTTCAACCAGCAGCGCCAGACGCTGGATTTCGACGCGATCAAGATCGCGCTGGCCTCGCCGGACCTGATCCGTTCGTGGTCCTTCGGCGAAGTGAAGAAGCCGGAAACCATCAACTACCGTACCTTCAAGCCGGAACGCGACGGCCTGTTCTGCTCGGCCATCTTCGGGCCGATCAAGGATTACGAGTGCCTGTGCGGCAAGTACAAGCGCATGAAGCACCGTGGCGTGGTCTGCGAGAAGTGCGGCACGGAAGTGACGCTGGCCAAGGTGCGCCGCGAGCGCATGGGCCACATCGACCTGGCCAGCCCGGTCGCGCACATCTGGTTCCTCAAGTCGCTGCCGTCGCGCATCGGCCTGATGCTGGACATGACCCTGCGCGACATCGAGCGCGTGCTGTACTTCGAAGCCTACGTGGTCACCGAGCCGGGCCTGACCTCGCTCGAACGCCGCCAGTTGCTGACCGAAGAGCAGTTCATGCAGGCGCGCCAGGAACACGGCGACGACTTCGACGCCGCCATGGGCGCCGAGGCCGTCTACGACCTGCTGCGCACGATCGACCTGCAGGCCGAGATGGTGAACCTGCGCGAGGAAATCGCCAGCACCGGTTCGGAGACCAAGCTCAAGCGCCTCACCAAGCGCATCAAGCTGATGGAAGCGTTCCTGGAATCGGGCAACCGTCCGGAATGGATGGTCATGACCGTGCTGCCGGTGCTGCCGCCGGACCTGCGTCCGCTGGTACCGCTGGACGGCGGCCGCTTCGCGACCTCCGACCTGAACGACCTGTACCGCCGCGTCATCAACCGCAACAACCGCCTGCGCCGCCTGCTCGAACTGAATGCGCCGGACATCATCGTGCGCAACGAAAAGCGCATGCTGCAGGAGTCCGTTGACGCCCTGATGGACAACGGTCGTCGTGGCCGCGCCATCACCGGTACCAACAAGCGCCCGCTCAAGTCGCTGGCCGACATGATCAAGGGCAAGCAGGGTCGCTTCCGCCAGAACCTGCTGGGCAAGCGCGTCGACTACTCCGGCCGTTCGGTCATCGTGGTCGGCCCGACCCTGCGCCTGCACGAGTGCGGCCTGCCGAAGAAGATGGCGCTGGAGCTGTTCAAGCCGTTCGTGTTCGCCAAGCTGCAGCGTCGCGGCCTGGCCACCACCATCAAGGCCGCCAAGAAGCTGGTCGAGCGCGAAGAAGCCGAAGTCTGGGACATCCTGGAAGAGGTCATCCGCGAACACCCGGTTCTGCTGAACCGCGCGCCGACGCTGCATCGCCTGGGCATCCAGGCGTTCGAGCCGGTCCTGATCGAAGGCAAGGCCATCCAGCTGCACCCGCTGGTCTGTACTGCGTTCAACGCCGACTTCGACGGTGACCAGATGGCCGTCCACGTGCCGCTGTCGCTGGAAGCGCAGCTGGAAGCGCGCGCGCTGATGATGTCCTCCAACAACATCCTGTCGCCGGCCAACGGCGAGCCGATCATCGTGCCGTCGCAGGACGTCGTGCTGGGCCTGTACTACATGACCCGCGCGCTGGAGAACAAGAAGGGCGAGGGCATGGCCTTCGCCAACATCGCCGAGGTCAAGCGCGCCTACGACAACCGCGCCGTCGAACTGCACGCGAAGGTCAAGGTCCGCATCAGCGGTACCGTGATCGACGAGGAAGGTGGCCGCAGCAAGCAGACCAACATCGTGGACACCACGATCGGTCGCGCCCTGCTGGCCGAGATCCTGCCGGAAGGTCTGCCGTTCGCCCTGGTCAACACCGAGTTGAACAAGAAGGCCATCAGCCGCCTGATCAACTCCAGCTACCGCATGCTGGGCCTGAAGGACACGGTCGTGTTCGCCGACAAGCTGATGTACACCGGCTTCGCGTACGCCACGCGCGCCGGCGTCTCCATCGGCATCGACGACATGCTGATCCCGGCCGAGAAGAAGGGCATCCTGGGCGAAGCCGAGCAGGAAGTGCTGGAGATCCAGGAGCAGTACCAGAGCGGCCTGGTCACCGCCGGCGAGCGCTACAACAAGGTGGTCGACATCTGGTCGCGCACCAATGAGCGCATCGCCAAGGCGATGATGGAGACCATCGGTACCGACAAGGTGCAGAACGCCAAGGGCGAGACCATCAACGAGAAGTCGATGAACTCGCTGTACATCATGGCCGACTCCGGCGCCCGTGGTAGCCAGGCGCAGATCCGCCAGCTGGCCGGCATGCGCGGCCTGATGGCCCGTCCCGATGGTTCGATCATCGAGACGCCCATCAAGGCGAACTTCCGCGAAGGCCTGAACGTCCAGGAATACTTCAACTCCACCCACGGTGCCCGAAAGGGCCTGGCCGATACCGCGCTGAAGACGGCGAACTCCGGTTACCTGACCCGTCGCCTGGTCGACGTGGCGCAGGACGTGGTGATCACCGAGGTCGATTGCGGTACGTCGGAAGGCCTGATGATGACCCCGATCGTGGAAGGCGGCGACGTGGTCGAGCCGCTGCGCGACCGCGTGCTGGGCCGCATCGTGGCCGAGGACGTGTTCCTGCCGGGCAACGACGAGGATCCGATCGTCACCCGCAACACGCTGCTGGACGAAGCCTGGGTGCAGAAGCTGGAAGATGCCGGCGTGCAGGCGTTGAAGGTGCGTTCCACCATCACCTGCGAATCCGATTTCGGCGTCTGCGCGCACTGCTATGGCCGTGACCTGGCCCGTGGCCACATCGTCAACATCGGCGAAGCGGTCGGCGTCATCGCCGCGCAGTCGATCGGCGAGCCCGGCACCCAGCTGACCATGCGTACGTTCCACATCGGTGGTGCGGCATCGCGTGCGGCGGCGGTCGACAACATCACCGTCAAGACCACCGGCTCGATCAAGTTCAACAACCTCAAGTTCGTCGAACACGCCAATGGCAGCCTGGTCGCGGTTTCGCGCTCGGGCGAACTGTCGGTACTCGATGGCCACGGCCGTGAGCGCGAGCGTTACAAGCTGCCCTACGGCGCCACCATCAACGTCAAGGACGGCGACCAGATCACGGCCGGCCAGGCCGTGGCGAACTGGGATCCGCATAACCACCCGATCGTGTCGGAAGTGGCCGGCTTCGTGCGCTTCGTCGACTTCGTCGATGGCGTCACCGTCATCGAGAAGACCGATGACCTGACCGGCCTGGCCTCGCGCGAGATCACCGATCCGAAGCGTCGCGGTTCGCAGGGCAAGGACCTGCGTCCGATCGTCCGCATCGTGGACAAGGACGGCAAGGACCTGAGCATCCCGGGTACCGACCTGCCGGCGCAGTACCTGCTGCCGCCGCGCTCGATCGTCAACCTGCAGGACGGCGCGCCCGTCGGCGTGGGCGACGTGGTCACCAAGGTGCCGCAGGAAGCGTCCAAGACCCGCGACATCACCGGCGGTCTGCCGCGCGTCGCCGACCTGTTCGAAGCACGCAAGCCGAAGGATCCGGCGATCCTGGCCGAGCGCTCCGGCATCATCAGCTTCGGCAAGGACACCAAGGGCAAGCAGCGCCTGATCATCAAGGACACCGATGGTTCGGAGCACGAGGAGCTGATCCCGAAGTTCCGCCAAATCATCGTGTTCGAAGGCGAGCACGTGGCCAAGGGCGAAACCATCGTGGACGGCGAGCCGAGCCCGCAGGACATCCTGCGTCTGCTGGGCGTCGAGCCGCTGGCGGCCTACCTGGTCAAGGAAATCCAGGACGTCTACCGCCTGCAGGGTGTGAAGATCAACGACAAGCACATCGAGGTGATCACCCGCCAGATGTTGCGCAAGGTCGAGATCACCGACGCTGGCAACAGCAAGTTCCTGGCCGGCGAGCAGGTCGAGAAGCAGCGCCTGATCGAAGAAAACGCCAAGCTGGCGGCCCGCAACGAACTGCTCGCGAAGTACGATCCGGTGCTGCTGGGCATCACCAAGGCCTCGCTGGCGACCGAGTCGTTCATCTCGGCGGCCTCCTTCCAGGAGACCACCCGTGTACTGACCGAGGCGGCCGTTCGCGGCACCCGTGACACCCTGCGCGGCCTGAAGGAGAACGTCATCGTGGGTCGACTGATCCCGGCCGGCACCGGTCTGGCGTACCACAACCAGCGCCGCCGCAATGCCTCCGGCTTGACCGAGGCCGAAGTGAACGCCCTGTCGGGTGGCAGCGTCGAGGCCGCTCCGGCCGCCGCCGTGACCACCACCGACGAAGCGGGCGAGGAGTCCAGCGCCAGCTAAACCGTACTACCCGACGGCCTCCGGGCCGTCCCAGACCACGAAAAGAGGCGCAGGATGCGCCTCGTTTTCGGCCCAGGATGGGCGGGATCGCAGTCAGTTGGCAGGCACTTGCCGCCGTCGCGTTGACGGTCGGGCAGGTTGCCGGCTATACTTTTCCGTCTAGGTGGGCCGTATTGCGGCCTGCCTTCGTTTTCATGTCAAACAAGGCTCCGGCCTTCACACGAAGAACCCACTATGGCAACCGTCAATCAGCTGGTCCGCAAGCCGCGGCAGGCCCCCACGTACAAGAGCCAGTCGCCCGCGCTGGACAACTGCCCGCAGCGTCGCGGCGTGTGCACCCGCGTCTACACGACCACCCCGAAGAAGCCCAACTCGGCCCTTCGCAAGGTCGCCAAGGTGCGCCTGACCAACCAGGAAGAAATCATCAGCTACATCGGCGGTGAAGGCCACAACCTGCAGGAGCACTCCGTGGTGCTCGTGCGCGGCGGTCGCGTGAAGGATCTGCCGGGCGTGCGCTACCACACCGTGCGCGGTTCGCTCGACGCCTCCGGCGTCGCCAAGCGCCGCCAGGGCCGTTCCAAGTACGGCGCCAAGCGTCCCAAGGCTTAAGGAAAAAGAATCATGTCGCGTAAAGGCTCTGCCCCCCAACGTGAAGTCCTGCCGGATCCCAAGCACGGCAGCCAGACGATCGCCCGCTTCATCAACATGGTGATGCTGAGCGGCAAGAAGTCCGTTGCCGAGAAGATCGTCTACGGTGCCATGGACGTCATCGGCGAGAAGAACCCCAATGCCCTCGAGCTGGTCGAGAAGGCGCTGGACAATGTGTCCCCGGCGGTCGAAGTGAAGTCGCGTCGCGTCGGTGGCGCCACCTATCAGGTGCCGGTCGAAGTGCGTTCCTCGCGCCGCATGGCCCTGGCGATGCGCTGGCTGATCGAGTCCGCCCGCAAGCGCGGCGAGAACTCCATGCCGCGCAAGCTGGCTGCCGAACTGCTGGATGCCTCCGAGAACCGCGGCGGCGCCATCAAGAAGCGTGAAGAGACCCACCGCATGGCGGAAGCGAACAAGGCGTTCGCGCACTACCGCTGGTAACGGCCTCCGGGCCCTTGCAAACAAGGGCCTTTGGCACCATGTAGGTGCCCTTGGAGCGCGCTCCCGCGCTCCTCCCCGAAGGCCGCCGAAAGGCGGCATTCGGCCATCTGAAGATCCGCCCTCCACGGAAGGCCCAGGCATCCCGCCGGCCCTCCATCAGAAAAGAGAGACTGTCGTGGCTCGCACCACTCCCATCGAGCGTTACCGCAATTTCGGCATCATGGCGCACATCGACGCCGGCAAGACCACCACGTCCGAGCGCATCCTGTTCTACACCGGCGTCAGCCACAAGATCGGTGAAGTGCACGATGGTGCCGCGACCATGGACTGGATGGAGCAGGAGCAGGAGCGCGGCATCACCATCACGTCCGCCGCCACCACGGCGTTCTGGACGGGCATGGACAAGTCCCTGCCGCAGCACCGCTTCAACATCATCGACACCCCCGGCCACGTCGACTTCACCATTGAAGTCGAGCGTTCGCTGCGCGTGCTCGATGGCGCGGTGTTCGTGCTGTGCGCCGTCGGTGGCGTGCAGCCGCAGTCCGAGACCGTGTGGCGCCAGGCCAACAAGTACGCCGTGCCGCGCCTCGCATTCGTCAACAAGATGGACCGTACCGGTGCCGACTTCGCCAAGGTCGTCGACCAGCTGAAGTCGCGCCTGGGCGCCTACCCGGTGCCGATGCAGGTCCCGGTCGGCGCCGAAGATGGCTTCGAGGGCGTCATCGACCTGCTGAAGATGAAGTACATCCATTGGGATGTGGCATCGCAGGGCACCAAGTTCGAGTACCGCGACATCCCCGCCGAGTTGGCTGACAAGGCGGCGGCGGATCGTGCCTTCATGGTGGAGGCTGCGGCCGAAGCCAGCGAAGCGCTGATGGACAAGTATCTCAACGAAGGCGACCTCTCCGAGGCCGAAATCATCGCCGGTCTGCGCGAGCGCACGCTGAAGGTGGAAGTGATCCCGGTCTACTGCGGCTCCGCGTTCAAGAACAAGGGCGTGCAGGCCATGCTGGACGGCGTGATCCAGCTGCTGCCGTCGCCGACGGATCGTCCGCCGGTGCAGGGCATCGACGAGAACGAGAAGGAAGACACCCGCAAGGCCGGTGACAACGAGCCGTTCTCCGCGCTCGCGTTCAAGATCATGACCGACCCGTTCGTGGGCTCGCTGACGTTCTTCCGCGTCTACTCGGGCGTGCTGAATTCCGGCGATGCGGTGTACAACCCGGTCAAGTCGAAGAAGGAGCGCGTAGGCCGCATCCTGCAGATGCACTCCAACCAGCGTGACGAAATCAAGGAAGTGCGCGCGGGCGACATCGCCGCCGCCGTGGGCCTGAAGGACGTCACCACGGGCGACACCCTGTGCTCGCTCGACCACATCATCACCCTGGAGCGCATGGTGTTCCCGGAGCCGGTCATCTCGATGGCAGTGGAGCCGAAGACCAAGTCCGACCAGGAGAAGATGGGTCTGGCCCTGGGCCGCCTGGCGCAGGAAGATCCCTCGTTCCGCGTCAAGACCGACGAGGAATCCGGCCAGACGATCATCTCCGGCATGGGCGAGCTGCACCTGGAAATCCTGGTGGACCGCATGAAGCGCGAGTTCAACGTGGAAGCCAACGTCGGCAAGCCGCAGGTGGCCTACCGCGAGACCATCCGCAAGGCGGTCAAGCAGGAAGGCAAGTTCGTGCGCCAGTCGGGCGGTCGCGGCCAGTACGGCCACATCGTCATCGAGATGTCGCCGGTCGAGCGTGGTGTCGGCTTCTCGTACGAAAGCGCCATCGTCGGTGGCGTGGTGCCGAAGGAATACGTCGCTGCGGCAGGCAAGGGCATCGAGGACGCATTGAAGAGCGGTCCGCTGGCCGGCTTCCCGGTGGTCGACATCGCCATCAAGGCGGTCGACGGTTCGTTCCATGACGTCGACTCGAACGAAATGGCGTTCAAGGTCGCCGGCTCGATGGCCTTCAAGGAAGCTTTCAGCAAGGCCCAGCCGGTCCTGCTGGAGCCGATGATGAAGGTCGAGATCGTGACGCCGGAAGACTACCTGGGCGACGTGATGGGCGACGTGAGTCGTCGTCGCGGCATCCTGCAGGGTCAGGACGACAGTCCGTCCGGCAAGGTGATTGCCGCGATGGTGCCGCTGGGCGAAATGTTCGGCTACGCCACCACGCTGCGTTCGATGTCGCAGGGTCGCGCCACGTTCTCGATGGAGTTCGATCACTACGCGGAAGCGCCGGCCAACATCGCCGACGCGGTCGTCAAGAAGAACTAAAAGCCGTGATTGGTGATTCGGGATCCGTGATTCGCAAGAACACGGATCCCGCTTCAAGCCAATCACTAATCACGAATCATGAATCACAGAGGTAAAGACAATGGCAAAGGGTAAGTTCGAACGCACCAAGCCCCACGTGAACGTGGGCACGATTGGTCACGTTGACCACGGCAAGACGACGCTGACGGCGGCGCTGACGAAGATCGGCGCGGAGCGTTTCGGTGGCGAGTTCAAGGCGTACGACGCGATCGACGCAGCGCCGGAAGAGAAGGCGCGCGGCATCACGATTTCGACCGCGCACGTGGAATACGAATCTGCCGCGCGCCACTACGCGCACGTGGATTGCCCGGGCCATGCCGACTACGTGAAGAACATGATCACCGGTGCCGCCCAGATGGACGGCGCGATCCTGGTGTGCTCGGCCGCTGACGGCCCGATGCCGCAGACCCGCGAGCACATCCTGCTCTCGCGTCAGGTCGGTGTGCCGTACATCGTCGTGTTCCTGAACAAGGCTGACATGGTGGACGACGCCGAGCTGCTGGAGCTGGTGGAGATGGAAGTCCGCGAACTGCTGAGCAAGTACGAGTTCCCGGGCGACGACACCCCGATCATCTCGGGCTCGGCCCGCCTGGCGCTGGAAGGCGACCAGAGCGAGATCGGCGTGCCGGCGATCCTGAAGCTGGTGGACGCGCTGGACACCTGGATCCCGACCCCGGAGCGCGACGTCGACAAGCCGTTCCTGATGCCGGTGGAAGACGTGTTCTCGATCTCGGGCCGCGGCACCGTGGTGACCGGCCGTATCGAGCGCGGCGTGATCAAGGTGGGCGAGGAAATCGAGATCGTCGGTATCCGTCCGACCCAGAAGACCACGGTCACGGGCGTGGAAATGTTCCGCAAGCTGCTGGACCAGGGTCAGGCGGGCGACAACGCCGGTCTGCTGCTGCGCGGCACCAAGCGTGACGACGTGGAGCGTGGCCAGGTGCTGGCCAAGCCGGGTTCGATCACCCCGCACACCGAGTTCGAAGCCGAAGTCTACGTGCTGAGCAAGGACGAAGGCGGCCGCCACACCCCGTTCTTCAAGGGTTACCGTCCGCAGTTCTACTTCCGCACGACCGACATCACGGGCGCCGTGACCCTGCCGGAAGGCGTGGAAATGGTGATGCCGGGTGACAACATCAAGATGGTGGTCACCCTGATCAACCCGGTGGCGATGGACGAAGGTCTGCGCTTCGCGATCCGCGAAGGCGGCCGTACCGTCGGCGCCGGCGTGGTGGCCAAGATCATCAAGTAAGCCCCTGCGGTCCCGGCGAGGACTCGCCGGACAGCGACAAGGGCGGACCGGAACCTCGGTCCGCCTCTTTTTTGCAGAAATTCCATGGTTTCATGCGATGGAATGCTGCAAAACAGCAAGACCTGCGCTATGATGCGCGCCCCTTGATAGCCGCTTGGCTGGATGGGAATCGCATGATCCGCCAGCGCCCCCTGGGAGGCCGCTGGTTCTACCGCGAAAAGAGGTGCAGGAAGCGCCTCGTGTTCGCCAGACACGGAGTGTCGCGTGCCTGCCTGCAAGGCCTTCGGGTCGGGCAGGGTATCCCGGTTGTTGACGGGATATGTCACGCGCTCTATACTTTCATGTCTGGGCGGGCCGGTTTACCGGCCTGCCTAGTTTTTCAGGAAGAATCCCCAGCCGATCCGGTGCTGCCCGTCCGTGGAGTCCACGCGGCCGGTGGGGAACTGGAACAGCTTGGACTAACCGGGGCAAGGCATCCCAGAGGCCGCGCCCGTCGCTCTTTAACGAAGGAAATTCCGTCATGGCGGACCAAAAGATCCGAATCCGGCTCAAGGCGTACGATCATCGTCTGATCGACCGCTCGGCCAGCGAGATCGTCGAGACGGCAAAGCGGACCGGCGCGCAAGTGCGCGGCCCGATCCCGCTGCCGACCAAGATCGAGCGCTACACCATCCTGGTTTCCCCGCACGTCGACAAGGACGCGCGTGACCAGTACGAAACCCGCACGCACAAGCGCGTGCTCGACATCGTCGACCCCAACGACAAGACCGTGGACGCGCTGATGAAGCTCGAGCTGGCGGCTGGCGTCGACGTCCAGATCAAGCTGACCTGAGGCCAACGACCATGACCGCGAAGAAATATTCGTTGGGTCTCGTCGGCCGCAAGGCTGGCATGACCCGGGTGTTCACCGAGGACGGCAAGTCCATTCCGGTGACGCTGATCGAAGCAACCCCGAACCGCATCACCCAGATCAAGACCCCCGAAGTCGATGGCTACAGCGCCGTGCAGGTTGCCGTGGGCACCCGTCGTGCCTCGCTGATCACCAAGCCTGTCGCCGGTCACCTGGCCAAGGCCAAGGTCGAAGCCGGTCGTGGCCTGTGGGAGCTGCGCGTGGAAGCCGACAAGCTGGGCGACTTCAGCGTCGGCGGCGAGATCAAGGCCGACATCTTTGAAGTCGGCCAGATCGTCGACGTCCAGGGCGTCACCAAGGGCAAGGGCTTCCAGGGCACCATCAAGCGCTGGAACTTCCGCATGGGTGATGCCACCCACGGTAACTCGCTGTCGCATCGCGCGCCGGGTTCGCTGGGTCAGCGCCAGACGCCGGGCCGCGTGTTCCCGGGCAAGAAGATGTCCGGCCACATGGGTGCCGCGCAGCAGAGCACGCAGAACCTGGAAGTCGTCCGCGTGGACGCCGAGCGCGGCCTGATCGCCGTCCGCGGCGCCGTGCCGGGTGCGCCGGGTGGCGACGTGATCGTCCGTCCGGCGAGCAAGGGTTGAGGAGAACGACCATGGAACTAGCCATTACAGGTAGCGCCAACAAGCTGTCGGTCTCCGACGACGTGTTCGGCCGCGAATTCAGCGAGGATCTGGTCCACCAGGTCGTCGTTGCCTACCGCAACGCCGGTCGTGCCGGCACCAAGGCGCAGAAGACGCGCGCCGAAGTCAACGGCACCACCAAGAAGTCCAAGAAGCAGAAGGGTGGCGGTGCCCGTCACGGTGCCCTGACCGCGCCGATCTTCGTCGGCGGCGGCGTGACCTTCGCGGCCAAGCCGCGCAGCTTCGCGCAGAAGGTGAACCGTAAGATGTACCGCGCGGCCATCAGCTCGATCCTGTCCGAGCTGAACCGCCAGAACCGCCTGAAGGTCGTGGAAGCGTTCGATGTGGACGCCACCAAGACCAGCGCCCTGATCGAAAAGCTGAAGGGCCTGGACCTGGGTCAGCGCCCGCTGATCGTCACCGAGGATGCCTCCGAGCACCTGTACCTGTCGGCCCGCAACCTTCCCTACGTGGAAGTGCGTGACGTGCAGGGCCTGGACCCGGCTGCGCTGGTGGGTGCCGACTCCGTGCTGATCACGGCCGATGCCGTCAAGAAGATCGAGGAGTGGCTGGCATGATCAGCAACGAAAAGATTTTTGCCGTGCTGCGTGCTCCGCGTGTCTCCGAAAAGACCGTGCGCCTGCAGGAACTCTCCAACCAATACGTCTTCGAAGTCTCGAACGAAGCCACCAAGGCCGATGTCAAAGCCGCGGTCGAGCAGCTGTTCGACGTCAAGGTCGAGGCGGTCAACGTGGTGAACGTGAAGGGCAAGAACAAGTCCTTCCGCAACCGCGCCGGCCGTCGCGGCGACTGGCGCAAGGCGTACGTGCGTCTTGCCGATGGCCAAGCCATCGACGTGTCGGCCAAGGCCTGAGGTAGACCCACATGCCATTGATGAAATTCAAACCCACCTCTCCCGGTCGCCGTTCGGCGGTCCGCGTGGTGACGCCTGACCTGCACAAGGGTGCCCCGCATGCTGCGCTGCTGGAGAAGCAGAGCAAGACCGGCGGTCGCAACCACCATGGTCGCATCACCACCCGTCATATCGGCGGTGGCCACAAGCAGCATTACCGCCTCATCGACTTCAAGCGCGACAAGGAAGGCATCCCGGCGCGCGTGGAGCGGATCGAATACGATCCCAACCGCACCGCGCACATCGCGCTGCTGTGCTACGTCGATGGCGAGCGTCGCTACATCATCGCCCCCAAGGGCCTGAAGGCAGGTGACCAGGTCATCGCCGGCAGCGACGCGCCGATCAAGGCAGGCAACACGCTGCCGCTGCGCAACATCCCGGTCGGTACGACGATCCACGGCATCGAGCTGAAGCCGGGCAAGGGCGCGCAGATTGCCCGTGCCGCCGGCGCCGCCGTGCAGCTGGTCGCTCGCGAGCAGGGTTTCGCCACGCTGCGCCTCCGCTCCGGCGAAATGCGCAAGGTGCAGGTCGAGTGCCGCGCCACCGTCGGTGAAGTCGGCAACGACGAACACAGCCTGGAGAAGCTCGGCAAGGCCGGCGCCAAGCGCTGGCGCGGCGTCAAGCCGACCGTCCGCGGTGCGGCCATGAACCCCGTCGACCACCCGCACGGTGGTGGTGAGGCCAAGGCCGGCCAGGGCAACCCGCATCCGGTCACCCCGTGGGGTGTGCCGACCAAGGGTTACAAGACGCGCAAGAACAAGCGCACGCAGCAATTCATCGTCCGCGATCGTAGGGGCTAATCGACCATGGCACGTTCACTCAAGAAGGGCCCGTTCGTCGATCACCACCTCGTCAAGAAGGTGGAGGCCGCGGGCGGCAGCAAGAAGCCGATCAAGACCTGGTCGCGCCGTTCGATGATCCTGCCGGAAATGGTGGGCTTCACGATCGCCATCCACAACGGCAAGAACCACGTTCCGGTGCTGGTCAACGAGAACATGGTCGGCCACAAGCTCGGCGAATTTGCCGTCACCCGGACCTTCAAGGGTCACGGTGGCGACAAGAAAGCCGGCGGCAAGAAGTAAGGGAGATGACCATGGAAGCGAAAGCCATCCTGCGCACCGCGCGCATCTCCCCCCAGAAAGCCCGCCTGGTCGCTGACCAGGTGCGGGGCCTGCCGGCCGAGCGCGCCGTCAACCTGCTGAAGTTCTCGGACAAGAAGGCTGCCCACCTGATCAAGAAGGTCGTGGAGTCCGCCATCGCCAACGCCGAGAACAACCAGGGCGCCGACGTCGACGAGCTGAAGGTCAAGACCATCATGGTCGACGAAGGTCCGATGCTGAAGCGTTTCATGGCCCGTGCCAAGGGTCGTGGTACCCGCATTCTGAAGCGCACCAGCCACATCACCGTGGTCGTGGGCGAGGGTAAATAAATATGGGTCACAAAGTTCATCCGACCGGTATCCGCCTGGGCATCGCCAAGGACTGGAATTCGAAGTGGTTCGCCAACAAGCGTGACTACGCCGAATACCTGGCCGCGGACCTCAAGGTACGCGAGATGCTTCGCAAGAAGCTGGCGCAGGCAGGCATTTCCAAGATCCTGATCGAGCGCCCGGCCAAGACCGCCCGCGTGACCATCCACACCGCCCGTCCGGGCGTGGTGATCGGCAAGCGCGGTGAGGACATCGAGAAGCTGCGCAAGGAAGTGAGCGACCTGATGGGCGTCCCGGCGCACATCAATGTCACCGAGGTGCGCAAGCCCGAGCTGGACGCGCAGTTGGTGTCCGAATCGATCGCGCAGCAGCTGGAACGCCGCATCATGTTCCGTCGCGCCATGAAGCGCGCTGTGGGCAACGCGATGCGCCTGGGTGCCCTGGGCATCAAGGTCAACGTGGCCGGCCGCTTGAACGGTGCGGAAATCGCCCGTTCCGAGTGGTACCGCGAAGGCCGCGTGCCGCTGCACACGCTGCGTGCCGACATCGATTACGGTTTTGCCGAGGCGAAGACCACCTACGGCATCATCGGCATCAAGGTGTGGGTCTACAAGGGCGAAATCTTCGATTTCAGCCAGGTGGGTCAGGAGAAGCAGGACGACGCGCGCCCCGAGCGCAGCGAACGTCCGTCGCGCCCGGCCCGTGACCGCGACGCGAGGTAATCAGTCATGTTGCAACCCAAGCGAACCAAATACCGCAAGATGCACAAGGGCCGTAATGAAGGCCTGAGCTGGAACGGTAACCTCGTCAGTTTCGGCGAGTACGGCCTGAAGGCCACGGCGCACGGTCAGCTGACCGCGCGCCAGATCGAAGCAGCGCGTCGTTCCATCAGCCGTTACGTGAAGCGTGGCGGCAAGATGTGGATCCGTGTGTTCCCCGACAAGCCGATCACCAAGAAGCCCATCGAAGTCCGCATGGGCTCCGGTAAGGGCAACGTCGAATACTGGGTCGCCCAGATCCAGCCGGGCCGCATGATCTATGAAATCGAAGGCGTCAGCGAGGACATCGCGCGCGAGGCGTTCCGCCTGGCCGCCGCCAAGCTGTCCGTCACCACCACTTTCGTGACCCGGACGGTGCGCTAATGGAACTCAAGCAACTCCGCGAGAAGTCGGCTGACGAACTGAAGGCCCACCTGACCGAGCTGCGCAAGGAGCAATTCTCCCTGCGCATGCAGAAGGTCACCGGCCAGCTGCCGAAGACCCACGAAACCCGCCGTGTCCGCCGCGAGATCGCTCGCGTCAAGACGCTGCTCGGCAGCCAGAAGTAAGGAGCGCCCAAGATGAGCGATAACAAAGACAAAGCGCAACGCACCATCGAAGGCCGCGTCGTCAGCAACAAGATGGACAAGACGGTCACCATCCTGGTGGAGCGTCAGGTCAAGCACGCCCTGTACGGCAAGTACATCAAGCGTTCCACCAAGCTGCACGCGCACGACGCGGACAACAGCTGCAAGGAAGGCGACGTGGTGCGTGTGACCGAGATCGCCCCGATGTCCAAGACCAAGAACTGGCGCGTGGTGGAAATCATCACCCGCGCGGCTGAATAAGAGGAGATCTGAATCATGATCCAGATGCAGAGCTACCTTGACGCGGCCGACAATTCCGGCGCCAAGGAACTGATGTGCATCAAGGTGCTGGGCGGCTCGAAGCGCCGTTACGCCGGCATCGGTGACATCATCAAGGTGACCGTCAAGGACGCCATTCCGCGCGGCAAGGTCAAGAAGGGTGAAGTCTACGACGCCGTGGTCGTGCGTACCCGCAAGGGCGTCCGCCGCCCCGACGGTTCGCTGATCCGCTTCGACGGCAACGCCGCCGTGCTGCTCAACAACAAGCAGGAGCCGATCGGTACCCGCATCTTCGGGCCTGTGACCCGCGAGCTGCGTTCCGAGAAGTTCATGAAGATCGTTTCGCTCGCGCCTGAAGTGCTTTGAGCGGAGGACATAGAAATGGCAAACCGTATCAAGAAGGGCGACCAGGTAGTCGTCACCGCCGGCAAGGACAAGGGCAAGAAGGGCGACGTGGTGCGCGTGGATGGTGACCGTGTGGTCGTCTCCAACGTCAACGTCGTCAAGCGCCATACCAAGCCGAACCCCCAGGCCGGCGTGGCTGGTGGCGTGGTCGAGCGCGAAGCCTCGATCCACATTTCCAATGTCGCGCTGTTCAACCCGGCAACGGGCAAGGGCGAGCGTATCGGTTTCAAGGTGCTGGAGGATGGACGCAAACTGCGTGTGTTCCGCTCCAGCGGTGAGGCGCTCGACGCCTGAGGAATGTTATGACCACCCGTCTCGAAAAAATCTACAAGGAAGAAGTGGCGCCGGCTCTGATGAAGAAGTTCGGCTACACCAATCCGATGGAAGTGCCGAAGATCACCAAGATCACCATCAACATGGGTGTGGGTGAAGCGGCGACCAACAAGAAGATCCTGGAAAACGCCGTGGCCGACCTGGCCAAGATCACCGGCCAGAAGCCGATCACGACCAAGTCCCGCGTCTCGGTGGCTTCGTTCAAGATCCGCGACGGTTGGCCGATCGGCTGCAAGGTCACGCTGCGTCGCGCCAAGATGTATGAGTTCCTGGATCGCCTGATCAGCATCTCGCTGCCGCGCGTCCGCGACTTCCGTGGCGTGTCCGGCCGTTCGTTCGACGGTCGCGGCAACTACAACATGGGCGTGAAGGAACAGATCATCTTCCCGGAAATCGACTTCGACGCCGTCGACGCGATCCGCGGCATGGATATCGCCATCACGACGACCGCCAAGAACGACGCCGAAGCCAAGGCGCTGCTCGAAGCGTTCAAGTTCCCGTTCCGCAACTGATTCGCTAGGAAACCGACATCATGGCAAAGACCTCGATGGTCAACCGCGACATCAAGCGGGAAAAGCTGGCCAAGCAGTACGCCGCCAAGCGCGACGCGCTGAAGAAGATCATCTCCAGCCAGAATGCGTCGTACGAAGAGAAGGCCGACGCGGTCATCAAGCTGCAGAAGCTGCCGCGCGACTCCTCGCCGAGCCGCCAGCGCAACCGTTGCGAGCTGTCCGGTCGTTCGCGTGGCGTGTATCGCAAGTTCGGCCTCGGTCGCAACATGCTGCGCAAGGCCACCATGAACGGCGACGTGCCCGGTCTGCGCAAGGCCAGCTGGTAATCCGCCCGGGACGCTTTCTAGAAGGGGTGTCCCAGTGGCTTGAATGACGAGTCCGGCACATGCCGGACTCGTTGTTGTACAATGTTCGGCTCCCGCAGCTAGGCTGGGGGAGGGCTGGGGAACCGGCCGCCCGCCTGGGGGGTTTCCAGGGACAATGCAAGATTTTCGCGAAAGCGGATATCGGTGCTACTCATAAGGCAGACTCTAATGAGCATGACTGATCCCATCGCCGACATGCTGGTGCGCATTCGCAATGCCGCCGCTGTTGGCAAGCCGACGGTGAAGATGCCGTCCTCCAAGATCAAGACCTCGATCGCCAACGTCCTCAAGGCGGAAGGCTACATCGGCGACGTCCGCGTGACGAAGACCGAGAACAACAAGGCCGAGCTCGAGATCGTCCTGAAGTACTTCGAAGGCAAGCCGGTCATCGAGAAGCTGAGCCGCGTGTCCCGTTCGGGCCTGCGCCAGTATCGTGGCAAGGCGGAACTGCCGAAGGTCCTCGGTGGCCTCGGTGTTGCCATCATCTCCACTTCCAAGGGCATCATGACCGATGCGCAGGCCCGTGCGGCCGGCGTCGGTGGTGAAGTCCTGTGCTTCGTGGCCTAAGCGAAGGAGCCCAGACATGTCCCGCGTAGCCAAGAAGCCGATCAATCTCCCCAAGGGCGTCGAACTGAATGCCCAGGGTGAAACCCTCAACGTCAAGGGCCCGAAGGGCACCCTGTCCATCGCCAAGCCGGCCGGCGTCGAACTCAATGTCGACAACGGTACGGTGAACCTGTCGCCGGTCACCCCGGCCGACGACGCCATCACTGGCACCATCCGCGCGATCCTGGCCAACATGGTCAAGGGCGTGTCGGACGGTTTCGAGCGCAAGCTTGAGCTGGTCGGCGTGGGGTACCGCGCCGCGATGCAGGGCAAGGACCTGAACCTGTCGCTGGGTTTCTCCCACCCGATCCTGTTCAAGACGCCGGAAGGCATCACCATCGCCACCCCGACCCAGACCGAAATCCTGGTGCAGGGCGCCGACAAGCAGCGCGTGGGTGAAGTCGCCGCCAAGATCCGCGGTTTCCGTCCGCCGGAGCCCTACAAGGGCAAGGGCGTGAAGTACTCCGACGAAACCATCATCCGCAAGGAAGCGAAGAAGGCCTAACCGGGCTTTCGGCTTCGAGGAACCAGATCATGAGCATCAAGAACACCGCCCGCCTGCGCCGCGCCAAGTCGACCCGCGCGCACATCCGCGAACTCGGCGTGCCGCGCCTGTCGGTGCTGCGCACCGGCCAGCACATCTACGCCCAGCTGTTCACCGCCGATGGCTCCAAGGTCATCGCATCGGCGAACACGCTGCAGTCCGATGTCAAGGATGGCCTGAAGAACGGCAAGAACAGCGATGCCGCTGCCCGCGTGGGCAAGTTCATTGCCGAGCGCGCCAAGGCCGAGGGCATCGAGAAGGTTGCATTCGATCGTTCGGGCTACCGCTACCACGGCCGCATCAAGGCCCTGGCAGATGCGGCCCGCGAAGGCGGCCTGCAGTTCTAACCTTGCAAGGCATGGGGGCAACCCCATGCCCTGACCTGTCGGCGCGGGCTGCGCCGGGCGCGGTCGCTCTTCTGCAGCGACCGTCGCGTCACCGTTCCATACCACAACCATAAGCGGCCAAGCCGTACATACCTCATCAACCAAGGAATTCAAGCAATGGCAGAAGAACGTCAACCGCGGGGTCGTGATCGCGACCGCAACCGCGAAGAGAAAGTCGACGACGGCATGATCGAGAAGCTGGTCGCGGTCAACCGCGTCAGCAAGACGGTCAAGGGCGGTCGCCAGTTCACCTTCACCGCGCTGACGGTAGTGGGCGACGGCAACGGCAAGATCGGTTTCGGTTACGGCAAGGCACGCGAAGTCCCGGTCGCCATCCAGAAGTCGATGGAATATGCCCGCAAGGGCATGTTGAACGTCGACCTGAACAACGGCACCCTGTGGCACCCGGTGAAGGCCGGTCACGGTGCGGCGCGCGTGTTCATGCAGCCGGCCTCGGAAGGTACGGGCGTGATCGCCGGCGGCGCCATGCGTGCCGTGCTGGAAGCGGTGGGCGTGAAGAACGTGCTGGCGAAAGCCGTCGGTTCACGCAACCCGATCAACCTGGTGCGCGCCACGCTGAAGGGCCTGAGCGACATGCAGTCGCCGACCCGCATCGCGGCCAAGCGCGGCAAGAAGGTGGAGGAACTCCTCAATGGCTAACGAGTCCAACAAGACCGTCAAGGTGCGCCTGGTGCGTGGCCTGCGTGGTTCCCGGGCCGTGCACCGCCTGTCGGTGAAGGCACTGGGCCTGAACAAGTTGAACGATGTGCGTGAACTGAAGGACAGCCCGCAGGTACGCGGCCTGATCAACAAGGTTCACTACCTCGTCAAGGTCGAGGAGTAATTCAGATGCGTCTCAATACATTGAAGCCCGCCGACGGCGCCCGCACCGAACGCACCCGCGTCGGTCGCGGCATCGGTTCCGGCCTGGGCAAGACGGCCGGTCGCGGCCACAAGGGCTCGTTCGCGCGCTCGGGCAAGGGCAAGATCAAGGCGAAGTTCGAAGGCGGCCAGATGCCGCTGATCAAGCGACTGCCGAAGGTCGGTTTCCGCTCCAAGCTGAAGCTGGACTGCGCCGAAGTGCTGTCGTACCAGCTGGAGAAGCTGGAAGCCGGTGAGATCGACTTCGCCGCGCTGCGCGCCGCCAAGCTGGTGCCCAGCACTGCCAAGCGCGCCAAGATCGTCAAGAAAGGCGAACTGACCAAGAAGTTCGTGCTGAAGGGCGTGGCCGCCACGGCCGGTGCCAAGGCCGCCATCGAGGCTGCCGGCGGCAGCGTGCAGGAGTAACGGACGCATGGCGCAGGGTAATGCCGCCGGTGCGCTGGCAGGCGCAGGCAAGTTCACCGAACTCCGCCAGCGCCTGCTGTTCGTGCTGGGCGCGCTGATTGTCTACCGGATCGGCTGTTTCATCCCGGTTCCGGGCGTCAATCCCGATGCCATGCTTGCGATGATGCAGGCGCAGGGCGGCGGCATCGTGGACATGTTCAACATGTTCTCGGGCGGCGCCCTGCACCGTTTCAGCATCTTCGCACTGAACGTCATGCCCTACATCTCGGCGTCGATCGTGATGCAGCTGGGCGTGCACATCTTCCCCAGCCTCAAGGCGCTGCAGAAGGAAGGCGAATCCGGTCGCCGCAAGATCACCCAGTACTCGCGCATCGGCGCGGTGCTGCTGGCGGTCGTGCAGGGCGGCAGCATTGCCACTGCGCTGCAGAACCAGGTCGCTCCGGGCGGCATGCCGGTGGTGTACGCGCCGGGCATGGGTTTCGTGCTGACCGCCGTGGTCGCGTTGACGGCAGGCACCATCTTCCTGATGTGGCTGGGCGAGCAGGTGACCGAGCGCGGCATCGGCAACGGTGTTTCGCTGATCATCTTCGCGGGCATCGTGGCAGGCCTGCCGGGTGCTGTCATCCAGACCGTGGGCGCCTTCCGCGACGGCACGCTGAGCTTCATCTCGCTGCTGGTCATTGCGGTGGTGGTGCTGGGCTTCACGTTCCTGGTGGTCTTCGTGGAACGCGGGCAGCGCAGGATCACCGTGAACTACGCGCGCCGCCAAGGTGGCCGCAACGCGTACATGAACCAGACCTCGTTCCTGCCGCTCAAGCTCAACATGGCCGGTGTGATCCCGCCGATCTTCGCGTCCAGTATCCTGGCTTTCCCGGCCACGCTGGCGATGTGGTCCGGCCAGAACAGCGGTGCCACCACGTGGCTGCAGCGTATTTCCAATGCGCTCGCCCCGGGTGAACCGCTGCACATGATCGTGTTCGCGGCGATGATCATCGGGTTTGCCTTCTTCTACACGGCGCTGGTTTTCAATTCGCAGGAAACGGCCGAGAACCTGAAGAAGTCGGGTGCGCTGATCCCCGGCATCCGTCCTGGCAAGGCTACCGCCGACTACGTCGACGGCGTGCTGACCCGGCTGACGGCGATCGGTTCGCTCTACCTGGTGGCGGTCTGTCTGCTGCCCGAAGTGATGCGCACCCAGCTGGGCACCTCGTTCTACTTCGGCGGCACCTCGCTGCTGATCGTGGTGGTGGTGGTGATGGACTTCATTGCGCAGATCCAGGCGCACCTGATGTCCCACCAGTACGAGAGCCTGCTGAAGAAGGCCAATCTGAAAGGCGGTTCGCGGGGCGGTCTTGCCCCCCGTGGCTGAGGTATAATCGCGGGCTTACCGCACCAGCCCGGCCCTCATGGCCGGCTGTCTTAGATGGGCGGCCCCCGCAGCGATCCGGTGCGGGGGTGCGAACCAGCCAGTCCCTGCGCCAGAGTAGCGCGGGCGGGGCGGGGCAGGGGGAAACCCCGGTCCCGCACCAGGCAGGTTCCGGCGCCGGAGCATGGGCACACTCCCCATGCCGGTTCGTGCTCGGCTCTGCCGGCACGGGCTTCCCGCAAACACCGGATCTTGTTACAATTTCCAGTTCACTCCGCCTGTCTGCGCGAATCCCGCAAGGGACGATCGTACACGGGCCAATACTCACAGTTGGAGAACCGCGTCATGGCGCGTATTGCAGGTGTCAACCTGCCTGCCCAGAAGCATGTCTGGGTCGGTTTGCAAAGCATTTTCGGCATTGGCCGTACCCGTTCCAAGAAGGTCTGCGAAGCCGCCGGCGTCGCCTCGACCACCAAGATCCGCGACCTGTCGGAGCCGGAAGTCGAGCGCCTGCGCGCCGAAGTCGGCAAGTACGTGGTCGAGGGCGACCTGCGCCGTGAAGTCGGCATCGCGATCAAGCGCCTGATGGACCTGGGTTGCTATCGCGGTCTGCGTCATCGCCGCGGCCTGCCGCTGCGTGGCCAGCGCACCCGCACCAATGCACGCACCCGCAAGGGTCCGCGCAAAGCCATCAAGAAGTAAGGGGCGACCATCATGGCCAAGCCAGCTGCTGCCAAAGTCAAGAAGAAGATCAAGCGCGTCATCACCGACGGCGTCGCCCACGTCCACGCTTCTTTCAACAACACCATCGTCACCATCACCGACCGTCAGGGCAACGCATTGTCGTGGGCCACGTCGGGCGGCGCGGGTTTCCGTGGTTCGCGCAAGTCCACTCCGTTCGCTGCCCAGGTCGCCGCCGAAAAGGCCGGCCGTGCCGCGCTGGACTACGGCGTGAAGTCGTTGGAAGTGCGCATCAAGGGCCCGGGTCCGGGCCGTGAGTCGGCCGTGCGTTCGTTGAACAACGTCGGCTACAAGATCACCAACATCATCGACGTGACGCCCATCCCGCACAACGGGTGCCGTCCGCCGAAAAAGCGTCGCGTCTAAAGGGGGCGATAAGAAATGGCTCGTTATATCGGTCCTACCTGTAAGCTCGCGCGCCGCGAAGGCGCCGACCTGTCGCTCAAGAGCCCGGCCCGTGCGCTGGACTCCAAGTGCAAGCTGGAGCAGAAGCCCGGCCAGCATGGCGCGACCGCCCGCAAGGGCAAGCTGTCCGACTACGCCACCCAGCTGCGCGAGAAGCAGAAGGTCAAGCGTATCTACGGTCTGCTGGAGCGTCAGTTCCGCAACTACTACAAGAAGGCCTCGACCAAGAAGGGCAACACCGGCGAGAACCTGCTGCAGTTGCTCGAGACCCGTCTCGACAACGTCATCTACCGCATGGGCTTCGCCGTGACCCGTCCGGCCGCTCGCCAGCTGGTCTCGCACCGTGGCGTGCTGGTCAACGGCAAGCCGGTCAACCTGCCTTCCTACCAGGTCAAGGCCGGTGACGCGATCGCGCTGTCGGAGAAGGCCCAGAAGCAGCTCCGCGTGCAGGAGTCGCTGACGGTCGCCGAGCAGCTTGACCTGAACCCCTCGTGGGTCGAAGTCGATGCGAAGAAGTTCAGCGGCGTGTTCAAGGCGGTGCCGGCGCGTTCGGACCTGCCCGCCGACATCAACGAAGCGCTGATCGTCGAGTTGTACTCGAAGTAATTCATTCACGCACCCCCGGGCGACCGGGGGACCGCAGGAGACAAAGCAACATGACGGGTATTACTCAGCAAGTGCTGCGCCCCCGCGGCCCGCAGATCGAGCGCCTGAGCGGCAATCGTGCAAAAGTGGTCATCGAACCGCTGGAGCGTGGTTACGGTCATACGCTCGGCAATGCGTTGCGCCGCGTGCTGCTGTCGTCGATTCCCGGCTTCGCGATCACCGAAGTCGAGATCGATGGCGTGCTGCACGAATACAGCACCATCGAAGGCATGCAGGAAGACGTGCTGGAAGTGCTGTTGAACCTGAAGGATGTGGCCATCCGCATCCATAGCGGCGACTCCTCCACGCTCAGCCTGGCCAAGCAGGGCCCGGGCGTGGTCACCGCCGGCGACATCAAGACCGACCACAACGTCGAGATCCTCAACCCGGAACTGGTCATCTGCAACCTGACCAAGGACACGGCGCTGAACATGCGCCTGAAGATCGAGCGCGGCTTCGGCTACCAGCCGGCCGCCGCCCGCCGTCGTCCGGATGAAGAAACCCGTGCGATTGGTCGCCTGGTGCTGGACGCCTCGTTCTCGCCGGTCCGTCGCGTCGCGTATGCGGTGGAAGCCGCACGCGTCGAGCAGCGTACCGACCTGGACAAGCTGGTCCTGGACATCGAAACCAACGGCACGATCGACGCCGAGGAAGCCGTGCGCACCGCCGCCGACATCCTCAGCGACCAGCTGTCGGTGTTCGGCGACTTCACGCACCGCGATCGCGGCGCGCCGAAGCAGGCTGCCAGCGGCGTGGATCCGGTGCTGCTGCGCCCGATCGACGACCTGGAACTGACGGTGCGTTCGGCCAACTGCCTGAAGGCAGAGAGCATCTACTACATCGGCGACCTGATCCAGAAGACGGAAGTCGAACTGCTCAAGACCCCCAACCTCGGCAAGAAGTCGCTCACCGAGATCAAGGAAGTCCTGGCGCAGCGCGGCCTGTCGTTGGGCATGAAGCTGGAGAACTGGCCGCCGGCCGGTGTCGCCCAGCACGGCATGCTCGGCTGATCGAAGCAATACGGAGCTCCCGCGTCCGCGCGGGATTCTCCCTGAAGCAGCACCCTCGTCGACGGGCCTGAAGGCTCGCGGCACTCCGGTCAAGGATGGCCGGTCAGGACCAACCGCAGTCCACTGTTCCAGCGCCTGGATGGCGACAACGAAGTCCAACGTCCCAACATTCACCAGGAATCCAACCCATGCGCCACCAGAAAGCCGGCCGCAAGTTCAGCCGCACCAGCGCCCATCGCGAAGCGATGTTCCGCAACATGGCTGCTTCGCTCATCAAGCACGGCCTGATCCGTACCACCCTGCCGAAGGCCAAGGAACTGCGCCGCGTCGCGGAACCGCTGATCACCCTCGGCAAGATCGATGGCGTTGCCAACCGTCGTCTGGCGTTCGCCCGCCTGCGCGACAAGGAAGCCGTCGGCACCCTGTTCACCACGCTCGGCCCGCGCTACCAGTCGCGTCCGGGTGGCTACCTGCGCATCCTGAAGTGCGGTTTCCGAGCCGGCGACAACGCCCCGATGGCGTACGTCGAGCTGGTCGACCGTCCGGAAGCGGCGGCCGAGTAAGCTCCGCGTCCTGCAGGACACCAGAAACCCCGGCCAGCGCCGGGGTTTTTGTTTTTGAGGCGCCATTTCGTACCCGGCCCGGATGCGGCAGGACGTCGCAGGGTGACGTGCGGGGCGGCGGGCATGGATAATGCGGGCACGACCTCACGTCATGGGTGCCGATGAATCCTCTCCGCTGGAGTTTCCGCGCGCAGTGCTTCCTGGGTTTCGCGATCTGTGCGGGCCTGCTCGGCTATGCCCTGTACGTGCAGTTCGTCCACCAGTTGGAACCGTGTCCGTTCTGCATCTTCCAGCGACTCGCCTTTGCAGCGACCGGCGTACTGTTCCTGCTCGGCGCGCTGCATGGCCCCCGCCGCCCGACGGGACGGCGCGTCTACGGGTTCCTGGCGTTCCTCGGTGCTGCCACCGGCATCGGGATTGCGGGCAAGCACGTGTGGGTGCAGTTGTATCCGCCGTTGATGCCAAGCTGCGGTCCCGGCTGGGACTACATGATCGAGAACAACACCTGGCTCGGTGTCGTGCAGAAAGTGCTCTCCGCCAAGGGAGACTGCAGCACCATCGACTGGAGTTTCCTTGGGCTGACCATGCCGATGTGGAGCCTGGTGTGGTTCGTGCTGCTGGCCGTGTGGGCGCTATGGATCGGATTCCGCGCGCGCAGGACCTCGACCTTCCGCTGATTTGACGCGGCGCACCAATCTGGCACGATGGTGGCCCCCCAGGAGTCCGCCATGAACTCGTCCGACCGCAACCTGCGCGCCGTCACCTTGCCGCCCCATTGGGCGCCGGACAGCTGGCGCGCGCGGACGGCGATGCAGATGCCGACTTACCCGGATGCCGACGCGCTCGAGGCGGCGCTCGGCGAGTTGCGCCAGTTGCCGCCGCTGGTGACGTCGTGGGAGATCTTCTCGCTGAAAAAGCAGTTGGCCGAGGCGCAGGAAGGCAAGCGCTTCCTGCTGCAGGGTGGCGACTGCGCGGAGAACTTCAGCGACTGCGAATCCGGGTTGATCTCCAACCGGCTGAAGGTGCTGCTGCAGATGAGCCTGGTACTGGTGCACGGCCTGCGCCTGCCAGTCGTGCGCGTGGGCCGCTTCGCCGGCCAGTACGCCAAGCCGCGTTCGGCCGACATGGAAACGCGCGACGGCGTCAGCTTGCCGAGCTATCGCGGCGACGTGGTCAATGCGCCCGACTTCACGGCCGAAGCGCGCCGCCCCGATCCGCGCCGCATGATCAAGGCGCATGCGCGCTCGGCGATGACGATGAACTTCGTGCGGGCGCTGATCGACGGCGGTTTCGCCGACCTGCACCACCCGGAGTACTGGAACCTCAACTGGGTGGGCTATTCGCCACTGGCGAATGAATACCAGCACATGGTCACCTCGATCGGTGACGCGGTAAGGTTCATGGAGACGTTGTCGGGCGCCGAGGTGCACAACCTCAACCGCATCGACTTCTACACCTCGCACGAAGCGCTGCTGCTGCCTTACGAGGAAGCGCTGACACGCGAAGTGCCCCGCCAGTGGGGCTGGTTCAACCTCAGCACCCATTATCCGTGGATCGGCATGCGGACGGCGGCGGTGGATGGCGCGCATGTGGAGTACCTGCGGGGCGTGCGCAATCCGATCGCGATCAAGGTCGGTCCGTCGGTCACGCCGGATCAGCTGCTGCGCCTGATTGACGTGTTGAATCCGGAAGACGAAGCGGGTCGCCTGACCTTCATCCATCGCATGGGCGCCGCGCAGATCGCCGAGAAGCTCCCGCCCTTGCTGGACGCGGTCCGTCGCGACGGCCGTCGCGTGCTCTGGGTCTGCGATCCCATGCATGGCAATACCGAAAGCACGAGCAACGGGTTCAAGACGCGTCGCTTCGACAATGTGCGTGGCGAGGTGGAACAGTCGTTCGACCTGCATGCGGCGGCCGGCACGCGCCTGGGCGGAGTGCATCTGGAACTGACCGGCGAGGACGTCACCGAATGCACCGGGGGTGCGCGGGAGCTCACGGACGTGGATCTGGAGCGCGCCTATCGTTCCACTGTCGATCCGCGCCTGAACTACGAGCAGTCGCTGGAGATCGCGATGTGCATCGTGCGCAAGCAGAACCAGCTGGCGACGCCAACGGCGCGATAGGCCCGCCGCCGTCGTCCGCCATCACGACCAGTGGGCGTGGATGGCGGGCGCCACCTGCGGGATGTGCCAGGTCTTGCCGCGTGCGTACAGGCGTGCGAACTCCGCAGCGGGCACCGGCTTGCTGAAGTAGTTGCCCTGCAGTTCGTCGCAACCGTTGGCGGCCAGCCATGCCGCCTGTTCCGGTGTTTCCACGCCCTCGGCGATCGTGCGGCACTGCAATTGCGCGGCCAGGCTGATGATCGCGCGCGTGATGGCGGCCTGGTTGGGCTCCGCCACGTCGCGGACGAACGACTGATCGATCTTCAGCACGTTGAAGCCATAGTTGCCCAGGTAGCTCAGGCTCGAGAAGCCGGTGCCGAAATCGTCGATGGCAATCCGCACGCCCAATGCCTTCAGCGCGCGCAACGTGCGGTCGGTCCGCTGCACGTCGCGCATCAGCGTGGTTTCGGTGACCTCCAGTTCAAGGAATTCGGCAGCCAGCCCGCTGTCCTTCAGCGCCTCGGTCACGGTGTCCACGAGCTCATCGGTATCGAAATTGGCGGCGGCGATGTTGACCGACACCCGGATGGGCGGAAGGCCGGACTGCTGCCAGATGCGGTTCTGCCGGCACGCGGCGCGGATGGCCCATTGATCGATGTCGACGATGAGGTTGGTCTCTTCGGCGATCGGCAGGAATTCGCCGGGCATCATGAGGCGCTCGCCGCGTTGCCAGCGCGCAAGGCCTTCCACGCCCACGATGCGGCCGCTGATGCGATCGATCTGTGGCTGGTAGTGCAGGGAGAGATCGCCGTTGCGCAGGCTGCGGCGCAGGCTGTTCTCCAGTTCGATGCGAGCATCCACGCTGGACGCCAGCTCGCGTGTGTAGAAGCGGGTCGCGTTGCGGCCGTTGCGCTTGGCCAGGTACATGGCGGCGTCGGCGCGCATCATCAGGGTGGCGGCGTCGTAGCCATCTTCCGGGAACAGGCTGATGCCGATGCTGAAGGCCTGGTGCAGTTCGTGCGAGGCCACGGTGTAGGGCGTACCGCCGAGTGCGAGCAGACGGTCGGCGACCTGCAGCACATTGTCCCGGGCGGCCACGTTGGGCAGCAGCACCACGAATTCGTCACCGCCCGTGCGGTACACCGTGCCGAGGTTGCCGATGTTGCGCTGGATGCGGCGGGCCACCTGCTGCAGCAGTTCATCGCCCGTGTGATGCCCCAGTGCGTCGTTGACGTGCTTGAAGAGGTCCAGGTCGAGGAACAGCACGGCAATGCCATTGCCGTGGTTGGTCGCATGCGTGATTGCCTGGTTCAGTCGTTCGTTGAGCTGCAGACGGTTCGGCAGCCCGGTCAGCGCGTCGTGGTGCGCGAGGTAGGTCATGCGCGAACTCCACGCACGCGATTCGGTGATGTCGCGCAACACCATGACGGTGCCCACCAGCCGCTCGTCGCGGTCGCGGATGGCGGACAACGAACGTTCCACCAGCATGCGGGTGCCGTCCTGGCGCAGCACCTGCAGATCGCCCGGCTGGCCCAGCGGCTGCGCCCCTTCGTCGGGCGCATCCTGCGTTTCCACCAGCGCCAGCGGGGCGATGCGTTCCAGCGGCTGGCCGAGCGCCTGTTCCAGGCTCCACGCACAGAGGGACTGCGCCGCGGGATTCATGTAGGTCACCTGGTTCTCGACGTTGACGGTGATGACCGCCTCGCTGATGGCGGTGAGCGTCACTTCGGCCAGTTCGTTCGCGTTGTGCAGCGCGTGCTCCAGCCGCGCCTTCTCGGTGATGTCGATTGCCATGACGAAGAAACCGCACACCTTGCCGGTCTCGTCGATGTCGGGCGTGTAGAAGCTGTGCATGCTCCGTGTGCCGTCGACGGTGGCGAAACTGCTTTCGAACTCGCCATCGCGCCCGCCGAGCGCGGCATCGATCTGCGGCATCCGCCGCAGGTACGCCTCCTCACCGAAAAGGTCCCGCATGTGCACGCCGGCCTGTGGCGGTATCCGCCAGCGGACCTGTTCGGCGAACGCACGGTTGCGGAAGACCAGGCGATGCTGCGTATCGAACTGCGCGATCAGCGCCGGCAGGCGGTCGGTGACGCGCTTCAGGTGGTCGCGCGCCATCGCCAGTTCGCGATGCGCCTGGCGCTGCTCGCTGACGTCATTGCCCATCAGGTACCAGCCGGCGATCTTCGAACCGGACTCGACGTCGGGTACCAGGTACAGGTGCATCGGGCGCGGGGGTTGCCCGAGGTCGGCGTCCCACGCGATCCAATGGTCCGGCGTGCAGCTCTGCATGGCGCGCGTGAGCGACGCGAGGAACTCGGGATCGGTCGCGTGCACGTCTTCCACGTGCCGTTCGCTCCATGCCCCGTGCGTACCTGACCAGGCGCGGCATGCGCGATTGGCGAAGCCGTAGCGGCCGTCGCCGTCAATGTAGGCGATCAGTGCGGGCAGGTGATCGGCAACGGCGTCCAGCAGTGCCCGGCTTCGACGCTCGGTGCGTGCGAGGTTGTGCAACAGCAGGAAGAGCAGCAAGCCCAGCCCGATCCCGCACAGGGTCAGCAGCAGGATGGATGCCTGGCCGGGCAGCGCCTGGCGCAGCGGCGGCGAATGCAGGACCAGGCGCCATTCGTTGCCCAGCAGATGGAGATCGCGCTGGGCGGTGAAAGCGGGTTTCCACGCCTCTCCGTAGCGCTCCCTCAACGTACGGGTCTGGAAGATCGGCTCGTCGCCATGGTCCAGTGCGAGGAGCTGCAGGTCGAACTCGTCCCCGTCGGTTCGACCGATGGCGTCCTCCATGACCCGTTGCCAGCCGAAGCCGGCGGTGGCGTAGCCGCGCAGCAGGTTGCGGCGCGCCTCCACACCGCCGCGAGCGGCGACAGAATCGGCATAAACCGGGGCATACAGCAGGAAGCCCGGCAGTCCGGTATTTCCCTTCGAGGCATCGCCCAGTGCAACCAGCGGGGCGGCGGCCAGTTCGCCGGTGTCGCGCGCGGCTTCGATGGCGCCCCGGCGCACGGTCTCCGCCATCACGTCCTTGCCCAGCAGGGGGCGCATGCCAGGCACATCGGGATACAGCAGGTCGATCACGACGTATTCGCTGCGGTCCCCGGCGGGATGGATCGCAAACGCGTCCCCGTAGCGCGTGCGCTGATCGGCGACGTAGGCCTCGCGTTCTTCCATCCGCACGCGGCGTGCGAAGCCGAGCCCGTGCACGCCCGATTGCCGGGTGGGCACCTGCAGCTTCTCGACGAAGGCATAGAAGCTGTCCTGCTCGATGTCCTGCCGCCCCTCCAGCACGGCGGCCGCCGCACGCACGGTGTCTTCGTAGGCGTTCATGTGGGTGGACACGGCGGTGGCGACGGCGTCGGCCCGTGCGTCGAACCGCGCATGCGCGTGGTCGCGTGCCTGTTGCCACGCTGTCGTCCCGGACCACAACGAGAGCAGGCAGGCGATGACCAGCACGCCCCACGCCAGCGAATTCAGGTTGCGCTGCCGCCTGCGGGCCGTGGATCCCGATCCACTGAAGGCCCGCAGCTCCGATACCCGGTCCGCGCCTGACTCCACGCGTGCAATCCCCGCCTGCTGGTTGATGGCTATGACGCCACGAACCCGGAGCGCCTGCAAGCACTCTTGCGTCCGGAATGACTCACATTGGCAGCATGCGCCTCAGCGACGGGTCGTGCGGGGCGGCAGCGAGGGCCAGTATTCCGGTGGCTTGCGGGCCCGCGTGCGCTGCTCGTAGTCGTATCCCAGGGCAATCAGGCGCGCTTCGCTCCATGCGGGGCCCATGAACACGATCCCCAACGGCAAGCCATCGCTGTGGCCCATGGGAATGGTGAGGCTGGGGTAGCCCGCCACGGCGGCGGCGCCGTACCCGGCCCCCGGGAAATGATCGCCGGCCTTGTGGTCGGTCAGCCAGGCAGGCCCCGTCGTCGGTGCCACCAGCACATCCAGTTGCTGCGCCTTGAGCGCGGCGTCGATGCCTTCCGGCCCCGCCAGCCGGCGTGCGCGACTGCGGGCGGCAATGTAGGCGGCTTCACCCAGGCCGCCCTTTGCGTTGGCCCGCTCGAACAGGTCCTGGCCGAAATAGGGCATCTCGGACAACCGGTATTGCTCGTTGTAGCCGATCAGCTGGGTCAGCGTGGTCAACGGTGCATTGCGTTCGGCGAGGTAGCGCTCCGCGCCATGCTTGAACTCGTAGAGCATCAGTTCCAGTTCGTCCGCGTTCCACTGCCCGTCGGTGGGAATCTCGGCATCGACCACGACGGCACCGGCTTCGCGCATCACCTCGATGGCGCTTTCCAGGGCTGCTGCGGCGTCGGGATGGATCGCTGCCTTGCTGCGCAGCACGCCGATGCGCGCGCCCTTCAGTGCGCCGGGCGTGAGGCGTGCGCTGTAATCCAGCGTGGTGTTCCAGGCGGCCTGCATCGTGGCGGCGTCTTCCGGATCCCGGCCTGCGAGTGTGGCCAGCAGGAGGGCCGCATCCGCAACGCTGCGGGCGATCGGACCAGCGGTGTCCTGGCTGTGCGAGATCGGCAGGATGCCCTGCCGGCTGACCAGGCCGACCGTGGGTTTCAGCCCCACGACACCATTGATCGCGGCAGGGCAGAGAATGCTGCCATCGGTTTCGGTGCCCACGCTGATCGCCGCCAGGTTGGCCGATACCGCCACGGCACTGCCGGAGCTCGAGCCGCACGGATTGCGGTCCAGCGCGTACGGGTTGCGGGTCTGGCCGCCGCGTCCGCTCCAGCCGGAGGTGGAATGCATGGATCGGAAGTTGGCCCATTCGCTCAGGTTGGCCTTGCCCAGGATGACGGCGCCTGCCTCACGCAGGCGGCGCACCAGGAACGCATCCTTCCCGGGGCGGAAATCCTTCAGCGCCAGGGAGCCGGCGGAAGTGGCCATCGGCACCGCATCGATGTTGTCCTTCAGCAGCACGGGGATGCCGTGCAGGGGCCCGCGCGCCGCATTCGCGCGACGCTCCACATCGCGGAGGGCGGCTTCCTTCAACGCATCGGGGTTGAGTTCGATCACCGCGTTCAACTGCGGCCCCGCCTTGTCGATGGCGGCGATACGGTCCAGATAGGCCTGCGTCAGGCGGCGGCTGTCCAGTTCACCGGACTGCATGCGCGCCTGCAGGTCGGCGATGTCCAGTTCGGCGTAGATGAAATCGGTGGGCGCGGTCGGTGCCGCTGCATCCGGCGGCGTCGCCGGCTGGCAGGCTGCCAGGGCGAGCATCAGGCCAAGCGGCAGCAGGGATCGACGCATGCGGACACCTTCACGGAGTTGCCGCAGGCTACGCAGGCGCTGGCCCGCGCGTCAAATCCGCTTGCGGCGCCGGATATCGCGCCACAGCACCCAGACGATCACCAGGTTGACGATCAGCAGCGCCCAGGTGTGCCAGCCGGGGTGGTGGTAGAGGGCATAGATGTCCAGCGGCAGGTAGGCCGCCGAGCCGATGCAGCCCAGCCACGAGGCCCAGGCGCGGGCGCGCCACAAGCCCCAGCCTTCCAGCAGGCGCATGCCGGCGTACACCGCGATGATCAGCACGGTGACGTGGATCGATTCGGGATTGATGCGGTCGAGCCACTGGCTCACCACGCCGGGGCCGGCGTCGGGAATGAAGCGGGTGACCACCGCCTGCACGCTCTCGCGCAGGCGGTCAGGACCCACCGCCAGCAGACCGCCGGCGAAGGCCAGGGCCAGCACGCCCTTGGCGCCCTCGAACAGGGCGATGGCGTGCAGGCCCGGGTGCGCCCTGGGATCCGGGTTGTACGCGGATGTCTCCAAGGCGCGGTGCGACGATCAGGCGGCGCGCGAGGCGCGCTTGCGGTCGCTCTCGGTCAGGAACTTCTTGCGCAGGCGGATTTCCTTCGGCGTGATCTCCACCAGCTCATCGTCGTCGATGAAGTCCAGCGCCTGTTCCAGCGAGAACTTGATCGCCGGGGTCAGCTGGATGGCATCGTCCTTGCCCGAGGCGCGCATGTTGGTCAGCGGCTTGGTCTTGATCGCGTTGACGGTCAGATCGTTGTCCTTGGAGTGGATGCCGATCAGCTGGCCTTCGTACACGTTGTCGCCCTCGGCGGCGAACAGCTTGCCGCGTTCCTGCAGCGGGCCGAGCGAGTAGGCCGGCGTGGCGCCCGGCGCATTGGCGATCATCACGCCATTGAGGCGCTTGGCGATGGCGCCCTGTTCCTTCGGACCGTAATGGTCGAACACATGGAACAGCAGGCCCGAACCCTGGGTCAGGGTCTTGAACTCGTTCTGGAAGCCGATCAGGCCACGCGCCGGGATCTGGTAGTCCAGGCGCACGCGGCCCTTGCCGTCCGGTTCCATGTTCTTCAACTGGCCCTTGCGGACGCCCAGCTTCTCCATCACGCCGCCCTGGTGGGTCTCTTCCACGTCCACGACGAGCTGCTCGATCGGCTCCATCAGCTGGCCGTCGATTTCCTTGATGATCACTTCCGGGCGCGACACGGCCAGCTCGTAGCCCTCGCGACGCATGTTCTCGATCAGCACCGACAGGTGCAGTTCGCCACGGCCGGAGACCAGGAACTTGTCCGCGTCTTCCAGCTGCTCGACCTTCAGTGCCACGTTGTGCACGGTCTCGCGCTCCAGGCGCTCCTTCAGCTGGCGGCTGGTCAGGAACTTGCCGCCCGACAGGTCCTTGTGGCCGGCGAACGGCGAGTTGTTGACCTGGAAGGTCATCGAGATCGTCGGTTCGTCGACGGTCAGCGCCGGCAGCGCTTCCGGGGTGTCCAGCGCGCAGACGGTGTCGGAGATCGTCAGGTCCTGGATGCCCGAGATGGCGACGATGTCACCGGCCTCGGCGCTGTCCTGCTCGATGCGCTCCAGGCCCAGGAAGCCGAGCACCTGCAGCACCTTGCCCTGGCGCTTCTTGCCTTCGCGGTCGATGACGGCGACGGGCATGTTCTTCTTCAACGTGCCGCGCTGGATGCGGCCGATGCCGATCACACCGACGAAGTTGTTGTAGTCCAACTGGCTGATGCGCATCTGGAAGGCGCCATCCGGATCGACTTCCGGCTTCGGCGCGTGCTTCATGATCGCTTCGTACAGCGGCGTCATGTCGCCGCCGCGCACGGTGTCTTCCAGGCCGGCGTAGCCGTTCAGGGCCGACGCGTAGACGATCGGGAAGTCCATCTGCTCGGGCGTGGCGCCCAGGCGATCGAACAGGTCCCACACCTGCTCAACGACCCACTCCGGGCGCGAGCCGGGGCGGTCGACCTTGTTGATCACCACGATCGGCTTGAAGCCCATCGCGAAGGCCTTCTGGGTCACGAAGCGGGTCTGCGGCATCGGTCCGTCCATCGCGTCGACCAGGATCAGCACGGTGTCCACCATCGACAGCACGCGCTCGACCTCACCACCGAAATCGGCGTGGCCCGGGGTGTCGACGATGTTGATGCGGTTGCCATTCCAGGTGATGGCGGTGTTCTTGGCCAGGATCGTGATGCCACGTTCCTTTTCCTGGTCGTTGCTGTCCATCACGCGCTCGGCCAGCACGGTGCGCTCGGAGAGGGTGCCGGACTGCTTCAGCAGCTGGTCGACGAGGGTGGTCTTGCCGTGGTCGACGTGAGCGACGATCGCGATATTGCGGAGGTTTTGGATGGACATGCCGAAGGGGCGCGAACGTGCGCGCTCAGAGTGGGGAAAGGAAGCGGCGTATTATAGCGGGCTGCGTTGCGCTAAGCACCTGATTTATCGAAAAACGCCAGTAATGAACGCCGCCGCCGGGGCCTGCCCTTGAAATCCCCGCCCGGCGCCGTGATCTGGCAACAGGGCCGGACCCGCATGACGGGGGCCGGCTTCACGCCTGGCAGCCCCGGCCACTATTGGCTGGGGCGGCAGGCCTGGCGCTTCCCCTCCCTGTGCCACCGCCGCCTGAGCGCGGGGTGGGCACGGAGCGAGACCGCGCCGGGACCCTGCCGTTTCCTCATTTCACCCCTGGAGAACCGTTCCATGAGTCAGCTGACCGCCACCTTCGACACCTCGCGCGGCCCGATCACGATCGAGCTGTATCCCGACAAGGCCCCGCTGACGGTGGCCAACTTCGTCAACCTGGCCAAGCGCGGCTTCTATGACGGCCTGAATTTCCACCGCGTGATCCCCGATTTCATGATCCAGGGCGGCTGCCCGGAAGGCTCCGGTCGCGGCGGCCCGGGCTACCGCTTCGAGGACGAGACCACCAACGGCGTGCGCCACGAGCGCGGCGTGCTGTCGATGGCCAATGCCGGCCCGAGCACCAACGGCAGCCAGTTCTTCATCACCCACGTGCCCACTCCGTGGCTGGACGGCAAGCACACCGTGTTCGGCAAGGTCACCGAGGGCCTGGACGTGGTCGATGCGGTGAAGCAGGGCGACCTGATCACCAAGGTCACCATCGACGGCGACGCCGATGCCGTGCTGGCCGCCAAGGCCGAGCGCGTGGCGGAGTGGAACCGCGTCCTGTCGGCGTGATGGAATGAAGGGCCGGCCCACATGGGCCGGCCCTTTCCCCGTCAGGAGCTCCAGATGAAGGATCGCCGCCGGCGCGCAACGCGCATGGCCCTGCTGCTCGCCACCGTCCTGGGGCTGGGCGCCTGCAAGAACGACGACACAATCCCGCCCACCGATCCGGCCGCAGCGACCGCCGTCGACGCATCGGCGGAGAGCTTCCAGCAGAGCCTGGAAGGCCTCTGGAGCACGGACCACAGCGAAGGCGACGATGCCGAAACCCTGTACGCCATCGCGTGGCAGCCGGACACGGGCCTGCGGATCGCACGCGACGGTGCGTGGCTGGATGGCAAGGTCGAGGATGTCGATCTGGACAACGGCACGCTGGCCCTGCACCTGACCTCCGAGACCGGGCCCAGCGAAACGGTGACCCTGCGCAAGGTGGCGGACCCGGCCGGAAACGGCTTCACCCTGCGCATCACCTGGGGCGCGGGCCAGACCGATGACCTGGGCTTCGTGCGCCGGCTGACCGAACGCGATCGCAGCGAGCTCGCCGCGGCCGTGGAGGCTGCCCACGCGCCACCCGCGCCCGCCGAGTGCGATACCGACGCGTCGGCCGGCAGTGTCCGCGCTGCGCTGGTCTGCGGGCACGAGGAGTTCGGTGCCCTGGATGCCGGCATGCGCCGGCAGTTCAAGGAGTTGGCCGATCGCTACCCCGACGGCGACCGCACGGTCCAAGCCGCCACCCGGCAACTCGACGCCTGCCAGACCCCCGCCTGCCTGCGCGGCGCCTACGCGCAGTGGCAGGCCTATTTCGACGAGAACTACGACCTGGGCGACGTGGTGGACTACCAATGACGCCGGGGTGCTGACCCGGCCGACGTAGACCATGGGCTAGTCGGTCAAAGTGGGGTGGCGTGATACCATTTTGCGCCGCAAAAAGACGGCGGCGACGCTCCCTAACCGTTTCCACGCGAGGTTGTGCAATGCCCCTGCTTGCCCGGCGCATCGGTCGCGCCAAGCCAAGTGCGATCATGGCGGTGGCCGAGAAGGCCAAGAAGCTCAAGGCCGAAGGCCGCGACATCATCAGCTTCTCGATCGGCGTCCCCAATTTCCTGCCCGGCGACCATGTCTATCAGGCCGCACGCGATGCGCTGGCGAAAGACTCCGGACAGTACGGCAGCAACCGCGGCACCGATGCGCTGCTCGATGCCTTCCTGCAGCACATCGAAGCACTGGGCCTGACCGGCTACACGCGCGCCAACGTGTCCACCGGCATCGGCGCCAAGCACATCCTGTACAACCTGGCCGAGTCGCTGCTGGACGAGGGCGACACCATCGTCTATCCGTCCCCGTACTGGACCACGTATGCCGACATCGCCGACATCGTCAACGCGAAGGCGGTGCCGCTGCCGTGCCCGGCCAGCCAGGACTACAAGCTGACGCCCGCGCAGCTCGACGAAGCGCTGACGGTCCACACGCCCAAGGTGTTCCTGTTCAACAACCCGTCCAATCCGACGGGCATGGTCTACACGCGCGAGGAAGTGGCCGCGCTGGCCGACGTGCTGGCGAAGTATCCGGACACCTGGATCGTCACCGACGACATCTACAACCGCATGCTGTTCGACGGACTGGCGTACACCAATTTCGTGCAGGCGCGGCCGGAACTGCGCGAGCGCACGGTGTTCGTCGATTCGCTGTCCAAGACCTATGGCATGCCGGGTTGGCGCGTCGGCTTCATGGCGGGCCCCGAGGTCGTCGCCAAGGCGCTGACGACCATGAACTCCAACCACATCACCAACGTGCCGGAAGTCGTCACCGCCGCGGCGATCGCCGCGCTGACCGGTCCGCAGGACGTGCCGGTCGCGAAGAACGCCGAGTTCCAGGCCAAGCGCGACCAGGTGCTGGCGGCGATGGAAGCGATCCCGGGCGTGGTCTGCCCGCGTCCGCAGGGCGCGTTCTACGTGTTCCCGGACATCAGCTGCGCATTCGGCAAATCGCACAACGGCGTGAAGATCGAGAACGATGTCGACTTCTGCAACGCGCTGCTCGACGCCAAAGGCGTGGCCTGCGTGCCGGGCTCGGCGTTCGGCGAGCCGCGCGCGCTGCGCATCAGCTACACCTGTCCGACGCCGCAGCTGGCGCCGGGGCTGCAACGCTTCCAGGAATTCTTTGCCGAGTTGAAGTAACCGTCGCGTGGGCCTTGGCCCACCTTTCCCCCACGCGGCGGGCCTGGGCCCGCCCTACGTAACCCCGAGGATCCGCATCATGAAAACCCCCGTCCGTGTTGCCGTCACCGGCGCTGCTGGCCAGATCGGCTACGCGCTGCTGTTCCGCATCGCCTCCGGCGAAATGCTGGGCAAGGACCAGCCGGTCATCCTGCAACTGCTCGAGCTGCCGCTGGAGAAGGCCCAGGCCGCGCTGCAGGGCGTGATCATGGAGCTGGAAGACTGCGCGTTCCCGCTGCTGGCCGGCGTGGTCGGCACCGACGATCCGGAAGTCGCGTTCAAGGACGCCGACGTGGCCCTGCTGGTCGGCGCGCGTCCGCGCGGCCCGGGCATGGAGCGCAAGGACCTGCTGCTGGAGAACGCCAAGATCTTCACTGCCCAGGGCGCCGCGCTGAACAAGGTCGCCAGCCGCAACGTCAAGGTGCTGGTGGTCGGCAACCCGGCCAACACCAACGCCTACATCGCGATGAAGTCCGCGCCGGACCTGCCGGCGAAGAACTTCACCGCCATGTTGCGCCTGGACCACAACCGCGCGCTGTCGCAGCTGGCCAACAAGGCCGGCGTGGCCGTGGGCGACATCGACAAGCTGGTCGTGTGGGGCAACCACAGCCCGACCATGTACCCCGACTACCGCTTCGCCACGGTCAACGGCCAGTCGCTCAAGGACAGGATCAACGACGCCGACTGGAACGCGAACACCTTCATCCCGCAGGTCGGCAAGCGCGGCGCCGCGATCATCGAAGCGCGCGGCCTGTCGTCGGCCGCCTCGGCCGCCAACGCCGCCATCGACCACGTGCGCGACTGGGTGCTGGGCAGCAACGGCAAGTGGGTGACGATGGGCATCCCGTCCGACGGCAGCTACGGCATCCCGGAAGGCGTGATGTTCGGCTTCGCCGTCACCACCGAGAACGGCGAGTACACCATGGTGAAGGACCTGCCGGTTGACGCTTTCAGCCAGGCCGCCATCGACAAGACGCTGGGCGAGCTGGAAGAAGAGCGCAGCGGTGTGGCGCATCTGCTGGGCTGACCGCAGGCCGCACGCAGTGCTGAAAACGCCGGGCCCATGCCCGGCGTTTTCTTTTGGGTGCGACGGAATGTCCCATGCGACCAAGGTAGGAAGGTGGCCGCGGCAGGGCGGGTCTATGCTGGTCCCGGCTGTCGGATCTGGGAGGATCGCATGGCATACGAAGACGTCTACCGGCGCTCGATCGAGCAACCCGAGGCCTTCTGGGGCGAGGAGGCGAAGGCCATCCATTGGCACGTGCCGCCGCAGCAGATCCTCGACTATTCCCGTCCGCCATTCCGGAGCTGGTTCGTCGGCGGGCAGACCAACCTCTGCTACAACGCGGTGGACCGGCATCTCGCCGAGCGTGGCGACCAGCTGGCGCTGGTGGCGGTGTCCACCGAAACCGATGTCACGCGTGAACTGACCTATCGCGAACTGCATCGCGAAGTGAACGCGTTCGCCGCCGTGCTGAAGCGGCTCGAAGTCGGGCGTGGCGATCGCGTGGTCATCTACATGCCCAACATGGCTGAAGCGGTCTTCGCGATGCTTGCGTGCGCGCGTATCGGCGCGGTGCATTCGGTGGTGTTCGGGGGATTCGCCGCGCACAACCTGGCGCTGCGGATCGACGACGCGCAACCCAGGCTGTTGATCGCCGCCGATGCCGGCAGCCGCGGTGGCAAGGTCATTCCGTACAAGGCGCTGGTCGATGAAGCCTGCGCGAAGGCGGCCACGCCGCCGGCCAAGGTGCTGATCGTCTCGCGCGGGCTGGATGCCGCCGAACCGAAGGTGGCGGGCCGCGACGAAGACTACGCCGCGTTGCGCGCCGAGGTCGGCGACGTCGACGTACCGGTCGAGTGGCTGGAGTCGAACGAACCGAGCTACCTGCTGTACACCTCCGGCACGACCGGCAAGCCGAAGGGCGTGCAGCGCGATGTGGGTGGCTATGCGGTGGCGATGGCGTTGTCGATGCGTACCGTGTTCGATGTCGGGCCGGGACAGGTGATGTTCTCCACCTCCGATGTCGGCTGGGCCGTTGGCCATTCCTACAACGTGTATGGTCCCCTGATCGTAGGCGCTACCTCGGTGCTCTACGAAGGCCTGCCGATCAATCCCGACGCCGGCATCTGGTGGGCCTTGTGCGAACAGTACGGTGTACGCACGATGTTCTCATCGCCGACGGCAGTGCGCGTGCTGAAGAAGCACGACATCGACTTCATCAAGCGGCACGACCTGTCCGAGCTGAAATATCTGTTCCTGGCGGGCGAGCCGCTGGACGAGCCGACGGCGCACTGGATCACCGATGCGATCGGCAAGCCGGTGATCGACAACTACTGGCAGACCGAAACCGGCTGGCCGGCGCTGACGCTGCTGCCCGGGCTGGACATGAAACCGGTGCGTTTCGGTTCGCCCGGGTTCCCGAACCTCGGCTACAGGATGAAGGTGATCGATGAGGCCACGGGGGAAGAAGTAGGGCCGGGCCGGAAGGGCGTGCTGGTGATGCAGCCTCCGCTGCCGCCGGGGTGCATGACGACGATCTGGAACGACGACGCGCGATTCCTGTCGAGCTATTTCAGTCATTTCAAGGAACTGTTGTACAGCTCGCTGGACTGGGCGATCCGCGATGAGGACGGCTACACCTTCATCCTTGGCCGCACCGACGATGTCATCAACGTGGCTGGTCATCGGCTGGGCACGCGCGAGATCGAGGAGTCCGTCTCCGGCTTCCACGCGGTCGCGGAGGCGGCGGTGATCGGTGTCGCGGATGAACTGAAAGGGCAGGTGCCGGTGGTGTTCGCCACGCTGCGGCAGGCCACCGACGAGCCGCACGAGCGCGTGCAGGCGGCCGACGGCATGCGTCGCATGGTGGAGCAGAGCCTCGGCGCGGTCGCGCGTCCGGCGCGGGTCTACATCGTCAACGCGTTGCCGAAGACACGGTCGGGCAAGTTGTTGCGGCGCTCGCTGCAGGCGCTGGCGCAGGGCGCCGATCCTGGCGATCTTTCCACGCTGGATGACCCGAACGCGCTGGAAGAGGTGAGGCGCGCGCTGATGCGCGGGCCCGAGGTCGGCAGCTGATGCAGGTCAGCGGGCCGGCGGCGCAGGCGTCGCCGGATCCACGCTGCCATCCAGTGTCCACACCACGTCGCGGCCCTGCGGGTCGCGACTCAGCACGAAGCGTGCGGTCGCGCCGGGCGTGAGCGGCAACGGTGACCGCGCCTCTTCGGCATCGTCGTCGTTGGCTTCGATGACCGTGCGGTCGCCGGCATGCCCCGGGATCGGCACGATGAACAGCCCGCGTGCGTCGATGCTGCGACGTGCCTTCTTCGTACCGAGGTCGCCCACATCGGCAACGGCACCGTCGGTTTCCGTCAGGGGATTGCGGAAATTGACCAGCAGGTCGGCGCGGGCGGGTGGGCGTCCCGGTACGGACAACGTACCGCCGCGCACCAGCAGGTCCGGCCATACATCGCCGTTCTCCGGCAGGTCGCGGTACAGCGCGGGCGACACGCCGGCATGGCTGCCGCTGGCGATGCTGTCCAATGCCGCGACCAGGCCGAGGAAGTACAGCTTGCGCAGGCGCTGCTTCTGCACATCGCCTTCGATGCCGCCGGCCTCGATCAGCACGGTGCTGGTGCCCCACTGCGTGGTGAGGTCGCCGAACGCCCGTGGATCGAACGTTTCATCCCAGCGCGCGATGTGGCCGGCGAGATAGGGCTCCAGCGCGGAGCGGATGACGCCGGCCACCTCGATGGCGCGCGTACGCACATCGTTGACATCGGCCGCGTGGTTGTACGGCGGCGACAGCAGCGCGATGGCGGTGCCGCGGTCGGAATCGCCGGCACGGTAGCCCACGCGCTGGTCGTGCAGGTTGAATCCGTACATCGGCCTCACCTGGTCGTGCAGCGCCTTCAGCGCGCGCGCTTCGGGTGTTGCCAGCATCCGCGCATCACGGTTGATGTCGATGCCCTGTACGTTGCGGCGCTGGAAGCGGGCGGCACCATCGGGATTGACGATGGGAAAGACGTGCAGCGTGGTATTCGCCTGCAGCTGCTTCACCAACGGATGGTCGGGGTGTTCGCCGAGGAAGCGGAACAGGTCCGCGAGCGCCATCGACGCCGTGCTCTCGTCGCCGTGCATCTGCGACCACAGCAGTACCGTCTTCTTGCCCTGGCCCCAACGAACATGTTGCAGCGGACGGTCCTCCACGCTGCGGCCGATCCCGTCCACGCGGAAGCCGCGTCCCGGCTCCAGCAACGGTGTGGCGACCGACCACCAGTGTTCCGCAGTGAAGGTGCGGTCCTCCAGTCCGGCCACGCGCAGTTCGGCGTCGTACAGCGCATCGAGTGCGGGCAGCCATGCGGGAGGCGGCGGCACGGGCGTGGACACCGTGGCTGGCGAGGACGGGTGATCGGTGTTCCGGGCGATGGTGTTCGGCGTCATCATCGTCAGCAGCAGGCACAGGGCAAGGGCAGGGCGCATCGCGGCAACAGGAGGAAAGCAGGCCAGGGCAGGGTCCCCGTATGCGCGGGTGATGTCAAACGCAGGCGTGCATGCATGGCGGGCAGATCATGGCGATGTTGCTGGCGGTGTCACGCCTGCATAGCGTGCGCGCGGACGGATCAGACGTCCCTGTGCCTGCTGTTCCAGTGCATGCGCCAGCCAGCCCGCCAGGCGTCCTGCGGCGAACATCACCAGGGCCGGCGTGGCTGGCAACCGGTTGAGATGGCAAAGCGCGGCGAGCATGAAATCGATGTTCGGGCGCAGGCCGCTGACGTCCTCGGTGGCGAGGATGAGGTTTTCCAATGCGGCCATTTCACGCGTGCCGGCATGGCGCTCGCGTGCGCGCGCCAGCAGTTCGGCACCGCGCGGATCGCCCTGCGGATACAGGGCATGGCCGAAGCCGGGCAGGTCGTCGCCGCGCTGCCAGCGTTCGGCGATGAATGCGCGTGCGGACACGGCCTCATGTGCATCGCTGATCAACGCATACGCGCGAGCGGTGGCGCCGCCGTGGCGCGGGCCGGACAAGGCGGCCAGCCCACTGCATACCGTCGCGTGCAGGTGCGCACCGGTGGATGCGACCACGCGTGCGGCGAACGCGGAGACATTGAGTTCGTGGTCCGCGCAGACCACCAGTGCGGCGCGCACGAGTTCGGCGAAGCCGTCATCGCCGGGATGCCAGGCCTGCGCCAGTACGCGGTGCACCGGTACGTCCGACGGCGGCTGCGCGACCAGCAGCGCGGCGTTGTGGCGCAGCAGGCCGGCGGCGATCTCATGGCGCACGAGCGGCGCGGAACTGAAGGAATGGCGTACCTCCAGCGCAAGCAACGGGATGGCGGCCATCGCGCGCTCCAGCGGAGGCAGCACGGTGTTGGCGGCGAGCGGCGCGACCACATCGGGCCATCGGGTCAACGAAGGTGCCGCGAAAGGATCGTCCGCGCTGCTGTCCCACAGGTGGCGGGCCACGTCTTCCAGCGTGGCGCCCTCGTGCACCATCGCGATCGCCGAGCGGCCGCGATAGTAGGGGCCATCGGGTCGGATCAGCGAGATGCGCGTCTCCAGCACCGGCAGCCCGCGGTCCAGGCTCTGGGCGGCGCCACGGGCCGCGCCACGCCCCACCTGCTTGCGCTGGGCCAGCCGTTCCACATCCTGGCGCAGGTACAGGCGGCTGCGATGATCCTTGCCGGGGCGGGACTCCAGCAGGCCGCGGCTGACGTAGGCGTACAGCGTGGCGCGGCTGATGCCGAGCAGGCGGCAGGTATCGCGGGCGGACAGCAGATCGGTGGCGGCGGCCATGCGGAAATATTGATTCGTTCGATCAAGATTGATCAACCTGGCGGATGGTGCCAGATTTGCGACCCGAAGAGGGGCGTACCATTCGCGCACCTCTGGCGTCCGGCGATCACGCCGGGCAGGCACGCTGATCGAGAGGAGTCCCGTCGCATGAGCCACCCGACCGCAGGCGCCAAGTTCCGCGCCGCGCTGGCCGCCGAATCGCCGTTGCAGGTGATCGGTGCCATCAACGCCAACCACGCCCTGCTGGCCAAGCGCGCCGGTTACAAGGCCATCTACCTGTCCGGCGGCGGCGTCGCCGCAGGATCGCTGGGCCTGCCCGACCTGGGCATCAACACGTTGGAAGACGTGCTGATCGACGTGCGCCGCATCACCGATGTCTGCGACCTGCCGCTGATGGTCGACATCGACACCGGCTTCGGTCCCAGCGCGTTCAACATCGAGCGCACCGTGAAGACGCTGATCAAGGCCGGCGCGGCCGCCTGCCACATCGAAGACCAGGTCGGCGCCAAGCGCTGCGGCCATCGTCCGGGCAAGGAAATCGTGTCGGCCGGCGAGATGGTCGACCGGGTGAAGGCCGCCGCCGATGCGAAGACCGATCCGGATTTCTTCCTGATCGCGCGCACCGACGCCATCCAGGTCGAGGGCGTGGACGCCGCCATCGAGCGCGCCATCGCCTGCGTCGAAGCCGGCGCGGACGGCATCTTCGCCGAGGCCGCCTACGACCTGCCCACCTACCAGCGCTTCGTCGACGCGGTGAAGGTGCCGGTGCTGGCGAACATCACCGAGTTCGGCAAGACGCCGCTGTTCACCCGCGACGAACTTGCTTCGGTCGGCGTTGCGATCCAGCTGTATCCGCTGTCGGCGTTCCGCGCGATGAACAAGGCGGCGGAAAACGTCTACGAGGCGATCCGCCGCGACGGTCACCAGAAGAACGTGGTCGACACCATGCAGACGCGCGAAGAGCTGTACGACCGCATCGGTTACCACGCCTTCGAGCAGAAGCTCGATACCCTGTTCTCCGCAAAGAAGTAGCCCCGGCCCTTCTCCCGCCGGGAGAAGGTGGCGCGAAGCGCCGGATGAGGGTGCGGCGAAATCCGGATGGCTCCGACCTCACGGACTCCGCCGAACCCTCGCCCCAACCCCTCTCCCAATGGGAGAGGGGCTCCAAATCAAGATGAGGAGTAGGAAGATGTCAGAGAGCGTTCCCTTCAAGCCCAAGAAATCCGTCGCCCTGTCCGGCACCGCCGCCGGCAACACCGCGCTGTGCACCGTCGGCCGCACCGGCAACGACCTGCACTACCGCGGCTACGACATCCTGGACCTGGCCACCACCAGCGAGTTCGAAGAGGTCGCGTACCTGCTGGTGCATGGCAAGCTGCCCAATCGCGCCGAGCTGGCCGGTTACAAGGCCAAGCTGAAGTCGCTGCGCGGCATCCCGGCCGCAGTGAAGGCCGCGCTGGAAGAGCTGCCGCCGTCCGCGCACCCGATGGACGTGATGCGCACGGGCGTGTCCGTGCTGGGCTGCGTGTCGCCGGAGAAGGACGACCACAACCATCCGGGCGCGCGCGACATCGCCGACAAGCTGATGGCCTCGCTGGGTTCGATGCTGCTGTACTGGTACCACTGGAGCCACAACGGCCGCGCCATCGACGTGGAAACCGACGACGACTCTATCGGCGGGCACTTCCTGCATCTGCTGCACGGCGAGAAACCGAAGGACAGCTGGGTGCGTGCCATGCATACCTCGCTGATCCTGTACGCCGAGCATGAATTCAATGCCTCCACGTTCACCTGCCGCGTCATCGCCGGCACCGGCAGCGACATGCATTCGGCCATCGCCGGCGGCATTGGCGCGCTGCGTGGCCCGAAGCATGGCGGCGCCAACGAGGTCGCGTTCGAAGTGCAGAAGCGCTACGAATCGCCCGATGAAGCGGAAGCCGACATCAAGGCGCGCGTCGAGCGCAAGGAAGTGGTGATCGGCTTCGGTCACCCGGTATACACCGTCGGCGACCCGCGCAACGGCGTGATCAAGCAGGTCGCGAAAGACCTGTCGGCCGAGCAGTCGAACATGAAGATGTACGACATCGCCGAGCGCCTGGAGTCGGTGATGTGGGACATTAAGAAGATGTTCCCGAACCTGGACTGGTTCAGCGCCGTCAGCTACCACATGATGGGCGTGCCGACGGCGATGTTCACCCCGCTGTTCGTCATCGCCCGCACCAGCGGCTGGAGCGCGCACGTCATCGAGCAGCGCATCGACGGCAAGATCATCCGCCCCAGCGCCAATTACACGGGGCCTGAGGATCTGGAATTCGTTCCGCTGGACCGGCGCTGATCGAAGTCGAACCCGCATGGCACCCACTTCCCCTCTCTCGCTTGCGGGAGAGGGCAAAGGGTGGGGGCGTCTTTACACCGGCCCGGAAGACCTGGCCTTCGTGCCGATCAACCAGCGCTGAGCCGTTCCGGCGCGCAGGGCAGGGCCGTTTCGACGCAGGTCGGGCGGCCCCGTGTCGTTTGTGTGACCCGTGTGGCAGCCCGGAACAGGTCGGCCGGGTTACTACTTGCGGTCGCAAGGGGTGCGTCGCAGCGAGCGGGAGGGGCCCGCCGCACGATGCTGGGGGACGCCATGCAGACCATGTGGTGCAAGACCGACGCCGGACGCAACGAGATCCAGCAGCGCACGCGCAAGCTGCCGGCGGGGTTGCGTTCCATCCTGTTGCTGGTGGATGGCCAGCGCAACGACGAAGAGCTGCGCGCGATGATGAGCGGGCTGCATGCACCCGACGACGCGCTGCAGCAGTTGGCAGCGGACGGATTGATCGAGCGGCGCTCGGGCGCGGCATCGCTGCTCGCCGCCGTTGCCGCGCCGAAGGCCGGCGACGGGGTGCAGGCAACGACGATGACATCCGCCGAGCGCTACAACCTGCTCTACGCGCGGATCACCGAAGACATCCGTTCGCACATCGGGCTGAAGGGCTACTTCCTGCAGCTGAAGGTAGAGCGCTGCGCCGACGCGGACGAACTGGCCGCACTGCTGCCCGACGTGGCCACGGCGCTGACGAAGGCACGCGACCATACCTTCGCCACGCGTTGGCTGGAGGATGTGCGCGCATCGATGGCCTGACGCGCGCGCGTCGAAGTCACGCCAGGCCTTCGGCCTTCAAGGCGGCCTGCACGCCGGCATCGGCCTCCATGCGCTGCTTGAATGCGGCGATGTTCGGCAGCCCCGAGAGGTCCACGCCGGTGCGTGCGGCCCACCGCAGCGTGATGTAGAAGTAGGGGTCGGCGAAGCTGCGGAAGCCGGCCAGCCAGTCGCGTCCTTCCAGCTGTTTCTCCGCGCTTTCGAACAAGCCCCGCAGGCGCTTGCGTGCCGCGTCCTTTACCTCGTCGAATCGTGCCTCGTCGCCGATGAAGCGCGCAGGCCCGAACAGCGGATGGAAGGCCGGGTGCAGATCGGAATTGACGAACGAGAGCCAGCGCGCTGCCTGCGCTCGCTGCTGCGGCGAGCCATCGCCGGCGAGGTGTGCCTGCGGATAGGTGTCGGCGATGTACCCCATGATCGCGGCGTTCTGGGTCAGCACGAAGTCGCCGTCGACGATCGCCGGTACCGCGCCGGTGGGATTGATCGCCAGGTACGCGGGCTCCTTCATCTCGGCGGCCGTCATCACCTGCACCTCGAACGGCTGGCCGGTCCATTGCAGCGCGATGTGGTCGGCGGTCGAGCAGGCGCCGGGCTTGGTATAAAGCTTCATGCGGGTGTCCAGGAAAAAGAAAGGCCCGCGATTATCGCGGGCCTCGGATGCATGCAGCGTGGTGTGGGGTGCAACGGATCGTCGCGTTTGATGTGACGTATCGCGGCGGTCAGCCCTCTCCCCGTGCCCTCTCCTCGAGAGAGAGGGAAAGTAGGTGCCATGCGGGTTCGGCTTCGGCGAGCAGATCGACGCGTTGGGCGTTGATGCTTCGAAAGCGCCTGTTCCTAGGTGCGGGGCTTGAGCTTCTGCACGCGCAGGAAGGTGTGGTCACCGATGGTGGCCACGTGATACGCATTGCGCCAGCTCGGGCTCGCGATCTGGTGCGCCATGAAGTGGCTGGCGCCCGGCACGATCTCCTTGCGCTGCCCGGGCGGCAGGGCCCAGTTGCGCTCGGCGTTCAGGGCCACGCTGACCGACTTGGCCCAGGCGTCCGGGTTCTTCAGGCGGGTGTTCGGGCCCACGATGGTCGGGGCGAACTGCTTGCGGGCGGTGACCACGGAGCAGACCGAGTCACCCCACAGGCCACTGTCACGGCGTCGCAGGGCGACTTCGGCGACGGCTTGCTGCCCGCGGAGGGTCTGGTCGCGGGCTTCCAGGTACACGGTGGTGCTGAGGCAAAGCGAATCGGCGGCCGGCTGCGGCAACATCTGCGACAGCCATAGGATCCAGGCCAGTTTCATGGGAACTCCTTGCTCCGTCTTTCCCGCGCCCCTGCCTCTCCCGTTACGCAGGGAAGGACATCGATGGGACGGCGGCTAGGGCGTCATGGGGAGGCAGCCTTCACACGGGCTGCCCGGGGACCGGCAAGGCCGGACCAGAAGGGTCCGAGCGCCGGGCTCAGCCCGCTTGAACTGGGCGGCGGGCCGGAAAGTGGGCGCAAGGTAGGGGGAGGCGACCCAACTCGGCCTGAACGGGTCGGCTTGACGGACGGGGTGCCGGTCTGGCTGGAAAGTGTGAGGCGTGTCGCACCGGCGAGGCCCCGGCGGCGCGGAAATGCGCCCGGCCAGGCCTCACCACCCGATGCCCAGCGCAGGTGGGTGCCTGCGGGATGTCGTGCCGTCGTGGGTGCTCCGCCGGCCAGCGGCCGGCGCGTTGCTAAAGGCTGGCGGCCAGCCGGCTCCCCTGGTCGATCGCGCGCTTGGCGTCCAGCTCGGCGGCCACGTCGGCACCGCCGATCAGGTGGGGCGCCCGCCCCGCAGCGATGAGGTCTGCCTGCAGTTCGCGGCGCGGCTCCTGGCCGGCGCAGACCACCACATGGTCCACCGGCAGCAGGTGCTCCGCACCGTCCACCTTGATGCGCAGTCCCGCGTCGTCCACGCCCAGGTACTCGACGCCACCGAGCATCTTCACCTGCTTGGCCTTCAGCGTGGCCCGATGCACCCAGCCGCTGGTCTTGCCCAGGCGCGCACCGGGCTTGCCGGGGCTGCGTTGCAACAGCCAGACCTCGCGCGCGGGCGGTTCCGGGTGGGGGCGGGCCAGGCTGCCGCGGGTCTCGAAGGCGGGGTCCACGCCCCATTCGGCCATCCAGCGGGCAGGATCCAGCGACGGCGAGGGGCCGTCGTGGGTCAGGTATTCGGCCACGTCGAAGCCGATGCCCCCGGCGCCGATCAGCGCCGCGCGCGCGCCCACCTCCACCCGCCCGGAGAGCACGTCCACGTAGCTGACCACCTTGGCGTGGTCGGCACCGGGAAGCGCAACCTGGCGCGGGGTGATGCCGGTGGCCAGCACCACCTCGTCGAAGCCGTGCAGGTCCGTGGCGCTGACCGGCGTGGACAGTTTCACGTCCACCCGGGTTTCTTCCAGCCGGTGGCGGAAATAGCGCAGCGTTTCGTGGAACTCTTCCTTGCCGGGAATCTTCTTGGCGTAGTTGAACTGTCCGCCGATCTGGTCCGCCGCGTCGAACAGGGTCACCCGATGGCCGCGTTCGGCCGCGACCGTGGCGCAGGCCAGGCCGGCCGGGCCGGCACCGACCACCGCGATGCTCTTCGGCGCGAAGGTCTTGGTGTAGTTGAGTTCGGTTTCAGCGCAGGCGCGCGGATTGACCAGGCAGCTGGCCATCTTGTTCTCGAAGACATGGTCCAGGCAGGCCTGGTTGCAGGCGATGCAGGTGTTGATGGCCTGCGGCGTGCCGGCGCGGGCCTTGGCCGCCCACTGCGGATCGGCGAGCAGCGGGCGTGCCAGCGACACCATGTCGGCCTTGCCGGCGGCCAGGATGCTTTCGGCGACCTCCGGCATGTTGATGCGGTTGGTGGCCACCAGCGGCACGCGCACGTGCGGTTTGAGCTTGGCGGTCACGTCCACGAAGGCCGCGCGCGGCACCGACGTGACGATGGTCGGCACGCGCGCCTCGTGCCAGCCGATGCCCGAGTTGATGATGGTGGCGCCGGCGGCTTCCACTGCCTTGGCCTGCGCAACGATCTCGTCCCACTGGTTGCCGTCATCCACCAGGTCCAGCAGCGACAGGCGATAGATCAGGATGAAGTCCGGCCCCACCGCCTCGCGCACGCGGCGCACGATCTCCACCGCGAAGCGCATCCTCTTCTCCGGCGTGCCGCCCCAGGCGTCGTTGCGCTTGTTGGTGCGCGGCGCGGTGAATTCATTGATGAAGTACCCCTCCGAACCCATGATCTCCACGCCGTCGTAGCCGGCGTCGCGCGCCAGCTTCGCCGCATTGGCGTAGGCGGAAATCTGCCGCTCGATGCCGCGGGCCGACAACGCGCGCGGGGTGAAGGGGTTGATCGGTGCCTTCAGCTTCGACGGCGCCACCGTGAGCGGGTGGTAGCCGTAGCGGCCCGCATGCAGCAACTGCGCGCAGATCTTCGCGCCGTGCTCGTGCACCGCCGCGGTGACGAACTTGTGGGGGCGCGCCTCCCAAGGCCACGACAGCTTGCCGCCGAACGGTTTCAGCCAACCCACCAGGTTGGGCGAGAAACCACCGGTGACGATCAGACCCACGCCCCCCGCCGCGCGCTCGGCGAAGTACGCCGCCAGGCGCGGGAAGTCCTTGGCGCGGTCTTCCAGGCCCGTATGCATCGAGCCCATCAGCACCCGGTTGCGGACCGTGGTGAAACCCAGGTCCAGCGGCGTGAACAGGTGGGGGTAGGGCGAGGGGGCGTTGGCGGCGATGGCGGTCATGCGGGCGGTGGATACGCTTGCGTATGGAAGAGGTAACGATGCCGCGACAAGACGCCCGGCGCAAGACGGCGCGGGCCAGGTCACGACCGGCATCCCTGGCGCGAAGCAGGGCACAGAGCCGGCCGGCTTGCAAGAGTTGTCCCGCCCCGCAGGCTCGGGGACCATAGGGTCCCCAGGTTCCCGGGCCCTCATGGACGCCGCAACACCGCCCCTGCACGACTACCTGCGCGCCGGCTTCGCCGCCGTGGACCTGCCGGACCTCCATCCCCTGCTCGGTGCCCGCGACCTGTTGCGGGCTTTCTCCACGCTGTTCCATGGCGGCGAGGAGAGCGTCATGGTGCGCCTGCTGGTCCTGCGCACCCTCGGCGAGCGCGGCGAGGCGCCGGACTGGTCGCCGCAGGAATTGCGCGACCAGTTCGCCTACCTGGATCCGGTCAAGTTCGACACCGTGCTCGGACGCCTGCGCGAGAACGATCTGCTGTTGTGGGACGGGGCCAGCCAGCGCTACCGCATCAGCCCGATCGGCCGCCAGGCCCTGGCCTCGATCGGCCTGCTGCTGCAGTTCAACCGCGAAGGCGACGAGCTCGCCTACGTCACCGCGCAACTCGCCGCAGGCCAGGCCATGGGCCGGGTGGGCGCCGACGACCTGCAACATCTGTTGTCCCGGTTGAATGAACTGCGCGAGGACTTCGACCAGGCGGTGCTGAGCGGATCCGAACACCGCATCCAGCGCGCCGCCGACACGCTGCAGTCGGTCTGGCAGTGGGTGGAGAAGGGCACCGAACTGATCCGCGACATCGCCGCCGACGGCGAACTGGATACCGCCACCCACCGCGTCGCCCAGCAGATCGGCCGCGCGCAGAGTGCGCTGCTGCGGCAGGCGTCGGTGTTCCAGCGCGCGCTCAATCAGCTGGATCGTCATCGCGTGCATCTGGGGGCCAGCGGGCTGTCGTCGTCCGACGTCAACCGGTACCTGCGCGCGCTGGATGCCCAGGCGCTGGCGACACTGGCCGACGACGTGCTCATGCATGTGCCCCAGCCGGTGTTCGCACTGGGCCCGATCGCGCTGGACGTGGCCGAGTACGAACTGGTCGAGCGCGAACGCGCCGCGCAGGATGACGCGACGCTGCCGCCCTCGCAGGCTGCGCCGGTGGATACCCACGTGCCGGTGGCGCAGAACGAGTACGGGCACGCCGAGCAATGGTTCGACCAGTTGGCCGCCCTCGACGCCGAGGCACCGTTGTCGGACTGGGTGCCGCAGGACGGCTTCGCGCTCAGCGCGTACCGCCTGTCCCTGCTCGGCCTGATCGGCGACGCCGGCGCGGAGAACCGCCACGGCATCACCGCTTCGCTGGCGCAGCTGCCGATGCAGTGGCACGTAGGTACCGAGTTCGAACCCGTCCAGCGTGCCGGCGTGGCTTACATGAGCCGTGGCCGGCTGCTGCCGCAGACCCCCGGGGTGCCGGCACAGCCCGGGCCTCTCCGCAACAAGAAAACCCGCACCGCATGAATGACCCCATCGCTTCCCTGATCGCACGGCTGCTGGCCGAGCGCTGGCTGCCGCGCGAGGACCGCGCCGTGCGCCAGGTGCTGGTCGACGCCGAACTGCGCGACGACCTTGATCGCCGCCTCGCCGCCGCCGGCCTGCGCCTGCTTGAGCATCCCTATGCGGCGCATGTCGCCGTCGGCGTTGCGCGCGCGCAGGAGAGCGACGTCTACGGCCATGGTGACGCCTGGGCCGCCAGCAACCTCTCGCTGGGGCGCGACACGATCGCGCTGCTGGTCGTGCTGTGGGCGCTGCTGGTGCTGCCCAAGCGCCAGCGCCAGATCGCGCGGCAGGAAGGCGAGCGCCAGCATGAGCAGGAGCAGATGTTCGCCGAGCTCAAGCCGGTGCCGGTGGGTGCGGAGCTGGTCGAACCGGTCAACGAACGCACGCTGCTGGCCGACTTCGCCGACAGGCTCGGTGGCAAGGGCCGCTTGCAGATGAACCTCGGCACGCTGCACCGGCATGGCTTCATCGTGCGTCGCCGCGAGCGCATCCACGAAGGGCCGCTGCTCGACCTGGCTTTCGATTACGAGCGCATTGCCAGCCGGGTGATGGAGGGCGCGCTGGCGCAGGTGATCGAGGAGGCGCGTGCCTCGCAGGCGAATGCGCCCGAGGTGCCGCCGGACGAGAGTGTCGATGAAGTGAACGAGGAGCAGGCCGATGTTTGAGTTCCGCAGCCTGGAAGTCGTCCACTGGGACTACTGGCAGCGCTACACGCTGCCGCTGGATGCCTCCATCATCACCGTCGTCGGCCCGAACGGCTCCGGGAAGACCACGCTGCTGGACGCGCTGCGCACGCTGCTGGCGATCGACGACCGCGACATGGCGCGCGATTACAAGACCTACTTGCGCCACAACGGCAAGCCGTATGCCTGGTTGCGCGCGGTGGTGAGCAATCCGGTCGACCGGCGCGGCAAGCGCGCGTTCTTCCCGCACATGGACGAGCAGGTGACCATCGCCTGCCGCATCCGCAAGCGCGGCGGCGACTGGTCGCGCGACTACCAGATCGTCGCGGGCGACGTGCCGGTGGAGACGCTGGACCAGGGCGGCGACTGGCTCGGCGTGCGCGACTACCGCGTGCGTCTGGCGGGCGCCGGCCTGAGCCGCGCGATCTGCCGCGTGCTGACGCTGGAGCAGGGCGCGACCGACAAGCTGTGCCAGCTGTCGCCGCGCGAACTGTTGCAACTGGTGTTCGACGTGTTCGAGGACAAGGCGGTGCTGGACGACTACCAGCGTGCCCGCAACGAACAGTTCGACGTGGAGAAGGAGATCGGCCAGTTGCAGCAGGGACTGGCGGAACTGCATGTCAGGCTGGAGTCGTCGCGCGCGGACGTACGGTCGTTCGAAGACGGCCTGTCCCTGCGTTCGCAGCGCAACCGTCTGCAGACCGAGATCGCCCCCAAGGTGGAGCTGGCCGACCTGCGTGCCACCATCGAAGGCGCACGGCCACGCCTGACCGGCCTGCGCCGCGCGCTGCGCGAGCGCGAACGCGCCCACGCGAACCTGCTTGCCCAGGAGGTGGCCGCACAGCTGCAACGGGACCGTGCCGCTGCCGAGCTGACCGGGACGCGCGCGCAGCTCAGGCAGGCGGAAGCGATCTTCACCCAGGCGCGCGACCATGCGCGCGATGCCGAGTCACTGGTGCGACGCCATGACGAACTGGCGAAGCTGCAGGCCGAGCGCGGCGGTGCCGACGTGGAGGCCTTGAGCCGTGAACTGGAAGATGGACGCCGTCGCCAGGCCGAACTGAAGCTCGAAGCCGAACGCGACCGCCAGCGCAATGGCGAGATCGCCGCCCAGGTCGGCGCGCTCAGTGGCGGCGGCCGGGTGGTCGAACCGTTCGAGCGCGAGTTCCGCGCGGCACTGGATCGCCAGGGCATCGCGCATCGCGTGCTCACCGAGATGGTCGATGTCGTGGATGCGGACTGGGCGGTCGCGGTGGAGGCCATGCTGGCACCCTACCGCCACCTGGTGCTGCTGGATCACCCGAAGGACGCCCGCGAGGCCTGGCGGCTTGGTGAACAGATGCAGTATCGCCACTTCGTCGTCGCCGATCGCGCGCCGGTGGAGAAGGCGACGAAAGGCTCGTTGCTGGAGGTCGTGCGGTTCTCCGGCGACCCGCCAGCATGGCTGCCCCGGCATCTCGACCGCATCCAGCGCGTTGCCGATGTCGAGGCCGGCCATCGCCTGCCGAAGGGCCAGGACTGGATCACGGCCAAGGGCTACCTGCGCGAGCAGCGCGGCGCTCGCCATGTCGGCGGCGGCGCGCATCATTTCGGCGCCGGTGCACGGCAGGCGCAACTCGTGTCGTTGCGTGCGGAACACGCGATGCTGCTGGACCGTGCGCAGGTGCGCGAGGACGCACTGGCCACGTTGCGCAAGCAGCTCGACGCCGCGCAATCGCGCCTGCTGGGGCTGGATGCCGGGCAGGAACTGGTGACGCGTGCGGCGGAGTTCGCCGATGCCATCGAGCGCCTGCCCGCGCTCGCGGACGCAGCGGCCGTGGCAGGCGCTTCGCTTGCCGAGGCGCGTGCACGCCTGGATGCCCTGGAAACACAGGACAAGGTCGAGGGCATCGCGGCGGCAAGCCGTGCTGGCGAGATCAAGGCGCTGGCGATTGAGGTGCGTGAGCGCGTTCAGCAGATCGACCAGGAGCGCATGGCGCTGGTACAGCGGATTCTCGATTACCGTCGTCGCCGTGCGCAGATGCCGGTCGCGTGGCGCAGCGCGTCGGTGTTGCGTGCGGCGCGCGAGGAGTACGAGAGCGCCAGCTCGGTCCGTCGCGAACTGGAGCGGATCGAGGAGCGCATCGCGCGCGGGGGCTACGTGGAGGATGAAGGGTGCGTTGCGCTGCGCGACAAGTTCGCCGCCGACCATGCCGGGCTGGAAGCCGCCATCGGCAAGCGCGAGGCGCACCTGCATCGCGCACGCCGCCTGACGGAAGAGGCGCGCGGCGCTTACATCAATGTGCTGCGCGCCACGGTGCGTCGCTACAAGCGCAATCTGGCGGCACTCGGCGAGCTGGCCGGCATCGGCGTGGATGCCGAGCTGCCCGAGCTGGTGAACGAGGACACCGCGTTGGCGCAGGCCGGCCTGACCGTGCGCTTCGACTTCGACCGCAAGGGCTGGATCGGCCTGGACGACGGCGAGGCCTCGGGCGGACAGCAGGTGATGAAGTCACTGCTGCTGCTGGTTGGTTTGCTGCGTGACGAGGAGCAACCGGGCGGCTTTGTCTTCATCGACGAACCGTTCGCGCATCTGGACGTGGCCAACATCGAGAAGGTCGGACGCTTCCTGCGCTCGACCGACGCGCAGTACATCCTGACCACTCCCATCACGCACAACGTCAACGTGTTCGAACCGTCCGACCTGGTGCTGGCCACCAGCAAGCGGCGTGCCGCCAGTACCTGGGCGGAGCCGGTCGCCGTGCTGAAGCGCGACCGAGGCGGGGACGCCGTGGCGGCCTGACGCCGCCCGCGTCGCCTACAGCGCTGGTCGCCGCATCCGCAGCAGGGCGATGCCCATTCCGACAAACAGCGCGCCGGTCGCGCGCTGCCAGTATCGGCCCCATCGGCCCGCAAGCCAGCGCCGCAGGCGGCCTGCAGCAAGTACGTAACACAGGTGCGAAGCCACCGTGCAGACGGCGAACGTGGAGGTCAGCAGTAGCCCCTGCAGCCAGGGGGATGTCGCCTGGTGCATGAACTGCGGCAACAGCGCGGTGAAGAACAGGATGCTCTTCGGATTGGTGACCGCCACCATCAGTCCCTGCGCATACAGCTGGCATGCGTCGCGCGACACCGGGCCGGGAGCCGGCATGGTCACCAGCATGGATGGCGCGCGCCATTGACGGACGCCCAGGTAGACCAGGTAGCCGGCGCCCGCCATCTTCAGTATCGCGAATCCCGTTGCGGAGGTGCGCAGCACGGCGCCCAGCCCAAGCAGTGCAGCCAGCGCGACCAGGAACACGCCGGTGGCATTGCCTGCCGTCCCGAGCAGTGCGCGCCGCGCACCCTGCGTCGCCGTATTGGACACCGCCAGCAGCACCGCAGGGCCGGGGCTGAATGCCGTGGCCAGGCACAGCGTGCAGAACCACCACCACGCGCTCGTCGTCATCGTTGCGGTACCCGCATGGGCATCACCAGCCTGCTACCACCAGCTTGCCGATGGTCGTGCCGGACTCCAGCCGGCGGTGTGCTTCGCGCAGGTTGGCGGCATTGATCGGTGAAAGCGTCAGCGTCAGCGTGCCGCGCAGAACGCCGGCATCGACCAGGTCCGCCACGCGGTCCAGCAATGCACCCTGTTCGCCCATGTCGGCGGTGCGGAAGCGCGGGCGGGCGAACATCATTTCCCAATGGATGCCGATGCTCTTCGCCTTGTAGGGATCACCAATGCGCAGCTCGCCGTGCGGTTCGACGATCAGACCGACATGGCCCAGCGGCGCCAGAAGTTCGCCGAGTTCGGTCCAGTAGCGGTCGGTGTCGGCCAGGTTCAACGCAGCGTCGAGGGTGTCCACGCCCAGCGCCTTGAGTTGCGGGCCGAGCGGTTCGCGATGGGTGATCACGTGGTCGGCGCCCAGCGCCTTGCACCAGTCGATCGTGTCCTGTCGCGATGCGGTGGCGATGACGGTGAAGCCGGCGTGCTTCGCCAACTGGATCGCGATCGACCCCACGCCGCCGGCGCCGGCGATCACCAGCAACGACTTGCCCGCACCGCCGCCGTCCAGCGCGTAAGGCATGCGGTCGAACAGCAGCTCCCACGCGGTGATCGTGGTCAGCGGCAGGGCGGCGGCCTGTGCGAAGTCCAGCGACGCGGGCTTGTGGCCCACGATGCGTTCGTCGACGAGCTGGAACTGCGCGTTGCTGCCGGGCCGGGTGATGTCGCCCGCGTAGTAGACGGCATCGCCGGGCTTGAATCGCGTCACTGCCTCGCCGACGGCTTCAACCACCCCGGCGGCGTCGTAGCCGAGCACCTTCGGCTGTGCTTCGACCTGCGGTTTCGGCGAGCGCACCTTGGTGTCCACCGGATTCACGGAGACAGCCTCCACACGTACCAGCAGGTCGTGGCCGGCGGGCGAGGGCGTGGGAAGTTCCACATCGGAAAGCGATTGCGGATCGTCGATGGGCAGGTAACGGGTAAGCGCGACAGCTTTCATGGGGCGGCTCCGGCATGTGGGGGAAAGGCTTGGACGGGCAACGGACTGCGTTCGGAGAAATGCCCGCGCCAGTACGGATAGTAGGGATACGGCGTCTCCACGGCGCTGGCAGCATCCAGGCGTGCGATCTGGTCGGACGACAGCTGCCAGCCGATGGCGTCCAGGTTCTGTCGCAGCTGTTCCTCGGTGCGTGCGCCGATCAGCACCGTCGACACGGTGGGGCGCTGCAACAGCCAGTTGATGGCGATCTGCGGGATCGACTTGCCGGTTTCCCCGGCGACTACGTCCAGCGCATCGATGATGCGGAACAGACGCTCCTGTTCCATCGGCGGCCCCATGTCGGCGGTGTCGTGCAACCGGCTGGTGGCAGGCAGCGGTTGCCCGCGTCGCAGCTTGCCGGTCAGCCGGCCCCAACCCAGCGGGCTCCACACCACCGCGCCCACTCCCTGGTCGATGGCCAGCGGCATCAGTTCCCATTCGTAGTCTCGGCCGACCAGCGAGTAGTAGGTCTGGTTGGCGACATAGCGCGTGTAGCCGTAGCGTTCGGCGACGCCCAGGGATTTCATCAATTGCCAGCCGGCGTAATTGGACACACCCAGGTACCGCACCTTGCCGGCACGGACCAGGCCATCGAGCGTGGACAGCGTTTCCTCGACCGGCGTCAGCGCATCGAAGGCGTGCAGTTGCAGCAGGTCGAGGTAGTCGGTGCCGAGCCGCTGCAGCGACGCATCCACCGCCTTCAGCAGGCGGAAGCGCGACGCGCCGGCATCGTTGGGGCCTTCGCCCAGGCGCAGGCCGGTCTTGCTGGACAGGATGACCTGGTCACGCCGGCCTTTCAGGGCCGCGCCCAGGATCGATTCGGACGCACCGTCGGAATAGACATCGGCGGTGTCGAAGAACGTGAGGCCCGCGTCCAGGCTGATGTCGACCATGCGGCGCGCCTGCGCGGTATCGGTGTTGCCCCAGGCGCCGAACAGCGGCCCCTTGCCGCCGAACGTGCCGGCGCCGAAGCCCAGCGCCGAGACTTTCAAGCCGGAACGGCCGAGAAACCGGGTTTCCATGGAGGAGTCCTGATGAGGAAGGAGGAGCGGGTCAGGTGCCGGCGGCATCGCTGACGAGTACGAGACGCTGGCTGCGGCGTTCCAGCCCCAGCGCCCACAGCGCAACGGCGAAGGCGGCTGCCGGCACCAGCGCGGCCACCCACGGTAGCGCCGACAGGCCCAGGCCCTGCGAGATCACCACGCCACCCAGCCACGCGCCGAGTGCATTGCCGAGGTTGAAAGCACCGATGTTGAGGCTGGATGCCAGGCTCTGTGCGCCGCTCGCTTTCTGCAGCACCCAGAGTTGCAGCGGTGACACGGTGGCGAAGGCGGCAGCGCCGAGCAGCCCGGTGAACGCGATCATTGCCCAGGGGCTGTGCAGCGCAAGCGTCATCGCGCCCATCACCAGCGCCAGCAATGCCAGCGTGCCCAGCAGGGCCGGTGCCAGACGGCGGTCAGCGAAGCGGCCACCGAGCAGGTTGCCGACGATCATGCCAACGCCGAACACCAGCAGGATGGGCGATACCGCCGCATCAGTGAAGCCGGTCACCTGCGTCAGCAGCGGCTGGATGTACGTGTAGACGGTGAACATGCCGCCGAAGCCCAGCACCGTCATCAACAGGCCCAGCAGCACCTGCGGGCGCGCGACCACGCGCAGTTCGTCGCGGAACGGCAGCGGCATCGGCGCGCTGCGGTCGGCCGGCACCAGTGTCGCGATGATGACCGTAGCCAGCACGCCGATCGCGGTCACCGCCCAGAACGTCGCGCGCCAGCCGAACTGCAGGCCCAGCCAGGCACCCGCCGGCACGCCGAGCAGCGTGGCGACCGTGAGGCCGGTGAACATGATGGAGATGGCGGAGGCCTTGCGGTCTTCGCTGACCATGCCGGTGGCGACCACGGCGCCCACGCCGAAGAACGTGCCATGCGCCAGCGACGTGACCACGCGCGCGGCCATCAGCAGCTCATAGCTCGGTGCGAGCGCACAGGCAAGGTTGCCCAGCGTGAACACGACCATCAGCGCCACCAGCACCGCCTTGCGCGGCATCCGGCTGGTCGCGGCGGTCAGCAGGGGCGCACCGACGAACACGCCCAGCGCGTAGCCGGAGATCAGCAGGCCAGCGGCAGCGATGGATACGTGGAGGTCGGCAGCGACCTGCATCAGCAGGCCCATGATGACGAATTCGGTGGTGCCGATGCCGAAGGCACCGGCGGTGAGCGCATACAGACCCAGAGGCATCCGGGTGGCGGGGGAGGTGGCGGGAGGCATGGGGGCGTACGGGAGGAAACGGGGCGTGCAGCTTGCGGCTTCCTTTCGTTGTGAAAAACCGTGAATATGCCGAATCACTATCAACAGAATATTGATAATGGATCGAGTCGGTGACCTGGCCCTCTTCCTGCGCGTCCTCGACCTGGGCTCGATCACCGCAGCCGCGCACAGCCTGGACCTGTCCGTGGCCGTCGCCAGCCAGCGGCTGAAGCGGCTGGAGAAGGAACTGGGCGTACGCCTGCTGCACCGGACCACCCGCCGATTGCATCCAACGCCGGAGGGGGTCGCGCTGGCCGAGCAGGGCAGGGTGCTGGTGGAGGAACTGGAGACGCTGGGCACCGGCCTGCGCGAGGCTGCGCGCGAAGTCGCCGGCACATTGAGGGTGACCACGTCCGCATCGTTCGGGCGCCAGTACGTCTCGCCGCTGCTGCCCGCCTTTCTCGCGCGGCATCCGAAGCTGCGGCTGAGCATCCATCTGAGCGACAACGTGGTGGACCTGGTCAGCGAGGGCTTCGACCTGGCGATCCGCATCGGGGCGTTGGACGATTCGCGCCTGGTTGCGCGGCGCATCGCGCCCAACCGACGCGTGCTGTGCGCATCGCCCGACTACCTGCGCCGAAGAGGTCGACCGCGCGTGCCTGAAGAACTGGCCCAGCATGATTGCCTGCTGCTGTTCGGCAGCGGCGGCCGCCAGGATGTGTGGCGGTTGGGCACTCCGGCGGGCAGCGAGATCGCGGTGCGGGTGCAAGGGCGCTTCGAGAGCAACTTCGGCGAAGTGCTGCGCGACGCTTCACTGGCCGGGGAGGGAATCGTCATTCATTCGTTGTGGCACGTCGCCGACGACCTGCGTGCCGGCCGGCTGGCGGTCGTCCTGCCCGACTACGCGCTGACCACGACTGCCATCAGTGCGGTGATGCCGCAGCGCCGCCTCGTGCCGCCGCGCGTGCGGGCCTTTACCGACTTCCTGATCGAGCAGTTCGGCGACAACCCGCCCTGGGAGCGCGGACTGTAGACCGGGTCAGGCGGCGTCGAAGGCGAACGCGTCCAGGGCCAGTCCCCCCATTTCCACGTCGCGATGCAGGAGCCGCCCCTTGGCCCCCACACCACCGGCTCCCAGCGCCACGTACAGCGGAAACAGGTGCTCGGTCGTCGGATGATTGCGATGTGCCTCGGGCAATGCGGTCCAGTCGAGCGCTCCCGCGATGTTGCCGGCCAGCAGGTGCTCGCGCAGCGCATCGGTAAATGCGGCGACCCAGGCATAAGGCGTCGCGTGCGCGTGCTGCCAGTCCAGCGCACGCAGATTGTGCGAGAACCCGCCGGATCCGATCACCAGGACGCCTTCCTCGCGCAGCGGTGCCAGCGCCCTGCCCAATCGGTAATGCCAGTCCGCGCTCTGCGCCGGATTGACGGACAAGGCCACCACCGGGATGTCCGATGCCGGGTACATCCGGCGCAGCGGCACCCATACGCCGTGGTCCAGGCCGTGATGGTCGTCGACCTGCGCCTCGAAGCCCGCCTCGGCGAGGCGGCGCGCAACATCCCCGGCCAGCGCAGGTGCCCCGGCCGCCGGATACTGGATTCCGTAGAGCGCCTCGGGGAATCCGCCGAAGTCATGGATCGTGCCCGGCCGGGGTGCCGCAGTAAGCGTGGGATGGGCGTGGACGAAGTGCGCGGATGCCACCACGATCGCGCGGGGCCGCGGCAACAGGCCCCCCAAGCGGTCGAGGAAGCGGCCGGTAGGTGAATCCTCGAGGGCCAGCATCGGCGAACCATGCGAGAGGAAGAGGCTGGGGAGGTGCACGGCGGAGGTGGGCAGGTTCATGATGCGAGCATCGGGCGCCCCGGACGACTTACCAAGAGGCATCCGTGCACCGGTGTGTTGCCCACGGGAGTATCGTCACGGGCGAGCAGCGAGCGGGCGCTCTGCGCGGCGGGCCGCGTGAAGATCTGCTCCAGTTCCCTTCAGGAGTGTTAACCTTGCCCGACTTGTTATGGTACCGTTAACACAGTCTTCACGTACCCGCGCATAATCTGTTCAGCAAGGCGATGGGTCCCTGTCGTCTCGAATAACAACTAGAAACGCCGGAACCACCGCAACAGACGTATTTCGGTTTCTCTACAACTGAACTTTTACAAGGAAAGGAGCTGCAAATGAACAAGAAGATTCTCTGCGCCGCGCTGCTGGGCGGCCTGAGCCTCGCTAACCACGCGATGGCGCAGGAGTTCGACGACCGTTGGTACCTCACCGGCTCCGCCGGCTTCAACCTGCAGGACGACGATCGCCTCACCCGCAACGCCCCGTTCCTGGGCCTGGGCCTTGGCAAGTTCATCAGCCCCAACTGGTCGCTGGACGGTGAGCTGAACTACCAGAACCCGAAGTTCGAAGACAACCGTGACGCCCTGTGGAGCCAGTACGGCATCTCGCTGGACCTGCGTCGCCACTTCGTGCAGGAAGGCCGTGGCTGGAACCCGTACATCGTCGCCGGCCTGGGCCTGCAGCGTTCGGAAGAAGAGTCGCTGATCAACGCGTCGAACCAGACCCGTGACAACAACCTGGCTGCCAAGCTGGGCGTCGGCCTGCAGACCACGCTGGACAAGCGCGTCGGCGTTCGCGCCGAACTCGCCTACCGCGCCGACTTCAACGACCAGAGCGCTGCCGCTCCGCAGGAAGACTGGTTCGGCGACGTGCTGGCCTCGGTTGGCGTCGTGATCCCGCTGGGTCCGAAGGCTGAAGCCGCTGCTCCGCCGGCCCCGCCGGCTGCGCCGAGCTGCGCGGACCTGGATGACGACGGTGACGGCGTCAACAACTGCGACGACAAGTGCCCCGGTTCGCAGGCTGGCCAGACCATCGGTCCGGACGGCTGCCCGGTGCAGGTTTCGATCGACCTGAAGGGCGTGAACTTCGACTTCGACAAGTCGACCCTGCGTCCCGACGCGATCGCGATCCTCAGCGAAGCCGCCGAGATCCTGAAGCGTTACCCCGACCTGCGCGTCGAAGTGGCCGGCCACACCGACCTGTGCGGTGCCGATGCCTACAACCAGTCGCTGTCGCAGCGTCGTTCGCAGACCGTGTACGACTACCTGACCAGCAACGGCGTGGATGCTTCGCGTCTGGTGGGCCCGGTGGGTTACGGCGAGAGCCGTCCGCTGGAGCCGACCGCGCAGACGCTGCCGGGCTGCAAGAGCGAGCGCAACCGTCGTACGGAACTGAACGTCCAGAACTGATCGGACGCTCTTCCCGCAACACACGAAGCCCGGCCAAGTGCCGGGCTTCGTTTTTTCGGCAGGCGTAGGCGCGATTTGCGTGACCGCGTTTCCGTCTTGCGCAACGCAGGGCGTGGGTGACTTGCAATTCCTTGCCATGCCTGGAGGGCGTGCCTAAACTCGCCACACGAACAGGAATACTCAGGAGTCGTCACGATGCGCCGCCATGTCCTCGCCAGCCTGCTGTGCATCGCCGCGATTCCTGCCGCCCATGCCGCGCCCGACTGCACGGGCAGTCTGGTGCCGCCGCCGTTGAAGGCATCGAACACCGTGATCGCGCCGGTCGCACCGGAGTTCACCGCCACGGCCACCCAACTGGGGGCACCGTCCGGTGTGCTGGCGTCGCATGCTTTCGACGAATCGCAATCGGTGGACCGCGTGCTGATGCGCCTGCGCATCGAGGGGTGCCGCAACATTGCCAAGGCGTTGCCCGCACCGGGAACGACGTCTGCTGCGGCAGCCACCGCGAGCCCGGCGGCATATCAGCCGAAGACCGCGCATGACAACTCGCCCTGGCGTTTCGACATGAGCCAGAACGGCAAGCGGATGACGGCAGACGAGTTCGATGCGTGGATGAAGTCGCGTGGCGTGCGCGTGGTCAAGGCGCCCGGTGCGCCGGCCGCTGCACCCGCGCCGGCTCCCGCCGAACCGCCCAAGAAGAACTGATCGACGAACGGCCGGCATTCCCGGCCGTTTTTCCGTCGGACACCGCCATGCCTGAGCGCAGACCGCCTCGCGATACGCGGACGACCGCGCGCCGCGGCGTGTCCGGCAGTCCCGCAGTACGACACGGATTGGCACGCATCCTGTCCAAACAGGGCGTCTGTTCGCGCACGGAAGCCGCGCGCTGGATCACCGACGGCAGGGTGTCCGTCGACGGGCGCATCGTTCGCGATCCGGAATTCCCGGTGGTCGCCGGCCGTGCTGTCGTGCGTGTGGATGGCCAGGCGGCTGCGGCGGCGGATCGCCACTACCTGATGCTCAACAAGCCTCGCGGACTGGTGACGACGACGCGCGACGAACGCGGGCGCGACACCGTTTACCGTTGCCTGGAGGGTGCCGGCCTGCCATGGACCGCGCCGGTGGGGCGGCTGGACAAAGCCAGCGAGGGTCTGCTGCTTTTCACCAACGATCCGGAATGGGCCGCACGCGTCACGGATCCGGCATGCGGGCCCGACAAGACCTACCACGTGCAGGTCGATCGGGTGCCCGACGAAGCACTGCTGCACGCGCTGCAAGCGGGGGTCCACGTCGGAGGGGAGCATCTGGCTGCCCGCCAGGCACGCCTGTTGCGTGCCGGCGAACGTAATGCCTGGGTGGAGATCGTTCTCGACGAAGGCCGCAACCGGCAGATCCGACGATTGCTTGAGGCCTTCGACATCCGCGTGTTGCGGCTGGTCCGGGTCGCCATCGGTCCGTTGCTCCTGGGCACGCTGGCGAAGGGGTCATGGCGCATGCTCGATGCAGCGGAACGCGAAGCGCTGGCGCCGATGACCGGATGCTGATTGCGCGACCGCGGTCAGGGTTCGCTGTCGTGTGCTTGCCTACACTCGCTCACGCCTGACCACTGGGGAATTGCCATGCTCGACCTGACGGCGCGCCTGCCTGCGCGTTTCGTTGTTCTGTTTGTCATCGGCATGGCGGCGGGCTGCGCCTCGAAACCGCCACACGCCAACACCGCCGGCGTGAAGGAAGAAGTCGTCAGCGTGCGCCCGGGGCCGCATGGCCACCGCTTCGACATGCAGCAGAATGGCCGCAAGATGACGGCGGAAGAATTCGATGCCTGGATGAAGGCGCGCGGCATCCGCGTCGCCAAGGGCGCGCCCGCCAGGCCGAAGGCTTCCGCTGTCGCCAAGCGCGCCCGCTGATCGCGGGCGCACAGGCTTCGGCTACGCCTTCAACACGCCCAATTCGCGGCCGATGCGGATGAAGGCGTCGATTGCGCGATCCAGGTGTTCGCGTGTATGCGCTGCACTCATCTGCGTGCGGATGCGGGCCTGGCCTTTCGCGACCACCGGGAAGAAGAAACCGATCGCATAGATGCCCTCCTCCAGCAGTCGCTCGGCGAAGCGCTGTGCGAGCGGTGCGTCGTACAGCATCACCGGACTGATGGGGTGCACGCCGGGCCTGATGTCGAAGCCGGCAGCCGTCATGCGTTCGCGGAAATACGCCGTGTTCTGTTGCAGGCGTTCGCGCAGTTCGCCGGCGGAGGACAGCATGTCGAAGGCCTTGATGCCCGCGGCCACCACGTGCGGCGGCAGCGAGTTGGAGAAGAGGTAAGGCCGGGAGCGCTGGCGCAGCAGTTCGATCACTTCCCTGCGCGCGGTCGTGAATCCGCCCAGTGCGCCGCCCATCGCCTTGCCGAGCGTGCCGGTGATGATGTCGATCCTGTCCAGCACGCCCTTCACTTCCGCCGAGCCGCGGCCGGTCGCGCCGAGGAAGCCGGTGGCGTGGCATTCGTCGATGTGCACCAGCGCGTTGTACTTCTTCGCCAGCGCGGTGATCTCGTCCAGCGGCGCGATGAAACCGTCCATCGAGAACACGCCGTCGGTGGTGATCAGCTTGGTCTTGCACCCCGCGGCGTCGGCGGCCTGCAGCTGCTTTTCCAGGTCGGCCATGTCGCAGTTGGCGTAGCGGAACCGTTTGGCCTTGCACAGGCGTACGCCGTCGATGATCGATGCATGGTTCAGCGCATCGGAAATGATCGCGTCGTCCTCGCCCAGCAAGGGTTCGAACAGGCCGCCGTTGGCATCGAAGCAGGCGGCGTAGAGGATGGTGTCTTCGGTGCCGAAGAAGTCCGCGATCGTCTGCTCCAATTGCTTGTGCAGGTCCTGCGTGCCGCAGATGAAGCGCACCGACGCCATGCCGAAGCCATGCGTATCCAGCGCGTCCTTCGCTGCCTGGATGATGTCCGGGTGGTCGGCCAGCCCCAGGTAATTGTTGGCACAGAAGTTCAGCACCGTGCGCCCGTCCGCCAGCGTGATCTCGGCCGATTGCGGGCCGGTGATGATCCGCTCGGCCTTGAACAGGCCCTGGGCACGGATCTCGTCGAGGGTGGCGGCGTAGTGAGCGGTGAGCGGGCTGGACATGGGCGCGGATTGGAAGAAGAGGCCGCCATTCTAACCGCCCGTCGGCCACGCCCCGTCCGTCATGCTGTCGCGGAATAAGCGGTCGCCGTTTCGTCATTTCCCAGCCCGCATGTGCACACGCAGCATCGCGTCTCCGGCCGACGACGGCCATCGCACGGGGATATGGGGTCATGCGGATACCACCGGGACAGCGCAAGCGGAAGGGCAGCGGCGTCGCCATCCTGGGCGCGCTGGCCTGTTCGCTGGCCATTCCCGTGTCCGCACAGAGCCAGCCCACCGTGCAGGAGTTGCTGCAACGGCTTGAAGCCCTCGAACGCCGCGTCGGTGATGCACCGGCGGCCGTGGCCGCTGAAGGCGAATCCGCGCCCGCCACGTTGGGTGACCTGGACCAGCGCCTGCGCGTCCTGGAGCGCCGCCTGGAACTGCAGCAGGAAGAGACCGCCGCCAAGGCCAAGGAGGCCCCCGTCATCGCGGTGAACGACAAGGGTGCGTCGCTGAAATCGGCCAATGGCGATTATGAGGTCAAGATCCGCGGCCTGATCCAGGGCGACGGGCGCTTCTTCAGCAGCGGCGTGCCGTCGGGCACCTACGATACCTTCCTGCTGCGTACGGCACGCCCGACCATCGAGGGCACGTTGGGCAAATGGATCGGCTTCCGCTTCACGCCGGAGTTTGCCGGTGACAGCGCCAGCATCGTGGATGCCTATGCCGACCTGAAGTTCTCGCCCGCCGCGACGGTGCGTCTGGGCAAGTTCACCTCACCGGTGGGACTGGAACGCCTGCAGTCGTCGTCTGCCTTGTCCGACGTGGAACGTGCGCTGCCCAGCGAACTTGCGCCCAATCGCGACATCGGCGTGCAACTGCAGGGCGAGTTGGCCGGCAGCAAGCTGAGCTACGCGATCGGTGTGTTCAACGGCACGGTCGATGGTCGCGATGCGGCGACCACCAATCCGGGCGACGAGTTCGAGGTCGCCGGCCGCCTCTTCGTCGAGCCATTCAAGGACGGCGCGGGTTTCTGGTCCGGCCTCGGCTTCGGCATCGGCGGCAGCGCCGGCGATACCGTGGGCACGGGGAACAACATTCTCCCGCGCTATCGCACGCCCGGGCAGGTGCAGTTCTTCAACTATCGCAGTGCGGTCGCCGCCGACGGCAGGCGCACGCGCTGGTCGCCACAGGGCTACTTCTATCGCAACGGGTTCGGGCTGCTGGCCGAGTACATCGCGTCGAAGCAGGAACTGGTGGTGGCGGGCAATGCCGCCGAACTGGAAAACACCGCCTGGCAGGCCACGGCCAGCTACGTGCTGACCGGCGAAGACGCCAGCTATCGCGGCGTCGTGAAGCCATCGAACCCCTTCAGTCCCGGCAAGGGTGGTTGGGGTGCGTGGGAACTGGTCGGCCGCTATGGCGAACTGGAGATCGATGAGGGTGCGTTCCCGCTGTTCGCCGATGCGTCGGTATCCGCGCGACGCGCCAAGGCATGGACGCTGGGCGTCAACTGGTACCTCACCAGCAATCTGAAGCTGGTCGTCAATTACCTGGACACGCAATTCGAGGGCGGAGCCGCCGCAGGCGCGGACCGTGAAGACGAAAAGGCCGTGTTCTCGCGACTGCAAGTCGCCTTCTGATTCCCGGAGACATCGCATGAAGACACCATCCATCCGACGCCACGTCCGCACCGCCTTGCTCGCCTTCGGCCTGACGCTGACCGCAGCGGCCGGCGCCAAGGACATCAAGCTGCTCAACGTGTCCTACGACCCGACGCGCGAGTTCTATCGCGAGTTCAATACCGCCTTTGCCGCCGAGTGGCAGAAGACCAAGGGACAGAAGGTCAGCATCGAGACCTCGCATGGCGGCTCGGGCAAGCAGGCGCGTTCGGTGATCGATGGCCTCGAGGCGGACGTGGTGACGCTCGCCCTGGCCTACGACGTGGATTCCATCGCACAGCGGGCCAAGCTCTTTCCCGCCAACTGGCAATCGCGCCTCCCCGAGAACAGCGCGCCGTACACCTCGACCATCGTGTTTCTGGTGCGCAAGGGCAATCCGAAGAAGATCCGCGACTGGCACGATCTGGTGAAGCCCGGCATCTCCGTCATCACTCCGAATCCGAAGACCTCCGGTGGCGCGCGCTGGAACTATCTTGCGGCATGGGCCTACGGTCTGAAGATCTTCAAGGGTGACGAGGCGAAGACGCGCAACTTCGTGCGTGGCCTGTTCCGCAACGTGCCCGTGCTGGACACTGGCGCGCGGGGATCGACCACGACGTTCGTCCAGCGCGGCATCGGCGACGTGCTGCTGGCGTGGGAAAACGAGGCCTTCCTGTCGATCGAGGAGCTGGGCCCCGACAAGTTCGACATCGTGGTGCCGTCGCTGTCGATCCTGGCCGAGCCGCCGGTGGCGCTGGTGGATCGCAATGTCGACAAGCACGGCACGCGCGAAGCGGCGCAGGCCTATCTGAAATACCTGTACTCGCCAACGGGCCAGCGGCTCGCGGCCAAGCATTACTATCGTCCGCGCTATCCGCAGCATGCGGCGCCTGCGGACATCGCGCGCTTTCCGAAGCTGGAGCTGGTGACGATCGATGGCGTCTTCGGTTCCTGGGCGAAGGCGCAGGCCACGCATTTCGCGGACGGTGGCGTGTTCGACCAGATCCAGGCGAAGTAAGGTGGCGGCAGTGCAATCCTGGCCGGGGAAGGTGCGCGCACGGCGCGTCATTCCCGGTTTCGGCCTCAGCCTGGGCTATACGCTGGCCTGGTTGGGGCTGATCGTCCTGATTCCGCTGGTGGGTGTGTTCGCCAAGGCCAGCGGGCTGGGTCCGGCGGGCATCTGGGCGATCTGGACGGAGCCGCGCGTGCTGGCGGCGTTGCGCATCAGCTTCGGCACCGCGCTCGCGGCGGCGGCGTTCAATGCGGTCATGGGCACCCTGGTGGCCTGGGTATTCGTGCGCTACCGATTTCCCGGCAAGCGCCTGTTCGACGCGATGATCGACCTGCCATTCGCGCTGCCCACCGCCGTGGCCGGCATTGCGCTGACGGCGCTGTACGGCCCGACCGGCTGGATCGGCCAATGGCTGGAAGCCGCCGGCATCAAGGTCGCGTACACGCCACTCGGCATCACCGTGGCGCTGGTGTTCATCGGCCTGCCTTTCGTGGTGCGCGTGGTGCAGCCGGTGCTTGCGGAAATCGAGACGGAACTGGAAGAGGCCGCGGCCACCTTGGGTGCCAACCGCTGGCAGGCGGTGCGTCACGTGGTGCTGCCCACGCTGTGGCCGGCCGTGCTGGCCGGCTTCGCGCTGGCGTTCGCGCGTGGCGTGGGCGAATACGGCTCGGTGATCTTCATCGCCGGCAACCTGCCCGGGGTGTCCGAGATCGCGCCGCTGCTGATCACGATCAAGCTGGAGGAGTTCGACTACGAGGGCGCCACGGCGATCGCGGCGGCCATGCTGCTGCTGTCGTTTGCGCTGCTGCTGCTGATCAACACGCTGCAGGCGCGGCTGCAGCGCACCGGCAAGCGGGCAGGGGGCTAACATGGGCGACGCCATCTCCGCCGTCATCGCCATCCCCCCGGAGTCGTCCTTCGTGGAAGCGCCTGCACGCCCTGTCCGCCGCCATGCGGCCACCACCGAACCCCTCTGGGTGCAGGTGCTGCTGGTGCTGGGCGCGCTTGGCTTCCTGCTGTCGTTCCTGTTGCTGCCGCTGGCGCTGGTATTCGTGGAAGCGCTGCGCGGCGGTTGGGCGGCGTTCGCATCCGCGGTGACCGAGGCCGATGCGCTGGCGGCCGTGCAGTTGACGCTGCTGGTGACGGCGATCGTGGTGCCCCTCAACCTCGCCTTCGGCGTGGCCGCCGCATGGGTGGTCAGCAAGCATGAGTTCCGTGGGAAACGCTGGCTGGTCACGCTGATCGACCTGCCGTTCGCGGTGTCGCCGGTGGTGGCCGGCCTGATCTACGTGCTGATCTTCGGCGCGCAGGGCTGGGCGTACTCGCTGATCGACGAAGGCTGGCGTTTCTCCCTGCCGCTGCTTGGCGACCTGCACCTGCAGTTGCCGAAGATCATCTTCGCGCTGCCGGGCATCGTGCTGGCGACGATCTTCGTGACGTTCCCGTTCATCGCGCGCGAGCTGATGCCACTGATGGAACAGCAGGGCACGGACGAGGAACTGGCGGCACTCAGCCTTGGCGCGAATGGCTGGCAGACCTTCTGGCGGGTGACGCTGCCGAACATCCGCTGGGCGCTGCTGTACGGCGTGTTGCTGTGCAGTGCGCGCGCACTGGGTGAGTTCGGCGCGGTGTCGGTCGTGTCCGGCCACATCCGCGGGCGCACCAACACGCTGCCGCTGCATGTGGAGATCCTCTACAACGAGTATGCATACAGCGCGGCATTCGCGGCGGCCTCGCTGCTGGCGCTGACCGCGCTGGTGACGCTGGCGTTGAAGACCTGGCTTGAATGGCGGCACGGCGAAGCGCTGGCTGCCAACCACCGTCACTGAGAAGACATCATGGGTATCAGGATCGAACACCTGGGCAAGCGGTTCGGCACCTTCGTCGCCCTGGACGAGGTATCACTGGACATCCGCCAGGGCGAGCTGCTGGCGCTGCTCGGGCCGTCCGGCTCCGGCAAGACCACGTTGCTGCGCATCATCGCCGGGCTGGAGCACGCCGATGCAGGCAAGGTCTGGTTCGATGGCGAGGACGCTTCACGATTGAGCGTGCAGGCGCGGCGTGCGGGCTTCGTTTTCCAGCACTACGCGCTGTTCCGCCACCTGACGGTGGAGGAGAACATCGCCTTCGGCCTGCGCGTACGGCGCGGTCGCGAGCGCGTGTCCGATGCCACCATCCGGGCGCGCGTCGCGGAACTGCTTTCGCTCGTGCAACTGGAGGGATTCGGCACGCGGTATCCGGCGCAGCTGTCCGGCGGCCAGCGGCAGCGCGTGGCATTGGCGCGTGCGCTGGCGATCGAGCCGCGCGTGCTGCTGCTGGACGAGCCGTTCGGTGCGCTCGACGCACAGGTCCGGCGCGACCTGCGCCGCTGGCTGCGGGAACTGCACGACCGCACCGGTCTGACCACCGTGTTCGTGACGCACGACCAGGAAGAAGCGCTCGAGCTGGCCGACCGCGTGGCGATCCTCAACCGCGGGCGCATCGAACAACTCGGCAGCCCGGCCGATACCTACGATGCGCCGGCCTCGCCCTTCGTCTACTCCTTCGTCGGTGCGGTGAACCGCCTGCCAGCTCACTGGGAAGCAGGCGCGCTGCAGGCCGCAGGGTTGCCGCTGCGGTCGCGTGAGCAGGCGGGGCAGGGGCAGGCCGAGGTCTTCGTGCGCCCGGAGGATCTGCAGGTGGTGGAAGAGGGCCCCGGCTGGCCGGCGACGATCATCGTCGCGCAGCGGAACGGTCCGCGGCTGCGCCTGCGGGCGCGGCTCCAGGACGATGCCATCGAGGTCGACGTGGACTTGCCCGCCGACCACGAGAGTCCTGCAACGGCGCCCGGACAGCCGGTGCGCTTGGCACCAAAACGGTTCGGATGGTTTCCCCGAAACGGTGCGGAGGCACCAACGTGATGCGATGTAAGCTGCTGAATTAATTGAAAAAGAAACCAATTATCCGGCATGCGGACAGGCACTTGACGACGGCGATTGTTGCGGCGCACTATCGGGGCGCAGTTAAAAAACCGTGAAGCTGCGATTACCGTCTCACGACCGGCAATCCCCGCCACGCCAGCCGCCACCGTCCGCCCATCGACCAGGAGAATCCGGATGAAGCCCGTCAAGCTCTGCACCGCCCTTGCCACTGCCCTATTGCTGGCGCTTCCGCTGTCCGCCTTCGCCCAGGATGCCGAGGAAGAAGCATCCTCTCCGTTCAGCGCGACATTCGCGGTGACTACGGACTACGTGTTCCGCGGCGTTTCCCAGACCGACAACGAGCCAGCGTTCCAGGCGGGTGCGACGTATTCCGCGCCGTTCGGCCTGTATGCCGGTGCCTGGGCATCGAATGTGGATTTCGGCGAGGGTGGCCCCGACTTCGAAGTCGACTACTTCGTCGGCTGGAACAAGGACCTCAGCGACAGCTGGAACCTCGACCTGGGCGTGAACCGTTACACCTATGAAGGTGCTTCCGACGGGTACGGCGACATCGACTACAACGAGTACATTGCGAAGGTGACCTGGAGCGGCCCCGTCACCGTGGGCGGCATCCTGGCGTACGCCGACGACTACAGCAACACCGGCGCGGAAGAGATCTATGCAGGCGTGTCGGCCAGCTACGACATCGGCGATTCGGGCTTCTCGCTGGGTGCCACCACGGGTTACACCTCCATCGACGCGGGCAGCGATGGTCGCGCCGATTTCTACGATGGCTCCGTCACGCTCTCCAAGGGCTTCGGTCCCGCGACCGCGACACTGGGCTACTACGATACCTTCGGTTCGGACGCGTCCGAGCTGCGTCGCGGCTCGGATATCTACAAGCCCGGCGTGGTGTTCACGATCGCCGTTGCGGTTCCCTGATAGGGCACGCAACAGAAAAGGCGCCGCAAGGCGCCTTTTTCTTTGCGCGGAAGGGAGCGTGCGCGTCAATTCCAGCTCAACACCACCTTGCCGGCCTTGCCCTGTTCCATCAGGTCGAAGCCCTTCTGGAAATCGTCGATCGGCAGCTGGTGCGTCAGCACCTTGCCCAGCGGGAAGCCGCTCAGCACGAGCTGCGTCATCTTGTACCAGGTCTCGTACATCCTGCGGCCGTAGATGCCCTGCACGGTCAGGCCCTTGAAGATGATGCGGTCCCAGTCCACACCGGCGCCCTTGGGCAGGATGCCGAGCAGCGCGATCTTGCCGCCGTGGTACATGCAGTCGAGCATGTCGTTGAAGGCGCGCGGATTGCCGCTCATCTCCAGGCCCACGTCGAAGCCTTCCATATGCAGGTCGGCCATCACGTCCTTGAGCGACTGGTTGGCCACGTTGACCACGCGGGTCGCGCCCATGTCGGCCGCCAGCTTCAGGCGGAAGTCGTTCACGTCGGTGACCACCACGTTGCGGGCGCCGATGTGCTTGCAGATGCCGGCGGCGATGATGCCGATGGGGCCCGCGCCGGTAATCAGCACGTCTTCGCCGACCACGTCGAACTCCAGCGCGCAGTGCGCCGCGTTGCCGTAGGGGTCGAAGAATGCCGCCAGTTCCGACGGAATCTGGTCCGGGATCGGCCACAGGTTGCTGGCCGGCATCACCATGTACTCGGCGAAGGCGCCGTTGCGGTTCACGCCGATGCCCACGGTGTTCGGGCACAGGTGCTGGCGGCCGCCGCGGCAGTTGCGGCAGTGCCCGCAGACGATGTGGCCCTCGGCCGACACGCGCTGGCCGACTTCGTAACCGGTGACGGCGGAGCCGAGCTGCGCGATGCGGCCGACGAATTCATGGCCGATGGTCAGGCCGGGCTTGATCGTGCGCTGGCTCCACTCGTCCCACAGGTAGATGTGCAGGTCGGTGCCGCAGATGGCGGTCTTCTCCAGCTTGATCAGCACCTCGTTGGGGCCGGGCTGCGGGACGGGCAGTTCCTCCATCCAGATACCTTTGCCGGCCTCGCGCTTCACCAGCGCCTTCATCGTCTGTGCCATCGGGCGTCGATCCAGGGGTTGAGGGCGCGGATTATACGCGCCGCCTCCGTGGCGCCCTGTTGCAGGGCGCCTTGACACGCCGGAGCGTCCGCATGCCCGTCTTCCTAGGACGAAAGTCATGGGTCGGCGGCGGTGACAGGTTCATTACAATCGGAACTTTCCTGTCCGTACCGGGGTTTCCATGCGTCCGAACCTGCTCGCCGCCGCCATTGCGGTTCCGTTGTCCCTGCTCGCCGCCCAGTTCGCCCATGCGGGCGAGGGCATGTGGGTACCGCAGCAGCTGCCCGAAATCGCCGGACCGCTGAAGAAGGCCGGCCTGGAACTGTCGCCGCAGCAGCTTTCCAACCTGACCGGCGACCCGATGGGCGCGGTGGTCGCACTGGGCGGCTGCACCGCCAGCTTCGTCTCGCCGAACGGCCTGGTGGTCACCAACCATCACTGCGCGTATGGCGCCATCCAGCTGAACTCCACGGCCGAGAACAACCTGATCAAGAACGGCTTCAACGCACCGACGGCGGGCGATGAAGTCAGCGCGGGCCCCAATGCGCGCGTGTTCGTGCTGGACGAGATCACCGATGTGACGAAGGACGCGCAGGCCGCCATCGCCTCCGCCGGCGGCGATGCGCTGGCGCGCACGAAGGCGCTGGAGGCCTTCGAGAAGAAGCTGATCGCCGACTGCGAGGCCGAGGCCGGCTTCCGCTGCCGCCTCTACAGTTTCTCCGGTGGCAACACGTATCGCCTGTTCAAGAACATGGAAATCAAGGACGTGCGCCTGGCGTACGCACCGCCGGGCAGCGTGGGCAAGTACGGTGGCGACATCGACAACTGGATGTGGCCGCGCCACACCGGCGACTTCGCCTTCTATCGCGCCTACGTGGGCAAGGACGGCAAACCGGCCGCATTCTCCAAGGACAACGTGCCGTACCAGCCGAAGCATTGGCTGAAGTTCGCCGATCAGCCGCTGGGTGCCGGTGATTTCGTCATGGTGGCGGGCTATCCGGGTTCGACCAACCGCTATGCGCTGGCAGCCGAATTCGACAACACCGCCGCGTGGACCTATCCGACCATCGCGCGCCACTACAAGAACCAGATCGCGATGGTGCAGGACGCCGGCAAGAAGAACGCCGACATCCAGGTGAAGTACGCCAACACCATGGCGGGCTGGAACAACACCAGCAAGAACTACGACGGCCAGCTGGAAGGCTTCAAGCGCATCGACGCGGCCGGCCAGAAACAGCGCGAAGAAGCCGCCGTCCTGGCCTGGCTGAAGGGGCAGGGCGCCAAGGGCCAGACGGCGCTGGACGCGCATGCCCAGCTGCTCGCCCTGCTGGAACAGAACAAGGCCACGCGCGAGCGCGACCTGACCCTGGCGATGTTCAACAACACCGCGATGGTGGGTTCGGCCACGCAGCTGTACCGGCTGTCGATCGAGCGCGAGAAGCCCAATGCGGAACGCGAGTCCGGTTACCAGGAACGCGACCTGCCTGCCATCGAAGGTGGCCTGAAGCAGCTCGAGCGCCGCTACGTGGCCGCGATGGATCGCCAGTTGCAGGAGTACTGGTTGAACGAGTACATCAAACTGCCTGCTGCCCAGCGCGTCGACGCCGTGGACGCATGGCTGGGCGGCAACGATGCCGCAGCGGTGAAGCGGGGATTGGATCGTCTGGCGGGCACGAAGCTCGGTAGCACGGATGAGCGCCTGAAGTGGTTCGCCGCAGACCGCAAGACATTCGAGGCCAGCAGCGATCCGGCGATCCAGTACGCGGTGGCGGTGATGCCCACGCTGCTGAAGCTGGAGCAGGAGCGCAAGACGCGCGCCGGCGAGAATCTGGCCGCGCGCCCCGTCTATCTGCAGGCGCTGGCGGACTACAAGAAGAGCCAGGGTCAGTACGTCTACCCGGATGCCAACTTGTCGCTGCGCATCACCTTCGGCAACGTGATGGGTTACGCGCCGAAGGACGGCGTGGAGTACACCCCGTTCACTACGCTGGAAGGTGTGGTGGCCAAGGAAACCGGGCAGGATCCGTTCGACTCGCCGAAGGCATTGCTCGATGCGGTCGCGGCCAAGCGCCACGGCGGCCTGGAGGACAAGCGCATCGGCTCCGTGCCGGTGAACTACCTGTCCGACCTGGACATCACCGGCGGCAACTCCGGCTCGCCGGTGCTGGACGCACACGGCAAACTGGTCGGCCTGGCCTTCGACGGCAACTGGGAGTCGGTCAGCTCCAACTGGGTGTTCGACCCCAAGATGACCCGCATGATCGCCGTGGATGGCCGCTACCTGCGCTGGATCATGCAGGAGGTATATCCGGCGCCGCAGTTGCTGAAGGAAATGGGCGTCGGCAAGTAACACCTGCAACTTAGCGGCAGGCACGGGACGGGAGCGGGTATGATCCGCTCCCGTCTTCGTTTCCGGCTTCCGGAAGCGGGGCCGCTTCCCTCGAATGGACACACCGACGCATGCGCATCCTGCTTGCCCGTCACGGCGAAACGCCGTGGAACGCCGAAGGCCGTTACCAGGGCCAGATCGACATCCCGCTGTCGCCGGTCGGCGAAGGCCAGGCCACCGCGCTGGGCCAGCGGCTGAAGGACGTACGCATCGATCGTGCAGTCGCCTCGCCGCTGTCGCGGGCGCAGCTCACCGCGAAACTCGCGTTGGGCGATGCACGCGCCGACCTTCTGCAGACCGATGCGGATCTGCAGGAAATCGCGCATGGCGAATGGGAAGGCCTTCTGGCCAGCGAGATCCAGGACAAGGATCCTGCCCGCCTGCTGGCGTGGCGCGAGGAGCCCGATACCGTCCTCATGCCGGGTGGCGAATCGCTGCGCCAGGTGCTGGACCGTTCCTGGCGCGGGCTCGCACGCGCCGCGGAGGGACTGGGCGATGACGACACCCTGCTGATCGTGGCGCACGATGCGGTCAACCGCGTCCTGCTGTGCCGCATCCTGGGCCTGCCGATCGCGAAGCTCTGGACGTTCCGCCAGGCGCCGACCACGCTCAACCTGCTGGAAGGCCCCTCGGTCGACCAGCTCGAAGTCGTGCGCCTCAACGACTGCGCGCACCACACGCCATTCTTCGGCGAAGCGAAGCATCGGGCGCTCTAGAGTCCGGCGGCAGCGGCGACGTTCTGCGAGCGCACATGGGCTGGAAAGCGGTCTGGTTCGGCTCGGACGCGCCTGCGCCTGGTCAGGTCACCGCGACCGTGGCGGTACTTGGCACCTGTGCGTTGGCGCTGACGGGTCTGTTCGTCGACTTCGTGCCTGCGCCCGCCTTGCACGGCCTCCATGTCGCCTTGCTGTTCCTGGTCGGTGGCGTGATCGGAACGGCGTTGTTGATCGGCCATGCCCGCCGCCATGGACGCATGGCCCTCCTGCTCGACCAGGGGTTCCTCAAGTTCCTGTTCCTTCTTTGCGGGATGCCCGTGATGCTGGGCCTCGTCGGCTGGCTGGTGCTGGCCAGGTCCTTGCCGTGGGCGTGGACGTGCGTGTTCGGGGAGGCATTCCGCGAATCCCACATCATGCAGACGCACTACACCCCGAGCCGTCGTGCATGCGACTACCGATTGCGAGGCGGCCCGATGGAGCGGGGCTTTCCGAGCTACTTGTGCATCCGTGAAGCGTTCTATCATCGCCATCCCGAGCAACAGGTGTCGGTGGTGCTGAGCGGCCGACGATCGCTGTTCGGCTCCAGCATCCGGCATATCGAATCCGGCAACTGACATGTCACGCGCGCTGCATACCCTCGACGACTGGCTCGAGTACATCGAGCAACAGCATCCCAAGTCCATCGACATGGGCCTGGACCGCGTGCGCGAAGTCGCAATGCGACTGGCGCTCGGCAAGCCCGCCGCCCGCGTCATCACCGTCGGCGGCACCAATGGCAAGGGCTCCACCGTGGCCTTCATCGAGGCCATCGCGCGTGCCGCAGGCTGGAAGGTCGGGGCGTATACCTCGCCACACCTGCTGCGCTACAACGAGCGCGTGCGCATCGATGGCGTGGACGTGGATGACGCCTCACTGATCGAAGCGTTCCAAGCCGTCGAAGCGGCGCGCTTTAGCCCCTCTCCCGGCGGGAGAGGGGTTGGGGTGAGGGCAGGGAGCAGCGATGATGGTCCGGACGCCAGCGAATCTGCCGTACCCTCATCCGGCGCTGCGCGCCACCTTCTCCCGGAGGGAGAAGGAAGCACAATTCCGCTGACCTATTTCGAATTCGGCACGCTGGCCGCACTGTGGCTGTTCCAGCGCAGCGGGCTGGACCTGGCGGTACTCGAGATCGGCCTGGGTGGAAGGCTGGATGCGGTGAATATCGTCGATCCGGATGTCGCCGTCATCACCACGGTCGACATCGACCACACCGACTGGCTTGGCAACGACCGCGAGGCCATCGGCGCCGAGAAGGCCGGCATCGCGCGGGCGTGGACGCCGTTGGTGCTTGGCGAGGTGGACTCGCCGTCCAGCGTGTTGCGCCATGCCTATGCCATCGGAGCGAATGCACTCCGGCTGGGCAGTGACTTCTTCCACGAGCCCATCGACAGCCAGCGCTGGCGCTGGCGCGAAGTGGGGGCAGAACTTGAACTGCCGGTGCCGGCGCTGTCCGCGCCTTCGCAGCGCGCGAACGCCGCCACGGCGATTGCCGCATTGCGCGCGCTGCCAGGAGACGTCATTCCTGACAGCGCCTTCGCGGAAGGCGTGGCCAAGGCTGCGCTCCCGGGCCGATTGCAACAGTTGGAGCGCGATGGCGTGCACGTGGTGCTTGACGTCGGCCACAACCCACAGGCGGCGCGCGAACTGGCCGCATGGCTGCAGATCCATGCCAGTGGTGGCGTGACCCGCGTGGTGTTCGCCGCGTTGGCAGACAAGGATGTGCGAAGCGTGGTCGACGCCTTCGCCGGCATGACCCTGCAATGGCACCTGGCCGGCCTGGACGTGGGGCCGCGCGCGCAGACCGCCGGACAGCTGGCCGCGCGCCTGCAGGGCACTGATGCGGATGGCGCCGTCCTGCACGGCCATGTCGGCGACGCGCTGCAAGGCGCGCTTGCGGCATCGGCGCCCGGCGACCGCGTGCTGGTGTTCGGTTCGTTCCACACCGTGGCCGACGCATTGCACGTGCTGCATTCAGGTCGATGAGGGGGAGCGCGGTGGGACGCGCCGTATAATCGCGCCGGCACTCCTGCCTCATCTCCCGTGGACCTGGATGGATACTGCCCTGAAACAGCGCCTGATCGGCGCCGTCGTGCTGGTGGCGCTGGCCGTCATCTTCCTGCCCATGCTGGTGAAAGGCCCCGCGCCCGATAGCGGCGTGTCGGACGTGCCGCTGGATGTTCCGCCAGCCGCCGATGGCGAATACGAAACACGTGAGCTGCCCTTGGTCGCCCCGGGCAGCCCCCCCGCGAATGGTGCGGTCGGCATGCAGGGCCAGGTGGCCGCGCCCGCTGCGGAACCGCTCCCGGCGGCCGGCGTGCCGCAGTCCGCCGCCACCGCTGCCGGCAACTTCGCCGTCAGCTTCGGCGCTTACGCCACGCAGGCCGATGCCGATGCCGTGCTGGCCCACGTGAAGCAGGCTGCGCTGCCGGGCTTTGTCGAGCCGGCGACGATCAATGGCAAGCAGGCATTCCGCGTGCGCGTCGGTCCCTATGCCGATCGCCCGCAGGCCGAATCCGCGCGTCTGGAGGCCATCAGGATCCGGGGTGATGTCAACGCCCAGGTCGTCACGCTGGATGCTGCGGCGACCACTGCGCCCACCCCGTCCGCCACGCCTGTGGCACCGACGCCTTCATCGGTGGCCGCCGCCGCTCCCACGCCGGCGATCACCACGCAGGCGCTGCCGCCGGAACCCAAGCCCGCGGCACTGGCGCCGAAGCCGGCCACCACGCCGCCGCCCGCCGAACCCAAGCCGACCGTCGCCGCGAGCAAGCCCGCCGCGCCCGCACCCAAGCCAGCCGAAGCAGCAAAGCCTGCCGCGTCCGGCGTGGGCTTCGCCGTGCAGCTGGGGGCATTCTCCAGCGCGGCGGATGCCAACGCATTGCGTGATCGCGCCCGCGCTGCCGGTTTCAGTGCGTTCGTCGAACAGGTCCGCACCGACAAGGGCACGCTCAGTCGCGTGCGCGTGGGGCCGGTGGCAAGCCGTGCCGACGCGGACCGGCTGAAGGCGCAGGTAGCGGCGAAGGTCGGTGTCGATGGCATGGTGCGTCCGCATCCTTGACCGGCATCGGCATCGCCACTGAATCCGGGTGCGGGCAGGCGCGCGCATGAGTGCGCTCGACCTGACACTGCTGGGCATCATCGCCGTCTCGGCGCTGTTCGGGCTGATGCGCGGGCTCGTCAGCGCCGCAGCATCGATGGTCGCCTGGGTGCTGGCCGGCTGGGTCGCCTTCCACTACGGCGCGCAGGTCGCCGTCTGGCTTTCCGACGATGGGCCGCCCACCGCCAGCGAATTGCTGGGGGGGTACGCGCTCAGCTTCGTCGGCGTCATGCTGGTGGTCGGCGTGACCGGCTGGATCGTGCGTCAACTCGTGAAGACCGTGGGCCTGTCGGGGCTCGATCGTGTGCTGGGGTTCGGCCTGGGCGTGTTGCGTGGTGCCTTCGTGGCCTGCGTGCTGCTGTTGCTGGTGGCCTTCACCGACCTGCCGCGCGAACCTGAATGGCAGCGGTCATCCATCGTGCCGCTGCTCCTGCCCGGCGCGGAATGGCTTGCGCAATGGTTGCCGGAATGGACTGTGCAGGAACTGGACTTTGGCAATGGGCGTCCGGCGGGCGATAATGCGCGCCTGCAAAACTTGCCCCTGCCGCTGCAAGAGTCCGGCGCCCCGCCGGAGCGCGTCTCCCCGCCAGCGTCGCCCGAGTCGAAACCGGAGTAGGTCCACCATGTGCGGCATCGTCGCAATCGTCGGCAACCAGAATGTTGCCGGCCAGCTTTATGACGGGCTGACCGTCCTCCAGCACCGCGGGCAGGACGCCGCCGGCATCGCCACCGCCGACGGCACGCGACTGCGCGTGCACAAGGACAACGGGCTGGTGCGGGACGTGTTCAACGCCAAGGCGATGAGCGTGCTGGAAGGCCGCGTGGGCATCGCGCATTGCCGCTATCCGACCGCCGGCTCCGAGGGCATGGACGAGGCGCAGCCGTTCTACGTGAACTCGCCCTACGGCATCGCGCTGGCGCACAACGGCAACCTGATCAACACCGAGGCCCTGCGCCAGGACGTGTTCGCCCAGGACCGTCGCAACATCAACACCGATTCGGACAGCGAAGTGCTGCTGAACGTGTTCGCGCACGAGCTCGACCTGCAGCGCACGCTCAGTCCGGAAGCCGCCATCCGCGCGGTCGCCGGCGTCCATCGCCGCGTCAAGGGCGGATATGCGGTGGTCAGCGTGGTGCTGGGCCTGGGCCTGGTGGCGTTCCGCGACCCGCACGGCATCCGTCCGCTGGTGCTGGGCAAGCGCGAGCACAGCGAAGGCACCGAGTACATCATCGCGTCCGAATCCGCCGCGCTCGACATTCTGGGTTTCACCCGCATGCGCGACGTGCAGCCCGGCGAAGCCATCGTGATCACCGCGCGCGGCGAGCTGTTCAGCGAAATCGTCGCCGAACCGCAACACCATGCGCCGTGCATCTTCGAGTACGTGTACTTCGCGCGTCCCGATTCGATGATCGACAACGTGTCGGTGCACAAGGCGCGCATGCGCATGGGCGTGAAGCTGGGCGAGAAGATCCTGCGCCTGCGCCCGGACCACGACATCGACACGATCATCCCGATCCCGGACACCTCGCGCGACGCCGCGCTGGAGATCTCCAACGTGCTGGGCGTGAAGTACCGCGAGGGCTTCATCAAGAACCGCTACGTCGGCCGCACGTTCATCATGCCGGGGCAGGGGGAGCGGGTGAAGTCCGTGCGCCGCAAGCTCAATCCGATCAATCTGGAATTCCGCAACCGCGTGGTACTGCTGGTGGACGACTCCATCGTGCGCGGCACCACGTCCAAGCAGATCGTGCAGATGGCGCGCGATGCGGGCGCGCGCAAGGTCTACCTGGCCAGTGCCGCACCGCCGGTGCGCCATCCCAACATCTACGGCATCGACATGCCGGCTGCCGATGAGCTGGTGGCACACGACCGCAGCATCGAAGAGATCGAGACGCTGCTTGGCTGCGACTGGCTGATCTACCAGGACCTGGAAGATCTCGAGGCGGCTGTGCGCGAAGGCAATCCGCAGCTGGCCGATTTCGACTCCTCCTGCTTCGATGGCAAGTATGTCACCGGCATCGAGCCGGGATATTTCGAGCGCATCGAGCAGATGCGCTCGGACGAGGCCAAGCGCAAGCGCCGCGTCGGCTGATTCCGGCGCGCACTCCATGGCCACGCTGTTCGAGGCCGCGCGTGCCTGCCTGGACGCAACGGACGTGGACGACAAGGTCGCGCTGACGCAGCGATTCGCTGACGCCTTCAAGCGCGGTGAGCTGGCCATGCCGGCGGACGCGCCGGCACCCGAACCGATCCGCATGCCGGGGCGACCGGCGAAGCCGGCCCTCGTGCATCCGCGCGAGCTGCCGCGCCGCGGGCTCGGCAGCGTGCCGGGCAGGGCGGCCTTCATTCATGCCATCGCGCATATCGAACTGAATGCCATCGACCTGGCCTGGGATGCGGTGTATCGCTTCCGTGGGATGCCGGCGGCGTTCCATGCCGACTGGGTCAGCGTGGCCAACGATGAGTCGCGCCACTTCGTCCTGCTGCGCGACCGCCTGCGCGAACTGGGTTACGACTACGGGGATTTCGATGCGCACAACGGTCTTTGGGAGATGACCGAGAAGACCGCGCACGATGGTCTTGCGCGGATGGCGCTGGTACCGCGCGTGCTGGAGGCGCGCGGCCTGGACGTCACGCCAGGCATGATCGTCAAGCTGCGCGATCTGGGAGACGAAGCAACCGTCGGGATTCTTGACCTGATCCTGCGCGAGGAAGTCGCGCATGTCGCCGCCGGTTCGCGCTGGTACCGCTGGTACTGCGAGCAGCGTGGCATCGAACCGCGCGCACGCTTCCGCGAACTGCTGAGGGAATACGCCGGCGGCTACCTGCATGGCCCGTTCAATATCGAGGCGCGGCTGTTGGCTGGGTTCGACGAAGATGAACTCGCGGCGCTGGAAGCCCCGTAGGGGGCTTGGGCGACCTGTGGACGGAATGCACATGAGGGTGTGGGAGCGACACAAGTCGCGATGAGCTACCGCGGAAGCATCATCGCGACTTACATCGCTCCCACATCAAAAACCTACAGACGCTCCAGCGTCATTCCATGCGGTTCCACCCGCAGCACCGAGCCCTGCTCGTACCAGTCGCCGAGCACCACGCGGCGGCACGCCCGTTCGCCAACAATCAGTTCGTGGATGGCAGGGCGGTGCGTGTGGCCATGGATCAGAGTGTCGATGCCGAACTGCGCCAGTGTCGCGTCCACGGCCGCCGGCGTCACGTCGGTCAATGCTTCGAACTGCGCCTTGTCGCTCTGCTTCATGCCGCCCTGGTGAGCGGCACTGGCGGCGCGCGCCTGCGCGGCGAAGGCGAGCCTGGCCGCCAGTGGCTGCGACAGGAACTGCGCCTGCCAGGCGGGATTGCGCGTCTGCGCGCGGAACGCCTGGTAGGCCGTGTCACCCGTGCACAGCAGGTCGCCATGCATGAGGATCGCCGGCTTTCCGTACAGCATGATAACGGCCGGATCGGGCAGGATGCGCATGCCGGCGCGGCGGGCGAAGGCATTGCCGAGCAGGAAATCGCGATTGCCACGGATGAAGAACACCGGCACGCCGGCATCGGCCACCTCCCGGATGCGGGTCTCGACGTAGGCTCCCGTTTCCGATGGATCGTCGTCGCCCACCCAGGCCTCGAACAGGTCGCCCAGGATGTACAGGGCGTCGGCTGCGACGGCTTCCCGCTGCATGAACGCGCCGAACAACTCGGTGACGGCAGGGCGTTCAGCGTCCAGGTGCAGGTCGGAGATGAAGAGTGTGGTCATGCGGCGATTCTAAGCCCTCCCCACCGGGCTTCCTCTATCGGCAAGGCCTTCCGGGCGCCTCACCGAGCGGGCTCACTGCGGCGCGTTCGGGCCGGCGAGCGCGGCAGAACCGTCGCGGCGCGGTAAAATCGCGGAACTCCGTACTTGAGCTCCTCCATGGCCTGCCGTACCCGCTTCGCTCCCAGTCCCACCGGCTACCTGCACATCGGCGGCGCCCGCACGGCGCTGTACTGCTGGCTGGAAGCGCGCCATCGCAGCGGCGATTTCATCCTGCGCATCGAGGACACCGACCGCGAGCGCAGCACGCAGGCTGCGATCGACGCGATCCTGGACGCCATGGACTGGCTGGGCCTGGACTACGATGAAGGCCCGGTCTACCAGACCCAGCGCATCGACCGGTATCGCGAGGTCGCTGAACAACTCGTCGCGGCCGGCAAGGCCTACTACGCCTACGAGACACGCGAGGAGCTCGACGCCATGCGCGAAGCCGCGATGGCGAAACAGGAGAAGCCGCGCTACAACGGCGCCGCGCGCGAGCAGAACCTGCCGCACCGCGACGACCCGAACCGCGTGATCCGCTTCAAGAACCCCCTCGATGGCGTGGTCGCCTTCGACGATCTGATCAAGGGCCGCATCGAGATCGCCAACAGCGAGCTGGACGACATGGTGATCTTCCGTCCGGACGGCTATCCCACCTACAACTTCGCCGTGGTGGTCGATGACTGGGACATGGGCATCACCGAGGTGATCCGCGGCGACGACCACATCAACAACACGCCCCGGCAGATCAACATCTACGAAGCGCTGGGTGCGCCGGTGCCGAAGTTCGCGCACATGCCGATGATCCTGGACGAGCAGGGCGCCAAGCTGTCCAAGCGCACCGGTGCGGCCGACGTGATGCAGTACAAGGACGCCGGCTACCTGCCGCACGCGCTGATCAACTACCTGGCGCGGCTGGGCTGGTCGCACGGCGACCAGGAGCTCTTCTCGCGCCAGGAGCTGATCGACCTGTTCGACGTGAAGGACGTGAATTCCAAGGCCGCGCGCCTGGACATGGCCAAGCTGGGCTGGGTGAACCAGCACTACCTGAAGACCGATGCGCCTGCGGACATCGCGCCGCACCTCGGTTACCAGTTGGAGAAGCTGGGCATCGACCTGGCCGCGGGTCCGGCGCCGGCCGACGTGGTGGTCGCGCTGCGCGATCGCGTGCAGACGTTGAAGGACATGGCCGAGAAGGCGGTGGTCTGGTACCAGCCGCTGACGGTGTACGACGATGCTGCAGTAGCCAAGCATCTGGGCGCCGCCGCGCATGCCCCGCTGGCCAAGGCCCGCGAAAGTCTGGCGGCGCTGGCGGAGTGGAGCGCGGAAAGTGTGTCCGTCGCCCTGCACGAGGCCGCAGCGGCGCTCGACATCGGCATGGGCAAAGTGGCGCAGCCTTTGCGCGTGGCTATCACCGGGACGCAGGTCAGCCCGGACATTTCCCAGACGGTCTACCTTGCCGGTCGCGATGAAGCCTTGAAACGCATCGACGCAGCACTTATCAAGACAAGTACGGCCGCCTGATCACGGATCGCCCATGCCACACGCCTGCACCGACCCGAACCACCATGTCCATGACGCGCAGGCGTTCGTGGTCGCAGTGGAGCGCGCGTGCCAGGAGCGCGGCCTGCGGCTGACGCCGATCCGTGCGCGTGTTCTGCAGCTGATCGCCGAAGCCGGCAAGCCGGTGAAGGCCTACGAATTGCTCGAGTGGGTGCGCGCCACGAAGGGCGTGGGCGCCGACGCGCCGCCAACGGTGTATCGCGCGCTGGATTTCCTGATGGCCAATGGCTTCGTGCACAAGCTCGAATCCGTCAATGCGTTCGTCGCCTGCCATCACCCGAACAGCGCCCAGCATTCGGTGCCGTTCCTCATCTGCGACCGCTGCCACAGCGCGGTGGAACTGGAGGATCGCGACGTGGTGGCGGCGCTGGATGCGCGCGCCAAGGCACTGGGCTTCCAGCCACAGGCGCAGACGCTGGAAGTGCATGGCCTGTGCGCGCGCTGCGCTGCCGCGTAGCGGATTTGTTGTTGTAGGAGCGACGTAAGTCGCGACCGCGGATTTCGCTGGCCGGGAGCTGATCATCGCGCTAGGTCTTCCGGGCAAGAAAGAAGCTGCGCCAGCTGAAGTTTCCGGCAAGTGTTGGCGTGCGGTCGCTACTTACGTCGCTCCTGCGGTTGCTCCTGCAACGGATTTGCTCACGCCGCCGCCGGCACCGCTTTCGGTGGCGTTTCCCGGATAGGCAGGTTCGCTGTTGCCGCGATCAACGCCAACGCCATATCTGCGTACCACATCCACGTGTAGTCGCCGAAGCGCTCCAGCGCCAGCCCGCCGAGCCACGCACCGAAGAAGCCGCCGATCTGGTGCGACAGCAAGGTCAGTCCGAACAGGGTGCCCAGGTAGCGCGGACCGAACAGCTTGCCGACCAGGCCGGCCGTGGGTGGCACCGTCGCCAGCCAGGTGAAACCGAGTGCTGCCGCGAACACGTAGAACGTCAACGGCGTCGGAGGCGCCAGCAGATACAGCGCGATCATCACCGCGCGACTGGCATACATCACCGCGAGGATCCACTTCATCCGCACGCGCTGGCCCAGTGCACCGGCCACCAGGCTGCCGGCCACGTTGAACAGGCCGATCAGCGCGATCGACACCGCCGACACGCTGGGCGACAGGCCGCACAATGCGATTTCGCCAGGCAGGTGCGTCACCAGGAAGGCGATGTGCACGCCGCACGTGAAGAAGCCCAGGTGCAGCATCCAGTAGCTGCGGTCACGCAGGGCGATGGCGATCTGCTGCTTGAGCGAGATGTCGCCGACCGCGGTGGCCGGTGCTGAGCCCGTCGAAGACGCCACCTTCCTGCGCAACGGGAAGGCCAGCGGAATCGCCAGCAGCGACGCGATGGCAAGCGTGTACATCGCGCTGGCCCAGCCGGCGACGGCGATGACGGCCTGCACCAGCGGCGCGAAGACGAACTGTCCGAGCGAACCCCCCGCGTTGATGAAGCCCGCGGCGAACGAGCGTTTCTCGGGCGCCAGCTGTTGTGCGGTGGCGCCGATCAGGATGGAGAAGCTGCCTGCGCCTGCGCCCGCCGCCGTCAACAGGCCCAGCGTGAACATCAGCCCCCAGGGCGAGGTGAGATGCGGCGTCAGGGCCAGCCCCAGCGCCAGCAGGATGCCTCCGAGCACCAGCACGCCGGTGGAGCCGCGTTTGTCGGCGATGGCGCCGAAGATCGGCTGCACGGCTCCCCACGTGAACTGGCCGATCGCCAGCGCGAAGCTGATCGTGGCGATACCGATGCCGGTGTCCTGGTGGATCGGTGAAACGAACAGCCCGGTGGTCTGGCGCGCGCCCATGGTGATCATCAGCGTCGCTGCGGCGGCCAGCAACAGGCCCCAGTGCATGCGCGGAGCGGGCGTCGGGGTAGCGGGGCTCATGCGGCTTCTCCCAGGCGCTGGCGCAGCAGGTCGTCGAGGTGGTCCAGGTCGCGGTGCAATCGTTTGACGCCGGCCTCGCCGAGCATCGCGTCGATGACCGCCTGCGCATGTCGCCAGAGGGGCTTCGCGGCGGCGAGTCGGTCGCGGCCCGGCGGGGTCAGCGCGATCACGCGCTGGCGCGCGTCGTGGCCGCGGACGATTTCCACCAGGCCTGCATCCACCAGCGGCGACAGGTTGCGGGTCAGGGTCGTGCGATCCATGCCGAGTTCTCCGGCCAGGTCGCCCAGCACCCGTGGCTCGCGTTCGCTGCGGCGCAGGATGGAGTACTGGTTGAGGCTCAGGCCGGCCCCGGCCAGTTCATGGTCGTACACCTGGGTGACGCGGCGGCTTGCGCGGCGCAGGCGGAAGCAGGTGCATGAGCTGGGCGATGCGGTAGCGGAGGGGGCGGGCATGCGGGATTGATCGCGATGGCGGCTGCCGGATGAATTATGTGTATATGCACATAAGTGTTGTCAAGAAGGGCGGCTGCCATCCAGGCCAGCCGCCCCGGGGAGGGCCGTCAGTCGCCGGTCAGAAGTACGCGCGGATGCCGAAGGCCACGCCGCGGCCCGGCAGCGGCGCGTAGTCGCGCAGCAACGAGGTATGCGGGCGGGCTTCTTCGTCGGTCAGGTTGCTGCCATCCAGGAACACTTCCCAGCTTGATGCCGTGCGATCCCAGCGATATGCCAAGTGCGCATCCACCAGCGTGTAGCCGTCACTCGGCTCCTCGTTCTGTGCAAGGTCGTCCTGCTTGCTGTAGCGCACCGCGCCCAGCGATGCGCGCCAGCCACCCAGCGACCAGCCCAGGTCGGCACCGACGCGCATCGGTGCGATACGCGGCAGGTAACCGCCCTGTGCGATATCCACTTCGTAACCATGCGTGTGGTCGCCATGCGGTACCTCGAAGGCCACCGTCCGCATGCCGTTGCCATCGAGCTCCGCACGCACGTAGTCGCCGTACACGCGCAGGTCCCATGCGCCGGCGGCGGTATCGGCGAGCTGGATCTTCGCTTCGGCCTCGGCGCCGGTGAAGGTGGCGTCGTCCTGTGTCCACAGGCGCACCGGATAGCCTTCTTCTTCCACGCCGGTATCGGTGAGGTAGATGAAGTCCTTGAACTTCGTCTGGTAGATCGCCAGCTTCAGGTCGACGCGATCGGTGTGCCAATGCGCGCCGATTTCCGCGCGCACGCCCTTCTCGGTATCCAGCGAAGCGTCACCGATCTCGATGGACTGCGTGGCGACGTGGGTGCCGCCGGCGAACAGTTCCTCATTCGTGGGTGCACGCTCGGAACGGTCCAGCCCGAAGCGCAGGTCGAAGCCGTCGCTCAGGCGCCAGATCGCGGCGGCAGAAAGATTGACCGCATTGAAGTCGCTTGCGGCACGGTCATCCGGCTTCAGTTCGACCTTGTCGTAGCGGCCGCCCAGCTCCAGCTTCCACGGGCCGAAGTCCTTTTCCTGCACCACGAAAACCCCCAGGGTGTCGGTGACGGTCGACGGCACGAAGGCTTCATCGCCCACGGCGCTGAAATCGGTGCTGCCGAACTGCAGGCCGAAGGCGCCGCGCCAGCCATTCCATTCCTTCTGCACGGCTTCAAGGCGCGCGTCGTAGCCTTCATTGGTGAAACGGGTGCCGACTTCGCCACCTTCCAGCTCCACATGCTCGTAATCGTTCCAGGCCGCGCGCAGGTTGAGGCTCTGCAGGAACGACACCGGGTCGTAGATGCCGGTTTTCAGGTCCAGCCGGTTCTGCACCATGTCGATCCGTACCGCGCCTTCCTCGTGCGCTTCGTGGTCGTGGTCTTCCTCGCCGTCATGGTCGTGGTCATGATCTTCTTCGCCATGCACGTGCGCGCCGGCAGGAATGCCGTAGTCGGTGCGGTAGGTGCTGGCGGCCAGGCCGAAGTAGCCGCGGTCGCCGAGATAGGTCGCGCCGATGGCCCCGGCGCGCGTCTTCACCGAGCTGTTCGGCAACGTGCCGCGGGGCTGCGGTTCCTCTTCGTGTTCTTCGCCTTCCTCGTGGTCGTGCAGGATGGCCACGCCCGGGATGTCGTAATCATCGGTGTCGCGGACCAGGCCATCGACATGCAGCACCCAGTTCCCGTTGACGCCGTCGAGGCGGAACATGCCGGTGCGTTCGTCGTTGACGGTGTTGCCGCGCACTTCCGCGCGTCCGCTCAGTGGCTGGTCCGGGATCGATTCGGCCAGCCGGCCATCGACCACGTTGACGGCACCACCGATGGCGCCGCTGCCGAACAGCAGGGTGGCGGGCCCCTTCAGCACTTCGATCTGGTCGGCGAGGAAGGGCTCGATGCTGACCGCGTGGTCGGCGGAGACCGTGGAGGCGTCCATCGAGCCGATGCCGCCGGACAGCACCTGCACGCGCGGGCCTTCCTGGCCGCGGATGATCGGGCGGCCCACGCCCGTGCCGAAATAGGTGGTCTGCACGCCCGGCAGCTTCGCCACCGTCTCGCCCAGGGTGCCGGCCTTGGCCTTGTCCAGCGCTTCTCCGTACAGGACCTCCACCGGGGTGGCGACGGATTCGGCATTGCCCTTCAACGGTGAGGCAGTCACCACTACGGCGTCCAGATCCTTGGCCTGGGGGGCTCCGGCGTCGTCCGCCAGCGCGGCGGGAGAGGCCAGCGCCAGGGCGAGGGCGGCGGCGAGCAGGTGGGGGGCGGGAAGGGCGCGACGCGGGGATGGCATGGGCGTGGATTCACTCATGGTGGGGAAGTTGAAGATGTTATAATATACCAATAGTGACAATATAACCCTCCCGGAAGTCATACTTGTCCCCATGAAGTCCTCCCTCCGCTTCTTCATCGATCGCTTCGCCGCTGCCGGATCGCTGGTGTGTGCATTGCATTGCGCGATCACCCCCCTGCTGTTGGCCGCGATTCCCTCGCTGGGCCTGTCCGTGTGGCTGGGCGACGGGTTCGAGCGTGGCTTCGTGACGTTCGTGACCGTGCTGGGCCTTTTCAGCCTGCTCTGGGGCTATCGCCGCCACCGTGCCTTCCGCGCGCTGGGCATGCTCCTGTTCGGCCTGGCGGCCCTGTGGGCGGGTGTGCTGTATGCACCCCTGCACGAAGCCGTGGTGCCGCACGCCATCGTCATGACCGTGGGCGGCACGCTGGTCGGCCTGGCCCACCTGCTGAACCTGCGCCTGAACCACTGGCACATCCACGACGCCAGCTGCGCCCACTGAGCGCCTGCCCGTGACGCCGGCAGGGGCCGGGAAGGCCCCGCTGTGGTAGGCTTTGCGGCCTCGCGCGCAGCGCCCCGATCCGGTGGTCGCACGTGCAATCGCCCCGACCCGGGCGTACTTTTCAGTGAATCAGGAGAACAAAGATGGGCAAGGGTGATCGCAAGACGGCCAAGGGCAAGCGCTATTCGTCCAGCTACGGCAATGCACGCAAGCACACGGTCGCCAAGGCGGGTGTGGCTGCCACCGCCACCGCCAAGAAGTCGGTCGTGAAGACCCCGGCGAAGAAGGCCGTGGCCAAGAAGGCCGTCGCCAAGGCGTAAGCCAACCGCGCCGGCAAGCCCGGCAGCGCGTGCGAAACCCCGGCCCATGCCGGGGTTTTCGTTTTTCTAGCCAGGGGTGACGAGGCGGCCGCCTACGTGTACGGCCGACACCAGGTCGCCGCCCAGCCAGTAGGCGAGCTGCGCGGGCTGGCCGATGCGCCAGCGCACGAAGTCCGCGCGTTGGCCGGCCTGCAGGCGTCCACGATCCGGCAGGCCCAATGCCCGTGCCGCATGCACGGTGGCGCCGCGCAAGGCTTCCTCGGGCGTCAGGCGGAAATGCGTGCACGCCAGCGACATCGCCAGCCGCAGGGATTGCAGCGGTGACGTGCCGGGATTGCAATCCGTCGCCACCGCCATCGGCACACCCTGTGCACGGAAGGCATCCAGTGGCGGCAATCTGGTTTCGCGCAGCACGTGGAATGCGCCCGGCAACAGCACGGCAACGCTGCCTGCCTGCTTCATGGCGGCGACACCGGCTTCCGAGGTGTACTCCACGTGGTCCGCCGACAGCCCGTCAAAGCCCGCCACCAGCGCCGCACCGCCACCATCGCTCAACTGGTCCGCGTGCAGTTTCACGGGGAGCCCCAAGGCGCGCGCGGTTTCGAACACCTGCTGCGTCTGCGCCGCGGTGAAGCCGATGCGTTCGCAGAAGGCGTCCACCGCATCCACCAGTCCTTCCGCATGCAGCAGCGGCAGCCAGTCGCACACGGCGCCGATGTAATCATCGGCACGTCCTGCGTACTCCGGCGGCAACGCATGCGCACCCAGGAACGTGGTGCGCACCGTGATGCCGAGCCCAGCGCCGATGCGCCGCGCCACGCGCAGCATCTTGCGCTCGTTTTCAAGATCGAGTCCGTAGCCGGACTTGAGCTCCAGCGTGGTCACGCCGTCGTCGCGCAGCGCGCGCGCACGCGCCAACGACTGTGCGAACAGGTCGTCCTCGCTGGCGGCACGGGTGGCTCGCACCGTGGACACGATGCCGCCTCCTGCACGCGCAATGTCTTCATAGCTGGCGCCCTGCAGGCGCTGTTCGAACTCGCCTGCGCGGTCGCCGCCGAACACGACATGCGTGTGGCAATCCACGAGGCCGGGCGTCACCCAGTCGCCGCGCGCATCGATGAAGGTGTCGGCCAGCGCATCCGGTGGAGCGGGCAGGCTTTCCATCGCGCCGGAGAACACCAGCACGCCATCGCGCCAGCCCAGCGCGCCGTTCTCCACCACGCCGTAACCGGTGTCGCCTGCCAGCGTCACCAGTCGCGCATTCACCAGCAGGCCGTCCCAACGGAGCGTCATGAGGTCAATCGCCTCCGCCGTCGCCACCGCCGTCCGCATCGCCCTCGAAGCCATGGACGCTGCCGTTGCCACCGTCGTCCCGATCCGTCTTCGCGGCCTTCAGGAACACGAAGACCGCAAAAAGGGCCGCCGCGACGAATAGCAGGGCGATTTCAAGAGCATCCATGGGCGTGCCAGAGCAGGGAGCGACGCGGTAGCCTAACGCACCCTTGTCGCCAGCCGTGAGCATTGCCATGTCCCCGCGTGATCCCAACGAAGCGCTGGCCGTCGCCGCCGACGGCGGATGGCGCGTCCCCGGCATCGCCAACCTGCATTCGCATGCCTTCCAGCGCGCGATGGCCGGCCTGGCGGAGCGACAGACGCATCCGGAGGACAGTTTCTGGACCTGGCGCGAGATCATGTACCGCTTCGCGGCCCGCATGACGCCCGACAGCATGTACGCGGTGGCGACGCAGCTGTATGCGGAAATGCTGGAAGCCGGTTACACGCAGGTATGCGAATTCCACTACGTGCACCACCAGCCGGACGGCACGCCTTATGCCGACCCGGCCGCGATGTCGAAGGCGGTGGTGGCCGCCGCGCGCGACACCGGTATCCGCATGACACTGTTGCCCGTGCTGTACATGACCGGTGGTTTCGACGGACGCGAGCTTTCGCCACGGCAGCAGCGGTTCGGTCACGGCGTGGACGACTTCCTTCGCCTGTTCGACAGTTTGCGCTCCGTGCAGGATGACGCATTGCGCGTGGGCTGCGCGTTCCACAGCCTGCGTGCGGTGCCGGAAGCGGCCATGCGGCGTGTGCTGGCGGCATTGCCCGCCGACGCGCCGGTGCACATCCACATCGCAGAACAGGTGGGTGAGGTGCAGGACTGCCTGGCGCTGCGCCAGGCGCGACCGGTCGAATGGCTGCTGGGCGAATGCCCCGTCGATCGTCGATGGACGCTGGTGCATGCCACGCACCTCACCGAAGACGAGACGCGCGGCATCGCCGCCAGCGGCGCCACGGTGGCGATCTGTCCCACGACCGAAGCCAACCTGGGCGATGGCCTGTTCCCGTTGCGCGACTACCTGCAGGCGGGCGGGCGATGGGGCATCGGTTCGGATTCGCATGTCTCGGTGTCGCCCGTGGAGGAACTGCGGTGGTTGGAGTATGGCCAGCGCCTGGTCACGCGCCATCGCAACATCGCGGTGACGCCGGCATCCACCAGTGTCGGTGAGACGCTGTTGCGTGGCGTGCTGGCCAGCGCCGCGGATGCCACCGGCTTCGCGGGAACACACGGGGATTCCGTCCTCCTGGATGGACATGCCCCCGCACTGGCGGGTGCCACGCAGGACGATGTCATCGACCGCTGGCTGTTCGCCGGCAATCGACCGCTGGTGGAGGAGGTCCGGGTAGCGGGACGCCAGGTCGTCGCCGGCGGGCGGCACGTGGCAGGCGAGGCCATCGCGCGACGTTACGCCGGGACGCTTCGACAGCTGCTGCGGGATTGAGGGCGTGCGGGACGGGCTGCCACCGTCGCCGGTGCCATCCGCCGGATCGGGGGTTCCGTCGCGGGTAGCGCCCGCTCCATCCGATGCCTGCACGGCGCATGGACAGGCGCGGCAGCATGGCGGCCATCCCACCCGGAGCCATGTCATGACGCTCGCGCATTCCCTCGCCCTGACGCTGGCAGTGGCCAGCGGTTCCGTCCATGCCATGAGCGACGACGCACTGGCCGATCTCGTCAGCCAGCGCCTGCAGGGCGATCGCACGGGCGCGTGCATGGCAGTGGCCGTGATCGAAGGCGGCAGCGTGGCCCGCACGTTCCAGTGCGCGGATGGACGGGACATCGCGCGCATCGGCGCCGATACCGCCTTCGAGATCGGCTCCGTCAGCAAGACCATGACAGCGGCGCTGCTGGCCGACCTGATCCTGCAGGGCAAGGGCTCGCTGGATGACCCGCTGTCCGCGTGGCTGCCGGCGGGCACCAGACTGCCGGACTACCAGGGCAAGCCGATCCTGATCCGCCACATGGTGACACACAGCTCGGGATTGCCCGCACTGCCGTCGCGCATGGCCGCGCCGAACGTGGACGATCCCTACGCCAGGCTGGACGAGGCCGCGTTGCTCGCCTCGCTTGGCGACGTCACCCTGGCGGCCGCGCCCGGCACGACATTCGAATACTCGAACTTCGCCTCGATGGTGCTGTCCTACGCCGTCGCCCGCCGCGCCGGCACGGACATGGAAACGCTCCTGAAGCAGCGGCTGTTCGCACCGCTCGGGATGCAGCACGCTTACATCGACCATGCACCGCCCGGCGTGCGTGCGGCGGTGGGGCATACGCCGAATGCGCGACCGGCTTCCGCCTGGCATTTCCATGCCAACCTCGCGGGCGTGGGTGGCGTGCGCGCCACGCTCGAGGACATGGTCCGCTACGTGCAGGGCCAGCTTGGTGGCGAGGCGACATCCGTCTCGCCCGCCCTGGCGCTGTCGCAGCAGAAGCTCTCCGATGCGCCACCGATGGCGATGAACTGGATGCTGATGCCGGTCGGGGAGCGCATCGTGCACGTGCACGAAGGCGGTACCGGTGGCTTCTCGTCCTTCGTGTCGTTCGACAAGGACGGGCAGCGGGGCGTGGTGATCCTGTCCGACACCACCTGGAATTCGATCGGCAGCCTGGGCTCGCTGGGCCTGCATCTGGTCGACGTCCGCTTTCCGCTCGGCTCGCCGCGCCGCGAGAGCAAGCCCGATGCCGCACTGCTCGATGCGCTTGCCGGTGAGTACCAGCTGGCGGGCGGCATGAAGATGACCGTGCGCCGGAGGGGCGACGCGCTGGAGATCCAGCCCGCCGGGCAGGGCGCCTATGCGATGGGGTACGACAGTGCGGGCGATTTCTACCCACGCGAGTTCGATGCCGTCCTGCGGCCGCAGCGTACGTCGGAGGGACAGTCGTTCACATGGATGCAGATGGGCGCCGCTCTGCCGGCCAGGCGCATGGATGCCACCGCGTCGAAGCCTGCGTTGAAGCTCGATGCCGCCGTGCTGCGCGAATACGAAGGCGACTACCCGCTCATGCCCGCGTTCGCGCTCACCGTGAAGGCGCAGGGCGAGACGCTGACCATCCAGGGCACCGGCCAGCCGGCGCTGCCCGTGCAGGCGGTGGCGCCGGACGAGTTCGTGATGGACGCTGTCGGCGCCGAGATACGCTTTGAGCGGGATGCGGCGGGCAAGGTGGTTGCATTGACGCTGAAGCAGGCCGGCCAGCAGCTGCGTGGCGAGAGGAAGTAGGCCATGGATCGCGATTACTCCCTGCGCCAGAAGCTGCCACCCGAGGTGCTGGTGGGTGGCAACGCGGTGTGGAGCCGTTATCGCCAGTACCCGGTGTTCGGCCGGCAGTGGTTGCTCGGTCGCAGTCTGCTGTTCTGCGGCGTGATCGCGGTGGTCGCCGCCTTCATAGGGGCCGGTGTCGGCGTGGCGGTGCAGGATCTCGCCATCGCGCTGAAGGTGGCGGCGACGCAGTTCGTCGCCTTCAGCCTGATGGCGACGCTGGGACCTGCACTCGCCACTGCAGTGCGCCATCGCGCCTGGCCGGTTGCATGGGAGCGCAAGGCCGTGGTGATCGCCGTCTTGGCCGGTATGGTGCTCAGCTTCTTCGTCGATCGCGTGGCGTCTTCGTACATCGACCAGTTGGTGAGGCCGGAACTGGCTGCCGCCGGACTGTCCTCGAAGCCGCCTGTGCTTTCACCCGTGATGAAGGCGATCGGCCTGGCCATCAACATCGCCGCACTGGTGGTGATCTACGGCCTGTTCGGTGGCGGGCTGGCCTTGCGCGCGTATTTCAGCGAGCACCGTCGATGGGAAGACCATCACCACCTGCGCGAACTGAGCGCACTCGAAGATCGCGTGCACGAAGCGGACCTGCGCCTGGGTGTGCTGCAGGCCCAGGTGGAGCCGCATTTCCTGTTCAATACCCTGGCCTCGGTGCGCGCACTGGTGCGACAGGATCCCGCCCAGGCGGAGGCCACGCTGGACGCGCTGGTGGCCTTCCTGCGCGCCACCATCCCCAAGCTGCGCGACGACCGCGGGCTGCATGCCACGCTGGGGCAGCAACTGGACATCGCCACCAGCTACCTCGCGCTGATGCAGGTGCGGATGGGCGGGCGACTGGCGTACACGGTGCAGGCGGACGACGCGCTTCGCGCGCTGCCATTCCCGCCCTCATTGCTGATCACGCTGGTGGAGAACGCGATCAAGCACGGCATCGAACCGCGCCCGGGCCCGGGGCGCATCGAGGTGGCGGCGGTCGTTGAAGGCGAGCAGTTGTGCGTCCGGGTCATCGACGATGGGGCCGGCCTGCAGCCTGGCCTGAGCACCGGCGTGGGATTGGCGAACGTGCGGGAGCAACTCGCCGCACGCTACGGCGCGCAGGCGGACTTCGCGCTGTCGCCACGGTCGGACGGCCGCGGTGTTTGCGCCGGGATCCGCGTGCCGCTACGGTCGCAGGCATGAGCCGCATCACCGCCATGATCGCCGAGGATGAAGCGCCGCAGCGACGCGCGCTGCAGCAGCAGTTGCACGCTGCGTGGCCGGAACTCGAAATCGTGGCGGTATGCGAGGACGGCGTGTCCGCACTGGAGGCCGTGGCGCGACATCGTCCCCGGATCGCGTTCCTCGACATCCGCATGCCGGGCGTCAACGGACTGGACGTGGCCCGCAAGGTGGTCGAACAGGAGGGACTGGTGGTTTTCACCACCGCCTACGAGGATTACGCGATCCGCGCCTTCGAGGCGGGCGCCGCAGACTATCTGCTCAAGCCTGTGCAGGACGCGCGGCTGGCGCAGGCGGTGGAGCGCGTGAGGGAGCGGCTTGCAGACCCGCGCGCGCCTGATCTTCGTGCGCTGATCGACGATCTCGAGGCGCGCCTGCGTCCGCAGGGCGAACGGCTCATCCGCTGGATCACCGCCAGCGTCGGCGACAGCGTGCGCATGATTGCCATCGATGAGGTGCTGTTCTTCCAGGCACAGGACAAATACGTGCGGGTGGCGACCGCCGATGACGATGCGATCATCCGCATGCCGCTGAAGGAACTGCTGGGCGGACTTGATCACGATGTGTTCTGGCAGGTGCATCGCGGCGTGCTGGTGCGCGTGCAGGCGATCGACCGCGTGCGCAAGGACGAACTCGGCCGACACCAGCTCAGCGTGAAGGGCCGCAAGGATGTACTGCCGGTCAGCGCCGCGTTCCAGCAGCGTTTCCGCGGCATGTAGGCGACCTCAGCCGAACAGGTCGTCCGCCCTCGCCAGCGCGCCTTCCAGTTCCAGCAGGAACTGCTTGGTCGGCAGGCCGCCACCGAAGCCCGTCAGCGAACCGTCAGCACCGATCACGCGATGACAGGGCAGCACGATGGGCAACGGATTGCGTCCGTTGGCGGCGCCGACGGCGCGCATCGCGGTGGGCTTTCCGACGCGCTGCGCCAGTTGCGCGTAGCTGACCGTTTCCCCGTAGGCGATGCCGGCCAGCGCCAGCCACACGGTGCGCTGGAAGTCGGTGCCGCGCGGTGCCAGCGGCAGATCGAACGCGCGGCGCGTCGCGGCAAAATACTCATCCAGCTGGCGCGCGGCCAGATCGAGCACGGGATGCTGCCCCTCGGTCCATCCAGCACGGTTCGCGGGGTGGCGGTTGCGCGGGAATTCGATTGCATGCAGGCCGTCGTCGGTCGCGGCCAGGGTGAGCGTGCCGACAGGGCTGGCGAGGTGGCGGAAGAGGATCATGGTGAGGGCAGGATAAGGGAGCTCGTATGTAGGAGCGACGTGAGTCGCGACCGCATGAGTGAAATGCTCGCTGTGTTGAAGGATCCCGCTCGCGACTCACGTCGCTCCTGCAGGAGAGCGTGGCTTCTGCGCCGCCATGCTCGCCTTCCACACATGGATCACCGCATACGCGCGCCACGGCCGCCAGGCTTCCGCGCGTGCCGTCAGGGCTTTCGCTGTCATCCGCGTGCCATCCGTCGGCACCGCCTTCTGCAGGACCAGATCGTCGGCAGGAAACGCATCCGGATGACCGAGTGCGCGCAGCGCCATGTAGTGCGCCGTCCACGGGCCGATACCGGGCAGGGCCACCCAGCGTGCAGTGAAATCGTCCAGCGTGCGCTCCGGGTTGAAGTCCACGCGACCTTCGATCAGTGCACGCGCAAGCCCGCGTATCGTGGCGGCGCGCGCGCGGGTCAGGCCGATCTCGGTCAGATCCACGTCGGCGATCGCGTCGGGCGTCGGAAACACTTGCGTCAGTGCCCCGAACGGTGTCGCCAGCGTGGTTCCATACCGTTGCGCCAGGCGGGCGGTCAGCGTGCGCGCGGCGGCCACGCTGACCTGCTGGCCGATGACGGCCCGCACCGCGATCTCGAAACCTTCCCAGCCACTGGGCAACCGCAGGCCCGGTCGTTCGCGCAGCAGGGGACGCAGGCGCGCGTCGCCCTCCAGCGCGTGCGCGATGGCCTGCGGATCCGCATCCAGGTCGAACATGCGTCGCAGGCGATGCACGATCCCCAGCAGTTCGGCAGGTGCCGCACCGTGCAATTCCAGCTTCAGGGCGTGCGGGTCCTTCCCATCCCATGCGCTTACCCGCAACCAGCCCGGCGCAGCCCCCGTGCCGATCACGCGTGAATACCCGTGCCCATCCACGGCTTCCACGCCGGGCAGGGCGCGTCCGCGCAGGAAATCCAGCATCGCGGCAAAGTCGTAGGGCGGCCGGTAGCCCAGGCGGAGCGTCATGATCTCGTGCGAAGGCGGCGCATCGCGCTTGCGCAAATCGCGCGGTGCCATGCGGTATTCCTCGCGGAAGGCGGTGTTGAACCGGGTCAGGCTGCCGAACCCCGCCGCCAGGGCCACCTGCGTGATCGGCAGCGCCGTATCGGTGAGCAGCTGCTTGGCGAACAGCAGGCGCCGCGTGCCGTGCACGCCCGCAGGCGTCGCACCCAGGCGTTCGGTGAACAGGCGCCGCAGCTGCCGTTCGCCCAATCCGACTTTCCCGGCCAGTGCGGATAACGGCGCGTCCACCAGCGCGCCCTGGTCGATCAGCTTCAGTGCGCGTGCCACCACTGCATCGCCGCGCCGCCAGGTGCCGTCGCCGGGGGCGAGTTCCGGGCGGCAGCGCAGGCACGGGCGGAAGCCGGCGGCCTCTGCCGCAGCGGCTTGGCGGTAGTAGACGATGTTCGCCGGCTTCGGTGCCGGGGCCGGGCACACCGGTCGGCAGTAGATGCGGGTAGTGGTGACGGCGGTGAAGAACAGGCCGTCGAAGCGTGCATCGCGGCTCAGGCGCGCCTGTTCGCAGACATGCGGGTCGGGCAGGGCGGTGGCATCGGTGGGGAGCATGCGGGAAGGCTAGCACCGGCCCCGCGCGTAGACTCCCCGTTTCCGGACATCAATGCGGCATGTCCGCCCGCGGTGCCAGCACCGGCGCGAAGGTCTCCGCCGTGCCGTCGTTGCGCGCCGGCGCGAGGCCCAGCAACGTCGCCAGCAGCGGGTACACGTCCACATTGTCGAATGCCGGCAGCGTTGCGCCACGGCGGAAACTGGGCCCCGCCGCCACGAACACCGCGCGCATGGAGGGCAGGGTGTTGTCGTACCCATGCGAACCGCGGTTCAGCCGGTCCTTCGGCACGCGCTGCAGTTGCTCGGCTGGCAGGGCATTCCACCCTTCATCGAACTGGCAGACGATCGCGGGCACGCGCGGATGCCTGCCGTAGTGCCAGCGGGCCGGCAGATCCTGCTTGCGCCAGCATTGGTAGTGGTCGTGCCGACCGAGCAGGCGGTGTCCGGCGGCGGCTTCGTGGCCTGGGCGCGGATTGAAGCCGATCACCTGTCCCGTGCTGACCGCCTCGGCCTGCTCGAAGGCGGCCATGTCTTCCAGCGCGATGTACTGATCCGGCGCCACCGGCGCCATGCCGTGGTCGGAGACCACCACGATGTCCGTGGACGTGCGCAGTCCGCGTGCATCCAGTGCCTGCACGATGCGGCCCACGGCGGCATCCACTTCGCGGATCGCCGCCAGGGTTTCCGGCGCATCCGGGCCTTTGTCGTGGCCCACGTTGTCCACCCGCTCGAAATACAGCGCCGCCAGGTGGGGGCGCGTCGCCGCGGGCTCGGTCAGCCAGTCGGCAACTTGGTCCGCGCGCTCGAGCGAACTGATCTCCGGGGAATAGGGGACCCACCGCGTGGGACGGCGGCCATCGATGGGGGCCGCGTTGCCCGGCCACGCCCAGATCGCAGTGCGCAGGCCGGCCTTCTCGGCGGTATTCCAGATCGGTTCGCCCTGCCACCAGCGCGCATCCGCGCCCGCTGCTTTGTCGGCCACCTTGAAGCCGCCCACGGCGTCATCGCGCATGCTGTTGTGGATGATGCCGTGGCGGTCCGGCCGCAGCCCGGTGACCAGGGTGAAGTGGTTGGGAAACGTCAGCACCGGGTAGGAGGGATTCATCCATGCCGCGTGCACGCCCTCGGCCGCCAGGCGGTCCAGGTTGGGCGTGTTGCCGCGTGCCAGCGCACTGGCGGCCAGGCCGTCGATGGAAATCAGCACGACGCTGTGCCGGGTGGAGGGTGTCGGGGCGGCGGAGGGGGTGGTGGCGCAACCGGCCGTCCAGAGCAGGACGGCCAGCACCGTCACCCTGACCAATGGCAGGCGCATGCGGTACGTAGAGGAGCTGGAATCCACGACAGCTTGGCAGACTCCGGGGAAATCCGCATGACAACGCTCCTCCGACTTTCGTGCACGCTGGCGCTGGGACTGCTGGCCGGTGATGCGTTGGCCGTGCCGCCGGAAACCACGCGGCAGGCCGAATGCGCCGTCTGGCAGCGCGAACTCAGCTTCGCCCAGTCCGTCGCCGAGCACGATGCCGCCGCATTCGCCGAGCACCTGCATCCCGACGCCGCCTTCGGTGTCAGCCGCGCGCCGACACGGGGGCGCGAGGCCATCACCCTGGAATGGGCACCGCTGATAGAAGGCAAGACGCTGAAGCTGCGCTGGTACCCGGCGGTCGTGACCCTCGGCGGCGATGGCCGCACGGCCTATTCCAGCGGTCCGGCCCTGTACGAGGACCCGGCGACCGGCGAGCACAGGATCGGCCGCTTCGGCTCGGTGTGGCACCGGGGCGATGACGGCACATGGCGTGTCCTGTTCGACGATGGCGTGTCCCCGCAGAAGGCCGATGCGGCGGCCGTGCAACGCTTCCACGAAGGGCGCAAGGCGCAGTGCCCGCCTGCCTGAGTTCCGCCTAAACGGTCAGGACGTCCAGACTCACATTCACCCGTGGCGAGGCGTAACGTAGGTCCCACACGCTCGCCCGGGAGTCGATCATGAAACACCTGACCCTCTTCGCTTTCGCTGCCTGCCTGGCGGCCACCGCCGCGCACGCCGAATCGCCTGTCGCCGCAGCGCAACCCGCAGCTTCTCCGGAGACGGTTGTCGCCGAAACCCGCGCCGCGACGCCAGCCACCGATGCCGAGGCCGCCTCCGCAGCCACCGAAAAGCCGCCCGTGTCGGAAGCCAACTGCGTGCGCCAGACCGGCAGCCGCATCCGTCCGCGCGATCACAAGACGGCCTGCAACGGTCTTCCGGGCCGTGCGTACACCAAGGAAGATCTCGACCGTACCGGTCACCTCAATCTGGCTGACGCGCTGCGCTCGCTGGATTCCTCCATCCGGTAATTCCGGAAGAGCGCCCAGCCCAGCCTTTCCGGTCCCGGATCGTCCGGGAGGCAAGCGCTCCCATGCGCTCTCCTCGCTCAAGGGGAGAGCGCAGAGCCTCAACAGTCGTTCGAACGCCCCGAGGCATACCGCAGCCCGCGCACCAGCTGCGCGATGACGTTCGCATCCGCATACACCGCTGCGTCGTGGCCCAGCCCCGTGTACCAGCTGCGCCCGCCATCGAAGGCATGGCACCACGCGATGGGATGGTCGGCGCCCATCAGGCCGCCGTCGTATCCGCGTTCGTCCACCGTGGCGATCACCTGCACGCGCCCGCGCGGATTGGCGCGGTAGTTGTAGAGCTCGTCGGTGATCGGCCAGCGCTCACCCACGGGTTTCCCGCCATGCTCTGGCTGCACGTGCGTGGATTGCAGCCCCGGCGGGTGATCGTGGAAGTACGCGCCCACCAGTTGCCCGTACCAGGGCCAGTCGTACTCGGTGTCGGCCGCGGCGTGCACGCCGACGAAGCCGCCGCCGTTGCGCACGAAGCCCTCCAGTGCCGCCTGCTGTGCATCGTCCAGCACATCGCCCGTGGTGCTGGCGAACACCACCACGCGGTAACGCGCCAGATGGGCGGCCGTGAAGGCACCGCCATCTTCAGTGTGGTCGGCGACCATGCCTTCCGCCGCGGCGATCCGCTTCAACGTTGCCACCGCCACCGGAATCGATTCGTGGCGGAACTTGGCGGTCCTGGTGAACACCAGGATGCGGTCCGGTGGCGTGGCCGCCACAGGCGCCGCGCATGGCAGCCCGGCCAAGAGGAAAGCGGAGAGAAGCAGGCGCAAGGCAGTCATGGCCCGGATTCTGCCATGCATGCCATCGCGCACTGCAGCATCGCCGCGGCTCGCGCAGGGCGGCGCCTCCCGCCGATAATGGCCGCATACCTGCATCTGGAACCTGCCATGTCCGATCCCCGCCACGACCCCTCCCGCGTCATCCGCGCCCCGCGCGGCAACACGCTGACCTGCAAGTCCTGGCTCAGCGAGGCACCGTACCGGATGCTGCAGAACAACCTGGACGCGGAAGTCGCCGAAGACCCCACCTCGCTGGTGGTGTACGGCGGCATCGGCCGCGCCGCGCGCGATTGGGCCTGCTACGACGCGATCCTGAAGTCGCTGCGCGAACTGGACGACAACGAAACGCTGCTGGTGCAGTCCGGCAAGCCCGTAGGCATCTTCCCCACCCACGCCGATGCGCCGCGTGTGCTGATCGCCAATTCCAATCTGGTGCCGCACTGGGCCACGTGGGAGCACTTCAACGAACTCGATAAGAAGGGCCTGATGATGTACGGCCAGATGACGGCCGGTTCGTGGATCTACATCGGCAGCCAGGGCATCGTGCAGGGCACGTACGAGACCTTCGTGGAAATGGGGCGCCAGCATTACGGCGGCAATCTGACGGGCAAATGGATCCTCACCGCCGGCCTCGGTGGCATGGGCGGTGCGCAGCCGCTGGCTGCGGCACTGGCCGGTGCCAGTTCACTCAACATCGAATGCCGGCAGTCCAGCATCGACATGCGTCTGCGAACGCGCTACGTGGACGAACAGGCCACCGACCTCGATGACGCCCTCGCACGCATCGCGAAGTACACCGCGGCGGGCGAAGCGAAGTCCATCGCGCTGCTCGGCAACGCCGCGGACATCCTGCCGGAGCTGGTGAGGCGCGGCGTGCGTCCGGATGCCGTCACCGACCAGACCAGCGCGCACGACCCCGTGCATGGCTACCTGCCGACCGGCTGGACCGTGGAGCAGTGGCTGGCCGAACAGAAAGTCGAGCCCGAACGCGTGCGCGATGCCGCCAAGCAGTCCATGCGCGTCCACGTGGAAGCGATGCTGGCGTTCCAGCAGATGGGCGTGCCGACGTTCGACTACGGCAACAACATCCGCCAGATGGCCTTCGACCAGGGTCTGAAGAACGCGTTCGATTTTCCCGGCTTCGTCCCGGCCTACGTGCGCCCGCTGTTCTGCCGCGGCGTGGGCCCGTTCCGCTGGGTCGCGCTGAGCGGCGATCCGGAGGACATCTACAAGACGGATGCGAAGGTGAAGGAGCTGATTCCCGATGACGCGCACCTGCACCGCTGGCTGGACATGGCGCGCGAGCGCATCAGTTTCCAGGGCCTGCCGGCGCGCATCTGCTGGGTCGGCCTGGGCCTGCGCCACAAGCTGGGCCTGGCCTTCAACGAGATGGTCCGCAATGGCGAACTGAAGGCGCCGGTGGTGATCGGGCGCGATCACCTCGATTCCGGCAGCGTGGCCTCGCCCAACCGCGAGACCGAGGCAATGAAGGACGGCAGCGACGCGGTCAGCGACTGGCCGCTGCTCAACGCGATGCTCAACGTTGCAGGCGGCGCCACCTGGGTGTCGCTGCACCATGGCGGCGGTGTGGGCATGGGCTACTCGCAGCACTCCGGCGTGGTCATCGTCTGCGACGGCTCGGAGGAAGCCGACAAGCGCATCGCGCGCGTGCTATGGAACGACCCGGGCACCGGCGTGATGCGGCATGCGGATGCGGGCTACGACATCGCCGTGCAGTGCGCGAAAGAGCAGGGATTGAAGCTGCCGATGGCGTGATGGCGCGATGCCCATGTCGCCACCAGACGGCCCGCGATCGCGGGCCGTCTGGCATGTGTCTGCTTCGGCGACGGGTCTGCTTGCGACATGAGGCTGGCGGGCTGGCCGGACCCCAGGGAGAACCGTGTCAGAGTGCGGTCTGTTTCCGGTCATCAGCTTCGTCGCCCACATATCCCTGCCCAAAGGAACTCCAATGAAATACCTCGGCCTTGCCTACTACACCCCGGGGAAGTTCGCCGCGATGAGCCCAGGCGACATCGAGGAACTGGTGAGCCAGTGCCCGGCACTGGACGAGAAGATGCGCGCTACCGGCAACGTGCTGGTTTCCGCGTCACTGGGAGACAGGGACGGCTGGGCGACGCTTCGCCCGCGCGATGGCAAGACCCTCGTCAGTGACGGGCCTTACACCGAATCGAAGGAAGTGGTGGGTGGTCTTTTCATCATCGAGGCGGACAGCCGTGACGAGGCGTTGCGCATCGCGTCCATGCATCCGGCTGCCATGTTGGGCGAAGAGGGTGGATGGGCCGTCGAGCTCATCCCCATGGATTTCTTCCTGGCGCGGTGACGGCCTGGGCGCGCGTGCAGGCGTGTTCTGGCGCCCGAACTCCATCCGCTCAACCTGGGTTTCACGAAGAGTCGCGGTGATGTCCGCTGCCGACTGCGGAAGCGGACAGTGGTGCATGACCGTTCTCTGGAATCCCCAATGAGGAACGGTTCGACGCTAGACGCACGAGGCTACTCTCCCGTTGGTGACCAATATCTCAACGGGTTACGCGTTGATGGTTCAGAGTGTCCCCGGTAAGCTCGCCGCATGAATACCTCCATCGCCCCAACTGCGGCCAGTCGTGGGCCGGCCACTCATGATGTCCGCGACCAGATCGTGGTCGCGGCGACCGAGCACTTCAGCCACTACGGATACGAGAAGACCACCGTTTCGGATCTGGCCAAGGCGATCGGCTTCTCGAAAGCCTACGTCTACAAGTTCTTCGAATCGAAGCAGGCCATTGGGGAGATGATCTGCGCCAATTGCCTGGCCAAGATCGAACAGGAGATCCTGCAAGCCATTGAGGGCGTTGACCCGCCAGCAGAGAAGCTGCGCAAGCTTTTCAGGGCTTCGGTGGAGGCGAGCCAGCGGCTGTTCTTCCAGGATCGGAAGCTTTACGAGATTGCGGAGTCCGCAGCGGCCGAGCGCTGGCAATCGGTGCTGGCATACGAAGAGCGGTTGCGTGCGCTTCTCCAGCAGATTCTCCAGCAGGGCAGGGAGTGCGGTGATTTCGAGCGGAAGACGCCTCTGGACGAGGCCACCAACGCCGTCTATCTCGTGCTGCGCCCCTATCTGAACCCGCTTCTGCTGCAGCACAGCCTGGACTACACCGAGCAAGCGCCCGCGCTGCTCTCGAGTCTTGTGCTTCGGAGTCTGTCTACCTGATAGTGACTATTGACTATTTTAGTCACTAGGCCCAGAGTGCCCGTCCAGACTGGATCGACGGGACTCCTATGCGCCACGTTGTTAAAAAAACATTAGCGATTGCTCTGGTGGGCGGTCTGGCAGGCTGTGGGGCCGAAGCCCCTGCTGATCCCAGGACAAAGGCTCCCCTGGTACGCACGGCGACGGTTGTCGGAGATCGCGCTCTTTCCCGCGCATTTACCGGGACGGTGGCAGCTCGGGTCCAAAGTGACCTTGGGTTTCGCGTTCCAGGCAAGGTGGCGCAGCGGCTGGTGAATGCAGGCCAGAAGGTCCGGCGCGGTCAGATCCTGATGCGCATCGACCCGGCCGATCTGCAACTGTCGGCGCAGGCGCAGCAACAAGCCGTCGTGGCCGCGCAAGCACAGGCCAGGCAAGCGATCGCGGATGAGGCGAGGTATCGCGCTCTGCGGGGTACCGGCGCAATCTCCGCCTCGTCATACGACCAGAGCAAGGCCGCAGCCGACGCGGCTCGTGCCCAGCTCAGCGCGGCCAAAGCCCAGGCCCAGGTAGCCAACAACGCCACGCGCTACGCCGAGCTTCTCGCCGATGCGGACGGCGTAGTGATGGAAACGCTGGCCGAGCCCGGGCAGGTGGTGAGCGCCGGCCAGCCTGTTGTGCGCTTGGCTCGTACAGGAGAGCGCGAAGCCATCGTGCATCTGCCTGAGACGCTGCGCCCGGCGCTGGGCTCGGTCGGGCAGGCGATGCTCTATGGCAGTCACCAGGCTCCAGTCCCCGCCAGGCTCCGGCAGCTCTCGGATGCAGCCGATCCCCTGACTCGGACCTACGAAGCCAGATATGTCCTCGATGGTGCGCTCGCAGAGGCACCCCTGGGTGCCACTGTCACGATCGACATCGCCGATGGCACACAGTCCACGGCAGCGTTGCAGGTCCCGATCGGCGCCTTGTTCGATCCCGGGCAAGGGCCCGGCGTCTGGGCGCTGGAGGGTAAACCCGCCAAAGCCGTCTGGCGCCCCGTCCAGGTGCTGGGACTCTCGGATGACACGGCGCAGGTCAAGGGCAACCTCCGGGCAGGTCACCGGGTGGTGTCGTTGGGCACGCACCTACTCAAGGACGGCCAGATCGTTATCCCGATGGCTGGGCCGAAGGAAGCCTTCTCCGGGGCCCGGCCATGAGCGAGGGGCGCTTCAATCTTTCGTCGCTCGCCGTCCGCGAGCGTTCGATCACCGTGTTCCTTCTGTTCCTGATCTCGGCGGCGGGCGTCCTTGCGTTCTTCCAACTGGGTCGCGCCGAGGACCCGCCCTTTACGATCAAGCAAATGACGGTCGTAACGGCATGGCCGGGAGCGACGGCGCAGGAAATGCAGGACCTGGTCGCCGAACCACTGGAAAAGCGGCTGCAGGAGCTCAGGTGGTACGACCGCTCCGAGACCTATACGCGTCCTGGCCTGGCTTTCACGATGGTGTCCTTGCGCGACGCCACGCCGCCTTCGCAGGTACAGGATGAGTTCTATCAGGCGCGCAAGAAGCTGGGCGATGAGGCCAAGAGATTGCCCGCCGGCGTCATTGGGCCGATCCTCAACGATGAATACGCGGACGTGACATTCGCACTCTTCGCCCTCAAGGCGAAGGGGGAGCCGCAACGACTGCTGGTGCGTGATGCCGAAGCGCTGCGTCAGCAGCTGCTGCACGTGTCCGGGGTCAAGAAGGTCAACATCATTGGCGAGCAGCCCGAGCGCATCTTCGTCTCGTTCTCCCACGACCGACTGGCCACCGTGGGCGTCAGCCCGCAGGAGATCTTCACCGCACTCAACAGCCAGAACGTGCTGACCCCCGCGGGCTCCATCGAGACCCGTGGACCGCAGGTCCTCGTTCGCGTCGAGGGTGCTTTCGACAGTTTGGAGAAGATCCGCCAAACACCGATCGTAGCCCAGGGACGCACGCTGAAACTCTCGGATGTGGCCACCGTCGAGCGTGGTTACGAGGATCCGGCCACCTTCCTCGTCCGCAACAACGGCGAGCCGGCGCTCCTGCTGGGGGTCGTCATGCGCGACGACTGGAACGGCCTGGATCTGGGCGAGGCACTGGAAGCGGAGGTCACCAAGATCAACGCGCAGCTGCCCTTGGGTATCTCGCTCACCAAGGTCACCGATCAGGCCGTGAACATCGGTTCAGCGGTCGACGAGTTCATGGTCAAGTTCTTTGTCGCGTTGCTCGTGGTGATGGTGGTCTGCTTCATCAGCATGGGTTGGCGCGTCGGCATCGTAGTTGCAGCTGCCGTTCCCCTCACCCTGGCCGCCGTGTTCGTCATCATGGCGGCCACTGGCAAGAACTTCGACCGCATCACCCTGGGCTCGCTGATCCTGGCATTGGGACTGTTGGTGGACGATGCCATCATCGCCATCGAGATGATGGTGGTGAAGATGGAGGAGGGATACAGCCGTGTCGCCGCCTCGGCGTACGCCTGGAGCCATACCGCCGCGCCCATGCTGTCGGGGACGCTGGTCACCGCCGTCGGGTTCATGCCTAACGGCTTCGCACGCTCCACGGCCGGCGAGTACACCGGCAACATGTTCTGGATCGTCGGTATCGCCCTGATCGTGTCCTGGGTGGTGGCGGTGGTATTCACGCCCTACCTGGGCGTGAAGCTGTTGCCGGACATCAGGAAGGTCGAAGGTGGGCACCAGGCCATCTACAACACCCGCAACTACAACCGCTTCCGCGCGTTGCTGGGGCGGGTGATCGCGCGCAAATGGGTAGTGGCGGGTGCGGTGGTCGGGCTGTTCGCGCTGGCTGTCGTCGGCATGGGCCTGGTCAAGAAGCAGTTCTTCCCCACCTCCGACCGACCGGAAGTGCTGGTCGAGGTGCAGATGCCCTATGGCACCTCCATCCAACAGACAAGTGCCGCGGCGGCGAAGGTCGAAGCCTGGCTTGCGAAGCAGGAGGAAGCCCGCATCGTCACGGCCTACATCGGGCAGGGCGCTCCGCGCTTCTTCCTGGCAATGGCGCCCGAACTGCCCGACCCGTCGTTCGCCAAGATCGTCGTCCTGGCCTGCGATGACAGGGAGCGGGAAGCCCTGAAGTACAGGCTGCGCGAGGCGATCGCGGACGGGCTGGCACCCGAAGCGCAGGTGCGTGTCACCCAGATCGTGTTCGGCCCTCCTTCACCGTTTCCCGTGGCATACCGCGTCATGGGGCCGGAAATCGGCAAGTTGCGCGAGATCGCTGAAGAGGTCAGCGGCGTCATGCGTGCCAGCCCGATGATGCGCACGGTCAATACGGATTGGGGCCCTCGTGTACCCACGCTGCATTTCGTGCTGGATCAGGACCGACTCAACGCTGTGGGCCTGACCTCCAACTCGGTGGCGCTGCAGTTGCAGTTCCTGCTCAGTGGCGCACCGCTTACCGAAGTGCGCGAGGACATCCGCTCGGTGCAGGTGGTCGGCCGTGCCGCAGGCGACACGCGCCTGGATCCGGAAAAGATCGCGGACTTCACGCTGGTCGGCGCCGCCGGCCAGCGCATCCCGCTTTCCCAGGTGGGCACCGTGGAAGTGCGCATGGAAGACCCGATCCTGCGGCGCCGCGACCGCACGCCCACCATCACGGTGCGTGGCGACATCGCCGAGGGGCTGCAACCCCCGGATGTGTCCACGGCGGTCCTGAAACAACTGCAACCGGTGGTCGAGCGGCTGCCGCCGGGCTACCGCCTTGAGCAGGCCGGTGCGATCGAGGAATCGGGCAAGGCGACTACGGCAATGCTGCCGCTTTTCCCGATCATGATCGCGCTCACGTTGCTCATCATCATCCTGCAGGTGCGATCCATCGCAGCGATGATCATGGTGTTTGCCACCAGTCCGCTGGGACTGATCGGCGTGGTGCCGACATTGATCGTCTTCCAGCAACCATTCGGCATCAATGCCCTCGTCGGACTGATCGCCTTGTCAGGCATCCTCATGCGCAACACGCTGATCCTGATCGGGCAGATCCATCACAACGAGCAGGAGGGTTTGAGCCCGTTTGATGCCCTTGTCGAAGCCACGGTACAGCGGGCGCGGCCGGTGATCCTGACCGCGCTGGCTGCGATCCTGGCCTTCATTCCACTAACGAGCTCGGTTTTCTGGGGAACGCTGGCTTACACCCTGATCGGCGGCACCCTGGCGGGAACCGTCCTGACGTTGGTTTTCCTGCCGGCCATGTACTCGATCTGGTTCAGGATCAAACCGTCCTCCTCCATCGACACGGACGAGCGCGCGCTCGCCGCTGCGCACTGACGCACCCCAAGCACGTCGCATCAAGACCACCAAGGAAGCAAGCATGGAAAAGAAGACCGTTCTCGTCACCGGCGTTTCGTCCGGCATCGGCCGTGCCAGTGCCAGGGCGCTGGCGGATGCGGGCTGCAAGGTGTATGGCAGCGTACGCCAACTCGAGCGCGCGGAGCCCATCAAGGGGGTAACGCTGGTACAGCTGGACGTTCGCGAGCAGGCAAGCATCGACCATGCCGTTGCCGGAATCGTTGCGGTTGAAGGGTGCATCGATGTGCTGGTGAACAATGCAGGTCAGAACCTGATCGGGTCCGTCGAAGAGACAGCGATCTCGGAAGTCGAGTCGCTGTTCGACACCAATGTGTTCGGCATGCTGAGGACGATCCGTGCCGTGCTGCCCCATATGCGTGCTCGCCGCGCCGGGCGGATCATCAACGTCAGCTCGGTATTGGGGTTCCTGCCGGCGCCCTACATGGGAGCCTACGCGGCAAGCAAGCACGCAGTGGAAGGCCTTTCCGAGAGTCTGGACCACGAACTGCGGCAGTTCGGCGTGCGGGTCACGCTGGTGCAGCCTTCCTTCACCAACACCGGCTTCCAGACGAACACGCAGTTGGTGCGTACGACGGTGTCCGACTATGACCGCGAGCGTGACCTTGCGCTTGCTGCAGTGATCCGGGCATCCAATGACGCCGCTGACGCGGCGCCGGTGGCCGACACCATCGTCGAGGCCGCACTCGGCAAGTGGAAGATGCGGCGTGCTCCCGCCGGACAAGCGTCGTTGCTGGCGAAGCTGCGCCGCTACATGCCTTCCGGTCCCGTCGACGCAAGCCTGCGCAAGACGTTCGGGCTCGCCTGAGCACAGGGGCATGAGATGAGACGCCGTGCTGCAGGAGGCGCAACCGGCCCCGTCGTCGAATCGATCCGGCGATGGGCATGAGCGCATCGTCCAGGCGCTGGGAGCGCGTGCGCGCCCACACGCGGGCCTGCTTGCTGGAGGCGGCGGCTCAGGCGTTCGAAGCGTCCGGCTATGACGACACCTGCATGCATCGGGTCGCGGAGATTGCAGGGTTCACGAAGGCGACCGTCTACGCGCACTACCGGGACAAAGCCTGCCTGTTCGCGGCCGTCATGGAACTGCACGCTTCGAACTTTCCGTTGTCCATCATTCCTTCCCAGCCACTGCCCGGGCTGAAGGATGAGTTGGTGTATGTCGCGCTCGAAATTCAGAAGCTGGCCCAGGTGAATGCTTGCCGGCGCTTCTGCGCCACGCTCCAGCGGTCCGCTGGCGGGGTGGCGTTCTATGCCGAACTCTGGAACGCGTATCTCGCACCCTACCGGGCGTACGTCTGCGCGGCCCTGGTCCGCGAAGGCGTCGAAATGGCCGCGCACCATGCCGACCTCTATCTGCAGCTCATGCTGCAGGCGAACTCGCTGCAGGTCGCGCAGCCTGTCGGGCCGAGCGCAGACGCAACGTTGACGTTGTTTCACCAGGCGTTTTCCCGGACACGCCCTGTGCGCGCGAATCCGTCTGTTGTTGGCACAGGCTCCAGCCACTGGCCAGGCAGTGCCACGGAGCAATAGCGTTACCGGCATAGCTCGGGCACATATTCGAATAGCTCCCGCATGGGATGCGTCGCTATGCTCGAAAGCCCCAGAAGACTCCGGATCCTTCGACATGCGTCGAGTACTCCTTGCGATGTTTCTCGGCATCGCGATGCCCTGCGCGGCTGCCGACCAGCCTTCACGCAGGATCGAGTTGGATATCGACAAGGCCGTCGAGCCGGTGGATCGATTCTTCGCCCTTTCGGTGGGTTCGGACTACCCGGGAACATTGATCCGCGAGGACTCACAGGCCCACCTGGCGGTGGCAGCCGACGAGCTCGGGTTCGAGTACCTGCGTTTCCACGACCTGTTCCACGACACGCTGGGTACGGTCCGTCACGTTGACGGTGCGATCGTCTATGACTGGACCAGGATCGATCAGCTGTACGACGCGCTGCTGGCCAAGGGAGTCCGCCCATTCGTGGAGCTCGGCTTCACGCCCGCTGCGCTGAAGACATCCGATCAGTCGCTCTTCTACTGGAAGGCCAACACATCGCACCCCAAGCCCGCCATGTGGCGCCATCTGATCGACGCATACCTGCGGCACGTGATCGCCAGGTATGGCGTCGATGAGGTGCGCAGCTGGTATTTCGAGGTGTGGAATGAGCCCAATCTGAAGGACTTCTGGGAGGGCGCCGACCGGGATGCATATTTCGAGCTCTACGCCAATACGGCCAGAACCCTGAAGGCGGTGGACTCCCGATTGCGTGTGGGCGGTCCATCCACGGCGGGCGCGGCTTGGATCCCGGAGTTTCTGGCATTCTGCGATGACAAAGAGGTGCCGATCGATTTCGTCACCACGCATACCTATGGCGTCGATGGCGGTTTTCTGGACGAACAGGGCGGGCAGGACACCAAACTGCTGAGTTCGCCCGATGCGATCGTTGCGGATGTGCGCAGGGCACGGAAAGAGATCGATGCGTCGGCCTTCCCGGGCCTGCCCCTCTATTTCACGGAATGGAGCAGCAGCTACAGCCCCAGGGACGTGGTGCATGACAGCTACATCAACGCCCCCTATGCGCTGACCAAGTTGAAGCAGGCGAGGGGGCTGGCCCAGGGCATGAGCTACTGGGCCTACACCGATCTTTTCGAGGAGGCGGGCCCACCCCCGGCATCCTTCCACGGGGGATTCGGTCTCATGAATCGTGAGGGGGTGCGAAAGCCCACGTGGTTCGCCTACAAGTATTTGAATCAGCTCACTGGGCGCGAGATTCCCACGAACGATGAGTTGGCATGGGCATCCGTGGATGAAAGGAAGATCGCGATACTCGCCTGGGACTGGCAACAACCCGTCCAGGACGTCAGCAACAGGCCGTTCTATACCCGCAAGCTGGTCGCCAGACCGGCGGTACCGCTCTCTATCCATCTGAAGAGCATCCAGCCGGGGAGCTACCGGTTGAAGGTGCATCGCACGGGATACCTCAAGAACGATCCTCTGTCGGCTTATATAGACATGGGCCTGCCGTCGGACGTGAGTGCAGTGCAGCTGAACGCCCTGAAGTCCGCTACTTCCGATCAAGCCGAGCAGGACACGATGTTGCGTGTAGGCAGCGACGGACTTCTCGACCTCGATCTGGCGATGCGAAGCAACGACGTAGTCCTGGTCACTTTGGAGCCCCTGGAGAGATAGGCTGCCCCTGCGTTCATGCGCTCTTCGCCCTATGTTGACGTTGGCTCAGATGACAACGTTGGCGCCCTTACGAAGGCGATCGAGGATTCGCTGCAAGGGACCATAGCTCCGTGTCAGCTCGCCGGTAGGAGCAGACATTCGGCGTGCAAGGTCTGGCCCGAGAATCGTCACTCTTCGCGATGCAGTCGGCGCCAGTTGCCCGCGACTCCTTGAGTCCGCCCGCTTCTTCAACGCGCCGGCACGGCTCCCCCTGGAAGCTGGAAGGCCGGGGCGCTCGCAGTGGGAAAGCAGAACCATGTCCGTGTCCGGCCACATGGAACGTTGGATCAGCGGGTCAGGGATCCGGGAACCCGAGGGACGACGACAATCCACGATGGGCCGCGGCCTGCGCGAGCAACGTGTTGGCCTTGGCTTCGAATACCTGGATCGCGTCCGTGCCCGCCGCAAACCTTCCCGGAGGGTCATCATGACGAGCGAGTTGCACCAGCGCCTCGGCGAGTCTCGTCGGGTCTCCGCCCTGCTTGCCATTCATGCCGGTCCAGGCGGCTACCGTCTCGGCGGTGCGCGCTGCGTAGTCGTCGATGGATCCTGCGGCGTATGTCGTCGACTCCGCCGTCAGCAGCTCGGTGCGGAAGAAGCCCGGCTCGACAAGCATCGATCGGATACCGAACGGTGCCACCTCCAGCGCCAATGACTCGATCCACCCTTCAACGCCGAACTTCGCGGCGGCATACGCCGAGCAGAACAAACCACCGGCGATGCCCGCCGTCGAGGAAATCGTCAGCAGCAAGCCCGCGCGTTGCCTGCGCATCACGGGCAGCGCCGCACGGGTCACGTTCATCGGGCCGAACAGCAGGGTCTCGATCTGGCTCCGGACCTGGGCAGAACTGAGTTCCTCGAAGAAGCCCGCAAAGAAATTGCCTGCGTTATTGACCAGCACGTCAATGCGACCAAATCGCTCCACTGCACTGGCTACTGCGTCCCGTGCCTCGGCCTCGCTGGTCACGTCGAGGCGGACGCAATGCAGATCCGGGTTCGGCCCTATCGCGGCCTCGACTTTGCCAGCATCACGGCCCGTGGCGACGACGGCGTCGCCCTGCGCGAGTGCCGCCTGGGCGATCTCAAGGCCGAGGCCGCGGCCCGCCCCGGTGATGAACCAGATCCTGCTTGTCATGAGGCGCTCCAATGATTGGGTTTCGTTGTCAGATCGTGCTGACGGGCCATCCGTCGATCGCTCGCATGTGCGCCTCGCCCATCCGGAGCCCATGCACTGTCATCAAGGCGTACGCCGATTCCAGTTCGTGGAGGTCGGCCGGCGACAGGCTGACATCCAGAGCCGCCAGGTTTTCCTTCAGGTGATCCTCGCGACGAGTGCCGGGAATCGGGACGATGAACGGCTTCTGGGCCAATAGCCACGCCAAGGCAAGCGCGGCAGGTGTCGTGCCTTTGCGCGTTGCGACGCGCTGGATCAATGCGAGCACGGGAAGGTTCTTCACCCGGTTCTCCGCCGTCAGCCGCGGGAACAGCGAGCGAAGGTCCTTGTCAGGATCGAAGCGGACGTCGGCCCCCAACTTTCCGGTCAGGTACCCTTGTCCCAGCGGACTCCACGGTACGAAGCCGATGCCCAGGTCCTCGCAGGCTTTCAGGACGCCGTTGCCCTCCGGTCCGCGGAACCAGAATGCGTACTCGCTCTGCACCGCGGTAACCGGCTGCACGGCATGCGCTCGGCGGATATGGGGGGCGCTTGCCTCCGACAGGCCGAAGTGCAGCACCTTTCCCTCGGCAATCAGATCCTTCACCGCGCCCGCGACATCCTCGATCGGCACCGACGGGTCGACGCGGTGCTGGTAGTACAGGTCGATGCGATCGGTGCGAAGGCGCGCCAACGAGCCTTCGACGACCTTGCGGATATGCTCAGGACGGCTGGTAACGCCGCCTTTCTCCAGGTCGAAGCCGAATTTGGTCGCGATGACCACTTCGTCGCGGAACGGCGCGAGCGCTTCACCGACCAGGCTCTCGTTGGTGTACGGGCCGTAGACCTCGGCGGTATCGAAGAAGGTCACGCCCTGCTCGCGCGCGGCGCGAAGCGTCGCAATGCCCTGCGTGCGGTCCGCGGGCGGTCCGTAGTTGGCGCTGATGCTCATCGCGCCGGCACCCATCGCCGAGACGTGCAAGGTCCCAAGCTTCCTCGGCATCTTCCTGGAATGCGCGGCAGCGGCCTCCGATTTGGTGGCACTGGCGCTGGCGGTGTAGGCCGTTCCGAGGGACGCAACCGCCAAACCAGCGGCAGCCAGGGTGGAGTGGGCCAGGAATTCCCGGCGGTCGAGGTTGCAGGTGGGATAGCTCATGGGGGCACCTTTGCTGACGGATGCTGGACAAGGGCCGCCAGTGTCCGCCCCCGCCATCCGGAGGGATTGCCGGATCTGCCGGCGGTATTGCCTGGAATGACGAATCCCGATCAGGACGGGCATCCGGACGACGGAGGGCATGTACGCTTGGGCGGAAGCATCGAATGACGGAGATCCGCATGAGAACGCTGGAAGCAGAGACTTCTGCGTCACTGGCCGACCCGGCACGACTGGCCAGGGCCATCGAGCGGGTTGCCCGATGCGATGGCGACCACGTGACGGCTATTCCCTGTCTTTCGCTGCACCGTCGCAGCGCGCCCACCGAGCCGCTGCATTGCGTCTATGGCCTGGGCGTCGGCGTCGTTGCCCAGGGCAGCAAGCAGGTGCTGATGGGCAGCGAGGTCATCGACTACGCCCCCGGACAATCGATGCTCACCACCATCGATTCACCCGTCGTGTCGCACGTGGCGCACGCCTCCAACCGGGAGCCGTTCCTCGGTCTGTTCCTGACCCTGGATATCAGGCTCATCACGCAGTTGGCTTCCGATTTGGAGCTGCCGCCGCGCAAGCGAGAGCGCGCCTGCCGGTCCATCTCGGTCGAAACCTTGGAGGCGGCCCTGGTCGATGCGCTGGTTCGCCTCGTAGGATTGCTGCATGAGCCTGCGCTGGTGCAGGCGCTTTCGCCACTGATCCAGCAGGAGATCACCGCCCGGCTGCTGGCCGGCCCTCATGGCGGGTACCTCCAGGATCTGGTGGCGACCGGGTCGCCCAACCAGCAGATCGCCAAGGCCGTCGCGTGGTTGAAGCGCAACTTCAAGCAGCCCTTGCAGGCCGACGCGCTAGCGAGCCGGGTGCACATGAGCCCTTCGACGTTTCGCCAGCACTTCCGTGCCATCACCGGTACCAGCCCGCTGCAGTTCCAGAAACAGCTCCGGCTGCAGGAAGCGCGGCAGTTGATGCTCAACCAGAACCTCGACGCCAGCAATGCGAGTGGGCTCGTGGGCTACGAGAGCCCGTCGCAGTTCAGTCGCGAATACAGCCGTCTCTTCGGCGAACCGCCCCAGCGCGATGTCAAGCGCATGCGTTCTTCTTGATGGAGTGTCTGCGTCTGTCCGTGGATTCGGCTGATCGATGCAACATGCGGAACGCTGCGCAGGCAGCACGAGTGTTGCAGATGACGTGCAGGAAGAGGACCTGTTACACCGACAGCCAGAAGGCGGTGATGTGGGGCCGCAGGCCCGTGCTTTCGCCTGTGGAGGCGCTTGAATCGCTCCCCTGTCGTTTGAAGCGACAGGGAATTCCAGGGCCGGACTATTCGCGGGCCGCTACAGCATCTGCACCACGACCTTGCCCTTGGCGCGCCCGCTTTCTGAGTAGGCCAGGGCTTCGCTGGTGTCCTTGAACGGGAGCACCTTGTCGACGACGGGGCGGATCGCGCCAGATTCGATGAGCGCGGAGATCTCGCGCAACTGAGCCCCATCGGCGCGCATGAAGACGAACGTGTACTCGACATTCTTCTGCTTGGACTTCTTGCGAATGCCTCGGCTCAACAGGCGCATCACCTGCTTGAGCGGCCATGCCAGTCCGCGCGCAGTGGCGAACGCCGGGGAGGGCGGACCGGATATCGAGACGAGATGCCCGCCCGGCTTGAGAATCCGGAGGGATTTGTCCAGTTCATCGCTGCCGAGGCTGTTGAGCACCACGTCGTAGTCATGGAGCGCGGCGGCGAAATCCTGCTGCTTGTAGTCGATGACGACATCCGCGCCCAGGGTCTTCACCCAAGCGACGTTGGCCGTACTCGTGGTCGTGGCGACGAAGGCGCCAAGATGTTTGGCAAGCTGGATGGCGATGGTGCCAACGCCTCCAGAGCCGGCCTGGATGAAGACTTTCTGTCCTCTCTGCAGCTTCGCTGTCTCGACCAGCACCTGCCATGCCGTCAGGGCTACCAATGGCAGGGAGGCGGCCTCGACCATATCGAGATTCTGGGGTTTCAGAGCTACCGACGATGCTTTGATGGCAATGAACTCGGCGAAGGTGCCGATGCGGTCATCGTCGGGGCGTGCATAGACTTCGTCGCCCGGCCTGAACTGGTGGACACGGGCACCGACGCGCACGACCGTGCCAGCCACGTCGTTACCGAGGGCCAGGGGAAAGCGGTAGGGCAGGATCAGCTTGAACTCGCCACGTTTGATCTTGGAGTCCAGCGCGTTGACACCCGCGGCATGGACCTTGATCTGGATGTCATCGTCGCGCAGGTCCGGCTCGGGTACATCGCCGATACGGCCGGTCTCTTTTTTCCCGTAGCGATCGATCACGAAGGCTTTCATGGTTCTGCGTCTCTGAGTGGGTGGTTTGACCAGGTGGACGTGCGGTGCCGTCACCTGGCAGGGCAGACGTCAGTCGCCGGGGAACGCTAACGCCTTGGGCACGAACCCGGCGTGATACTGGAAGATGGCGCCGTGCCCGGCGTCCTCGTAGATGACAAGTTGCGAGTGGGGAATGCGGCGCGCCATGTCGAAACTGTTGGACGTGGGCACCATTCAGTTCCGGGCCGACAAGGCGCGGCCTGTCGTATTCCGGCCTCAGACAGCGACGCGGTAGCGCTCGGCGGCCTGCGCCTGGCGGATGTCGGTGAGCAAGGCCTGGCGCGTGGCGTCCAGGGTGTCCCAGCGTGCGGCCACATGCAGGGGAGGAATGGTGACGGCTTCGCGGCGATCGAATCCGACCAGCGCCGCATCGACCAGTTCGCCCACATCCATCACCTCGGGCAATGTGTTGATGTCGATACCGGCACGCTCCCAGATTTCGGTGCGGGTGGCCGCAGGGAGGACCGCTTGCACGTAAACCCCTTTGGGCGCCAGTTCCAGGCTCAGCCCCTGGGACAGGAACAGCACGAAGGCCTTGGTCGCGCCGTAGACGGACATGCCGAATTCTGGCGCCAGGCCCACGACGGAGCCGATGTTCACGATCGCACCTTCGCCGGCCTCCACCAGCCGCGGAGCGACGGCGGCGGCCAAGCGTGTCAGCGCGGTCGTGTTCAAGGTCACCAGCCGCTCGATGCTGTCGGCCGACTGGTCGATGAAACCACCGGACTGCGCGACGCCTGCGTTGTTGATGAGGATGCCGATGGCGGCATCGTCGCGCAGGCGCGCTTCGACCGCGGCCAGTTCATCGCGGCGGGTGAGGTCGGCCGGCAGCACCTCGATGGCGACGCCCGTTTCCTGGCGCAGGCGAGCGGCGAGTGTTTCCAGGCGCGCGTTGTCGCGTGCGACAAGCACGAGATCGTGGCCGCGTCGCGCGAAGCGTTCGGCATAGGTGGCGCCGATGCCGCTGGAAGCGCCGGTGATGAGGGTGGTGGGAAGCACGGTCATGATGGCTGTCTCTGGGGGTAGGGATGTGGGTCAGGGGGCAATGCGCAGGGCTAATCGGATGAGGCGGCAAAGCAGCGGCGTGCGCGGCCTCACTGCGCGTGTGCGTCGGCCAGGGTCGGGTAGTCGATGTAGCCCTGGGCGCCGCCGCCGTACAACGTGGCCGGGTTCAATGCGGCAAGGGGCGCACCGGTCATCAGACGCTCGACCAGATCGGGGTTGCTGATGAAGGCACGGCCAAACGCAAACAGGTCCGCCTTGCCCTCGCTGAGGCGGGCATTGGCCAGTGGCAGGTCGTAACCGTTGTTGGCCAGATAGGTGCGCGTGAAGCGGCGGCGCAGGCCATCGAAGTCGAACGGCGCCACCTCGCGTGGGCCACCCGTGGCGCCTTCCACCACGTGCAGATAGACGATGCCGAGTGCATCGAGTTGTTCGACGATGTAGTCGTACTGCGGCTGCGGATCGCTGCTGGAAATGGCGCCGGCCGGCGACACCGGCGAGATACGTACGCCGGTGCGGTCGGCACCGATTTGCTCGACCACCGCGGCGGTGACTTCCAGCAGCAGGCGCGCGCGATTCTCGATGGAGCCTCCGTAGGCGTCGGTGCGCTGGTTGGCGCCGTCCTTGATGAACTGTTCCAGCAGGTACCCGTTGGCACCGTGGATCTCCACGCCGTCGAAGCCGGCCGCGATCGCGTTGGCGGCGGCCTGGCGGAAGTCGTCGACGATCCCCGGCAATTCGTTGATGTCCAGCGCACGCGGCTCGGAAACATCGGCAAAGCCGTTGTTGACGAAGGTCTTGGTCTGCGCGCGGATGGCGGAAGGGGCGACAGGCGCGGCGCCGCCGAGCAGATCGACATGGGAGATGCGGCCAACGTGCCACAGCTGCGCGAAGATGCGCCCGCCTCGGCCATGCACGGCATCCGTTACCTGACGCCAGCCGTCGATCTGGTCCTGCGTGTACAGGCCGGGGGTGTCCTGGTAACCCTGGGCCTGCGCCGAGACCTGGGTGGCCTCGGTGATGATCAGTCCGGCCGAGGCGCGCTGCGCGTAGTAGGTGGCGGCAAGCGCGCCGGGCACCAGGCCGGCACCGGCGCGGTTGCGCGTCAGCGGTGCCATGACGATGCGGTTGGCGAGGGTCAGCGGGCCGAGTGGGTAGGGTTGGAACAGCGTGGTGTCGGTCATGTCGTGCCTGAGGTGTGAAGGTGGATTGGATGGCCGGGTAGAGCGCCTCTCCCGGATCCCGTCCTGGTCGAGGCATCAATGATGATGACCGTAATCATTGATGTCAATGGTTTGATTATGGGCATCATCTATCAGTGATATAGTGCCGACCTTCCACAGGCGGAACATCCAGAGACACGGGTCATGAAGGTCACCAAGCAACAAGCGCAGGCAAATCGGGCGCGCATCGTCGAAACCGCGTCCACTCTGTTCAGGGAGCGGGGTTACGACGGCGTGGGCGTCGCGGACCTGATGGCCGCCGCCGGCTTCACCCATGGCGGCTTCTACAAGCATTTCGGCTCCAAGACCGACCTGATGGCAGAAGCGGCAGCCTGCGGCCTGGCGCGCTCCGCGGACGCCGCGATGAGCGGCGGTCCGGCTGACTTCATGAGCTACTACATTTCCCGGGAACACCGGGACAACCCGGGCAGTGGTTGCACGATGGCCGCGCTCTGCGCGGATGCCGCGCGCCAGCCGGAATCGGTCAAGGCGGCGTTTGCGGCAGGCATCGAGCATCAGTTGTCGGCGCCAGCGCGCCAGGAGCAGGCTCCGGGTGACAACGAGAGCGACGAGGCGCGTGCGCGCCGGATCGTCCTGATGGCCCAGGCCGTTGGAGCGGTGGTGTTGTCGAGGTCCTGTCCCGACGATTCACCGCTGGCGGACGAAATCCTGGAGGTCTGCCGGGCGCACGTCCTGGCGCGGCTGCCGACTGAACGGCCTGCCTGAGCCCCCTCCCTCGTGAAGTGCCATGAACCTCACCGAGCAGTACTGCGCTCTACGAGCGCTTGCTCGATCCGGTAGGAACCTGATGCTGCTGTGGGGCGACTGGTCGCTGCATGGCCTCCAGGCAATCCCCGGCATGCACGGGCGCTTCGACGAACGTCCGTGTCCGGCTGAAAGCGCCCGCAGCCCCACAGCGGATCGAGCCGACCCCATCCGCACCCCACGGAATGTCGCCGGCAACCTACCGCTTCCCGACGCTGACCTGCCTGCGCCTTGCACGCGCCTTGCACGCGCCTTGCACGCGACATGCAGAGACGTGCGCGCGAGTGCGGGAGCGTCGGAGGCGCAAGCCTCGAACACCCGGTCGCAGAATCTGCAGGCTCGGCCGCAGGCTTCGGATATCCGCGCGTCACCCAGTGAGCCTCGTCGGCGACGGGTCGAGGCTTGCAGCGGCGCGTGTTTCTCCCTTGCCCGCGAGCCGCCGAGGGGCGTCGGCGAGTCTTTGTGCCTTGCAAGCAGGTGTTTCCGGTCTAGTGGTCATGCTCCGGACCTGGCGGGCGAGCGCGACGCTGGAAGCAGTGCGATCGTCAGCCGCACATGGGCGTGCTGCATCGTCGCGTCGGCATCGGGTCAGGGACGCCAGGCCACCCAATCGCCGGGGGCCACCTGTTGGACGTCCATCGATCTCTCGTGCGCCGCTTCGCGCAGTCGACCCGGTGCGTCGTCCGCTTCCACGTATTCCTTCATGCCGGTGATGCCGTAGTGGATGGGCACCAGCGTGCGCGCACCCAGGATGGTGGCGGCGGCGACCGCCTGCTCGGGCGTCAGCACGCCCGGCTGGCCGCTGACGGGCTGTCGCCAGCCGAATCGCGCGCCGTTGATCGGGAGGAAGACCGCATCGAACGGCCCGAGCTGGCGGCCGATGCGCCACCAGTGGCCGTGCCACAAGGTGTCGCCCCCATGGAAGATGCGGCGTCCGCCGGCAGCGACCACCCATGACACCTGGGTGTCGCCATACCCGTCCGACGCAGGTACCGGCGTGGCGGTGAAGTCACCCAGCAACTGGGGTTCCCACAGCGCGCTCGGCCTGGCGCGTGCGCCGGCCGGCATCGGCAACGGCTGTGTCCCCGCTGGATAGGCGAGCACACCGCCACGGCCGAGCGCATCCGCCACGGCGTGTGCATCGAAGTGGTCCGAATGCGTATGGGTGATCAGCACGCTGGTCTCGCCCACGCTGTCATCCACCGGCACCAGCCGGTCGCCGAGCGCGGTTCCCCAGGCGTCCGGGTTGACCAGCGGATCGATGAACAAGGTCGCTTGCGGCAACTGCAGGCGGATGCCGGCCCACGCCAGGCGCTGGATGCGCAGCGTGGGCGCGCGGCCTGACGCCAGCAGGCTGCCCGACGGCAGCAGCGCAGCGGCGGATGCGCCCACGCAACCCGCCAGGAACCGCCTGCGGCCTCCCCTGGGAGGACGTGCTTCCGGATCACCGTTCATGCGTGCATCTCCCGGGATGCGAGGGAGGCATCCAGCGCGAAGATCGCCTGTGACGTGATGACCTCGAGATTGTGCCCATGCCACGCGCGTTCGAACGCCGTCGGCACCACGCCCGGTGCGAGGCAATCCTCGATGCGGATCGTCGCGATCCGGTCGTCGGTTTCCACCGCCGATACCTGCGTGCGGCAGCGGACCACGGCATCCCGCAGCTGGTCGAGATAGTGCAGGGCATTGTCGAGCACCACTGCGTGGAACCTGCCGATGTGTCCACCGATCACCGTTCCGCGGCCGAACTGGCGCATCCGCCCGATGGCGGCGCGAAGCAGGGCGGGGTCGGCCTTCGACAGGTAGACGATGTTGCCGACGATGTTGTCGCCCGCGCAGACCAGGTCCGCCGTGGGCACGTCCACGCTCAGGTGGTCCATCGTCTTGCCCGGGTTGTGGAGGAAGCGCAGCGCATGCGCGCCCCAGCGGAGGGCCATGTTGTCGAACACCATGTCCGGCTCCCGGTAGAGCGCATCCAGGCGGCGGTTCTGCGACAGGTAGGCATGGCGATGGTGCCTATGGGCCATCGTCAGCGCGTCGGGAAACAGCGACATGCCGGCGATGTGGTCGCTCATGAAATGGGTGGCAGCGAGCAGGCGCACGGTCTTGCCCAACTGCCCGCACAGCACGTCGCGCAGGTGGCCTGCGTCGTGCGCACTGCCCAGTGAATCGACCAGCAGCACGTCATCGCCATCGATGAACGCGGTGGCGACGGATTGCACGTCGTCGCCGACAAACATCAGCACATCGGTATGCACTTCTTCGAACTTCACGAGGGTCGCCTTGCCGTGGGTGGCGACATGGTGGCCAACGCCCTCGGTGGCGACAAACGAGTTGTTTTGTCGTTCGCTTCAGAAAAAGTAACGCGATACGATGCCGGCCGGACCCCCTCCGCCCAGGTGCTCGTGAAGCCCCGTCATCCCGCGCCACTCAATGCGCTCCGCACGTTCGAAGCGGCGGCACGGAACCTGAGTTTCAACACGGCCGCACAGCAGTTGTTCGTCACACCGGCGGCGGTCAGCCATCAGGTCAAGCACCTCGAGACGTATCTGGGCGTCACCCTGTTCCATCGCGGCAATCGCTCGGTGGAACTCACCGCCGAAGGCAAGGCGCTGGCGGCCGCGCTGGGCGACATCTTCGGGCAACTGGATCTGGCGCTAGACCGCGTGACATCGCACGCATCGGCGGATCTGCGCATAAGCACGCTGGAATCATTCGCCGCCAAGTGGCTGGCGCCGCGGCTGCACCGCTTCCATCACGCGTTCCCCGATATCCGCGTGCGTATCGAAACCGGCAACGAGCCGGCCGACTTCGCGCGCGGTGTCGATGTCGCCATCCGCTACGGGCCCGGTGGGTATGCGGGCCTGCATGCGGAACGGCTGATGGAGGCGCCGGCATTTCCCGTCTGTGCGCCATCGTTGGCGCTGTCGCGGTTGGACGATCTGCGACAGCAGACGCTGTTGCACGACGAAAGCGCGCTGGGCCGGCCCGGCGTGCCCCAATGGGCCGACTGGCTGGAAGCCGCCGGTGTCGAGGGTGTCGATGCAAGTCGCGGCCCGGTCTTCGCCAGCATCTACCTGGCGCAGGAAGCGGCCATCGCCGGCCACGGCATTGCGCTGGGCATCGCGCCCCTGGTGAAGGAAGACGTGCTCCATGGCCGGCTGCTCCCGCCCTTCGAGCGCAGCCTGCCCAACGCATACGCCTTCTGGCTGCTGCGACGGGACGATGCGCGCCCACGCGCCGCCGTCAACGCATTCTGCGGATGGCTGCAACAGGAAGCGGGCGACGATGCCGCATTCTGGGAAGCGCGACGCACAGGTCGGTAGGGGTGTCGCGGCGACGCGGTTCGTACGCCGGTCCGAAGCGGATGCATTTCCCTGTGCCTAGACGCTTCACGGCCCGCCTGCATACCGGCTGGGCGGTTCGCCCACGTGCCGGCTGAAGGCCACGCTGAACGTGCTGGTCGAGCCGTAGCCGACGCGCTCGGCCACTTCGGTCACGCTGAGGCCGTCGCGCCTGAGCAATTCCTTCGCGACTTCCATGCGCCACGCCAGCACGTATTCCATCGGTGGCACGCCGACGGCGCGGGTGAAACGTTCGAAGAACGTCGAGCGTGAGAGCGCGGCGGCCTTCGCCAGCTCGCCCACGGTCCACCCATGCGCGATGCGCGCATGGATCTGCTTGAGCGCCATCGCCAGCCGCTCATCGCCCAGTCCGCGCAACAGGCCGGGCGGCGCGTTGCCTGCAGTGGTCGAGCGCATGGCTTCCACCAGCAGCATCTCCACCAGCCGGGACAGCATGTATGCATTGCCCGGCTGCTGCTGCGCGTACTCTTCGCCGACCATCTGCACCAGTTGCATGAGCCGCTGCGACCCCTGCACATGGACGACCGTGGGCAGCAGCGAGACCAGCAGCGCGGCGTCCCGGGTGTCGAACAGGAACGCGCCGCCCAGCGAGCGCATGTCCGGCGGTCCGTCGGGATCGCCATGACGCAGTTCTCCTTGCCCGCCCGGTACGACGTCGGGGTCGATGAAGACAGGTGGCGCCGGCACGAAGCCGGAAAGCGTGAAGGCGGGCGTGGTCGGCAGCAGCACGAAGTCACCCGCACTGATGGTGATGGGGGCGTGCCCATCCACGGCCAGCCGCGCGCTGCCTTCCAGCACGATGCAGAAGCCGGGCTGGCCGTAGTCGGCATACCGCACGGCCCAGTTGCCCTTGCCGCTGATCACGTTGGCAAAGACCGCCTGCGGATGCAGCAGCTGGACGACGTCGGAAAGTGGATCCCCCATTCCGGACTCCGGCTAAAACAAACAGGACGATGCGCTATCGATCATCCGGAAAGGCTGGCCTATCGTTCCCGCCGAGTCAACTCACCCTCGGAGAACGAAATGAAGACCGTCCTGATCACCGGCTGCTCGTCCGGTTACGGCCTGGAAACCGCCCGCCACTTCCTCGCGCAGGGCTGGAGCGTCATCGCCACCCAGCGGCATCCGCGCGAAGACCTGCTCCCCGCTTCACCCCATCTGCGCGTGCTCGCGCTGGACGTCACCCGGCCGGACAGCATCGCCAGCGCCTTGGAGGCCGCGGGTCCCATCGACGCGCTGGTCAACAATGCCGGCATCGGTCTGTTCGGTGCATTCGAGGCCACGCCCATGGACACCGTGCGCGAGGTATTCGAAACCAATACGTTCGGACTGATGGCCATGTGCCAGGCCGTCATCCCGCAGTTCCGTCAGCGCAGGGCAGGTGTCATCGTGAACGTCACCTCCAGCGCGACGCTGGCACCGTTCCCGCTGGTGGCGGCGTATACCGCCAGCAAGACCGCAGTCGAAGGTTTCACCGCATCGCTGGAGCACGAACTCAAGGCCTTCGATGTGCGGGTCAAGCTGGTGGAACCCGGCTATGGTCCGTCGACCCGGTTCACCGCCAATGGCCAGCAGCGCATGCAGGGCCTGATCCCCGAGGCATACGAGCCCTTCGCCCACAGCGTATTTGCCGGACTGGGCAGCATCACCGCGGTGACGGCCGAGTCCGACGTCGCCGAAGGCGTGTGGCGCGCCGTGAACGACACCACCGGGCAACTGCATTTCCCGGCCGGTGCGGATGCGGTGGCACTGGCCGTGCGGTGAGGCTGGGTTGCACGCGAGGCGGACGCGCATCCAGCGCCCTGTGAGCCGACGCTAGACTGCGCCAGTGTCCAAAGGAGTGAATGCTTGCTCACGTCAGGAGCACAACGCCATCACCTTGCTGCCCGGGTCGCAGTCGTTGTGCTGCTGGCGGTGTATGGCGGCCTCAGTCTTGTGGCCTTCTTCCGACCCGATTGGCTTCCCGTCAAGACCATCTGGCACGCGGGGCTACTCGGGCCACCGGCTCTTCTGGTCTGGGGTGGGCACATGCTCGTCGCCTACAGCGCGTGCACCGTGGTCGTCGTCCTGCTGCTCGCAGGGGGCGCGGTCGTCCGCTCCGACGAACTCAGGCTCATCGCGGCCATGGCAGCGTTCGCCGTGTGGATGGGAGCGGGCTTCTTCTCTGCGTTGTTGTCCGTCTAGGGATTTCGCCATCGCAGCGCGGTGACCCGTTGGCCGGAGGCGGGCCCAGCGGTCAGAATCGGCACACGAAATCGAAACGGGACGGGAACCGATGCGTGTGGCACCCCAGTGGGACTTCATCAGGATGATCCAGCGCAGTCCATTGCCAGGATTCGCCTTCACGCGTGTGCGGGCCGCTGCCATGCTGTTGCTCGCAGTGCTGGGCACGCAGGCAGGCCTTTCCGCTGCGGCGGAAATGGATGCACCGACTGCCGCCACGGAAGGCGCCGTCGTGCAGACCGATGACGTGGCGCTGTTCTACCGCGTCTACGATGCGGCGGGCGGAAAGCCGACGGCTGCGCAACTGCAGCGCGACTACCTGGAGCAGGGTTCGGAAGGGTTGCGCCTGTTCGCCCGTCTGCGCAACACCACGGGGCAACGCATTGCGGATGCCGTGGCACGCGATCCCGCGCTCTATGCCGATGCGCGCCGCTGCCTGGCCGTACTGCCGCAGGCGCGCGCGCGGCTCGAGAAGGCCCTGCGCGACCTCGGCGGGCTGTATGGCGAGGCGCGCTTCCCGCCGGTGACCATCGCCATCGGTCGCGGCAAGCCGATCGCCATCGGCGCCCCCGATACCGGCATCCAGGTGGGCCTGGAGGCGCTGTGCGACGCGGACTGGCTCAATGCCGACCCCGAGGACAGGATCGTCTACGTGCTCGCGCACGAATACGTTCATGTGCAGCAGGTCAACGCGCACAAACTGAGCGACAAGCCCGCGCCGACGGTACTGGAAATCTCGCTGCTCGAGGGCATCGCCGAATTCGTCGGCGAACTGGTGGCGGGCGAGATCGCCTACGGCCGCACCGCGGCGATGGCGGCAGGTCGCGAGCAGGAAATCGAGACCCGCTTCGCCGCCGACATCGACAAGACCGAGCTCAAGGACTGGGTCTACAACACCACCCCGGAGCAGCCGGGCGATCTCGGCTACTGGGTCGGTTACCGGATCGCCAAGGCCTATTACCGCAACGCGCCCGACAAGCGCCAGGCGCTGCGCGAGATCCTGGAGATGGACGACGCCCGCGCCTTCCTGGCCCGCAGCGGCTGGCATCCCGGCATGGCGCTGTAGGCGGGCAGGAGGGTTCCCGCACAAACGCTATGCCTTGCGTCGGCTGACCCCATGCAGCCTCACCTCCCTGGCGCCCCGGATGTGTCATGCTCCCGGCGGTCGCAACGACCATGGGAGTACACGTGATGGCCAAGGGCCTGGACAAGAAGAAAGAGCAGAAGAAAAAGCCGGCGAAGACGATGAAGGAAAAGCGCGCCGAGAAGAGCGAGAAGAAGGCCACGCGCGGTTTCGCGCCGACCTGATCGCCTGTTGTTGCTGCAAGTGAATCCCGGGCGAGCGCCGCGAACCCGGGATACGTTCCGGAAACGCGAGCCCTGCCGGCCATGTGCCATCCCATCCTGGGTCGCGCGTGGCATGTCTAGCCAGGGTTGCGCATGACCCAGCCGCGGAACGTGAACCCGGCATAGAACAGCTCGATATCGACAAACCCCGCCTCGTCCAGCAGCGCTTCGTCCTGCGCGGGCGACAGCAGCGGCAGGCGCGCGTTGATCGCGGCGGCAGCGCTGACCATGCTCGTGGCAGGCACGCCGGATGCGACGGCAAAAGCGGCGTAACGGGAAAGCCAGCGCTCGCGCTTGTCCGTTGCGTCGTCCACGCTGTGGTGGGCGACGATGAACGGTGCGCCGGGGGCGAGCCGTCGACGCACTTCGGCCAGCGTATGCAGGCGCTGTTCCGCTGGCAGGAAGTGCAGGGTCAGCAGGCAGATCGCGCCATCGAAGGGGCCCGGCGGCGCATCGTCGATGTAGCCTTCGACCAGCGCCGCGCGCGACGCCAGCGGTCCGAGGGTGGTGGTGGCCAGCTTCAACATCTCGGCCGACGGATCGACGCCGGTGAAACGCCAGCCGGGCTGCGCGTCGGCGAACGCTTTCAGCTCCAGTCCGCCCCCGGCACCCAGCACCAGTACGTGGCCATCGTCGGGCACGCGTTCGGCAAGCAGGAGCCGCGCCATCTGTTGCATTCCCTGGAAGCCGGGCACCTGCCGGATGGGACCCTGGGCGTAGCGGGCGACGGCGTCTGGATCCGAGAACGACATGCGGTGTTCCGTTGCGGCGGGGCCTCCATGCTAGCGTGCGATCCGTTCGCGAATCGTTGCAGCGGAGCCGCCGGCTGCTCAGTGCGGTACGCGCCGCAGCTTGGACACGTCGTAGCCCAGCGCTTCGATCTGGCGGACGCGCGCCTGGTAGTCCGTCTCCGGAATCCGCGGCGTACGCGCCATCAGCCACACGTAGTCGCGCTTGCTGCGCCCCACGATCGTATGCTGGTAGTCGGCGTCCACGTACGCGATCACGTACTCGGCCTGGATCGGCCAGACGAACTGCATGTCCCACACTGCACCGCCACCGTCGGGCTTCACGGTGCCGATGGGGTGCATCGTCTTCTCCGGTCCGTCCAGCGCGCCCTTGCGGAAGCGGAACGTGGTCTGGATGCGGCCGTCCGGCTGTTTCGCGTACGACTCCACGGCGGCATAGGCCTCGCGTTCGGGAAACGACGGGATGTGCGCGATGACGTACCAGTCGCCCATGAAGCGGTCCACGTCGACCGGTGCGGCCGTGGGGATGGACGGCTTCACGCTGCCGGAGCGGCAGGCCGCGGTGGTGGTGGCGACCATCAGCGCGAGCAGCACGAAGGGCAGGGTACGCATGTCAGTGCTCCCGGGCGGGTCGCTGGAAGCGATAGTGCGCGACCAGCCATTCCTGCCCGTCGCGATAGCCGAACAGTTCGGCGCAGGCCATCCAGAACATCCGCCAGCGCTGGTTCCATAGCGGCGCGGCATCGCCATAGGCCTGGCGCAGTACGTCCATCACCTCCGCGCGATGTGCATCGTGCCGCGCCAGCCAGTGGTTGGCGGTGCGCTGGTAGTGGCTGCCGTCGAGCAGCCAGCGTTCCTGCAGATGCAGATGGTCCTGGAAGAACAGCAGCAGGTCGGCGGACGGCATCATGCCGCCGGTGAAGAAGTGCCGGCCCATCCAGTTGTCCTCGCCCTGCGTCTCGAACGGATACATCAGATGGCGGTGCACGAAGATGTGCACGAACAGCCTGCCACCCGGCCGCAGCGCGTCATGGATGCGACGCAGCAGCGCGGCATGGTTGCTGACGTGTTCGAACATCTCTACCGACACGCAGCGGTCGAAGCCCTGCGGCTCCAGGTGCAGCTGGTTGACGTCGCGGGTAAGGACGCGGACGTTGCGCAACCCGCGTTCGGCGCAGCGTGCCTCGATGAATTCGCGCTGCGAATGGGAGTTGGAGACAGCGGTGATGCGCGCGTTCGGGTAACGCTCCGCCATCCACAGGGTCAGCGAACCCCAGCCGCAGCCGAGTTCCAGAATGTCCTGTCCGTCGGCCAGGTCCGCGCGCTCGCCGTACAGGGCCAGCATGGCGTCTTCGGCCTGGTCCAGCGTCTCGGTGCCGGTGGCATAGAAGCAGCTGCTGTATTTCAGCCGGTGTCCAAGGCAGTGCTGGAAGAAGGCGGGTGGAAGTTCGTAGTGCTGGCGGTTCGCAGCGTCGGTATGCAGGGCGAGTGCGCCGCGCTGGAGGTCGCGCAGGCGTTGCGCCAGGCGTGCGGACTGCGCCGTCTGGCCACCTTCGCCTTCGTCGCGCAGGCGCTGCGCGCACAGGCGGCGGATGCCGGCGCGAACGAGCGCGTCGGGCAGCAGGCCGCGTTCGGCCAGGCCGAGCAGGCCGGTGGCGGGGCGGTCAACGGGAAGCTCGTCGGTCATGGTGTTCATCGCGTCGTTTCCTCGTCGCGGGGTGTCGGGAACCAGGGGAACAGCATCGGCGTGCGTCGCTGGTAGTCGCGGTAGTCCTCGCCGCGCGTGCGCAACGCCTGCGCTTCGGTGTAGGGGATGCCGCTGATCCAGCGCAGGAACACGTACATCACCACCGGGCCCGTCCATGCCAGCCAGAACCACGGCGAACCGGCTGCCAGCGCGACGTACGCGAACCAGTGCAGCCATTCGAAGAAGTAGTTGGGGTGTCGCGAGTAATGCCACAGGCCCTCGCGGCAGGTGCGCCCGCGGTTGGCGGGATCTGCGCGGAAGCGCGCGAGCTGGCGGTCGGCGATGGCCTCGCCGGCGACGCTGCCCATCCATATGGCCACCGCCAGCACGATCCACGGCCACGCCGAGTCCACGGGGCTGCGCGCCGCGGCAGCGAACGGAAGCGCAAACAGCACCACCAGCAACGCCTGCGCCATGAAGAACAGCAGGAACTTGCCCTGGTGCCCTTGCCAGTGGTCGCGCAGATGGCGGTAGCGGCCGTCTTCCGGTTCGTGGCGCACGCGTCGCCACAGGTGCAGCGCGAGCCGCGCGCCCCACAGGCCACCGAGCACGGCCAGCGTCACGCGTGCCTGCCACGCGCCATCACCGAGGACTGCAAGCAGTACGGCGCTGCCACCCACGCATGCCGACCACAGCACGTCGACGATCCCGGCGTTGTCGCGACGCCGCTGCCAGTACCAGCCGTACATCATCACGACTGCGGCCGGCAGGGCGACCAGGCCGAGTGTGGGCAGCAGGTTCATGTCGCCTCCGTGGCGTGCGCCGGGCGCGCCATCAGCAGATGCGACACTCCGATGGAACGCTCCAGGAACCCGCCTTCGCAATACGCCAGGTAGAACTCCCACAGGCGGATGAAGCGCTCGTCGAAGCCCTGCGCGCGTACATCCGCCAGGCGCGTCATGAAGCGCCGCCGCCATGCGCGCAACGTGTACGCATACGACAGGCCGAAGTCCTCCTGGTGGACGACCTGCAGGTCGCTGGCGCGGGTCTTCGCGTCATACATGGCATTGAGCGAGGGGATGAAGCTGCCGGGAAAGACGAAGCGCTTGATGTAGTCCACCGAGTCGCGCGCCTGCAGGTAGCGGTGGTCCTCAATGGTGATGGCCTGCAGCAAGGCCTGCCCGCCCGGGCGCAGCAGGCTGCCCAGCTTGCCGAAGAAGGTGCCGAGATACTGCGCGCCGATCGCTTCGATCATCTCGATCGACACCAGCTTGTCGTAAGCGCCCTGCAGGTCGCGGTAGTCCTGCAGCAACAGCGTCACCCGGTCCTGCAGGCCGGCGTCGACCACGCGCTGGCTGGCCAGTGCATGCTGTTCGCGCGAGATCGTGGTGGTGGTCACGTGCGCGCCGTAGTGGCGCGCCGCATGCAGCGCGAAGCCGCCCCAGCCGGTGCCGATCTCGACCACGCGGTCCCCCGGCGCGAGCGCCAGCTTGCGGCACACCGCATCGAGCTTGCGGCAGGAGGCTGTCTCCAGGTCGTCGTCCGGGGAGGCGAACATCGCCGAGGAGTACATCAGGTCCGACGACAGGAACAGGGCGAAGAAATCGTTGCCGAGGTCGTAGTGCGCGGCGATGTTGCGGCGGCTGCCCTCGCGCGTGTTGCGGCGGAGTGCGTGCCAGCGGCGCAGCGCCCAGCCACCGATGCGGGCCAGGCCGCCCTCCATGCCATCGAGCAGTGTGCGGTTGCGCACCAGCAGCCGGACCAGCCCGACCAGGTCGTCGCAGCGCCAGTGACCGGCGATGTAGGCCTCGCCGGCGCCCACGCTGCCCTGCGCGGCGAGCGCGCGATAGAACGCGGGATCGTCGATCCACAGGTGCACGGTCGACAACCTTCCCTCGCCGGAATGGCCGAAGCGGTGTTCGCCCAGCGCGTCGCGGACCACCAGCACGCCATGGTCCAGCGCGTCCAGGCGGGCCAGCAGCTGCGAGCGCAGCAGGCGGTCGAGCGCGCCGTAAGAGTGAACAGCGGAGACGTCGGCGATCTCGTTCATGGGGTCTCGCGTGCGAGTGAAGGATGGTCGTGCACCGGCGTGCGCTTCAACCACAGGCGCAGTGCCTGCCAGTGGATGCCGGCCACGACCTGCGTGGTCATCAGCGGGTAGCGCCACAGCACGCGCGCGAGCGAGGCGCCATCCAAGGGTCGGCGCAGCAGGGTCAGGGTGGCGTCAAAGGCGCGCCGTCCTTCGCGGTCGACCTGCATGTGCACGCGCAGGGCATCGTCGGGCGGCGTGAAGCGCCAGCGGTAGGTGCAGTCCATCGGCAGGAACGGCGACACGTGGAAGTCCTTGTCGAAGCCCCATTCCCAGCCGTCGCCGTACGGCACGCCGTCGTGTATGGGCAATACGTAGCTGTGCCGTTCGCGCCAGGGCGTGTTGGTGATTTCGGCCAGCACGGCGTCCAGCGTGGTGCCGTCCGGCTGGAAGCAGTAGTAGAAGCTGACCGGATTGAAGACGTAGCCGGCGTAGCGCAGGTGCGTCAGCAGACGGACCGGGCCTTGCGGGCGATGGCCGAGCGCGCGTTCGACGCGGTCGCGCACGGCCTCGACCAGCGGCCGGTCGTGCGGCGCCAGGTAGTCGCACCGGCGGAACTCCGCGAGGTTGCGGCGATCCGCCGACCACAGCCAGCGGCGGTCGAACACGGTATCGACTTCGTCCAGGTCCAGGTAGAGCTGCGCCATGCGATAGCGAAAGGCGTGCGCGCGCGGCGAGTGCCGGCGATGCCGCACCCAGCCCTCGTATACGGCGCTTGCCAGCGGAGCGGTCACGCGCTCACCGCTTCGGCGTCGCGCCGGCCAACCGTTCCTGCGGTCAGCGCCTCGATGGCATCCACCACGTCGCGCGCGCTGCGGATGCCGTCCTCGTGGAAGCCCCAGCCCCAGTAGGCGCCGGCGAACCACGTGCGGCGGCGGCCCTGGATCTCGGCCTTGCGTTGCTGCGCCGCGACCATGCCGTGGTCGTAGACCGGATGGCGGTAGTGCATGCGCTTGAGGATGCGCGCGGGATCGATCGCCTCGCTGCGGTTGAGGGTGACCACGAAGGGATCCGGCGACGCGACGCCTTGCAGCAGGTTCATGCAGTAGCTCACGGTGCACGGCGCCGAAGGGTCGCGGGGCACATGCGCATTCCATGCCGCCCAGGCTTTGCGTTCGCGCGGCAGCACGCTGGCGTCGGTGTGCAGCACGGTGTCGTTGGACTGGTAACGGATGGCGCCGAGGATCGCGTGCTCGCTGGCCTCCGCGTCGTGGAGCAGCGCAAGTGCCTGGTCGCTGTGGCAGGCCAGGACGACATGGTCGAAGCGCTCGCGGCCGTGGCGGGTGTCGAGCTCCACGCCTTCGTCGTCGCGGCGTATCGCCCGCACGGGCGTGGACCGTCTCTCCTGCACGCGCCAGCGACGACGCAATGCCTGTACATAGGTGCTTGAACCGCCCGTCACCACGCGCCAGGGCGATCGCGCTCCCAGCGTCAGCATGTGGTGGTTGGCCATGAACTGCACCAGGTACCGTGCCGGGAACGCCAGGATGCCCTGCGGCGGCGACGACCACAGGGCCGATGCCATCGGCACCAGGTGTTCATCGCGGAAGGCATCGCCGTAGCCGCCGGCCTGCAGGTAGTCGCCGAGTGTGGGGCCCGGCTGTCCTCCGGCCAGCAATGCGGGCGCCTCGCGGTAGAAACGCGCCAGGTCGCGGAGCATGCCCCAGAAGCGCGGCGACAGCAGGTTGCGGCGCTGGCAGAACAGCGTGTCGAACGTGGTCGCGTTGTATTCCACGCCACTGCGCGCGCTGTGCACGGAAAAACTCATCGTGGTCGGTTGCGAGGCCACGCCAAGCTGGTCGAAAAGACCGCACAGCAGGGGATAGTGGTCGGGGTTGAAGACGATGAAGCCGCTGTCGATGGCGTAGCGCCGTCCCGCCTGTTCGACATCGTGCGTGTGCGTGTGGCCGCCCAGGTAGTCGTTGGCTTCGAACAGGACCACGTCGTGCCGGCGCGACAGCCACCATGCCGAGGCCAGTCCGGCGATGCCGGAACCCACGATCGCGATGCGCATGCTCAGTGCCTCGCCTTCGCCAGTACCCAGGCGGGCACCGGCTTGAGTTCCCGCACCAGGCCGAGCATGGCGAGCAGCCGCAATCCGTACCAGGTCAGGTCGATTTCCCACCAGCGGAAGCCCTGGCGCGCGGTGCCGGGAAAGAAGTGGTGGTTGTTGTGCCAGCCCTCGCCGAACGTCAGCAGTGCGAGCCAGACGTTGTTGCGGCTGTCGTCGTGCGTGTCGAAACGGCGGCGGCCGAAGCGGTGCGCCAGCGAATTGATGGTGACCGTGGCATGGAACAGCACCACGGTGGACACGAAGAAGCCCCACACCAGCAGCTGCGGGCCGTTCGTGCCCCACTGCGGCACCACGTACTCCAGCAGTTCCCCGGCCGCATACAGGCTGGCGGCCAGCAGTACCGGCACGACGGTGTCGTAGCGATCCAGCCAGCGCAACTCCGGATAGCGTGCAAGGTCGGGGATGCGCGCCCAGTCCGTGCGGAAGCCGCCGCGGGCGAGGAACCAGCCCGCGTGGCTCCACCAGAAGCCGTGCACCGCGGGCGAATGCGGGTCCGCGGGGGTGTCGGCATGGCGATGGTGGTTGCGGTGGTGCGCGGCCCACCACAACGGCCCGCGCTGCACGCTGGCGGCACCGATCAGCGCGAACACGAACTGCAGCACGCGCGAAGTGCGGAACGTGCGGTGCGAGAAGTAGCGGTGGTAGAAGGCGGTGATCGCGAACATGCGCACGGCGTAGAGTGCCACTGCCGCGATCACTGCGACAGGCGATACGCCGACCCACAGCACGGCCACGCACGCAAGGTGCATGCCGATGAAGGGGGCGGCACGCAGCCAGTCGATCTCCCGGGCGCGGCCTGCATCTTCGTCATCCACCCTCTGCGTGTCGAACCAGCGACGCACAGCCGCCAGACCGCGTGCCGCCAGCGTGGAGGTGGATGAAACGCTGGCCGGCATCGCTCTGTCTCCGCTGCATTCACGGCACATACGTGTGCAGACGGTGATTGGATGCACGCGGCACGACACTCAGGGCGTGCACCGCTGCACGAGCGGCGTGGCGAGTGCGCGCTGCAGGGCGCCTGCATCGGCGGGCTTGGCGGGTTCGGGAAACACGATGCGGACGTCCTGGTGCCGCCCGGCGCCGTCGCGGATGGTGGCGATGCCGGCGAACTCCAGCAGACGCCGGTCCGCGTCCGCGTAGGTCAGTTCCATCGAAGGCGCGACGAAGCCATACCAGCGGTCCAGTCGCATCGTCATGCGCTGCGCGGGAATGCCTTGCCATCGCACGGAGGGCCCGGGCTGCAGGCGTACCGGCACGAAGGACATCCGGCTGGGAAGCAGGAAGGGTTGGGTCACGTCGTCACCGGCGCGGAGGGTCGCCCAGTGCAGGCGCACGCCGGCATCGAAGCCCGCATCGATCACGCCATCGGCGGGTACGGCCAGCGCACGTTCCTTCAGTGGAGCGCGCGCACCCGGCCGGACGTAGACCACGCGCCCCTGCGGCCCGCTGCGCACGCCTTCGCGATAGCCATCCCGGGCATCCTGGAAATCGAAGTCCGGTGCCTGGGCCATGGCGCGTTCGACCACGGTCTTGCGCGCGAACGCACGGCCATCGGGACACCGATGCAGCACCAGCCGGCGCGCCGTTCCCTCCTGCCGGTAACGCCAGTGCGATTCGCGGTAGAGCAGCGTTTCGCCCTTGCGGGGATGGGCCCGGGCTTCCTGCTGATGGATATCGGTGTCCGCACAGGCGGGACCGGCCACACAGGCGCCGATGGCGCCCACAGACAGCGCGAGCAGGTGGCTGCGTACGGACATGCGTCGGGATTCCCGGGGGTGGACCGGTTCGTCCTACGCTGTGCGGGGCAGGGTGGATGCATCCGGACACTGGATGACGCCGCATCCAAACGGCGGTCCCGCCCGTACATACGCCCATCACGACCAGCAACGGGGCCTGGCATACCATGCCGTCCGACTTCACAGGGATTACGCCGCCCCGCGGGGCGGCACGGCCGGTGTCCACGCCCACGCCCTCCACCCGGGATACGCATGACTGGACCCGCGAGATGATCGCGGTCGCGCGCTTGCGCGACCGGGGCAGCTTCATGCGGATCTACGATCACTTCATGCCACGCCTGTGCCTGTACCTGCGCGGGCTGGGCAGTCCCGAGGCGGTGGCGGAAGAGCTCTCGCAGGAGGCACTGCTGCGCCTGTGGCAGCGGGCGGCCATGTACGATCCGCAACAGGGCGCGGTGTCCACCTGGCTGTTCCGGATCGGCCGCAACCTGCACATCGACCGCGTGCGACGCGAACCCGGCTGGGTGCAGGTGCTGGAGGATGCGTGCCAGGGCACGGACGAGGAGTTGGCCCGGCCCTTCACGTCGGCGGAGGACTACGCCGAGCACGTCCACCTGCAACGCCGCATCGAGGAACTGCCGGCGGTGCAGGCGAGGTTGATGCGGATGTCGTATTTCGAAGCCAAGAGCCACCAGGAAATCGCCGACGAGCTGGACATGCCGCTGGGTACGGTGAAGTCGCACCTGCGGCGCGCGTTCCTGCGCCTGCAGGGCCAAGTACGAGGTCATTCGTGAATCCGCACCATCATCTCGATCCCTCAACCCTGCTCAGCTACGCGGCGGGGGCGCTGACCGTCGAGATGGCGATCGTCGCCGCCACGCATCTGGAAACCTGTGCGCATTGCCGCGCGCGCGTGGAGGAGGCCGAGTGCATCGGCGGGCAGCTGATCGAACACCAGCAGCCCGGGCCGGACGCCCCGGACGAAGGACACCGGGCCGTCCTGCGCGAGGCGATGCTGCGTCGCCTCGATGACGAGCCTGTCGCGGTGGCGCCGCCGCCGCGCGCCGCGCCGTACGAGGCGGACGATCGCCTGCCGGCACCGCTGCATCCCTATTTCGGCACGTCCTACCGTGCCTTGAAGTGGCGCTGGATGGCGCCCGGCGTGCATTGCATCCGGGCGGCGGGTACGCCGACAGGCACGCTGCTGATGCTGAAGATCGGCCCCGGCCGCAGCATGCCCGTGCACAGCCATGGCGGCACGGAACTCACCCAGATCCTGCGCGGCGCCTACCACGATGCGCTGGGCCACTTCGCCCCCGGTGACGTGGCCGACCTGGACAGCGACGTCGAGCACCAGCCGGTGACCGTGCCTGGCGTCGCCTGCATCTGCGTTTCCGCGCTGGATGCGCCGCTGCGCTTCCCGGGCTGGCTGGCGCAACGCCTGCAGCCGCTGTTCAAGCTCTGATCGAGGCCCTCTGGCCTGCCCGGCACCTTGCGTGCCGGGTATGCGCGTGCCCGCCACAAGCGCGGCACATCCCGCAGGCATGCGTTCCGGGCCCAAGTGCTCGCGGGCAGGTATTGCGTGCATGTTGCACGGTAACCGGTACACCTCAGTCTTGCAAAATAAGAACCATTCGCATTTAATGTCCGCATCGCGCGATGTCGCGGGCGGGGATGTCGTTGCCCGTCACGGCCGCGCTGCTTCCTTTCCCCTTCCCGATACCCCCCATGCCCTCCACGTCCCCCATCCTGCTGTCTTCCCGTGCCCGCCGTTCCCTTGCCACCCCCCCCATGGCGACGCGACTGCGTACCGCCATCTGCATCGCGCTGGCCTGTACGGCGGGCACGGCGATCGCCGCGCCGCAGGACGCGGTGCCTGCCGTCCAGGCGGCCGCAGATGCCTCCGCGACAGCAACCGACCTCGATGCGGTGATGGTCGTCGGTCAGCGCGCCAGCCGCGTCAGCAACGGCGCCACCAACCTCGATCTGGCGATCAAAGAGACGCCGCAGTCGATCAGCGTGGTGAGCAGCGAGCAGATGGCGCAGTTCGGCACCGACAGCCTCAACGAAGCGTTGCGCATGGCGACCGGCATCCAGGTGGAGGAGTGGGAAACGAACCGTACCAACTTCACCGCGCGCGGCTTCGACATCGCCAACACCCAGATCGATGGTGTCGGTCTGCCCAACAGCTGGGGCATCGTCACTGGCGCGCAGGACACCTTCGGCTACGAGAAGCTGGAGGTCATCCGTGGCGCCAACGGCCTGCTGACCGGCGTGGGCAATGCCGCCGGCACGATCAACTACGTGCGCAAGCGCCCCACCAACGAACCGCAGGGTAGTGTCGGCATCAGCTATGGCTCCTGGGGCACGACGCGGGCGGAGGTTGATTACTCCACGCCGTTCACCGAGAACGGCACGTGGGCCGGACGGGTGGTGGCCGCGCACGAAGAAGGTGATTCCTGGCTGCGCGGCAAGGACGACACGCGCGACTTCCTCTATGGCGTAGTGGACGGCCAGATCGGCGAGAACGGCACGTTGACGCTGGGGTATTCCTGGCAGGAAGGAAAGACCAACGGCAACATGTGGGGCGCGCTCGGCTTCATGTACAGCGACGGCACGCAGGCCGAATGGGATCGCGGAGCCTCGACCACCCAGGACTGGACGTACTGGGACACGACCACCAAGACCGGTTTCATCGAGTACACCCACCAGCTGGGTGCAGGCTGGCAGCTGAAGCTGTCCTACAACCATCGCGATATCCGCAACGACGACAAGCTGTTCTACGCCACTGATTTCGCGGCCACTGGCCTGGAGCCGGGCACCAATCTGGGGCTGTATGGTTATCCGTGGGGCGGAGCCGACAAATTCACTGCCGACCTGGGCTCGGCGACGCTCAATGGTCACTTCCCCATGTTCGGGCGCGATCAGGAAGTCATGCTTGGCGTGAGCTGGTCCAAGAGCGAAAGCGTCAGCAGCCAGTACGCGGGCGCCATGTGCGGCACCGAGCTTTGCGGTTACATCGAGATGCCCGGCTTTCCGTGGGCGGGTGACGTGATCCCCGAGCCGGTGTGGGGCGATTTGTCGGTCTACAGCACGCTGGATGAGCGGCTCAAGCGCGCCTACGGCGCGACCCGACTGTCGCTGACGGACAGGCTTAAGGCCGTGGTCGGATTCAACTATGCCGAGTACCACCGCGAAGGCGTCAACTACGGCGTGGTATTCGATCAGACCGAGAGCGAGACCAGTCCTTACGCGGGTCTGACCTTCGACTTCACTCCCAACGTATTGGGCTACGTCAGCTACTCGGACATCTACCAGCCGCAGAGCCAGTCGGACGCTGACGGGCGTTACCTGGATCCGACCAAGGGGTCGAACTACGAATTGGGTGTGAAAGCCGATTGGTTGGACAAGCGCCTGCTGACCACGCTGGCCATGTTCCGGGCCGAGCAGGATGGCCTGGCAACCGGTGCCGGTTACAACGACCTTGGCCAGTTCTACTACGAAGGCGTGGACGTCGAGTCCAAGGGCGTCGAATTCGAAGCCACCGGCAAGCTGAGCGACAACGTCGACATGGTGTTCGGCTATACCGCGCTGAAGCTGACCGGGCAGGACGGAGACGATACCTATCGCTGGGTGCCGCGCCGGACGGCCAACCTGTTGCTGAGCGCGCGCTTGCCGACCTACACGGCACTGTCCTTCGGCATTGGCGGGCGCTGGCAGAGCAGCATTTCGAACGTGGAATCCAGCGGCTTCACCGTTCGCCAGGACAGCTATGCGGTGCTCAATGCGTTCGCCGCCTGGGACTTCCTGCCCAACGCCACGCTGCGGCTCAACGTCAACAACCTCGGCGACGAGAAGTACATCAACACGCTGCGTTACAGCGGCTACTACGGCGCGCCACGCAACTACACGCTCAGCCTGAACTGGCGGTTCTGAGCCGCCGCTTCCCCGCACCGAGACACGAGCCATCGCCATGTCCCGCACCATCGCCGCTTCCTCCCACGCGCCGCGCCTGCACCTGGCGGCGCGCATCACCGCCGCCGTGTTCGGCGGCTATGCCTTCGCCTGGGGCATCGTCGCCACCGGCGCGAGCCTGATGTTCGCCGCCGGAATGGATTTCCACGACGCCGAGTTCCTCGCCAGCCTGCTGGGCGTGCTGGCGTTCCTGGTGGCATTCCTCTGGGCGTTCGCGGCGCGCCGGGTGTGGGTGGTGTGGTCGGTACTGGCCGGCGGCGGTGCATTGCTGGCGGGCACGGGCTCGTTCGTGCAATCGCTGCTGGTCTGAGGAGGTCGACATGTTCCCGAGCTTCCGTCAGGCCATGGCATGGCTGCACACCTGGTTCGGCCTGGTGCTGGGTTTCGTGCTGATGGCCGCGTTCTTCTTCGGCGCGCTGTCGGTGTTCGATCGCGAGATCGACCGCTGGGCGATCCCGTCCACGCGTTTCGAGCCGCAACCGATGCCTTCGTACGAAAAGGTGCTGCGTCCGGCCTTCGAGCGCATGCAACCGCTGCCGGCGGCCGTGGACGCGATGCGTTCCCGCGTCAACGGCGAGATGCCGGCCCGCTTCGATACCGTGGTCAGCTGGAGCGCCTACACCACCCACCGCGACCCGGTGCTGCAGGTATTCGCGGGGTACGAAGTGCCGAATGCGAAGGATCCGGAGGAAACCATCTGGGCCGACGGCACCCTCGATCCGCGCGACGGCACGCCCTTGCCCAACGACAGGCTCAAGGTCGGCAGCGGCTTCTTCTATCCCATGCACTACGGTCTGACCCTGGACTGGAAGAACCTCGGCATCTGGATCGTCGGCTTCTCCGCGCTGGTGATGCTGGCCGCGCTGGTCAGCGGCGTGGTGATGCACCGCAAGATCTTCCGCGAGTTCTTCACCTTCCGTCCCGACAAGGCGCGCCTGCGCAGCGTGCTGGACCTGCACAACCTGACCGGCGTCGTCGCACTGCCGTTCCATTTCTTCTTCGCGTTCACCGGCCTGCTGATCTTCGCCGCCACGTACTACTTCCCGCTCGGCCACACGCAGCTGCACGGACTGCATGACCTGCACGCGGAAGTGGAAGCGCGCGAGACCGGCCTGCCGCATGAGCGCGCGGGCGTGCCTGCGGGCTTGGCCAATGTCGACGCGATGGTGGCCGATGCGCAACGCCGCTGGGAGGCGAAGGACAAGGCGGGTGATGTCGGCTTCCTGGTGCTGCAGCACGTGGGCGACGCCAATGGCTACGTCAGCGTCTACCGCGCGGGTACCGACCGCATCGCGCTGGTGGGCGATGGTATCCACTACAAGGCATCGACCGGCGAACTGATCCGCGAGGATCCTGCCGCCACCCCGGTGGGCCGCGTCAGCGAATTCCTCACCGGCCTGCACCTGCAGCACTTCCGCCACTGGTTGCTGCGCTGGTTCTACGTGCTGGGCGGGCTGGCGGGTGCGGTGTGCATCGCGACCGGGTTCGTGTTCTTCGTCGAGAAGCGCAAGCGCCAGCATGCCCAGCGTGGCAGCCAGGGCGCGAGGGTGGTCGATGCCCTGGCCGTCACCACGGTGACGGGCATGGTGTTGGCCGCACTCGGGATACTGGTCGCCAACCGCCTGCTGCCCGAGGACCTGCCGGCACGCGGTGACTGGGAGCGCTATGCCTTCTGGGGAACCTGGGTGCTGGCGTTGCTGCATGCCGGCTGGCGCAGCGCACCGGTCGCGCGCGGGCTGGCCAATCCCGCATGGCGCGAGCAATCCGGGGCGATAGCGGTGCTGGCAGTGGCCGCCGTCGTGCTGAACTGGGTGACGACCGGTGACCACCTGCTCGCCACGTTGCGCGCGGGCTATTGGCCTGTCGCGGGCGTTGACCTGTCATTGCTGGTGACCGCCGCGGTGGCGTGCATCACGGCGCGCATCCTCAAGCGGCGTGCCGTTGCCGCCGGGATGCGCGTGACCGGTGTGGAGGCGTCGCATGCCTGACTTCATGGCGGGATGCCTGTTGCTGGCAGCGTTGCTCTCCAGCCTCGCCGGCATGGGCTGGCTGGCCCTGTCGATGCAGCTCCACGCGCAGCAGGTGTGGGTGCGCGGATGTTCCCGTCATACGCCGGGCTTGTTGCGCCTGCTGGGTGCCGCCGGCCTGGTCGTCGCGCTGGCCCTGTGTCTGGTGGTCGACCACGCTTCCATGGCGGTGCTGGTGTGGGTGATGAGCCTCGCGGCGGGCGCGCTCACCACCGCGTTCGTGCTCACCTGGCGTGCGCACTGGTTGCGCGTCCTCGCGCCGTGGGTGCGCGCTGTCCACTAGCGTCGCTCGGCACCGCACATTCCACCTGTCAACGGATTGCATCCATCCCATCCCGTGGTGACGAAACGCGGCAGTGCCTGCAGTCGTTGCGCGCAGGACGAACAGGCGATGCGTCACCCGTTCACGCGCGTGCAGGGTGGGTGAAGAAAACCCCATTGAAACCTCGCCGCATCAAGAAGTGAATCCAACCCGCGCGTATACGCGTAAGGGAGGCGTCGTGTGCATCACGCCACGGCATCCCACCCTTCATCCTGGATACCGTCATGAACACAAGGTTGGCTGGCTTGGTGTTGCTCGCTGTTTCCACTCCCGCGTTCGCGTCCGGCCCCGAGCAGGGCAAGTTCTCGATGTCGTTGTTTGGTGGTGCGGATACGCCCGTCAGTGGCGATGTGCATGATGGCGCGGTGGCGCCGGTGCCCGACCTCGGGCCGCTCAATCCGGATCTGGCCGGGATCGGTGCGGAGTTGCGCATCCAGCCGCGCACGCATGAAGACATCTACGACCAGGCGATGACGTACGGTCTCGAATTCTCGTATGGACTGAGCGATCGGGCGGAGATCTTCGGCCAGTTGCGGCGCACCGACACCGATCCGGGCACCGTGCGCGTGGGCGGAGCCTTCGTGCCGGCGCTCAATACCGAACTGCCGGTCTACGGGACCTTCAGCGACTACAAGGCGCTGACGGTCGAAGCCGGATACCGGTACTACTTCATGCAACCGGGCTACACGCGCCCGTTCGTCGCCGGCCGCCTGGGCGCCACGCAGACCGACGACATCCGTGCCACGTTCGACATCCCTGATGCGGCCATCACCATCGAGAACGCGCCCTTCACCGAAAAGAAGTGGGCGGCCAGCGCCGGTGTGGATATCGGCGTGCTGATTCCGGTCAACGAGACCTTCAGCATCACCGCGCAGGCGGGCGTGCGCTACGTCGCCGATCTGGAAGGCGATGACAGCGCCATCGGCGGTCTGGACCTGGGTTCGATCAACGATACCGGCAAGCGTGTATCGGTGCCGCTCTCCATCGCCGCACGCTTCGACTTCTGACGGGCGTTCCGAGGTTTCCGGTCTCCTGGCGAGGCCGGAGACCAGAACCGTCGCTACGCATGTGCCCGCGCTCGCATGCCCGTCATGTCCAAGGCCATCGCCCTCATTCAGGGCGGGCAGCGCATGGCGCTGTCCGCAGGGTGGGGGCGGGGCCGCGATTGCGTGCGCCGATGCGCCGCATCGTCTCATCGCATGAGCGTGCGCCGGATACCATGACGCCATGCAACTGAAGGACAAGCTCGCGATCCTGGCCGACGCGGCGAAGTACGACGCGTCGTGTGCCTCCAGCGGTGCAGGCAAGCGTCACTCGCTGGGCAACGGTGGCATCGGCAGCGCCGAGGGCATGGGGATCTGCCATTCATACACGCCGGACGGGCGCTGCGTGTCGTTGCTGAAGATCCTGCTGACCAACTTCTGCATCTACGACTGCGCCTATTGCGTCAACCGCGTCTCCAGCAACGTGCCACGTGCGCGCTTCGCCACGGCCGAGGTGGTGCGGTTGACACTGGAGTTCTACAAGCGCAACTACATCGAAGGCCTGTTCCTCTCCAGCGGCATCATCCGCAACGGCGACTACACCATGGAGCAACTGGTGGAAGTGGCGCGCAGTCTGCGCGAAGAACATCGCTTCGCCGGTTACATCCACCTGAAGACCGTCCCGGAAGCGTCGCCGGAACTGCTCGCCGCCGCCGGCCGCTACGCGGACCGGCTCAGCATCAACGTTGAGTTGCCGACGGAAGAGGGCTTGAAGCAGTTGGCGCCACAGAAGCAGGCGCAGGGCATCCGCGATGCGATGGGCGAACTGCACACGCGCATCCTGGCTGCCAGGCCGACGAAGCAGGAAGCGCAACCCAGGCGCAGGCGTCCGCCGAAGTTCGCGCCGGCCGGGCAGAGTACCCAGATGATCGTGGGCGCCGACGCCGCGGATGACCGCGCGATCCTGGTCGCCAGCGATGCCCTGTACAACCGGTTCCGCATGCGTCGCGTGTACTACTCCGCCTTCAGCCCCATTCCCGATGCCTCCGTGCAGCTGCCGCTGCGCGCGCCGCCACTGCTCCGCGAGCACCGCCTGTACCAGGCGGACTGGCTGCTGCGGTTCTACGGTTTCGACGTGCAGGAGATCGTCGGCGACACCGGCACGCAGGGCGGCATGCTGGACCTGGATGTCGACCCCAAGCTGGCGTGGGCATTGCGGCATCCGGACCGGTTCCCGGTCGACCTCAACGCCGCACCGCGCGAGATGCTGCTGCGCGTGCCCGGCCTGGGTGCACGCAACGTGCAGCGCATCGTCGATTCGCGCCGGCAGGGCCGGCTGCGCGTCGCGGACCTGGCACGGTTGCGCGCGCCGTTGCAGAAGGTGCTGCCCTTCGTGGTGCTGCTGGACCACCACCCGCGCCAGCGCCTGGACGATCCGGCGCGCCTGCGACGCGAACTGGCGCCCGCACCGCGCCAGGCCGATCTTTTCGGCTGAGTCGCGGGAATGTTCCGTGCCACGGTGACGCCTGCGTGGAATATGGACGCCTGGCGCGTGCAGGCACGGCATGCGTGGGAAGCGGCGCTGCCACCGGACGCTGTGGAATGGCAGGCCGATGCGCAGGGCGAACTGCTGGGGAGTGCAGCCGTGATGGACCAGCCGGTGCAGCGGATGGGATTGTCGGTGCCGGCGGACTTCATGGCGTTCGCCGCCTCGGTGCTGTGCCATCGCGATGCCGGCCGGCACGCGCTGCTGTACCGCCTGCTGTGGCGCATCGGCAACGGTGAGCGCGCGCTGCTCGACCGCGCCACCGACGCCGACGTGCACCGCGCGACGCGCTGGGCACAGGCGGTACGGCGCGACACGCACAAGATGAAGGCGTTCGTGCGCTTCCGCCAGGTCGACGGCGAGGACAACCACTATCTCGCCTGGTTCGAGCCGGACCATTTCATCGTCGATCGCGTCGCACCGTTCTTCATGCGCCGCTTCGCCGGCATGCGCTGGGCCATCCTCACGCCGTATCGCAGCGTGCAATGGGATGGCGCGCAGCTGTGGGCGGGCGAGGGCGCGCAACGATCCGATGCGCCGGCAGACGATGCGGAGGATGCGCTGTGGCGCATCTACTACGCCAACATCTTCAATCCCGCACGCCTCAACACGCGGATGATGCGACAGGAAATGCCGCAGAAATACTGGAAACACCTGCCAGAGACCCACCTGCTGCCGGATCTTGTCCGCGAGGCTGGCCGGCGTGTGCGCGAGATGGACGAGCGCGAGGCACAGGCACCGCGCCGCCGCATTCCCGGCCGGGCGACGCCGTCCGAATGAAGGCGCGCACCGCGGGCACGCGGCCGCACCTGGCGCGGCACGCCACCGGTGCCCCGTGCGGGGCACCGGTGCGCGCGGTCAGAACTTCCAGCCCACGCGTGCGTAGTAGAAACCGCCGTTGAAGCCGTAGGGCGAGTGCACGGGATAGGCCGCGCCCGCCACGGACGCACCCCACGGGTTGTCGTCCGGGGTTTCGTCGAACAGGTTCTGCGCACCGACGTTGACGTACAGGCCGGAGGGGAACGTCCAGCCCACTTCGGCATCCACGATCACCTTGCTGTCCTCGTAGATCGGCAGGCCGCCGTCGTCGATGCTGATGGCGCCGCTGTCCAGGTGATCCTCGTACCAGGAGCCGTAGTAGCCCAGGCGCAGGTTCGCGTGGAAGACCTCGCGCTTGTGGTTGATGCTGAAATAGCCCTTGGTCTTCGGCAGCGATTCCTCGATCTTGTAGACGCGGGCTTCGTTGATGAAGTTGGGGTCGTAGCGGTCCACCTCGGTCTTGTTCCAGTTGGCGGCGAGCGAGTAGGTGGTCGTGCCGCCGAAGTGGTCCGTTTCCACGCTGGTGACCAGGTCCACGCCGGTGGTGGTGGTGTCGAACGCGTTGCCGAAGTAGGTCACCGAACTCAGCGACGCCGCTTCCGGATTGCCGGAGGCCACCAGCGCATCGCGTTCCTCGGGCGTCAGCGCGAAGCTGGTGCTCAGGGCGATGCGGTCTTCCACCTCGATGCGGTAGCCGTCCAGGGTGACCAGCCAGTCGCCGCTGCTCCACACCATGCCCAGCGAGAGGTTCTTGGACTCTTCCGGCGTCAACGCCCGTGCGCCCTTCAGGATGGCGATGGGATTGGTCGGTGGCAGCGTGGCGATGTCCTCCAGCACGCTGCCGTTGAACGCGGTACTGATCTGGCTGATGTTGGCCTGGCCGGGGGTGGGCGCACGGAAGCCGGTGTTGTACGCGCCGCGCAGGGCGAAGGTGTCGGACACGTCGAAGCGCGCGGTCAGCTTGCCGTTGGTGGTGCTGCCGAAGTCGTCGAAATCCTCGTGGCGCACGGCGGCGGCCAGCAGCAACTGTTCGGTGAACTGCGCCTCCAGGTCCAGGTAGACCGCCCAGTTGCGCCGATCCCATTCGCCGGCGGTGCGCGGGCTGAAGCCGTTGAAGCCGTTCGAGCCCAGTGCGAAACCCTGTTCGGTCAACGGGCCGATGCCGGTGGATGCATCGTCACCGGCCTTCACCTCGAAACTCTCCTCGCGCCATTCCGCACCTGCGGACAGGCGCAGGGCTTCGGCGGTGAACGAGGTCTCGATGTCGCGGCCGACGTCGAAGTTCACGCCCTTCTCGGTCTGGGTATTGCCGCCGGGACTGAAGCGCAGGCCCGCGGGCTGCGCTGCGCCGAGCGACGCGTTGACCGTGTTGTAGATGACGAAGTCGATATCGTTGCGGCCGTAGGTCGCACTGACATCCCAGTGCCATGCGCTGCCCCAGGTGCCCTTGACGCCGCCGACCACGGACATGTCTTCCAGGCTGCCGCCGAAGCGCGGCGTGAAGCCCCCGGGCAACGTGGACAGGAAGGTGAAGCAGTTGGCCGGCAATGCGGCCACTGCGGTGCTGACCGTGCTGTACGGGATGAGGTTGCCGTTCGCGTCGCGCAGGGCGATGGTCGGGCAGCCGCCAGCACCGGTGGTGTCGCCGATCAGCAGGGTCTCGCCCCCGTCGTTGGAGTACACGCCGGAGCGCGCGGTGGGGTCACGGAAGTAGAAGCCGCCATCGACCTCGCGTTGCGCGTAATTTCCGAACAGGTAGACATCGACGCTGTCGCCGGTGATGCCGAGGTTGGCGACGAACTTGAGGTCGTCGTCCACCTTCGGCGAGCCCCAGATCTGTGCCGGCACCGGCACGCCGGGATAGCCGGCCGCGATCGCCGCTGCGGCGTCGTCGCGCTGCACGCTGCGCGACGTGTCATCGGCCTGGCGCCATTCGGCGGTCAGCGTGGCGTAGCCGCGCTCGGTCAGCGGCAGGCCGATCTGCGCGGAGTATTGGGTGGTGAAGCCATCGCCTTCGTAGTATTGGCCGGCGAAGGCTTCGAAAGCCCCGCCTTCGCTGATCTTCTTCAACCCGAAGTTCACGACGCCCGCGATGGCGTCCGAGCCGTATTGCGCGGCCGCGCCGTCGCGCAGCACTTCCACCTGCTCCAGCGCCAGCGACGGAAACACCGAGAGGTCGGGGCCTTGCGAGCCATCGGACAAGCCATGGCCCAGGAAGGTGATCACGGCGGAGCGATGGAAGCGCTTGCCGTTGACCAGCACCAGCGTGTTGTCCGGCGGCAGGCCACGCAGGTTGGCGGGACGGATCAGGCTGGCGGCGTCATCGATCGGGATGGTGCTGACATTGAATGAAGGCACCAGCACGCGCAGCTGGTCGAGCGCATCGGTGGCACCCTGGTTGCGGAACTCCTCGGCACTGATGATGTCGATCGGCACGGCGGAGGAGGAGACGGTGCGCGGCTGGCCGCGACTGCCCAGCACCGAGACGGTGTCGAGCGTGGTGGCCTCCTCTGCCGGCGGCGTCGCCGCCGGTGCGGGTGAAGGTTCCGTCGTCTGCGCGACGGCGGTGCTGCTGCCGACCAGGGTGGCGGCGGCGAGGGCCCATTTCACTGCGGATGCCAATGGCGTGCTCGAAACACGTACGTGCGGCTTCTCTCTGTTGCCCATGCGGTGCGCCCCTTGAATGTGCTGTGTGGTGTCGAAGTTGTTCTTGCGCGAGTGCCGTCAGCGGCCACGCGGATACCGCCCGCACTCCGGGTAGTGGGCGTTACACATTGCTGTCATCGCCGTGCTACCGCCTGCACCTTAGGCGGCAGCAAACAGCTCGAAACGAGGCATGGATCACACGATGGCGCGGTGCACAACGAAAGTAATCATCGTTCCGTTTTTTGCACTCTTCGCACGCTTTTCACGCAGTCCCATGCACGCGAACGGTGCGCGTTGCGCCAGTGTTGTGCAGCGACGCCGCGCGCATGCGTATACGTGCGCGTGGAAAACGTCGAAGTCCGCCAGGGACGCGAGATGCACCGCATGCGTGCACTCGCGATCGAGCCTTCGCACCATGCGGGTTCGCCCGGGTCTGCATGGACATCATCGAGTGGGGGCCGTCGACTTCAGGCCGCAGGAATCGCGACGCGTGCCGGCGCGGATCGACGGCGTCGCATGTTGAGCGGGGCTCAAGGCTGGCTTGCGGAATGTTCGCTTCGCCCAGCGCAGCGTGCCGCGTAGCGTCGCGCCAGCCCTGCGATGAGGAACCGACATGTTGCGTGCCACGGGTCTGTTGCTGCTTTCCGGTCTCGCCATCAGCGGCATGGCGGGCGAACCCGGGAATCTCCCCATCCCTGTCCCGCAGCGATGGACGCCGCCTGCGCTGAGCAGTGACCAGTATGAATCGTCGCCCGTGTTCTCCCCGGATGGTCGCGAGGTGTTCTTCTTCCGCGCACCGCCGTCGTTCGACCGTTATCGCCTGCTGTCTTCGCGGTGCGAAGGCGGGCGATGGCGTGCGCCACGCGAGCCGACCTTCGCCGGCGCAGCCGACGCGCTGGAAACCGATCCCGCCTACAGCCACGATGGCACCTGGCTGTATTACGCCAGTGACCGCGCGAACAAGGACGATCTCGACATCTGGCGCGTGCCGCGCCACGCCGACGGCCGCTTCGGTGAACCCGAGCGGCTGCCCGCGCCGGTGAATTCGCCGCAGACCGAACTGCTGCCACGGCCACTGCCGGATGGCCGCCTGCTGTTCGGATCGCACCGGCCGGGAGGTATCGGCGGACGTGATCTTTACATCGCCACGCTGCGTGCCGACGGTCGCTGGGATGTCGCACCGCTGCCGGCGCCGGTCAACACCGCGGCCGATGAATACGAGGCCGATCTCGCGCGCGATGGCCGGGTACTGGTGGTGGTCGCCAACCGCGGCACCCGCTCGCACCTGTATGTCTACGATCGTGACGGCGACGCGTGGCGCGAACGCGGCCGCGTTCCGGCGCGCGATGATGTCTTCCAGGTGGGGCCGCTGCTGTCGCCGGATGGAAGGCGGCTGCTGTTCGCCCAGGCCGATGGCGACGCATCGGGCGAGTTCTTCCTGGTCGATCTCGCGCCGGGGGCCGACTTGGCATGGCCCCCGGCGTGCGGTGATGCGCGCGCAAGTCAGCCGCGCAATTCGACCACCGGCGAGAATCCGCCATAGACCATGCGCTGGCCGTCGAACGGCATCGGCGGATTGTCCGGATTGGACGGGTCCATGCGCGGGTCTTCCATCATCTTGTGCATGCCGGCATCGCGCGTGGCCTTGTCCGGCCACTCCACCCACGAGAACGCCACGGTTTCGTCGTCTTTCGCCTGCACTGCACGGAAGAAATCGGTCTGCGTGCCACGTGGCACGTCGTCGCCCCAGCCTTCGATGATCCGGGTGGCGCCGAAGCCCATGAAGATGCTGTCGAAGGTGTTGGCGTAATCGGTGAAGGCGGCCTTCTTCGCCGTGGGTGCCGCAAGGATGAATCCGTCGACATAGGACGAAGGTGCATCCGGGCTGCCCAGTTCCAGTGCCGGGGTGAAGCCGCCATAGATCAGTCGCTTGCCGTCGAACGGCATCGGATTGTTCTCCGGCGACATGCGCGGGTCTTCCATCATCTTCTTCATGCCGGCGTCGCGGGTGGGCTTGTCGGGCCACTCGATCCATGAAAACACCACGCTTTCGTCTTCCTTCGCCTGCACGGCCTTGCGGAAGTCGGTGACAGTGCCGTCGGGCACGTCGTCGCCCCAGCACTCGATGACACGGGTGGCGCCCTGTTCGATGAACACGGGGTCGCCATGGTTGGCATGGTCGATGAACTTCTGTTTGTTGGCGGTCGGCACGGCGGCCACGAAACCATCGATGTAAGGCATGGGAAACCTCCGGGAATGCGACGCCGGAATGGCGCCTTCATGGATGCGACGAGTGGGGCGGGCGGAATTCGACAGACGGCTGGCCGGTACCGGCCGGGCGGGGCGTTCAACCTGCCACGATCCGGACAAAGGTGGTGTGATGGTTTCTGCAACGGGCGCGGTGCCGCGCCGGGCTGGCCCATGGGGCATCGGCAGTGCGGCGTGGATCCTGGCGCTGGCGGCACTGGTGCTGGCGGGATTCTGGAAGACGTACTTCAGCCGGTTGAGCCTGGCCGATCTGGTCACGCACCTGCATGCCGGCCTCATGCTGGCATGGATGGCGATGCTGCTGGTACAGCCCTGGCTGGTGCGGACGCGGCGCATGTCGCTCCACCGGCAGGTGGGGCAGTTCTCGTACGGCGTGATGCCGGGCGTGCTGGTGACGGCGCTGTGGCTGTCGCAGCTGCGCATGGCCGCGGCACCGCCGGAGATGTTCGGCCTGCAGGCGATGCTGCTGTACCTGGGCACGGCGGCGTCGGCGATGCTGGCGTTGTTCTGGGGCCTGGCCATCCGCCATCGTCGCGATTCCGCGCTGCACGCGCGCTACATGGTGGCCACGGCGCTGGTGATGATCGATCCGGCGATGGCGCGCCTGGTGCTGGCGCTGTTGCCCGAAGGCGTGCGCATCAATCCGTCGTGGGTCGGCTATGCGCTGACCTTCGCCGTGCTGGGGCTGCTCATGTGGTGCGAACGTGGCGCCCCGCGTGGCCGCGGCGTGTTCCGTTTCGTCACGCTGGTGTTCGTGGCCAACTTCGTGCTGATGCACGTGGTGCCGGGCACGCAGCCGTGGCAGGCGTTCGCGCGCTGGTGGGGCGGGCTGGCCGGCTGACGCGCGTGCTCAGCGCTGCAGGCAATGCCGGTAGCGCTCGTCCACACGCGTGGCGAACCACGCGGTGGTGAGATCGCGGGTGATCTTGGGGCTTTCCAGCTTGATGCCGGGGATCATCGCGCGCGGCAGCGGCTTGCCGGCGCGGGCCTCGGCCAGGGCATACACGCGCGCGTACAGGTCGGTATCGCCGAAGTCGAGCCGGTTGCCGCGCTGGAGTGCGGCGCGGATCGCACGATCGTCCATCCGCAACGCGTCGGCCAACCTGCGGACCGCGCGTTCGGTCTGGCCCGGCGTGTCCAGCGGTGCGCCGGGATTCAGCAGGTCGCCGTCCAGGGCGAGCGGCACCCCGGCCGCGATGCCGACGGCGCTCTGGAATGCCGCATTCCGGCTGGCGTACCAGCCGGCGTTGTAGTCGGCGAAGCGATGCACCTTGCGCGTGTACGGCGTCTGGTATCCCAGCAGGTGGGCGATGCCGAAATACAGGCCGCCGCGACGGGTGAATACTTCGTCGCGGATGCTGCCCTCGACGGGATACGGATAGTCCGATGCGTTCGATTCCGCGAACGGAATGCCCACCTGCATCGGCCCGCCGGTCTGCACCGGGTTGTAGTCGGAGAACAACCGTCTGCCCAGCGGCACGCTGCCGATCATGTCCTGGTAGATGTCGCTGAGGTCGCGCTCCGTGCGTACCGCGCGCAGCCGCTCGGCGTAGCTGCGCCCGTCGGGTGAACGCAACGCGAGCGCGGCATCCACCATGAACCCCGGTACGTGCAGGGCCGACGCGCGACGGTCGATCTCGCCGCGTGCGATCTTCGGCAGGTTGGCGACCGCCGGATTGGCGACATAGCCGGATTCCTGTTCGGTCACCGCCAGCACCGCGCAGATGTTCTCGCTGTTGGGCTCGATGCGCTGGGCCGCGAACGCGGTCTCGATGTCGGCGGCCCAGCGTTCGCGGTCGGCGACCTTGGCCGGCATGCGCCGCACGATTTCGCTGCGCGTGTCGGCCGGCGGGCGTACAGGGGTGGGTGGTGCGGTGGCGCAGGCCGCCACAAGGAGCGCAGACGCAAGCGGGAGCGCGCGCAGCAGGAAGCGGAGGGCAGGGGTCGTCATGCGCGCAGCATACGTAGCGCGGCGGTGGGATGCACCATGGTTCGCCGCGTCATGACCGTGCGTGTCCGGCATGGATAATCACGGTTCCGCACCTCGTGCCCGCCGATGACCGACACACTCGACAATCCATTCTGGGCCGCGCTGGATTCGATCCACCGCGACATCGCCTTGCGTGCGGGCGAGGTAGCCCGGTATCCCGCCGACCACGCGCCGTTCCTCGGGGTCGCGTCCCCTGCGGTCCGCGTCGGCGATGCCTTCGAACGCCTGGTCGCGCCGGGCGAATCGGTCTATCTGCTCGGCGTTGCGCCCACGATGCCGGCGGGCTGGGCGCTGCAGGCGTTCCGGCCCCTGGCGCAGATGGTCTGCGATGCGCCGCTGGCGTCCGTGGACGGGCCGGAGATCGTGCCGTTGGGCGAAGCCCAGCGGGCCGAGGTACTGGCGTTGACGGCCCTGGTGTATCCGCACTACTTCAGGCCGTGCACGATGAACATGGGACGTTACTTCGGCATCTACGAACAGGGCCGGCTGGCCGCGATGATCGGGGAACGGCTGGGCAGCGACGCCACCCGCGAGATGAGCGCGATCTGCACGCACCCGGATTTCAATGGCCGTGGCTACGCGCGTCGCCTGACCGTGTGGCTGACCAACGACACGCTCGCGCGTGGCGTGCAGCCGTTCCTGCATGTCAGCCATGAAAATCCGCGGGCCAAGCAGTTGTACGAGCAGCTTGGCTATCGCGTGCGACGCGACATCGGCTTCTGGTCGTTGCGGCGCGCGTGAGGAGGGATGCGCAGCGGGCGCTAGGGTGCGCCCGCCTGCTGCAGCATGCGGCGCATGCCGCCGAAGCGCCGGCGGTACTGCGCGGGCGACAGGCCGACCTTGCGCCGGAACAGGCGGCTGAAGTAGGCCGCGTCCTCGTAGCCCACGGCCTGCGCAATGGCTTCGACGGCGTCGTCACCGGTTTCCAGCTGCTGCTTGGCTTCTTCCAGCCGCAGCGTGTGCACATATTCGAGCGGTGACAGGCCCGTCGCCTGCTGGAACCGGCGCGCGAACGTGCGCTCGGCCAGGCCGCTGGCCTGCAACATGCCCGCGACGGGCGCCGACGTGTCGTAGTGCTGCGCGATCCACACCTGCGACCGGGTGACCGCGGTGTCCGAATTGGTGCGCGTACGCGCCAGGTTGGCGAAGGGCTGCTGGCCGGTCTGGTGCCAGTCGATCAGGAACACGCGCGCCGTCTGCATGGCGCATTCGATGCCGGCCACGCGTGCGATCAGGTACAGCGACAGGTCCTGCCAGCTGGAACCCCCGCCCCCCATCACCAGGCGCTGGTCCGGGCCGGCGGTGACGACCACGCGTTGCGGATGGACCTTCACGCGGGGGTGCCGCTCGGCCATCGCGTCGCAGTACGCCCAATGCGTGGTCGCATCGCTGCCGTCGAGCAGGCCGGTTTCCGCCAGCAGCATCGCGCCGGTGCAGGCGGCGGCAATCACGCTGCCGCGGGCATGGCAGTCCCGCAGCCAGTGAGCTTCCTCTTCGTAGCCGTGCAGGGCGATGTCGCCCGGATAGATGGCCAGGTCGGGGATGCAGATGAAATCCGGGGCGGGCAGGTCGCGCATCGCGACTTCCGGGGTCACCACGATGCCGTTGATGACCGGCATGGGCGTGGTGTCGCGGGCCACCACGATGGGACGGAACACCGAAGCACCCGGTGGCTCCCCGATCATCGCCGGCCAGTCGCGACCAGCGGAATTGAACAGGTCGTACATGCCGTACAGCACCGACGCGGCGGCACCGTGGGTGGCGAGCAGGGCGATGGTGGGGGGATCGCGGCGCGGCATGACGGAAATGTCAGGTTGGCGGCGGAAATGGCTGCGGTGCCAGGGCGTGGCGGCCCGTATCGTGCCGCCTCCCCGTAGTAGAACAGAGCTGCTGCCGTCATGCCATCGCCCCTCGAACTCCTGCTTCATCCCCTGTCGTTCGCCTTCTTCGGCATGTATGCCGTGCTGATGCTGTGGGAGGCGATCGCCCCCGCGCGCGTACTCCCGCGCGTCGCGCGCTGGCGCACGCGGGGCCTGCTGGCGGCGGTGTTCTACTTCCTGCTGTCATCCTATCTGCCGATGCTGTGGACGCAGTACCTGCTGCCCCTGCAGCTGGTCGACCTGAGCCATCTCGCGTGGCCGGTCGGTGGACTGCTCGGCCTGCTGGTGTACCAGGCGCTCGCGTACGCGTGGCACCGTGCATTGCATGCCAACGACGTGCTGTGGCGCTTCGGCCACCAGCTGCATCACAGTGCGGAGCGGCTGGATACGTTCAGCACGTTCTGGTTCAGTCCGCTCGATACGCTGGGCTGGACCGCCGTCGGCAGTCTCGCGCTGACGCTGGTCGTCGGGCTGAGTGCGGAGGCGACCACGTTTGCACTGCTGGCGGCCACGCTGCTGGCGATGCTGACCCATGCCAACGTACGCACGCCGCGCTGGCTGGGCTGGTTCGTCGAGCGCCCCGAGATGCACTCCTGGCATCACGCGCGCGGCCTGCACCGGCAGAACTATTCCGAATTGCCGGTGTTCGATCTGCTGTTCGGCACCTTCCACAATCCGCGCGGCTTCGCCCCGCAGACGGGTTTCCACGAAGGCGGTTCCTCGCGGGTCATCGAGATGATGATGGGGCGCGACGTGGCACGCGATCCAGTTTCGTGAAGCGTCCTTGACGCGCCTGCGGGCGCCGACAGGTATGGTCGGGCACTCCCTTCGACGGAGTGCCCGGCATGATCGAGATCCTGAGCAGCCCACCGCACGTGGCTGCCTACCGCTTCAGCGACCAATTGACCGGCGAGGACTATGACGCCTGCATCGCCGATATCGAAATGCGCCTGGCGCAGTTTCCGCGCATCGCCGTACTCGGCGACATCAGCGACCTGCACGGACTGTCGGTGGACGTGATCGGCAAGGATCTGCGCTACGCGTTGGCGAAGCGCGGGGAGTACGCGCGCTTCGCGCGGGCGGCGGTAGTGACGGACAAGCGGTGGCTGGTGGCGGTGACCGGCGTGGTCGATCACCTGATGCCGCAGACCGAGATGCGGACGTTCGCGCCGGAGGAGCGGATGATTGCACTGGCCTGGGCGGCGGAACTGGACCCTTCGCTGGTCTGATGAACCGGGTTACGGGAACAGCGCGCCACCGATCAGCGCCAAGGTCATCCCCAGGCCCATGAAGGCTAGGCGATGCATCAGCGGGAAGGTGGCAGGGGTGGCCGAACGGTGCATGGTGCTATCCAAACTCAACGGGCGCGAACGCGCCGTGAAACCCCTGTGCCTCATCCAACGCCACTACCGGTGGCCACCGGCCAGCGGGCTTCACGCAGGCAGCGCGCATCCCTCCGGACCGCAGCTTTCACCCGCCACCGTCCGGGACTGCTCTCCATCGGCACGTGGGCCCGCCTGCGCCTCATGCACCAGCGCCGCGATCTGCGCGCCCAGCACCAGGTCGCTGACCTGGCCGAAATGCTGGTGGCGGATGCGTCCCTGCGCGTCGATGAGGGTGAGCGTGGGCGTGCCGCGCATCGCGTAGGCCTGCATCGTCTGGGGGATCGGTCCGTGCGTGCCGGGGCGGTCCACGCCGACCGGGAAACCGATGCGGTATTCGCGCAGGAAGGCCTGCAGCGACACCGGCGTCATCGCGTCATGGTGTTCGAACACGGTGTGCAGTCCGATCACGGCGACCTGGTCGTCGGGGAACGTGGCATGCACGCGCGCGGCCTGGGGCAGGCCGTGCGACACGCAGCCGGGGCAGAGCATCTGGAAGGCTTCCAGCACGACGACCTTGCCGCGCAGGGATTCCAGGGTGATGGCGTCGGATGTGTTGAACCAGCGGTCCACCTGCCAGGGTGGCGCCGGTCGGGTTTGCGTTGTCATGGGGGTGATCTCGTGATGCGCGGCGGCGAACGGTCCGGGAAGCGGACCGTCACCGCGTGGCGCGTACAGCGGTTTACTGGTTGGGTTTGCCGGGCAGGCTCAGGTTGCCCGAAGCGACCTTGAACACGTCCACCACGCACAGCAGCGGCGCATGCACGCTGGCATTGACGCGCAGGCCGGCGGTGACGCCGTCGAAGCTGCCCGCGGTGACCACGCCGATGTCGTCGAACGGCACCTTCACTTCCACCGTCTCGGCATTGAGCGTGGGGCTCCAGCCCGGGCTGTCGAGCAGGATCGGGAAACCCGGCCACGTCTTCGGCAGGCGTGGCTTGCTGCCTTCGGGAATGTCGACCACCGCGAGCGCGCCAGGGCCGCAGGCCTCGTTCGGTTTCAGCACGACCCAGTGGCTGTGCCAGAGGTTGCCGTCGTTGTCGAGCTTGCCGTCGCCGTTCTCGTCGTACAGCGGCGTGTCGTCGAAATCCGGATGCGCGGTGACCGCCATCGCCAGGATGCCGGCGCCTTTCTCGAAGCCGACTTCGTACGGATCGATCGTGGTCGGCCACACGTAGGAGAACACATCGCTGCCGGCCAGCTTGCCGGTGGCGGCGGGCGTGCTCTTGCCGGCCTTGCCGGACACGGCCATGTGGAAGGTGGCGATGTTCTTCTCGGTGGTGATCCTGGTGTGCACGATGTCGAAATCGGCGACCACCGCCTTGTCGGCGGCGGGCTTGATGCCGCCGGTGTGCGACGTGCCGTCATGGGCCTGCAGACCGCCGACGACCAGCGCGAGCGCGGTGGCCAGTGCGAAGCGTGTGGCGGATGTTTTTTTGCGGGATGTGTTCTGGCGCATAATCGAATTCCTCTTGCTTGCTCTTGCAGGGTGGGTGGGAGGTACCGGGCGGCGTCCGATTGCAGTCGGGCGCCGCCCATCTTGTTTCCGCCTACGGCGGAGTCGGTTGGCGGAAGCGGGCCACGCTTCCAAGCCGTTGTGCGTCATCGGCGGGCTGCTGTTCGGCGCAGTCCACGCGCAGTTCGGCATCGCCGAACGGTGTACCGAGGAAGGCGCAGACATGCGGTGCCCCGGGTTCGCCCGAGGCGAAGGGGCGGAAGAACTCGCAGCCCAGGCAGGTCCGCAGGCCGGTGGCCAACCCCTGTTCCTGCGCCTCGTTCACCAGCAACTGGGTAACGCGCAGCAGGGCGCCGAGGTCGGTTTCGCCCAGAGATTCGACCAACGAGCCCATGCCCTGGTCCGGGCGCTGCAACTGCGTGGCCATGCGCGAGCCGGAGGAGGTCAGCCTTACGCGCGCCGCGCGCGCATCGTCGGGGTCTGGCGTGCGACGGATCCACTGTTTGCCTTCCAGCGCCTTCAGCGAGTCGCTGAGGCTGGCCGGCGACACGCCCAGGCGCTCTGCGATCTGGCGGGCACGCAGGCCGTCCTGCACGCCCTGCAGCATGCGCAGCACTGCCGCCTGCGTCGGCGGCAGCGAAGGCGTGCCATCCTGGCGCCACGATTGCGCGCGCACCAAGTGGGCGAGCTGCTCCAGGCCCCGGGTGGCCTGCCTGCGCTGGAAGGGGGTATCGATCATGGCCAATAAGTTAGGAGTCCTAACTATATAAGTCAACGACCGTTCGTCGGCTTGGCGAGACAGGCCCATCGCGTCACCAGCGCATCATCGGCAAGGGATCCAGCGGGTGCCGGCGCAACCGCTGCAGGGTGAGCATCGCCAGGCGCCGGTGGAAGCCCGCATTCGGGAAGGCGGCGATCACCTCGCGCACGGCATCGCGAGGAAGCCCGAAGCGGCGCGCGCCCCGGCTGACATCGATCCAGTCCGCACGTCGGAACACCTCCACGCTGGCCCGCGTGCCGGGTGGCAGCTCGCGGATCCGGTGGTGGGCATCGATCATCGCATCGACCTCGTCGCACCAGTCCGCGTGGCCGGTGGCATGCAGATGCGCGCGCGCCAGCTGGCGCGACGGTGGCAGGTAGTCGAACGTGCCGGCCGTCCAGATTCCAAGGTCGTGGAAGGCGACCGCGATGCTCAGCTTCTCGAGCGCGAGGGCATCGCCGGGTGCCAGCAGCCAGTAGAAGTTCGCCACCCGGTACGCGTGGTGGCGATAGGCGATGGCGTCGCCGCCCAGCGACGCCGCGTGCGCGGCGAGCAGGGCGTCCAGCGCCGGCAGCGCGATCAGCATGGCCGCCGCGCGTCCGCTGGCTCAGGTCGCAGGCTGTGCCAGGGTCGTGCGTCCGCGGCGCAGTGCGCGCACCTGCAGCACCATGCCGACGAGGAACACCAGGAAGGTGCCGCCCACCAGCTTCTGCAGCAGCGGGTCCTGTGGCCCGGAGACCAGCGGCGCGCCGATCGGCACGCGCGTGAGCGTTTCGGTGAAGCCGGGGATGAAGTGGAAGTACACCGTCAGGGTGAATCCCAGCGATGCGGCGACGTGCCGCCACGAGCCGGATACGGCGTTGCGCCCCAGCAGCACCGCAAACGCAAGCACGATCAATGTCAGCACGGTCAGTCCGTGCGCCTCGCTCAGCTTGCCGGTCCGCATCAGGAAGAAGCTGGTGATGCAGGTGGCGACGGTGAACCACGTGTACGTCTTGCCGAGCGGCGTCGCATAGCGGATGTCGTGATAGCGCAGCAGCGCGTACAGGCCGCCGAACAGCGAGACCAGGCTGATGGCGGTGTGGAACCAGCCGAAGGGCGTGATGTTGAGCATGGGGTGTTCCTCAGTGGGCAGGCGGTGGCGGATCGGGAAGATCGAACTGCACGAGGTTCCAGCGGGTGACGTCCTCCTCCCACTCATCCCCACGCGCGGCGGTGAGGGGCAGGGCCAGGTTGGCGACGATCATGCGGCGACCCTGCACGGCGGTCGCTGCGGGGAACAACAGGCCGCGCGGTGTGCCGTCGCCATCCACGCCCAGGAAGTCGCCGGCACGATGGCGCACGCGCCCCTGTTCGTCCAGTGCCACGATCGTGTCGATCTGGTTGGCGGCGACCCACAGCAATCCCCGGTGGAAGAGCAGGCCATCGGCGCCGTAAGTGCCGTCGGTCAGCACGTCGATCGCACCGTCCGGCATGCGCTTGCGCAGCACGCGCCCGTCGCCGGCGTTGTTGATGTAGAGCATCGATTCGTCGGCATTGAAGGCCAGTCCGTTCGCGCCGAACGGCAGTGCGCCCGTGGTCGCGAGCAATGGATCGCGCGCGAACACGTCGATGGTGCAGGGCCGGCATGTGGTCGCCTTCGCGATGCGGTAGATCGCACCCTGGAAGGAGTCGGAGACATACAGCGTGCCGGCGCGGTCGAACACCAGTCCGTTGATCGCCGGGAAACCCTGCGATCCATACGTGATCGTGTCCTGGCTGCCATCCGGATTGTCGACACGGCGTGCAGGCGGGGCTGTCGGCGACAGGGCCGTGAACGTTGCGACATCCTCCACCGTGCTGTCTGCATCGAACCGGGCCGGCAGCCGCTGGAGTTTCGATGCCCCGAAGTTGAGTACGTAGACGTGGCCGTCGCGATACGCCACGCCGGTAAGTGGGGTAGCCCCGAAGCGGCGTTGCGCCAGCAGGCGGCCGTCGGCGCCGAAACGCAGCACCTGGTTGTCGCGGTCGGTCTCGGGTGAACGGGCGTCGAAGGTGCCGACGTAGACCTCGCCGCTCGCAGGATCGACGTCCAGACTCTCCGGGTGCCGCGCATCGGGCGGCAACGTGGCGAACGCGGTCACCGGCAGGCGACCCACGTCCGCCGCATGGGAAGGCCCCGCTGCCGGGAGCATGGCAAGGCCGAAGGCGAGCAGGAGGCGACCGGGCATGCGCGGCTCCACGGACGGGTCAGTCCCCACGTTGGCATGCGCTTCCGGCGGGCGCTTGTACCGGCGTGCGGGCAGGGCCTGGAATGCAGAACGCCGGCGGGTGCCGGCGTTCCAGGTAGGACATGAAGCGACTTCAGCGGTTGTCGATGCTCCAGCTGCCGGCGCCGCGGGCCGCAAGCGTGATGAAACCACCCGCGATGGCGACGTTCTTCAGGAACATGATCTGCTGGATCTGGTCGCCCAGGTTGCTGTGGAACAGCACAGCGCTGGCGATGGAGAACACCGCAAGAATGCTGGCGACGATGCGGGTCTTGTAGCCGGCGATGATGGCCAGGCCGCCGAGCACTTCCAGCGCGATGACCAGCGGCAGCAGGGCGCCGGGGACGCCGACGGACTCCATGTAGCCGGCGGTACCGGCGTAGGCGGCCAGCTTGCCGAGGCCGGAGATGACGAACAGCGAGGCGAGCAGGCTGCGGCCGACAAGGTCGGCGGCGCCACGCAGGGCGGGAAGGCGGGTGGTGGTCGGGGTGGCGGTAACGGTGGACATGGTGGACTCCAGGAATGGGGTGGTGGGTGCAGCGGGTACGGAGCGCAGGTTAGGCCGTCGCCATGCATCCCGGAAGCCTATATATTTCGATGAAATCCATCGTTTGGAGCGATATATGCTCGATGCCGTCACCCTGGACCAGCTGCGCACCTTCATTGCCGCCGCCGAGCAGGGCAGCTTCTCCGCCGCAGGACGCAAGCTGCGGCGTGCGCAGTCGGTGGTCAGCCAGACGCTGGCGAACCTGGAGCTGCAACTGGGCGTCACGTTGTTCGACCGCCGTGCCCGCTACCCGCAACTCACCGACGCCGGCCGTGCGCTGCTGGTGGAAGCGCGCGCGGTGGCTGGGCACATGGACACCTTCAAGGCGCGTGCCCGCAGCATGGCCGAGGGACTGGAGCCGGAACTGTCGGTCGCGGTGGACGTCATGTTCCCGATGGACGCACTGACGCGCGCCGCCGCGCACAGCGGCATCGCGTTTCCGCACACGCCGTTGCGGCTCTACGTGGAAGTGCTGGGCGGCGTGATCCAGCCGGTGCTGGACGGCACTTGCCGCATCGGCGTGGTGGGCTCGTTGCCGGAACTGCCGGACGTGCTGGCAGTGGAGCCGCTGGTGTCGGTGCCCTTCGTCACCGTGGTCGCGCCCGCGCATGCAATGGCCGGCATCCGCGGCACCGTTCCGACGAAGACATTGGTGCAGCATGTGCAACTGGTGCTCACCGATCGCACACCGCTGACGGCAGGTCGCGATTTCGCGGTGCAGTCGCCGCTGACGTGGCGGCTTGCAGACCTTGGCGCCAAGCATGCCTTCCTGCGCGCCGGGCTGGGCTGGGGTCACATGCCGATGCACATCGTCGAAGAGGACCTCGCGGCGGGCCGCCTGAAACGCCTGCGCATCGCAGACGCGGATCCACGCTACGCGCAGATGCCGATGCGCGCGGTGTGGCGCAAGGACACGCCACCGGGCCCGGCGGGACGCGCGTTCATGGCGCAATTGCGCGAGGGCCAGGTCGGCGCTCCAGTCGTGTGAAACCGCTTCGACATCGCTGACGATACGTGGAGCGTGTCAACGCGGATGCGGGCCGCGCGTTGGAAGGAGTATCGCCCCACGGAACTCCGCGATGATCCGCCGCGAAACCATCAGCGCCGCCAACCGCTTCGGCCTGGGCGCGCGACCCGGCACGCTGGCGCAGGTCGACGACCCGCGAGGCTGGCTGCATGCCCAGCTCGAGGCGCCAGCCGTCGCGCCGCGCGCCGCATTGCCTACCAGCGTGGACTACCTTCGGCAGGAATACGACTACCTGCGTGCGCGGCGCGCGGCTCGCAATGGCGACCGCGATGCGGCGATGGGGTTCCGCGAACGTTTCGCCCGATCGCAGCTGGACGAACTCGGCTGGCGCTACCGACAGGCGGTCGCCACCGGACAGGACTTCGTCGAACGGCTGGTACGGTTCTGGTCGAACCACTTCGCCGTCTCCGCGGACAAGCGAACGGCGGCCCTGTATGCCGCGCCCATGGAGCGCGAAGCGATCCGCCCGCACGTGACCGGTACCTTCGCCGACCTGCTTGTCGCGGTGGAACAACACCCCGCGATGCTGCGTTACCTGGACAACGTGCGGTCGATGGGCGAACAGTCGCGCCTGGCGCAGCGCGCGCGTCGCCGCCGGGAAGACGGAGACGACGATGCGCCGCGCATAGGCCTCAACGAGAACCTCGCACGCGAGATCCTGGAACTGCACACGCTGGGCGTCGATGGCGGTTACGCCCAGGAGGACGTGCGCGAACTCGCGCGCGCGATCACCGGCTGGAGCGTGCCGTTGCCGCGCGACGCCGGGGCGGATGCCGCGACGGCGTTCCGGTTCCGCGCCAATGCGCACGAAGCGGGCACGCGCGACGTACTCGGGCGTCGCTATGCGGCGGAGGGCGAAGCCCAGGGCCGCGCCATCCTGCGCGACCTGGCGGTGCACCCCGCCACGGCGCGCCACGTCTGCGGCAAGCTTGCGCGGCATTTCGTCAGCGACGCACCGCCACGTACGCTGGTGGATCGCATGGCAGGGGCGTGGGAGCGCAGCGGCGGTGCGTTGCGCGCCGTGTACGCGGCGATGATCGACAGCCCCTACGCCTGGGCGCCCGACGCACGCAAGCTGAAGACACCGGATGACTTCGTCGTGTCGGCACTGCGCAGCACCGGCACGTTGCCGGGCGAGCAGCCGCGCGCGCTGGTCGGATTGCTGGGAAGGTTGGGGCAACCGCCGTTCACGCCGCGCTCGCCCGCCGGCTTCGCCGACGATGCGGCGGAATGGAGTGGCGCCGATGCGGTATGGAAGCGCATCCAGGCCGCGCAGACGCTGGCCGAAACCGCGACGGGCACCGGCCCGGATCCGCTGCGCGTCGCCGGAGACGTCTTCGGTCCGCAGCTGGGTGCGGATACCGCTTTGGCGTTGCGCCGCGCCGAATCGCCGCGCGAAGGGCTGGCGTTGCTGTTCGCCAGTCCCGCCTTCCAGTGGAGGAGCTGACAGTGAAACTGACCCGACGCCATTTCCTCGCGGCCGGCGGTGCCGCGACCACGCTCAGCCTGTGGCCGCGGCTGGCAGGCGCGGCCGATGCGCAGGACACGCGGTTGCTGGTCGTCCTGCTGCGGGGCGGGCTGGACGGCCTGCACGCGGTGATCCCCGTCGGCGACCCGCTGCTGGCGCGCATGCGCGGGGCGCTGATGGTGAAGGATGCGCGCCGGCTCGATGGCGACTTCGCGCTGCATCCGGCGCTGGCCTTCAGTCATGAACTCCACGCCCGTCGCGAATGGTTGCCGGTGCTCGCCGTGGCACCGCCGTATCGGCTGCGCTCGCACTTCGAGGCACAGGACAATCTGGAGAGCGGCACCGCCGCGGGCGGTGGAGCCTCGAACGGCTGGCTCAACCGCTGCGTCGCCGCGTTGCCGTCATCGCGTGCACTTGCGGTCGGCACGGTAATGCCGCTGATCCTGCGCGGGCCGGCCGACGCGACGACGTGGTCGCCGCCATTGCCTGAAGACGTCAATCCGATCCTGCTGCAGCGCTTGCAACCGCTCTACGCCGCCGATGCGCAGCTCGCGCAGCCGTTCGAACAGGCGGTCGCGGCGCAGGCCATGCAGGCTGGCGGCAACGTGGCGCGCCTGCCGCAGGCGATGGCGGCGGCGGCGCGCTTCATGGCCGCGCCCGATGGCCCGCGCATCGGCTTTGTCGAAAACACCGGTTGGGACACCCATGCGCAGCAGGGGCCGGTGCTGGCGCGCAAGCTGGCCGAACTGGACCTGGGCCTGCGCCAGTTCCATGACGGCATCGGCGCGCTCTGGGCGCGCACGGTGGTGATGGTGGTGACCGAGTTCGGGCGCACGGCCGCCGTCAACGGCACCGGCGGCACCGATCACGGCACCGGCACGCTGGCGATGCTGGCCGGCGGTGCGGTGGCGGGAGGGCGCATCGCAGGCGACTGGCCAGGCCTGGCGCCGGCACAGCTCAACGAGGGCCGCGACCTGCGTGCGACGACCGACCTGCGCAGCGTGTTCAAAGGCGTGATCGGTGACCACCTGGGCATCGCGACATCGGCACTGGAGGCCCGCGTCTTCCCGGACAGCCACGCTGCGACGGCCATGCGGGGCCTGCTGCGCGGATAAGGCGAAACGCGCCCGGCTATGTCTGTGCCTGGCGCAGCTCGCCGCGCGCCAATGCGGTGGCCTCTTCGACTTCCATCGGCCGGCCGAAGAAATACCCCTGCATCTCGTCGCAACGCATCTGCTGCAGTGCGTGCATCTGTTCGGCGGTCTCGACGCCTTCGGCGATGGTGCGCAGGCCCATCTCGTGGGCGAGCACGAGGATGGTGCGCGCGATGGCGCGGTCGGTGCTTTCCGCGGCGATGCCGTCGACGAAACTGCGGTCGATCTTGATGATGTCCAGCGGCAGCCGCTGCAGGTACGACATGCTGGAATAGCCGGTGCCGAAGTCATCCAGCGCGAGCTGCACGCCGAGCGCATGCAGGGACTGCAGCATCTGCTGCGCCGCGCCCATGTCTTCCACCAGCACGCTCTCGGTGAGTTCGAGCGTCAGTGCGTTGGCGGGCAGTGCGTGGCGCTGCAGGCAGTCGGCGATCCACGGTGCCAGCGTGGGCTGGCCCAGCTGGCTGGGCGACAGGTTCACCGCCATGCCCAGCGTGCGCAGGCCCATCGCACGCCAGCGCGACAGCTGCTGGCAGGCCTGTTCGAGCACGAAATGGCCGATGTCTTCCATCAACCCCGCGCTTTCCGCCAGCGGGATGAACACCGATGGCGGCACCTCGCCCCAAGCGGGATGCCGCCAGCGTGCGAGCGCCTCGAATCCGGTCAGCTGCAGCGTGTCGCCTGCCACCACGGGCTGGTACGCCAGCCGCAACTGGCCGCGGGCGACGGCTTCGCGCAGGGCGGTCACGCGGCTCAGGCGGTCGTTGGCTTCCTGCTGCGTGCTGGCGGAAGGCAGTCGCACCTGGTTGCGGCCTGCGCGCTTGGCGAGGTGCCGGGCATCGTCGGCGCTGCGCAGGAGGGTCTGCAGGTCAACGCCGTGTTCGGGCGAATGGGCCAGGCCGATGCTGGCCGTGACGGTGAAGGAGGGATGCGTGGAATACAGCGCGATCGGCTGCCCCACGGCGCGGCGGATGTCTTCGGCGATGCGGGTGAGCTGGTCGATGTCGATGTCGGCGAAATGCGCGAGGAAGCCCTCGCCACCGTAGCGGTACACGAAGCCCTGTTCGCCGCATGCCGCGGAAATGCGCTGGCCCATGCGGCGCAGCACTTCATCGCCGCCGTCGTGGCCGAACGAATCGTTGACCATGCCGAAGCCGTCCAGGTCCATGATCGCCAGGCCGTGGCCCGACATGGAGGGTGTTGCGATCCTCTCGGTGATGAGGTTGGCCTGGGCCGAGAAACGCGGCAGGCCGGTGGCGCTGTCCATCGCGGCGGCATCATTCAGCCGCCGCTGCGCATCCAGGCGGCGTTCGGTCTCCAGCAGCAGCGAACGCGCAGTCTCCGCCGCTTCCGACGAGCGCCGCCGCGAGAGTTCGAGCAGGAACAGCACGAACGCGATCAGCAGTCCGCTGCTCAGGCCGCCCACCACGAGGGCGCGCGGCAGCACGAACGAGCTGAGTGCTGGCGGGGACCACATTTCCAGTTGCACGTCATGGCCCGGCAGCGCGACCGTCTGCACCGACAGGGGCGATCCCACGGGCTGGCCTTGTTCCACCGTGGCCATGCCCTCGGCCGTGGCGCGCACGGGGCGGTCCGAGAGCACCGCCTTGCTCAGTGTCGTGACGAAGTCATCCAGCGCGACGAAGGCCTGCGTGCGCCGCCCCGCGACATCGACGGTCAGCCACCAACCGCCGGGGACCGATTGCAGGTGGCCTTCTTCCGCCACCGGCCCGGCGGGCGAGGGCGCCGCGGGGGCATCGAAGCCAGGCCGCACCCACCGCAGTTCGCTGCCGTCGTCGCCCACGCTGCGTACGACACGGAATGCGCCGTAGACGCGCACCATGTCCTCGACATGCTGGTCGAAGAGGACTTCGGCGGCGTCCGGCCGGGCCGCGGCCAGCGCGGCGGACAACTGGCGCAATGCACCGCGCCGCAGTTCCATGCCGCGCAGGAAGGTGGGCGTGGCGCTGGCGGTCTGGATTTCCATCACGCGGCGCGCCATCGCATCGCGATCGGCCGTCGCGGCGACCCAGTACATGCCGCCGAGGAGCAGCGCCGCCGCCATCGGCATGACGCCGAGCAGCCGATGGCGCAGCGAGTTTTCGCCCGCCACCGCCAGTGCCAGGCCCACCGCCACCAGTTGCGCCGATGCGGTCAGCGATACCTGGTAGATCGACAGGCCTTCACGGTGATAAGGCAACTGGATCAGCAGGCCCAGCGCCGCCATGCCGGCGACCGAGGCCATCGCGATGCCGAGACCGCGGGTGATGCCCCAGCGCAGGCTTTCCCAGCGCTCCAGTGCCTGCGGCAGCACGGCGACCGCCAGCCATGCGGTGAGCACGCCGTAGTCGGTATAGCCTCCGATCAGTGGTGTGGTGAGGCGAGGCAGCCAGCCGAGCCGATGCAGGAGGGCATTCGCCGGGGTGACGATGCCCCCGAGCGTCTGCAGCAGCGTGAGCAGCAACGGCACGGTGACCACGGCCAGCAAGATCCACGCCGGACGTTCCTGTTCGCGCTGGCGCAGCAGCAGGGCCAGCGCCACCAGCGCCACGCAAAGCGTGGAGATGGGCCGCATGGGCGGATAGGCCACGCCCATCTTGCCGACCAGGCTGCCGGGAACGTGCCAGCCGATCAGGGCGAGCGCCGCGAACGCCAGCACGAAGGCGACCAGTTCGGTACTTGCGTCGAGCGTGCGGCCCGAGCGCAGCGATGGCGTATAGACCAGCAGGAACATCGCCAGCGCCGACAGCGCGACCGACCAGCCGATCTCGGCCACGCCGCCGGGCTGCAGCGCACCCAGCACCGGCTGCACGGCGAGCAGCAGCAGCGCCGCGGCGAATACGCGCATGACGAACTCGGGCCAGAAGCCGCGCCACAACCGCGTCCATACGATGATCGCGGTCGCGGCCAGGACCAGGCAGGTGCCGAGCGCATGGAAATGCCACAGGTGCAGCAGGAACAGCACCGCCAGCAGCCCGGCGACGGCCAGGCGCACCGGGCGCTGCTCGCTGCGCCAGGTGGCGATGGCCACCATCACGCCGATCACCGGCACGCTGTCGTCGACGAAGTGCACGCCGCCGATGTTCACCAGGGTGAAGGTGGCGGCCAACAGCCACGCGAACGCCGCCGCGAAGCGTTGCGCCCAGTGCACGGGCCGCCAAAGGTCCTGGTGTATCGCCAATGCTGTCCCCTGGGGGCCGACACCCCGTCGCACTGTGATACCCAAATCGCCGCCTACCCGCAAGCACGGAGGGTGCAATGGGTGATCCGGCCCGGCAGATCGGCTGCCGGTGCGCGGCCCGCGCTGTGCGGACCGCGCAGGCCTTGCCCGGGCCGTCAGGCCTTGGCGAACGCCAGCATGTCGGCGTTGAGCTTGTCCTTGTGTGTATCGGTGATGCCGTGCGGGGCGCCGGCGTAGACGATCAACTGGCTGCCCTTCACCAACTTGGCCGACGCGCGCGCGGCGGCATCGATCGGGACAATCTGGTCATCGTCGCCATGGATGATCACGGTCGGCACGTCGAACTTCTTCAGGTCCTCGGTGAAATCGGTTTCCGAGAACGCCTTGATGCTGTCGTACGTGTTCTTGTGCCCGCCCATCATGCCCTGCAGCCACCATGCGTCGATGACGCCCTGCGACGGCTTCGCGCCGGGGCGGTTGTAACCGAAGAACGGGCCCGAGGGGATGTCCTTGAACAGCTGCGAACGGTTGGCCAGCAGGCCAGCGCGGATGCCGTCGAACACGTCGATGGGCAGGCCGCCGGGATTGGCCTCGGTCTTCACCATCAGCGGCGGCACAGCGGATACCAGGCCGGCCTTCTTCACCCGCTTCGTGCCGTGGCGGCCGATGTAGCGCGCCACTTCGCCGCCGCCGGTGGAGAAGCCGAACATCGTGATGTCCTTCAGGTCCAGGTGTTCGATCAGCTGCGCCAGGTCGTCGGCGTAGTGGTCCATGTCGTTGCCGTCCCAGGGCTGGCTCGAACGTCCGTGGCCGCGCCGGTCGTGTGCGATCACGCGGAAGCCGTTGGCGGCCAGGTGGTAGGCCTGGGATTCCCAGCTGTCCGCGTTGAGTGGCCATCCGTGGCTGAGGGTCACCACAGGTCCGTCCTTCGGACCCCAGTCCTTGAAGTAGATCTGCACGTCGTCTTTGGTGGTGAACAGGCCCATGGTGGTTCTCTCGATGGCGGGGGGAGGGGAAGGCAGCGCGGATGTCGCGGAAGTAGCCGCCGGCGGGCGGCTGCACGCCGCCAGGGGCAGCAGCGCGGCGGCGGTGACGGCGGCGCCCGCCAGCATCACGTGCCGGCGTTGCAGGTCTATGTCATGCGGGGAGGGTGGCAGGGCCATGCTTCCGGTCCGGTGAAGGCGACCCGGGGTCGCGGTGCGGTGGGGCCTCCACCTTCCCATCGGGGGCGGCGTGCCGATTGCACCCGCGTGCGCAGATGGCACCGCCGTGGCGCAGCGGCGTGCTCGCCGTCAGCCTGCGAAGGTTTCGCCGATCCGTCCGGCACCATCGCGCTACAACAAGCGCCTGGGCCAGCGCCGCGTGCAAGCCGTGAACTACGGCGAAGACTGCAGCCGCCAGGTGCGCGCAGGCGTGCGCGGGGCTGCGCTAGAGTGGGCGGACCTTGCACGAGGCCGTCCACCATGCCGATCGAACTGAAGATGCTCGCCTGGTCCATCGCACTGGGAGTGGCGCATGTGCTGCTGGGGGCCGCGCTGACCACCCGGCAACGTGGGCTGAAGTGGAATGTCGGTGCGCGCGATGCCGTGCTGCCGCCGCTGGAGGGCGCCGCGGCACGGATGGATCGTGCATTGCGCAACTTCCTGGAGACCTTCCCGTTCTTCGCTGCCGCCACGCTGGCGGTGGTGGCGCTCGATCGTGGCGACGCCGGCACCGCGCTTGGCGCGCAGTGCTATTTCTGGGCGCGTCTTGCTTACGTGCCGCTGTACGCGGCGGGCGTGCCGTACCTCCGTACCATCGTCTGGACCGTCTCGCTGTGGGGCCTGCTGCAGGTACTCTGGGCGTTGCTGTGACGTCGCCACGGACGGTGGGTTCATCGCACGGTGGGCCCGCGCCGCGGGTTTGACACTAGACTAGGCCGACCCTCACCCATGCCCGTGCCTTCGTGCGCAGGCGTCGCGCCCTGATCGACCGGATGTTGTCCCGCACCCTGCACCTTCCCCTGTCCCTGCTGCTCGCCGCCAGCCTCGTGCTGGCCGGCTGTGGTGCGCGCGAGGCGGACGGCGATGCGCCCGATGCGATGGCCCAGGCGCCGGCCACCGACGCCGCACCGCCAGCGGAAACAACCTCGCAGCAGGCTGAACGTGGCGACGGTGCGGTGTCCACCGGACCGATGTCGCCTGCGCGTGGCGCGCCTGCCGAGAGTGGCTCCCGCGAGGGCCTGCCTACCGATTGGCCGCTGGCGAAAGTCGAGTCGGGCAAGGCCTGGGTCAGTTGCCGCGCCGACTACAACACCGAGCAGGGCGATGGCGAGCCGCTGGAATCGCTGGCGTTCTTCAGCGTGGTCGATGCGCTGTCGGCATGCCAGAAGGGCGGCGTGCTGCGCCTGCGTTACCAGGGCAAGATCGCGGCGGACTTCACCGATCTGGTCTCGCGGGTGGCCGACATCGCCGAGCGCATGGCCATCCACAAGCGCATCCTCGATCTGGACTCGGCCGGCGGGCAGGTGGAGGACGCTATCAAGGCGGGCGATGCGATCGGCGGCGGCGGCTGGACGATCTGGGTGCGCGAAGGCTCGGTCTGCCACAGTGCCTGCGTGTTCGTGCTCGGTGCCGGCGACAACCGGATGATCTCCGGCAAGGTCGGCGTGCACCGGATCATCCGCATGAGTTCCACGGCGACCACGCGCAGCGAACTGAACGAGGAACTGCGCGGCGTCTACGACCGGGTGAAGGACTATCTGTCGCGCAACGGCGTGGCGGTCGCGGTCGCCGACCTGATGATGACGGTGCCCAACCGCAGGTTGCGCCTGCTCAGCAAGGACGAGCTCCAGGAATACGGCCTGGATGGCACCAATGCCGCCCAGGACGACCTCGACCGCCTGCAGCTGATGCGCCGCTGCGGCGAGGATTTCGTGTTGCGCCGCGACGCCTTCCTGCGCAGCTTCGACAGCGAGTGCAAAGCGGCGGGGAAGGACCTGGACCAGATGCAGGCGTGCGGTCTCACCCTGCGCGAGCGTTTCGAGTTTCCCGATGCGAAATGCCCGGCCGACAGTCCGTTGTCGGAGTTCGACCGCATGGCCGACGCGGAAGAAGCGCTGGAACCCGGCGACGCATCGGGCACCGCGCCCTGACCCGCTCGCGTTGAGGCTCAGCCGGGACCGGCGACCACGCGGATCTCCGCATCGCCGACGCGGACGACCTGGCCGGCGCGGATCTTGGCGGTCTTGCGCGATTCCACCACGCCATCCACGGCGACCTCGCCCGCCGCCACGATGGCCTTGCCCTGGCCGCCGCTGTCGGCAATGCCGACCAGCTTGAGCAGTTGGTTGAGTTCCACGTGGTCGCGGTCAAGTTCGAAATCGATGCGTTGCATGCGCGCAGTGTAAGCCACGCGGGTGACGGCTCACTCCTGCTCGAAGCGCGCGATCTCGTCGAACTGGGCGCGTGCGCGGCGCAGGCTGGCGCCACTGATGCTGTCTTCCATCGCCTTCGCCAGGCGCGGCCGCGCCGGGTTGCGCGACCAGCGATGGAACCAGGCCGTGGCCAGCAAGCCCGCCGCGCCGACCAGCAGGCCGATCCACACCATGCCGGGTGCGCGGGCGTACAGGTCGGTACCCCCGAGTCCGGCCAGCACCATCAGCACCGGCACCCACAGGAACCACCACGGCAAGCCCGCCAGCATTCCGTTGACGATGTAGGTGCGCCGCAGCGTGGCCAGCCGCTTCTGGATGTCGACGATGGGCTGGGCGTAATCGATCTGCCCGATGCGGTGCAGCGTCTGGCCGGCCATCGCGATGGTCGCGATGCCATAGAGCTGCACGACGATGCCGGCCACGACGGTCGTCCATGGCAGGCCGTCGCCGGATTGCCCGCCTCGGATCCACAACAGCGCCGCCAGCAGGATGAAGGGGATGCCGAACAGCGTCTGCGCCACCTGGCCCCAGAACAGCGGGCGCAGGCTCGACAGCGCCTTCTGCTTGCGTTGCTCCAGCAGCACGTGGGCCTGCAGGGCATCGTGCCGTTCCAGGCGGCGCGACAGCGTCTGCCATGCCAGTTTCAGTTCATCGGTTTCCATGGCGATAGTTCCGTAAGAAGAAGTCATCGGGTCAGAGTTCCTGGCGCAGCCGCTGTTTCAGCCGGCTGATCTTGGTGGCGACATTGGTTTCGCTCAGGCCCAGCACGTCGGCCATCTCGCGGTAGCTGTGCTCTTCCAGGTAGAGCAGCAACAGGGCGCGGTCGAGCGGCGGCTGTGCCTGGATGAAGCGGTACAGCAGGTCGACCTGCTGGCGCCCTTCGTGGTCATGTGCATGCGGGTCGGCGAGGTCGTGATGGTCTTCGGTCCACGCCTCGGACGACGGTCCGCGCGTACGGCTCCGGACGTGCGAGATCGCCACGTTCAGCGCGATGCGGTACATCCAGGTGGCGAACGGGCGCGCGTGGTCGTAGTCGGGCCAGGCCTTCCAGAGCTGCGTGGCGATGTCCTGCATCAGGTCGTCGCGGTCGTCGCGGTGCCAGGCGTAGGTGCCGGCGACCTTGGCAATGATGCCGCGGTGGGCCTGCAGCAGCGCCGGGAAGCCCTCGCGGGCGTCCATGGGGCTGTGGGCATTCATGGCGGTGGTCGAATCCATTCCGGCATCGGCTCGATTGTGCGGTGTGCAGGGTGATTCGCCGACGGGCCCGGAAAATCACGCGGCCGCATCGCCGGCGCCGGGTCAGCGGGTGCTGCAGCGCGACAGGAGCCCCCCGAAAGCGCACAATACGCGGCTCGGCGTGCGGCTCCGCGACGCCCCGGAGTATCCGCATGTCCCAAGAATCCCCTTCGCCCGCCCCCCTCCTTTTCGCCGATCTCGGCCTGCCGGCACCGGTCATGGCCGCCGTCACCGAGGTGGGGTACGAAACCCCGTCCCCGATCCAGGCGGCCACCATCCCCGCCATGCTGGCCGGGCGTGACGTGCTGGGCACGGCGCAGACGGGTACCGGCAAGACTGCGGCGTTCGCGCTGCCGGTGCTGGCCAACATCAACCTGAATGCCGGGAGCCCGCAGGCGCTGGTGCTGGCGCCCACGCGCGAGCTGGCCATCCAGGTGGCCGAGGCGTTCCAGAAGTACGCCGGCAAGATTCCCGGCTTCCACGTGCTGCCGATCTACGGCGGCCAGAGCTACTACCCGCAGCTGCAGGCGCTGAAGCGCGGCGTGCACGTCGTGGTCGGTACGCCCGGCCGGGTGATCGATCACCTCGAGCGCGGCTCGCTGGACCTGTCCGGGCTGACCACGCTGGTGCTGGACGAAGCCGATGAAATGCTGCGCATGGGTTTCATCGACGATGTCGAGACGGTGCTGAAGAAGACCCCGGAAACACGCCAGGTGGCGCTGTTCTCCGCGACCATGCCGCCGGCGATCCGGCGCATCGCCCAGACCTACCTGAAGGATCCGGTCGAGGTGAACATCGCCTCCAAGACCACCACCTCGGCCAACATCCGCCAGCGCTACTGGTGGGTCAGCGGCATGCACAAGCTGGACGCGCTGACCCGGATCCTGGAAGTGGAGCCGTTCGACGGCATGATCGTGTTCGCCCGCACCAAGGCGGCCACCGAAGAGCTGGCCGACAAGCTGCAGGCGCGCGGCCTGGCCGCCGCCGCGATCAACGGCGACATGCAGCAGGCGGCGCGCGAGAAGACCATCCAGCAGCTCAAGGACGGCAAGCTGGACATCCTCGTCGCCACCGACGTGGCCGCGCGCGGCCTGGACGTGGAACGCATCAGCCACGTGCTGAACTACGACATCCCGTACGACACCGAAAGCTACGTGCATCGCATCGGCCGCACCGGCCGCGCCGGTCGCACCGGCGATGCGATCCTGTTCGTCACCCCGCGCGAGAAGGGCATGCTGCGCTCGATCGAGCGCGCCACCCGCCAGCCGATCGAAGAGATGCAGCTGCCCAGCGTGGAAGCGGTGAACGACCGCCGCGTGGAGAGGTTCCTGGCCCGCATCACCGACATGCTGGCATCCGGCAAGGCCGGCGAATTCCGTGCGCTGATCGAGCGCTACGAACGCGAACAGAACGTGCCCGCGGTCGACATCGCCGCCGCGCTGGCGCAACTGGTGCAGGGCGACACGCCGCTGCTGCTGTCGCAGGAGCGCACCCCGCGCGAACAGCGCCCGGTGCGCAGCGAGACCTACGGCAACGCGCCGCGCCGCGAGCGCGACGAGCGTCCGCGCCGCCACGAGGACGGTCCGGGCGAGCGCCCGGCGCGCAGCTTCGACAAGCCCGAGCGCTCGCGCATCGAGCGTCCCGACACCGACCGTCCGCGCGCCGACAAGCCGCGTGGTGCGCCGGAAGTGGGCATGGAGACCTACCGCATCGAGGTGGGCCACGCCCATGGCGTGAAGCCGGCGAACATCGTCGGCGCGATCGCCAACGAGGCCGGGCTGGAGAGCCGCTACATCGGCCGCATCGACATCCAGCACGACCACACCACACTGGACCTGCCCGAAGGCATGCCGCGCGAACTGCTGATGCACCTCAAGAAGGTCTGGGTGTCCGGCCAGCAACTGCGCATCCACAAGCAGGGCGAGGATGCCGGCAGCGCGCCGCCACGCCGGTTCGCGGGCGCAGGCGCAGGCAAGGGCGCAGGCAAGGGCAAGCCACGCGGCGACAAGCCGTTCGGCGCAGGCAAGCCGGCCGGCAAGCCGCACCGCAAGGGGCCGCCGCGCGAGTGACGGCTCTGCCGGTGCCCCCGGCACTGCGAGTGGCACGGAAGTTGCATTCCGGAGACGCAAGCCAGCGCACCGGTCATCGGGAGGGCGGCGACATACCGGAGTGTCTGTGAGGGGGAACGGGGATCAACGTGGCGGAATCGCGGGGTGGCTGATGCTGCTCTTCGCGCTGTCGTGCCCGGTCCAGGCCGCTCCGGAAGCCGGCAGGGACTATCTGGTCACCGGTGCGCCGACCTCCGAACAGGCGCCGCAGCGGCACTGCACGGCCGCGATGCTGGCCGGGCTGACCGAGCGGGTCGAGGTCCCCGCACCGCCGGGAGGGTGGTCCGGTGCCCCGCAGGCGGTCAACGTGTTCAACATCTTCGCGGGCGAGGTGCGGGTGCACCATGGCGACCGCGAGGTCTGCGGGCGCATGCACGATGCCCGCACGCGCGATTCGCGGTTTCGTGCCGGCGTGGGCATGGTGGTGGTGCCCCCGGCGGGCAACCGGGAACCCATCGAGGTGGCCTGGGCCACGCCATTGAAGCCCGGATGGATTCCCACCGTCCGCATCGGTGCGCCCAGCCCGGTCCAGCAGTTCGACACCGCGCGCCTGCTGGTGCGGACGGCGTGCGTGGCCATCGCCATCGCGCTGGCCTTCATGGCACTGATGGGATTCCTGAGCACGCGTGATCGGGTCTTCCTGGGTTACACCCTGCTGTGCGCGCTCAGCGTGCTGGGACAGGCGGTGCTCAGTGGTCTGAGCGGCTACCCGGAACCCTGGCTGCCCATCGGCGACGGCGAATCCCGGTGGCTGGTCGCGTTCTCCTGCCTGGGCTTGCCGACGCTGTTGTACGTGATGTGGCTGCTGGTCGGCGGCGCGCGCGCCTGGCCCGGCACGCGACGCTGGCTGCCCTGGCTCGTCGCGGGCATCGGCGCCACCAGCGTGGCCGTGGCCTGGTTGCCGCAGGAAGGCCTGTCGCGGCTGGCGACCGGCGTGGACATGGGGTTTTCCGCAGGCTGCGGTGTCATCCTGGCCCTGGGCCTGTGTTTCCTGCGCCGCCAGCGCGCCGATGCCATGGCGGCAATCGCCGCCGTGATGCCGTTCCTGGCGATGGCCGCGATGGACCTGGTCGACAGCCGCCTGTTGATCGAATACCGCGTGGAAGCCATCCAGCTGTCGATCACCTGGTTCCTGACCGTCAGCGCGTACGTGCTGAACCTGCGCCTGGGCCAGTTGCGCCGCCAGCGCGACGAGATGCGCGCCCTGGCCGACACCGACGAACTCACCGGCCTGCCGAACCGCCGTGCCGGCCTGAAGCGGCTGGAGCAGCACATGCGCGATGCCCGCGCGGGCGAGGAATCGCTGGCCGTGGGCTTCCTCGACATCGACCTGTTCAAGCGCATCAACGACGTGCACGGGCATGCGGTTGGCGACCGCGTGCTGGTGGCGGTGGCGGGCACCCTGACCTCGGTGGTGCGCGACCCTGCGGACGTGATCCGGATGGGCGGCGAGGAGTTCCTGGTGCTGTTGCCCGGCATAGGCGGTGCCACCGCGCGGGCGCGCCTGGAAGCGATGCGTACGCAGGTGCGCGCGACCGGCGCCGGGCTGGGCATCGAGGGCCTGCTCGTCACCGCCAGCATCGGCCTGGCGACACTGGAGCCGGAGGACCTCGACGCGGCATCGCTGCTGCGTCGCGCCGACGAGGCGATGTACCGGGCCAAGCGGGCCGGGCGCGACCAGGTAGTCGACGCCGGGGCCGCCCCGGATGACAGCAACTGACGCGGGACGACCATTTGTCGGCGGTCCGTGTCGAATGATGACCATGGCCTCAAGCGCACCGGGGCCGGGCCGATGAACGACGATGGAGGCCTGCGCGAATGCCTTCCATCGCGTGGACCAACAGGAGTGACATGTGGACAACAGGGAAGCACCCCTAGCGGGCGGAATGGCCGGCGGTGACCGCGACCGGGGGCTGCAGCGCCTTCCGGCCCGGGTCGCGGTGCTCATCGTCCTGTCCGCGCTGGGCGCACTGCTGATCGCCGCCGTGCTTGAAACGCAGGCGGGCGCGACCGCCTACATCATCGGCGAGAGCCACTGGTCCAAAGCGCAGCAGCGTGCCGTGCACAGCCTGTACCGCTACGCCCGCCATGCGCAGCCCGCCGACCTGGCCGATGCGCGCGCCGCCCTGCGCGTGCCGCTGGGGGACCGTGCGGGCCGACTGGCGCTGGAGCGCACGCCGGTCGACGTGGCCGCCGCCCGTGCGGGGTTCCTGCAGGGCGAGAACGCGCCGGAGGACATCGAGCGCCTGGTCTGGATGTACCGCATGCTGGGCAAGGCCCCGTACTTCCGCGAATCGGTGCGCCTGTGGCGCGAGGCGGAAGTCGAGATCCAGCAGCTGGTAGCGCTGGCCGACGAACTCGAGTCGCGTCCGCCAGGCGCCACACGCGACGATGCCAGCGTCCGCGCCTACCAGCACAGGTTGATGGAAATCGACGCGCGCGTGCGCCCGAAGGAACTCGCGTTCTCGCGCTCGCTGGCGGAGGGTGCGCATTTCATGCGGCGCGTCCTGCTGGGGCTCAGCGCGGTGGCGTTCCTCGTGCTCTGCGCGTACGCGCTGCACGTCATGCGCAGCACGCTGCGCCGCGTGCGCGAGACCGAAAGCGAATTCCGCATGGCGTTCCACCAGTCCGCGGTGGGCATGCTCAAGCTGGATCGCGATGGACGTTTCACCCAGGCGAACGAGGCGCTGGCGCAGATCCTGGGGATGCCGCTGCATGACATCCGCTCGCTGCACCTGTCCGACGTCCTGCATGCCGACGATCTGCAATGCGATGCCCACGGCGCCATCGACTGGACCCGCATGCTCGAGCCGGGCGAGCGCCGGCTCGTGCGTCGCGACGGCGACGTGCGCTGGGTGCGCTGGACGGCGTCGGTGGTCGCGGCGCGCGCGCGCTGCGCGGAGCGGGTGTTCGTGCTGGTGGAAGACGTGTCCGAAGCACATGAACTCGCCTGCGAGATCGCGCACCAGGCCAGCCATGACGACCTCACCGGCCTGATCAACCGGCGCGAGATCGCCCGCCGGCTGGGCAGCGCGCTCGGGCAGGCACATGGATGCGATGGGCGGCACACGCTCTGCTACATCGACCTGGACCAGTTCAAGCTGGTCAACGACACCTGCGGGCATGAAGCGGGCGATCGCTTCCTGTGCCATTTCGCCACCCGGGTGGCGGCGCAGCTGCGTCGTGAAGACTGGCTGGGGCGCTTGGGCGGCGATGAGTTCGCGGTGCTGCTGCACGACACCACGCTGGAGGAAGCGGAAGCGGCGATGGCGCGCATCCATGCGTCGCTGGGCGAGTCCTCGTTCCAGTGGAACGGCCGTACGTTCGGCCTGAACTGCAGCATCGGCGTGGCCGAGATAAACGACACGGCAGTGGACGTGGACTGGCTGCTGCGCGCTGCCGATGCCGCGTGCTATGTCGCCAAGGAAGAAGGGCGCAACCGCATCCGCTGCTATCGCGATTCCGATCCCAGCCTCTCGCGTCGGCGCCACGAACTGGAATGGGTGGCGCACACGCAACTGGCGATCGCGGAAGACCGCCTGTTGCTGTATGCGCAGCAGATCGTCGCGCTGGATGGCAGCCAGCGCCTGCAGTACGAAGTGCTGGTACGCCTGCGCGACCGCGAGGGCCGGTTGCATGCGCCGGGGGTTTTCCTGCCGGCGATGGAGCGTTACGGGCAGGGCATGGCGGTCGACGCCTTCGTCGTCGATGCGGTGTGCCGCCACTTCGCCCTGCATCCTGCGCACCTGGCGCGCGTGGACCTGTGCCACGTGAACATGTCCGCGCAGTCCATCGCCGACCCCGCTTTCCTGGAGCACGTGAACCTGCTGCTGGACCAGCATCCGGGCGTGGCCACACGGCTGTGCTTCGAGATCACCGAAACGGCGGTGATCGCCAACCTGGACGATGCCTGCCGCTTCATCGATGCGATGCGCGCGCGCGGGTGCCGGATCGCGCTGGACGATTTCGGCAGCGGCCTGTCGTCGTTCGCCTATCTCAAGCGGTTGCCGGTGGACATCCTCAAGATCGACGGCGCCTTCATCCGCGACCTGGCGCGGGGCGAGGTCGACCTGGCGCTGGTGCGTTCGATGAGCCAGATGGGGCAGGCGCTGGGCAAGGTCACCATCGCCGAGTGGGTCGAAAGCGATGCGGTGATGGCGCAACTGCGCGAGGTGGGCATCGGGCACGTGCAGGGCTACGCCGTCCACGTGCCCTGTCCGCTGGACGAACTGATGGCGGCATGGGAGTCCGTTCCGGCCGCCGCCTACGCGGAACCTGCCTGAAGCGGGCGACGGCGGGCGCCCGATCCCGGATAATGGCGGCATGACCGTCCGCCTCAACAAGCACATCGCCGATACCGGCTTCTGTTCCCGCCGCGAGGCCGACCGCCTGATCGCGGAACGCCGCGTCACCGTCAATGGCATGGCCGCCGGCATGGGCGCCGTGGTGGGCGAGGGCGACGAGGTGCGGGTCGATGGGCAGCCGCTGAAGGCGCGTGCGGTGAAGGCAGGCAAGCGCAAGCACGTATACATCGTGCTGAACAAGCCGGTCGGCATTACCTGCACCACGGAGTCGTCGGTGAAGGACAACATCGTCGACTTCATCGGCCACGAGCAGCGCATCTTCCCGATCGGGCGCCTGGACAAGGATTCCGAGGGCCTGATCCTGCTGACCAGCAACGGCGACATCGTCAACCAGATCCTGCGCGCGGAGAACCGCCACGAGAAGGAGTACCTGGTGGCGGTCAACAAGCCGGTGACGGACGAGTTCCTGCGCGGCGTGGCGCGCGGCGTGCGCGTGCACGGGCAGATGACGCTGCCGTGCCGCACCAGCCGGATCGCCAGGTTCGGTTTCCGCATCACCCTGACCCAGGGATTGAACCGCCAGATCCGCCTGATGGCCGCTGCCTTCGACTACCGCGTCACCCAGTTGCGCCGGGTGCGGATCGACAACGTGAAGCTGGGTGACCTGAAGCTGGGCCGCTGGCGCAACCTCACCGATCAGGAACTGCGTGGCCTGCTGCCGCAGCAGGAAACCTGGTGACGCATAGCGTGATCGTCGTCGCGCGGCGGCGACTTACGGTGCGCACGAACACCGGCATACTGCTCCGGTCTCCACATCCCCTGCCGGCATGAGCCGACCCCTCGAGCCCGACAACGAAGAAGAACGCCTGGCTGCCCTGCGCAGCTTCGACATTCTCGATAGCGATCCCGAACGCGCCTTCGACGACCTGGTCCGGATCGCCGCCGCGATCTGCGATGTGCCGATGGCCGCCGTCACGCTGATCGATCGCAACCGGCAGTGGTTCAAGGCCCAGGTCGGCATGGACAACCCGGACCCTTCGCTGGAAACGTCCTTCTGTGCGCACACCATCCTCAGTCCGGGCGCCATGACGGTGGTGCCGGATGCGACGCGTGATGCGCGCTTCGCCGACAATCCGCTGGTCACCGCCGGGAACGGCATCCGGTTCTATGCGGGCGCACCGCTGGTGACGTCGGATGGCTTCGCCCTGGGCGCGCTGTGCCTGGTGGACGCGCAGCCGCGGCAGCTGGAGCCGTTCCAGCTCACCGCACTGGATGCGCTCTCGCGGCAGGTCTCCCAACTGCTGGAGTTGCGCCGCGTAAGCCGGCAACTGAGCCATCAATTGCGCGAGCGCGGCTGGTACGAACAGCAGATGCAGCTCTACCAGGACCAGCTGGAGCAGCAGAACGCCGATCTCTCCGAGCAGACCCGCACCGACGTGCTGACGGGGCTGCCCAACCGGCGGGCATTCGCGGCTGCGCTGGAGGCTGCGATGCGCAAGGCCGAGGAGTCCGGCGAGCCGCTGGCGGTGGCGGTGCTGGACGTGGACCACTTCAAGACGATCAACGACCTGCATGGCCACGATGAAGGCGATCGCGTGCTGGTGGCGCTGGCGGACATGCTGAAATCCCAGTCGGCCGGACGTGGACTGGCCGCCCGCTACGGTGGCGAGGAGTTCGTCATCCTGATGCCCGGCGCGAAGTGCGACGAGGCACGGCTGCAGTGCGAGTACATGCGGCAGAGCGTGGGCCTTCTGCCCATCGGCCTGCCGGTATCGGTCAGCATCGGCCTGGCGGACCGTCAGGGCGGGGACACCGCGGAGACCATGTTCCGTCGCGCCGACCAGGCCCTGTACGAAGCCAAGCGCAGCGGGCGCGACCGGGTGGTGGTGGCGACCTGAGTTGATCGGGATCAATGCGCGCCGCGACGGACTGACGCATGCTGTACCCATCGGCGGCGCAGCGGGCGCCCGCCCCATGCGGAGAACGACGATGAAGATCCTGTTGGCCGTGGATGGAAGCGAGATCGGACTGGCGGCTGTCCGCCACCTCGTGGAACTGAGCAAGTCGTTGGCCGAGCTGCCCACCGTGACCCTGCTGTATGTCGATCCGCCGCTGCTGCGCTCGGTCGCGCTGGAACTCGGCAGCGATGGCGTGGAGCGTTACCACGCAGAGAACGGCGCCTATGCGCTGAAGAAGGCGCGCACCGCGCTCAAGCGCGCGCAGTTGCCCTTCGTGGAGAAGATCGTGGTGGGCGAGCCGGCCGAGAGCATCGTCAAGCAGGCCAAGTCCGGCAAGGCGGATCTGATCGTGATGGGTACCCACGGGCGCGGCGCGTTGAAGCAGCTGCTCGTCGGTTCGGTGGCGCTGAAGGTCATCGCCACCAGTCCGGTGCCGGTGGTGGTCGCGCGCTGACCGCGCTCAATCGACGATGTTCTTGGCCTCGGAGGTGCCCAGCACTTCCGGGTGCTCGATGCGCCTGGGGCGTTGCGTCAGCGGATGCAGGAACACCGCCGCCAGGATGATGCCGACGCCCAGGTAGAACAGCGGTGTCAGCTCGCGCTGCTCGCCCAGCAGCACGATCGCCAGCATGATGGCGTAGACCGGTTCCAGGTTGGTCACCAGCTGCACGCCGTACGCACTGAGGTGCTTCAGCGCGACCAGCGACAGCGCGAACGGCAGCAGCGTGCAGGCCAGCGACAGCACCAGCAGCAACACGCCGTCCTTCAGCCCGGGCAGCACGAACAGTTCGCCGGCGAACGCGGGGAACAGGACCGGCATCAGGGGTGCCAGCAATGTCAGCAGGATGGTGCCGGCGCCAAGTTCCAGTCCGGTGATCGTCAGCGGCTCGCCATGGTCGATCAGGCGCTTGTTGAGCGGCCCGAACACCGCCACCAGCAACGCGGATATCGCGCCGACCAGCACGCCCAGCCGCATGCCGTCGGGGATCCCGCCGACCACCAGCGCCACGCCCGGCAACACCGCGATGCCGAACAGCAGTTCGCGCCAGGAAAACGGCCGGCGTGTCAGCCACGGCTCGATCACCGAGGTGAAGGCCGGCGCCAGTGCGATGCAGGTCACCGCCACGGACGCATTCGACAACTTGATCGCGCCGTAGAACGTCAGCCAGTGCAGTGCCACGATCACGCCGATGCCGCAATACGCGAGGGCCAGCTTCAACGGCATCGCGCGCAGGCCACGCCATACGCGTGGCAGCAAGGCGAGGGCGACCACCACGATCAGCATGCGCCACCACACCAGCGGCAGCGCGGACAGGCTGATCAGCTTGCCCAGGATGGGCGTGAAGCCCCACAGCAGCACGCACAGGTGGATCTGCAGCTGGGCCCTGGCGGTCGGTGTCATCGGCATGCGTGCATTGTCGCCGAAGCGCCGCGCGGCTGGCGATGAGACCACTCCCGACCGGGCGCTCGCCGTGGCAAGCTGGCGGGACCGCGGATCGAGGATGACCGATGTCGCCCACATGCCTTCCCGTCGTGCCCCGCACGTTCGCAGCGCTTGTGGGGCTGCTTGCCCTGGCGGCGCTGGTGCTGCAGTACGTCCTGATCCTGCAGCTGACCCGCGACAATGTCGGCGTGGTCCTGGGCACGGTGCGCTTCGTCACCTACTTCACCATCCTCAGCAATATCGCGGTGGCGCTGGTCGCCTTCGCCGCGGCGACGGGGCGGTCGGGCTTCTTCGGGCAGGCCCGCGTGCGCGGCGCGGTCGCGTTGTACATCGGCGTCACCGGCAGCATCTACTTCTTCATCCTGCGCCACCTGTGGCAGCCGCAAGGTGCGCAGTGGTGGGCCGACACCGGCCTGCACTACGCGGTGCCGCTGGCGTACTGGGCGTGGTGGCTGACGTGTGTGCCGCATGGGGCGCTGCGCTGGCGCGATGTGGCGGGATGGCTGCTGTTCCCGCTGGGTTACGTCGGCTGGGTGTTCCTGCGTGGCGCGTGGGTGGGCGAGTATCCGTACCCCTTCATCGACGTGGGCCAGCTTGGCTGGGCGCGCGTGGGCGTCAACGCGCTGGGCGTCATGGGGGTGTTCGTGGTGCTGGGGCTGGTCGTCGTGGGCTTGGACCGGCTGCTCGGCCGGCGTAGAAGTCCCCTGTAGGAGCGACGTGAGTCGCGACCGTGCATCAAGCTCGCCAGGGCACTTGGCAATCCGACGGACTATGGGCGATGCAGCTGTGCATGACCGGTAGGCGTCCGGTCGCGACTCACGTCGCTCCTGCAGGGGGCGACAGCGCTGGACGCGTCTCGCGCGGCGTGCGATGTTCGCGCGCCACGACCGTACCGACATTCAGGGCTTCCGCATGACCGTCGCTGACGCATCGCGTCCGATCCACCGTCCCTTCGACCGGCGCGATGCGAAGACGCTCGGCCTGTCGGCGCTGGGCGGTGCGCTGGAGTTCTACGACTTCGTCGTGTTCGTGTTCTTCGCCAAGGTGCTGGGTGCGTTGTTCTTCCCGCCCGGTACCGCGCCGTGGCTGGCACAGCTGCAGGTGTACGGCATCTTCGCGGCGGGCTACGTGGCGCGACCGCTCGGCGGCGTGGTGATGGCGCACTTCGGCGATCGCCTGGGCCGCAAGCGCATGTTCACGCTCAGCGTTTTCATGATGTCGGTGCCCACCCTGTTGATCGGCCTGCTGCCGACGCACGCGCAGGTCGGCGCGCTGGCGCCGCTGTTGCTGCTGGCGATGCGCGTCGTGCAGGGGATCGCGGTGGGCGGTGAAGTGCCGGGGGCCTGGGTGTTCGTGGCCGAGCACGTGCCGCGCGGTCGCGTCGGCATCGCCTGCGCCACGCTGACGGCGGGCCTGACTGCCGGCATCCTGATCGGCTCGTTGCTGGCGGCCTGGATCAACGCGCATTACAGCGCGGCCCAGGTGCAGGAGGGCATCTGGCGCGTACCGTTCCTGCTGGGCGGCGCGTTCGGCTTCATCGCGGTGTGGCTGCGGCGCTGGCTGGAGGAGACGCCGGTGTTCGTCGAGATGCGCGAGCGCCGGCAGCTGGCGCGACGGCTGCCGGTGAAGCAGGTGCTGGCCGCACACCGGCCCGCAGTGATCCTGTCGATGCTGGCCTCGTGGCAGTTGACCGCCGCCATCGTGGTGATCGTGCTGCTGACGCCAACGCTGGTGCAGACCAGCTTCGGCATTGCGCCTGCCGTGGCATTCCAGGGCAACAGCCTGGCGACGCTGACGCTGGTGTTCGGTTGCCTGGTCGCGGGGTGGGCGGTGGACCGCATCGGCGTGGGGCGCGCGCTGCTGTTCGGGTCCTTGGGGCTGGGCGCGGCTGCGTACGCGTTGTACGGCGCCCTGGTGGCGGGCCACCAGGCGCAGTTCGTGGCCTGGTACACGCTGGCCGGTTTCTGCTGCGGGGTGGTGGGCGTGACGCCGGCGCTGATGGTGGCGGCGTTCCCGCCCGAGGTGCGCTTCTCCGGCCTGTCCTTCTCGTACAACGTGGCGTACGCGGTGTTTGGCGGACTGACGCCGCCGCTGATCGCATGGGTGTCCGTCGCCTGGGGACCGTTGGCGCCGGCGCACTACGTGTCGTTCACCTGTCTGGTCGGTGTCGGCGTCGCCGCATGGGTCATCGTGAAGCGTCCGCTGCGCTACTGACGGCGCTATCCCGCCAGCTTGCGGATCAGTTCCATCGCCGCGGCCGGATTGCGTTCCTTCGCGCTGCTGATGAAATACACGAAGACATCGCGCCGCGGCAGCGCGGGCGCGGGTTCGCCGACGTGCGGCAGCTCGGCGATGTCTTCGCCGCGCGACCAGGCGCGCGCGCGTTCGGCCCACTGCGCCAGTTCCTTCGGCGGATACCCGGTCTCGATCGGCTGCGAGCGCATCAGGCGTGCATAGACGAAGTCCGCCGTGAGGTCGGCGAAAGAGGGATAGTCGGTGGAATCGGTGAAGACCGTGGCGACCTGGTGGCGACGCGCCAGGTCGATGAAGTCCCCATCCACCGCGCCGGGATCGCGGACTTCCAGCGCATGCCGTAGCGGGCGTCCATCGATCTCGCGAGGCAGCAGCGTCAGGAAGGCGTCGAGTTCGTCCGCGTCCACGCGCCGGCCCGCTTCGAACTGCCAGACCAGTGGGCCGAGCTTGGCGCCGAGTTCGGCGATACCGGCGACGAAATCCTCCACCTGCACCCGCGTGGAAGCCAGCGAGCGCGATTGCATGATGCGCTTGGGCGCCTTCGCCGAGAACATGAAGCCATCCGGCGTCTGGTCGCGCCAACCGGCGTAGGTCGCGGGCTTCTGCGCGCTGTAGTAGGTGCCGTTGATCTCGATGGCGGTGAGCTGGCGGCTGGCGTATTCCAGCTCACGCCGTTGCACCAGGCCATCGGGATAGAAATTCTTGCGCCAGGGCACGAAGGTCCAGCCGCCGATGCCGACACGGATACCGTCGGTCGAAACCGGGGGTGCAGAAGCGAAGAGATCGTCCATGCGCGAAGGATAGCGCGGCCTTCGTCGCCGCCGCGTTACCATCGAGCCACCCCACGCCGGAGAATCCGCATGTCCTGGACCACGCCCGACCTGTGCGACCAGTACCCCGATGTGCAGGTCGCCGAGCCGGTGTTCCGCAGCTATGGTGGACGCGTCGCCTTCGCCGGGCCGGCGGTGACGGTGAAGTGCTTCGAAGACAACTCGCGCGTGCGCGAACTGGCCGCCACGCCGGGCGAGGGCCGGGTCATCGTGGTCGATGGCGGCGGTTCGCTGCGTCGCGCGTTGCTGGGCGACCAGATCGCGGCGAACGCGGTGAAGCATGGGTGGTCCGGCTTCCTGATCTTCGGCTGCGTGCGCGATGTCGATGCGCTCGCGGCCCTGCCGCTCGGTGTGCAGGCGCTGGCGTCGCACCCGATGAAGACCGAGAAACGCGGACTGGGCGACGTGGACGTGCCCGTGGCGTCCGCCGGTCTGTCGATCGCGCCGGGCGACTGGATCTACGCCGATGCCAACGGCGTGATCGTGGCGACGACGGCATTGCAGGCCGAATGAAGAAGGGCGGGCCTTGCGGCCCGCCCTTCGCGGTGTCGCCTCTGGCACGCGTCGATTACTTGATCGGCTCGTCCAGCATCAGCTGGCGGACGAAGCGCACCGGCGGCGCGCCGTACGACAGCACCTGGTCGTGGTAGGCCTTCAGATTGAACTGCGCGCCCTGCTTGGCCTCGGCGGCCTTGCGCATGTCGAAGTGCTCCTGCACGCCGACGAAGTAGGTGGGCAGCTGCGCCGAAGTCAGCTGCGCGCGCGTCCACTTGCCTGATGCTTCGCGCTCCTGCTGGAAGGTCTGGCGCACCATCAGGTCCATCGCCTGTTCGCGCGTCCAGCCGTCCACCTGCACGCCCTGGTCCAGGATCGCGTTGGCGATCGTGCGCAGGTAGAACTTCATCTGCACCAGGCGGAACAGCGGATCGTTGTCGAGGTAGCCGGCGTCGGCCATCATCTTCTCGGTGTACACCGCCCAGCCTTCGGCGAACATGCCCGAGCGCAACACGGCGCGCAGCGTGGACGGGAACTTGGCCGAGTGCCAGCCTTCCAGGTAGTGGCCCGGCGTGCCCTCGTGGATGCTCAGCAGGTGGATCATCCGGCTGTTGTATTCGCGCAGGAACGAATCGACCTGTTCCTGGCTCCATTCCTCCGGGATCGGCGAGACGGCGTAGAAGGTCTTCAGGTGCTTGTCGAGCGGGCCCGGCGAATCGCAGTAGGCCACCGCCACGCCGCGCTGGAATTCCGGCATCTCGATGATTTCGACCGGCGCATCGGGCAGCGTGACCAGGTCGTGCTTGCGCACGAACTCGGTGGCCTGCGCCAGCGCGGCTTCCGCATCCGGCACCACCTTGTCGCGCGCCGGGCGTTCGGCGTAGGCCAGCTCGAGTGCGGCCTCGATCGCCTTCTGCTGCTCGTCGGCGCTGGGCGTCTCGGGCAGGGCCGGTGCACCGGGCTTGTCCTTCAGCACGGTACGGGCGATGCCGTACATCTCCTCGCGCACGCGCTTGAGCTCGCCTTCGGCGCGCTGCTTGATGTCGGCGCGCGACAGCGACGACAGCAGCGCGAACTGGAGTTTCTGGTCGTACAGCGCCTGGCCGATGCGGAAGTCGCCCTTCGCGTTCGGCACCAGCGTCTTGTCCAGCCAGGCCTGGTGTTCGGCCACGGCGGTCTTCAGGCCGTCGATGGCGGCCTGCGCCTGCGCACGGTCGGCCTCGGGCAGGTCCTTGAGGTTCGGCGTGATGAAGGTGTCGACGATGCTCAGGATGCCGGCGTTCTGCTTGGCGACGGTTTCGGCATGCACCTTGGGCACGCGCGCCGGGTCGAGGTTCTCGCGTGCCTGCGCCAGCAGCGCCGGGATCTTCTGCATGCGCGCAGTGGCGGACTTCAGGCGCTCGGGCAGCGGCGCGAACTCGCGCGCCATCAGGCCGTAGATCGCGCCGCCGGCGACGTTGTTGTAGACCTGCGGATCCCAGGCCCAGCTCTGCAGCGTCTCGGCGGTCCAGATGTCGTACTGCAACTGGTTGCGCAGGATGGCGGCATCCACCTGGTTTTCGCGCGACAGCGTGGCGACGTCGAGCGCATCGAGTTCGCCGAGGATCTTCTTGCTGAAGTCCAGGCTCTTCTGGCGACCGGTCGTGCTGAGATCATCCAGTTCGCCGTCGTATTTGTGCTCGCCGATCTGGGTGGCGCTGACGGGCGACAATTGCAGCCAGCCATCGAGCGCGCGCTTGGACAGATCGGCGAAGGCGGCATCGGCCTTGGCGGTGTCAGCGGTCGCGGCTGCGGTGTCGGCACCCGGGCCGGCGGTGGGGGCTTCGCTCTTCTGGCAGGCGGCCAGCGAGGCCAGGAGGGCGGCGGCGAGCAGGGTCTTGCGCATGGGAGTCCTGTTGCAATGCAGCGTGGTCGAGGCGCACAGGATAGGCCGAAGGTCACCCCCATGCCCATGCCATTCGATATACGCTGATCCGCCGGACGAAGGAAAACCACGCCATGAAACACGAAGGAAGCTGCCATTGCGGCCGTAGCGCATTCGAGGTCGAGGGCGACATCACCGACGTCGTCGACTGCAATTGCTCGCTGTGCCGTCGGCGGGGTGGCCTGCTGTGGTTCGCGCCACGCGAAGCCCTGGTGCTGAAGACGCCGGAAGCCGACATGTCCACCTACACATTCAACAAGCACCACATCCAGCATCGCTTCTGTGCGACCTGCGGCATCGCACCGTTCGGCGAGGCCGCGCACCCGGCGACCGGTGCGCAGATGGCGGCCGTCAACGTGCGCTGCCTGCCCGGTGTGGACCTTTCCGCATTGAAGGTCACTGCCTTCGATGGTGCCAGCGCCTGATCGCGACGGGGACGGAGTAGTTCGCCTGCGCTGTCCCGTACGTTGTTGCTGGCAGCCAGCAGGGTCCGCAAGGTAGGCGGCGGAACAAGTGTCGAGGAGATGACGATGCGTGCATGGGCATGGCTGGCGTGGGCGGGGATGCTGCTGTCGTATTCGGCGCAGGCGACCTGTCCGCCCGAAGGCACGGATCCGGGTTCGCTGCGGTTGCTGCGGGAACAGAAATTCGCCGTACCCGGCGAGGTGCGCGCTGCCCTGGTGGCGGGACTGCCGGCTTGCCTGGCCGATCCCGATCCCGCAGTGCGCGATGGTGTGGCATACGAAGGTCTCAGCACCTGGCTGCGGGCGGGACAACTGGACGTGCAGCAACGGCGCGCATTGCGCGACCGCCTGTACGCGATGCTGGGCGAGGATGCCGCCGCAGGGTTCGGCCCGCCTTTCGCGGCGCTGGTGTTGTCGGAGGTCGCGCGCACCGACCGGGTGGCGCCATGGATGTCTGCAGACGAGCGCGCCGACATGGTCGCGCGCGCCGCCGCCTACCTGGCGTCGGTGCGCGACTATCGCGGGTTCGACGCTGTCGAGGGTTGGCGGCACGGCGTGGCGCATGGTGCGGACTGGTTGCTGCAACTGGTGCTCAACGAACAGGTGGACCGCGGGCAGGTGGATACGCTGCTGCAGGCGATCGCGGAACAGGCCGTGCCGGAGAGCGCGCACGCCTATGTCTTTGGCGAGCCGGGGCGACTGGCGCGGCCGGTGCTGTACGCCGCCAGGCGTGGCCTGCTGGACGAGGCGGCGTGGACGCGCTGGTTCGGTGCGTTGCCGCCAAGGCTGGGCATCCCGGAACAGGCGTACGCCGACAGCGTATGGCTTGCGCGCCGGCACGATCTGATGGCGTTCCTGATGAGTGTCCACCTGGAAGCCGACCAGTCCGGTGACCCCAACATCCGCGCGCTGAAACCGGCCGTGGTGCAGGCACTGAAGGCCGTGCCCTGACCGGTCGCGCGCAGGTCAGCCGCCGCGACGTCCCAGGAAGTCATCCGGCATCGGTGGCAGGGGCGTGCGTTCGTCGCGCGCTTCCTCTTTCAGCCAGTCGATGAAGGCCTGTGCGGCGGCGCTTGGCGGTTTGTGCGCGGGGTGGACTGCGTAGTACGCGAAGCGCGCCTTCAGGGCCGGACCGGGCAGGCGCACCAGTTCGTAGCGTTGCAGATACGGTTGCGCAACGTGGCGGCGCGCCAGGGCGGCACCCACGCCGTACACCGCGGCGCGCATCGCGTCGGTGCTGTCGTTGAAGCTGTGCATGGTGGGCAGCCGCAGGCCGCGCACGCCCGCGGCACGGAACCAGTCGCGCCAGCCCTGCAAGGCGAGGTCGGTGACCAGCGGCAGCTGTGCGATCTGGCGCGGCTCCAGCACGGCGTCGATGCCCGGCAGGGCCGGGGACGCGACCGGGAACAATTCGTCGTCCATCAGGTGGTGCGCGGTCAGGCCCGCCCAGTGCCCGGGCCCATGACGGATGCCCAGTTCCGGACCCTCGTCATCGAACCGCGTCAACGCGATACCCGTATCGACATGCAGTCGGATGTGCGGATGGCGCGTGCAGAACCGGGGCAGTCGTGGCAGCAACCAGCAGTAGGCCAGCGAATGCAGCGTGGTGAGGCGCAGCGTGGTGGTCTTGCCGGCCAGTTGCAGATGCGACGCCACCGCATCGATATCGCCCAGCGCCGCGTTGGCCGCATCCGCCAGCTGCCGGCCTTCGGCGGTGAGCTTCACGCCACGGGCATGGCGCTGGAACAGCACCACGCCCAGCAGCGCCTCCAGCTTGCGCACGTGGTGGCTGACAGCGCTGGCGGTGAGGTGCAGCTCGTCGGCCGCATGGGCGAAGTTCTGGTGGCGTGCCGCAGCGGCGAAGACGCCGAGGGCGGGGAGCAGGGCGGGGCGCAGGCTCATGGCAGTTCCAGGCACAAACCAGATTTGTGGCTTGGCCGTATCGTACGCGCTTGTGGAGGCCGCACGTTGGGTCAGAATGGCGGCAGGCACGAATGAGGGTGTGGCGATGACACAGGGAAACGCAGCCGTGGGAACGCTCCCCGAGGTGGCGGGACGTGACTGGCGCACGCCGCTGGAACTGCTGGCCCTGGGCGCGATCTGGGGCAGCTCGTTCCTGTTCATGCGGATCGCGGCCAACCCGTTCGGGCCGTTCGCGCTGGTGGAGGTGCGGCTGGCGCTGGGTGCGCTGGTACTGCTGCCGTTCCTGTGGCGCGAGCGCGCACATTTCAGCGCCGGCATGTGGCCGAAGCTGGCCCTGATCGGCGCGATCAACTCCGCGATTCCATTCCTGTTGTTCGCGTGGGCCGCGCAACGTTCGCCGGCCGCGATCGGTGCGATCTGCAATGCCATGACCGTGTTGTTCGCGGCATTGGTGGGGTTCCTGTTCTTCGGGCAGAAGATCGGGTTGCGGCGGTCGCTTGCGCTGCTGGTAGGGTTCGTCGGCGTGGTCGTACTGGCCACCAGCAAGGCGGGCGGGCTGAGCGTGGGCGGTGCCGTCGTCGCGGGTTCCACTGCGGCGTTGCTCTACGGCGTGGGGGTCAACCTGGTGCGCAGGCACCTGGCGGGGATTCCTCCCGCCGCTGCGGCAGCGGCCACACTGGGGTGTGCAGCCCTGCTCGTGCTTCCGTTCGCGGCCACGCACTGGCCCACGGCGTCGATCGGCATCGGTGCGTGGAGTGCCGCGATCGCCATCGGCGTGGTCTGCACGGGGTACGCGTTCCTGCTGTACTACCGCCTGATCCACCGCATCGGACCCGCACGCGCCTCGACGGTGACCTACCTGGTCCCGCTGTTCGGCGCCGCCTTCGCATGGCTGTTCCTGGGTGAGCCGGTCACACCCGCGATGCTGGCGGCGGGTGCGCTGATCCTGGGCAGTGTTGCGGTGAGCCAGCGCGCGGCGTGATCGCGGTCGTAGTGGCAGGTGCGGGAGCGGCGTCAGTCGCGATGACGTATCGGCAAGTCCTGAGCTGCGGAATGGCTCGCGGGGCTGACCTCATGCAATCGCGACTGACGTTCGCTCCCACAACATGCCCGGCGCGTCAGCGCTTCGCTTCGCGTACGGGCAGCGGCACGTTGCACAGGTCGATGTGGCCTGCGGGTTGCACGTACCAGCCATCGCGGCGATTGCGGCGCGCTTCGGTGGCGGCGGCGAAGGTTTTCGAGTCGGTGCGCAGCACCTGCAGCGGCATGCGTTCGCTTTCCGGCATTTCACTGGCCAGGCGGATGGCGGTGATCGGCGTGCGTTCCTCCGCTTTCTCGTAGAAGCCCATCGGCTCCGGCCCGCGCGGAATCGCGCTGAGCAGTTCCATGCCCTTCACCACACGGCCCACCAGGGTGATGTTGCGGTCGAGTTGGCGCGGCGATTGGCCGGTGACGACATAGAGTTCGCTGCCATTGCTGCTGTCGGGCGGACCGCCGCGACCTGCGCCGAGCGCGCCGTAACAGTGCGCCAGCCAGGCATCGCCCGCCTTCGGATCGCGCGCGGCGGGAAACCCGTCCACGAAGCCCACTTCTGGCGCCCAGCCATCCACGTCCGGCAGCCGAGTGAAGGCCAGGCCGGTTGCCGTGCGCGCGAACTCGGCCGGCAGTTTTGTCTTCGCGGTGCCCAGCGACTTCGCTTTTGCGGCGTCCTCCGCGTCCGCATCGCCGAACTGGACCACGAAGTTGTCGTGCGAGCGGTAGATGCCCAGGCCGTTCCAGAAGCCCTCGCGCGCCAGCGTGCGGATGTTGGCGACGTGTTCCGGTGCGAATGCCGGCGCCAGTTCGATCACCACCCGGCCCGCGGGCAGGTCCATGTACAACGTGTTCGCCGGCTCCAGCGTGCGCCAGTCCGCGTCAGGCGATGCATCGAGGATCTCCTTCGCACTGGGATGCTTCGGTGGTTCCTCGGCATGCGCGGCGGGAAGGGCGAACAGGCAGGCGAGCAGCAGTGGCGTCAGGCGCATGGCGGGTCCGGGACGGGAGATGCCTCGATTGTAGGGAGGCCGGCGGTCCCAGTGACTACTGGCACATCCGCTATATCAAACTTCGTAATAGCATCGTCTCCAACCTAGCGGGAGTGCCGCGGAGGGGGAGCCATGAGTGAGCCCGATATCCAACTGAAGAAGTTCCAGAAAGAACTGAGTGCAGGCACCGTGTCGCTGGCGTTGCTGGCGGTGCTGGCCCGGGCGGGGGAGCCGCTGTACGGGTACCTGATCGCCAAGCAGCTCGAACGCGTCGGCGAGGGCGTGCTCAGCGGCAAGCAAAGCGCGCTTTACCCGGTGCTGCGCAACCTGGAGGGCGGCGGACTGCTGGAGAGCTTCGTCGAACCCTCCGTTGCCGGCCCACCACGGCGCTACTACCGCATTACCGAGGCAGGGCGGCTGACCCTGCAGTCCTGGATCGCCGCCTGGCGTGCCACCCGCGATTCCGTCGATTCCGTGCTAGAGGGGATTCCTGCATGAACACCACCGCCACCCCGGGCAGCCGCCTGCCCACCACCATCCCCGAGTACCTGGATCAGTTGCGTGCGGCGCTCGCCGGCGCCGACAAGGCCATGGTCCAGGACGCCGTGTACGACGCGGAGGAATACCTGCGTTCGGAACTGGCGGAAAACCCCGGAAAGTCCGAAGCCGAGGTGATCGCCTCCGTCGCCGGCAGTTACGGCGCACCAGCGGAAGTTGCGGACATCTATCGCGAGACCGAAGTCACCGTGACGCGCGCGCTTCGGCCCCCCTTGCCGCCCAAGCGCAAGTCGGTGCTGGGACAGTTTTTCGGGGTCGCCGCCGATCCGCGCACCTACGGCGCCTTGTTCTACATGCTGCTGTCGCTGGCCACCGGCACGTTCTACTTCACCTGGGTGGTGACCGGCGCCAGCCTGTCGATCGGCCTGCTGATCCTGATCATCGGCATTCCGTTGCTGCTGCTGTTCCTGATGTCGGTGCGCCTGCTGTCGCTGGTCGAAGGTCGGGTGGTGGAAGTGTTGCTGGGCGAACGCATGCCGCGCCGCCCGCTGTACACGCAGCGCGACAAGCCGTGGATGACGCGCTTGAAGGAACTGTTCACCGATGGCCGCACCTGGACGGCGATGCTGTACCTGCTGCTGATGCACCCGCTGGGCATCCTGTATTTCTCGGTCGCCATCACCTTGCTGGCCTTGTCGCTGGGATTGATCGCAGCGCCTGTGGCGTACTTCCTGCCGTTCGACTATGTGCTGAACTTCGGCGGCTGGAGCCTGGTCAACGAAGCGCCCTGGCTGCTGCCGTTGGCATCGGTGGCCGGCATCCTGCTGCTGTTCGCCACGTTGCACCTGGCGCGCCTGACCGGCCTTTTCCACGGCTGGCTGGCCAAGCACCTGCTGGTGCGTACACCGGTGGTGTGAGGTCATGATGCGGGAGCGACCTCGGTCGCGAACAAAAAAGGCCGCCCGAAAGGGCGGCCTTTTTCTTGCGCCGGCATGCAGTTGGCGATCCCGTGGAGGCTTCGTGACTGACGTCGCTCCCACAGTAAGCGATGCGTCAGCCGGCGTACTTGGCGATGAAGTCGCGCACCTGCGGGTAGACCTTCTCGCGCCAGCGACGTCCGCTGAAGATGCCGTAATGGCCGGCACCTTCGACCGTCAGGTGCTTGTGGTGCGCCTTCGCGATACCGGTGCACAGGTCATGCGCGGCGGCGGTCTGGCCCTGGCCGGAGATATCGTCGAGTTCGCCCTCGATGCTCATCAGCGCGGTCTTCCTGATGGCGGCCGGCTTCACCAGTTCGCCATTGACCGTCCATTCGCCGCGCGGCAGCAGGAACTCCTGGAACACGGTACGGATGGTGTCCAGGTAGTACTCGGCCGGCATGTCGAGCACCGCGTTGTATTCGTCATAGAACTTGCGATGCGATTCGGCATCCTGCAGGTCGCCCTTGACCAGGTCCGCATAGAAATCCCAGTGCGACATGAAATGGCGGCTGGGGTTCATCGCAAGGAACCCGGCATGCTGCAGGAAGCCGGGATACACGCGACGGCCTTCGCCGGGGTAGGGCACCGGCACGGCGTGGATGACATTGTTCTCGAACCACGACAGCGGGTTGCGCGTGGCCAGGCTGTTGACTTCGGTAGGGCTGCGGCGCGCGTCGATCGGGCCGCCCATCATCACCAGTGAACGCGGCGTGGCTTCGCCGCGCGCTGCCATCAGCGACACCGCCGCGAGTACCGGCACGGTGGGCTGGCAGACGCTGATGACGTGGAGTTTCTCGGCGCCGATATGGCGGATGAACTCCTCCACGTAGGCGACGTAGTCGTCGAGGCTGAAGGGGCCTTCCGACGCGGGCACCATGCGCGCGTCCACCCAGTCGGTCACGTAGACCTTGTGGTTGCGCAGCAGGGTGTGCACGGTATCGCGCAACAGAGTGGCGTGGTGGCCCGACAGCGGCGCCACCACCAGCACCACCGGGTCGTCCTTCAGCAGGGCGATGGTGTCGGCGTCGTCGGTATAGCGTTTGAAGCGGAGCAGGCGGCAGAACGGCTTCTTCACCGCCTCCAGTTCCACCACGGGCACCGTGCGGCCGTGCGCCTCGACTTCGCGGATGTCCCACGCCGGCTTCTCGTAATCCTTGCCGATGCGGTGGACGAGTTCATTGCCGGCCGCGATGCGCTCGGCCCCCGGTACGTTCGAGAGCCAACTGGTCGGCGTGGAGAACATCCGTGCGTTGGCTTCGGCCATGTAGGCCAGCGGCGCCATCCATGCGCGTCCGAGTTCGTGCAGTTGGTACAAGGTCATGGCTGTCCGGAATCCCGCTTTTGGTGCACGGTGCTGCGCCGCAGCATACCGCAAAGCCGGTACCGCCGCGCATGCCTGTTCAGGTTATCGGCCGGAAATCCGCAGCCTCCAGCACCGCGACATCGCCCGCCAAGCCCGGGCCCAGCCAGCAGTGGTTGCCGATCGACTGGAAGCCCAGTCCATTGAACGCTTCCCGGTACCACGCCGCCCTGCGTGGCTGGAATCCCTCGTGGTCGCCTTCGAATTCGTCCTCCTTCGCGAAGGTTTCAAGGAAGGCGACACCGCCGCACAGTTCCGCCAGCCCCGGCAGTCCACGCTTCAGTTCGCGGGTCGGCACGTAATGCAGCACATCCGAGCACACCAGCAGGTCGACCGGCTCGCAGGGGCGCAGGTACTGGAAGTTCTCGAAACGCGCGTAATGCAGGTTGCGGGTGCGCCCGAAGCGCCGGATCGCATACTCACTGCTGTCGAAACCGAGGTACTGCAACTTCGGCCGCAGCTTTAGCAACGGCGCGCGCCACGCGCCTTCGCCGCACCCGATGTCGAGCACCGTGCGGATCGGCCGTTCCAGGTGGTACTCGGCCACCGCCACTGCCATCGCCACCTTGCGCGCCAGCCGCGGCGCGCCGCCGATGTCGCCGTCGCGATACCAGCGCTGGAAGTAGTCGGCGTCGTAGTGCTTGGTCATTGGTATGTTCGGGAAGAGGGAAGCAAGCGTGTTGCTCGTCATGCCAGCGCTAGCTGGGATCCATTGCGCCGTTGCTCTCCTTGATCTGCAGAGCAACGGGAAAATCAAATTGGATTCCAGCTTACGCTGGAACGACGGGTCCGTGGCATTCCATCGCGTTGGACAGTCGTTGCGACAGTAGCGGAGAATCCCGCATCACCCTTTCGAGCGGCGGAGCGGCCAGCGTGGACAAAGCCAGCCTTTACCTGTGGGTCAAGACCTTCCATCTCGTCTTCGTCATCGCCTGGATGGCAACGGTGTTCTACCTGCCGCGCATCCTGGTCAACCTGGCCGAGACCACGGGGCAGGCCGACGTGCAGGCGCGCCTGCAGCTGATGGGACGCCGCCTCTACGGCTTCGGCCACAGCATGTTCGGCATCGCGGTGATCCTGGGCGGCGTGCTGTGGTTCCATTTCGGCATCAGCGGCGGCTGGCTGCACGCCAAGCTCACGCTGGTGGCGCTGATGCTGGTGCACTTCATCGTCACCGGCCGCTGGCTGAAGGGCGTGGCGAAGGGCAAGACGCTGCCGTCGCCGACGGCCTTGCGCTGGTTCAACGAGCTGCCCTTGTTCGGCTTGATCGCGGTGGTGTGGCTGGTGCTGGCGAAGCCGTTCTGAGGGCTGCCGCGTTCTCGCGACCCAGCAATCGTATCGGTACCGCGCGAATGCGGCATCCGTAAACCGTCGCCTTGCGTCCCGATCAACGCGATCGAGCGTCCTGGCGTGCAGCGTGTGGAGCCCTAGCTTCGCAATGCAGCACGACCTCCAGCCGGGCATGCTCGGTCATGCGCCGGAACGCGGCCAACAGGCGTCGCTCGTACTCGTCATGGACCATCTCACCCGTGACGGTAGGGGTGTCGTCATTGCCGCCATGATCGAAAGGGCCGCGTCCGGTGGCCAGCCATTCGAAGCTGACGTTGGTCAGCTGGGCGATGTGGACCAGCCGCGCGGAAGCAGGTAAAACGCCGTCCGCGCCTTCCCAGTTGGCCACCGCGCTGCGGGTGACCCCAAGGTTCAAGGCCAGGGCCTCCTGGGACAGCCTGGCGCGCTGGCGCGCTATCCGGATGCGCATGGACAGCTTCATGTGCCGTGTTGCTCGTTCCGCTGTGGGGTCTCCACGCTAGCCCGCCTGATTCCGGGACGCAATTAACATTTTTGCGTCAGCGATACTGACGTCAACTTGTACAGCCTGGCTGACGTGCATGTGCAAGCGATTGATGCGAAAGGGTCGACCAAACGTGACTGTCAGCAGAACTGACGCGCGGCGCTGAAGCGCGTGTTGCTCGCGGCGGCGCGGCTGCTAGAGGATGACGACGAAGGCTGGCGCAAGGGTATCCCCCACGCGCTCTGGCCCCAGAGGGGGTCGATGCCTTTCGTACTCAAGGACGCAAGACCGCAATGACGCAACCGCTGTTCCGCCCTGAAGTCCTGGAAGCCAAGCGCGGCAGCTGGTTGGGCGGCATCTCGTTGGCGCAGCCGGTCAGGTTGTGGGTGCTTACGCTCGCGGCGGTCGCCGCAGCCACGGTCGTCGTCCTGTTCGTTACGCTGGGCACCTATACGCGTCGCTCCACCGTAACCGGTCAACTGGTGCCCTCGCAGGGACTCGCCACCGTGCTGGCCCCGGCCACTGGCGTGGTGGCCAGGCTGGATGCGGTGGAAGGCGACCGTGTTGGGCTGGGCACAGCACTGGCGGTGGTCACCGTTCCTCGCGCGACATTGGCATCAGGCGACACGCAGGTCGCGCTGGAACAGCAGTTCGGCCAGCGGCAAGCGGGCCTCGTGTCTGCGCAGCAGGCGCAGCAGCGGCAGCTGCAGGCACAAGCGCAAGGTGCACGCGAGCAACTGGCAGTCGCGCAACGTGAACTGGTACAGATCGAATCGGAAGTGGCGACCCGCCAGGACCAGATTCGTATCGCCAACGAAACACTCGAACGCCTGCGCAGGCTGGAGGGTGGACAGTATGTCAGCGTGTTGCAGATCAAGCAGCAGGAAGCCGCGGTGCTGGAATACACGGGGCAGATGCAGGCCCTGCAGCGTCAGGCCATCGGCACGCGCCGTCTGATTGCGCAATTTCAGCAGGCGGAGCGCGAATTGCCCGCGCAGGGTCAGGCAAGCAAAGCAGGCCTCCAGCGTGAAATGGCACAGCTGGAACAGGAGCGCGTGCAGACGCAGGCCAGCGGTGCGCTGGTGGTCAAGGCGCCGGTCGAGGGCATGGTGGCGACACAGGTGGTCAAACCGGGTCAAGCGGTGCAGGCCGGTCAACCGTTGATGACGCTTTTGCCGGGTGACGGGCGGCTGGAGGCGGAGCTGCTTGTGCCGAGTCGAGCTATCGGCTTCATCGAGCCGGGTGATCGTGTGCTTCTGCGCTATCAGGCATTTCCTTACCAAAAGTTTGGTCATCAAGAGGGGCGGGTTTCGGCGATCAGTCGTAGCGCGCTGAGCGCCGGCGAAGTGGAGGCACTGATTGGTAGTGCGCGGCAAGGTGAGCCGCCGTACCGCATAACCGTCTCCCTCGCGCAGCAGGCCATTACGGCTTATGGGAAGCAAGAGGCATTGAAACCAGGAATGCTGGTGGATGCTGATGTGCTTGGTGAGCGCAGGACAATAATCGAATGGGTTTCTGAACCGTTGTATTCGCTGGTTGGGAAGACGGTCGACTAGTGGTAATCGAGTGTGGAATTTCGGGGATTCTCCCGGACCCTAGGCACAGGGGAGGTGTGTCAATAGATGTAAGGCAAAGTGAGGAACTTTTTAAATGCGATATCTTAAGGAAAGTGAGTACAGTTCAGTTGTCGGTGGCGTGAAAGAAGGTGCCAATGGTCAAAGCTGCACCGATCCCGTGAGCGGTCCCGTGGGCGACAAGTCGACGGCAGACCAGAGCAGCTCAGCCTCTATCAAGTAAAGGAAAAGAAATCCTATGCGTACTCTGCAAACTCACGAAGTTAACTACGTCACTGGAGGCATCACGGGTACCGCTTCGGGGGGCGCCTCCTGCACCAAGACGACCTCGACTACTACCCATGCCGACGGGTCTAAGACGACCACTACAACCACGCATTGTCAGGTTAATACAGCGCTCAAGGTTGAATAACTGAGAAATCGGCGGCCGTCCCTCTAATCTTGTGAGGGACGGCCATCTTCGGCGCTGTTGGAGACGATCTAGAATGATAAGGCTAGCTGCAGTACTTCTGCTCATGTGTGTAGCAAGCTTCGCACATGCGGGGTGGGGTCGGATCTCCAAGGATGAAATTAGGTTGGATGGAGAGATTGGAAGGGATTCCTATCGAGAGTACATGCGCGTCGCAGAAGGAGGGTTTTCAACAGTTTCATTGAATAGTGGCGGCGGCTTGCCGTTGGTGGCGCTGAATATTGCTGAAGATCTGGTGCTTCGACAGGTTGAGATTGTCGTAGATGGCGTATGCATGTCTGCGTGCGCCAATTATCTAGCCGTTTCTGGAAGAGAACTAGCCGTCAGATGCGACTCCGTCTTGGCTTGGCATGGAACGCTTGGATCAATAGCAGACGAGAAAATGAAGATGAAGACCTCAGGCGTTCCGGATGAATTAATTGACGTTTATGCGGCATGGCTTGGCGATTTTAAGGTGCGAGAGGATAGATTCTTCAAGATAGCTGGAGTGAACAGAGAGATACTCAATGACTCCGTCGTGGCTACCGCAGAGGTGTCTGCTGGGCTGCGGCCAAGTTTTTCTTTTGATGATGTCAGTGGCGAATACTCGTTTACTACTGTTGCTCCGATTTGGATTCCTGATGTTCCGACGCTGCGATCATATGGGATCAATGTTTCTTCGGAGTGTGGCTGCTGGACTGATGACGAAATGAAGGAGTCAGTGGCCAAGCATGGGATTGATGTCCCATTCACCTCTAAGCCTGTCAGAGATAAATGAAAGTGCGGTCGAATTTCAGTTGCAGGAAAGGGTGGGAAGTAGAATCTGAGTTCGCTACTCTCGGGATATAGGTTGTAATCACGCCTTATGGCAGTTGTCTTTATTGGGTATAGATGAAGCTAGTACTTCAGTCTGAAGCGGCCGAGTGTGGGTTGGCTTCTATAGTGGCGATAGCTCGTGCGCATGGCGTAGCGTTGTCGTTAACAGAGTGCAGAAGGCGCTTTCCTTCGTCCGCTAAAGGCGCAAAGCTAAGTCAGCTGATTCAGATGGCGCAGCGTCTGGGGTTTTCGGCTCGTCCGTTGCGATTGGACATGGAAGACCTCGGTAATCTCAAGCTTCCTTGCATCCTTCACTGGGACTTGAACCACTTCGTCGTCCTCTGGAAGGTGAGCAAAGCTAAGGTCATCATTCTAGATCCCGCAGTGGGTGAGCGCAGCTTGTCTTTTAAACAGGTGTCGGATCACTTCACCGGCGTCGCGCTGGAGCTGACTCCCATCGCCGAGCTCAAGCACCAAAAGGCAATGCCTGTCGTAACGGCACGGCAGCTCACGGGTCGGGTGCAGGGATTCTGGCGAGCGCTGACGCAGATCCTGCTGCTGTCTGCGGCGCTTCAGGTTTTCGTGGTGCTTGCGCCGTTCTACATGCAGTGGGTGGTGGACCAGGTGCTGGTCTCCGCCGATCGCGACCTGCTGACCGTGCTCGGATTGGGATTCGGACTGGCGCTAGTCCTGCAGATCGGCATCAGCCTGCTTCGCGGCTGGTCCGTGGTCTACCTGTCGTCGCGACTGGGACTGCAATGGATGGGTAATGTGTTCGCCCATCTGCTCAAACTGCCACTGGACTACTTCGAGAAGCGTCATCTCGGCGACATCACCTCCCGCATGTCGTCGGTACAGGCCATGCAACGCACGCTGACCACCAGTTTCGTCGAGGCGATCATCGACGGCCTGATGGCGGTGGTCACCCTGGGGCTGATGCTGTTCTACAGTTGGAAGCTCGCCTTGGTGACGTTGTTGGCCGTCACCCTGTATCTCGGCATCCGTGCCGTCGCGTATCGGCCCGTCCGTGATCGTACCGAGCAGCAACTGGTCGCCGGTGCTAAGCAGCAGACCCACCTGCTGGAATCGTTGCGCGGCATGCAGAGCCTGAAAGTTGCGGGCGAGGAGTCGCAGCGCCGCAGTACCTACGACAACCTGATGCACGACACCGTCAACCAGGAAGTCAGGCTGGCGTGGATGGGGTTGGGCTTCAACAGTGCCAGCCAACTGGTGTTCGGCATCGAGCGCATCGCAGTGATCTGGATCGGCGCCACGCTCGCGCTGCAGAACGTGTTCTCGGTCGGCATGCTGATCGCCTATCTGGCTTACAAGGACCAGTTCGCCGGACGCATGGCAGCCCTGATCGACAAGTGGATCGAGTTCCGCATGCTGCGTCTGCATGGCGAACGCTTGGCCGACATAGTGCTGACGCCGCCGGAGGAGCAGGCCGCCCAGCCAGAAGTGTTGCCCCCGGCCAGTACCCGGATCGAGGCGGAGAACCTCTCGTTCCGCTACGGCGACGGTGAGCCATGGGTGTTGAAGGACTGCAGCTTCACGGTCGAGGCGGGCGAATCGGTGGCGATCGTCGGCGCCTCCGGTTGCGGCAAGACCACGCTGGTCAAGGTGCTGCTGGGCCTGTTGCCGCCCACGGAGGGCATCGTTCGGGTGGGCGGGCACGACCTGCACAAGATCGGCCCGCGTAGTGTCCGCACCCTCGTCGGCGCTGTCATGCAGGACGACCAGCTGTTCGCCGGCAGCGTGGCGGACAACATCAGCTTCTTCGATCCGGAGATGGATCAGTGCCGCATCGAGCACGCGGCGAGACTGGCGGCGGTCCATGACGAGATCGCGGCCATGCCGATGGGCTACCACAGCCTGATCGGCGACATGGGCAGTTCGTTGTCGGGTGGGCAGAAGCAGCGCGTGATCCTGGCCCGGGCGCTGTACCGCAATCCCAAGCTCCTGTTCCTCGACGAGGCCACCAGCCATCTCGACGTGGTGAAGGAGCGGTTGGTCAACGACGCGGTCAAGGCCCTGAGCCTGACCAAGGTGATCGTCGCCCACCGTCCCGAGACCATCGCCAGTGCCGACCGCGTGCTGATGATGGAGCAGGGTCGCATCGTGCAGGAGATCAGGCCTCAGCGGCCAGCGCCGGACACCGTAGCCGTACCTGCTTGAACTGCGGCGGCGCCTCGGGGCAATCGCTTTTTGGCAGTGGAAGCACATCGTGTCCCGGATGCCTCCACGCAGACCGGTCCAAGATCTACTTCTTCTCGAAATCCACCGGGCTCGGCAGCTCCACCGGCACGCCATTCGCATCGCACGTACCCGCCGCGCACAGGCGCGCGCGCAGCTTCGGGGCGGCCTGCACGATGACGTGGTAGATCGCGTTCTGTTCCAGCGTGCCGCGGAAGGCGTCGCTGCCTGGACCGATGGCCCAGATGCCGACGTCTTCGCCGCCGTGTGATTCCGATTTCAGCGGCACCAGGGCTTCCTGCAGGTAGTCGGGATGCTCGGTATCGACATGGCTCAGGTCCGGCCGGCCTTCGGACGGCTCGACGCTGCTGGGGGAATGCAGGAAATGCTTCGGCCCTGCCGGCTGGCGGTTGCTGGCGCCGGTGTAACCGGGACCATTGGCGTACGTCAGCGTGGTGAACGTCATGCCGGTCTGGTCGCGCGCGAGGTCGCCGGGCGTGTCGTCTTCGCCGCCCTGGCCGCGCACCTTGCCCAGGATCGGATTGCCGCGCACGGGATAGCCGACGAAGTTGAGCGTGTGCGAATGATCGGCGGTGACCACGATCAGCGTGTCGTCGCGTGAAGTGGCCTCTGTCGCGGCGCGCACGGCATCTGACATCGCGACGGTTTCATCGAGCGCGCGATACGCATTGCCGTAGTGGTTGGCGTGGTCGATGCGCGCGCCTTCCACCAGCAGCACGAAGCCTTCCGGATTGCGCGAGAGCGTGCGGATCGCGGCGCGGGTCAGGTCGGCGAGCGAGGGTTCGCCCTGGTCGTCCTTGCGACGGTCGTGCTCGAACTGCATGTGGTCGTACTCGAACAGGCCCAGCAACTGAGGCGCATCCGCGGCGGCTTCCAATTGCCGGGTGTTCCAGGCATAGGCACCCTGCGGATGCGCCTGCTGCCACTCGGCGACCAGGTTGCGGCCGTCGAGGCGCTGGCCGACCTTGTCGTCTTCTTCCGGATCGCGCACGTCTACGGGCAGGAACTCGCCGCGCCCGCCACCCAGTACCACCGACGGGCCATGTCCGAAGCGTGCGGCGACCAGCAATTGCTGTGCAATGTCCTTGCAGCCGGCGTCGATCGCTTCCGCTGGCAGGTCGCTGTCGTTTTCCCAGTCGCGATGCGAGACATGCGCGTAGGTCGCGGCGGGGGTCGCATGCGTCACGCGGGCGGTGGTGACGACACCCGTCGCCAGTCCCGCGCTGTCCGCCAGCGTCAGCCAGCTGACCAGGTCCTTGCTGCCGTCGGGCGTGCATTCGCCCTTGCGTCCGGCCGACACGCCGATGGCGCCCATGTGCGACTTCACGCCCGTGGCTACCGCCGTCATCGTGCCCGCGGAGTCGGGGGTCTGCGAGTCGGTGTTGTAGGTCTTGCTGAAAGCGGTGTGCGGGAAGCGCTCCCAGCTCAGCAGGTTCTCCTCGCCCGGCATGCCCTTGCGCTGGCCCTCGAAAATGCGCGCGGCGGCCACCGTGGTCAGGCTCATGCCGTCGCCGAGGAAGACGATCACGTTCTTCGCACGTCCCTGCATGGCGCCATTGGCTGCGGCCCTGGCGGCACCGCTGCGGTACCACCATTGCGGTGTCTCGCCCTGCGGGTGCGCGACGGGCGGGACGTCGACGGCGAGCGGGGAGGGAGTGGCGGGCGAGGTGCTGGCGCAGCCAGCGAGGACGGTGAGCCACGCCAGGCCGGCGAACGGCGATACGAGCGAACGCAGGAACATGAGGAGCCGTGTGGAGGACAGTCGGCCCATTATGACGGTCGCGCAGTGTCCTGTTCATGACACCCGGCATTCCGTCGGCATGGTCGCCCCGCGCGGAGCCATGGGCTAAGGTGTCGCGTCCGTTTTTGTGAGTCGCGGTGGATGAGTCTGGTCTCGGCCTGGTTGAGGATTCCGTTCTGGCAGCGCGTCGTCGCCGGCTTCGTGCTGGGCGCGCTGGCGGGATGGTGGCTGGGACCGGCGGCCGGGGTCTGGCTCAAACCCCTCGGCGACCTGTACGTCACGCTCATCAAGATGATCGCGGTGCCGCTGGTGTTCTTCGCGGTCATCAACGCCGTCTCCAGCCTGCACGGGCAGAAGTCGGTCGCTGCGCTGGGCGGACGCACGTTCCTGTGGTTCGCGATCACGGCGGCGATGGCCGTCTGCGTGGGCCTGGCGGTGGGCTGGGTAGTGCAGCCCGGCAAGGGCCTGACCGGTTTGATGATGGCGCCGGACTATCAGGTACGCGAAGTGCCGACGCCGGTGCAGGTGCTGCTGGACATCGTGCCGTCCAATCCTTTCAAGGCGCTCACCGAGGGCAAGATCCTGCAGGTGATCTTCTTCGCCGGCTTGCTGGGCTTCGCCCTGGTCAAGCTGGGTGAGCGCAGTGCGGGCCTGCGCAAGCTGGCCGGCGAGGCCAGCGACACCATGGTGCAGGTCACGCGCTTCGTGCTGGAGATGACGCCGCTGGGCACGTTCGGCCTGATCGGCGCGCTGGTGGGCACATACGGTTTCGAGAAACTGTTGCCACTGGGCAGCTACATCGGCGCGCTGTACCTGGCATGCGCGCTGCACATCGTCGTCGTTTACGGCAGCCTGCTGCTGGCGCACGGATTGAACCCGTGGAAGTTCTTCCGCGGCGCCGCGCCGGGCATGCAGGTGGCGTTCGTCAGTTCGTCCAGCTTCGCTTCGATGCCGGTGGCGCTGCGTAGCGTCACCCACAATCTGGGCGTGGACAAGGACTATGCCGCGTTCGCGGTGCCGCTGGGCGCCAGCATCAAGATGGATGGCTGCGGCGCGATCTATCCGGCATTGACTTCGATTTTCGTGGCCCAGTACTTCGGCCTGGACCTGTCGGTGAACCAGTACTTCGTCATCCTGCTGGCGTCGGTGCTGGGCAGCTTCGGCACGGCCGGCGTACCCGGCACGGCGACCGTGATGGTCACGCTGGTGCTGAGCGCGGCCAACCTGCCGCTGGAGGGCATCGGCTTGCTGGTGGCGATCGACCGCATCCTGGACATGATGCGCACGATGACGAACGTGACCGGCCAGATGCTGGTGCCGGTGCTGGTGGCGAAGGAAACCGGTCTGCTGGATCGCGAAATCTACGAAAGCGCGTCGAGCAATGTCGGCCTCGGGGATGATGCCGCCTCGACGCCATGAATGCCGATGCGATCCAACTAGTGGATTCCTTCCCCGACGTAGCCACCTATCGTCGGCTCCGGGTCGAAGCAGGACTGTCGCCCAAGACGCAGGAAGCCGCCGAGCGCGGCCTCGCCAACACGCTGTACGGCGTCAGCTTGGTGAAGGCGGGTGACGTGATCGGCATGGGGCGCGTCATTGGCGACAACGGCACGGTGTTTGCCGTCGTGGACATCGCCGTGCGGCCCGGTCATCAGGGCCAGGGGCAGGGCAAGCGCATCATGGCCGCCCTGGATGCGTGGCTGCGCGCGAATGCGCCCGCTTCCGCCTACGTCATGCTGATCGCCGACGGTGACGCCAGACACCTCTACAGCCGGTTCGGGTTCGCCGAAACGGCGCCCGCCTCGGTCAGCATGGCCTATGTGGCCGATGGCCGCCGGGGAGCCTAGGCGGTTGCGGCCTTGTCCCGCGATACCCACCACGCGAACACGCCCGCCGTGACGAACATCAGCAGGCTGTAGACCGCCGCAGGCACCGAGATGGTCGCGTTCTGCAGCACGTTGAGTGCGATGAAGATCGCCAGCGTGCCGTTGTGGATGCCGATCTCCATGGCGATGGCGATGGCCTGCTTCTTCGGCAGGCGCAACGCCAGCGGCGCCGCATAGCCGGCGCCCATGCTGATCAGGTTGAACAGCAGGCAGGCCAGCCCGACGATGGCGAAGTAGGTGGTCAGCGTCTTCCACTCCTGCGCCACCGCCGCGACCACCAGCAAGGCCAGCACCAGCACCGACAGCAGGCGGATGGGCTTCTCGGTGCGCGCCGCGAACCCTGCGGCCTTGGCGCGGATGATCATGCCGAGGGCAACCGGCAGCAGGATGATGGCGGCGACTTCGACGACTTTCTTCGTCGGTGGCGGCACGTACTGGCCTGCGCCGAGGAAGTACTCCAGGGAAAGGTTGAGGATCACCGGCAGCGTCAGCAGGCAGAGCAGGCTGTTGATCGCGGTCAGGGTGATGTTCAGCGCGACGTCGCCGCGCGCGAGGTGGCTGTAGATGTTGGCGGTGGCGCCACCGGGCGAGGCGGCCAGCAGCATCAGGCCCACCGCGAGTTCCGCAGGCAGACCGAAGCCCAGGGCCAGGCCGAACGCGACCCAGGGCAGTACCAGCGTCTGCAGGGCGAGACCGATCAGCACGGCGCGCGGATAACGCGCCACGCGACGGAAATCCTCAAGCGTCAGTCCCAGCCCGAGGCCCAGCATGATGATGCCCAGGGCCAACGGCAGCAGCAGATTGGTCAGCAGTGATGCCTGCATCGCGTACGACTCCCCTTCGGCGCGAAGAAACGGGATGCGCGGTAATGGCGCAATCGTCGGAGGATGGAGGCAAGCCGGCGAGCGATGCAAGCTGCGGCGCACAGAAGATGGAAAAGAAGAAGGCCGCGCGGGGCGGCCTTCTTCATCGTTGCTCTGGCATCCGTACGGTTACATCGCGACGCGACGCGCACTCAGGTAGCGGTTGGCCCAGTAGCCCGTGAGCAGGCTGTCCACGCGCACATCCTTGCCACGACTGGGCGAATGCAGGAAGCGGCCTTCGCCCACGTAGATGCCTACATGATTCACCCGGCCCTTCAATCCGAAGAACACCAGGTCGCCCTGGCGCAGCTCCTCGCGCGCGCCGACCATTTCCGCGTCGGCCTTGGCGGCCATGTCGCGGGACACGCGCGGCAGCTCGATGCCCAGTGCCGTGCGGAACACATAACCGACCAGGCCGCTGCAATCGAAGCCGCTGTCGGGCGATGTGCCGCCCCAGCGGTAGGGCGTGCCCATCAACGCGAGGGCGCGCTGGAGGACCACCTGTACCTTGCCCCCCTGCTGTTCCTGCGCCACGACGCCTTCCTTGCTCAGGTCGTACGCGGCCAGCAACTTGCTGATGTCGCCAGCCACCATGGCCGAGCGGTCGACCAGCGGCAGCGTATCGCTGGCGGCCAGACGCGGGAGCAGGGCGGAGAGAGTGGCGGTGGCGGCCTCGGCGGCCTTTTCCTTGACGCTGGTGGTGACGGATTTGGCGGCCGGGGCCACCACCACATCACTGGACGCCGGCGTTGACGCGGCGTCGACGGTGGCCGGGGCAGTCTGGGCCTGCACCACGGCGGCCATGGCGCACAGGCCAAGGCCCACAAGAAGTCGGGAAACCCTCCGCGGCAGGCGGTGGGTGGCGGCAGGCTGGCCTGTTGGCAGGTCGTCGTCGGTCGTCACGCGCGGGATGGGTTTAACAAGTCAGGGGCGATAATGCCGGCTGATCGGAGCGATTTGGTTCAGAAATCGTTATTTATTTGTTAAGTGTGAACGTTCCGCGTCACAGACTTGACCGATTCCTAACGAAGGACGCGTTTCGCGCCGCTGTAATGGTCCCGCCAGTAGGGGCCGTCCAGATGATCGAGCCGGACCGTACCGCCCGTACTCGGGGCATGCACGAACCGGCCTTCACCGACGTAGATCCCCACATGGGTCACGTTGCCGCGACTGCCGAAGAACACCAGGTCTGCGGGCGCCAGGCGGCGTGGTTCGATCCTGGGTCCCTGCACCTGCGCCAGTTCCCGCGACGTGCGCGGCAGACGCACATCCAGCATGTCCCGATAGACGTAGGTCACCAGACCGCTGCAGTCGAAGCCGGATTCCGGCGTGTTGCCGCCGTACCGGTACGGCGTGCCGACCAGGCCGATGGCGCGCATCAGGACCGAAGTGGCGGCGGCGGGATCGTCGGCCTGCACCACCGGCCAATCGCGTTGCGCGTGGGGCGGTGGCGATTTGCGGACCTGGGGCTTGGAGCCGCCACAGCCGGCCAAGGCGATCAGACCGGCGCAGAGCAGGAGGACGGCCCAGCGCCGAAGTGGCGCGGGCAGGGTCAAGCCGGGATAATGTCGGGCCTTCATCGCGGCGCATCTTCGCCGCATTCCCTTGCGGTCCACAAGCCGCGCCCGTCCTGCCCGCCGGCAGGCCCCGTCCAGAGTCCCGCATGAAAATCGCAAAAGACAGCGTCGTCCGTTTCCATTACACCGTGTCCGAAGCCGGCCAAGAGCCGATCGAAAGCTCGAAGGACCGCGAGCCGCTGGCGATCCTGATCGGCCACGGCAACATCATCCCGGGCCTGGAGACCGCGATGCAGGACCGTGAAGCCGGCGAGAGCTTCGGGGTGGACGTGGCCGCGGCCGACGCCTACGGCGAGCGCCGTGACGGTCTGAGCCAGCGCGTGCCCAAGAAGCACTTCGGCAACCAGCGCCTGGTGCCGGGCCAGCAGGTCGTGCTGCAGACCAACTTCGGCCCGCGCGCCGTGACCATCCAGAAGGTCGGCATGAGCGTGGTGGACGTGGACCTCAATCATCCGATGGCAGGCAAGGACCTGCACTTCGACGTGGAGATCGTGGAAGTGCGCGAGGCCAGCGCCGAGGAACTCGAGCACGGCCATGTGCACGGCGACGGCGGTCATCACCACTGATCCACGGCATGCCTGCTTCCAGAACGGCCCGCGAAAGCGGGCCGTTTCTTTTGGCTGCGCGGGATCCCGGGCCGCGCATGGTCTAATCGGAGCGAAGACATCAGGGGATGGGAATGGCGGCGACGATCACCGATAACCTGGCGCCCATCGCGGTGGCCGAACGCATCGAAGCGATGGACGTGCTGCGCGGCTTCGCGCTGCTGGGCATCCTGCTGATGAACATGGAGGGCTTCGTGGGGCCGGTGATGGCGTCGGGCACCGGCCTGGACCCGACGCTTGCGGGGATCGGCCGCATCGTCGACCTGCTGGTGTATGTGCTGGTGCAGGGCAAGTTCTACACGCTGTTCTCGCTGTTGTTCGGCATGGGCTTCGCGATCATGTCGCAGCGCGCCGAGCTGGCGGGCCGGCCGTTCGCCGGCGTGTACTGGCGACGGGGCCTGGTGCTGCTGGCCTTCGGCGCGATCCATGCCCTTTTCATCTGGGCCGGCGACATCCTGATGATGTACGCGCTGTGTTCCTTCCTGCTGCTTGCGTTCCGGCCAATGCCATACCGCTGGTATGTCGGCCTCGGCCTGGTCGCATATGCCATGCCGATCGGCTTCATGCTCCTGATGGGAGGCATGGGGTCGCTGTTGGACGGCACAGAGGGCTGGGACAAGGCGATGACCGAGATCGGCACGCAGATGCGGGCGCTGATCGACAGCGAGCGCATCGCGTACGGCAGTGGCAGCTATGCCGATGCCACCTGGCAACGCCTGAAGAGCACGGGCATGGCGCTCAGCAACATCACCATGTTCGGCTTCATCGCGTTCGGCCTGTTTTTGCTGGGCGCCTGGTTCGTGCGCAGTGGCGCCATCGCGCGGCCCGGAGAATTCCCGCGCATGTACGCGACCCTGCGCTGGGTGGCATGGCCGCTGGGGTTGCTGTCCATGCTGGGTTCGGTGGCGCTGGAACCGACGATGGATTTCGCCACGTTCAACCTGCGGGTGTCCACGGCGTTCACGCTGCAGATGCTGGCGAACCTGCTGATGTGCCTTGGCTATGTGGCCTGGGTGATGCGCGCGCTGGCCTCGGCGCCGTGGCAACGGCCGTTCGCCTGGCTGGCGCCGGCGGGGCGCATGGCGCTGACCAATTATCTGATGCAGTCGCTGGTGTGCACCTGGATCTTCTACGGCTATGGCCTGGGTCATTTCGAGCAGTTGCCGCGTGCATGGCAACCGGTGTTCGCGGTGGTGCTGTTCGGCCTGCAGGTGGCGTTGAGCCGGCTCTGGCTGTCGCGGTTCCGGTTCGGTCCCGTCGAATGGCTGTGGCGTTCGCTGACGTACGCGGAGCTGCAACCTTTGCGGCTTCGCGCAGGGTGAGAGCGACTAGACTGACAGGGTGGATATTCCCCGCGACGACGTCCTGATCATCGGTGGCGGTGCCATTGGCCTGGCGACCGCGCTGGCACTGCTCGAAGCAGGCCGGGGCGTGCGCGTGCTGGACGCCGCCCGCGTCGGCGGCGGCGCCTCGCATGGCAACTGCGGCACCATCACGCCCAGCCACGCGCCCCCCCTGGCCGCGCCGGGCGTGGTGGCACAGGCATTGCGGTGGATGTTCACGCCGGATGCGCCGCTCTACCTCAAGCCCCGCGTCGATCCCGCGCTGTGGCACTGGCTGCTGCGCTTCGCCGCCCGTTGCAACCTGCGCGACTGGCGTCGCAGCACGCAGGCGCGTGCCGCATTGCTCAATGACGCGCGGGCCCGGCTGACGGACTGGGTAGGCCGCTATCGACTGGAGTGTGAGTTCGAGGAGGAAGGACTCGACTACGTGTTCCGCGATCCACGCAGATTCCAGCGGTACGTGGATGAATGCGAGGCACTGGCGGAGTTCGGCATTGCCACGCAGGTGTTCGGAGGCAAGGATTACGAGCGCGAGGAGCCCGCCATGCTGCCTGGCGTCGCGGGCGCCATCCGGTTCCCCGGCGATGCGCGGCTGCGTCCGGACCGTTATGTGGCGGAACTCGCGCGCGCGGTGCGCGAGCGCGGGGGTGTCATCGAAGAACACTGTCGCGTGGAAAGGCTGGAAACGACTTCCACCGGCGTGCGGCTGGCAACGACGCAGGGCACGCGCGCGGGACATGATGCCGTCATCGCACTGGGAGCCTGGACGCCTGCGTTCGCGCGCACGCTGGGATTGAAGGCGCCCATCCAGCCAGGCAAGGGTTATTCGATCACCTACGCGCGGCCTCTGCGCGTGCCGCGTCACCCGATGGTGCTGAAGGATCGCTCGGTCTGCGTGACCGTGTGGGAAAGCGGCTTCCGGTTGGGCAGCACGATGGAATTCTCGGGCCTCGACGACACCCTCAACGAGACGCGGCTGGCTGCTCTCGAACGCGGCGCGCGCGAGTTCCTGCGTGAGCCCTTCGGTGCCGAAGTGCTCGAGCGCTGGTACGGGTGGCGCCCGATGACGTGGGATGATCTTCCGTTGCTGGGGCGCGCGCCCGGCCATCGTCACGTGTGGATGGCGGCGGGCCACGGCATGCTCGGCATCAGCATGAGCACGGCGACCGGCCAGCTGATGGCCGACCTGATGACGGGCCGCACCCCGGCTCTCGATCCCTTGCCCTACCGACCGGAGCGATTTGCATGAAGCCGCAGGAATTCGACCTGATCGTGTTGGGGGGCGGCTCGGGTGGCCTGGCCGGCGCATTCCGGGCGGCGTCGCATGGTGCGAAGGTGGCGTTGCTGGAACCCAGGGAACTGGGGGGCACCTGCGTCAACGTGGGTTGCGTACCCAAGAAGGCGATGTGGCTGGCGGCCGAACTGTCGCAGAAGATCGCCTTGGCATCATCGCTGGGCTTCGATGTCTCGCCGCCCGCGCTGGACTGGAAGGAGTTCATCGTCCATCGCCAGCGCTACATCGCCGGCATCCATGCCAGCTATCGCAAGCGGCTGGATGAAAGTGGCGTGGTGCTGATGCCTTGCCATGGCCGTTTCAGCGACGCGCACACCGTGGTCAACGCAGACGGCGTGGCGCTGCAAGGCAGGCAGGTGCTGATCGCGACAGGGGGCCGGCCATCACGACCGGAGATTCCTGGCGCTGGGCTCGGCATGGTCTCGGATGACTTCTTCAACCTGTGCGCGGCGCCTCCCCGCGTGACGATCGTGGGCGGTGGTTACGTCGCGGTCGAACTGGCCGGCGTGTTGCAGGCGCTGGGCAGCCAGGTGGAACTTTTCGTGCGCGGCCAACGGTTGTTGGACGGCTTCGACGAGCAGATCACCGCGGAGCTGGCGGATGACATGCGCCAGCACGGGGTGCGCCTGCATTTCGGACATGCCGTGGCAGCGCTGGAGGAGGCGTCCGGGGGCGGAGTGACGGTATTGGCGGTGGACGGAACGCGCAGCGAGCGCTTCGACGCGCTGATTTTCGCGACGGGGCGAACACCCAACACTTCCGGCATGGGCCTGGAGAAGGCGGGCGTGGCGATCGATGCACGCGGATTCGTCCAGGTGGACGCGTACCAGAACACCTCGGTCGCCGGGATCTGCGCCGTGGGCGACGTGACGGGACAGGCGGCACTGACGCCCGTGGCCATCGCGGCGGCACGTCGCCTGATGGATCGCGTGTTCGGTGGACAGGCCGATGCGAAGCTCGACTACCGCAACATCGCCACGGTGGTGTTCTCCCATCCGCCGGTCGGAAAAGTGGGCCTGACCGAAGCCGAGGCGCGTGCCTGCTTCGGCGAGCAGGTGAGCGTATATGCGACGCGCTTCAGGCCGATGCTGCATGCACTGGCCGATTCGCCGCAGCGCAGCCTGTTCAAGCTGGTCTGCACGGGCGACGACCGGCGCGTGGTCGGCCTGCATCTGCTGGGCGAGGGGGCCGACGAAATGCTGCAGGGGTTCGCGGTGGCGTTGAAGAAGGGCATCACCCTGGCCGACCTGCACGACACGATGGCCATCCATCCCACTAGCGCCGAGGAAGTGGTGCTCCTGCGCTGACGCCTGCCCCGGTGGGGGCGGCGATACAATGGCGGCATGGACACCTACACCCTGCATCGCGGCACGGCGCCGCTGCTCATCAGCCTGCCGCACCATGGCACCGCGCTGCCGGACGAACTCGCTGCGCGCATGACGACCGAGGCACGCCGCGTGCCGGATACTGACTGGCATGTCGCCGAGCTGTATGCCTTCGCGCGCGGACTCGGCGCATCGATCATCGTGCCTGCGTACTCGCGCTATGTGGTCGATCTCAACCGGCCCGAGGATGATGTCTCGCTCTATCCGGGCCAGAACACCACCGGCCTGTGCCCCGTCGTGCGTTTCAGCGGCGAGTCCGTCTACCTGCCGGGACAGGAGCCGATGCCGGAGGAGATCGCAGCACGCGTGGACACCTACTGGCGCCCCTATCATCGAGCCCTGCAGGCCGAGATCGCGCGCCTCCACGAAGCGCACGGGCGCGTCGTGTTGTGGGAAGGCCACTCCATCCGCAGCGAGGTGCCGTTCCTGTTCGAGGGTCGCCTGCCGGATTTCAATCTCGGTACCGCCGGTGGAGCGAGCTGTTCGCCGGGCCTGCAGCACGCGCTGGAAGGCGTGCTTGCGTCGCAGGTGGACTTCAGCTTCGTCGTGAATGGTCGATTCCGCGGCGGTTACATCACCCGCCACTACGCCGATGTCACCCGGGACATACAGGCGGTGCAGCTCGAACTGGCGCAGCTGAACTACATGGACGAAGACAGCTTCGCCTACCTGCCCGAGCGCGCCGGGCGCACGCAAGTGCTGATCCGTCGCCTGCTGGAATGCACGCTGGCGTGAAGCGGTCGCGATGACACAGCCGCAAGCGGAAGACGAACTGGCGCAGCCACTCGACGTGGCACCGGCCGAGGCAGTGGAAGCGCCGCAGGCGCGACCGGGCCTGCACGCGGTCAGCCGCTCCGGCCTGCTGCTCGCCGCCATGGGTGCCATCGCCTTTTCCGGCAAGGCGATCATCGTCAAGCTGGGCTATCGCTACGGTGCCGACGCGGTGACCTTGCTGGCGCTGCGCATGCTGGTCGCGTTCCCGTTCTTCCTGCTGATGGGGCTGTGGGCCGCGCGGCGTAGCGCGGCGCTGTCGAAGGGCGACCTGGGCAGAATCCTGCTGCTGGGTTTCCTCGGCTACTACCTGGCCAGTTTCCTCGATTTCGCGGGCCTGGCCTACATCACTGCCACGCTGGAGCGGTTGATCCTGTACCTCACGCCGACGTTGGTGGCACTGATCGGCTGGTTGGCGTTCCGCAAGCGCATCTCGCGCAGGCAGGCGTGGGCGCTGGGGGTCAGCTATGCCGGCGTGGCCCTGGCATTTGGCCATGACCTGCAGGCAGGCGGTTCCAACATCGCGCTCGGCAGCGTGCTGGTGTTCGGCAGTGCGCTGGCCTACGCGCTCTACCTCGTTGGCAGCGGTGAGGTGGTGGCGCGCGTCGGTGCGGTACGCCTGACGGCGTACGCCAGCAGTGTGGCCAGCGTGCTGTGCCTGCTCCAGTTCCTGCTGCTCCGGCCGCTCGGTGCGCTGGTGTTGCCGTGGGAGGTGTACGCGCTTTCGTTGGTCAATGGCACGCTATGTACGGTGTTGCCGGTGCTGGCGGTCATGATGGCGGTGGCCCGCATCGGCTCTGCACTCGCGGCGCAGGTCGGGATGATCGGGCCGGTGTCGACCATCGTGCTCAGCCTGTTGTTGCTGGGCGAGCCGATGGGTCCGTGGCAGATCGCGGGCACGGTGTTGGTGATGGCGGGTGTTTTCGTGGTGTCGCAGCAGAAGGCCATCGTGCGCTGAGCGCACACACCGGTCACGTGGCGGCGCTTGCGCGCGCGAGCCACTGCACCACATGGGTGAGAGCCTCGGCATGCGTGTCGCCGGCCAGGCGGCTTTCGCGGTGCAACTGCAGTTGGCGATGGGCACTGGTGCCTTCGTCGAGGATGCGCCAGAAGCGATCGATCTGCGGCCTGCATGCCAGGGCGTCGATGTCGCCGGCCAAGGCATCGAGCGTGTTGTCCAGCATCTCGCGCACCGATACCAGGCGCAGGCTGCCGAGGTCGATCAGCCCGGCATCGAAGCCATAGCGCTGCGCACGCCACAGGTTCTCCGCGACCACGGCCTGGTCGCCGGACCCCAGTTCCGCATGCAAGACCGGCCTGCGCTCCAGATGCCGTACCAGGCAGCGGAACAACTGCGCGATCGCCAATGCGTCACGCGGATCGGTACACGCGTCGGTGACACGCAGTTCCAGTGTCGGAAAGGCGAGCGAGGGCCGCAGTGCCCACCAAAGGAAGCTCGCATCCGGAATGGCGCGGCCGTCGACCATGCGCTGCACGTAGCGGTCGTATTCCGCCTGGTCGCGGAACAGCGGCGGCAGCCCGGTCCGCGGAATCTCCTGGTAGGCGGTCTGCCGGTATCCCATCAGTCCGGTGGCATGCCCCATCCAGAACGGTGACGATGTGCTGAAGGCCAGCAGCAGCGGCAGGAAAGGTTGCATGCGTGCCATCAGCGCGACGCGCGAGGAAGGATCGGCTGGTTGCACGTGCACATGCAGTCCGCACAGCAGGTTGCGGTGACCGAGCATCTGCAGCTCATCCATCACCTGGTCGTAGTGCGGCTTGTCGGTGCTGAGCTGCCCGCGCCATTGCGCCGAAGGATGCGTGCCGGCCGCCAGGATCCCCAGCCCATGCTTGCGCGCAACGCCACTCACGCTGCGACGCAATGCCAGCAGATCGGATTCCGCGTCAGAGGGGTCGTCGTGTACCCGGGTCTGCACTTCGACCTGGGTCTGCAGCATCTCGCTGCCGAAACGGTCCCCCAGCGCGTCGCGGCATTCCTCGAAGAAGCGGCGTGGCATGTGCCGCAGGCGCCGGCCGTTGCTGCGCACGAGGAAGTACTCTTCCTCGAGTCCGAAGGTGTAAGGGTGGGCTCCGTGCGGTGGTGTCTGCGCCATGTCCGCGTTATCTCACCGGGAGGGTGAACGGCATGTTGAACCGCACCCGCCATGGCGCCGCTATCGCGGGTGAAGAGGCCGCAGGTGCGGCCCCGGACAATCGATCGCCGCCGGGACTCAGACTTCGAGGGAAGCCAGGTCGCCCTTCGCTTCCAGCCACGTCTTGCGGTCGCCCGCCCGCTTCTTGGCCAGCAGCATGTCCATCAGGCCGTGCGTCTGCAGGCTGTCGTCCACGGTCAGCTGCACCAGCCGCCGCGTATCGGGGTGGATGGTGGATTCGCGCAACTGGGCGGGGTTCATTTCGCCGAGACCCTTGAAGCGGGTCGTGTTGACCTGGCCGCGGATCTTCTCGCGCTCGATCTTCTCCAGCAGCAGGCGTTTCTCTTCCTCGTCCAGCGCATAGAACACCTGCTTGCCCACATCCACGCGAAACAGCGGCGGCATGGCGACGAACACGTGGCCCGCCTGCACCAGCGCCGGGAAATGGCGCAGAAACAGGGCGGCCAGGAGCGTAGCGATGTGGAGGCCGTCGGAGTCGGCGTCGGCCAGGATCACGACCTTGCCGTAGCGCAGCCCGCTGATGTCGTCCTTGCCGGGATCGCAGCCGATGGCGATGGCGAGGTTGTGCACTTCGTCGGAAGCGAGCACCGACGTGCTGGCGACTTCCCAGGTGTTCAGAATCTTGCCGCGCAACGGCAGGATGGCCTGGAAATCCTTGTCGCGCGCCTGCTTGGCGCTGCCGCCTGCGGAGTCGCCTTCCACCAGGAACAGCTCCGTGCGCGACAGGTCCTGGCTGATGCAGTCGGCCAGCTTGCCGGGCAGGGCGGGGCCCTGGGTGACCTTCTTGCGGATGACCTGCTTCTCGGTCTTCAGGCGCGCACTGGCGCGCTCGATGGCGATCTGCGCGATCTTCTCGCCCAGCTCGACGTGCTGGTTCAGCCACAGGCTGAAGGCATCGTGGGCGGCGCCTTCGATGAAGCCGGCGGCCTGGCGCGACGACAGGCGTTCCTTGGTCTGGCCACTGAACTGCGGATCGGTCATCTTCAGCGACAGCACGAAGGCCACGCGGTCCCACACATCTTCCGGCGCCAGTTTCACGCCGCGCGGCAGCAGGTTGCGGAAATCGCAGAACTCGCGCAACGCATCGGTCAGGCCGCTGCGCAGGCCGTTCACATGCGTGCCGTGCTGCGCAGTGGGGATCAGGTTGACGTAGCTTTCCTGCACCAGTTCACCTTCCGGCACCCAGGCCACGGCCCAGTCGACGACCTCGCTGTCCTTCTTCAACTGGCCGACGAAGATGTCCGGCGGCAGCAGTTCGCGGCCCGCCATTTCGCCCCGCAGGTAATCGCGCAGGCCGTCCTCGTAATGCCAGCTGTCGCGCTCACCGCTGGCTTCGTCGAACAGGGTGACATTCAGGCCGGGGCAGAGCACCGCCTTGGCGCGCAGCAGGTGCTTGAGCGCGCGCACGTTGAATTTGGGCGTGTCGAAATACTTGGGATCGGCCCAGAAGCGCACGCGGGTGCCGGTGTTCTTCTTGCCCACGCTGCCGACGACTTCCAGCGGCGAGGCGCGGTCGCCGTTGCGGAAGGTGATGCGGTGCTCGCTGCCGTCGCGCTTGATGTGCACTTCCACCAGGGTGGACAGCGCGTTGACCACGCTGACACCCACGCCATGCAGGCCGCCGGAGAAGGTGTAGTTCTTGTTGCTGAACTTGCCGCCCGCATGCAGCCGGGTGAGGATCAGTTCCACGCCCGGGATCTTCTCTTCGGGATGGATGTCCACCGGCATGCCGCGACCGTCGTCGCTGACTTCGCAGCTGCCATCCTTGAATAGCGTGACTTCGATGCTGCCGGCGTGTCCGGCCAGCGCCTCGTCCACTGCGTTGTCGATGACTTCCTGCGCCAGATGGTTCGGGCGCGAAGTGTCCGTGTACATGCCCGGGCGGCGCTTGACGGGGTCAAGGCCGGAGAGGACTTCGATGTCGGCGGCGTTGTAGCGACTGCTCATGGGGTTTTCAGGTTCTCGGTGCGGCGGCGCGGCGCCATGGACGCCGCAGGATGACGTGATGGTGGGGACAGTCGACCCGAAGGTCGTCGCAGGCCACGCGACGCGCCCTGTTCCCGTCCGGAATCCCGGACCGGGCGGCAGTGTGCGGCCAGTGCGGCTTTTTTGCCATGTTCAGTCCAGGGCCGGGCAGGGCGCAGTACGCTTGCGGCGTGGACATGGAAGCCCTTGCGGGCGCCATCCGGTGCCCCCAGATTCCCGCCATCCCACGAGGAGCATTCCCATGAAGTCGCGCAACCTGTTGCTGCTCTCCGCCGCCCTCGCCGGCGCGCTGTTCGCGGTCCATGCGTTCGCCCAGTCCAAGGCGGGCGCCGATGCCGACAAGCCGAAGCAGGACCAGTCCCAGACCAGTGATCCGTCCGACCCCGACGCCAAGGCGCGCCGCCGTGCCGCCAACGAGGCCGCTGCCAAGCGCAAGGCCGCCGAGGGCCAGCAGAAGAAGGCGGGCGAGGAAGAGGAAGAGCGCAAGCCCTGACCTTCCGCAGATCCGTCGAAACCCTTGCGTCGCAAGGGTTTCGTGGCTCATCACTGATGGCAGACGCCCCGCTCCGGCGGGGCGTCGCGCTTCCGGGCGACACGTGTTGCCTGTAGACTATGGCTTTCCGGAGCCCCGCCCATGACTCCCCTGATTTTCGTTACCGGCGGCGTTGTGTCCTCGCTAGGCAAGGGCATCGCCGCCGCTTCGCTTGCGTCCATTCTCGAAGCACGTGGCCTGAAGGTCACGATGATGAAGCTGGACCCCTACATCAACGTCGACCCGGGCACCATGAGCCCGTTCCAGCACGGCGAGGTGTACGTCACCGATGACGGCGCCGAGACCGATCTGGATCTCGGCCATTACGAGCGCTTCGTGCGCACGCGCCTGAGCCGCAAGAATTCCGTCACCACCGGCCGGATCTACGAGAACGTGATCCGCAAGGAGCGTCGCGGCGACTACCTGGGCGCCACCGTCCAGGTGATTCCGCACATCACCGACGAGATCCGCCGCTGCATCGACGAGGCTACCGAAGGCTTCGACGTGGCGCTGGTGGAAATCGGCGGCACGGTCGGCGACATCGAATCGCTTCCATTCCTGGAGGCCATCCGCCAGATCCGCACCGAGCGCGGTCCCGAGAAGGCCCTCTTCATGCACCTGACGCTGGTGCCGTACGTGGCGGCCGCGGGCGAGCTGAAGACCAAGCCCACGCAGCATTCGGTGAAGGAACTGCGGTCGATCGGCATCCAGCCCGACGTGTTGCTGTGCCGGTCGGAGCAGCCGATCCCGGATTCCGAGCGCCGCAAGATTTCGCTGTTCACCAACGTGCCCGAGCGCGCCGTGATCAGCGTCCCGGACGTCGACGTGCTGTACCGCATTCCGATGGGCCTGCACGGGCAGGGCCTGGACGAGATCGTCCTGCGCCAGTTCCGCATCGAAAGCGCCAAGTCCGCGGATCTTTCCGAGTGGGAAGCGGCGGTCGACGCCACGCTCAATCCGCTGGACGAAGTGACCATCGCCGTGGTCGGCAAGTACGTCGACCACCAGGATGCGTACAAATCGGTCGGCGAGGCGCTCAAGCACGGTGGCCTGCGCCAGCGTACCCGCGTCAATCTCAAGTGGATCGAAGCCCAGGAACTCGAAGGCACCGACATGGCCCTGCTGCAGGGCGTGGACGGCATCCTGGTGCCGGGCGGTTTCGGCGACCGGGGTTTCGAAGGCAAGGTGCTGACCTCGCGCTTCGCGCGCGAGCAGAAGCTCCCTTACTTCGGCATCTGCTATGGCATGCAGGCGGCGGTCGTGGATTACGCACGCCATGTGGCCGGCCTGACGGACGCCAACAGTACCGAGAACGACAAGCAGTCGCCGCACCCCGTGATCGGTCTGATCACCGAATGGCGCACCGCGACGGGTGACGTGGAGAAGCGCGACGAACGCTCCGACCTGGGCGGCACCATGCGCCTGGGCCTGCAGGAGCAGCGCCTGAAGCCTGGCACGCTGGCGCGCGAGCTCTACGGCAAGGACGTGGTGGCCGAGCGCCATCGCCACCGTTACGAGTTCAACAACCGCTACCGCACGCAACTGGAAGACGCCGGTCTGGTCATCGCCGCCAAGTCGATGGACGACCTGCTGGTGGAGATGGTGGAACTGCCGCGCAGCGTGCACCCGTGGTTCCTGGCCTGCCAGGCGCACCCGGAGTTCCTGTCCACGCCGCGCGATGGCCATCCGCTGTTCGTCGGCTTCATCCGCGCCGCGCGCGAGAAGAAGGCCGGCGGCAAGCTGTTGAAGGAAGCGCGGGCTTGAAGGCTTGTTCCTTCTCCCTCCGGGAGAAGGTGCCCCGAAGGGGCGGATGAGGGTACGGCGAAGTCCGGGATGTTCCAGCCTTGCTGATTCCGCCGTACCCTCACCCCAACCCCTCTCCCGGGGGGAGAGGGGCTCTGACCAAAGGTGAATGCATGAAACTCTGTGGTTTTGACGTCGGCCTGGACCAGCCCCTTTTCCTGATCGCCGGCCCGTGCGTGATCGAGTCGATGCAGTTGCAGATCGATGTCGCCGGCCGCCTGAAGGAAATCACCGGCAAGCTGGGGATGAACTTCATCTTCAAGTCCAGCTTCGACAAGGCCAACCGCACCTCCGGCACCAGCTTCCGTGGTCCCGGCATGGAGGAAGGCCTGAAGGTGCTCGACGCCGTGAAGAAGCAGGTCGGCGTGCCGGTGCTCACGGATGTGCACGAATACACGCCGATGGACGAAGTCGCGGCCGTCGTTGACGTGCTGCAGACGCCCGCTTTTCTGGTCCGCCAGACCGACTTCATCCGGAAGGTCTGCGCCGCCGGCAAGCCGGTCAACATCAAGAAGGGCCAGTTCCTGTCGCCGTGGGACATGAAGCCGGTCGTCGACAAGGCCAAGTCCACGGGCAACCAGGACATCATGGTCTGCGAGCGCGGAGCGTCCTTCGGCTACAACAACCTGGTCAGCGACATGCGCTCGCTGAGCGTGATGCGCGATACCGGATGCCCGGTGGTGTTCGATGCGACCCATTCGGTGCAGTTGCCGGGCGGGCAGGGCACCAGCTCCGGCGGCCAGCGCGAATTCGTGCCGGTGCTGGCGCGTGCGGCGGTTGCCGTGGGCGTGGCCGGCCTGTTTGCCGAAACCCATCCCGACCCGGCCAAGGCCCTGTCCGACGGCCCGAATGCCTGGCCGCTGGACAAGATGGAAGCGCTGCTGGAAACCCTGCTGGCGCTGGACGGCATCACCAAGAAGAACGGGTTCCTGGAGAGCTCGGTCTGATGGGATCGGCGAGCGGTCTATCCTGGGCGGTGCGGACGGCATCCGTAGGCCTGTTACTGACTTTCGCAGGGGTTCCGTTTCGCGCGGAAGCATGCAGGACGATCCCGCCCATGCGCGCGCCGCCGATCGCTGAGCTGGTGCAGACGTCGGACGTGGTCGCCATCGTCCATGTCGATCGCATCCATCCACTGACAGCCGAGGAAGCCGCCTTCACCGAGCGCATCTTCAGTGATCCGCCGTTGAACGTACCGATCCGCCTGCCGAGCCAGTCCGCCGATGTCACCGTGATGCGCAGCCTGAAGGGAACGGTCCCCAAAGGTGCGCGCATCGGCAGCGGCACCACAAGTTGCGATGTCGTGCTGATGGAAGGGCGCGATTACCTTATCTTTGCCCAGACGACGGCTGAGTCCGGCGACAAGATCGAGCCTCGTTACGGCACGTTTATTATCGACCAGGGCCCCGAGAGCCTTGCCGCCTTGGCGGAAGTCGAACATTCCCTCTCATCCTCCAATCCGACCCCACCATGACCAACATCGCCAAGATCCACGCCCGCGAAATCCTCGATTCCCGCGGCAATCCCACCCTCGAAGCCGAGGTCACGCTGGACGACGGTTCCTTCGGTCGCGCGATGGTGCCGTCCGGCGCCTCGACCGGCACCAAGGAAGCGGTCGAACTGCGTGATGGCGACAAGACGCGTTACCTGGGCAAGGGCGTCCGCAAGGCGGTGGAAAACGTCAACGGCCCCATCGCCAACGCGCTGCATGGTTTCGACGCCACCGACCAGGAAGGCCTGGACCGCCGCCTGATCGATCTGGACGGCACCGAGAACAAGGGTCGCCTGGGCGCGAATGCGCTGCTGGGTGTGTCGCTGGCCAACGCGCATGCGGTGGCGGCGTCGAAGAAGATCCCGCTGTGGCAGCACCTCGCCAACGGCAACGACGTCACCCTGCCGGTGCCGATGATGAACATCATCAACGGCGGCGCGCATGCCGACAACAACGTGGACTTCCAGGAGTTCATGGTGCTGCCGGTCGGTTTCGATTCGTTCGCCGAATCGCTGCGTGCCGGCACCGAGATCTTCCACTCGCTGAAGTCGGTGCTGAAGGGCCACGGCCTGAGTACGGCGGTTGGCGACGAAGGTGGCTTCGCACCCGACTTCCGCAGCAACGTGGAAGCGCTGGACACCATCCTCGAGGCTATCGGCAAGGCCGGCTACACCGCTGGCGAAGACGTGCTGCTGGGCCTGGACGTGGCCTCCAGCGAGTTCTTCGACAACGGCAAGTACCATCTGGTGGGCGAGAACAAGCGCCTGACCAGCGAGCAGTTCGTCGACTTCCTCGCGGACTGGGCCGCGCAGTACCCCATCATCACCATCGAGGATGGCCTGGCCGAGGACGACTGGGCGGGCTGGAAGCTGCTGACCGACCGGATCGGCAAGAAGGTGCAGCTGGTCGGCGACGACCTGTTCGTCACCAACCCGAAGATCTTCAAGGAAGGCATCGAGTCCGGCACCGCCAACGCCATCCTGATCAAGGTCAACCAGATCGGCACGCTCAGCGAAACGCTGGAAGCCATCGCGATGGCGCACCACGCCAACTACGCGTCGGTCGTCTCGCACCGCTCCGGCGAAACCGAGGACACCACCATCGCCGACATCGCGGTGGCCACCACGGCCACGCAGATCAAGACCGGTTCGCTGTGCCGCAGCGACCGCGTGGCCAAGTACAACCAGCTGCTGCGCATCGAAGAAGCGCTGGGCGGCAAGGCGCGCTATGCCGGTCGAAACGCCTTCGTGTCGCTGAAGAAGTAATCCATGCGCAAGGCGCCCTGGTTGCTGCTGGTGCTCGTACTGCTGCTGGGATGGCTGCAGTACAAGTTCTGGTTCGGCGTGGGCAGTTCCGGCCAGGTCGTCGCGCTGGAGCAGCAGGTCGAGGCGCAGAAGCGCGAAAACGCCGGTCTGCAGGAGCGCAACGACGCCCTCGCCGCCGAAGTCGAGGACCTCAAGTCGGGCGAGTCGGCGGTGGAGGAGCGCGCGCGCAGCGAGCTGGGCATGATCAAGCCGGGCGAGAAGTTCTACCGCGTGGTCGAACCGGCGGCGCCGACACCGGTCGCGACCAGTGACGAGGCGGGAAGCGACAGTGATGTCGCGGAGCCCGTTCCCTGATGGCCCGCATCTGGGCCGTCGTGCCTGCCGCCGGACGCGGTACACGCTTCGGCGGCGAGCTTCCCAAGCAGTATCTCGTTGTCGATGGCGCGCCCCTGATTGCGCATACGCTGGCGGCCCTGTTCGCGCATGACGCGGTGGAGGGTGCGGTGGTGCCGGTCTCCGAGAACGACCCGGACTGGCCGCGCTGGACCGAGTTCGCGGGCAAACCGGTGCGCGCCTGTATCGGGGGTGCGAGCCGTGCGGCGTCCGTGTTGGCCGGCCTGCAGTCGCTGCCGGGCGATGTGCGCGCGGATGACTTCGTGCTGGTACACGACGCCGCGCGTCCGAACCTGTCGCTCGCAGACCTGTCGCAGCTGCTGGAGCGCGGCCGCAACGATCCGGTCGGCGCCATCCTCGCCGCCCCCGTGCGCGACACGTTGAAGCGTGCGGGCGACGATGGCGGCATCGACGCCACCGAGCCGCGCGAGCGGCTGTGGCGGGCCTTCACCCCGCAGTTGTTCCGCCGCCTGCAGCTGACCCGTGCTTTGGAGGCCGCCACGGCCGACGGTGTGGAAGTCACCGACGAAGCGATGGCGATGGAACGCCTGGGCCTGCGGCCGTTGCTGGTGGAAGGCTCCGAAAGCAATTTCAAGATCACCACGCCGGCGGACCTGGCGCGGTTCGCCTACGAACTGGCACAACGCGATCGCTGACGCCGAACCGGGAACGACATGTCCGACTCATTGAACATCCGCATCGGGCAGGGCTTCGATGTGCACGCCTTCGGCGACGGCGACCATGTCATGCTCGGGGGCGTGCGCGTGCCCCATGAACGCGGCGTGCTCGCGCACAGCGATGGTGACGTGGTGCTGCATGCGCTGTGCGACGCCATGCTGGGCGCGCTGGCGCTGGGCGATATCGGCCTGCACTTCCCGCCGTCGGATGACCGCTGGAAAGGGGCGGACAGCCGCGCATTCGTACGCCATTGCAACGCCCTCATCGGCGGGCGGGGCTGGCGCGTCGGCAACGCCGACGTCACCGTGATCTGCGAGCGGCCGAAGGTCGGCCCGCATGCCGGTGCGATGCGGGCATGCGTGGCGGAAGACCTGGGCGTCGATACCGATGCCATCAGCATCAAGGCCACCACCACCGAGACGCTGGGGTTCACCGGTCGCGGCGAGGGCATCGCGGCGCAGGCGGTCGTGCTGCTGGTGAAGGCGTGAGCGAAGAGCTGCCCCGTGCGTTCGGCGCATCCGTGCTGTCCGCGACCATGCGCAACGCGCCGGAAGACTTCTTCGTGGAGGAATTGCCCGGCTTCGCGCCTTCCGGCGAGGGTGAGCACCTGCTGCTGACCGTCGAGAAGCGCGGCATGAACACCCAGTTCGCGGCCAAGCGCATCGCCGCATGGGCGGGCATCGCGGAGATGGGCGTGGGGTATGCGGGCCTGAAGGATCGGCACGCGGTCACGCGACAGCGTTTCAGCGTCCATCTGCCGCGCAAGACGGCGCCCGATCTGGCGGCTCTTGCCTCCGACGATCTGGCGGTGATCGAGTCGACCTGGCATTCGCGCAAGCTCCCGCGCGGAGCCTTGGCGGGCAATCGCTTCGAGCTGGTGCTGCGCGATGTCGTTGGCGATGCCGGGGCCATTGAGGCGCGATTGCGCGACATCGCCCTGCATGGCCTCCCGAACTGGTTCGGCGAACAGCGATTCGGTCGCGACGGCGGCAATGTCGCGGCGGCATTGGCGATGTTCGCGGGTCGGCGGGTGCGTCGCGAACAACGCTCGATACTGCTGTCGGCGGCGCGTTCGGCCTTGTTCAACCGGGTGCTGGCGGCCCGGATCGCCGATGGCAGCTGGAATCGGGGGCTGGAGGGCGAAGTCTGGACGCTGGCGGGCAGCCGCAGCGTGTTCGGGCCGGAACCCTGGAGCGATGCGCTGGCACAGCGGCTGGCCGGTTTCGACATCCATCCCTCCGGTCCGTTGTGGGGCCAGGGAGAGCCGCGTGTGCAGGCTGCGGCACGCCTTTGCGAGGAGCGCGCGCTGCAGGGGGATGATGCGGCCGCGATGCGGGCCGGGCTGGAGCGCGAAGGGCTGAAGCAGGAGCGGCGTGCGTTGCGATTGCGGCCCGACGGGCTGGCCTGGCAATGGCTGTCGACCGATGTGCTGCGGTTGGCATTCGCCTTGCCGCCGGGGAGTTACGCGACGGCGGTGCTCCACGAACTGGGTTCGACGCGGGATGCGTCGCAGCCGCAAGACCGTCCGTCGGAACGCGCCTGAAGACACTGGAAGCGCCGTCCAGCAGGCGTATAAGCGGAAACAGGCGTCGCCAGCGACGTGCCGGCTGCAGACCGCTGGAGGGCGCCCCACAGGTTCTTTCCACACGCCGGAGGGTCGCCATGAACACCATGCTTCGCCTTGCAGTTGTGTTGTCCGTCTGCGCCTTGCTGGCCGCATGCGCCAGTACGCGTGGAACCGCCAGTTCGCCGCCGCCCGCCCAGCGTCAATTGACCGCCGAGCAGCAGTACATCGCCTATGTCGAGCGGATCGCCAAGCGTCGTGGCATCCACCTGACGTGGGTGAATCCCCCGCGGATCGAGGACAGCACTGCCAACAAGCAGTGAGTCTGGCCCCAGAGTGGTCGACGCCCATGCCTGTCGGAGCGGCGGCAGGGGCGTCCTGATCAGCTGCGGCTTCGTGCCAGCAATACCAGGACCGCGCCCGTGCCGCCCTGCGCGGGCGGTGCCGAATGGAACGCCAGCACGTCCGCGCGCTGGCGCAATACCCGGTCCACGAGATTCTTCAATACCGGTGCATCGCCTTCGGAGCGCTGGCCCTTGCCATGGATCACGCGCACGCAGCCATGGTCATGCGCATGCGCTTCCGCGAAGAACCGGCGTAGCAGGCCCTCCGCCTGCAGCGCGGTGGCGCCATGCAGGTCCAGCTCGTCCTGCACCGAGAACTGCCCACGCTTGAGGCGCTGGAAAGCACGCGGCGAAAGCACCTCGCGGCGGTAGCTCAATACATCACCGGCGGCGCGTACATCCAGGGATTCCATGCCACGCTGGAACTCGCCAAGTGCTTCGTGCTCGTCGCGATCGGCCATGCGCGCCGAAGGCTTCGGCGGCGCCTTGCGTGGCGGTGGCGGCGCTTCCTCCAGTCGCCGCACCTCGCCGATCGCATCGCGGAACAGCGCGGCGTCATCGTCGTCGGGAGGCGTGGGGCGGGACATGTCGCCAGCGTAGCGGCATCGGCACGTGACGCAAGCGCGGGAAGCTGCGGCGTGGTTCCGGTATCATGGGGCCGTCCCCGAGGAAACCCATGCGCGTACTGGTCAGCAACGACGACGGCGTTGACGCCCCCGGCATCCGAATCCTGGCAGAAGGCCTGCGCAGTGCGGGCCACGAAGTGTACGTGGTCGCCCCCGACCGCGACCGCTCGGGCGCCAGCAATTCGCTGACGCTGGACCTGCCGATCCGGCTCAAGCGCATTGATCACTACACCTGCAGCGTGGCGGGCACGCCGACGGACTGCGTGCACCTGGCGTTGACCGGGATGCTGGAGTTCGAGCCCGACATCGTGGTGTCGGGCATCAACAACACGGCCAACCTGGGCGACGACGTCATCTACTCCGGCACGGTGTCGGCGGCGATGGAAGGCCGCTTCCTCGGCTTGCCGGCGGTGGCGATGTCGCTGGTCACCCGGAACCACGATGCGAAGCACTACGAAACCGCCGCGCGCGCTGCGGTGGAGATCGTGGCCCGGCTGAAGTCCGATCCGTTGCCGGCTGACACCATCCTCAACGTCAACGTCCCCGACCTGGCCTGGTCCGACCTGCGGGGCTTCGAGGTCACCCGCCTCGGCAACCGCCACCGCTCCGAGCCCTGCGTGCCGCAGCCTGACCCGCGCGGCCATACCGTGTACTGGATCGGTCCCGCGGGGCGCGAGCAGGACGCAGGCCCCGGCACCGATTTCCATGCCGTGCGTACCGGCCATATTTCCATCACACCGATCCACGTCGATCTGACGCGCTATCAGGCGCTGGAGAAGGTCGCCGGCTGGGTGGGCGGATTGACTGCCGCACTAGAGGACGCCCCATGACGCCGCGGCTGCGTCTGCAGCCCGAGGCCGTCGGCATGGGCATGACGTCCCAGCGCGTGCGCGATCGCCTGGTGGACCGCCTGCGCGAGTCCGGCATCACCGACGAGCGCGTGCTCAATGTCATCCGCACGCTGCCGCGTCACCTGTTCGTCGATGAGGCGCTGGCAACGCGCGCCTACGAGGACACGGCGCTGCCGATCGGCCACAGCCAGACCATTTCCCAGCCCTGGGTGGTGGCGAGGATGACCGAAGTGCTGCTGGAGACCTCGCCGAAGAAGGTGTTGGAGATCGGCACGGGTTCGGGTTACCAGGCCGCAGTGCTCGCCATGCTCGGGCTCGAAGTGCATACCGTCGAGCGCATCGGCGATCTGCTGCGGCAAGCCCGCAAGCGCCTGCGCCAGCTGGGCATGAACGTGCGCAGCAAGCACGACGATGGCCGCATCGGCTGGGCCGAGCACGGTCCGTACGATGCGATCATCGTGACCGCCGCCGCTCCCGCGCTGGTGCCCGTGCTGGTGGAACAACTCGCCGTGGGCGGGCAACTTGTCGCGCCGGTCGGCGGCAGTGGTTCGCAATCCCTGGTGCGCCTGCTGAAGCGCCCGGATGGCAGCGTGGAAGAAACCACGCTGGCCCCCGTGGTCTTCGTGCCGCTGCTGTCGGGAACCCTGGATTGAGCGGCGTGACGGATCCGCAACACGACGCAGATGCGCTCGATCAGGCGGCTTCGCTGGGCGAGCAACTGGCGGACATCATCGAGCGCCTTCCGCCGGACACCTTGAGCCTGGGCGAACTGCTGGATGTCTTCAGTGACGAAGGGCTGCTGTTGCTGACCATCCTGCTGACGCTTGTGTTCCTGATCCCGGTGTCGATCCCGGGCGTCAGCACCGTGTTCGGCGCGGCCATCCTGCTGGTCGGGGTAAGCCGGTTGATCAACCGCCCGCTGTGGCTGCCGGCGCGCGTGAAGGACAAGGCATTGCCGGCCGATCGCCTGCGACCGGGCCTGATCGGCGGACTTGTATGGGTCCGCAGGATGGAGAAGATCAGCCGGCCGCGCCGTCTGCGCTTTTTCGTCGACGGTGCGGGGCAGGGGACGCTCAACAATCTTGCTTTCATCCTGGCCGCACTGCTGTTGATGGCGCCGTTCGGATTCGTGCCATTCAGCAATACCCTGCCAGCCTTGGCGCTGTTGTTGTACGCCATCGGCTTCATCCAGCGCGACGGGGGTGCGATCCTGCTGGGCCATCTGGCCAACATCGGCACGATCGTCTACTTCAGCGTCCTGATCGGCGGCGGCGGCGTCGCGGTGCGCGAACTGTTCCAGCGATTGACCGGCTGAGGCCGCCAAGCCACGCCTTGAGGAAACGACTCCACGCATGACCACGACGCTCCGCTCCCGCAATCGAATGACGCGCGCCCTCCTGATCGGCTTTGCCGTGGCGATGCTGGGCGCCTGCTCGACCACGGTGGTGCGCGAGCCGTCCTCGTCATCGACCCGCAAACCTTCGCAGGCCAAGCCGGGCGCGACGGTGCGCGTGCAGCGCGGCGATACCCTGTTCGGCATCGCATTCCGCAATGGGGTCGATGTCAACGACCTCGCGCGCTGGAACGGCATCGCGCCGCCCTACACGATCTACCCCGGGCAATCGCTGAAGCTGTATCCGGGCAGCGCCGGCAGCCGGCCCACCGCGACGACCACGCCCCCCAAGCCCGTCACCGGCGCGACCACGCGCCCGACACCGCCCGCACCGGTCACGCGTCCTGTCGCGACGCCAGCGCCGGCGAACGCCGGATTTTCGTGGCGCTGGCCGGCGGAAGGCCATCTGATCGGACGTTTCGTCGCAGGAGATGCCACCAAGCAGGGTATCGACATCGCAGGCAGCAGCGGCCAGGCGGTGCGCGCGGCGGCGGACGGCGTGGTGGTGTACTCCGGCGCCGGCCTGGTGGGTTATGGCGAACTGATCATCATCAAGCACAGCGAAGCCTGGCTGTCCGCATACGGCCACAACCGCAAGCGGCTGGTGAATGAAGGCCAGAACATCAAGGCTGGCCAGCAGATCGCGGAAATGGGCAGCAGCGGCGCATCGCGCGAGATGCTCCACTTCGAGATCCGCCACAACGGCAAACCGGTCGATCCGCTGCAGTATCTCCCCGCGCGTTGAGTATCGTGCCGATGACCGTGTCGATATGGCGGAAGCGGGCCCTGATGGCGTTGGGGCTGATGGCAGTGGTGGCCCTGGTCGCCTGCCAGCGGCCACGCAGCGCACCGGCGGCATCGACCGTCGACGTGGTCACCCTCAACCTGTGGCACGACAAGCAGGACTGGCCCCATCGCCAGGACATGATCGTCGCCGGGTTGAAAGCGCTGTCGCCGGACGTGATCGTGTTGCAGGAAGTGCTGCAGGATGCCGCGCTGCCCAACCAGGCGCAGGTGCTGGCCTCACGCCTCGGCTACCGGTACCGGTTCTTCTCGGCCGACGCACCGGAACAGCCACGGCGCTATGGCAACGCCATCCTGGTCAAGGGCGCGATCGAACAGTCGCGTGAAGTGAAGCTCGCGCCACTCGACGATTACCGGAATGCGGGCTGGGTGCGGACGACGGTGCACGGGATGCCGTTGAACGTCTACGTGACCCATCTGCATTACAAGCCGGAGGGCGGGGCGATACGTGCCGAACAGATCGCGGGCGTGCTCGCGCTGATCGACGAGACGGCCGGTGACGCACCCTCGATCATCGGCGGCGACTTCAACACGCGTTCGGACACGCCGGAACTGGCGCCGCTGCGCACGCGCTTCCTCGAGGCCTACTCCGAGGCGCACGCGGGCGTGGACACCAACACGCCGGTGCACACCACGCTCAACACGCACCTGGGTCATCCGCCGATCCGCATCGATCATGTCTTCGCCCAGCGCGAGGCGTTCCGCGTCGTCGACGCGGACATCATCCTTGACCAGTCCGACGCGAAGGGCGCCTGGCCGTCCGACCACTACGCTGTCCGGGTGCGGTTGGCCCGCGCGGCCGACTGACCCGCCGCGCCGGTGGCGCACAGCGAGGTTCCGCGCCGGTGGTCGTTGCCCCAGGTACGGTGCCCGGACGTATCGATGTGGATCCTGGTCGGCGTGTAGAAGCCCAGTCCCATCGCCAGTGACGGACCCTGCGTGCGCCAGAACTCGCACAGGACGCTTGCTTGGCTGCCGTCGGCGAGGTCGAAGTCCAGTGCAGTGTTGAGGAGGTGGCGGCTGCGCGTGCTCCCTCCCGAACAGCGGTTCAGCGCGGCGGAACGGTAACCGGAGCGCACGTTGCTGCCTTCGACGATACCCAAGGCCTGCAATTGCGCGACCACGCGCAGTGTCGGCACGATGGCGGCGGCGCGGTCGGAAGGGGGCAACAGGAACTCCGGCGCCAGGCAGGTCCGCCAGCGGCGGCTGGAGCGCAGCAGCGCATGCATCGGCACCACACCACCGACACCGGCGTCGGTCAGCATGCGTTCGTAAGCGGTCAGGCTCTGTGCGCCGGCGCCCTGCCGCCAATCGTCGTAGCGCTGCGCGGCATCCGGTGGGGCCCGGGTGCATGCGGTGGCGAACAGGATGGCGGGCAGCAGGAGCAGGTACTGCATCGCCATGACGCGGTCAGCGTGGCGCCAGCAGGAACCCGGCCACGACCTTGCGAGATTCACTGGCCAGCACGTTGAACGTGCGGGCGGCGGCGGCGTTCGTCATGACCTCAAGGCCGACGCCCTGGCTCAGGCACGCGGCCATGACCGCTGCAGGCGGGAACACCTGGCGCTCGCCGGTGCCCAGCAGGACCACTTCCGGCTTCAGCGCCAGCAGCGGCGCCAGATCGTCCGGTGCAAGCGAAGCGCTGTCGCGTACCGGCCAGTCTTCGACGAGTTGCTGCGGCGAGAGGATGAAGCTGGCCGACAGCGTCCGGTCGTTCACCCGGGCGGACTGGCCGTCGGCGGACCGCAGGGTGAAGGCGTAGTCGGGCAGTTCGTGGTTCAGTTGCATGGCGGGCGACCGCGCCGGGATCAGCCGCGCGGCAGCACGATGTGCCGGCGTTCCTTGCTGGGCCGATACAGCACGGCCGTGTGGCCGATGCGCTGCACCAGGGCGGCGTCGGCCTTGTCGGCCAGGTCGTCGATCATCGCGTCGCGGGCGTCGCGGTCCTCACCGGCGACCTTCACCTTGACCAGTTCGTGCTGCTCAAGCACGGCATCCAGCTCGGCGATGAAGGCCGGCGTGACACCCTTGTTGCCGATCTGCAGCAGCGCCTTCAGGTCGTGGGCCTGGCCGCGCAGGAAACGGGTCTGGGCAGCGGTCAGGGCAACAGGCATGCGGCACGGTACGGGTTCAAAAGGGTGATCAGGGTATCATGGCCACCCCCACGAACGGCTCCGGCGGCTCCCGTCGCAGCGTGCCCGGAGACCTCGCCGACATGGCCACCCGCAGCAAGAGCAGCCAGCGCTGGCTGAAGGAACACTTCTCCGATCCCTACGTGAAGAAGGCCCAGGCCGAGGGCCTGAGGTCGCGGGCTGCCTACAAGCTGGAAGAACTGCTGGAGCGCGACCGCCTGCTCAAGCCGGGCATGGTCGTCGTCGACCTGGGCGCCGCGCCGGGCGGCTGGTCGCAGTTCGTCCGCCAGGCATTGGGCGACAGTGGCCGCGTGGTGGCGATGGACATCCTCGACATGCCGCCGCTGGCCGGAGTGGAGTTCCTTCATGGGGATTTCAGGGAAGACAGCGTCCTATCCCGGTTGGAAGCCATGCTGGACGGCGCTCCCGTGGACCTTGTGCTGTCGGATATGGCCCCCAATAAGAGTGGTGTGGATGCGGTCGACCAGCCGCGGATGATGCATCTGGCGGAGTTGGCGATGGAGTTCGCCGACAGCCACCTGAAGCCGGGTGGGGCGTTCCTGATCAAGCTGTTCCAGGGCACCGGTTCCGACGACTACATCCGCGAGCTTCGCCGCCGCTATGACAAGGTGGCGATCCGCAAACCGGACGCGTCCCGCAAGCGCTCCCCCGAGGTGTATGCCCTGGGACAGGGCAAGCGGATCCAGATCAAGTAAGGTGACGTAAAGTGCGTATTACGAAAGAGGAACGCCGGAGCCGATGAGGATGAACGACCTGACCAAGAATCTTCTGCTGTGGGTAGTCGTCGCCGTCGTGCTGATGGTCGTCTTCCAGAGCTTCTCGCCCAAGGGCGGGGCCACGACCACCAGTGGCGCGATTACGTATTCCGAGTTCCTGCAGGAAGTCGAAGCGGGCCGCGTCGCGTCGGTGCAGTTCACCAACGAGAGCAATCTGTCGACCAACGCGATCACCTTCAAGCGCAAGGACGGCCAGACCGGCACGGTCTACGGTCCGCAGGATCCCAGCCTCGTCAACGAACTGATCAGCAAGAACGTCACCTTTGACCGCGAGCAGCCCGACAGCGGCATCTCGCTGGTCGCGATCCTGCTGAACTTCCTGCCCGTGCTGCTGATCATCGGCTTCTGGATCTTCATCATGCGCCAGATGCAGGGCGGTGGCGGCGGTGCCAAGGGCGCGATGTCGTTCGGCAAGTCGCGCGCCAAGCTGCAGGGCGAGGACCAGGTGAAGGTGACCTTCGCCGACGTAGCCGGCTGCGATGAAGCCAAGGAGGAAGTCGGCGAACTGGTCGAGTTCCTGCGCGATCCGGGCAAGTTCCAGAAGCTGGGCGGCAAGATCCCGCGCGGCGTGCTGATGGTCGGCCAGCCCGGCACCGGCAAGACGCTGCTGGCCAAGGCCATCGCCGGCGAAGCCAAGGTGCCGTTCTTCAGCATCTCCGGTTCGGACTTCGTCGAGATGTTCGTCGGCGTCGGCGCCAGCCGCGTGCGCGACATGTTCGAGCAGGCCAAGAAGCACGCCCCCTGCATCATCTTCATCGATGAAATCGACGCCGTCGGCCGCCACCGCGGTGCCGGCCTCGGCGGCGGTCATGACGAGCGCGAGCAGACCTTGAACCAGTTGCTGGTCGAGATGGACGGCTTCGAGGGTGGCGAAGGCGTCATCGTCATTGCCGCCACCAACCGTCCCGACGTGCTGGACCCGGCGCTGCTGCGTCCGGGCCGCTTCGACCGCCAGGTCGTGGTCGGGCTGCCTGACGTGAAGGGCCGCGAGCAGATCCTGCGCGTGCACATGCGCAAGCTGCCGCTGGCGGATGATGTCGAGCCGATGGTCATCGCGCGCGGCACGCCGGGCTTCAGCGGTGCCGACCTGGCCAACCTCGCCAACGAGGCCGCCCTGTTCGCCGCACGCGAGAATGCGAAGGAAGTCCGCATGGACCACTTCGACCGTGCGCGCGACAAGATCCTGATGGGCGCCGAACGCCGTTCGATGGCGATGAGCGAGGACGAGAAGACGCTCACCGCCTACCACGAGGCCGGCCATGCCATCGTCGGCCGTCTGGTGCCGGAGCACGATCCGGTCTACAAGGTCACCATCATCCCGCGCGGCCGTGCGCTGGGCGTGACGATGTACCTGCCGGAAGGCGACAAGTATTCGTTGAACCGCGTGGCCATCGAGTCGCAACTGTGTTCGCTGTATGGCGGCCGCGTCGCCGAGGAATTGATCTTCGGTGCCGACAAGGTCACCACGGGCGCGTCCAACGACATCGAACGCGCCACCAAGATGGCGCGCAACATGGTCACCAAGTGGGGCCTGAGCGACGAGATGGGTCCGATCGCCTATGGCGAGGAAGAGGACGAGGTGTTCCTCGGCCGTTCGGTCACCCAGCACAAGAACGTCTCCAACGAGACCGCGCGCCGGATCGACGAAGTCGTCCGCGCCATCCTGGATCGCGCCTATGCGCGCACCAAGACGATCCTGACGGAGAACATGGACAAGCTGCACACCATGTCGCAGCTGCTGCTGGAGTACGAAACGATCGACGTGCCCCAGATCGACGCCATCATGGAAGGGCGCGAGCCGCCGCCGCCGATGGGCTGGAACAAGACCGGCAAGGACGACGACAAGCCCGAGTCGCGTCCGCTGCCGCCGATCGGGGGTCCTGCCGCGCAGACCTGAGGCGCGTTGATCCACCCGTTGCGTGACGCGAAGGCCTGGCCATGCCAGGCCTTCGTCGTTCCGGCCTGGCGGAAGCGACGCGAGGCGCGATGCTTCCTCGTGCCGCGTCCGTCACGGTGGGTGGCGACTGGCGTCGCTCCCACAACAACGCGCTCTACAATGCGCGCAGCACATCGGGAGAAGCGCATGTTCGACACCGTCCCCCAGCTCGACTGCGCCGGCCGCATCCTCCGGCTCGACCGCCCGCAGGTGATGGGCATCGTCAATGTCACCCCGGATTCGTTTTCCGATGGCGGCGCGCATGACACGACGGAAGCGGCTGTCGCGCACGCGTTGAAACTGGTGGAAGAGGGCGCGGACCTGCTGGATATCGGGGGCGAATCCACGCGCCCGGGCGCGGACGAGGTGGCGCTGGAGGAGGAACTGCGCCGCGTGATACCGGTGATCGAGCGCCTTGCCGCGCAGATTGCGGTGCCGATCAGCGTCGACACCTCCAAGCCTGAGGTGATGCGCGCCGCCGTGCAGGCCGGTGCGGGCATGATCAACGACGTCTACGGCCTGCGCCGCGACGGTGCGCTCGACACCGCCGCGACGCTCGGCGTACCGGTGGTCCTGATGCACATGCAGGGCGAGCCGCGTTCGATGCAGGCCGCGCCGCAGTACGACGACGTCGTCGGCGAGGTGCACCGGTTCCTCGCCGAGCGCATCTTCGCGGCCGAGATGGCCGGCATCGCCAAGAAGCACATCGTCATCGATCCCGGCTTCGGTTTCGGCAAGGACACCCCGCACAACCTGCAGTTGCTGGCGCAGCTGGAGCGGTTCGTCGAGCTCGGCGTGCCGGTGCTGGCGGGCCTGTCGCGGAAGCGCAGCATCGGGCAACTCACCGGTCGTGATCCGCCGGCTGATCGCGTGGCCGGATCGGTGGCTGCGCACCTGATCGCCGCACAGCGCGGCGCGGCTATCGTGCGGGTACACGACGTGGCCGCCACGGTGGATGCGTTGAAGATATGGAATGCCGTCGCCGCCATCCCGGCGCCCCGCAAGCCGACCGCCGCGCCGACGATCCGCTGGCCCGACGACGAGTAGAGGGCCGGCCCAGCCGCCACGCCGGGCTGCGTGGCGGACGGATGCGACAATACCCGCATGCCGCTCGATGCCCGTCCCCTCGCCATCGCCATCATGGGCCCGACCGCGTCGGGCAAGACCGCGTTCGCGCTGGAAGTGGCGCAACGTTTCGGTGGCGAGATCGTCAGCGTGGATTCGGCGCTGGTCTACCTGGGCCTCGACATCGGTGCGGCCAAGCCCACGGTGGAAGAGCGGGCGCGCGTGCCGCATCACCTGCTGGACGTGCGCGACCCGTGGCAGGCGTATTCGGCGGCCGAGTTCGCGCAGGAGGCACGCGTCGCGCTGGATGGCATCGCGTCGCGCGGACGATTGCCGATCCTCGCCGGCGGCACCGGCCTCTATTTCCAGGCCCTGCTCGAAGGGCTGGCCGCCATGCCGGCGGCGGATGCCGCGTTGCGTGCCGACATCACCGCGGAAGCGCAGGCGCAGGGTTGGCCAGCCCTGCATGCGGCGCTGGCCCAGGTCGATCCCGCCGCCGCCGCGCGCATCCATGCCACCGACCCGCAGCGCATCCAGCGTGCGCTGGAGGTGTACCGCCTCACCGGCAAGCCCATCAGCCAATGGCAGCGCGAAGCACGCGGCATGCGCCTGCCGTTCCGCGTGCTGAAGCTGGTCCTCGCACCGGCCGACCGCACCGTGCTGCATGAGCGCATCGCGCGCCGCTTCGACCTGATGCTCGAACAAGGCTTCCTCGACGAAGTCCACCGCCTGCGCGCACTGCCCGGCATGCAGGCCGTCGCCGTCCCCCTCGACCTGCCGGCGGTGCGCGCCGTGGGCTATCGCCAGGCGTGGGAGTACCTCGACGGCCAGGGCGATGCGGCGGCGTTCCGTGAGCGCGCCATCGCCGCCACCCGCCAGCTCGCCAAGCGCCAGCTGACCTGGTTGCGCGGAGAACTGGACGCGCGCTGGTTCGATCCGGCCATCGATCGCGCCCGCCTGGACGATGCACTGGCCCTGTTCCTGCCGTGATCGTGGACCGTTTGGGTCACATTGTCCGGAATTGGGACCCGTTGCCTGACTTGGCAACGCCCCGCCGGGCCGATGTTGTGTAACATCGGGGCTCCGGGACGACAGGGGAGCTGTTCGTCGGCCCGGCACGGCACCACATACCTAACTATAAGAACGCAAGGCGGGAGTACGTCATGTCCAAGGGGCAATCCCTGCAGGATCCTTTCCTGAATGCACTGCGGCGCGAGCGCGTCCCGGTGTCGGTCTACCTGGTCAACGGCATCAAGCTGCAGGGCACCATCGAATCCTTCGACCAGTTCGTGGTCCTGCTGCGCAACACGGTCAGCCAGATGGTCTACAAGCACGCCATTTCCACCGTGGTGCCGGCGCGCAACGTGCGCGTGGGACCGGGCGGCGGCTACGTGCAGCAGGGTGACGAAGACGCCGAAGGCGGCGACGACGAAACCGCGTGATAATGCGTGCCTCTAGTGAAGAGGCACGACCCCATTGTTTGAAAGATCCCGCAAGGGCGAGCATGCGCTGCTGATCCAGCCGCATGCCGGCGGCCGTCCCGACGACGGCCTCACCGAGGAATTCAGCGACCTGGCCCGCTCGGCCGGCGCCACCATCGCCGCGCTGCTTACCGCGCGCATCGACCGCCCCAATCCCTCCACGCTGATCGGCAGCGGCAAGCTGGAAGAGGTGAAGGCCGCCGCCGATGCCACCGGCGCCGATCTCATTCTGGTCAACTTCCCGCTGTCTCCGGGCCAGGAACGCAACCTCGAAAAATTCCTCGAGCGGCGCGTGCTGGATCGCACCGGGCTGATCCTGGACATCTTCGCGCAGCGCGCGCGCAGCCATGAAGGCAAGCTGCAGGTCGAACTGGCGCAACTGCGCCACATGGCCACGCGCCTGGTACGTGGCTGGACCCACCTCGAGCGCCAGCGCGGCGGTTCCATCGGTTTGCGTGGTCCCGGCGAAACCCAGCTGGAAACCGACCGCCGTCTGCTGCAGAAGCGGGTCGAGCAGTTGCAGAAGCGGCTGGAGAAAGTCGAGGTGCAGCGCACCCAGATGCGCCGCGCCCGCGTGCGCAGCGAACTGCCGCGCGTGGCGCTGGTGGGTTACACCAACGCCGGCAAATCCACCCTGTTCAACATGCTCACCGGCGCGGAGGCCTACGCGGCCGATCAGCTTTTCGCCACCCTGGACCCCACCGTGCGCCGCATCGGCCTGCCCGGCGGCGCCGTGGTATTGGCCGACACCGTGGGCTTCGTGCGCGACCTGCCGCATGAACTGGTCGCCGCCTTCCGCTCCACCCTGAGCGAGGCGCGCGAAGCCGACCTGCTGCTGCACGTCATCGACGCCGCCGATCCGCACCGCGAAGAGCGCATCGCGCAGGTCGACGAGGTGCTACAGGAAATCGGCGCCGGCGACCTGCCGCAGATGCTGGTGTTCAACAAGATCGACCGCATCGAAGGCGCCGAACCGCGCCACGACCAGCCCGACCCCGGCGTGGACGAAGGCGACGCCCCCAGTGCCGGCATGGGCCGCGAGCGGGTATGGCTGTCGGCGCGCGATGGCGCGGGCATCGATCTGCTGCGCGGCGCGCTGGCGCAGCGGCTGGGCTTCCAGCGCGTGCGCGGTGAACTGCATCTGCCGGCGAACTCGGCGCGCCTGCGCTCGCGCCTGCACGCACTCGGCGCGGTGCTCGCGGAGGACTTCGAGGAGAACGGCTGGCGCGTCACCCTCGACCTGGCCCTGGCCGACGCGCAGCGGCTCGCTTCGCAGGCCGGCGGGCATCCGCTGGAGGCGCTGCTGCCGAAGATGGAGCGGGAGGAGTGGCAGTAGGGATTGCCTGCTTTCTGTAGGAGCGACGTCAGTCGCGACCGCACGGCCGGATCGGCAGGATCATTCGTCATGGCCGGGACGTGTCCCGGTCGCGACTCACGTCGCTCCTACAAAGGCCCGAATCCGGGGCGCGCATGACCTCCCGGCCTTGCCTCCGGGCCCGGTCGCCCCTATCTAGTAGAATCGAAACCTGCGCCGGCCCCGGCCGCGCGAATCTTTCAATACGGAGTGGGCATGGCCTGGAACACCCCTGGCAGTGGCGGCGGCGGATCTGGCAACAACGGCAACCGGAACAACAGCTGGAAGCCGCGCAACCGGCAGGGCGGCGGCATCGGCGACGTGGTCGAACGCCTGCGCGGCCTGTTCGGCGGCGCTGGCGGCGGCAATCCGCTGCGCTGGGTGCTGCTGGGCGTGGGCATCCTGGTGCTGTTCTCCAGCTTCCAGCTGATCGGCGAGCAGGACCGTGGCGTGGTGCTGCGCTTCGGCCAGTACAACCGCACCATGCAGCCCGGCCCGAACTTCAAGTTCCCCTGGCCCATCGAAAGCGTCACCAAGGTCAACGCCACCGGCGTGCGCACCTTCAGCAACAGCCTGCCGGTGCTGACCCGCGACGAGAACATCATCACCGTGTCGTTCAACGTGCAGTACCGCGTGGGCGATCCCAAGCTGTTCCTGTTCGGCACCACCGACGCCACCCGCGTGTTGGAGCAGACCGCGCAGAGCGCCGTGCGTGAAGTGATCGGCCGTTCCGATCTGGACGCGGCGCTCAACAATCGCGGCCCCTTGTCCGCCACCGCCGGCACGGCGCTGCAGGCCTCGCTGGAGGCCTACCGCACCGGCCTGGTCGTCACCGAACTGAGCCTGCAGGACGCCCGCCCGCCGGAAGCCGTCAAGCCGGCGTTCGACGAGGTCAACAGCGCACAGCAGGAAAACGAGCGCGTGGTCAGCCAGGCGCGTGCCTATGCGGCCAAGATCGTCCCCGAGGCGCGCGGCGATTCGCAGCAGATCCGTACCCAGGCCGAAGGCTACAAGACCGCCGCCATCGCCCGCGCCACCGGTGACGCGACCCGCTTCAGCCTGTTGCTGGACGAGTACCGCAACGCGCCTGAGGTCACCCGCAAGCGGCTGTGGCTGGATACCGTGCAGCAGGTGCTCGCCGACAACCGCAAGGTGATCGGCGGCGACAGCCGCCAGCTGATCTACGTGCCCATGGGCAATGCCGCCGGCTCGTCCGCCGGCCAGCTGCCCACGGGCGTGATTCCCACCGAAATGATGCCGCCCGTGGAAAGCACCCCGTCCAGTTCCCGCAATGCGGTGCGCTCACCGCGCCCGGCCGGCCGTGAGGAGGCGCAGCCATGAAGACTTCATTGATCGTCGGCATCGCCGTGGCCGTACTGCTGGGCCTGATGGGCTCGGTCTACGTGGTGCGCGAAGGGCAGGTGGGCCTGGTGCTCAACCTGGGTCGCGTGGTGCGCAGCGAGATCGGCCCCGGCCTGCACTTCAAGCTGCCGCTGGTGGAAACCGCGCGGGTGTTCGATCGCCGCTTCACCGCCAACGAGTTCCCGCCGGAACGCTCGCTGACCTCCGAGCGCAAGGACGTCAGCGTCGACTTCATCGCCATCGGCTTCATCGTCAACGCGGCCGATTTCTACCGTGCCACCGGCGGCCAGGCCGACCTGGCCACCGAGCGCCTGGCGCCCATCATCAAGGAATCGCTGCGCAACGAGATCAACTCGCGCACGCTCACCCAGCTGGTGTCGGGCAACCGCAACGAGCTGATCGAGAAGCAGCTGCCGGCGATCAATGCCGGCGCCAAGAACCTGGGCATGCAGGTGGTGGACATCCGCTTCAAGCAGATCGACCTGCCGACCGACAGCGAAGTCATCGACCAGGTCTACAACCGCATGCGCGCCGAACGCTCCCAGGTGGCCAGCGCCCTGCGCGCGCAGGGCGCCGAGCAGGCGCGGATCGTGCGGGCGCAGGCCGACCGCGACGTGGCGGTGCTGCTGGCCGAAGCCGAGCGCGATGCGCAGAAGCTGCGCGGTGAAGGCGATGCCGAAGCGGCCCGCCTCTACGGCGTGGCCGCCAACCGCGATCCGGCGTTCTACGCCTTCCAGCGCAGCCTGGAGGCCTACCGGGCCTCGTTCAAGGACGGGCAGGGCGTGATCGTGCTGGACAAGGACGACCCCTTCCTCCAGTACATGCGCAGCGACCGCTGAGCCTCCTCCACCGGCCGCCCCAGGGCGGCCGGTGCCGTTTCAGCCCTGTTCTCCATCGCCCCGCCACCACGGCGGCGCCGGGACTTCCCCCATGTCCGAACTCTGGTCCGCCCTGTGCCTGGTCGCCATCCTCGAAGGCCTGGTGCTGTTCGCCATTCCCGCGGGTTGGAAGCGCGCCGTGGTGCAACTGCTGCAGATGTCCGATGGCCAGGTGCGCGCGGTCGGCGGCTTCATCCTGATCTTCGGGCTGACGTTCTTGTGGGTGTTGAAGCGCTGAGGAGTCGCTTGCGGCGCGGCATTCGCGTCAGCGGATCGGAAAGCGCCCCTCATCCGCCTTCGGCACCTTCTCCCCGAGAAGGGGGCAATCATCGCTCCGCTCTTTCCTTCTGCTGGTTTTGCAGTGGAACGGGCCGTCACGGTTTGGCTCTTTCCTTCTCCCCGCTTCGCAGGGAGAAGGGAGCAATCACGGCTTTGCTCTTTCCTTCTACTGGTTTCGCAGTGGAAGGGAGCCGTTACGGCTTCGCTCTTTCCTTCTCCCCGCCTGCGGGGAGAAGGTGCCGAAGGCGGATGAGGGGCGAGCGCGGTGGCGATTGTGGCCAGTACCGCTTCCGTGTCGCGCAGCACGTCATCGTTCCAGAATCTCAGGACCCGGAATCCTTGAGTCTTGAGGAAGCTCGTGCGCGCGTCGTCGTGACGTTGTTGGGTCAAATGCTGGCTGCCATCCAGCTCCACGATGAGGCGCCCCTCCACGCAGGCGAAGTCCGCAAAGTAGGGCCCTATCCGATGCTGCCGGCGGAACTTCCACCCCGACAGGCGCCGGTCACGCAGGGGTTGCCACAGCACGCGTTCCGCCTCGGTCTGGTCGCGTCGTAGCTGACGCTGGCGCGCGTGGTCTGTTTTCCTTCGCATGATGTTGCCTCCTGTGGGAGGCAGCGTCGGTCCACGGCTGACCTTGACGATATCCGGAAGTGCCGCGTCGGCGAATCGGAAGGCGCCCCTCATCCGGCCTTCGGCCACCTTCTCCCCGCAGGCGGGGAGAAGGAAACGCCAGGCGCCCGCTCCTCCCCTTCTCCCTGCGAAGCGGGGAGAAGGTGGCCGAAGGCCGGATGAGGGGCCGCTCTTCGCGCGATTCCTGAACCCGCAGCGCGGGCCCCCGGCAGGGTAGCCCCCGTCCCCCTAAACCCGGATAATGCACAAAAGCCGGACGGGCTCCCTGCGTGGGAAGACCGCCGGCTTTTTCCGTGTCTGGGCCCGGCGTGGCGGGCGGCTCCCCGATGGAGCCTGCCGGCATCAACGGCGCCGTGGACCAGCACGACCCTTCCGGTGGCCCCGATGGCCGCCAACAATCGAGGAGTTACCCGTCATGGGTCAGTCAGTCGTCGTTCTCGGCGCCCAGTGGGGCGATGAAGGCAAGGGCAAGATCGTCGATCTGCTCACCGAGGAAATCGGAGCCGTCGTCCGTTTCCAGGGCGGCCACAATGCCGGCCACACGCTGGTCATCGGGGGCAAGAAGACCGTCCTGCACCTGATTCCCTCCGGCATCCTGCGCCCCGACGCGCTGTGCCTGATCGGCAACGGCGTGGTGCTGTCGCCGGCCGCGCTGATCAAGGAAATCGACGAACTGGAATCGGCCGGCGTGGAAGTGCGTTCGCGCCTGAAGATCTCCCCGGCCACGCCGCTGATCATGCCGTACCACATCGCCCTGGATCAGGCGCGCGAGAAGGCTGCCGGCGGCAAGGCCATCGGCACCACCGGTCGCGGCATCGGCCCGGCGTACGAAGACAAGGTGGCGCGTCGCGGCATCCGCGTGGCCGATCTGCATTACCCCAAGCAGCTGGAAGAACTGCTGCGCACCGCGCTGGATTACCACAACTTCGTGCTGACCAAGTACCTGGGCGTGGACGCGGTCGATTTCCAGAAGACCTACGACGAAGCGCTCGCCTTCGGCGAATACGTGCAGCCGATGAAGTCCGACGTGGCCGGCATCCTGCATGACCTGCGCAAGCAGGGTAAGCGCGTGCTGTTCGAAGGCGCGCAGGGCGCGCTGCTCGACATCGACCACGGCACCTATCCCTACGTCACCAGCTCCAACACCACGGTTGGCGGCGCGTTCGCCGGCACCGGCGTGGGCGCGGACGCGATCGACTACGTGCTGGGCATCTGCAAGGCCTACGCCACGCGCGTGGGCGGCGGTCCGTTCCCGACCGAGCTGGACGACGAAGTGGGGCAGGGCATCCGCGACCGCGGCCAGGAATACGGCGCCTCCACCGGCCGTCCGCGCCGCTGCGGCTGGATGGACATCGTCGCGCTGAAGCGCGCCGTGGCCATCAACGGCATCTCCGGCCTGTGCATCACCAAGCTCGACGTGCTGGATGGCATGAAGACGCTGAAGATCTGCATCGCGTACGAATACCGCGGCAAGCGCACCGAGTACGCGCCGCTGGATGCGGGCGGGTGGGAAGAGTGCACGCCGGTGTACCTGGAATTCCCGGGCTGGGACGAGAACACCCATGGCGTCACCGAGTGGGACAAGCTGCCGCCGGCCGCGCGTGCCTACCTGCGCGCACTGGAAGAACTGTCCGGCTGCCCGCTGGCCATCGTCAGCACCGGCCCCGACCGCGACCACACCATGGTGCTGCAGGACCCGTTCGCCTGAGGGATTCTCCCCGCAACGCGGGCGCATGCTCTCCTTCTCCCCGCGAGGCGGGAGCCTGCCTTTCCTTCTCCCCGCAAGCGGGGCGCATGCTTCTCCTTCTCCCCGCAAGCGGGGCGCATGCTTCTCCTTCTCCCCGCAAGCGGGGAGAAGGTGCCGAAGGCGGATGAGGGGCAAGCGCGATCCATCACCACCGACAAAGCCCCGCTCACGCGGGGCTTTTTTCTTGCGCGCCCCACATTCCGGCACACGGCTTGCATCGCGGTCATCACCCTAAATAGCGGCCGTCCGTGGCCGTTAGTAGCAACAGATGTCACCCGCACTTGTTGGAGCCCCCACCCCCATGCATCGCACTGCTGCCCACGCCTCCGTCATCAATGGCCCCTGGCAGGCCTCCGCCCCCAAGGCGGCGGCCCCGCGCGCGCCCGAGCGCCGCAAATCCACCGCGGCGCAGGATGCCGCCGACCTGCGCGCCGGCCTCACGCCCGCGCAGTTGATGACGCTGGAAGCGCTGGAAATCTTCCAGTGGCGCCTGGCCTTCGTGCGCCGCCCGCTGTTCTGCGCGCCCATCCCGGTATTGTTCGATCGTGACGCAACGCGTCACGTGGTGATCGAAGAAGACGGCACCCTCAACGAAACCCCCACGCTCGTCCTGCGCGCCTGACGGCTGCATATCCTTCTCCCCGCGGGCGGGGTGAAGACGATCTGCTTGCGCGGCATGCCGCGCGATCGTCGGAACGCCGGGCGTGCTTCGCCCGGCCGGGGTGGGTGCCCGAAGGGCGGATGAGGGGCAAGCGAGACTTTCCCGCGCCAGCCAACCCCCTTCCCTGAACGCTCTCTCCGCGACACAACGCGGTCCTCACGTTCCCTTGAGCCCGGCCGATAGAAGGTAAAGCGGCCGCCACAGCGGCATGCACGTTCCCGTTCCACGCCATCAGGAGCCCCCGACCGGATGACGGATCCCCATCGCCCCCGCGACCCCCCCGACCCGGACACCCCGGGCACGTCTCCCCGCACGCCGGAGCGCCGCAAGGGCGCGCCGAAGATGGACGACGCCACGCTGCTGGCCGGCCTCACCCCGCAGCAGCAGGCCACCATCCATACGATGGAAGCCTTCCACTGGCGCCTGAAGTTCATCCGCCGCCCCCTCTTCAAGATCCCCATCCCCGTACTGTTCAACCGCGAGGGTGATCGCTACGTGGTGGTCAATGAGGATGGGACGATTGATGAGCAGCCGGCGTTGAAGTTGAGGGATTGAGGCAATCCCGAATCATTCGCGCGCAAGACCCGCTTTTCCTTCTCCCCGTGAAACGGGGAGAAGGTGCCGAAGGCGGATGAGGGGCGCTCTTGCTTACGCTTGCAGCGACGCCATCAACTCGCCGCTATCCCGCGCTCATGCCGCCCACTTCCTGCCGCGCAGCGCATACTCAATGGCAAGGTCGTAAACGTTCTCGCATTTCTGCTTGAAGGTAGTGCGGTCATAGCTTTCCGGCAGATCGTCGTCGAGCACGCGTTCGATCTCGGCGCGCACCTGCTGCTGCGTCTGCGTACTCTGGTGCCAATTCTGCACCAGCACCTTGGGTTGCTCTTCCACCAAGCGCCGCAGCAAATGCTTGGCAGCAAGCTTCACACGCTGCGTTTCATCCTGAGTGAGGGCATCCTTCTTCAATAGATCGAAGAGTTCCAATTCGTCCTCGGTTAGACCCTCGCGAATATGGCGCTCTGCCTCTTCCTTGAGTTCCTGGGCGTACGCGGTCAGCTCTTCGTAGTAGTTTTCGGTGGAGGTTGCACCTGCGTTATAGGCGTCAATCACGTTCTGAAGCCGCTGCAGGAAGTCCACGCGCGTGCTGTTCTGTGCCAGCATCTCGGCCAGCTTCCGCTTCAGAAAGGCCTGGAGATCTGCGATCTCGATGTTCTTGAAGGGAGCGGTCTTGAACTCTTCGCGTAACTTATCGACGTTGACCTTGCTCAGATCCCACGCCTTGCCACGCTGCACGATCGCGTACTGCGCCTCGAACTCTTTGACTGAAAAGGTCTCGGCATTGTCCACGACCACGCTGGCGTCCAGTAGCGCCTCGATGCGCTGCACCGCGCTGTCGATATCGGCCTGTTCGACAATGCTATCCATCACGCCGCGCAGGTACTGGAAGGCTGACACCACGCGGCCCTTCTTCTGGCCGAGCACCTCGGGCTTGCATGCTTCATACAACGACGAGATAGCGTTCTCGTAGACATTGAAAGACTTGCGCTGCTCCTCAGAGCCGAGAAGTGTGTTGGCAAAGCCGTTGAACTGCCCCAGCTTGGTGAATACATCGCTCTGCTCCAATGCCTCGTGCAGCGGCACGTCCTGGCTCCGGCAGTACGCAAGGCCTTGGTCGATAGCGTCGTCCAACAGCACGAAGAGCTGGCTCTTGTCCTGGATGAGGAATTCCTCGTCCTCGGGACCGGCGGCATAGTCCTTGAGCGCTTTCTTCATACGCCTGAAGACGTTGTAGTAGTCCACGATCTCGCCGTTGCGCTTGGCTACGCCAAGAATCTCGTGGCCGCTTACCCGGTTGGCCCGTGCGATGGTTTGCATCAGGGTGTGGCCCTGCATCGGCTTGTCGAGATAGAGCGTGCTGACCGTCGGTGCATCGAAGCCTGTGAGCCACATGGCGCAAACGAACACCAGTTGCAGCGGGTGCTCGGCATCCTTGAAGTTGAACTCGATGTCGTGCCCATGCTCGTCCAGGGCGTTCATGCGCTCCCGGTGCGGCTTGATGTCCAGCTTCTTCTTGGCGAATTTCTCTTCCTCGCCGGCTTCCTCGCTGACGATTACCGCCATCTGGACCGCGCTCATCCAGGCCTTGAGCTGCTTGAGACGCTGGCGCTCAACATCGTTGGTCGTGGCCACGATGCGCCCGTTGAGTGCCTTCAGTTCGGTTTTCCACAGCGCCTGAACCTTGTCGAACATCGTCACGGCGGTGAACTTGTCTACCGAGATGACGATGCCTTTGCCCAAGTACCCACGGCGTGGGAAGTGGTAGACGATGTCGCGGGCAATCTTGTCCAGCCGGTCCTCGCGCTTGACGACCTCCATTTCCTGCGCGAAGCGCCTCTCCAGCTTCTCCTGCGCCTGATCGTCGAGGTTCTCGTCTTCGAGGATCTCGGCGAACTCGTCGCTCAGATCCTCGTTTTGGATCAATACCTCGGGCACGCGCTTCTCGTAGAACAGCGGCACGGTGGCGCCATCCTCCACGCTCTGCTGGAAGTTGTATTCGGATACATAGTCGCCAAACCAGGCGTTGGTCTTGCGCTCTTTGCCCAATAGCGGCGTGCCGGTGAAGGCCAGAAAGTTGGCGCGTGGCAGGCCGGCGCGCATGTTCTCCGCCAGGCTGGCGTACTGCGTCCTGTGCGCTTCGTCGACGATGACCACGATATCGTCCCGGTCGGACAGCAGCGGATAGTCCTTGCCCTTGTCGTAGCGGAACTTCTGGATCAGCGTGAACACCACGCGCTTGTTCTTGCCCAGCATCTCGCGCAGCTTGGCGCTGTCACGGGGGCGCACCTCATCTTTGGGTGCCACCACGCCGGTGTGCAGGAAGTTGCGGTAGATCTGCCCGTCCAGGTCGTCCCGGTCAGTCACCACGACGAAGGTGAAGTTGCCGGTGAGCTTGCGGAAGATCTTGCGTGTGTAGAACACCATCGAGAAGCTCTTGCCTGAGCCCTGGGTGTGCCAGAACACGCCCAGCCTGCCTTTCAGCTCATGGCGACGCTGGAACTGGGCGAAGGCATTGTTCACGCCAAGAAACTGGTGGTTCTGCGCGATGATCTTCTGTGTCTCTCGGTAGAAGACGCAGAAGTTCTCCATGTAGTCGAGTAGCCGCTCCGGCCTCAGCAGGCCAGCGACAACGCGTTCGACGCTCAGGCCTTGCGCCGCAATGGCCTTGCGGTCCAGCGCTTCCTTCTCGTCATCCACCCGCAGCCAGGTGAAGAAGTGTTCCCACTGGGCGGTGAGGCTGCCCAGCTTGGTTTCGATGCCGTTGCTCAGCACGCACAGGGCGTTGGTGGTGAACAGCTGCGGGATCTCGGACTTGTAGGTCGTCAGGTTGTCTTCAAAGGCGGCGCGCAGCTTGACGTTGCTGTTCTTTAGTTCGATGAACACCAGCGGCAGACCGTTCACGTACAACAGCATGTCCGGCCGGCGGTAGCCATGCTCGCCCCGCACCCAGAGTTGGGTGACGGCGAGGTAGTGGTTGTGTCCCGCTTGCGGGCTGGGCGCATCGAAATCGATCACGCGCAGCCGCTCGGTGACGGTCTGACCCGCCTGCGGGCCAGTCTCCGGCTTGTAGGTCACCGGCACGCCGTCGCGAAGCAGGGCGTCCATCTGGCGGTTGGCTGCCACCAGCGTCATCGCGGTGCGTGGCAGCAGTAGTTCGGCTAGGGCTTGTTCTACCGCGTGGGTCGGGACCTGCGGGTTCAGTCGTTCCAGGGCGGCGCGCAATCGGTCGGTGAGGACCACGTCGCGCTTGTCGCTGCGACCCGAGCCATCGCTCAGGTCGTCCGACTTGGCCGTGTAGCAATTCAGTACATCAAAGCCGCACTCGTGTTGCAGCCTCTGTAGCAGGGCCTGCTCGATATCGTCTTCGCTGATGAAGTTCTTCGCGGCGGCCATGGCACCTTCCTGGTGTTGCTGGTTAAGAAGAAGACCTGCTAATTGGATATTGCTGTGGGCTGCGCTGCCTCTGCGGACGGCTGCTGCAGCATGCTGGGCGGAAACTGGATGTCCAAGGCATCGACGCTTAGTTTGCCGGAGATCAATCGGGGCAACAGGGTGTCGCGCTGGGCTTGCAACCTTGTGTTGATTTGTTTGAGTTGGATAGCTTGATCCATCAAAGGCGAAACCAAATTATCGAATGCCGTCATGACATCGCGCTCGGGAACCCGCACTTTGACGAATCGCAGTTCCTTGCGCTTGATGTGCTGCATGGTCGCACCAGTCGTCAATGACTCGAAGATCGGAATAGAGAACTTGATAGAAAAATAAAGAAATACCCGCGGGACATCCGTTGCTGGCGTCACCTTGAATAGGTGCTGGTTGAGCAGGGCTGGCCCTTGATGCCAGATCTGCACAACGAGCGAGCCAGACCACGAGAAAATGATGTCCCCGTCACCAAATGTGTATCTATCGGGAATCTTCTCGCCGGTGTTTCGGGGTGTGCTAGTCGAGACGCCTGCGTTCAGTTCCTTGATCTTGATGATTGGCAGTCCTTCCTCGTGCAACTCTGTTGGATCGAAGGCGTAGCCATTGAGAAACGAGCCAAGTTCGTCCAGAGGGGTGAGCTCTGCCTGAGCTGGGCTTTCGCTTGCGTCACTCACTGGAGCCCGCATCCGCACAAACCACTCGCGGTAGATCTCTTCGGCCATGGACTCCAGCACGGCGATGCGACGCTGGTTATTGGCGATCAGGTCGTTCAGACCAACAAGCACGGCAGCGATCTTGTCTTGCTCGGCCCGAGGCGGCAGTCGCAATCTCAGTTCCTTCGCGACCGTCACGTTGAAGTGCTGCTGCGCAGCACCCACCAGATTGCCACCGACGAGGCTCTGACCAAAGGAGGAATTGAAGACGGCGGCGATGTAATGCGGATTCAGCTCCGGGCCGGGGCGGAGGATGACGAGGTCACTGCAGTTGGCATCGGGCAAATCAGCAGGAATCACGCAGGCTGTGCCCGGATATCCGGTGCGAACGATAGCCACATCGCCAGGCCGCAACTTCGACTTCTTGATGGCATCGTGGAACGACTCGGGGATGTACTTCAAGTCGTTGTAGTTGAGCCTGAACGGCTGGATGTTCAGTGACCGCAAGAACGGCACACCAGTCTCGACGTATTGATCTGCCATGGAACCAACAAAGCCGACGGTCACGTACTCGCTCACCTCTTTGAGCTTGATGTCACGCCATACGCTCATTCAGCTAGCCTCGCAGATGGCCTTGAGGTTGGAGTCAATCACGGCTTTCAAGCGGAGCGCTGCCCCATCAAGCTCGTCCAACTCATCCATCGATGACTGTAGGTCAGCAATGAACTCTTCCTCCGTCTTCCCATCGTCCTCAATCACCACACCTACATACCGCCCAGGATTCAGCGACCAATCCTGCTCGGCAATCTCCTCGCGGCTGGCCAGCTTGCACAGGCCGGTGACGTCTTCGTAGGCGGCCTTTGGGAAGCGCTCCTGCAGCCAGCTCACATGCTGGTAGTACAACTCGGCAGCCTTCAGCTCGTCATGCAAAGCTTGCACTGCCGCCTTCACGCCCTTCGTCTGGCGGTTGGTTGTGGCGCGCTTGCCGTCGGCCTTGGCCGCTTCAGCCTTGCGCTTGTCCATCTCGCGGATGGCCTTGTCCAGCGCCTTCACCGCTGCGTGCAGGCCGCTGAAGAAGGGCGTGAACTGGGCGCGCAGTGCGTGCTGCGCCGTGTTGCGGCCGTCCACGCTGTGCTTCTGACCGCGGCTGCGCTCGTGCTTAGCCTGCGCCTGTTCCAGCGCGGCAAGCTGGCCCCACTGGGCCTGCAGCGCGGCGATGGCATCGCGTGCGGCCTGATTGGTCTGGGCATCTTCTGCGGCCTCTTCGGCCAGCACGGCCAGTAGGCGTTCGCTCAAGCCCGGCAGATGCTCGGCGGCCTCCTTCAGTTGTGCCATACCTTGATGCAGGTAGCGGTCCACCTGATCCACGAAGTCCTGACGCCGGCCCTTGTGCAGGCGAGGGATGAGGGCGATGTTCTGGATCTGCTCGTCACTCAGCTCGCGATGGGCGCGGTCGATCTGGGTGAAGATGTTCCGGGCATCGATGAACAACACCTTGTCGTCGGTCTTGCCCTTGTCGAAGAACCACAGCGTTGCCGGCAGGGTGACGGTGTAGAACAGGTTGGACGGCAGCGTGAGCATGCCGTAGATGAGGTTCTGTTCGATCAGCGTGCGTCGGATGTCGGCTTCAGAATGGCGGGCATCGCTGGCCGAATTAGCCATCACCAGCGCCGCGCGGCCACCGGGCTTGAGCGACGTCGCGAAGAGGTTGATCCACAGGTAGTTGGCATTGGGTACGGTCTCGACGGCCTTTTGCTTCCCGTCCTTGCCTTCCGACTTCTTGGCCTTGGTCTTGTTGCGGGGCACGCCGTAGGTATTGAATCGGCGGTCCTTCTCCACGGCGTCCAGCGTCACGTCGTCCACGTTGAACGGCGGGTTGGCCATGACGTAGTCGAAGGCGCCAAAGGCGTTGAAGGGGTCTTCGTAGTAGCTGTTGGCCTGCTTGATGTCGCCGCGCAGGTTGTTCACCGCGAGGTTCATCTTGGCGAGCTTGACGGTCTCCAGCGTCTTCTCGGTGCCGCAGACAAACACGTCCAGGTCTGCCGCCTTGTCGGTCTGGTGCTGCAGGATGAAGTCAGCCGACTGTACGAACATGCCGCCAGAGCCGCAGGCCGGATCGAACACGGTACCGCCGTGGGGCTCGATGATCTCCGTCATCAGCTTGACCACGGATCGGGGCGTGAAGAACTCGCCGCCGCCCTGGCCCTCGCTGAGCGCGAAGTTGGCTAGGAAGTATTCGTAGATCTGGCCAAACACATCGCCCGAGGCATCCACGGGGATGTCGGAGAACAGTTTCAGCAGGTCCTTGGGGATTCCCTTGTTCTTGTCGCTGCGGGTAAAGCGGTCGTACTCCTCCTGCGGCAGCACGCCCCGCAGCTCGGGCTTGGTCTTCTCGATGCTGGCCATTGCCGCACGAATGGCCTTGGCGATGTCTTCCTTTTCCGGCAAGTTCAGCAGGTAGTCGTAGCGGGCCTTGGGCTTCAGGTAGAAGCCGCATTTTTCAATGGCGATGTCTTCTTCGCTCCGCTCCCGACGAGTGCCTTGGAGCTTCTTGAACTCCTGTTGGATGGCCGCTTCGTGCTGACGGTACTTGTTGTCGGCGAATTTCAGGAAGATCAGGCCCAGCACCGGGGTGCTGTACTCGCTGGCCTTCAGATCGGAGTTGGCCCGGAGCTTGTCGGCTGCCGTCCACAGGTCGTTTTCAAGTTTTTTGAGCTGGTCGCGGTTCATTCACATTATCGTAACCGAAGTTACTTGAGCGCCGGGGTGCGACCTTGGGTCCCCTGGGGGCTGGTGTCGGCGCCTCATCGGCAAGCGTGGACAAGGGGCTTAGAAGGGCGTCGATCCCCCCTTCATCGGGCGCCTTATTCTGCATTGCGGCGGAGAATGCTGGTTGGCGTGGCCGCATGGCCCAACGCAGTTCAAAGCCGCTTGGCTGTCGAGCGGGCCACTCGGCGCATCAGTTCCAGGTCAGGACGGACATACCTATCAGCACTGGGTGCTTGATTGTTGCTGGTGAATATGATGCGGATGGCTGCCGCTAGCCCCGGCCGTGGCGTGGTGTCTGGCCGGCTGCTCGCGCTGGCGAGCGTCTGCATGCCACCGATGGAACGCCCCCCGCCACGCGACATCACACGCCAGGGTGAAGGAGTCGGGGACACCTGACCGTTGCATGGATGCCGGTAGACGGAATTCCCTCTACTCACACAAAGCCTGACGCTTCAGCCGATTTGGCTGGCTCAACACACACTAAGCCTCACCCGTCAGGCTTTTCGGCTGTATCAACACACAGTAAGCCTCAGGCGTCAGGCATTTCGGCTGGCTCAATACACACCAAGCCTGGCGCGTCAGGCAATTTGACTGTTTCAACACACACTAAGCCTGGGCCGTCAGGCTTTTTGACTGGGTCAACACACACAACGCCTGACGCACCAGGCTATTTGCCTCGATCGATATTGTTCGCGTGAGAAATCCAACATTAGCGCGTGCAACGCCGCATCGGCGTTTGTGCGCGCTACGCTGCATGCGCCGGTCGGACCCGGCCGGCATTACGCAGAACACAACTAAGGACGGACCATGACCCAGAACCGCATCAGCCTCACCCTCGACCCCACCACGGTGGAGCGCATCCTGGCCTCCATCACTGCACTTGAGGCCGACCTGCAGCAGCTCGTCGCGCTCACCAACGACGAGCGCCGCGACCTCTTCAAGATGGGCACCAAATCGCAGGCCTTCTGCACCACCGCGCTGAGCGTGGCGGAACAGCACGCCGGCCTCATGCCGCGCGACTTCGACCTTGCCGCCTTCCAGCAGGATCACATGGCACTCGACGCCCTGCGCCCCTGTTCCCTGCGCCTGGCCCACCTGTATCAGCGCGTCACCGACACCGAACTCGCCCTCGGCAGCGACCTGATGGCCGCCTCGCTGGAGGTCTACGGCGTTATCAAGGTGGCCGGCAAGGACAAGGGCGTGGACGAAGCCCGCCGCGAACTCTCGCAGCGCTTCGTTCGCAGGAACCGCACCGCCTCGCCCGACGAACCCGTCGGCTCGAGCGGCAGCAACGGCTGACACGCAGCCCGCCCGGAAAACAGAAGGCCCCGCACCGCGGGGCCTTTTCATGTGCGCTCGAGCAAGCGCACATCCACGTGGTAAAACCCCGTCACCGCACCCGTGCCCAGGAGCCTGCATGCCCGTCTACATGATCCTCAGCTGGGTCTTCATCGTGGCCGGACTGGTGTACAGCGTCGTGGCGCTGGTGCTGCAGTGGCGCGCATGGCGCCGCTTCCGCCACGTCAGCTTCGGCCTGCTGACCATCTCCACCGTGACCGCCCTCATCAATCAGGGGCTGATGGCCATTCCCTACGTACGCACCCTCGACGCAACCGCATTGGCCTCGCTGATGGCACTGGCCGCGATCCCGTTCGCCCATGCCCTGGTGCTGGGCGTGTGGGGAACGTGGTCTTTGTTCCGTGCCTATGGGCGTGTGGTGGAGGAGAACGCACGGCTGCGTGAGGTGTTGGGGCAGGTGGGTGAAGGCGGATGGGGGTAATGCGTCGCGCGTGATGGCTTTGCTGGGTGGCGCATGGGCAGTTGGTTCGGGGCCCTGTCCGGCGTTATTGCCACCGCATGGCTGATACAGAGACGGCGCGACGCGACGCATGGTCAATGCGCCGCGCTCCGGAACGACCCCAGTGTGGACGAGTTGCACTGCGGGGCCTGGAAGTCTTGGAAGGGCGTCGGAACTACCGCGCCGGGTGAGTCGGAGTGGAGGCCAGGGCGGATGCACTCCATGCGAGTGCTCCAGTCCTGCCAGGCTTGGCACCGAGCCCGCCCCAACTACATTCATTTACTCGTCGCTGGATCTTTCCCGCAAGGCATCCAGGAAGTATGTTCTTCGAAGGGGTGCGGATTCCATGATGGAGCCGCCGGGACAATGATCGAGGGGATGCCATGGAGACAGCGCGCAAGCGGGTGGCTGGGTGGATGCTGTTGATGTTGGGAGTGGGTGCAGGGGTGGATGCATCCGCGCAGACGCCCTCCAAGTATCCCTGGGACGAATACGACAAGCGTGTCGAGTCCGCCAAGCAGGCAGCCGCGCTGAAATCCGACCTGTTCGGGGATCAGGTCAATCTCGCGAACGGGTCGCTGTCGTTTACGGCCACCGATGTGGCCATCCCGGGTAACAACGCACTGCCGGTCGGTATTTCCCGGTCCTACTCGGTACAGAACCGATACGAGACCGTAACGGATCAGATGATGGCGGACTGGGATATCGATGCGCCCAGCATCAGCGGTTCGTTTGCTTCCAATTGGCAGAGCCGGGTGCCCGGCGATCCCGGACGCCGTTGTTCGGCGCCTGCGCATCAGGCCTCGCCTCCCTCGCCGGTGTGGGATATCAATGTCTGGGACTTCTGGCAAGGCAACACGCTCAATGTGCCCGGTGCGGGTGGCGAGCTTCTCCAGGTGCGCCCCGGCGCCTATCTGCCATCGACAGGCGGGCCCTACTACTGGATGACCACGGGCCAGACCTATGTGTCATGCCTGCCCACCATCAAGAACACGACGGGTGAGGGCTTCCTGGCGATCACGCCGGACGGAACCAAGTACTGGTTCGACTGGATGGCCCAGTACCGCGAGCCCAACCTGAGCAGTGCGAATGGCGGCAGCAGTATCGCGCGCCGCAAGAACGTGCTGTATGCGACCAAGGTGCAGGATCGCTTCGGCAATACGGTCGAATACACGTATACCAATGCCTGGAATGCGCCCGGTCGGCTGACCGGCATCGTGTCCAGCGATGGGCGTCAATTGGCCATCACTTACAATGGACAGGGGCATATCGCCACTGTGGTGCAGGGGACACGTACCTGGACGTACCAGTACGTCGCCGCCGGCACGAGAAGAAGTCTGTCGGCTGTCATACAGCCGGATGGGGCGCAGTGGACGATCGGCTTTTCCCCTTTCACCTCGGCGACGATCCAGTATCCGATGGGTGCCGCGAACGAGCCCACGCGTGATTGCTTCGTGCGTCTCTCCGGGCCGATCGGTCCTACGGAGGTATCAGGAACGATCCAGCATCCCTCAGGTGCAACCGGAACGTTTACGGTCGGGTGGTTGAGGCACGGCCGCAGCAACGTGCCCGTGGCATGCCAGAACTTCGATGTAGGTGGCGAGTTCGGCACCAATACCAACGATGACACCAATCAATGGACGATTGCCTACGAGGCGTATTCGCTGACGAAAAAGCGCATCACGGGGCCGGGTCTGACGGCGTCGGAGTGGAACTACACCTACACGCCCAACATCAGCTACCAGTTCTATCCGGGCGGCGACATGTTGACGCCGTGTCCGATGGGCACGTCCTGTGGCGAACCGATCTGCACCAGTGACGCATGTGCCGGTCGCGCGGAAACGCTGGTGCTGGGTCCCAATGACGAGCGCACCAAGTACTTCCATGGCAACAGCTATCGCTACAACGAAGGCAAGCTGCTGCGGGTGGAGCGGGGCAGTACCACGACGCCGCTCATGGATGTGCAGGTTTCGACCTTCGACCTGAGCATGGCGCCGCAGGTCTATCCGGAACGCTTTGGCTACAGCCTGCGTGAGAACTTCGATGGTTTCGTGTCCGAGTACCACCGTCCGCAGCTGAGCACCACGACGACCCGCGATGGCGTGGATTTCAAGTACCAGGTCGAGCTGTTCGATGCGTTGGCCAGGCCGAAAACCGTCACGCGTTTCAGTTCGATTGCGGGCAGCCAGGTCAAGACGGAACTGACGGATTACCACGACAGTCAATCGCTCTGGGTGTTGGGTCAGACGCAAAGGCTTGTCGTGAATGGACAGGAGGTCGCGGAGTCGACGTTCGACGCGCTGGCGCGGCCGTGGGTAAGTGAGTCGTACGGCAGAATCATGCAGACGTTGACCTACAACGCCGATGGCACGGTGGCCACGGTCAAGGACGGCAACAACAACGTTACTGCCGCCAGCAACTGGAAGCGTGGCGTCCCGCAGGCCATCCAGCACCCGTCTACACCGGAAGCACCTGCGGGCGCGGTGGAGTCGGCGGTGGTCAACGACAATGGCTGGATCACCTCGGTCACCGACGAGAATGGCTACACGACTGGCTACGGTTACGATGCCATGGGCAGACTGGCCAGCATCGTGTATCCAACGGGCGACAGCACGGCGTGGAACACCGAGACGTTCACGTTCACACCGATTCCGCACGATGAGCATGGTCTGGCGCCCGGGCACTGGACGATGCGCCGCCGACTCGGCAACCGGCATGTAAACACCTATTACGACGCGCTGTGGCGGCCTGTACTGGAGGAGTCGCTGGACTATGCCGACATCGGAGGCACGCTTTCGCAAGTGGTGAAGCGGTATGACCACGAAGGGCGGATTGTCTTCCAGTCCTATCCCAAGCGGGGTGTTGACCGGCCGAACGAGTCACAAGGTATCCACACGATCTACGACGCCCTGGGACGCACGACGTCTTCTTCGCAGGACAGTGAGCAAGGTCTGTTGACCACCCTGACGGAGTACCTGCCCGGATTGCAGACGCGTGTGACGAACCCGCGGGGCTTCCAGACACTCATTCAGTATCAGGCGTTCGATCAGCCAAGCCATGATTTTCCGACAGGCATCACCCAGTTTGCCGGCGCTGATACGTCGGCGACGGAGATCCATCGCGATGTGTTCGGCAAGCCGGTGCGTATTCGTAAGCGCAATGCGAGTGGCAGCCTTTTCGTTGATCGGCATTACGTGTATGACGGCTATCAGCAACTCTGTAAAGCGGTGGAGCCCGAGACGGGCGCTACCATCATGGACTATGACAACGCAGGAAATCTGCAATGGAGCGCAGCGGGCCTGCATCATCTGATGGGGACGACCAGCTGCGACACCATTGCTGGGCGGGATTCGGGGCGGAAGGTCACGCGGTACTACGATGCTCGGAGCCGGCTGCATCAGTTGCTATTCCCCGATGGTCGAGGCAATCAGCTCTGGACTTATACGCCGGATGGCCTGCCTTCGCAGGTGACGGTATGGAATGACGCCGGAGGCGGGGCGCCGGTGGTAAGCGACTACGTCTACAACAAGCGACGCATGCTGACTGGGGAGTCGATTCATCAGCCGAACTGGTATGTGTGGGGTCTGGGGTATGGCTATGACGCCAACGGAAGCCTGGCCACGCAAACTTACCCGACCGGTCTTGTCATCACCTACGCCCCCAATGCTTTGGGGCAGGCCACGCAAGCGCGCGATCAGTCCGGCTACTACTACGCCTCTGGTGCCAGCTACTACCCCAATGGGGCGATCAAGCAGTTCACCTATGGCAATGGAATTGTTCATTCGATGGCGCAGAATGCTCGCCAGCTACCTCAGCGAGTGCTGAGTAGTGGTGGCGTTTCCGACCTCAGCTATTTCTACGATCCCAACGGCAATGTCTCTGTGATTGCCGATGAGACGCCGGGAAGGAATGACGGCACCTACAGCAGATGGCTGCACTACGATGGTCTGGATCGCCTGACTGATGCCGGCTCCTGCATGTTTGGCGGAGACTGCTGGCATCGTTTTACCTACGACGCAATCGACAACCTGAAATCCTGGAAGCTTCCAGGGGTGAAGGACTATGCCGAGTATGTCTATGACGCGCAGAATCGACTTGGGAACATCAAGAACAGCGCGGGTGCGACCACTATCGGCTTCGGCTACGACGTGCAGGGCAATCTGGCCAACAAGAACGGTAGTCCGTACACCTTCGATTACGGCAATCGGTTGCGCGAAGCATATGGTCCGACCGGGGCTGTCGGTGGGCCAGAGTGGTACCGCTACGATGCCCAAGGTCGGCGTGTTAATGCTTGGGGGACGTCTCTCAATTTGATTGCATCACAGTACAGTCAGTCGGGGCAGGTGCTCTACACGGAAGACTATCGCGCGGGAAAGAATTTCGAGCACATCTATCTCGCTGGGAGCTTGATCGCCGATAGGGTCTGGACGCACTCAACGCAGTCTCTTCAATCGCTGTTCAAGCACACCGACGCGCTGGGCAGCCCGATCGCGGTGACCAACCAAGCCGGCACCGTCATCGAGCGGAACGACTACGAGCCCTACGGTGCCGTAATCGGCAAGCCCAACTATCAGGGCATCGGCTACACGGGGCATGTGCAGGATGCGGCCACTGGCCTGACGTACATGCAGCAGCGGTACTACGATCCGCATGTGGGGGTGTTTCTTTCGGTTGATCCGGTGACGGCGCACGAAAAGCCGGGGGTTAACTTCAATCGGTATTGGTACGCAAACCAGAACCCCTACAAGTACACGGACCCAGACGGGCGACGCATCCGAATTGAGGGCACGAGAGAGTTCAAGCAGCAGGTCAGAGAAGACATTAAGGAGCTGGAAAGTAAGCCTGAGGGGAGGGCTCTGGTCAATTCTCTACGGGACACTAAGAACGTGATCTTAATTAGAGAGTCAACGGGCGATAACTCTACTAGGGTTAGCGCCAGCCCCTCTGCAAACAAAGGCGTAGGGTTGGGGTCAGAGATCAAATACAACCCGAGCAATAACACTGGGGGGCAAGATGCGACTGGATCTACGCAGAGGCCTGCTTTTGTTGGTCTTGGGCATGAAATGGGACATTCAAAAGCGATCAATGAAGGTGTCCAAAGCTCTGTATATGGAGCCCCCATCAAGGGAACGACACCGCCAGCTGAGTACCAGTCCCTCCCGATTGAGAATAAGATCAGGCAGGAGCATGGGATACCCATTAGGCCGACATACTTCTAGAGGTTCGAGTTATGGCGCTAGCAACGAGATTAGTTTTTTTTGTTTTTCTTCTGACAGGGTGCAGCACCGTGCGCGAGTTGGATTCGGACATGGCTTCTCATGTCAAAGAGTTGGAGCGCGGACTTACCCTTCCCGCTGGAGCGTCCGATATAAGCTCGTACACTCGCTACTATGCAAGGACGGATGCGGGAATGCTCAGTGGCGTACTTGTACTAGGGGGGGATATGGGGATTCACCTTGTTACGCTTGATAAGCTTCCCGTTGTCTTTGACGGGGGATGCAGTGTCATTCGAATTGAATATGAGTACGAAGCACGCAGGGTCTTGTCGGTCTCGTGTTCCGGCTTAGCTTAGGGTCACGGGTTCGGGTGGATTGTTGAACCCCAACATGCTGGACGATGGCGAGGCATGTAACCCACGCATTCGCCCCCCCGGCTTCCCAGCGGCTTACCACCCCATCCCCGACACCCCACATTGACCCACCCCCACCCCCACCCCCACCCCCACCCCCACCCCCACCCCCACCCCCACCCCCACCCCCACCCCCACCCCCACCCCCACCCCCACCCCCACCCCCACCCCAACCCCAACCCCAACCCCAACCCCAACCCCAACCCCAACCCCAACCCCAACCCCAACCCCAACCCCAACCCCAACCCCAACCCCTAAAATTCGCGGCTCCGCCGGAATAGCTCAGTTGGTAGAGCGGCGCATTCGTAAAGCCTCCAGCGCAGTTCCGAAGTGATGTTTACCAGCAACACCGAACAAGGCCCGCAGATGCGGGCCTTTGTTTTTTTCAGGTGTTTCCAACCGATACGGATGATATGCGTCCAAGCGCGAAATCGACGTTTGGGGCGTAAGTTGGCTTAGTGCCGGCTTCGCATTTTCGGCCCATTGCCGCCTAAGATTCACCTCAGGCTGTAGCTGGACTGCTGGCATAATTCGGGAAGGTGGGGTGAACAATGATCCGAGTCTCGTCGATCCTTGGTTGGTCGTTCGCGGTCTTCGCGGGAAGTCTGTATGCACAGGATTTGCAGGAAATTGGTGAGGAGCCCGAAACAGTCGGTCGCTACCTGCTTTCGATGCCGGCACGTACGTTGGACCCAATCATTGAGCATTGTTCCCAGAAGCTTCCCGAGCTAAGCGAACCGTTGATGAAGGAAAGGGCGGGATTTGTCGTCAAGCTTAGCGAGGCGAATAAGCCCCTAATGGAACAATTGAATGACGACCCTGAGTTCAATGCGCCTGTGCAAGAAGCGATACGACAGCGCGTACAAACCTTCAACGATGGCGCGCTCGGCAAGTTTAAGCAGTATGACCCCGCAGTCGTATGCCCGACAGTCCTGGAAAACATCCAAGGCGCTACGATAGAAAAGCTTACCCAAGTGGTACAGGATACATATCGAGCCTACTTGCCAGTCGTTCGAGAGAAGAACTGACGGTAGTCAGATTGTCCCAGTTAGCATGCAACATGAGGTTTCAACCGAATGACCAAACCAACTCTCGACTCCATCGCCGCGGCCAAGGCCAAGTTGGAGGAGGAGCTCCGCAAGCTGGAAGAGCAGGAAGTCCAGCTACGCCAGCAACAGTCCGCTGACGCGTACACCGAGATCATGGGCTTGTTGGCCCAATACGGGGCATTGTTCACAGCCAAGCAAAAGGCCGAGATCGTTACGGCCGTCGGTGCGGGCAGCCCCAGCCGTCCTAAGAAGGCCCCCGTAAGCAAGGAAGTAGCCCCGAAGTACTGGTTGCCGCATTCCGGGGAGACTTGGACTGGTCGGGGTCGTCCGCCCCGTGCCTTCACGGCTTGGGAAGGTACGGCTGCTTACAAGGAATGGAAAGCAAGGCACCCGGACGAGAAGTTCCCTAAGTTCCCGGGCTGACAATTTAAGGCGACGAAAGTGACAAAGCGTTTGGTTGCGTTGCGGGGTAAAGGTCAAGTTGGCAAGACCACCTCTTTGCATAATTTGAACCGGCTTCTTTTGTCGGAACCCCATGCGAAGACGGTGAAGTTCACGAAGTACGGCTACAAGCTGGATTTCTCGACAATTATTGATTACGCCGGCAAACGTGTCGGCATTGTCAGTCGGGGTGATGTTGCTGCCGACCTGGCAGGCTTCATCGAAGACCTTGAGTCCGACAGGTGCCACGTTATCGTATGCGCTGCGCGAACAAAGGGGGAGATCGAGGAAGTGCTTGCCTCTTACGCGCGTCGGTACAAATTGATTGAAGTCCCGAAGGTCGGGTGCCACAAAGACTACTTTGATGCTTCTAACCTTGCGGCAGCACATCAGCTCGCCGCGTACGTGTATGGTGCAATGGTTCCGTAGTTCGGGCCTTGGTCAAGGCTTCATTTGCATGTAGCGGGAGATTCGCTTGGTGAAGCCTGCGTGCTCGATCACCTCAAATTTTGTGAAGGCGAGCCGGGATTTCCTAACCTTGATGTCGTTAGAAACCGATCGCGCAGTTTCACAAACGCGCTCCACCTTTTCTTCGCATCGAGCGCCAATGATGACTTCGCGAAGTCGCAGTTCGGCGCCGAATTCGTAGAAGTACAGGCCATCCAATGCGGTTGAGTGGTCAAGTAGACAGAAGGCGCGCATTTCATCTTCATACTCCCAGTGCCGGAACTTTGTGGTTAGCACCTTTGCGACCTCGTCACGGGCAAAGTCAAGGCCGCGCACATTTTCATATTCCAGTGCGGTGAGGTCGAACTGCTGTACGGAGTCTACATACGACGCGTCCGGTCGCGGCTGTTCCGCTACTTCCGTAAGGAGGGCATCGAGTCCACTTGCGCTGTGAACATCGTGGTCGAGGAATCGGATGACAACTGGGGTCTGCTGGTCAAGGAGTGATGTTGGGCCATGAGCCCCCCCCGGCTTTCCGACGGCTTACCGCCCATCCCCCGACACCCCCACATTGACCCGCCCCCACCCCAACCCCTAAAATTCGCGGCTCCGCCGGAATAGCTCAGTTGGTAGAGCGGCGCATTCGTAATGCGTAGGTCGTAGGTTCGATTCCTATTTCCGGCACCAGTTGTGACAAGGCCCCGCTTCGGCGGGGTTTTGTTTTTTCCGGGTCTCGCACCCGGAGACGGCGGCCCGATACAGTAGCCGTTCGCCTTCACGACAGGTTTCCCGTGGCCAAGACCTCCGCCAAGTCCCGTACCGCCTACGTCTGCACCGAATGCGGCGCCGACCACAGCAAATGGCAGGGCCAGTGCGCCGACTGCGGGGCGTGGAATTCCCTCAGCCAGATCGTGCTGGAAACCGCCGCCAGCGCACCCGCCGCCGCCCGTCGCTCCGGCTGGGCCGGCAAGGCCGAGGCGCCGAAGGTCACCGCGCTGAAGGACGTGCGCCACAGCGAGGAAGCGCGCGTGACCACCGGCATCGGCGAGTTCGACCGCGTGCTGGGCGGCGGCCTGGTGGAGGGTGCGGTGGTGCTGGTGGGCGGCGACCCGGGCATCGGCAAGTCCACGCTGCTGCTGCAGGCCGTGGCGAAGATGTCGGCCAGCCTGCCGGCGCTGTATGTCACCGGCGAGGAGTCGCTGGCCCAGGTCGCCGGCCGCGCCGTGCGCCTGGACCTGCCGCTGGACAACCTGCAGGCCCTGGCCGAAACCGGCATCGAGAACATCCTGCAGCACGCCTCGGTGGCACGGCCGAAGCTGATCGTGGCCGATTCCGTGCAGACCCTGTGGACCGAATCCCTGACCGCCGCCCCCGGCTCGGTCAGCCAGGTGCGCGAGAGTGCGGCACGGCTGGTGCGCTACGCCAAGGAGACCGGCACGGCCGTGTTCCTGGTCGGCCACGTGACCAAGGAGGGCGGCATTGCCGGCCCGCGCGTGCTGGAGCACATGGTGGACGCCGTGCTGTATTTCGAGGGCGAGAGCGGCAGCCGGTTCCGCGTGCTGCGTGCCTTCAAGAACCGCTTCGGCGCGGTCAACGAACTGGGCGTGTTCGCCATGGGCGAGAAGGGCCTGAAGGAAGTGCCCAACCCGTCGGCGATCTTCCTGTCCGGCGGCAGCACCCAGCAACCCGGCAGCTGCGTGCTGGTCACCCGCGAAGGCACGCGCCCGCTGATGGTGGAAGTGCAGGCGCTGGTGGACAGCTCGCCACTGTCCAACCCGCGCCGCGTGGCCGTGGGCCTGGAACAGAACCGCCTGGCCATGCTGCTGGCCGTGCTGCACCGGCACGGCGGCGTGGTGGTGGGCGACCAGGACGTGTTCGTGAATGTCGTCGGCGGCATCCGCGTGCAGGAAACCGCCGCTGACCTGCCCGTGCTGCTGGCGGTGCTGTCATCCCTGCGCGACCGCCCCCTGGCGGAGAAGACCGTGGCCTTCGGCGAAGTGGGCCTGTCCGGCGAGATCCGCCCTGTACCCAACGGCGAGGAGCGCCTGCGCGAGGCGGCCACGCACGGCTTCAAGCGCGCCATCGTGCCCAAAGGCAACGCACCGAAGTCGGGTGCGTTCAAGGGACTGGAGGTGGTGGCGGTGGAGCGGCTGTCGCAGGCGCTGGAAGCGGCGGCGGAGTAGGGCGGGGCGCGGATCCATTGTAGGAGCGACGTAAGTCGCGACCGCGAGATCGACATGCCTTGGAGGGTTGGCGCGCGCGTCAGCCGTGCGGTCGCGACTTACGTCGCTCCTGCAAGAAGCAGGTCGCGACGAGCATCAGAGCCGCATTCCCAGCCAGATCACCGCTTCCGTCGAGACGCGCACGATCGGGGTCAGGATCGGCGGCCAGAAAGCGCCGGAGTGCATCGCGTCACGGCCGTGATCGTGATGCTCCTGTTCTTCCACGACGATGCGAGACACCGCATCGAAGGCATCCGCGTCGGTGGACGCGAGCTGCTGCCGTTGCGCCATCAGGTGCTGCAGCACCACGCTTTCGACGGCATACGTGGTGGCCGCGATGGCGGATGGTCCCAGCAGGCCGGTCACCAATCCCAACGTCCAGCCGCCGACACCGCACAGCGCATAGCTGCGGCAGCGACGGACACCGCGTGCCTGGAGGCGATCGTGAAACAGGGTGCGATGACCGAGTTCGTGATCGAGGAAATGCCGGAGCAGTGGCACCCGCTGCGGCGCGGTCCACTGCGACACCAGGATCTGTGCACGATAGAGGTTGACCGCGCCGTGTTCGCCCGCGTGATCGACCTTCAGGATCCGGTCGCCCAGCGGCGTACTCAAGCCCGCCTCAGCACCATCTCGTACACGAACTTGCTGCCGAAGAACGCCAGCAGCAACAGCGCCATGGCCGTCAGCGTCCAGTGCACGGCCTTCGCACCGCGCCAGCCGTAGCGCCAGCGTCCGACTAGCAGGGCGCCGAAGGTCAGCCACGACAGCACGCTCAGCACGGTCTTGTGGGTGAGCTTCTGGATCAGGAAGTTCTCGACGAAGAGCACGCCGGTCAGCAGCGTGGCGGTCAGCAGGATGAAGCCGACCGTGATCGTGCGGAACAGCAGGTCTTCCAGTTCGGTCAGCGGGGGCAGGGCGCGCAGCCAGAGGTGGAACTCGCGGCGGCGCAGGGCGCGTTCCTGCGCCCACAGCATCAGCGCCAGCAAGGCGGCGATGGCCAGTGCCGCGTAGGCGAGCAGCGCGAGCCAGGCGTGCAGTTGCAGGCGCCAGTCCAGCCCGCTGGAGGCGCGGTGCCCGTACAGGTGATAGACCACCAGCAGCAACGCGGCCAGCGGGAACGCCACTACGCCGAGGGCGGCCATGCGGCCCTGGATGGCGACCAGCAGGGTCATTACCGCCATGCCCAGCGACACCAGGGACAGGGCCGCGAAGAAGTGCATGTCCGGGCCGCCCGGCGTCCGCCAGGCCACCAGCAGGTGGTAGGCGCCATGCAGCAGCACGCCGCCGACCGCGGGCCACAGCCACAGGCGCATGCCTTCGCCCGGATCGCGGCCGACGGAGCGGACCAGCAGGCCGGTGGCGAACAGGTAAAGCGCGACGGCAATGAGAATGACTGTCATCGGAGCAGTGTCGCACAGCGGGCCGGCAGGAAGGCAGGGGGGCGGGCGCGGCGCGACCGCATATAATTCCGGTCCGATTTTCCCCGGTCCCTTCCCCCATGTTCGAATCCCTGACCCAGCGCCTCTCCGGCACCATCGAACGCCTCCGTGGCCGCGGCCGCCTGAGCGAGGAGAACATCCGCGAGGCTACCCGCGAAGTCCGCATTGCCCTGCTGGAAGCCGACGTGGCGCTGCCGGTGGTGCAGGCGCTGATCGAGCGGATCAAGGTGCGCGCCGTGGGCCAGGAAGTGCTGAAGTCGCTGACGCCGGGCCAGGCGCTGATCAAGGTCGTGCGCGATGAGCTGACCGCGGTGATGGGCTCGCAGGCCAGCGACCTGAACCTCAACGTGCCCGCGCCCGCCGTCATCCTGATGGCCGGCCTGCAGGGTGCCGGCAAGACCACGACCGTCGGCAAGCTGGCCAAGCACCTGCGCGAGAAGCGCAAGAAGAAGGTGATGGTGGTCAGCGCGGACGTCTACCGTCCGGCCGCGATCGAGCAGCTGAAGACGCTCGCCCAGCAGGTCGACGTGCTGTTCTTCCCGTCCGATGCCGGCCAGAAGCCGGAAGCCATCGTCCGCGCCGCCATCGACGATGCGAGGAAGTCCTTCGTCGACGTGCTGATCGTCGATACCGCCGGCCGCCTGGCGATCGACGAGGCCATGATGGCCGAGATCAAGGGCCTGCACGCGGCGGTGAAGCCGGTGGAAACGCTGTTCGTCGTCGACGCGATGACCGGTCAGGACGCCGCCAACACCGCCAAGGCCTTCAGCGAAGCGCTGCCGCTGACCGGCGTGGTGCTCACCAAGACCGATGGTGATGCGCGCGGTGGCGCGGCGCTGTCGGTGCGCTACATCACCGGCAAGCCGATCAAGTTCATCGGCGTGGGCGAGAAGCCCGACGGGCTGGACGTGTTCCACCCCGAGCGCGTGGCCAACCGCATCCTCGACATGGGCGACGTGCTGTCGCTGGTGGAGCAGGTCGAGCAGAACGTCGATCGCGAGAAGGCCGAGAAGCTGGCGGCCAAGGTCATCAAGGGAAAGAAGTTCGACCTCAACGACATGCGCGACCAGTTGGAGCAGATGCAGAACATGGGCGGCATCAGCGGCCTGATGGACAAGCTGCCGGGCATGGGCCAGATCCCCGAGCACGTGAAGCAGCAGGTGCAGCAGGGCAAGGAAGTGCCGCGCATGATCGCCATCATCAACTCGATGACGAAGAAGGAGCGCCGCAATCCCGCGCTGCTGAACGGTTCGCGCCGTTCCCGCATCGCCAAGGGCGCCGGCCTGACCCCGGCCGACGTCAACAAGCTGATGAAGCAGTACCAGCAGATGGAAAAGATGATGGGCAAGCTGGCCGGCGGCGGCATGAAGGGCCTGATGCGCAACATGAAGGGCATGATGGGCTCGCGCGGCGGCATGCCGTTCCGTTGAGGCTTTCTGCCTGTTGTGGGAGCGACGTCAGTCGCGACCGCGAGAACGAAGCACCATGAGCTCTGTTGGCATGCGGTCGCGACTGACGTCGCTCCTACAAGGGAATCAGAAGGCGCCCGCATGACCTCGGCTTTCCTCAACGGCAACCCCGCCACCGCCGACGACCTGCGCGCATTGGCATTGGCCAACTATGGCCATTTCACTTCGATGCAGGTGCGCGATGTCGCGGTGCAGGGACGTGCGCTGCATGTGCGGCGACTGGAAGAGGCCACGCTCGCGCTGTTCGGCAGCGGGCTGGACGGCGACAATGCATTGAAACAGGCCGCGCAGGTGATGGAGCAGGCTGGCCTGCGCGATGCGTCGGTGCGCATCACCGTGTTTTCCACGCGGTTCGACTACCGCGATCCTGCGCGAATCGTCACCCCCGACGTGCTGGTGTCGCTGGCGCCGCCGTCATCGCCGGACAAGCCCGCGCTGCGGGTGAAGTCCTATCCGTTCGTGCGTCCCTTGCCGCAGTACAAGCACGTGGGCACCTTCCCGCTGTTCCACTATCGCCGCCAGGCGGTGGCGGACGGATACGACGACGCACTGTTCGTCGATCCGGCCGGGCAGGTGGTCGAGGGGTCGATCTGGAACCTGGGCCTGTGGGACGGAGAAACAGTGACCTGGCCCGAGGGACCTGCATTGCGCGGCACGGCCGAGCGGTTGCTGCGACAGGCGCTGGAAGAGGTGGGCGTCCCGCAGCGGTGCGGGCCTATCCCGCTGGCCGAGCTGGGCCGGTATCGGACTGGATTCGCCTGCAATGCCAGTGGCCTGCAGCCGGTGGTGGCCGTCGATGGCGTCGCATGGGGCCTTGATACCGCCCTCATGGGGGTATTGAAGAAGGCGCTGGATGCCGTGCCCTGGGAGCCGCTGGCCTGACCGTCCGGGCGACCTGTCCGGGGGTGGGTTTTCCTGACCGATTCAATGGCTTAGAATAGCCGGCTTACCTCGCCATTCTGGCGACTGGGCAACACTGGAAAACACCATGGTCAAGATCCGTCTCACCCGCGGCGGCGCGAAGAAGCGCCCCTTCTACCACATCATCGTCACCGACTCGCGCAGCGCGCGTGACGGCCGCAACATCGAGCGCGTGGGTTACTACAACCCGGTCGCCGCCGGCAACGAAAAGCGCGTCGAACTCGACGTGGCCCGTGTCGACCATTGGGTCGGCAACGGTGCGCAGCTGACCGAGAAGGTCCGCAACCTGTACAAGGAAATCAAGACCGCTCCGGCGGCCTGATGGTCTTGGCCGCGCAGACCGCGCGGCCTTCCGTACGCATGAACACCGAGCGCCCACCGACTCCGCAGAAGATGATTCTGCTGGGAAGGCTTCTGGGCGCTTTTGGTGTGCGTGGCCAGATCAAGATCGAATCCTGGACCGAGCCGCGCGAGGCCATCTTCCGCTACCAGCCGTGGACGCTGCGCGACGCCGGCGGCGCCGAACGCGAATTCACGGGGGCCCGTGGCAAGGCATCGGGCAAGCACCTGGTGGCCACGCTGCCGGGCGTGGAAGACCGTGATGAGGTGGAGGCCATGCGCGGACTGGAGATCTTCGTCCCGCGCTCCGCGCTGCCGCCGCCGAGTGCCGGCGAGTTCTACTGGGTCGATCTGGAAGGCCTGCGCGTGGTCAACGTGGACGGCACCGATTTCGGCACCGTCTCGCACCTGTTCTCGACCGGTGCCAACGACGTGCTGGTCGCACGGGGCGACCGCGAGCGCCTGATTCCGTTCGTCGATCCCGATTACGTCCGCTCGGTGGATTTCGAGGCGGGCGTGGTCACCGTGGACTGGGATCCCGAGTTCTAGCCGCCTCGCGGGCGGCCGCCGTGGCGGTTACCCTGCGTCCCCACCAAGTTGCAGCCGATCGCCATGCGTATCGACGTCATGACCCTGTTCCCCGAGTTCATCGCCCAGGCCGCCGCCGTGGGCGTGGTCGGGCGCGCGCAGGAACGCGGGCTGCTGTCGCTGCATGGCTGGAACCCGCGCGACTACGCCAGCGGCGGCTATCGCCGCGTGGATGATCGTCCCTTCGGTGGCGGTCCCGGGATGGTGATGATGATCGAGCCGCTGCAGGCCTGCCTGGAGGCGGTCCGTGCCGCGGACGCCGCGCCGGCGCCACTGATCTACCTGAGCCCCCAGGGTGCGCCGCTGACCCAGAAGAAGGCGCGCGAACTGGCCGCGCTGCCGCGCATGATCCTGCTGTGTGGCCGCTACGAGGGCGTGGACGAGCGTTTCCTCGATGCCGAGGTGGACGAGGAACTGTCCATCGGTGACTACGTGCTGTCCGGGGGAGAACTGGCGGCCGCCGTGGTCATCGACGCGGTCGGCCGTCTGCAGGACGGCGCGCTGAACGATGCGGATTCGGCCATCCAGGACAGTTTCGAAGGCGATGGCCTGCTCGATTGCCCCCATTTCACCCACCCGTCCAGCCACCCGTTGGGTGACGTCCCGGCGGTCCTGCGATCCGGCGACCATGCCGCCATCGCCCGCTGGCGTCGCCAGCAGGCGCTGGGGCGTACCTGGTTGCGCCGGCCCGACCTGCTGGACGAGGCGGGCCTGACCAAGGCCGACAAGGCCCTGCTGGCGGCCTTCCGGGCAGGTCAGGCCGGCGGGGACGGGGCAGGGTAGCCAGTCCGGCCGGGAATCCGGTAGAATGCGCGACCCTTGGGCGGTTCACGCCCCCGGATCCCATAACAATATCGTGCGGCGCAATTCGGCGACTGCATCAGTTTTCGTTGTCGCAAGACACAATCACGCATACAAGCATTGGTGCCAACATGAGCAAGCTCCTCCAGGAATTCGAAGCCTCCCAGATCACGCGCGAGCTGCCCGCGTTCGGCCCCGGTGACACCGTGGTCGTCAACGTGAAAGTGAAGGAAGGCAACCGTGAGCGCGTGCAGGCGTACGAAGGCGTTGTCATCGCCAAGAAGAACGCCGGCCTGAACTCTGCGTTCACCGTCCGCAAGATCTCGCACGGCTACGGCGTCGAGCGCGTGTTCCAGACCCACAGCGCCACCATCGACTCGGTCGAAGTGAAGCGCCGCGGCAAGGTCCGCGCCGGCAAGCTGTACTACCTGCGCGAACTGGAAGGCAAGGCCGCCCGCATCAAGGAAGATCTGGCTGCCAACGCCGCCGCCAAGGTCGCCCGCCAGGCCGCCGCTGCTGCGGCTTCCGCCGCCGAGTAACGGCTGGCTGGATAGCGCTGCAGGAACGGCCACCTCCGGGTGGCCGTTCGCGTTTCCGGCGGCGGAATCCCGGCGCCGCGGCATGACGCTCATGCACCTGTTGTTCCTCAATCACGATGACTGAACTCCCCACTGCAACCGTGCGCCTGGATCTCTGGCTCTGGGCAGCACGCTTCTTCAGGACCCGAAGCCTGGCCAAGCAGGCGGTCGAGACCGGCAAGGTCGACGCGGCCGGGCAGCGCGCGAAGTCGTCGCGTGCGGTGCGCGTGGGCGATGTGCTGGTGATCACGCGTGGTGAAGAGGTCTTCGAGATCGAGGTGCTTGCGCTGAGTGACCGTCGCGGTTCGGCCGCGGTGGCGCAGGCGCTGTATTCCGAATCGGCAGCCTCCAGGCAGCGGCGTGAGGCCGCACTCGCGGCGCGCCGTGCGGAGCGTGCCGGTTACCAGGCGCCGCAGTCGCGACCGGACAAGCGCGCGCGTCGCCTGATCCGTGCGTTGGGCGACATCGATGCGCTGTAGCGATACCCGCGCCTGAAACGGAAGAAGGGCGCCGATGGCGCCCTTCCTGGTTGCAACTGTGCGCTACGTGGAAGCGGATCAGCGTCCGCCGCCGAACATGCCGCTGCCGATCTTGAGGATATCGCCCAGGCCGAGCTGGCCATCGCCGTCCTGGTCCAGCACGGCGCCAAGCAATCCGCCGCCCAGACCGCCCTGTTGCTGCACCTGGCGCTGTTCCTGTCCCAGCACTTCAGCCAGTCCCAGCGGGTTGTTCTGCGCGCTGCCCTGGCTCATGCGCTGGGCGAGGAAGGCGAGCACGATGGGGGCGAGGATCTTCAACAACTGGCCTGCACGTTCGCCACCCAGCCCGGTCGCCTGGCCCAGGCCCAGTTCTGCACGGTTCTGCTGGCCGCCGAAGACATGTCCGAGGATGCCCGCACCGTTGGCCTGCGGCGAAGAAGCGCCACCCAGCACCGCGCCCAGCACGCTGCCGATGTCCAGCCCGCCGTGGTTGCGTTGCAGGGCACCGAAGAGTGCCTCCGCACCCTGCGGCTGTGCCGCGTTGCGACCCAATGCGCCCAACAGCAACGGGAGTGCGGCGCCGATGGCGCTGGATGCCTGCATCTGGCCGATACCCAGTTGCTGCGACACCTGTTGCAGCGGCGCGCCCTGCAATTGGGCGAAGAGGTCTTCTGCGAGGGATGCGTTGCTCATGGTGCGGTCGTCCTCCTGGACGCGGTGGGAAGCGGCGCATCATGCTAGCGCCAATCTGACCCGTCGCCGACTCACACTAGCGGTCGGCCGACCGACGGAAACAGCAACGCCGCATGCCTTTCGGGGCATGCGGCGTTGACAGAGCGACGCGAGCGCTGATCGGGTCGATCGCCTTACTTGAGGTCGAAGCGGTCCAGTTCCATCACCCGGGTCCAGGCGGCGACGAAGTCCTTGGCCAGTTTTTCCTTGCCGTCGGCGCTGGCGTAAACCTCGGCGAGCGCGCGCAGGACGGAGTTCGAGCCGAACACCAGGTCCACGCGCGTACCGGTCCATTTCGCGGCTCCGGTCTTGCGATCGCGGCCTTCATAGCGGTTCGCGCCGGTCGCTTTCCATTCCGTGGCCATGTCGAGCAGGTTGACGAAGAAGTCATTGCTCAGCACGCCCGGCCTGTCGGTGAACACGCCCTCGCTGCCACCGTCGGCATTCTCACCCAGCACGCGCAGGCCGCCGACCAGGGCCGTCATCTCCGGCGCCGTCAGCGTCAGCAGCTGGGCGCGATCCACCAGCAGGTGTTCGGCCGGCACCACCGAGCGTCCCTTGAGGTAGTTGCGGAAGCCATCGGCGAAGGGTTCGAGCACGGCGAACGATTCGACGTCCGTCTGGTCCTGGCGCGCATCGGTGCGGCCGGGCTGGAACGGCACGCTGACATCGATGCCGCCGGCCTTCGCCGCCTGCTCCACGCCAACGCCGCCGGCGAGCACGATCAGGTCGGCCAGCGAGACCTTCTTGCCGCCGGCAGCGTCGAGGTTGAACTCCATCTGGATGCGCTCCAGGGTCTTCAGCACTTTCGCCAGCTGCCCGGGCTGGTTGACGGCCCAGTCCTTCTGCGGGGCGAGGCGGATGCGCGCGCCATTGGCGCCACCGCGCTTGTCACCGCCACGGAAGGTCGAGGCCGACGCCCACGCGGTCGAGACCAGTTCGGGTACCGACAGCCCCGATGCTGCGATCTTCGTCTTCAATGCGTCGATGTCGGCCGCATCTACGGTGGCGTAGTCCGCCTTGGGAAGCGGGTCCTGCCATACCAGTTCTTCCTTCGGTACTTCCGGGCCGAGGTAGCGCACGCGCGGCCCCATGTCGCGATGGGTCAACTTGAACCATGCGCGCGCGAAGGCATCGGCGAAGGACTGCGGGTTCTCCAGGAAGCGCCTGGAGATGGGCCCGTAGATCGGATCGAAGCGCAGCGACAGGTCGGTGGTCAGCATCTTCACGCGCTGCTTCTTCGATGCGTCGTGTGCGTGCGGCACATCCTCGGGCGCGTCCTTGGCAACCCACTGGTGCGCGCCGGCCGGTGACTTCTCCAGTTCCCATTCGAAGCCGAACAGGTTCTCGAAGAACTTGTTGCTCCACAGCGTCGGCGTCTGCGTCCAGGTCACTTCGATGCCTGACGTGATCGTGTCGCGGCCCTTGCCGCTGCCGAACTTGTTGTGCCACCCGAAGCCCTGCTGCTCCAGATCGCCCGCTTCCGGCTCGGCGCCCACGTTGTCGGCCGGGCCGGCGCCGTGGGTCTTGCCGAAGGTGTGGCCACCCGCGATCAGGGCGACGGTTTCCTCATCGTCCATCGCCATGCGGCCGAAGGTGTCGCGGATGTCCTTGGCGGCCAGCAGCGGATCGGGATTGCCATCGGGACCTTCCGGGTTGACGTAGATCAGGCCCATCTGGACGGCGGCCAGGGGGTTCTCCAGCCGGCGCGAGTGCACGTCGCCGTCGGCATCGTCGTCGGAGACCAGTACGCCTTCATCGGCCGGCTTCTCCACGCCTTCGGAACCATGCGCATAGCGCACGTCACCGCCGAGCCAGGTGGTTTCGCGGCCCCAGTACACGTCCTGGTCGGGTTCCCAGGTGTCTTCGCGGCCACCACCGAAACCGAAGGTGCGGAAGCCCATCGTTTCCAGCGCCACGTTGCCGGCCAGGATCATCAGGTCGGCCCAGGAGATGCTCTGCCCGTACTTCTGCTTGACCGGCCACAGCAGGCGGCGCGCCTTGTCCAGGCTGACGTTGTCCGGCCAGCTGTTGAGGGGCGCGAAACGCTGCTGCCCGCGACCGCCACCACCACGCCCATCGCCGATGCGGTAGGTGCCTGCACTGTGCCAGGCCATGCGGATGAACAGACCGCCGTAGTGGCCGAAGTCGGCCGGCCACCAGTCCTGCGAATCGGTCATCAAGTCGCGCAGGTCCTTCTTCAGCGCGTGGTAGTCGAGCTTGTTGAAGGCCTCGGCATAGTCGAAACCGCCGTCGAGCGGATTCGAGCGCGAGGAATGCTGGTTGAGCAGGTCCACGCGCAGCTGGTTGGGCCACCAGTCGCGGTTGCCGGTGCCGCCGCCAGCGGTCTGGTGAAACGGGCACTTCGATTCGGTGGTCATGCGTATGCTTCCTTTTGCCGTCGGGTGTGGGTGGGAAGGAGTCGGATCAAGCGGGCGACTGCGGTCGCCATGCCTGCGGCGCGCGAGCGGCGCGGGGCGGCCGCGTGTGCTGGAGGGTGGGGAGCGAAACGGGCCAGCGGTTCTTCGAGACGGTGGGCGCGTGCGGGGCGTACCGGATGGCGGGCATGCACATGGCTGACGTCCTGCGGGCGTTGGCGGATGGCGACCAGACTAGGCAATGCGAACGATCAATGAAAATCGTTTGTGACGAAGAGTTCGATAGCGCGATTCAATGGTGCATTGCGCAATCGACGATCCCCGGGCGGCGCATATGACGATACGCCGCGCACGTTACGCGGATGTTGTACGAGCGTGCGCGTCCCACTGTACTGCTGCCTGCCGGCATGCACCGGATCAGCCAATGGCGTTCGCGGGGTTCTCGCGAAACGGTCAGAGCAGGGCCTTCAGCCGGTACATGGCTTCGAGTGCCTGCTTGGGCGTCAGTTCGTCGGGATCGATCGCGGCAAGCGCTTCCTGCGCGGCCGAAGGCCGGGCAGCGAACAAGGCGAACTGCTGCGGGGCATCGAGCGCTTGTGGCGCCATGTCCGAGGCGTGCGTCTCGCGGCCGCGCTGCTCCAGTTCGGCCAGGCGGCGACGGGCCTGCTGCAGCGTGGTCCTCGGCAGGCCGGCGAGGGCGGCCACCTGCAGGCCGAAGCTGCGGTCCGCGGCGCCTTCCTTCACCGCGTGCATGAAGACCAGCGTATCGCCATGTTCGACGGCATCGAGATGCACGTTGGCGATGCCGCTGCCTGTTTCGTTGGCCAGCGCGGTGAGCTCGAAATAGTGGGTGGCGAACAATGTGTGGCAGCGGTTGGTCGCGGCGAGATGGCGTGCGACGGCGTCGGCCAGTGCCAGGCCATCGTAGGTCGACGTGCCGCGGCCGATTTCGTCCATCAGCACCAGCGATTGCGCGGTGGCGTGGTGCAGGATGTAGCTGGTCTCCGCCATCTCCACCATGAAGGTGGACTGCCCGCGTGCGAGATCGTCGCCCGCACCGATGCGGGTCAGGATGCGGTCGACCGGGCCGATGACGGCGCGCGAGGCAGGCACGAAGCTGCCGATGTGGGCGAGCAGCACGATCAGCGCGTTCTGCCGCATGTAGGTGCTCTTGCCGCCCATGTTCGGACCGGTGATCACCAGCATGCGCCGGTCTTCGTGCAGGTGCAGGTCGTTGGGCTCGAAGGGTTCCTTGCGCACGGCTTCCACCACGGGGTGGCGGCCGCGCTCGATCCGCAGGCCCGGCACATCGTTGAGCTCAGGCTGGGTCCAGTCCAGCGCCTGCGCCCGCTCGGCGAAGGCGGTGAGCACATCGAGTTCGCTGAGCGCGGCGGCACAGCGCTTCAGCGGTTCGAGTCGCTCGTTGAGCGTGTCCAGCAGCGCGTCGTACAGCAGCTTCTCGCGCGACAGCGAGCGCTCGCGCGCCGACAGCGCCTTGTCCTCGAACTGCTTGAGCTCCTCGGTGATGTAGCGCTCGGCGCCGGTCAGCGTCTGCCGTCGGGTGTAGTGCACCGGTGCTTTGTCGGCCTGGCCCTTGCTGATCTCGATGTAGTAGCCGTGCACGCGGTTGTAGCCCACCTTCAGCGTGGGAATGCCGCTGCTCTCACGCTCCCGGATCTCCAGGTCGATCAGGAACTGGTCCGCGTGGGTGCTGAGTTGGCGCAGTTCGTCCAGTTCGGCATCGTAGCCATCGGCCAGCACGCCACCATCGCTGAGTTTCAGCGGCGGTTGCGGTGCGATGGCGGCCAGGAGCAGCGAGGCGGTATCGGCGTGCTCACCGAGCGCCATGGCCAACGCCTGCAGGCGCGGCGCGTCCAGCGGCAGCAGGTGCGAACGCACGTCCGGCAACAGGGCAAGGCCGTCGCGCAGCGTGGACAGGTCGCGCGGCCGCGCGGAGCGCAACGCCACGCGGGTGAGGATGCGTTCCACATCGCCCAGCGCACGGAAGCCCGTCCGCAGTTCGCGGTCGGTGCCGTGTTCGATCAGCGTGGCCACGGCCTGGTGGCGTTCGCCCAGCACACGCTGGTCGCGCAGCGGCCGGTGCAGCCAGCGACGCAGCAAGCGCCCCCCCATCGGGGTGATGGTGGAATCGAGCACGCCGAGCAGCGTGTGCCGCGTGTCGCCGTCGACGCGCGTATCGAGTTCCAGGTGACGGCGCGTGGCCGCGTTCATGGCGATGGCATCGCCGGCCGATTCCACCGCGATCGCGGTCAGGTGGGGCAGGCGCTGCTTCTGGGTTTCTTCCACGTACCCGAGCAGGGCGCCCGCAGCGCCCGTGGCGAGCGGTTTGTCGTCGATGCCGAAGCCGCTGAGATCGTGCAGGCCGAAGAAGTTCAGCAGCTGCCGCCGGCCGCTGTCGGGATCGAACAGCCAGGGCGCGCGCCGGCGGACGCCCGTGCGCTGCTGCAGGAATGCCGGCCAGCCTTCTTCGTCGGGAACCAGCAGCTCGGCCGGCTCCAGGCGCGAGAGTTCGGCCTCCAGGGCGTCGTCGCTGTCCACCTCATTGACCATGAAGCGACCGCCGGCCAGGTCTGCCCATGCAAGGCCATAGCCCGAGCGGCCGCGCGCGACGGTCATGAGCAGCGTATCGCGACGCTCGTTGAGCAGCGCTTCGTCGGTCACGGTGCCCGGGGTGACCACGCGCACCACTTTCCGTTCGACCAGCCCCTTTGCCAGCGCCGGATCACCGATCTGCTCGCAGATCGCCACCGATTCGCCCAGCGCCACCAGCCGGGCCAGGTAACCCTCGCAGGCATGGACCGGTACGCCCGCCATCGGGATGGGCGCACCACCCGAGCTCCCGCGCTGGGTCAGCGTGATGTCGAGCAGCCGGGCCGCCTTGCGGGCATCGTCGTAGAACAGCTCGTAGAAGTCGCCCATCCGGAACAACAGCAGGAGGTCCGGGTACTCCGCCTTGGCGGCGAAGAACTGCTTCATCAGGGGCGTGTGTTCCGACTTGTCTTTGCTCACGAGGCCTGTGGGGAGGGGAAGTGCGAAAGGGTGCTGATTGTAGCGGCTGGGCGTGCGTGGCCGCGGAGTGGAACAGGGGGCTGGCACAGCGAGCAGCACCCGGCGTAATCGAAGTTCCGCACGATCGTTCGGAAAATCAGTGACTTATCCATGCCAAAGTGATGGCCTGCGTATCGACGCAGTGCAGAATGCCGTGCTGTGAAGTGGGTGTTAATTTCGCGTTGACGCAAGGGGAGTTGCGTTCGCCACAGCGGCATCACTGCACGCTACATCCGGAAACACACAAGCACCCGTCGCCAGCACATGACCCTTGGAGGGGAGAACATGGTCACCGCATCGCCCAGGCACAAAGCGCTTTCACTTGCCGTCTTCGCCGCGCTCTGCGCCAGCTCGCATGCGTATGCGCAGCAGGCCGCACCCGCGGCAGAGGAAGAACCCACCACCCTGGCGACCATGACGGTCACCGCGCAGAAGCGCGAGGAGGCCATGCAGGACGTGCCGATCGCGGTGACGGCGGTGTCCGAACAGCTTCTGCAGGACACCGGCGTGCGCGACATCAAGGACCTGCAGGTCCTCGTGCCCGGCCTGACTGTCACCAGCACCCAGAGTGAAGCCATCACTACCGCCCGTATCCGCGGCGTCGGTACGGTGGGCGACAACGTCGGCCTGGAATCATCGGTCGGCGTGGTGATCGATGGCGTGTACCGTCCGCGCAACAGCGTCGGCTTCGGTGATCTGGGGCAACTTGAACGCATCGAGGTGTTGAAGGGGCCGCAGGGCACGGTGTTCGGCAAGAACACCTCGGCCGGCGTCATCAATGTGGTGACCCGTCGCCCGAGCTACACGCAGAGTGCGGAAGGCGAGGTCACGGTCGGCAACTACGGCGCGATCGGCGTGTCCGCCAGCTACAACGACGCGCTGGGCGAAGCGGGTGCATTCAACATCTATGCGGCCAAGCGCAAGCGCGACGGCTGGATGGATGTCCGCACGGGCAACGGCCCACGCCAGGAAACCGACGACAACGACCAGAACTTCCACACAGTGCGTGGCAAGCTGTTGCTGGAGCCCTCGGAGAACCTGGAAATCCTGGTGTCCGGTGACTTCACCAGCCGTGAGGAAAACTGCTGCGCGGCGGTGCAGACTACCGTGGGTGCCACGGCCGCGATCCTCAACGCCCTGGTCGGGGGCAAGGCGGTTGCCGCGCCGGGCGACGATCCGTTCGACCGGGTGGCCTACAGCAACCGTCCGACTACGCAGGACATCAAGGAAAACGGCGTGGCGGTCGAGGTTAACTGGGATTCGTCCTGGTTCGGTGGCGCCACGCTGACATCGATCACCGCACAGCGCGAGTGGGAGGCAATCAACGGCCTGGACTACGATTTCAGCACGGCCGACATCCTGTACCGCGTGGCAGACGAGGACGAGTCCTTCACCGGCTTCAAGACCTTCAGCCAGGAGTTCCGCCTGACGGGCGGCAACGACCACATCGACTGGATGGTCGGTGCGTTCTACACCGACGAGGACCTGGACCGTACCGAAACCTATCGCATCGGCTCGCACTACGAGCCCTATCTGTCGGTTGCGCTGCTGTCGATCATCAATCCGGCCCTGGGCCAGTCGCCGACCGCGCCGCTGTTCCTGTCGCAGGCGACGGGCCGCCCGTTCGGCACCGTGTTCGCCGGCCTGGGGGCGCTGGATACCTACGAGCAGAGCGCCAAGAGCACGGCGCTGTTCACCAACAACACCTGGCACGCCACGGATGCGCTCGACCTTACCCTGGGCCTGCGCTACACCCGCGAGAAGAAGACGCTGGTGTCGAACTACAGCAACCCCAACGGCGGTGCGGGCTGCGGCGCGATGCTGGCCAACCAGGCCGGCGTCGTGGGTGCGCTGATGGCGCGCGGCCTGTCCCAGGCGCAGGCGGTGGCTGCGGCGCCGACGGTGGTCGGCTACGGCTGCCTGCCGTGGGCCAACCCCCTGCACAACGCGCCCACGCGCGACACGGTGCAGGAGCGTGAAGAGAAGGAATGGTCCGGCACGCTGAAGGCGGCATACCGCTGGAACGAGCACGTCATGACCTACGGTTCGTTCGCGCGCGGCTACAAGGGCGGCGGCTTCAACCTCGATCGCGTGCAGTCGTCCAACGGCCTGTCCAGTGGCGGCACGGGCATCCTGCCGGTGCTCGACACCTCGTTCGCAGGCGAGTTCGTGGACAGCTACGAGCTGGGCGCCAAGACCACGTGGCTGGATGGCAACCTGTTGTTGAACGCCACCCTGTTCCACCAGAAGTACGAGGACTTCCAGCTCAACAGCTTCCTCGGCACCAGCTTCGTGGTGCGCTCGATCCCGGAAGTCACTTCGCAGGGCCTGGATGCCGAGCTGATGTGGCAGCCGCGCTCGATCCGCGGCCTCATGCTGCAGGGCGGCCTGATGTACGCCGACACGCAGTACGGCGACAGCATCCCGGGCGGGGATTTCGTGGCGCCCACGGGTGCGCTGTACAAGCTGCCCGGCGCGCAGATGAGCTTCGCGCCGAAGTGGTCCGGTTCGGCGTCGCTGACCTACGAATGGGACGTCGGCAGCCTGATGGCGCGCTTCAACATCGGGGCCAAGTACGTGTCCAAGTACAACACCGGTTCCGATCTGGATCCGGAGAAGATGCAGGATGCTTACGCCGTGGCCAACGCACGGTTCGGCATCGGCGCGCAGGACCAGCGCTGGATGCTGGAGTTCTGGGGCACCAACATCACCGACGAGGACTACGTGCAGGTCGGCTTCGATGGGCCGCTGCAGAATGTTTCGCCGGCGCCGAACAACCCGTTCAACACCTTCAATGCGTTCCTCGGCGCACCCCGCATGTATGGCGTGACCCTGCGCGTGCGTTACTGATCCCCTTCGCAGAACATCGCGAACGGCCCGCCTCCCAGGCGGGCCGTTTTCTTTTGGGGCGGCATGGCGGGGCGACAGCGCCGGACAAATCGGCTACAACACGCACGCCCCCCAGCCGGAACCGATGATGTCCGTCCCCACCGATGAAGAACTGCGCGTCCTGGCCCACCGTCTGGGCGAACGCCTCAGGCAGGGCCGCGATCATCTGGTCACGGCGGAAAGCTGCACGGGGGGCTGGATCGCCAAGTGCGTCACCGATATCGCCGGCTCATCGGACTGGTTCGATTGCGGCTTGGCGGCGTACAGCTACGAAGCCAAGCAGGCCCTGCTGGGCGTGCGGCCGCAGACGCTGGAGACGCATGGCGCGGTCAGCCGCGAGACGGTGATCGAAATGGTGTCCGGCGCACTGGTGAGTTCGGGTGCCAGCGTCGCGGTCGCCGTGACCGGCATTGCCGGCCCGGGCGGCGGTAGCGTGGACAAGCCGGTGGGTACGGTCTGGATCGGCTGGAAGCGGCGGGGCGGCTATGCGCGCGCCGAGGTTTTCCAGTTTTCGGGTGATCGCGATGCCGTGCGCCGGCAGACGGTAGCGACCGCGCTCGACGGGTTGGAAAAGCTGTGATCGCGGTTATCCGCCGCGGAGGAATGCGGTGATGTGGGAAACGCTGGGCACGGTGCGCGATCTGGGCCGATTGCAGGAAATCGCGTCGGTACTGATCCGCTGGGGCTTCGGCGATGTCGTCAAGCGCATCGGTATGGCCGGCGTGCTGGAGAAGGCGGGGCGCCTGCTGCACTGGCAGGCGGTCGAAGAAGGGCGCCTGCGCATGGACGTGCCTGCGCGGCTGCGCTGCACGTTGCAGGACCTGGGCCCCACGTTCGTGAAGCTGGGCCAGGTGATGGCCACCCGGGTAGACCTGCTGTCGCCCACGTGGATCGACGAACTCTGCCAGCTGCAGAATGCCGTGCCTGCGTTGCGATGGGAGGACGTGCTGCCGCAACTGCGCGAAGACCTGGGGGCGGATCCCGAAGCGGTCTTCGACCGGATCGAGCAGGAGCCCCTGGCTGCCGCCTCACTGGCCCAGGCACACCGCGCGTGGCTGGCCGACGGCAGCGCGGTGGTGCTGAAAATACGCCGCCCCGGCATCCGCGACACGGTGGAAGCCGATCTCCGGCTGCTGAAACACCTGGCCGTCATCGTCGAGAAGAATCTTCCCGAACTGCGCCGCTACCATCCCCAGCGCATCGTGCAGCAGTTCAGCGCCTCGCTGCGCCGCGAGCTGGATTTCGCTGCGGAATGCCGCAATGCCGAGCGCATCGCGCAGAATTTCGCCGGCCGCGAGGACATCGTGATCCCGCGCGTTTACTGGGAGTGGACCTGCGAGCGGCTCAACGTGCAAGCCTGTCTGGACGGCATTCCCGGGCGCGACCTCGCCGCCGTGGATGCGGCGGGGCTGGACCGCAGGCAGCTCGCGCGCACCGGGGCGGGGATCGTGCTCAAGATGGTGCTGGAGGACGGTTTCTTCCACGCTGATCCGCACCCCGGCAACATCTTCTACATGCCGGACGGCGCCATCGGCGTGATCGATTTCGGCATGGTCGGGCGGGTCACCGAGCAGCGCCGCTTCCAGATCGTGCGCCTGCTGCATGGCCTGGTCGCACACGACCCGGAAGCCGTGGCGGAAGTCCTGTCCGACTGGACCGAGGAAAACAACGATGTCGACGAACTGCGCTTGCAAGAGTCCGCCGGTGCCTTCGTCGACCAGTATCGCGGCGTGCCGCTGAAGGACCTGCGCATGGGTGCCATGCTCGGCGACGTCACCGCGATGCTGCGCGAGCACGGCCTCAGCCTGCCCGCGGATCTGGCGTTGATGATCAAGGCGTTCCTGACCCTGGAAGGCATGGGGCGCCAGCTCGACCCGGATTTCGACATGGCCAGCGAAGCGCGCCCCTACCTGGAGCGCGCCATGCTGGAGCGCTATGCGCCCGATGTCCTGGTAAGGCGCGGACGACGGACCTTGTCCGGGCTGGTGGACCTGTTGCGCGACATGCCGCGCGACGTGCATCGACTGCTGCAGTCGGCCCGGCGCGGCAAGCTGCAGATGCACATCGAGGTCGATACGCTCAAGGTGTTCGGCGAGCAGGTGGACCGGGCTGCCAACCGCCTGACGATGGGCATCATCACGGCCGCCCTGATCATCGGTTCGTCGATCGTGATGAACAGCGTGGGCGGAGGTGTTTCCAACCGGTGGCTGATGGCGCTCGGCGTGCTGGGTTTCCTCGGCGCCGCGCTGTGCGGGGTGTGGATCCTGTTCTCGATCCTGCGCAGCGGGAGGCGCTAGCGCTCCCCGGGTTGCCAATCGGCGAAGTTAGTAGTATTACTACTAACCATGGATCTGACCGATACCCAGCACGCCATCCTCGCCCTGATTGCCGAACGGCTGGAAGCCGAGGGCATGCCGCCGTCGCAGGCGGAAATCGCCAAGGCCTTCGGCTTCAAGGGCGTGCGTGCCGCCCAGTACCACCTGGAGGCGCTGGAACAGGCGGGGGCCATCGAACGGGTCCCCGGCCGCGCGCGCGGCATCCGCCTGCTCAAGGCGCCGTTGCCCCCCCAGTCGGACCTTGCATTTCCCGCCGCCAACGAAGACGGCCTGCGTGTCCCGGTACTGGGGCAGGTAGCAGCGGGTTCGCCGATCGGCGCGGACGCAGGGCACCACGATTACGTGCTGCTGGATCGCGCCTTCTTCGCACCCGCGCCGGACTACCTGCTGAAGGTCAAGGGTGATTCGATGCGCGATGAGGGCATCTTCGATGGTGATCTGATCGGGGTGCACCGCACGCGCGACGCCCGTTCCGGCCAGATCGTAGTGGCGCGGATCGACGACGCCATCACCGTCAAGCTCTTGAAGATCGGCAAGGACCGCATCCGTCTGCTGCCACGCAATCCCGACTATGCCCCCATCGAGGTGCTGCCCGACCAGGACTTCGCCATCGAAGGCCTGTACTGCGGGCTGGTGAGGCCGAACCGGTGACGCATGGCGCTAGATCGGTCGGGATGCCTTCCTGCATCGAAGCACGGTGTTTCCCGACCTCCCACTGCGGCGAGCGCCGATCCCCGCAGCCCCCGTGAGCAACTAATTTCTCCCATGCCCGTTCCGTCGCAGCCTGTGCGATGGCCGCTCCCCACACTGATCGCACCTGACCACCTTGACTAGGACCACGACAATGGATGAGAACAAGAAGCGCGCCCTTTCCGCCGCACTGACCCAGATCGAGCGCCAGTTCGGCAAGGGCTCGGTGATGCGCATGGGTGACCGGGTCATCGAGCCCGTGGAAATCATCCCCACCGGCTCGCTGATGCTGGACATCGCCCTGGGCATCGGCGGACTGCCGCGTGGTCGCGTGGTGGAGATCTACGGTCCGGAATCCTCGGGCAAGACCACGCTGACCCTGCAGGCCATCGCCCAGTGCCAGAAGCAGGGCGGCACGGCTGCATTCATCGACGCCGAGCATGCGCTGGACCCGATCTACGCCGCCAAGCTCGGCGTGAACGTGGATGACCTGCTGCTGTCGCAGCCGGATACCGGCGAACAGGCGCTGGAAATCGCCGACATGCTGGTGCGCTCCGGATCCATCGACATCGTGGTCATCGACTCCGTGGCGGCGCTGACCCCGAAGGCTGAAATCGAGGGCGAGATGGGCGACCAGTTGCCCGGCCTGCAGGCGCGCCTGATGAGCCAGGCCCTGCGCAAGCTCACCGGCAACATCAAGCGCTCCAACACCACCGTCATCTTCATCAACCAGTTGCGCATGAAGATCGGCGTGATGATGCCCGGCCAGAGCCCGGAGACCACCACCGGCGGCAATGCACTGAAGTTCTACGCCTCGGTCCGCCTGGACATCCGTCGCATCGGTGCCATCAAGAAGGGCGACGAGATCATCGGTAACCAGACCAAGATCAAGGTGGTCAAGAACAAGCTGGCGCCTCCGTTCAAGCAGGTCGTCACCGAGATCCTCTACGGCGAAGGCATCAGTCGTGAAGGCGAACTGATCGACATGGGCGTGGAAGCCAAGCTGGTGGAGAAGGCGGGCGCCTGGTACAGCTACGGCAGCGAGCGCATCGGCCAGGGCAAGGACAATTCCCGTACCTTCCTGCGCGAGAACCCCGCCATCGCCGCCAAGCTCGAAGCCGAACTGCGTGAGAAGTTCCAGCCGGCTGAAGCGCAGCGCGAAGAAAGTGCGGACAACGACGGCGAATAAGCATCGCGGCAGGTCAGATGGGCGCGTGTCATGGTCGATGAAGCAGGAGATGCACCGGGGGCGGGACGCCGCCGTCGCAAGCCGGTCGAGCAGACACCCCTGCAGCGCGCGCTCGGACTCCTGACCCGTCGGGAGCATTCCCGGCGGGAGTTGTCCCGAAAATTGACGTCCCGTGGAGTGGAAGCGGCCGATGTGCGATCGGCCGTGGACCGGTTGGCAGGTGAGGGCTGGCAGAGCGACACGCGCTTTGCGGAGGCCCTTGTCCGCAGCCGGGCCTCGGGTGGTTATGGTCCGCTACGGATCAGGGCTGAGCTGTCCACGCATGGGCTGGACCGTGAGGCAGTGGCGGCGGCCATGGCCACCTTCGATGGCGACTGGACCGAAGCGGCGTGCGACCTCGTCCGCCGTCGTTTCGGTCCAGCCCGCCAGATCGACCAGGCTCAACGGCGCAAGATCGCTGATTTCCTGATCCGACGCGGCTTCGATGGTGCCGCCATCCGTGCCGCAAGTCGGCTGGAGGCGGAGGACTGGGACGGAGCGGCCTGATAATCTAGGGCATTGGGTTGCTTCCACCCTGCCGCACCCGCATGTAGCGGAGAGCGCGGCGCGGTGATGCGCCTTCCAGCCAATGCCTGCCAGATGACCACTCCCAATACTTTCAGCACCCGCCAGATCCGCCAGGACTTCCTCGATTTCTTTGCCGGGAAGGGCCATACCATCGTGCCGTCTGCCTCACTCGTGCCCGGTAACGACCCCACGTTGCTGTTCACCAATTCCGGCATGGTGCAGTTCAAGGACGTCTTCCTGGGCGCGGAGAAGCGGAGCTACGTACGCGCCGCCGACGTGCAGCGCTGCCTTCGCGCAGGCGGCAAGCACAACGATCTGGACTCAGTCGGCTATACGGCCCGCCATCACACCTTCTTCGAGATGCTGGGCAACTGGTCCTTTGGCGATTACTTCAAGAAGGAAGCCATCGGCTGGGCGTGGGAATTGCTGACCGAGGTCTGGAAGCTGCCCAAGGACCGCCTGCTGGTCACGGTGTATCACACCGATGACGAAGCCTACGACCTGTGGCATGACATGATCGGCCTGCCCGCTGAACGCATCGTGCGCATCGGCGACAACAAGGGCGCCCCTTACGCATCGGACAATTTCTGGCAGATGGCCGATACCGGCCCCTGCGGTCCCTGCACTGAAATCTTCTACGACCATGGCGACCACATCGCGGGTGGTCCTCCGGGCTCGCCGGATGAAGATGGTGATCGCTATATCGAGATCTGGAACAACGTCTTCATGCAGTTCGACCGGCAACCCGATGGCACGCTGATACCGCTGCCGGCCCCCTGTGTCGATACCGGCATGGGACTGGAGCGCCTGGCGGCCGTGCTTCAGCATGTCCACACGAATTATGAGATCGATCTGTTCCAGGGCCTGATCCGCAAGGCGTCCGAGCTGACCGGCACGGCCGATCTCGAGAACAAGTCGTTGCGCGTGATCGCGGACCATATCCGCGCCTGCAGCTTCCTCATCGTCGATGGCGTCCTGCCTTCCAATGAAGGGCGCGGTTACGTGCTGCGCCGGATCATCCGCCGCGCGCTGCGCCATGGTTGGATGCTGGGCGTGCGGCAGCCGTTCTTCCATAGGATGGTCGGCACACTGTCGGACCTGATGGGTGATGCCTATCCCGAACTGCCCGCCGCTAGTGAGCTCGTCGAGCGCGCACTCAAGGCCGAGGAGGAGCGCTTCGCCGAGACCCTGGATTCGGGCATGCGCATCTTTGACGATGTGGCTTCTCGCGTCACCGATGGCGTGATCCCGGGCGTCGATGCGTTCCGGCTCTATGACACCTATGGCTTCCCCGTCGATCTGACCGCGGATATCGCGCGCGAGCGTGGGTTGACCGTGGATATGGCGGGTTTCGATGCCGCGATGGAGCAGCAGCGCGAAACCGCGCGTGCCGCCGGCAAGTTCACCTCGACGACCGGCCTGCCTGCCGACCTGGTGGCGCAGCTTTCGCCTACTGGATTCCTGGGTTACGACCAGCTTGATGCCGGCGGCCTGGAGATTGTCGCGCTGCTCAAGGATGGGCGCCCGGTGCAAGCGGTGCAGGCGGGTGACGAGGCCGTTGTCATCCTGGACCGTACCCCCTTCTACGCGGAATCCGGTGGCCAGATCGGCGACACCGGCGTGCTGGCCGAGCAGGGTGTCGAGTTCGATGTCGCGGACACGCTCAAGTTCGCTGGCCAATTCCACGGCCACGCAGGTCGCGTCGCGAAGGGTTCGTTGAAGGTGGGTGACCACGTCGTGGCGTCGGTGGATGCGGCGCGTCGCGCCAGCACCATCCTCAATCACTCCGCCACGCACCTGTTGCATGCGGCACTGCGCGAAGTGCTGGGCACCCATGTGCAGCAGAAGGGATCGCTGGTCGCGCCGGATCGCCTGCGCTTCGACTTTTCCCACTTCCAGCCGATGACGCCCGCGGAGCTGGCCGAGATCGAGCGTCGCGTCAATGCGCAGATCCGTGCCAACAACGAGGCCGAAGTGCATCACATGGGCATGCAGGAGGCGCTGGATTTCGGTGCCATGGCCCTGTTTGGCGAAAAATATGGCGAGAACGTGCGTGTGCTGAAGATGGGCGGCTATTCCACGGAGCTGTGTGGCGGCACCCACGTCGGACGCACGGGGGACATCGGCCTGTTCAAGCTGGTCGGTGAAAGTGGCGTATCCGCAGGCGTGCGACGCATCGAGGCGGTGACAGGGCAGGGTGCCCTGGATTACGTGGCGGATGAGGAGCGCCGGCTGTCCGAAGCTGCAGGCCTTCTGGGCGGGAACGCCAGTGAAGTGGTCGAGAAGATCCGGGCTCTTGCCGACAGGCAGAAGAAGCTCGAGCGCGAACTGGAGTCCCTGAAGGCAAAGGCGGCCTCCAGCGCCACGTCCGACCTGGCAGGGGGGGCGGTCGATATCGCGGGCGTCCGCGTACTCGCGTCACGGCTGGAAGGCTTCGACGCCAAGGCGCTTCGCGATGCCATGGATCGCCTGAAACAGCAGCTGGGTGACGCCGTGATCGTCCTCGCCGGCACTGCGGACGGCAAGGCGGCACTGGTGGCGGGCGTGAACGGTGCCGCAACCGGCCGGGTCAAGGCGGGGGAACTACTGTCACATATCGCCGGTCAGATCGGGGGCAAGGGCGGTGGTCGCCCGGACCTCGCCCAGGGTGGTGGTGAGGACGGGCCCGCCCTTGCTGCGGCCCTTGAGAGCGTCCCGGCATGGGTCCAGCAACGCCTCGCCTGACCCGTCATGGGGTCATTCAGCGCTTGCGGCCGTGTGCCTCCGGCCGCTACCATGCTTTAGGTTCATGAATGTACCAGGAAGCTGTCGGCCGGTTTTCACAAGGCTGGCGCGCCCCCGGCACTATCCTTTGCCGGATTACGGAGAAGAAACATGTTGATCTTGACCCGCCGTGTCGGCGAAACCCTGATGATCGGCGATTCGGTCACGGTGACCGTGCTTGGCGTGAAAGGCAACCAGGTGCGTATCGGTATCACCGCGCCCAAGGATGTGGCCGTGCATCGCGAAGAAATCTACCAGCGCATCCAGCGCGGCGAAGAGATCGCTTCGCCGGCAGGGTCTGAAAACGTCACTTCGGAGTGAATTTGTTTGCCGCCTGCGCGGTGAGCCGCTATCCTAGGCGGCCGCTGCAGCCTGGCTGCAACGTGCGACAAAAACCGGAGTGATGCCCGAGTGGCCGAAGGGGCTCCCCTGCTAAGGGAGTATAGGGTCAAAAGCCTTATCGAGGGTTCGAATCCCTCTCACTCCGCCAGTTGATGAAAGAAGCCCCGCAATGCGGGGCTTCTTTTTGTCCGCATGAGAGCTGTAACGATGCTCCTCTTCTCGCGGACGAAAAAAAACAGGCTGACCTAAGTCAGCCTGTTTCGAAAATGGCGCGCCCGGAGAGATTCGAACTCCCGACCGCCTGGTTCGTAGCCAGGTACTCTATCCAGCTGAGCTACGGGCGCGTTTCGTTAGAAGCGGAATTTTGCACGAACGAATTTCACCCGTCAATAACCTGATGGAAAGATTCCTTGGGCACGACGTCTGCGGCCGCCTTCGGCGGTCCTTCGCGTACTTGAAGGCAGATCCGATCACCGAAATGGGGCGCGCGTCTCATCCGCAGCGCTTAATGAAGGTCCGGATTAGCAGGCTGTTCACGCCCGCGTCGGGACAATGATCGGGCAGGGGAAACAACAGAACGCGAGCAATCGCGGGAGTCCATTTGATGCATTTCTCAAAACCCTTGCTTGGGCTGGGGCTGCTGGCGGCTGTCCCCTTGAGCGCGGCTGCCGCGACTTACAACGTCGGCCCGGGGCGCACCTATACGCAGCTCACGACCCTCTTCAGCAGCGTCAATCTGGCGCCTGGCGACATCGTCGAAGTGGACGGCAATGCGACCTACGCCGGCAATATCGTGGTGGGCAGCGATGACAGCGGTACGGAAGCCAGCCCGGTGACGATCAGGTGGCGCCGTGTCGCCGGGGCAACCCGGCCGGTGCTTTCGGGGGGCACCCATACCATCAAGTTCGAGCAGTCGAACCACGTCGTGCTGGAAGGCTTCGAGGTGACCGGCGGAACGAGCTCCTGCATTTTCAGCGAAGCCCACAACGCCACGGTACGCGATGCCTACGTGCATGACTGTCCCTCGCACGGCATCCTGGGCGCCGACCAGAACTCCGGTTCGTTCACGCTCGAATACAGCGAGATCGCCCGCTCGGGTCAGGGTGACCGCCGGCACGCGATCTACATGCAGTCCGACGAAGTGGCCTATCCGGACACCGTCTTCAGGATGCGCTACAACTACGTGCACAGCGCCACGGGTGGCGTGCTGGTGCGCGTGCGCCACCAGCGTGCCGAAATCCACTACAACTGGATCGAGGGGTCGGACCTGCACGAAGTCGAGCTGATCGGGCCCGACTGCGAGACGCAGAAGTCCGGCTGGACGGCGGATCTCCGGCGCGAAGACGCCGAGCTCGTCGGCAACGTCATCATCCATCGTTCGACGAGTCGTTCGGGCAATGCGCTGCGCATTGGCGGCGATCTCAACGGACGCAACCAGGGGCGCACGCGCCTGGTGAACAACACCATCCTGATGGACCGCTCCGGCACGGCGAACGCCGTGCTGGTCCAGTTGGGACAGGGCTCGCTGGAGATGCACAACAATGTGATCTACCAGCCGGCAGCGGGCAGTGCGCCCAGCATCGTCCGCGAGAATCCGGCCAGCAATGTCGACACGCCGTACTGTGGTCCGCAGAGCAGGGAGCCCTGGTCGGATGGCCGCAAGGTCGCCGGCTCCAACAACTGGGTGCAGACGGCGGCGGCGATGGTGCCGACGGAATGGACGGGCACGCTGCGCGGCAACGACCCGATGTTCGTCGATCTGGCGCAGCGCAACCTTCGTCCGCGCGCGGGCAGTCCCCTGTTGAACGCGGGCAACAATACGCCCGTGACGCCAACCGCTTTCCCGTTCCCGTCGCCGCAGCTGCTGCCGGCCTTCGATCCGCCGTTGCGGACCAAACTCGCGATGGGCGATGCGCATGCCCGTCTTCTGCTGGAGAACCGCATCGATGTGGGGGCGTTCGAACAGTTCGACATCGACCAGGTCTCCGACCCGATCCGGGTGAATGGGTCGCAACCGTTGATCCCGTCACGCGCGTCCGGAGCGGCGGCACAGCCGGTGACCGCGTCCCAACCGGCCATTGCCACCCCTGCGCAGGCCACGCTGCCGGCGGTCCGCGAGCGGCCGCGCTGGCGGCAAGCACCCGCTGCACGTTACCGAAGGGGCGTTGTCCGCCGCTGACGCGCGGCCGTTTTCCCCTGTTGCGACCAGAGGCCGCCCTTCGGGGCGGCCTTTTTTCGTTCCCGTGTCCGGCACTGGCGGAAAGTCACGTTCGAGGAGGTGTGTCGGAAGTAAGAAGACGTACCGGCGCCAGGGCGATGGTTTTCCCGGGAAGGGATGGCCGCGTGGCGACGGAATGAAACGTATCGCGGTACGGGCCGAGGGTGCTGGCCGGTACGGCAGCAGGGGGCGTCGATGAAGGCAGCGCACAAGAGCCGCAAGGACCGGGTGATCCGGTTCCTGTGGTTGGGGGAAGTCGTCGTACTGTTCGCAGCCGTGATGGCGGCGGCGTGGATCCGCTTCCACACGGATTCGGAATACCAGGTGATGTTCCTGGAACAGACGCCGTGGCGCGCGGCACTGGTGGCCTTGGCCATCACCGGCTCCATGACCGCCTTCGGCCTTTACCAGACCCACGTCCGGCACTCCCGCATGGACTTCGTCCTGCGCCTGGCGCTCTCGTTCGCGTTTGGCGGCATCGCGCTCGTCGTCCTGTATTACCTGGTGCCTCCTGCGTATCTCGGTCGCGGCGTGCTGGCCATCTCGCTGGGCATCGGAGTGGTTGGCATCGTGCTGGTCCGCATCGGGTGGGTGCGGGTGTTCCATTCGGACGTCCTGAAGCAGCGCGTCCTGATTCTCGGTGCAGGCCGCAATGCGGACCTGATCAATTCCTGCATGCGGCGCCGCTCGGACCGTCGCACGTTCTCCGTCGTGGGATTCGTGCCGGTGCCAGGCCAGCCCGTGCTGGTACGCGAGGACATGCTGGTCCACATGGGGGATGAAGGACTGCATGCCCTGACCGAACGCCTGCTGATCGACGAGTTGGTCATCGCGCCCGATGAGCGTCGCGGCGGGCTACCCATGGAGCAGATGCTCCAGTGCGTACAACAAGGGATATCCGTGGTCGACCTGTCCAGCTTCTTCGAACGCGAAGCGGGCATGGTGCAGCTCAACGCGGTGGACCCGTCCTGGCTGGTGTTTTCGGGGGGCTTCGACTACTCCACGCCACGTCGCCTCAGCAAGCGCTTCTTCGACCTTCTGGCGGCGGGCGCGCTGTTGCTGGTCAGCTGGCCGCTGATGGTCCTCGTGGGCCTTGCTGTCTGGGTCGAGTCGGGCGGGCCTGTCTTCTACAGCCAGACACGCGTGGGCGAGCGTGGGCGGCATTTCACGCTGACCAAGTTCCGCAGCATGCGGGTGGATGCCGAGAAGGGCGGCGTCGCGATCTGGGCCAGCAAGGATGACGACCGCAGCACGCGGGTGGGGCGCTTCATCCGCAAGACGCGCCTGGACGAACTGCCGCAGCTCATCGCGGTGCTGCGCGGCGACATGAGCTTCGTGGGGCCGCGACCGGAGCGCCCGCATTTCGTCGACATGCTCAACGATGAAGTGCGTTATTACGGCGTGCGGCACAGCGTCAAGCCCGGTCTGACCGGGTGGGCGCAGCTGCGCTACCCCTACGGTGCATCGGTGCGCGATGCGGAAGAGAAACTCAAGTTCGATCTGTTCTACGTCAAGAACCATGGTCTGGTGTTCGACGTGATGATCCTGCTGCAGACCGTAGAGGTCGTGCTGTTCGGCCGCGGCGCGCGCTGAGCGGCCGCGCATGCGGAAGGGAAATTCAGCCGGCGGGGAGCAGTCCGCGCAGGAAGCGTTTCAGGCCGAACGGCAACAGGGCCAGGATTTCGCGACGCTGTCCCCTGTCCCGCGAGAGCCGCCAGGCGCGGCTGGCCAGTCTGCCGCCCGCAACCCAGCGGCGGCGTATCAGCATGCCGCGCGCATTGCGCAGGTAGGTGCCGGCAAGCGCGGCGTCCAGTTCGCCGTCGTCAAGCGTGCCGCGGGCACCGGCGACAGCGGCTTCGACCACGCGGACATAGTCGTCGTACGTGCTGCTCGCCGCCGACAGGCCATCATGGCCCCGCATCGCGCGCACCAGTGCCAGTTCGACGACACCGATCGGCCAGTGACGTGCGACCCTCAGGTGGAATTCGAGATCCTCGGCAGTGCGCAATGCCTCATCGAACCCGCCCAGCTGGTCCACCACCTGCCGGCGGAGCATGACCGATGCGGGAATCAATGCGGGATTGTGCAGCAGCCATCGCAACGCCCAGCCATCCTCGCGGATCACCTCGCGGCGGTGGAAGACGTCGATGTGCCGGTAGTCGCCATCGATGCGCTCGACGTCGCAGACGACCATGCCGAAGTCCGGCCTGGATTCGAGGAAGGCCACCTGCAGCGCGGTCTTTTCCGGCAACCACTCGTCGTCGCTGTCGAGCAAGGCGAGATAGCGTCCACGGGCGAGGCGGAGGCCATGGTTGCGTGCGGCCGATACGCCTGCGTTGGATTGCCACACGTGCTTCACGCGTTCACCGTAGCGCGCCTGCAGCATGTCGGCCGTGCCATCGGTGGAGCCGTCGTCCACCACGATGATCTCGTCGACGCGGTGGGTCTGCGCCAGCACGGAATCGATGGCGCGCGGCAACAGGTCCCGACGGTTGTACGTCGGTATAATCACTGAAACTTCGATGTCGGGCGCCATGCTGAAGGACGTCTCCAAGAAGCTGTTGTACACGAGCGGGTTGCTCGGCCTCTATCACCGGCTGCGCAACGCCGACAGCCTGACGGTGGTGATGTTCCATCGTACCTTGAGTCCGGACGATCCGCGCTGGGCGACCTGCGACCCCGACTACACGCTGGCCACGCGCTGGCTTGAACAGTCGCTGGTGTTCTTCCGCCGCCACTACAGCGTGGTATCGCTGGAGCAGGTGCTGGCGTCGCGCAGGACAGGCGCGCCCCTGCCGCCAAGATCCCTGTTGATCACCTTCGACGACGGCTGGGCCGACAATGCCCACTACGCGCTTCCCGCGTTGAAGCGGGCGGGCTTGCCGGCGCTGCTGTTCGTGGTGGCGGATGCGGTGGGAACCCGGCAGCCTTTCTTCCAGGAACGCCTCATCGGCGCCTGGCGACGCGGAGCGCTGGGTGTGCACGAACTGGCGGCTGCGTTGCCGGCTGGCGAGGCGCCAGGGGCCCAGGTCGATGAGACCATCGGCGCCCTGCGCGAGGTGATCGCGCGCCTCGAAGCATTGGAGGCGGATGTCCGCGCACGCGTACTGGAGCCTTTCATGGCGCGGCTCGATGACGGGCACCGCCACATGGTCACTGCCGAGGAACTGCATCAGCTTGAAGCCGGGGGCGTTGCCCTGGGCCTGCATGGCAAGACCCACACGCCGATGAGGCTCGCGGCTGATCTGGATGCGGAACTTGCCGGCGCACGCGCAGCGCTCGCCCAGCATCTGGGGCAGACGCATGCCAGTGCGGAGTCGATGTCGTTTCCCCATGGATCGTTCGATGCCGCCATCGCGCAGCAGGCGCGGGAAGCCGGTTACGAATTGCTGTTCACCAGCGTGCCGGTACTGAATCCCACGACGCCGGGCGTCGGCTGGCTGCTGGGCCGGACCGGTTTCGAAACCGACGCGGTGGTCGATGCCAAGGGACGGTTCCGCGAAGACTGGCTGGCCCTGTACCTGTTCCGCCGACAGGCGCGCCGCCTGGCCTGACGCTGTCAGGCACGGGTGCCGCTGCGCGCGTTATTCGTCTTCGTCCGCCGAGGTCAGGAATAGCGACGCGGCGGCTGCCGGTTCGCCTGACGAGCTCCAGCGCGTGAACACCGGCCTGCGTCCGCGCTCGACGAAATGCAGCGCCTGCCATCCCGCGCGTTGCGCGTCCGAGGCGCACATCTCCACCGAGACAGCCGCGCAGCCCAGCGTACGCGCGGCACGAAGCAGCTCGCCCACGTGCATGGCCGCCATGCCGTTGGCGCCGTCGAGAGACCAGAAGTCGCGCACATGCAGCGTACCCTCGATGCGCTGCACGGCGAACCAGGCCTGCAGGGCACGGTCGCGTGCGCGCTTCACCAGCAGATAGCGGGTGGTCGCCAGCGGAGATTCGTCGAAGCGCCAGCGCAGATGGCCGACATCGCGTACCGCCATGACATCGTCGCCCTTGTGGGAGTCCGCCCACACGGCATCGATGCGGGCGTCGGCCTGGTCCGTCCATGCCGAGCGCAACGCCGGGCCGCGCAGGCGCGACCATGCATCGCGAAGCGCGACCACCCTGTCGGCGGCCCAGCCTGCGGGCGACGCGAGCCAGCCTGGCAGGCGGCTGCGAAGATAGTGGGCGTGGCGCAGCACGCGTGCGTAACGCACCAGATGCGCGGACTGGGCATACCCGATCCGCTTGAACACCGGGGCGGCCTTGGGATTCGGGAAGCCGTAGAGAACATCGAGCGCCTCACCCGCGGCCGCGATCAATCCCTGCTGCAACATCAGTGCGGGCCCCAGTGAACGATGCTGGGGCAGCACGGCGAGGTCCACGAGCACGCCTCCGCGCAGTTCCCGCCCCTGCCACACGAGGCGGCGCCTGCCTGCGGATGCCGTGCCCACGTGCGTCTGCGTCGGGACATCGAGCAGCAACTGCAACAGCGGTTCGCCATGCGGGCAGCGCAGGTAGAACCACTCGTACTTTGCGGTCATCCGGGCGTCCTGGCCCAGATTGCCACGCCACAACGACAGCACCGTCTCCCGGTCGCGCGCCGGATGGCCGGCTCCCACGAGGTACTGCGGCGGGGTGGGCATGGCGTTCATCGCTCAGTCCAGTTCGGGAACGTCGCCGGCCAACACCGGCGCCATGTGCAGATACTTCGTGGTGCGGCGCTTGTTGCGGACGTCGTCGTAGACGGCCTGCGCGTGCGCCGGCGTGATGCCCAGGGCGATGGCGAGCTCGCTGGCGGGGCGGCCATGGTTGAGCGCCCAGATGGCGAGATCCATCTGCTGGTAGGGCAGGGCGAAGTAGAACTCGTCCTGGCCCTGGCTCAGGCTGTAGGTGTCGGTGGTCGGGATCGCGGCGCAGACGCGCTCCGGCAGGCCGAGGTGGCGTGCCATGCCGTAGACCTGCGACTTGTACAGGTGCGCGATCGGCTTGACGTCGGCCGAGCCGTCGCCATTCTTGACGAAGAAGCCCTGGTCGTACTCCACCCGGTTCGGCGTGCCGACGACGCCGTAGTTCAAGCGGTCGGCGTGGAAGTACTCCAACGTCTTGCGGATGCGCTGCTTGAAGTTGGTCGCGGCGACGATCGTCAGGTAGTCGGCCAGCGCGAGATCGCGCTCGTGCATGGCGCCATCCGGCGACTGCGCGATCAGGCGGAAGCGGTTGATGCGGCCTTCGGTGCCGCCGTCGATGACGATCTTGAACTTCCAGCCCTCGCCGTACTCGGGCAGGGTGTTGCGCACGGCTTCGTCGCGGGCGCGGTAGCAGCCGATCGCCGCCAGCGCAGGGGCGATGTCCACGGTCTCGGTCCGCACGCCGAGGTGCTCGGCCAGGATGCGCGCGCGCGCGGCGCTGTCGTCGGAGGAATCCTGTTCGGGCAGGATCAGCGTGAACACGCGGTCGGGCCCCAATGCGCGCACCGCGAGCGCGGCGCTGACCGAGCTGTCGATGCCGCCGGAGATCGCGACCACCAGGCCGCGCCGGTGCAGTTGGCGCGCGGTGATCTCGCGCAGGCGCGCCGCGATACGGTCGGCTTCGCTCTGGTAGTCGATGTCGAGGACATGGTGATCGAGCTGGCTCATGGTGTCGTGGTCTGCTCCGTCAGTTGGACGCGTCTTACCTTGCCGGATGCAGTCCGCGGCAGGGCTTCGACGAAGGTGATGTGTCGGGGAATCTTGTAAGCCGGCAGGCGTGCACGGCAGTGTGCCTTGATGCGGTCTTCCGCACGGGGGATGCATTCGTCCGCCACCACGAAGGCCTTGATGACCTGGCCCAGCGTGTCGTCGTCGATACCGACCACCGCCACTTCGCGGATACCGGCAAGTTCTGCGATGACTTCTTCCACGTCGTTGGGGTGTACGCGGTGGGCACCGGTCTTGATCATGTCGCTGCGTCGGCCCTGCAGGAACAGATAGCCGTCGGCGTCGACATGGCCGAGATCGCCGGTATGCAGCCAGCCATCGCGCAGGACTGCCCCGGTGCCGGCGGGATGGTTCCAGTAGCCCTGCATGATGCCGGGCCCACGCACGCAGACTTCGCCTGCTTCGCCCGTCGAGGCGGGGCTGCCGTCCTCGCGCAGGATGCGCCACTGCGTATCCTGCACCGGGATGCCGACCGAACCTCGCTTGTCGTCAAGCCGTTCCGGCGGGAGCCAGCTGATCCGCGATGTGGCTTCGGTCTGGCCGTACATCAGGAACAGGCGCGCATCCGGAAGCACGGCGCGGACACGGTCGGCCACGGCGGGCGCCATCGCACCTCCCGCCTGCGTCAGGTAACGCAGCGAAGACAGGTCGTGGCTGCGGCGCTCGAGCATGTCCATCAGCAACACGTAGGTGGACGGAACGCCGGAGAAGCCGGTCGCGCGGTGGCGCTGCAGCGCGTCGAGCACCTGGATCGGGAAGACCATGCCCGGGCCAAGCACGATGCACGCACCGCTGGCCAGGTGGGTATGCAGCACCGATGCGCCGTAGGCGTAGTAGAACGGCAGCACGCTGACGATCACGTCGTCGCGCGTCAGCTCCAGATAAGCGACGACGGCATCGGTGTTGGCGGCGAGATTGCCATGGCTCAGCATCACGCCCTTGGGCTCACCTGTCGTGCCCGAGGTGTAGAGCAGTTGTGCCAGCGTGTCGTCGGCATCGTCCTGCGGCCAGTCGTCGTCGCCCTCGGCACGTGGCAGGTCGTCGTCCGGGGACAGCGCGATCGCGCGTGGCATGGGGGCGGTGTCGTCCCATTGCGCCAGCGTCTGCTCCATGTCGCGATGGCCACTCTCATGCACCACGAAGCGCGCGCCGCAGTGGCGCAGCCAGGGCATGAAGTCGCGCGAGCGTGCCTGCGCATTCAGGGGCGCGGCGACGCCGCCGGCCAGCCAGATGCCATACAGCGCAACGGCGGCTTCGATCCTGTTCGGAAGCACCAGCGCCACGCGTTCGCCGGCCTGCAGGCCGGCCTCACGCAGGTGGTGCGCGAAGCCGGACGCTTGCGACCAGAAGCTGCCGTAGTCGATCGTGCGATCGCCCTCCACCATCGCGGTGCGTTGCGGCGTGGTACGTGCGATCCGCGCGAGTCGGGTGGCGAGGCGCTCCATGGCGACGGCGTACGGGACGGGTCAGCCGGCCAGCTTGCGCGAGACGAACGCGTCGACGGTCTGGATGGAATCGAAGTTGGCGGGAGTCATCTCCTCCGCCGCGATCTGCAGCTTGAACGCGTCCTCCAGGAAGAACACCAGCTCGTGGATCCCTGTCGAGTCGATGATGCCGCCCTGGATCAGCGAATCCTGATCGCCCACGGCGGAAGGGTCATCCGAGAAGAGAAAGTTCTGCAGGATGAAGGTTTTGATCTGCTGCTTCTGCGGCATGGTTTCCCCAACGCTTCTTGTTCCGTTGCTGCTCACATGAACGGCGGTTCCGCGTATCACCGGCCATCCGGATGAGGTGCTGGCCGCCGATCCGCCGGTGCTACCATCGCCGCCCAGTATCCGCGCCGACAGGAGTCCACGATGCGTTTCTCCCTGTGTCTGTTGGTCGTGGCGCTGGCGGCGTGCCGCCAGGCCGATCCCGTCGCCGCGCCCGCGGCGCCTCCCCGCTCGGTGCAGGATCCGGCGCCAACGGCCTACGCGTCGGAGAGGCAGGATTTCGTGGTGTCGGAACAGGTCGTCGGCCTCGACCATCCGTGGTCGCTCGCCTTCCTGCCCGGCGGCGGCATGCTGGTCACCGAACGGGCGGGGCGACTGCGCAGGATCGCCGCCGACGGCAGCGTGTCGGCACCCCTCACCGGGTTGCCCGAGATCTTCGTCGACGGACAGGCCGGCCTGCTGGACGTCGCACTGTCACCCGGTTACCCGCAGGACGGATGGGTCTACCTGGCCTTCGCCGAGCCCAATTTCCGCGGCAACAAGGCAGGGACTGCAGTCGTGCGCGGCAAGCTGCAGGGTGATGCGCTGGTCGAGTCGACCGTCGTGTACCGGCAGGAGCCCAAGCTCTCGCACGGCACCCATGTCGGCGCACGGCTGGTGTTCGACGACCAGGGCAACCTGTTCGTCACCCAAGGCGACAATCGCGTCGGTGCGGCCACGGCGCAGGAGCTGGACAAGCTCTCGGGCAAGATCGCGCGCATCCATCCCGATGGCACGGTGCCGGCCGACAATCCCTTCGTGTCGCGCGCAGGTGCCCGTGGCGAGATCTGGTCGTACGGACATCGCAACGTGCAGGGTGCAGCCCTGCATCCCGTGACGCGCCAGTTGTGGGCCACCGAACATGGGCCCATGGGCGGCGATGAACTCAACCTGCCCAAAGCCGGCCTCAACTACGGCTGGCCCGTGATCACGCACGGGATCGACTACAGCGGCCGGCCCGTACCGGGTTCACAGGGCAAGGCGGCGCCCGGCATGGAGCAGCCCCATCACGTCTGGGCGAAGTCCCCCGGTCTCAGCGGCATGGCGTTCTACACCGGCGACGCGTTGCCGGGCTGGAAGGGCAACCTGTTCCTGGGCGCGCTGGCTGACAAGGCGCTGATCCGCCTGGAACTGGACGGCGACCGCGTGGTGCACGAAGAACGCCTGCTGACCGAACGCAACCAGCGGATCCGCGATGTGCGGCAGGGGCCGGATGGCGCGCTGTACGTGCTGGTGGATGCGCCGGCACCCGACGGCAAGCTGCTGCGTATCGCCCCTGCGCCCGCCACACCCGCACCGGCACAGGCTGCGCCGCAGTAGCGCGCGAGGGTCAGCCGGCCGCGCTCGCAGCCGGCTTGCGCGCGATGAAATCCACGCTGGTGATGCACAGCTGCTCGGCCGGGACGTGGGCGAACTGCGGGTGCACGGGCGTGCCGGCGAGCTGGCGCATGCGTTCGGGCCGCGTCGTGGACGTGTCCAGGTCGATGTCGAATCCATGCCGGCGCGCACCTTCCACGAACCAGTGCGCGCGCAGGCGGTTCTGGTAGAGAAAGGCGTTGTTCCAGCGCTGCCACTGGTTGTCGGAATACTTCAGGTAGTGCAGCTGGTGGATGCTGCGGTCCACGTAGGCGTAATGGTCGCCGCAATTGACCGAATGGAACATCAGGCCGCGCGGCGACAGGATCCGCATGGATTCGGCATACATCGCATCGATCACATCCGGCGGCACGTGTTCGAGCACGCTGTTCGAGAACACCACATCGACATCGCCGTCCGGAAGCGCGGTGCGGGTGGCATCCGCCGGCGAGCGGTAATGGATCACGCTTCCACTGGCGGCGTCGAGGTCGGCACCCGCGCGCAGGCGGTCGAGCAGCTGCCGATGGCGCTGTTCGACGTCCGCGAGTGGAACTCCGGCGGCGGTGGCGATGCGGTCGAGGAAACGGCCGAGTACGTCCGCACAGCGCAATGTCAGGTCCATGCGCAGGTGCGGATTGAGATCGTACGTGGTCACGCGTGCGGCACCTGCCAGATAGCAGGCGAACGGGAACGTCGGGTACCACCCGGTACCGATCTCGAAGCAGCGGACGCCGGGCAGCACCACGCCGGCGCCGCGCAGGTGGCCGATCATGATTTCCCAGTCGTCCACCTTGGTCGCGAGTTCACCGTCGAAATCGCGCAGGCCGCCGAAGCGGCGCTGCAGGTGGAAGTGCAGCCCGTGCCCACCGGGCAGCGCGCCGAGAATTTTCTGGATGGTGCCCTTGACCCGCCAATCCATGCCTTGCTCCCCTCGAGATGTCCGAGTGTGCGTCCTACGCGACCGCGCCGGAAGGGTGTGCCGCCGGGAGGGGCGACAGGCGCGCCTCGACGGTCTGCCGGTGCACCAGCATCGTGGAAAGGATGCCCACGAATGCCTGGTTGTCGGCAAAGCCCGTCGCCCGTCCAAGCCGGCACTTCTCCACCAGCCGCGATACCGGCGCGGGGTCGAAATAGCCGGCATCGCGGATCGCATCGGGCGACAGCAGGTCGGCGACGTAGTCCAGCGGCTTGCCGTCGAAGAAAAAGCTCTGGCTGTCCGGTGCGCGGTACGGCTGCTTGGTCCGCTGCACGATATCCGGCGGCAGCAGTTCCGCCAGGGCGCGCCGCAGCAGGTACTTTTCCGTCATGCCGCGGATCTTGAAGCTGGGCGGCAGGCGGTTGGCGAACTCGATGACGCGATGGTCGAGGTACGGGAAACGGCCCTCGATCGAGTTCGCCATCGCCACCCGGTCGCCCTGCGAGGACAGCAGGTAGCCGGCCAGCAGCGACTTGGCTTCCACGTACTGGTCGCGCGCGAGATCGCTCCATCGCGCGATGTCCGGTGGCAGCGTGTGCTCGTACGCCTCCAGCGGGTCCCAGTGCGCGGCCGTGGTCCGCAGGTCCGGCGACAGGAAGGCGAAGGCGCGCTGCGAGGTGGTCCAGCGCGGCACGTGCGCGAAGATCGGCCGGTGGAGGTGCTCCATGCCCTGGCCGAAGAACGATTGCGCGAACGCGGGACTGCTCACCGGCGAGTTCTGCAGGTAGCCGTACAGCTTCTCCAGCAGGCGCGGTCGCAGGCGCGAGCCGGGCTGGCGCGCCCAGAAGCGTCGCACCTTGGCTTCCTTGAACAGGTCGTAGCCGCCGAACACTTCGTCGGCGCCTTCGCCGGTCAGCACGACCTTGTAGCCGTGCTGGCGCACACTGCCGGCCAGCAGCATCAGCGGGACGGGCCCGGTGCGCAGCACGGGTGTTTCCGTGTGGCGGATCAGGCGCGGAAACGCATTGCCGATGTCGCGGCGCGTGCACATCAGCGTGGTGTGGTCGGTGCCCAGGTGCCGCACCATTGCCTGCTGGTGCGCGCTTTCGTCGAACTCGCCATCCTCGAACGCCACCGAGAACGTGCGTACCGGCGTGTCGGTGAAGCCGCGGATCAGGGCGACGATGCCGGAGGAGTCGAGGCCGCCGCTGAGGTAGGCGCCCACCGGAACGTCGGCACGCAGCTGCAGGCGCACCGCATCGACCAGCAGTTCGCGCAGCTCCGCCGTGGCCTGCTCCAGCGTGAGCGGGTACCGTGAAGGCGATGTCGCGTCCGCGTCGGGGAACGTCCAGTCCCAATAGCGGCGCAGGTGCTGGCGCCCGTCGCGCTCCACCGTCAGCACATGCCCCGGTGGCAGGCTCTGCACGCCCTGGTAGAGCGTCTCCGGATCCACCGGGGCCCAGTAGGTCAGCGTCTGCAGCAACGCCTGCGGCTCGAGGTGCGCGCACTCCGGCAGTACCGCCAGCAGCGATTTCACTTCGGAGGCGAACCACAGGCGACCGCGCTGGCGGGTGTAGTACAGCGGACGGATGCCGGCCCGGTCGCGCGCCAGCACCAGGCGCTGGCGTTCGCTGTCCCACAAGGCGATGGCGAACTGGCCGTTGAGGTGATGGACGAAGTCCTCGCCGTAGCGGTCGTACAGATGCACGATCACCTCGGTGTCGGACTGCGTGTAGAACACGTGGCCCTTGTCCTCCAGCATCCTGCGCAGTTCGACGAAGTTGAATATCTCCCCGTTGAACACCGTCCACACGGTGCGGCGCGGATTGTGGATGGGCTGGTCGCCGGTGGACAGGTCGATGATCGACAGGCGCGCGTGTGCCAGTCCGATACTCGGCGCGGCGTGGAAACCGAAGCCGTCCGGGCCGCGGTGCGCCAGTGGCTGGATCATCCGCTCCAGCCAAGGCCGCGCCTCTGTCGAGACGACGCTGGGACCCATGAAACCCGCGATTCCGCACATGTGCTGCTTCCCCTGTCCGTGTTCTTGTCAGGCCTGGCCGGTGGCGTAGTACGCCCGGCCGGCATGCGTTTCGGCGACCGCTTCCCCGCAGGCATCCAGGGTTTCCCGGGCGACCTGCTCCCAATCCCGGGAGAAGCGCCGCGCGAGTGCGGCTTCGTCCCAGGTCCGTTCCAGTGCCTGCACCAGTGCGGCCGCCAGTGCGTCCGCATCGCGCGCCGGGACCAGCACGCCGTTGGCCGCATCCACGACTTCCGGGATGCCGCCGACAGGGGTCGCCACCACGGGCCTGCCGCACGCCAGCGCTTCGACCAGCACGTTCGGATGACCTTCCGAATAGCTGGGCAGCGTGACTACATCGGCGGCGACCATCCAGCGCGCCACTTCGGCGGGGGCCTGTGCACCGGCGAGTTGCAGCGGCAACGAGGGATCGGCGGCGAGCGCCGCGTCCAGCTCGCCCCGCAGGGGTCCTTCACCCACCAGCACCACGCGGGCGCGTGGCCGCTGCGCCACCAGGCGGCGCGACGCCTGCAGCAGTTCGCGCAGGCCCTTCTCGGCGACGAGACGTCCCACGTAAAGCACCACCTCGGCATCCTCCGCCACGCCGAGCGCGCCCCGCGCGGCGCTGCGGTCGCCGGGATGGAACAGACTGGCATCGCAGCCATTCGGAATCGCGCGGACACGATGCGGTTCGGCGCCGTAGCCCTCGACTGCGACGCGTCCCAGGTCTTCGCTGACCACCAGCAGCCGGCGCGCCGCGCGGACCACGGGTCGGGTCAGTCGGCGGCTGATGGCATCCCGTACGCGCAGGTCGGAGCCGCGCGCACCTGCGACGAAGGGGACGCCGGCCGCGCGTGCAGCCCGCATCGCGCCGTAGCCGTCCGGATACAGCCAGTAGGCCAGCACCACGTCAGGCGCGAAGGCGCGCAGCGGCGCGGCGAGCGCCCGTGCACACAGATGGCCATTGAAAGGACGGCTGATCGCCGGCAACGCGGGATAGCGCACATGGTCCACGTCGCAGCCGGGCGCGACCTGCGCATCTTCCACGGGGCGATACAGGTAGCTGCGCGGCTGTGCCCAGCGGGGATACGAAGCGACCGGGCTGATCACCTTCACCTCGGCGAGCCGCGACAGTTCGCGCGCGGTCTGGTAGACGGGGCGGCCGCGGTTGGGTTCGCCGGCGATCGGGAACTGGGAGGTGACGATCAGGATACGCATGCAGGAGCCGTGGAGGAGAGGCGGCCATGCTGTCCGCAGCACGGTGTGGTTGGCGTTATCAGAACCGAGTCATGCCGATGCAGGGGAACAGGGTGGGTCACGAAACGTCTACGCCCTCGCGGATGGTGGAACTGGACGCCCTGCGCGGTATCGCCGCTGTCGCCGTGCTGGGTTACCACTTCACAACGCGTTATCAGGAGCAGATAGGCCATGCCGGCGGCATGGCGCTGGACCTGCGGGTGGGCAAGTACGGCGTCTACCTGTTCTTCCTGATCAGCGGCTTTGTGATCTTCATGACGCTGGAGCGCACGCGCAACGCCATGGATTTCGTGGTGTCGCGCTTCTCCCGGCTCTTTCCGGGCTATTGGGCGGCCGTCCTGCTCACCGCCGCCGTGGTGTATGCCGCCGGGCTGTCGATGCAGCAGCTTCCGCTGGGGGCGCTGCTGCTCAATTTCACGATGGTGCAGGAGATCCTCGGTGCCGAGCATCTGGACGGGTCCTACTGGACCCTGCAGATCGAACTGTTCTTCTACGTGCAGATGCTGTTCTGGTTCGTGGTCGGCCAGCTCGGGCGCATCCACTGGATCATCGGCGGATGGCTGCTGTTGGCGACGGTCGAGGGCCTGTGCGAGAAGCATCACTGGCACTTCTCGTACTGGGTGCGGGAACTGCTGGTCCTGCGCTTCATTCCGTTCTTCGCGCTGGGCATTCTCTTCTATCGCATGCATCGCTATCCGGGCGAGTGGCGGCTCAACTTCGTGATGGTGCTGTTGGCGCTGCTGGCCATCGCGATCGGCGAACGGCCGGTGTTCCTGCCGGTGGCGCTGGCCTGCTGCGCGATCTTCGCGCTGTTCCTCCAGGGCGGGCTGGGATTCCTCGACACGCGCCTGTTCGTGTTCCTGGGCGGCATCTCGTATGCGCTGTATCTGGTGCACCAGGCCATCGGTTTCGTGGTGATCCATCAGCTGGAGCAGCGTGGCGTGCCGGCGTTGCTGGCGTGCGCGGTGGCCGCTGCGCTGTCGCTGGCCCTGGCGGTGGGCCTGAACCGTGGCGTCGAACGGCCGATGATGGCGTGGATGCGCGAAGGCTGGCGGCGGCGCGGGATGCGCCTGGAGACGACGTGAGCGATCATCCGGTCACCGGATACTCGCACCGGCACGGGACGCTTGCTTGAACGATCACCGAAAGATCTTTTCCGGCGCCGCACTCGGCATCATCGGCGGCCTGTCGGGGCGCGCCGTGGGCCTGGTAGGAACGCTGCTGATCGCACGCCACCTGACGCCCGACATCGTGGCCGAAGTGACCGTGGCCACGGTCATCGCGCTGACCGGCAACTGGATCGCCGCGTGGGGGTGCGGCCAGTATGTCGTGGTCCGTGGGGGCGAGGGCAGGGAGGCCATCTTCGCCGCGAGCATGGTGTACCTGCTTGCAGGCATCGCCATGATCGCAGTGCTCTGGTGGGCCACACCGACGCTCGCGCTTTGGCTGCAGGCCCCGCGGGTGGCCGACTACCTGCCTGGCGCCCTGCTGGGCATCGGTATCCGCCGCCTCGGCGCGATGCCGGACAAGCTGCTCGCACGCGAGCTGCGCTTCGGACGGATCGCGCTGGGCACCGCGCTCGGCGACGTGGCCTATGCGGTGGTGGCCGTCTCGCTGGTCAGCACGACCACGCTGGGCGGGCAGGCGATGATCATCGCCTTCATCGTCCAGTCCTGCGTCATTGCCGGCGCAACGATCACGGCCACGCGCCTGCGCGACTGGCTGCTGCCGGTGAAGGTATCCGCCGCACGGCTGCGCGACATTCTCCGCTTCGGCGCACTGATCACGGGCGAGATCGTCCTCAGCGAGGGTGCGCGCTACTGGGACAAGCCCTTGATGTTCCGGCTCGTGGGCGCGCATGACGCAGGCAGCTATGGCATGGCGTTCAACCTTGCGCAGTTGCCTGCGGTCTATGTGGGAGGGCATATCGGCACGGTGATGGTGCCGGCCGTGACGCGCGCGCCGCCACAGGAGCGGCCTGCACTGATGGTGCGTGCGCTGACGTTCGCGGCATTGCTCCTGTTCCCGATGTCGGCGGGCCTGGCGATATGCGCGCCCACCCTGGTCGCCGCGCTGCTGCCCCCGGCCTGGTCGCAGGTCGCGCCGTTGCTGGGCGTGCTCGCCCTCGCGTCGCTGCCCGGGACGGGCAGCTTCATCCTGTCCGCGTTCCTCGCGGCACATGCGCGCAATCATTGGCTGATGTGGATCGAGGTGGCGACGATGGCGACCCTGGTGTCGTCGTTGTGGCTGCTGTCGAAGGGCGGTGTGCTGATGGCGTCGGGTGCCATCGGCGTGGCTGCGCTCGTGCAGTGGCTGCTCACCGTGAGGGCATGCCGCGCCGACGGCCTGCGCCTGCAGGGGCTGGCGGCGCCCTGGCTGCGCATCGCGCTGGCGTGCGTGGTGATGGGAGCGGCCGTGCTGGCCTGGCGGTGGGCCACGCGGGCGCACCTGGCCATCGGCTGGCGGCTGGCGGGCGAAGTGCTGGTGGGCATGGTTGTGTATGGTGGTGCGATGTGGGGCGTCGGGCGCGACCTGGTCGGGGACGCGCTGGCGGGACTGGGGATGTCGCGTCGGCGACACCTCGAAGATCGGGTGCGAGAAGGGGAAAGCACACCATGATTCATTTCGATGCCATCGCCTTGCTGCGACGGCCGGCGGCGAAGCAGTGCACGATGGCGCTGTCGGAGGAGCAGCGCTTCGTCGAACTGCGGGAAGCGGACATGGACCGCCTGGTGGCAGCGTACCGCGCGAACGGCATGTCGGGGAAACCGGAACGCATCCTGCGGCGCTATCGCCACGGCATGCGCTGCTTCGGCATCCTCGAGGGCGAGGAACTGGTGGCATGGTTCTGGGCGCTGCATGGCGTGCCGCGCTACATGGACGAACTGGCGTGGCAACTGCCGCTGACACCCTCCCAGGTATGGCTGCGCGATGCGTTCGTGGTACCCAGGCGGCGCGGGCGGCGCCTGCTGGTGGCGATGATGGGGCAGGGGATGAGCGTCGAATCCACGCCGATGGAGTATTTCTCCGACGTGAGCGTGTCCAACCGGCCGTCGTTGCGGGCCCACGACGCGATGGGCTTCAGTCGGTATGCGACGGTACGCAGCCTGCGGATTGGCGACGCATGGTTCTGGCGCAGCCTGCCACCGGAGGAATTCCCGGCGCCGACCATGATCAGGCCTGCGCAGCGCCGCCTGCGCTTGACGGCCGAAGAGATCGCCTGGCACCGCGAACAGATCGCGTGATGCCGGGCGGCGTCAGTTGTCGTGTCCCCGCCTGTACGCGAGCGGGCGCAACGGGCGCGCCGCCGCGATCAATCCGCGCGGCAGCCCGCCTGCGTGCAGGATGCCGGAGGCCATGGGTTGGCGGTCGGGCAGCAACTCGCCCATGTAGGAATCTTCGTGGGCCTGGCTGTCGAACAGGGCCAGCCCGGGCCATCGCCCGTCCAGGGCCTGCAGCAGGTGCCATTCGTTGAGTTTGCCGGGGCTGGCGTTGGCGAAGTCCGCATCCCAGCCCGTCTTGAATCCGCTCAATGCATTGCCGCACAGCAGGTTGCTGCTGGACGCCACCACGCGGTCGCCGCACAGCGTTTCCACGAACACCATGTGGCCGCGATCCGCCAGGCGCGCGCTGGCTTCCAGGAAGAACGTGCGCTCCGCGCCGGATGCGAGCATCGAGCTGCCCTGTGCGCCCTTCCAGCCCGCATCCTCCAGGGTCAGGTGGCGGCTGGCCGCATGGGAATCGGCCTCACGCCCTTCGAGGATGCGCAGGCTGACATCGCCGCGTTCCTGCAGTCGACGCGACCGTCGACGCAGGTCCTTCGCCACGTTCGGCCGGACCCGCGCGGCGGCCGGCACATCACCCGGAATGCGGCGCAGTACCGGTCTGCGCGAGAAGCCGGTCTGGCTCCAGCGCAGTCCGGTTCCCTCGCGCAACGCCGCCCACAGTTCGCCGTCGGCGGCGACGTTGTGCCACACGATCGCGCGCTCGCGCCAACTGCCCCGGTGCATCAGGCGGGCGAAAGCCCCGGCGATGGCGCCGGCCTCGCCCGGCAGGTGCAGGATGCCGGACTGGAACGCATGCAGATGCCGATACGCGCGCCAGTGCGGCACCGGCACGAACAGATTGGCGGCGCGTCGCTGCAGGCAGGTCAACGCCAGCAGATCGCTTCCGCGCTCGATGGTCAGTACCACCGGAGGCGCATCCGGCGTCAGCCAGCGTGCGGCCGCCTGCACGAAACCCGGCAGCAGGAAGGGCACGGAGGCCGCAGTGGCACGCGCCAATCCGTCCCAGGCTTCGAAGTCGGCCGCGGTGAGTTCGTCGAGCGTCCGCAGCCGCGTGCGCAACATGCTCACGGCAGGACCTCCTGGCCATGCCGGCGGCGGTACAGGTCGACGATGCGTGCACGCCAACCCACCCGGTCCACCGACAGCCATGCCATGCGGCCTTCGGCCATGGCCAGTGAGCGCTTGTACTCGGCGTTGCCGGCCATCAGTTCGTAGCGGTCGAAGCCATGGCCGGCGAACTCGTTGATGGCCGTGCTGAGCAGCAGCAGTCCCGGGCTTCCCGTGCCGCCGATCTGCCGGTAGTTGATGCCGGCCTGGTAGAAATACGCGATGCCGCGCCAGACCAGGTGGTACAGGTAGCCCACGATGGTGCCGCCCGCCTCAAGGCGCATGAGATGGACGCCGGTCTCCTGCGTGGAGGCCGCGATCAGGGCGTGGTGGAACGCGATGATGCGCGGATCGGCGAACGCGCCCTGTTCGCCGGAATCCTCGTCCCAGTGCGCCTGGTGCAGACGGACCAGTTCGTCGAAGAATTCCAGCCGGTAGGCGAGCGTCACCGCCGTGCAGCAGGCCAGTGGGCCGAACTGGTCGATCAGCTTGCGAGCCGTGCGGCGCAGGTTGGCGCGCGTGCGGCTGCCCGGCACGGTGGTGACGTAATCCTGGTGGCCCAGGCGCAGGCCGGCCAGATCGACATACGGGGTCGCGCTGCTGGTCCGCTGCAGGCGAAGGCGCGGTGAGCGCAATCGCTCCAGCGGGAGCGCGTCCATGTCGATGCCCGGCAGGTAGAGGGTCAGCCAGTGGCGCTCACGGCGTTCGAAGTGGTCGACGCAGGCGACCAGCACATCGTCCTCGTGTCCCGCGAGCGACAGCACGCCATTGAACTCGACGGTGATGCTGTCCGCCACGCGATCACCGACCTGGTGCAGGCGCACATGCTTGAGCCCCAATGCGAACCAGCGCCGCTGTTCCACCACGATACCCAGGCCGACCACACGGCCCTCGACATGCACCGACAGCAGGCGCGCGCGCCGCAGCGGGCACAGGGTACGAAGCCAGGTGCCGATCCACATCCAGCTCTGGAAGAAGCTGCCACGCGATTGCTGCTCGAGGGCCCGCCATTGCGTTTCCAGCAGGTCCAGCGGGGGCAGCGGCTCCACCCGCACGTCATACCGGGCAGACGGCGTCACGCTGTCACCCGAACGTCGCATCCAGTCCCCTCTCCACGCCCACCCGCGGGGTCCAGCCCAGGCCGGTGCGTGCGGCCGTGGTGTCGAAGTTCGCCAACGGCCGCAGCGAGCGCACGCGATAGCGTGTCAGCGGCACGTCGCGGCGCAGGATCCTGCCCAGTTGCTCCACGCCGAAGCCCAGCGTCATGAACATCCAGCGCGGAACCCGCACGACCTTCACTTCGTCGCCGAACTTCCGCGTGCAGCGGGCCAGGTAGTCGGCCTGGGTGATGTGCGAGGTGTCCACCACGTTGAACAGCGGGTGCGCCGGTGCCGGTGCGTCGGCCGCGCACAGCAGTGCGTCCACCACGTCGTCCACGTACACCAGCGGCAAGGCCTGCGCGCCGTCGCCGACGGCGACCCAGCGACCGGCCAGGGCGATGACGCCGTTCGGGGTGACCTTCTCGGCGCCGGGCCCGAATATCTGGCCAGGACGCACGACGATGGCGGGCAATCCCCGCTGCGCCACCGCATCCAGCACCATGCGTTCGGCCGACAGCTTGGTCTGGGTGTAGGCACCGCGCCAGTCGGGATGCGGCTCCAGCGGCGACGATTCGGTCATCACCGCGTTCACGTCGCGCCCGGCGTGGTCGAACACGCTCATCGAGCTGACGTACACCAGCCGCTTCACCGAAGCGTCGACGCAGGCATCGACGATGTTGCGCGTGCCCCAGACGGTGCCGGCCTCGAAGTCGCGCGGTCCACCACGCATCGCGGCGCCCACGTGGTAGACCAGCGGCACGCCGTCGACGGCATGGCGCACGATGCGCGGGTCGCCCAGGTCGCCGATGACGGTCTGGATATCCTTGTCCTGCGCGAAAGCCGCCACCGGGCGACGCACCAGCACGCGCACCGTCCTGCCCTGTTCGCGCAGGCGTGCGACGACGCGCTTGCCGAGGAAGCCGGCGGCGCCGGTGACCAGCACGTCCGCCGGCGGAAGCGCGGCGTAGCGCGCTTCCAGCAGCGCGATGCGCTCAGCATCAGGGTCTGCGCAGACCGGTTCCAGCAGCTGCGCGATACGCAACGCGTCCTCGCCCGTGAAGGGAGGAGATGCATTGTCGCGCGCGGCGCGTGCGAACTCCGCCGCGCCCCGCCGGATGCCGGGTGACGGCTTGAGCATGCCGGTGGCGAACCGCACCACGTTCCATGGCACGCGGAACACGTCCTTGCATGCACTGGCGAAGGCGTTGATCACGATGCCGATGAACTTCGGCCCGGGCAGCACCCGATGGATGCGGCATGTCTGCAGGAAGCGGTCCACCTCGATCGTGCCACGCGTGCCGCGCACGAACACGCGGTTCTCCATCGGCCGGGCGTTCCACGACAGCAGCAGGCGGCCCACGCCATCGCGCGCCATCGCATGCGCCTGCCATTCGTCGAAGTGCAGGTTGGGGTCGGTGCCGCGGGCCTGGCAATCCACCCGCAGTTCGCGCACCGGCCCGAGGCAGGCTTCCAGGGTATACAGGCCATGCACGCCCAGGTCGCGGAACGGATACGAGCCCTGGGTGACCGAGCCCGGCAGCGGGCCACCGGCATACGGCGGATATTCCGAGTTGCGCACGATCTCCACCGACACCACGTCGCCGATGCGTCCATCGCGCACGGCCTGCATGGCCTGCATGAGCACGGGATCGAAGAGGTCGGAGTGGTTCACGCCGAGTTGCAGCTTGCGCGTGCGCGCGGCGGCGATCATCGCCTCGCAATCGGCCACCGTATCGGCCATCGGCTTTTCCACCAGCACATGGCAGCCCATGTCCATCGCCCGCAGGGCGATGGCGGCATGGAAGGCGGGCGGCGTCAGCACATAGACCGCCTGGGGACGCTGGTCCGCCAGTTCGTCCAGATGGGCCGCGACGCGCGGCACCTTGAAGCGGTCGGCCAGCGCCTGCGCCGCGGTGAGGTTCGGGTCGCAGATGCCGACGACGTCGACGAAATCCAGCTCGGCCAGGGCGGCGAGGTGATGGGTGGCGACATAGCCCGCGCCGACGATGGCAACGCGCAGGCGGGTGGAAGCGGGAACGGTCATGGGGCAGGGGTCATCATGGAGGTATGTGGTCGGTGATCGAGCGCGTGGGTCACGGTGGCCAGCACGTCCTCGACCCGGCGGTCCCAGGTCTGCGCCGCCACGGCGGCGACGCGTTCGTCGGCGGCCTCGCGGCTGTCGTCGCGCAGTGCCTGCTCGAGGGCGGCGAGGAAGCCGCCCCGGTCTTCCGCAATGCGGACCCACTGCGCGAACTTCGCGATCTCGGGGTTGTACGTGCTCACCACGGGCTTGCCGGTGGCCAGGTACTCGCGCAGCTTGAGCGGGTTGGCGTTGGCGACCTGGCGGTTCATCCGGTACGGGATGATGGCGGCGTCGAACGCCTTCGCCCATTGCGGAAGCGTGGGGTAGGGTTGGGGGCCGGCCAGCCGCACATTGGGCAGTGCCCGCAGCGAAGACACATCGACCGCCGGATGGCCGACCAGCAGGAAGCTCCATTGCGGGCGCTGTTGCGCCAGCCATGCGATCAGCTCGATGTCGATCCATTCGTGGATCGAGCCGATGTAGCCGACCACGGGCCCCTTCAGGTCGCGTGCGCCTTCCGCCACGGGCGTGTCGGGCATGCGCGCGGTGAGGAACAGGTCGAGGTCCACGCCGTGCGGGGCGTACGTGGCCGTGGGGTTGAGCGCCTGTTTGAGGGGCAGCAACGACGGTGGCGCGACGAACAGCTGGTCGGCCTCGCGGCTGAGCGCCTCGTCGCGGCGACCGATCAGGTCGGCATCCACGCCGGGATGCGCTGCATAGTCGTCGATGCAGTAGTACACGCAGAAGTCCTCGCCCAGGCGGTGCGCGAGGAAGCCCGGGTGGGGGACGACGAACCACGACAGGTAACGGGTGATGCCGACCATGCGCAGCGCGCGACGCACGGCCCAGCGGCTGAAGAGCCGGTTGAAGAGCTCCACGCCGGGAATGCGCCGGAACGGCAGCTGCGGCACGGTGCAATGCCAGAAGCCCTCGCGGATCGGTACCGGCGGCCGCAGCGCGGCGGCCAGCTTGCGCCATGCGCGCTTGAGGTCGCGCCCGGAGGTGTTGGGCGCCCGCATGCCCGGGGAGTCCACGTAGAGTACGGGCATGCGGTTCGCCAGGCGCGTGGCGACGTGATGGCTGCTGGTGCGGTTCTCCGCGTTCCAGTCGTTGCCGAAATAGACCACGCCGCGCCCCTGCAGCGCGGTGGACGGATCACTCATCACGCCACCAGCCGATGAGCCAGGCGGTGCCGCCATGATGGATCCAGGTCTTCTGCAGGCCGGGAATGGCCTCGACGTGCGGCCCCACGCGACCGCACGCCGGCGCGAAGAACGTCACCAGGCCGCAGCGGCCGAGATGGCGCATGCGGGCGATCGTGGCCGCAGGATCGCTCAGGTAGTAGAGCACCTCGCAGGCGGTGACGAGGTCGAAACGGTGGCGTTCGTCGCCCCACGGTTGCTGGAACAGGTCGGCGGCGGCGAAGTGCGCCTGCGGCAGGCGAAGGCGCGCGCGTTCCACCGCGGCAGCACTGACATCCAGGCCGTACTGTTCGTCGCTGAGGCGGGCCAGATGCTGGGTCTGGTGTCCTTCGCCACATCCGATCTCGAGTACCGAACCCACGCGCCCGAACGCCTGCTCGATGACACGGTTGGTGGCTTCGAAGCGCGTGCGCTCCATGGCCGAGTCCATGTTCCATGGATCCTCGACGCGATAGGCCAGATCCAGGCGCGCATGGTTGTCGTTGCCGCCCACGCCGCGCAGCGCATATTTCATCCACAGGCGACGCTGGGCCTTCTTCAGCAATCGGGCGGTATCACTCCACATTCGCGTGTCCTCTTTCCTTGTCCGCTCAGCCGCACGCGGCCGGGCCGCGTGGGCCCTCGGTTGCCTGGTGCGCGGAGTCACGTCCTGCGGGCAGCGGACGCGAAGGTGCGCTGTACCAGCCGGTGATCCTGTCGCATTCGATGTCGACCCACGAAGGGCCGTAATGCCAGCGCGCAGCATGCTCGGTTGTCGGCTCGCCCAGGATCCTGCGCGCCTGCCCGGTGTCCATGCCCAGTTCGAGCTGCCGCGCGGCGCGTGGCTGCCATGCCGCGGCGGAGGCATCGCCGGGGCCGGCGGGATCGAGGGTGGGGATGGCGGTGCGGTTGGCGCCCAGCCAGTACAGCAACGCGGCGACCAGGGCGCCGATCAGCAGGTAGCGGCGTGAACGGGGCGGCGCGGGTGTTTCGTCGTACGCGGGCATGTCGTGGGCGACGGGTTCGGCCTGGGCCGGGGCGTGCATGCTGCGCCGGGGTGCGGAGGCGCCCGGCAGCCGTCCATGCACGCGGTGGAAGTCGAGGGTCGCTTCGTACAGGCGATTCAGGCGCTGCAGTCGCGGCAGGTCCGAGGCATCGCCCTGCATGTCCGGGTGCAGGGCCGCCACGCGCCGGCGATAGGCCTGCTTGAACGCGGCCATGCCGCATTCCGCGTCCAGCCCCAGCTCTTCGTACATGCTGACGAAGTCGGTATCGTCCGACATTGGTGACGCGCCCCTGTATCGCCGTCGGCGCCTTCTTGGCGCGTGATGTCTGCTTTCCCAGCTATACGCGTTCCGGGGCGCGATCCGGCCAGTCCAGGGGCTGGCCGCGCGCGCCGGCTTTCTACGTATTCACCAGCACAGGCAAGGTTGCCGAACTGCGGATGATGATGACCAGGGGATCATCGATGAGCGTCGCGGCGCGCGTGGGGCGCCGGCAGCTGTTGGCACGCTGGTGCCATCGGCTTGGCGCGCTGCCATTGCTGAAGCGCGTGAGGCCGGGGGCGCACGGAGAAGTGCGCGTGCTGGCGTATCACCGCGTGCTGGAGTCGTCCGACCCGAAGGGTTTCAGTTTCGATCCGGAGTTGATCAGCGCGTCCGCGGACGTCTTCCGCCAGCAGATGCAGCACCTGAAGGCGAATTTCGTGCCGATGCGCTTCGACGAGGTGCTGGACCATCTCGACCGCCGCAGGCCATTGCCCGCAGGAGCCACGCTGGTCACCTTCGACGACGGCTACGACGACAACTACCGCATCGCGTTCCCGATCCTGCGCGACCTGGGCATGTCGGCGATGTTCTTCGTGTCCACGGGCCACATCGATTCCGGGCGGCCGTACGCGTACGACTGGCTGGTGCACATGCTGTGCTCGGTGCCCGACGGCGCGCGCCTGCAGGTGCCCGAACTGGGTATCGACTGGGGGTTGGAAGCCACACTGACGGAGCGCCGGCGCCAGGCTTCCGACCTGCTGTACCGGGTGAAGCTGCTGGATGACGACGAGCAGGCGGCACTGGTCGCCCGGCTGGAAACCACCTGGGGCATCCCGCGCACCGTGGGTCACCCGGATTGCCGGCCCATGACCTGGGACCAGCTGCGCGAGATGCAGCGTGGTGGCATGGAGATCGGGTCGCACGGCGTGGACCACCGCATGCTGGCGAAGCTGCCGCTGGAGCGCATGGTGGGCGAGGTACGCGAATCCAAGATCGCGCTGGAGCGCGAACTGGGCGTGCCCGCGCGGGTCATCTCGTATCCCGTGGGTGGGCCCGATGCGTTCAACCACGACACGGTCGAGGCGGTTCGCGCAGCGGGCTTCGGGCTGGCGTGCAGCTACGTGGCCGGCGTTGGCCGGCTGGGGCCGGGCACGCAGTTCTCGCTGCCCCGCCTGCCGGTGGAACGGCACATGGACATGCCGTGGTTCCAGGCGATGATGGCGCTGCCGGAGCTGTTCACCTACGCCTCGCGGCTGCGCACGGGCTGAGGCAGGGAGCGACAGGGGACCATGTTCTTTTTCTTGTTGGTGTACCTGATCCTGGTGCTGATCAGGCCACAGGATTACCCGGCGGTGGCCGAATCGCCCGGCCCGCCCCTGCAGTCCATCGCGCTGGTGCTGGCGGCGGGCCTGTGGGTGTTCTCGCAGCGCAAGTCGTTCAACCAGCCGCAGTACCTGCTGATCCCGATCTTCCTCTTCATCGCCATGGTGTCCAAGGTGGTGAACGGCTGGGCGGGCGGTGCGCTGTTCGTGTTCTTCGTGTTCGCCCCCGTGCTGCTGGCCTACGTGCTGCTCGCCAATGCCGTGGATACGCGCAAGCGCATGCAGGTGGCGATGGGGGTGTTCATCGTGTGTGCGTCGGTGCTGGCGGTGCACGGCATCGACCAGGCCAGCACGGGCATCGGCTGGACCGGCGTCGAGCTCTCGCAGGGCACGCGCATCCAGTACGTGGGCATTTTCAACGACCCCAACGACCTGGGCATGCTGTTCGTGATGTGCCTGCCGATGGCCTTCTATCTGAGCGCACAGGGTGGCTGGCTGGGGCTGAAGCGGCTGTTCTGGTGGACCGCCATCGTGTTGCTGGTCTGGGGCTGCTACCTGACCAATTCGCGCGGCACGCTGCTGGCGCTGGTGGCGATGCTGGGCGTGTACGTCTGGCGCACGCGCGGCCTGTTCCTGGCGGGCCTGATGGGCGCCGGCGCACTGGGAGGGCTGATGATGCTGCCCTCGCGCATGCAGGAAATGGATGTGTCCGAAGCCTCCGCGATGGGACGCGTCGAATCGTGGTACGAGGGCATCCAGATGTTCATCGGCAGCCCTGTGTTCGGCATCGGTGCCGGCGGCTACTCGGACCTGCATGAACTGACGGCGCACAACTCCTTCGTCCTGGTGCTCGCGGAAACGGGCATCGTGGGCTTCACCGTCTGGCTGGCGATCGTGGGCTACTGCTTCCGCATGATGCTGGCCATCGTGAACCGCGGCGACGACATCATCGACGACGTGCCGCTCGAGGTGCCCGACGATATCGCGCTGAAGGAATGGAGGACCGACAAGGCCTTGAGCCTGAGCCTGCTGTTGTCGCTGACCGGCTTCTTCACGGCGGCGTTCTTCCTCAGCCGCAGCTACGTGATCATCCTGTACCTGCTGGTCGCGCTGGTCGTCGGCCACTACACGCGCATGCGGTCCACGTACCCCAGCCTGCCGCAGTTCTCGCTCGACAGGGACATCATCCGCTGGCCCCTTATTGCCGTAATCGGCGTTATCGGGCTGTATCTGACCGTGAAGGTCCTGTTGGCCCTGGCATGAACTCCCGCTCGCGCACGCTCAGCAACACCCTGTTCTCCTCGGTGGGCATGTACACCGAGTACGTGCTGGGCATGCTGACGTCGATCATCATCGCCAGGCACCTGGGACCGGAGGGTTTCGGCACCTACAGCCTGGTGATCTGGCTGGTGGCGATGGGCGTGGCGACCACCAACTCGGGCACGGCCAGTGCGGCGATCAAGTTCATCGCCGAACTGCGCGGATCCGGGCACCTCGAACAGATCCCCTACGTGCTCACCTACCTGCGGCGCGCGCAGCGGGTGTTCATGCTGTTCGTGCTGCTGGCGGGCGCCGCGTTGTTCATCTTCGCCGGCGACCATGTCGCGCCCGGCATGAACCACACGCTGCTGCTGGGGTTCCTGATCCTCGGCGTGGTGCTGCGCTCGTCGTACATGTTCAACATCGGGGTGGCGAAGGGCTTCGAGAACTTCCGCGCCACCGCGATCGTGGCGCTGGTGTCCACCCCCATCAACCTGCTGCTCGTCATCGCGGCGTGGCAGCTGGACGCGCCGGTGGAATGGCTGCTGGCGGTGTTCTCGCTGTCGGGCATCGTCTTCTACGTGGTGTCGCTGCGGCAGATCCGTCCGCTGCTTCCGCCACGCCAGCCCGGCGTGGTGCTGCCGCCGACACTGCGTGCGCGCATCGGCCACCACATGCGCTGGACGGCGCTGACCGTGTCGGTCAGCTTCCTGGTGGCCAGCGAGGTGGAGGTGATGTTCCTCAACCTGTACGCGGACAGTCACGATGCCGGCCAGTTCAAGGTGGCCTACCAGTTGGCGGTCGGCGCGGCGGCGCTGGTGCCGGGGGTGTTCGGTGCGCTGCTGCTGCCGATGATGGCGAGCGCGCTCAGCCAGGGCAGGGAAGTCGCGGCGCGGCGCTTCGCCGGCACCACGCATTACCTGTCGCTGCTGGCGACGCCGCTGATGGCGTTCGGCCTGGTGTTCGGCGACGACGTGATCCACCTGTTGTACGGACCCGAATACTGGGCGGCGGGCCCGCTGTTCTCCGCCTGCCTGTTCGCCACGTGCCTGACCACGATGGCGCAGGGGGCCTCCAGCATGCTGGTCAGCGCGGACCGGCAGCGCAGCATCCTGGTGCTGGCGGTGACCAGCGGCGTGCTGAAGCTGACGCTGTCCGCCGTGCTGATCGCGCACTTCGCCCTGGTGGGCGCGGTGATCGGTTACCTCACCGTGGCCCTGGTGAACGCCACGTTGTACATCTCGCTTGCGATCCGGGTCAGCCACGCACGGCTGGCCTGGGGCGCGCTGGGGCGCGTGCTGCTGGCGGGCGCGCTGGCAGCGGCGCTGGCGTGGCCGTTGCGGGGGCATCTGGTGCCCTGGGCGGCGGTCCTGCTGGGGGGCGTGCTGCTGGTGCTGTCGTATGCGCTGTTCACGCTCCTGCTGCGCTGCTGGAGCCGCGACGACATCGAGCACCTGCAACTGCTGCACCGCCGCTTCGCCGCGGGTCGTCCGCGCATGGGCGCGCGCCTGCTGGCGTGGGCCCACGAACGTGCGGGGGAAGGCGCCTCATGACGGGTCTCTACGAACCCCTGTTCCGCCACGTGCTTTTCCCCGCGTACGAATCCGGCTTGCGCGGGCGCAAGACGCTGTCGTACCTGCGCGAGTACGAGCGCCAGCAATGGCTGGCGCCGGAGCAGATCGATGCGCTCCAGTGGCAGAAGCTGCAACACCTGCTGCGCCATTGCTGGGAGCACGTGCCCTACTACCGGGAAACCTGGGCCGGGCTTGGCATTGCCGCGCCGGAGGACATCCGCGATCCCGCGCACTACGCCCGGCTACCCGTGCTGGACAAGCCCACGATCCGCGCCAATTTCGAGCGCTTGATCGCCGGCCCGCAGCGGGCCGGCCTGCTCTACAAGACCACCGGCGGCTCGACCGGCGAACCCCTGAAGTTCGGCTACACGCGCGATAGTTATGAGCGCCGCGTCGCGATCATGTGGCGTGGCTACGGATGGGCCGGTGCACGGCTGGGGCAGCGCACCCTCTACCTGTGGGGCACGCCGCTCGGCGCGCAGAAGCGCAAGGACCTCCTGTACCACGGCGCCTTCAACCGCCGCATGCTCAATGCCTTCGAGATGGACCGCACGCGCATGGCGGAGTACGCCGATGCGATCGACCGTTTCCGGCCCGAAACCATCGTGTCCTACGTCGCGCCCATCGTGGAGATGGCGGACTGGCTGATCGCCAGCGGTCGCCGGTTGCATGCGCCGCTGCGCATCCTGGGTGCCGCCGAGGCGCTGCATGACGCGCAGCGCACGCGCATCGAACAGGCCTTCGGCGCGCCGGCCTACAACACCTACGGCTGCCGCGAGTTCATGCTGATCGCCGCCGAATGCGAGCACCGCGATGGTCTGCACGTCAACGCGGACCATCTGAAGGTGGAACTCGGCCATGGCGAAAGTGCCGGTGGGGAAGGGCCGCGCGAACTCGTGATCACCGACCTGCACAACCTGGGCATGCCGCTGCTCCGCTACGTCAATGGCGACCTTGCCACGCCCGGCCATGGCCGCTGCGCTTGCGGACGCGGACTGCCGCGACTCGCGCGCGTGGATGGACGCAAGCTGGATGCGTTGCGCACCCGTGATGGCCGGTTCGTGCCGGGCGAGTACGTGGTGTATGCCTTCCTGGGCGCGACCGGCATCCGGCGCTACCAGGTGGTGCAGAAGCAACTGGATGCATTCGAGATCCTGATCGTGCCGGACGCAGGCTTCGATGCCGGCATCATCGAGCATGTGCGGAGCGAACTGGTCAAGGTCGTGGGCGACAGTGTCGCCCTGAACTTCCGCCTCACGGACGAGATCCCGCTGACGCCCAGCGGCAAACAGCGGGTCACCGTGTCGGAACTTGGAGGGTAGGAAGAGCGTGGAGATCGTGCATTTCGTCGAGAACCTTGACCGGGGCGGGCTGGAACGCACCGTGGTGGACCTGATCGCGAGCCAGCGCGAGGCGGGTCACCAGTGCCGGGTCATCTGCCTGTTCAAGCTGGGCCTGCTGGCCAGGGAACTGCTGGCCAGCGGTGTCCGGGTAGACGCCTGCGGCAAGCAGCCTGGCCTGGACCTGCGCGCGCTGCGTCGCGCACGCGCGTTGCTGCGGCAGTCGCCCAACGCCGTCATCCACACGCACAACGCCATGGCGCACTACTACGCGGTGATGGCGTCGCTGGGCTTGCCCGTGAAGTGCCGCATCAACACCCGCCACGGCATGGGCGGTCGCTCGCGCAGCGGTCGCCAGGAATGGCTGTACCGGCAGAGCATGCGCTTCACCGACTACGCCGTCGCGGTATGCGAAGCCGCACGCGAGCGCTTCGCAGAAGAAGGCGTGCATCCGCGGCATGGCCTGCTGGCGGTGCCGAACGGCATCCGTCTGGAGCGCTTCCGTTCCGCTGGCCCGGATGCACGCCAGACGCTTGCCACCGAACTTGGCTGGCCCGCGGGCAGCCGGATCATCGGAACCGTGGGGCGCCTGCAGCCGGTGAAGGACCACGCGTTGTTGCTGCGCGCCTTCGCCAAGGTGCGCATGCAGGTGCCGGAAGCCGTACTCGCCATCGTCGGCGACGGCCCGTTGCGCGAGGCGCTGGAGGCGCAGGCCACGCAGGCCGGACTGGCGGACGCGGTCAGGTTCCTCGGTGACCGCCATGATGTGCCGCGCCTGCTCATGGGCATGGAAGTGTTCGCGCTGTCGTCGTCCAGCGAAGGCTATTCGATCGCGCTGCTGGAGGCGTGCGCGGCCGGACTTCCGATCGTGGCCACGGATGTGGGTGGCAACCGCGAGATCGTCCGCGAGGGTGTGAACGGCCGGCTGGTGCCGTCGGGCGATGCGGCCGCGCTCGCCACGGCGTTGATCGCGCTGCTGCGCGGCGGCGACCGTGCCGCGACGATGGGCCGGGCAGGGCAGGCGTGGGCGCAGGCGGAAGCTTCGTTCCGCACCATGGCCGAGCGTTACCATGGCCTCTACGAGGATGATGGCCAGGACATGTCATCCGGTGCGATGGCCGTGCAGGGACGCATCTCATGAAACTTTGCGCTTCCCGGTAATCTGATCGCCATGAATCCACGTCCACGACGCCTGAAACTGCTGCGCTTCCTGCCGAACGGCTGGCTGTCGACCGCCGGCCCGAGCGGGGAGCGGCGCGCGTTGTACCTGACGTTCGACGATGGCCCGCATCCTGCCCATACGCCGCCGTTGCTGGACCTGCTGGCGGAGCATGATGCCAAGGCCAGCTTCTTCCTGGTGGGGCGCGAGGTGGAACGGCACGACGCACTCGCGCGCCGCATCGCTTCGGAAGGGCACACGCTGGGCAACCATTCGTACTCGCATCCGGTCTTCGAATCGCTGACGCTGGGGCAGCAGATGGAAGAGATCGATCGCACCGAGAAACTCCTGCAGGGCATCGATGGCCGCGCGCGCCACGCATTCCGTCCACCCCGCGGCGTGTTGAGCGTGCCTATGCTGGCGCGGCTGGTGGGGCGCCGGCACCGCATCGACTACTGGTCGTATGACAGCCTGGACTACAGCCGCCGTCCCGTGCCGGAGTTGCTGGAGACGATCGGGCGCCATCCGCCGCGCGGTGGCGACATCATCCTGATGCACGACGACAGCGACCATTCGCTCGAACTGCTGCGTCGCCTGATCCCGGCATGGAAAGCCCAGGGATTCGATCTGCGCGCCCTGCCGCACGTGCATTGACCTTGCCGCACCCCGGCATGGGGTGGCCGGTGCATCCGCGTTGTCGCGTTTTCTGGAGTGACGATGGCGCGACCACGCGCCGGCAACGACAGGGGGATGCTTGGACGGTGTGATGTGGCTGGCGGGGCTGGCCGTCGTGATCCTGGCGACCGTGCTGGCGGTCTGGAAGTTGCTGCGTTCGCGCAACATGGAACTCTGGATCGGCAACTACCTGCGGCGCCCGCGCATGCGCGCCGTGGAGGGGCCCGTGCACGTGATGTTCTGCTTCGTCGACCACTTCGAGCCCATGTGGCATGGCGCGGATGAAGCGACGCAGCGCGAGCGCGTGGACCGCTGGTGCCGTGACTACCGCACGCTGGCCGGACGCCACCGGGATGCGGATGGCCGGCCGCCCCAGCACAGCTTCTTCTATCCCGAAGAGGAGTACGTGCCGGAGTATCTCGACAAGCTCTCTGCGCTGTGCACAGACGGCTATGGCGAGATCGAAGTGCACCTGCACCACGACAACGATACCGAGGCCAACTTCAAGGAAGGTATGTCGCGTTTCTGCCGCGTGCTGCACGAACGCCATGGCGCGCTGCCGCGTGATCCGGCCACGGGCGAACTCCGTTTCGGCTTCATCCACGGCAACTGGTGCCTGGACAATTCGCGGCCCGATGGCCGCTGGTGCGGCCTGGACAACGAGCTGATCCTGCTGCGCGAGCTGGGGTGCTACGCGGACTTCACGCTGCCTTCCGCACCCAGCGACACCCAGACCAGCACCATCAACAGCATCTACTACGCCACCGACGATCCGCACGCGCCGAAGTCGCACGACCAGGGCGTGCCGGTCCGCGTCGGCGGACAGGCGAGTGGCGACCTGATGCTCATCCAGGGGCCGCTTGGCCTGAACTGGAAGGATCGACGCATGGGCATCATCCCGCGCATCGAGAATGCCGATGTGCGCAGGGGCCAGCCGCCGACGCCGCAACGGGTCGATGCCTGGGTGCGCGCCGGCGTGCACGTGCAGGGCAGGCCCGACTGGCTGTTCGTGAAGATCCATACCCACGGCACGCAGGAAGGCGATATCGATACGCTGCTCGGTCCGCCGGTCGATGCGATGCACGACTATCTCGAATCCGCCTACAACGATGGCAAGCAGTACGTGCTGCATTACGTCACCGCGCGCGAGGCCTACAACATCGTCAAGGCCGCAGAGGCGGGCATGCAGGGCAATCCCGGTGCCTACCGCGACTATGCGTTGCCGGCCCCGCGCGCATCCTGGGCCGGCGGCAAGATGGCGCAGGCGGCCGCGTGACGGACGCTACGCCAGCTGCCCCGCTGGATGCGCCGATGGTCAGCGTGGTGATGCCCGTGTACAACGCGCAGGCCACGATGCGCCGGTCCATCGATTCGGTCCTGCAGCAAGGCCACGCGAACCTGGAACTGATCCTGGTCAACGACGGCTCGCGCGACGGTTCGCCGGCCATCATGGACGAGTACGCAGCACGCGATCCGCGCGTGGTGGCGATCCACCAGGCCAACGGGGGCGTCGCGGCTGCACGCAACCGGGGCCTGCAGGCCGCGCGCGGAAGCCACGTCGCGTTCCTGGACAGCGACGACTGGTGGACGCACGACAAGCTCGCCCTGCAACTCGAACACATGCGGCGGACCGGCGTGCGCGTGTGCTACACCGCCTATCAGCGCGTGGGCGAGGATGGCAGGCCATTGGCGACCGTGCTGCCCCCGGCGCGCGTGGACTATGCCGGCATGCTCTACAGCAACCGCATCGGCAACCTGACCGGCATCTACGAGCGCTCGCTGGGCGAGGTGGCGTTCCAGAAGATGGGGCATGAAGACTACGTGTTCTGGCTGGATCGGGTGCGACGTGCCGGCCATGCCGAACGCGTGCCGGATGAGCGGCCGCTGGCGTACTACCTCGTCCGCGAAGGTTCGGTGTCGTCGAACAAGTTGCGTGCCGCCGGCTGGCAGTGGCGGATCTACCGCGACATCGAGAGCCTGCCCTGGGCGCGGTCGGCGTGGTGCATGCTGCACTACATCGCGCATGCGCTGCTCAAGCGACGTCCCGTCTCAAGGCTGGCGTGACCATGGCATCGTCTCCCCCCGTGACGATGCCGGACTACGCGGTGGTGATTCCGGCGTACCAGGCCGCTGCCACTTTGGCGCGCGCACTGGACAGTGTCGTGACGCAGACCTTGCCGCCGCGCCAGATCGTGGTGGTGGACGATGGCTCCCCCGATGGCGACGAGATGGCGCGCATCGTGGCGGGTTATGGCGGCGTCGTCGAACTGCTGCGACAGCCCAACGGCGGACCCGCCAGTGCGCGCAATGCGGGCGTGCGCGCGACATCGGCGGCATGGGTGGCATTCCTGGATGCGGACGACACCTGGTTGCCGCACAAGATGCAGGCACAGATGCCCTTGGCGGTGGATCCGCGTGCCGGTCTTCTGCATGGCAGTGCGCGCGAGGACCGCCTGGCGCTGCCGGCGGAGATGGATTTCGACCTGCTGTGGCGGTGCAACCGGATATGCACCTCGATGAGCGTGGTGCGCCGTAAAGTCTTCGATACCCTGGGCGGCTTCTTCGAAGCGCGCGAGCTCATCGGTGCCGAGGACTACAGCCTGTGGTTGCGCATCGCGCACGCAGGCTGGCGGGTGCGAGCCTGCCCTGGCCTGGTGGGCCGTTACACGCCGGTGGAAGGCAGCCTGACCAGTCGTATCGAACGCTGCGCCGCTGCGGAGATCCACAACGCGCAGACGCTGGGCGAACAGTTGTCGCTGCCTGCCGCGATGGTGGCGTGGAAGGTGCGGGTGATCCGCACGGAGTTCGCCCGCCACCTGATCCATGCGCGCCGGTTGCAGCCGGCACGCCACCTGCTGTTGCCGGCGCTGGTCGCACGGCCCACGCTGGAACGCATCAGCCTGATGTCGATCAGCTGCATGCCCATCCCCGTGCTGGACATGCGCCGCCGCCTGCGCGCGCGCGGGCGGCGGCCTCACCCCTGCCCGTGACGGGGCAGGTCAGATTTCGCTCAGTTCGACGACATAGCCGGTGGTGCCGCCCTGCACGTCGATGCGGAAGCGCGCGCCATCCTCGACGTACTTGCCCGAGCTGAAGTTGCTGTTGATCGTCGCGTTGGCCGGCTCCAGCACGCGTACGCGCAGGCGGCCCGCCGTGGCTTCGCGGCTGTTCACCAGTGTCGGCGCCACCGGCACGTTCACCTGGAACGTCGCGGTGGTGCCGCTGGTGATGCTGAAGCTGTCGCGGACGGTCAGGCGGCGGTTGGCGAAGGTGAAGTTGCGCTGCCAGTTGGTGACCGCGTCGCTGTTGCAGAACGCCGGGGTCAGGTTGGCATCGGCGGTGAAGGAGCCGCCGCTGCCGGGATTGACCGTGAGCGTCGAGGCCCGCGTGGTGGATTCGCACTGGCGTGCCACCGTGCCATTGCGCACGAAGCGCACCAGGTTGTGCACATCGGTGCCCTGGTTGATGCCGCTGTGGCTCCAGATGTTGGCGGTGACCGCCAGCCAGTCGCCGGAGAACAGCGTGAACGAACCCTGGTCCTGGTGGGCGTGACTCTCGTTGTAGGGTCCGGCCACGATCGCCAGCCACATCGCATCACGCGTCCATCCGGTACGCGCGAACAGGTGTCCGGTACCGCGGGCGTGGTAGACCAGCTCCGACGGTACGGCGCCCGTGGTGCCGGCAGGCAGCAGGTCGTAGCGATAGTTGAAGCCGGAGCCCATGCGCGCGATCGAGATGTTGTTGAGCCACCAGGTCGCCTGGTTCTGCACGACCGGATTGGTCGCCACCGAACGGGCCTCCAGCATCAGGCGGCGGTGGTAGTCGTAGATGTCGGGAACCGAACTGCGTGCCTGATCGCCGATCGGCGCGAAGCGGTCCAGCGTGGGCACCGTGGCATGCACCCAATACGGGATGCTGTCGGACGCATGGCTGTTGGCGTTGGCCAGGTCGGTGCCGGTGGCATCGCGCCAGATGCGGTACAGCGAGAACAGCCGCATGTGCGAGGTGCCGTAGCCGGTGCCCTCGCTGCTGCCGCCGCCGGGCAGCCGGGCGAAGTAGGTCTGCAGCGCAGGCAGCTTGTTGTCGCGGAGGAAGTTGAACCAGGTGCTGTTGCCGCTGGCCAGCGCCCAGTACATCGTCGCTTCGACGAAGCTGTAGTAGTAGTTGTTGCCGGGATTGCTCACCGACCAGCCGGACCACGGATGGCTGCGACCGCCCCATTGGGCGTTGTTGTAGTTCCAGATGTTCCACACCGCCTGTTCCGCGTATGCGGACCAGCGGGTGCGCTGGCTGGCGGTGATGCTGCCGCCGCAGGCGGTCATGGTGGCTGCGACATCGGCGATCATCGGGCCGACCTCGAGATAGGAATCTCCCGCCACGGCAGGACGGCCGCCACCGGCGATCGCGGATTCCGCCGCGCTGACCTGCGCCTCGACCATGCTGACAGCCAGCGTGCAGTACTTGGCCTCGGGCGAAAGCTGGTACATCAGCGCGGCCTCGGCGGCACTGAAGCCGTAGCCGCGATTGCCGGCCACGGCCGCATCCACCCAGCCCTTGAAGCGGGTGTAGGCCGCAGAGGCCTTGTCGACCGCCGGCACCGGCATGGGCAGGTTCACCAGCCGTGGCCGGGAGGAATTCGAACTGATCCGCCCGCCGCTGCTCAGGACCGGGGTTGAATCTACGGTGGGGGCAACCGGTGTGAGAACGACGGGATTGGCCGTGCTGGTGCCGGGGGTGCCGACGGCAGCGCGTTCGCGTGCGCGACGGGCGAGCCGGGTATTGGCTGAAGCGCGCGTCCAGAAGCGCAGGACGTGGTCGCGGGTATCCTGGCGCAACTCGGCGAAGTCATCTTCGGCCTGGATCCAGGCGTGGGATGCGAAGGCCTGGGCACGAAGCCCGAACAGGCCGCCGGCGGCGCTGGCAGCGGTCAAGGCAGTAAGCGATGCGGCGCCCAGGAACAGGGCGATGGGCAACCGGCGGGTGCGGCGGGGGGAAGCGGGCGTGCGCGACAAAGGGGTTCTCCTGGCAAGAAAACCGCGCACGAACGAATTGGAAGACGACAGCCCTCGAGGCTGGTGACTACCCGCTGCAGCGCCCCCTCGCTACATGCGATCCGCGCAACGGCGGGCGGATCATAACGTGGGGCTTCCGTCAAAACGGACGGGCTGGGTCACAGAAACGCAGGTTGGTTCAGCCGGCGGCAGGGGAGGTCACGGGCCCGTGAGGACGGCTTTGCGACGCGCCGCACTGTTTGCGGCGCTTGCGTCGCCCGCTACGACCCGGGTCATTTCTCGCTGAGTTCCACCTTGTAGCCGGTCTGTCCGCCCGAGACATCCACCCGCCAGCCGCGCCTGAACTCCTGCGCGTCATCGTCGCTCCAGGTGTGGACACGCAGCGTCGCATTCGCGGGCTCCAGCACGCGGATGCGCAGCCGCCCGGCGATGGCTTCGTTTCCCTGGACGGTGGGGCGCTCCGGGACATTGACCTGGAAGATCGCACGGGTCCCCGTGCCCAGCCGGAAATCGTCCTGCACCAGCAGCTTGCGGCCACCGAACTCGATGCGCCGCTGCCAGGACTCCAGGGCCGGATTGTCGCGATACACCGGGGTCAGGTCGGCCGTCGCGGTGATGCCGCCATCGGGCCGCGGCGTCACGGTCACGCGGGAGCGCGAGCGCGGTGTTTCGCACTGGTGTACCACGGTGTCGCCGCGCGGCGCCGCGCATTGCTGCGCGTCCGGATTGGCGCGTTCGAAGCGCACCACGTTGTGCACGGGCGTGCCCTGCTGGATGCCGCTGTGGCTCCAGATGTTCTCGGTCACCGCCAGCCAGTCGCGTGCGAACAGGGTGAATCCGCCTTGTTCCTGGTGCGCGTGACTCTCGTTGTAGGGGCCGGCGACGAACGACATCCACATCGCGTCCTTGCCCCAGTCGCTGCGCGCGAACAGGTGGCCGGCACCTTCAGCGTGGTAGACCAGGGCCGGGGGCGGATCGCCGCCATCGCCGGCCGGCAACAGGTCATAGCGACTGTTGAAGCCCTGGCTCATGCGCGGCACCGAGATGCTGCGCAGCCACCACGACGACATCGCGCGCGCATCGGCATCCGTCGTCAGCTGGCGCGCTTCCAGCACCAGGCGGCGGTGATAGTCGAACAGTTCGGGTATCGAACTGCGTGCCTGGTCGCCGATCGGCGCGAAGCGATCCAGCGCGGGCACCGTGGCATGTATCCAGTACGGAATGCTGTCGCGCGCATGCGTGCTGGCCGCGGCCAGGTCCTCGCCCGTGCTGTCCTTCCACAGGCGGTAAAGGCCGAACAGGCGCATCTGCGCAGCGCCATAGCCGGTGCCTTCGCGGCTGCCGCCGCCCGGCAGTTCGGCGTAGTACGCCTTCAGCGGCGGCAGGCGGCGTGTCTTCAGCTCGTCCATCCAGGTCTTGCTGCCGCTGACCAGCGCCCAGTACATGGTCGCTTCGATGAAGCTGTAGTAGTAGTTGTTGCCGGGATTGTCGATGGACCAGCCGGTCCATGCGTGGGTGCGTCCACCCCACTGCGCCCGGCCCGGGTTCCAGACGTTCCACACCGCCTGCTCGGCAAGGGCGGACCAGCGCTGCCGTTGCGCGGCATCGATCATGCTGGTGCAGGCGTGCAGCGTCATGGCCAGGTCCGCGATGCGGGGACCGACCTCCAGGTACGAATCGCCGGCGATCGCGGGGCGCGAACCGGCCGCAATCGCCGCCTCGGCTTCAGCGACTTCCTTTTCCACCATGCGGACGGCGAGCTTGCAATACTTCTCGCCGCCGCTGAGCAGGAACATCAGGGCGGCGTCGCTGGCGCTGAACGCATAGCCCGGGCTGCCCGACACGGCGGTGTCCACCCAGTTGCGGAAGCGGCCGTACTCCGGCGACCTGCGATCGACGAACGTCAGGTCGATCTTCAGCTGGTCGGTCCCTGCCGTTGCCGGCGGGGGGGCAGGCGCGGCCGTCGCCTGCGGCGCATCGGCGGAGGCCTGCGTCGCGCGGGGCTCCTGCGCCGCGGTCGCCTCCGGTGCATCGGCTGCACCGCAATGGCCGATGGCGGCTGCCAGCAGCGCCAGCGTCAGCAACACTGCACTGGGAATGCCATGCGTCTTCAATCTGGAGGGCGTGGCGCGCATGCCGGACACCTCAACGGTTGGAGTAGGCGATGCTCAGGTAGATCAGGTTCTGCGAGACGCTCTGGCCAACGTCGGTGCTGTCGCGCTTGTAGCGCTCGGCGTGCAGGCGCGCCGACCAGCGGGGCGCCCATTGGTATTCCAGGCTCGCGCCCACGCGCGAGGTCTCGTCCTCGCGGTTGAGCTGCGTGTAATCCAGCCGCTCCCAGGTGGCGTAGCTTCCCAGCGTCAGCGAACGACGGATCAACCACTGCAGGTCGAAGCGCGCGCCGCGCGTCTTCTGGTCGAACGTGTCCGAATCCACGTAGTCGCGCTTCTGTGCGTACGGGGTGACGGAAAAGGTCAACCGTGTGCCCGTGTACCGGTAGCCGAGGTCGATGCTGCGGACCTCGTACGGTGAGGCATTCACCACCGCGTCGCCGGTCAGGACGTTCTCCGGCACTGTGGCCTCGGACTGGATGCCGGTCAGTGCATCTGTCGCGGTGTCCGAGAACTGGCTGGACACGGCCGCGATCAGCTGGCTGTGCGGAGACAGGTTCCACTCGGCATCCGCGCGCAGCAGCGGCTCGGAGCGCGACTCGCCCTGCCGGTAGTCGATGCGCGAATAGCCCAGGTCCGCGCCGAGCTCGAAGTTGGCCAGCGTGCGGACATAGCGTCCGTAGATGTCGTAGCGGTTGTAGTCGCGGGCCACGATGTCGTCGTCGAAGTCCACGCGCTGCGCCTGCAGGTTCAACGACACGCGGCTGGTGGGCGAGAGTTCCTTGATCGTGCGGACCGCGGCGGCGAGGCGCTGCGAATTGAACTCGTCGGTCACTTCGGCATCACTGTGCACGTAGCGCAGCTCGGCCTGCCCATGCAGCGAAGACGTCCAGTTGAACAGCACCGTCGGGCCGGCGGAGAACACGTTCACCTGCTGGCGGTTGCCCGGGCCATCGGGTACCAGCGAGTCCACCGGCTGCACCGTCAGATTGTCCTCCACCACGAAGAACAGGCGCTGCGGAATGGCCACCCAGTTCATGCGGCCGGAGAGCGTGCCATCGACGGTGTCGGCGAAGACGTCGTCCTCGTAGTCGCGGTACTCGGCGCGCCCGTCCAGGCTCAGCTGCAGCGCCGAGATGTTTTCGGTGATGCTGAAGCCGACGCCGGCGCGCAGGTAGCGCTGTTCGATAGGGTCGGCCGGCACCATCGTCACGTTGCTGTTGTGCTCCATGCCGAGGTCCACGGTGTAATCGACCCGCGCGGCGAATGCGTGGCCGGAGAACGTGGCCAGCACGGAGGCCGCGATGGCGGAAACGCGAAGGCGGGTGACGCGCATGCCGATGCTCCTTGGCTGCTTCACGGGATTTCGTTGAACACCACGCCGGCCACCTTGTCGGCCGGGAAACTGCCGATGGCCTTCTCCAGCTTTTCCGGCGTGACCTTGCCGTAGCCCGCGACCAGGACCACCAGGTCGGCGAGCTCGGAGAGGATGCGCGCATCGGGCGAACCGAGTACCGACGGACTGTCGAGGACGAGGTAGCGGTCGGGGTAGCGGCTGCGCAGTGAATCCATCATCGCGCGCATGCGGAACGAACTGAACGCTTCGCCGGTCATCTCGCGCTGGCGGCCGCTCGGAATCAGGCGCAGGCGCGGCACGCCGGTGCGGTAGAGGATGCGGGCGAGATCGGTGTCGCTGTCATCCAGATAATCCATCAGCCCGCCGTGCCCGGCATCCACGCGCAGCGCGGTGTGCTGGGTCGGGTGCAGCGCGTCGCAGTCCACCAGCAGCGCGCTCTTGGTGTCGTCGAACGCGAACGCCGTGGCCAGGTTGCGGGCAACGAAGCTGCCGCCGCAGCCGTGGCTCACCGGCGCCACCAGGGTGACGAAGTTGCGCTCGCCGCCCAGCGCGAGCAGCCGCGTACGCAGCTCGCGGAACGCATCGGCCTGTTCGCGCACGGAATCGTTGCGATGGATGACGCGACGTTCTTCCAGTTCGCGTGGCGTCAATGCCGTGGGCTCGTCCATCAGGGCCAGCGAGCGGGAGGTATCGGCGCGGTAGGGCACGCCGTGCAGTCGGTCGTTGTCCGGGGTCACTGGCTTTTCCATTGTGGCGTGTTGGGTCATGGCGGAGGCCTCAGGCGGCAAGCTGCTTGAGGCCGAACACGAGCCCATACGCGAGCACGACGACCAGGAGGATGCCGACGCTCATCGCGTTGCGGGTCAACTCCTGGCGACGGTCACGCGGCGAGTGGTAGGTCGGTACCACGGTGAGCAGCGGCCGGTCGGTGAGACGCTGCACCTGGTGCGCCGAGCGGATGCGCGGATCGAAGCGTGCGCGCAGGAACAGCAGGCCGAGGGGAATGCCCACCGCCATCAGCAGCCCGCCGATGGCGAAGTGCATGAAGCGCAGGCCCGTCGGGCGCAACGGCATCGTCGCGGGATCCTGTACGCGCAGGGTCAGGCCGCGTTCTTCGCGGTCCAGCTGCATGGAGACGCGGGCGTTCTCGCGCCGGCGCAGCAGGTCCTGGTAGATGTCGCGGTTGACCTCGTAGTCGCGCGTGAGTTCGGCCAGCGCACTTTCGGAATCGGCGATGCGCCGGCTGCGGTTGAGTTCGTCGTTGAGCATCGACTCCGCGATCGACATGCGCGATGCGGTCGCCGCCACTTCACGACGGGTCTGCGCCTGTTGGCTGCGCAGCTCCTGGTACAGCGGGTTCATCTGGGCTTCGTCGAACGGACTCCCGCCCTGCGGCGCGGAGGCGCGACGGTTCTGCTCATTGACCATCGACTGTTGCAGGTCGGCCATCTGGTGGCGCACCCGCACGACGTCCGGGTGCTGCTCGGTGTAGTTCAGCAGCAGGCGGTCCAGTTGACCTTGCAGTTCCAGCAATTGCCCGCGGTACAGGCTTTCGCGCGTCTGCACGGCGGTGACCGCCGATTCGCCGGAGAGCTGCGAGGCGATCGCGCCTTCGCGCGAGCGCTGTTCGAGCAGTGCCATGCGGGTCTGTTCGACCGTGGTGCGCAGCGAGCTGATGCGCGTGTTGGCATCGGTCGCACTGCCGGGCTGGGCGTCGGTGTTGGCCGAGCGGTATGCACGCAGGCGCTCTTCGGCCTCAAGCAGCTTGGCGTGGTAGTCCTGCACCTGCTTGTTGATGAACTCGTAGGCCTCGCGGCTTTCGCGCTCCTTCGCCGCCAGGCTCTCCTTGATGAACATGTCGCTCAGGCGCTCCGTCACCTCGTAGGTGCGCTTGGCATCGCTGTCGCGGTAGGTGATCTGGATCAGGTTGGGGCGCGGGCTGGTGATCGCGATGCGGCCCTTGATCTGTTCCATCAGGCGGTCCTGCTGGACGGCGTTGGGCACGTTTTCCAGCCAGCCGCCGGTTTTCAGCGCATCCTGCAGGACCCGCTGGCTGTAGATCACCTGCCGGGCCATGCCGGCACGGTCCACGACGCCGGTCGCCACTGCGCGGCCTTCCAGCAGCGGCTGGATGATGTCGCTTTCCTGCGCCAGGATCGTCGTCGAGGCGGTGTAGTTCTTCGGCAGCACCAGCAATCCGACCACCAGCGTCAGCAGGGCGACGCCGGCGAAGATGCCGACCAGCGCCACGCGGTGGCGACGTGCTTCGCGCAGCAGGATCGGGGCCAGTTCGTTGGGCGACAGCGCGCCCGCAGGCGCGGCCGGCGCAGCGTATCCGCGCCGCGCGGGAAGATTGCTCTGGCTCATCAGAACGTGCGCTCGGGAACGGTGATGACGTCGCCGGGCGACACCGTGTAGTTGGTGCTCAGGTCGCCGCGGTTGAGGATGCGGTCAAGCCGGACCGCATAGGTCTGGGTCTGCTCGGCGCCCTTGCGGTGCAGGTCGGACCTGTCGGCGGCCGCGAACTCGGTGATGCCACCGGCGGCGAGCACGGCATCCAGCACCGTCATGCCGGGGCGGTAGGGCAGCGACACGGGCTGGCGGACGGCACCGGTGACGCGCACCCGGGACAGATACTCGTGGCTGCGCAGGTCGGTCAGGATCACGGCCACCTGCGGATCACGCACGTAGGTCGCCAGGCGTTCCTGGATGTCTTTCGCGACGTCCCCCGGGGTGCGGCCGCCGGCCGGCACGTCGCCCACCAACGGCACCGAAATCATGCCGTCGGGACGCACCGGCACGGTGATGCCGAGTTCCGGGTTGCGCCACACGGAGACCTGCACGATGTCGTCCACGCCGATGTGGTACGCATCGGTACCCAGCGTGCTTGTCGCAGGTGGTGGCGTCTCGCTGCCGGAGGATGTGGCGCACGACGCCAGCAGCACGGAAAGGAAGGTGGCGGCAAGGCCGGCAAAGAGGCGTTTCATCGGAGGATCCCCTGGAGTTGCTGATGCCGGTAACAACGGCGGCGACAGGGGAATCCGGCCACTGCGGAGCGCCTTGCCGGCGCTCCTGATCGGGCTTACTCGGCGTAGAACGTCCGGTACCAGTCCACGAACCGGCGTATGCCGGTCTCGATGGGCGTCGTCGGCGAATAGCCGGTATCGCGGCGCAGGGCTTCCACGTCGGCTTCGGTGTCGGGCACGTCGCCGGGTTGCATCGGCAGCAGGCGCTTCTCCGCCTTGCGGCCCAGGCAGTCCTCCAGCACCTCGATGTAGCGCAGCAGCTGCACGGGCTGGTGGTTGCCGATGTTGTAGACGCGGTACGGGGCGCTGGACGATCCCGGGTTCGGCAGCAGCGGGTCGTACGCCGGATCCGGGCCGGGCACGGTGTCCAGCGTGCGGATCACGCCTTCCACGATGTCGTCGACGAAGGTGAAGTCGCGGCTGTGGTGGCCGTGGTTGAACACATCGATGGGCTTGCCCTCGAGGATGTTCTTCGTGAACAGGAACAGCGCCATGTCCGGCCGGCCCCATGGGCCGTACACGGTGAAGAAGCGCAGTCCGGTGGTGGGCATGCCGAACAGGTGGCTGTAGGTGTGCGCCATCAGTTCGTTGGCCTTCTTGGTGGCCGCGTACAGGCTGACCGGATGGTCGACGCTGTCCTCCACCGCGAACGGCAGTTTCCGGTTCGCGCCATAGACCGAACTGGACGATGCGTAGACGAGATGCTCGATGCCGCGGTGCCGGCAGGCTTCCAGGATGTTGGTGAAGCCGACGATGTTGCTGTCGATGTAGGCGTGCGGGTTCTCCAGCGAGTAGCGCACGCCGGCCTGGGCGGCCAGGTTGACCACGCGCTGCGGCTTGAACGCATCGAAAGCCGCCTCCAGTGCCGTGCGGTCTTCCAGCGAGCCGCGCACGAAATGGAAGCCCGCCTTCGGCAGGAGCCGGGCCAGGCGGGCCTCCTTCAACGTGGGGTCGTAGTAGGCATTGAGGTTGTCATACCCCAGCACCTCGTCGCCGCGATCGAGCAGGCGATGGCTGAGGTGGGAGCCGATGAAGCCGGCAGCGCCGGTGACCAGTACGCGCATCAACAGGATCTCGTGGAATCGGGTCGCTTACAGGCAGTCGTCGACGGCGTGGCGGGGCAGGGCCCGCTTCACGTCGAAGAGCACGGCGCCGGGCTTGCCGAGTGCGCGGACACCTTCGGCGCCCCGTTCGGTGAACTCCCGGTGCGCGACCGCCAGGATGATGGCATCGTACTGGCCGGCCTGTGGCTCCGCCACCAGTTCCAGGCCGTATTCGTGCCGCGCTTCGTCCGCATTGACCCAGGGATCGTGCACGTCGACGTGGGTGTTGTAGCTGCGCAGTTCGGACACGATGTCCACCACCCGCGTATTGCGCACGTCGGGGCAGTTTTCCTTGAAGGCCAGGCCCAGCACCAGCACCCTGGCGCCGGCCGTGGGCAGGTTGCGCTTGGCCATCAGCTTGGCCACGCGGCGGGCGACATGGCTGCCCATGCCGTCGTTGATGCGTCGTCCGGCCAGGATCACGTCCGGGTGGTAACCGATCTGTTGCGCCTTGTGGGTCAGGTAGTACGGATCCACGCCGATGCAGTGGCCGCCGACCAGGCCGGGGCGGAATGGCAGGAAGTTCCACTTGGTGCCGGCGGCTTCCAGCACTTCGTGGGTGTCGATGCCCAGGCGGTGGAAGATCAGGGCCAGTTCGTTGATCAGCGCGATGTTGACGTCGCGCTGGGTGTTCTCGATGACCTTGGCGGCTTCCGCCACGCGGATGCTGCTGGCCTTGTGGGTGCCGGCCGTGATGATGCTCCCGTACAGCGCGTCCACGAAGTCGGCCACCTCGGGGCTGGAACCGGAGGTGACCTTCATGATCGTCTCCAGCCGGTGCTGCTTGTCGCCGGGATTGATGCGCTCGGGGCTGTAGCCGGCGTAGAAATCCCGGTTGAAGACAAGCCCGGATTCGCGCTCGATGATCGGCACGCAGACTTCCTCGGTCGCACCGGGATAGACGGTGGATTCGTAGATGGCGACCGCGCCCTTGCCGATGGCGCGGCCGACGGCGCGGCTGGCGGATTCCAGCGGATGCAGGTCGGGGCGCTTGTAGTCGTCGATCGGCGTGGGGACGGTGACGATGAATACGTTGCAGCCCGCCAGCGCGGCCGGATCGTCGCTGAAGTCGAGCTGCGGCGTGTCGCGCAGTTCCTCGGCGGTCACTTCCAGCGTGTGGTCATGATGCCCGCGCAGTTCGGCCACGCGCTTGCCGTTGATGTCGAACCCGAGGGTCGGAAACCTGCGGCCGAAGGCGACGGCCAGCGGAAGGCCGACATACCCCAGTCCAATCACGGCGATCCTGGCCTGGTCCAGGGTAGGCAGTGGTGCGTTCATCGATGTGGAGATCCCCTGTGTGTCGCGTCTGTCGAGAAGTCTATACGGTGGCGCGGTGGGCGCGTTCGCCCGGTTCCCGGCCTGGTGTCGAGTCGATCAACGTCCAAAGCACGCCCGGGAGGACACGCGCCAGGATTGGCCTGAATGGGCCGCTGCCTGCGTAACAAGGGGCAATCGTCCATCGGGAAGATGGCGCGACCTGCGACCTGCGACCGGGGGAGTCGAGATGCGGATCCTGTTGTGCGGCGGCGCCGGCTACATCGGCGCGCACACCTACGTGGTGCTGGTGGAACGCGGCCACGATGTGGTGGTGGCCGACAATTTCAGCAACAGCTCGCCGGGCGTGCTGACCCGGCTGCAGCAGATCACTGGCCACCCGGTGCCTTTCCAGCCGCTGGACCTGCGCGAACGCGAGGCCGTCTCGCGATTCTTCGAACGCCAGCCGTTCGATGCGGTCGTGCATTTCGCCGCGCTGAAATCGGTGGGCGAATCCTGCGAGCGTCCGCTGGACTATTTCCACAACAACATCGGTGGCACGCTCAACCTGTTGCACGGCATGCAGGCGGCCGGCGTCAGGCGGCTGGTATTCAGCTCCTCCGCCACGGTCTACGGAGACCCCGCCAGCGTACCCGTGCGCGAAGATGCGAGCCTCCAGGTCACCAATCCCTATGGCCGCACCAAGCTGGTGATGGAAGAGCTCATCGGCGACCTGTGCCGCAGCGATGCGGGATTCCATGCCGCGAACCTGCGCTACTTCAACCCGGTGGGCGCGCATGCATCGGGGCTCATCGGCGAAGATCCCACCGGCATTCCCAACAACCTGATGCCGTACATCTGCCAGGTGGCGGTGGGGCGCCGCGACCGGCTGAGCGTGTTTGGCGGTGACTGGCCAACCCTGGACGGCACCGGTGTGCGCGACTACATCCACGTGATGGACCTGGCGCGCGCGCATGCCGATGCGCTGGATTTCCTTGCCCGCGAGCAACGCAACCTGACCGTCAACCTGGGCACGGGCCAGGGGGTCAGCGTGCTGCAGCTGGTGAAGGCATTCGCGGAGGCGGCCGCGCGGGACATTCCCTACGAAGTGGTCGCGCGGCGCCCCGGCGACGTGGCGGAGGTGTACGCGGATCCCTCGTTGGCCCGGCAGGCGCTCGGCTGGCAGGCCGAGCTGGGGGTGGAAGCGATGTGCCGCGATGCGTGGCGCTGGCAATCCCGGAATCCCCAGGGCTACCCGGCGGCGTGATCGATGCGCCTAACGTGACCCGGTTGGCATAAGCGGGGGCGCGGCGTCGTGTCGCGGGCTGGTACCGCCCGCGTGATTGGCCGAGAATCCGCTCAATTCCCACCGCCTGGATCCGCTTGTCCTCCGACGCTGCACGCGACATGGCGGAACAGAACCGCTCACGCTATGGCCTGCGCATGTACCGCATGCGCGCGCTGGGGCTGGGGCTGGGCGCGATATGCGTGGCGGCCGTGCTTTACGAACATTCGGCGTCGCCCGCCCTGTGGGCGCTGCTGGTCGCCAATGGCTTCCTGTGGCCGCACCTGGCCTACCTGCGGGTGAAGCTGAGCCGCGATGAACCCATCCAGGCCGAATTCCAGAACCTGACCTTCGATGCGGCGATGGGCGGCTTCTGGATCGCCGCCATGCACTTCGATGCGCTGCCCAGCGTGCTGCTGGCGGTGATGCTGACGATGGACAAGGTGATCATCGGCGGTGGACGCTTCGGCATCCGCACGCTGGGCACGATGGTGCTGACCTGCCTGGCGGCCAGCGCAGCGTGGGGTTTTGCCTTCGATCCCTACACCAGCTACCCCGTGGTCCTGGCCTGCCTGCCGTTCCTGGCCATCTATCCGATGGCGATCGGCGTTGCCACCCATTCGCTGTCGCGCAAGGCGCGGCAGCAGAAGGACCTGCTGGAGAAGATGGCGCGCTTCGATGCGGCCACCGGGCTGATGAACCGGCAGCAATGGCTGCATGCCGCCACCACCGAGCTCAAGCGCTTCCAGCGCTCGGGCCGGACGGCGGTGCTGGTGCTGATCGACATCGACCGCTTCAAGGACATCAACGACGGCTACGGCCACACGGTCGGGGATGAAGTGGTGGAAGAGTTCGCGCGATTGTTGAAGGTCTGCCTGCGCGATGTGGACACGGGCGGCCGGTATGGCGGCGACGAGTTCGGCGTCGTCATGCCCGATACGCGCTGGGAAGAAGCGATCGTGGCGGCGGAGCGGCTGCGGCGGCAGGTGGCCGCCTGTGCCTTTTCCGCACGCGGCCTGCGCTGCACCGTCAGCATCGGCCTGTCCGAAGCGCATCCCGGCATCGCATCGGTATCGGACTGGATCAACAGCGCGGACAGTGCGCTCTACCGTGCCAAGGCGCAGGGACGCGACAGCATCGTCGTGGGCTGCTGATCCGCGATCAGGACAGCAGGGCGTCGATCACGGCGGCGGGTTGTTTCATCCAGGCGAAGTGATCCGCATGCGTGCCCAGCGCCGCGTGGTGCAGCGTGGTGACGCGGGTCGGGCTTCCGGGCATCTTGGCCGCCAGCGCGCGCAGCGAGCTTTCCGGCGCCAGCCAGTCGTCGTCGAAGAGCACGCCATGGAGTGGTGCCTGGACCCGGCGCATGCCGGCTTCCAGATCCGCCGGCAAGCCGGCGGCGCGATAGCGGCCGCTCAGGCCCACGCGTGCCCAGTCGCGGATCAGGCTGCGTGCTTCGTCGCCGCCAAATCCCAGGCGACGACCGGGCAGCGCACCGCATGCGCGTGCCAGCCAGGGCGCGAACTGGTAGAAGAACGGCAGCGCGTAGCCGCGGGGCGCGGGGAACGCACGCCAGTAAGGCGTGCCGCTGCCGACCAGCCACAGCCCTGCGAATGCGTCGGGATGCTGGCCCAGATGGCAGGCCGCGAGTTGCCCACCCAGGCTGTGCCCGCCGATCACATGCGGCATATCGGGTAGCTGCCGGCGGAGTTCCGCATGACTCGTCGGCAGGTCCATGCCCAGCAGCTCTCGGTAGCCCCAGTCGTGGCGACGGTCCGCGCGCAGCGAGCTGCTGCCGTTGCCGCGCCATTCGTGCACGAACACCGCCATGCCGCGTGCGGCCAGGCCCTCCGCGAACGGCATGTAATGCCGCGCCGCCACGCCGAGGGCGGGGACCCACAGCACGGCGGAGTTCGCCTGCGCGGGGATGCGCGCCATCAACGCATACGCATGGCCGTCGGGCGTGGTCAGCGGGATGTCCTGCGCTGAAATCGTGGGCATGTGGATGTCGTCCATCAGACGGGCGCGGCGCCGAAATGGTCCAGCACGAGGATGTCGCTGCGTCCCGGGCGGTAGCCGCCCCGGAGCCCGGCGTGCACGTAGTCGGATGCGGCGAGGCAGGCCTCCTTCATCGCCATGCCCTGCGCCCGGCGGGCCGCGATGGCGGACGCCAGCGTGCAGCCGGTGCCATGGGCTTCAAGTGCGAGGCGCGGATGTGCCGTTTCCGCCACGCCTTCCGCATCCGCATACAGGTCGACGACGTCCCCGTCGCCGGGCAGATGGCCGCCCTTGAGGAACACGGCATGCGCGCCCAGCGCCAGCAGGTCCCGCGCCGCGTCGCGCATCGCCTGCACATCGGGGATCGTGCGCCCCAGCAGCAGTTCGGCTTCGGGCAGATTGGGTGTCAGCACGTCGGCCAGCGGCAGCAACTGGCGGCGCATGGCGTCCAGCGCGTTGTTCTCCAGCAACCTCGCGCCACTGGTGGCGACCATCACCGGGTCGACGACAACCGTGCCAGGGCGGTGCCGGACGAGCGCTTCGACCACGGTGCCGATCACCTCGGCGGTGGCCAGCATCCCCAGCTTGACCGCGCGGATATCGAAGTCCTCGAAGCACGCATCCAGCTGCGCGCGCAGGAATTCCATCGGCGGCACGTTCACTGCGGTCACGCCCCGGGTGTGCTGCGCGGTCAGCGCAGCGATCGCGGAGAGGCCGTGCACGCGGTGCGCCGCGAAGGTCTTGAGGTCGGCCTGGATGCCGGCGCCGCCACCGGAATCGGAACCGGCGATGGTCAGGGCGGAGACGATGGAAGGTGAGCGCATGCGGCCATTATGCCGTCAGCCTCGCGCCGGATGGCCCCGTTGGCGCGCATCCTGCGTCTAGGGGGGTATCGCAAGGCGTGCCGGGAACGGCGACAGGGGATGGCGTGGGAAAACGGCTTTCAGGGCTCGATGGCGTGCGCGCGATCGCCGTGCTCATGGTCCTGCTGGGGCACGCCGCCGGCCTTCCCCAGTTCCCGGTGGTGATCAGGAACCTGCTCGTGCTCGACATCGCACGCTTCGGCGTGGCGATCTTCTTCGTGCTCTCCGGTTTCCTGATCACCACGCTGCTGATCGACGAACGCAGCCGGCGGGGGCGTGTTTCGTTGCGCGACTTCTACCTGCGCAGGACGATCCGGATCTTCCCCGCTGCCTATCTGTACATTGCGTGCGCGGTCGTGGTGGCGTCCATCGGCTGGGCGACGCTGAAGCCCGGGGACGTGCTGCATGCGTTGACCTACACGATGGATTACCACCACGACCGTGGATGGGCGCTGGGGCACCTGTGGTCGCTGGCGGTGGAGGAGCAGTTCTACCTGCTCTGGCCCTTGCTGTTCCTGTGGTCGGGCAAGCGCGCCGCCGTCGTGGTGGGGGTCATCATCGCGCTGGCACCGCTGGTGCGTGTGGTCGCGTGGATGGGGTGGCCGCAGGCGCGCATCGGGATCGACGAAGAGTTCCAGTACGTGGCGGATTCACTGGCCACGGGTTGCCTGACAGCGCTGCTGGTGCACCGGTTCGGCAAGGAGCGGTTGGCGGGCGCGATTCCGGCGGCAGCCTATCCGCTCGCGGCGCTGGTTGCCGTGGTGGCGGCGTCGTTCTCCGAGTGGCCGTCGTTCTACCTGCCGGTGGGTGCGACGCTGGTCAACATCGCCATCGCGGTCTGCCTGCTCGGTGTCGTGTTCCGGGTCAATGCCGGAATCGACCGCGTGCTGAACAGCCAGGTGGCCGTGTTCATCGGTACGATCAGCTACTCGCTCTATCTGTGGCAACAGATCTTCCTGGGCAGGAATGTCCCGCTCGCCCGCGAGATGCTGCCGTTGGCGATCGTCCTGCCTTTCCTGGCGGCCTGCGCCAGCTATTTCGCGGTGGAGAAGCCGCTGATCCGGCTACGCGAGCGATTCAGGCACTGAGACCCGGGAAAGGACGGATCAATCCGGTGGTCCGCGTTCGACGCCGTGATCCACCGGCTCCGTGCCCGTATCGACGAAACGTCGATGCAGATATACGACGTGCGCGATACCCGTGAGCCCGGTGAGCATCGCGGGCACCAGCAGCGCGTCGTAGGCCAGGCGCAGGTACAGCCACGCGCCGAGCACGCCTCCGGCGAGGAAACCGCTGATGATCAGGCCGCTGAGGGTCAGTCGGCGCACCGGCAGCGGCATCCCGCGCAGCAGGTGGCCCAGTCCGATGCCGAGGTCGGTGAACATGCCGCTGAGGTGCGTGGTACGGACGGCGGCACCGCTGTAGGTGGTGACCATCGCGTTCTGCAGTCCGCACGCCATGGCGGCGAGCAGGGCGCCCCAGATCTGTTCCTGCTTGAACAGCGGAATCGCGGCGAGCAGCACGACCGCTTCCAGGGCCAGTACCACGCCGTAGCGACGCCCCAGTTTCAGCGTCTGGTCCTGGATGATCAGGCCGCTCAGCATCGCGCCTGCGCAGAACGCGATCAGCACGCCCCACAGGTGGATCACGGAACGGAGGTCGCCATGCGCGATCGCCGCGCCCAGCAGGCTGGTGGTGCCGGTCAGGTGGCTCACGGCTTGGTGTTCGAAGCCGAGGTAGCCGATGACATTGACCATCCCCGCCACGCACGCCAGCAGGACGGCGCCGATCCAGACCCAGCGGGGAAGGTGCAGACCCATGACCGGATTACCCCGTCACGCGCGGGGCGCGGCGGCTGCGTCCCGGCCACAGACCCGTCAGCGCCCAACCGGTGAACGCAGGCAGGAGTTCCAGCAGCCAGGGCTGCCAAGCGGGAGGACCGAGGCCGCCCGGTCGAACGACAAGCAGAACGGCGAGCGCAGCCAACTGGACCAGGCTCCAGGCGATCAGTACATGCAGCAGGCGTCGATACCTGACGCCTGCGGCGAACCACCCGTAGCCTGCCGAGGCGACGAGGACGAAGATCGTGCTCTGGACGATGTAAGAGATGTCCGCCACGTCCTGCCACCGGCCGTCTGCGAAGCGTAGTGCAAGCATCGACAGGGAGAATGCGGAAACGGTGGCCGACACTGCGATCGCCAGGAAAATCGCTGCGCTGGCAAGCACGATGCGCCGCCATTGCATGCCGTGCGGTGCCGTAGCCTCCGCGTCCTGCAGGACGGGATCCGAGGCGTAGTGTGTCGGGGCGTAGGGATCGTGCATGGCGGGTTCACGTGTGGCCGCTGCGCTGACCGGTGAGCGCAGCGGCCACACGCCGTTACAGCACTTCCGACGCGTAATCCGCCAGACGCGACCGCTCGCCACGCCGCAGCGTGATGTGCGCGCTGTGCGCCCAGTTCTTGAAGCGGTCCACCGCGTAGGTCAGGCCGGATGTCGTCTCGGTAAGGTACGGCGTGTCGATCTGCTCCACGTTGCCGAGGCACACGATCTTGGTGCCCGGGCCGGCGCGGGTGATCAGCGTCTTCATCTGCTTGGGCGTGAGGTTCTGCGCCTCATCGAGGATCAGGTAGCGCGACAGGAACGTGCGCCCGCGCATGAAGTTCATCGAGCGGATCTTGATGCGCGAGGCGAGCAGGTCGTTGGTCGCCGCGCGCCCCCACGCACCGCCTTCCTGGTTGTGCGTCAGTACTTCCAGGTTGTCGGTCAGCGCGCCCATCCAAGGCGTCATCTTTTCCTCTTCCGTACCGGGCAGGAAGCCGATGTCCTCGCCCACGCTGACCGTGGCGCGGGTCATGATGATCTCGCGGTAGCGCTGCTGGTCCATCGTCTGCGCCAGGCCGGCCGCCAGTGCCAGCAGCGTCTTGCCGGTGCCGGCGGTGCCGAGCAGGGTGACGAAGTCGACTTCCGGATCCATCAGCGCGTTGAGTGCGAAATTCTGCTCGCGGTTGCGCGCATTGATGCCCCATACCGCGTGCTGGCTGTGGCGGAAGTCGTCGACGATCTGCAGCGTCGCCTTGTCGCCTTCCACCCGGCTGACGCGGAACTCCGATTCGTCATCACCGGGCAGGTAGAGGTACTGGTTCGGGTACCAGCCTGCGCCCTCGGTCATGGTGACTTCGTAATACGTGCGTCCCTTGTCGGTCCAGGAGCGCAGGTCCTTGCCGTGGCGCTGCCAGAAGTCCTCCGGCAGCGGATCCGCGCCGGTGTACAGCAGGCTGAAATCGTCCAGCGCGCGGTCGTTCTCGTAATCCTCCGACACGATCCCGGCAATCGCCGCCTTGATGCGCAGGTTGATGTCCTTGGACACGAACACCACCGGGATCTCCGGCTCGCTCTCCTTCAGCGCGAGGATGGCGCCGAGGATGGCGTTGTCGGGGATGACCGCGCCGAAGCTCTTGCCGGCGTCGAAATGGCTGGTCTGGAAGCGGAGCAGGCCCGCGCTCTGCGAGCCTCGCAGTTGCAGGCTGTTCGGCTGGATCAGCGGAATGCCGGCGGCCACGTTGTCCAGGCCGGAGGTCTCGACCAGTTCATTGAGGAAGCGGCTGACCTGCCGCGCATTGCGGCTCGCTTCCGACGTGCCCTTCTTGCCGTTGTCCAGTTCCTCGATCACCTGCATCGGCAGGTAGACGTCGTGTTCCTCGAACTTGAACAGCGCGGTGGGGTCGTGCATCAGCACGTTGGTGTCCAACACATAGATACGCTTGCTACGGGTCATTCGGGCAACCTCATCGAGGAAGATGTGTGAACACGGGCGACTTTTCCGCGGACAGCAGCGAACCACCATGACCCGCCGCGGCGCGGGATGGTGGATGGGGTGGAGGGGAATTCGGTCACTGGGCCTGGTGGGCCTTCAGGGCGTCCAGCACGGCGTCGGCATGGCCGGGAACCTTCACGCCGCGCCATTCCTGTGCAATGCGGCCGTCGGGCGAGATCAGGAACGTGCTGCGCACCACGCCCAGCACCTTGCGGCCGTACATGTTCTTTTCGTGGATCACGTCGAAGGCCCTGCACAGCGCTTCGTCGGCATCGCTCACCAGCGGGAACTTGAACCCTTGCTTTGCGCAGAAGTTGTCGTGCGACTTCACCGAGTCGCGCGAGACGCCCAGCACGGTGGCATCCAGTTTCCGGAACTTCGGCAGCAGCGCATTGAAGTCCAGGCCCTCGGTGGTGCACCCGGGCGTGCTGTCCTTCGGGTAGAAGTACAGCACCAGCCAGTGGCCGGCATGGTCGGCGAGGGTGGTGGTCTCGCCGCCGGACAAGGCCAGCGGCAGTTTCAGTGTCGATTTGGGCAGGGCGTTCGCGCTTTTCGCCGTCATCGTCAGAACTTCATCGGATCCATGATCGCGTCCAGGTTCAGATGGTCGCAGAATTCAAGGAAGTCGTCGCGCAGCGCGGCGATGTGCATGTTGGCCGGCACGCCGATGGTCACCTGCGCCGAGAACATCTCCGCACCGGTCTGCATGGCGCGGTAGCGCGTGCTCTGCAGGTTTTCGATGGTGATGCCCTGGCGGTCGAAGAAGTCGGCCAGCTGGAACAGGATGCCCGGTTTGTCCGCGGCCACCACTTCCACGATGTAGGGCAGCAGGTTGGACTGCACCACCTTGGGACCGGTGCGGTAGAACACCAGCTTCAGGCCCTCGTCGCGCTCGAGCCGCGTGAGCATGGTTTCCAGCTTCGCCACCGCGTCCCACGAACCCGTCGCCAGCGCCGTGACGGAGACGTCGCGCCCCACCGTGGACAGCCTGGCATCCACCAGATTGCAGCCGCTGTCGGCGATGCGGCGCGTCACCGACAGAAGCGGCGACTCCGGATGCGTCGTATAGGCGGTGATCAGGAGGTGGTTTTCGGTCGGCGAAGGCCGGGGCGTGGAATCGGTCAAGAGAGCTTCCGGCGTTGCGGTCAGGCTGAATGGCGGCCGGGCAGCGTCCCGGCGACGCAGGCAGCATACTTGCCCGCCCTTTGAGCCCGCAAGTAACATGCGGCCGACATTGCAGGCGAACCGGCCAACTGCGCTTATGGGCGCCTCCGGACGCCGGACACCCCACCGAGAGCCATCCCTTGCATCTTTCCGGCAGCATCACCGCACTGGCCACGCCGTTCCTGGCGTCGGGCGAACTCGACCTGGAAGCCTGGCGTTCGCTGCTCAAACAGCAACTGGACGGAGGCACGCAGGGCGTGGTGGTGGCGGGATCGACCGGTGAAGCGGCTGCGCTCTCCGACGACGAATACGACACACTGCTGCGCATCGCGGTGGAGGACGTGCGCGGGCGCATTCCCGTGCTGGCCGGCACCGGCCAGATGAATACCGCCAAGACCATTGCCGCCACGCGACGCGCGGCAGCAGCGGGTGCGCAGCTCGCGCTGGTCGTCACGCCGCCCTACGTGCGCCCGACGCAGGCCGGGCTGGTGGCGCATTACCGGGCGGTGGCCGACCAGGGCGGATTGCCCGTGGTGCTCTACAACGTGCCCGGCCGCACCGGATGCGATCTGTTGCCGGAAACGGTGGCCGAGCTCGTCGATCATCCGAACATCGTGGGCATCAAGGAAGCGCGCGCCGAACCCGAACGCATGGCGGCCCTGCTGGCGCTGCGGAAGGACGGCTTCGCGGTCCTGAGCGGCGACGACCCGACGGCCTCCCGCGCCATGCTGGCCGGTGCCGATGGCCTCATCTCGGTGGGCTCGAATGCCCTGCCGCGCACCTTCCGCCGCCTGTGCGACCTCGCCCGTTCGGGCGAGGCGGCCGCAGTCGCCGGACTGGATGCCCAATTGCAGGAGATCTATGCCTTCCTCGGCGTGGAATCCAACCCCATTCCGGTGAAGGCGCTGCTGCAGCGCGCAGGCTTCGGCGATGGCCTGCGCCTGCCGCTGCTTTCGCTGTCCTCCATCCATACCGATACTGCCGATCGTCTCGCCGCCATGGCGCAGGCGCTGGAAGCACAATCCAACCGCGACATCCTCGCGGCCTGAACCCAGGAGATCCTCATGCGTCTTTCGTCTTCCCTCGTGCGTCCGCTTGCCCTGGTGCTGCTGGTCGTTTCCGTCGCCGGCTGCTCATGGTTCAAGAAGGGCGCGAAGGGCGACTACGCGCTGGCGCCTGAAACGCGTCCGCTGGAAGTGCCGCCGGACCTCAACCTGCCCAACACCAGTGGCGCCATGCAGATACCTGCCGCCAGCCAGGCCACGGCGGCCGCAGCGCCCGCAGCCGCGGGTGGTTTCACCGTCGCCGGTACCCGTGACGAAGCGTTCACCCGCGTGGGCGAAGCGCTCGCCGGCGTCGAGGGCGTCACCATCGCAAGCCGGGCCCAGCTGCTGGGCACCTACGACGTCAGCTACGAGGGGGCCAGCTTCCTCGTCCGGGTGTCGGGCGTCGAAGCCGGCGCCTACGTGACGGCAGTCGATCCGCGCGGCCTGCCGGCCACGTCGCCGGCCGCAACCAAGCTGCTGGCGGCGCTGAAGGCCAAGCTGGGCGGGTGATCAATCCGCTGCGGCGGGGTGAAGGATGTGCTGCCGTCGTCCCGTTTACGCACGCTGGGATCCATCTTGATCCTGCGTGTGCACTCCGACTGCCACGACAAAGGCAACATGGATCCCGGCGTTCGCCGGGATGACGAAAAGGCGCCTCACGGCGCCTTTTCCATGTGCTTGCGGCGGGCCCGCCAACTTGCCGATGACAGTCGAGCGGCTCGCCGCGCTGGAGGTCATGCTGGCCGATGAGCAGCCTGTTGCGGCGGAGATAGTGGTGTTTGCCGTCGTCCCAGCGCACGCTGGGACCCATCTTGATCCTGCGAGTGCGCTCCGACTGCCACGGCAAAGGCGACATGGATCCCGGCGTTCGCCGGGATGACGAAAAAAGGCGCCTCGCGGCGCCTTTTTTTATGTGCATGGTGCGGCAGTGCGCGCCGGTCAACGCTCCAGCAGCGGCAGCTTGTCCGGCTTGCCTTCCCATTCCTTTGCGTCCGGCAGCGGATCCTTGCGCGTGGTGATCACCGGCCATGCCCGGGAGAGTTCGGCGTTGAGCGCGACGTAGCCTTCCTGGCCAGCCGGCACGTCGTCTTCCGGGTAGATGGCATTGATCGGGCACTCGGGTTCGCACAGCGTGCAGTCGATGCATTCGTCCGGGTCGATCACCAGGAAGTTGGGGCCTTCATGGAAGCAGTCCACAGGACAGACTTCCACGCAGTCGGTGTACTTGCACTTGATGCAGTTTTCGGTGACGACGAAGGGCATGAGGTTGGATGTGCAGCGAAGGAAACCGTGCAAGTTTAAATCACCGCGTCATCCAGGATGGAAATGTTTCTCGGCAGCCCCCGTGCGCTTGCGCGCGGATCGGGGCGTGGCACGCACGGAATGTCCGCGTGCGCGACGGCCAGGGCTGCGGCGCCTCCTGCCTGATCGTTCCAGCAGGCTTGGCGCTACTCAGGTTGCCTGGCCTATATTTCCATTAATGGAACGACCTATTGGTTTTTGTTGGATTTATCCCATTCGTGTCGAGGATCATGCTGCACGCCTCACCACACACCGGAGTACCGCCATGATCACCTTGCGCCCCGCCACCGCTCGCGGCCACGCCAACCACGGCTGGCTGGACTCGTGGCACAGCTTCTCCTTCGCGAGCTATTTCGACGACAAGCACGTCCACTGGGGTCCGCTGCGCGTGATCAACGAGGATCGCGTGGCCGCCGGCCGCGGCTTCGGCGAACACGGCCACCGCGACATGGAAATCATCAGCTACGTGCTGGAAGGTGCGCTGGGCCACAAGGACTCGATGGGTACCAGCTCCAGCATCGTGCCGGGCGATGTGCAGCGCATGAGCGCCGGCACCGGCGTGCAGCATTCGGAATTCAACTACAGCGAAACCGGGACCACGCATTTCCTGCAGATCTGGATCATCCCCGACAAGCAGGGCGTGGCGCCCTCGTACGAAGAGAAGCGCTTCGCCGCCGAAGAGAAGCAGGGCCGCCTGCGGCTGGTGGTCAGCCCGGACGGCGCCGATGGTTCGATCTCCATCCATCAGGATGCGCGCCTGTACGCCGGCCTGTTCGACGGGGATGAAGCGGCGGAACTGCGCCTGGCCGAAGGTCGCCTGGGTTACGTGCACGTGGCGCGCGGCGAAGTGACCGTCAACGGCCGTACCCTGTCGGCGGGCGATGCGTTGCTTTACGAAGGCGAGCCGCTGGTCAGCGTGGGCCAGGGCATCGGGGCGGAAGTGCTGGTATTCGACCTGCCGCCGTTGAAGTAGGCAGGCGGCGCTGCGGCGCCTGCATCGACCAGAAAGGGTGCGCGGATGCGCACCCTTTTCCGTTCTCGGGACGCGGTCGATCAGGCGTGCATGCGCTCGGCGACCAGGAAGCCTGCCGTCATGGCGACTACCAGCAGCGCGCCCTGCAGCCGGGGAGGCGCGGGCAGCGGCACGTCCAGCAGGCGGCAGCCCATGCCGATGGCCAGTGCGAGCACCAGGCCGAGCACCGTCAGCATCATGGGCGTCCTCCCTGTCTTGTTTCGCCGGTCGGTCCGCCGCAGTGGGTGACGTGGCGTGCTTCGCGGCGCGCCATGAAACGGTCGGCGACGACATACCCCAGCGTCATCGCCACCACCAGCAGCGCGCCCACCAGCACCGGCGGTGCCGGCACCGGGATGCCCATCCAGCGACAACCGAAGCCGATGGCGAAGCCCAGCAGCACGCCCGCGAGGAATTTCAGGTTCATGCCATGCCTCCGGGCGCCTGCGATGGCGCCGGCACGGGATTGCCTGGCGCACCGCCGATGAAATGCCGCACGACGGGTGCGTGGGTCGGGTCTTCCAGCAGCGCCTTGATCGCATCCTGCAGGGCGCGCTCGTCTTCGGTGACGCGTTCGTGCTGGCGCAGGTGCTCGTGCCAGGAGCAGTCGACGAAGTACTCCAGGTAGGTGCCGGGCTGCGTGCTGTCCTCGGCCACGCCCCATTGCACGGCGCCGTTGCGACGGCGTGCGTGCCCCAACGGCTGCATGCGGGCCAGGAATTCCTCGCGCCGTGCGATATCCACGCGGTACTCGACCGTCACCAGTACCGGACCGCGGTCACCGCCGACATCACCCGCGACCACCGGTTGCGGCCAATGGCCGGATGGGGTGACGTTGACCCGCGCGGCTTCACCCAGCCGGAAGCGCCAGCTGGCCAGTGCGGCAATCACGGTGCCGGCCGCCGACACAATGAGCGCCGTCGGTGTTCCGTAGGCCTGGGCAACCAGGCCCCAGCCCAGGCTGCCCACCGCCATGCCTGCGGAAAACACCACGATGTACAGCGACAGCGCGCGTGCCCGTACCCACGCAGGCACCGAAGTCTGCGCGGCGATCTGCAGCGATGACAGCACCGTGATCCACGCGAAGCCATTGAGCAGCGAAACCACATACAGCGCGGGGATGTTGCGCAGCAGGGCGAGCGCCACCATGCAGCCTGCGTAGACGCCGGTGGCGGCGAGTACCATCGCGTCGGGATCGAACCGCGTGCGCAGGGCCGGCAGCAGCATGGCACCGGCGATCGCGCCGATGCCGATGCAGCCCAGCAGCAGGCCATAGGTGCCTGCACTGGCACCCAGCTCCTGCTTCACCACGATGGGCAGCAGCGCGGTCAACGCGCTGGCGAAGACGAAGAAGCAGGCGGCCTTCACCAGAACCGACTGCAGTACCGAGGCCTGCCCGGCATAACGCAGCCCGGCGCGCAGCGCCGCGCCGAAGGTTTCCGGTGGCAAAGCGGAGGATGTCGGCGAGCGCCGCCAGCGCCACAGCACGACCACCACGCCGAGGAAGCTCAACGCGTTCACCGCGAACGCCCACGCGATGCCGGCCTGCGCCACAATCAGGCCGCCGAGCGCGGGGCCGATGGAACGCGCGATGTTCATGCTCAACGAGCCGAGCGCCACCGCCGGCCCCAGCATCGGCCGCGGTACCAGCTCGGGCGTGGTCGCCTGTTGCGCGGGCATCGCCATCGCAGCGCCGATGCCCAGCGCGAACGTCAGCGCCACCAGCGTCCAAGGCCGCAGCATGTCCAGGTGCGCCAGCACCGCCAGCGTGCTGGCGACCAGCAGCATCCACAGCTGCGCGATGATCAGGTAGCGCCGCCGGTCGACGATGTCGGCCAGCGTGCCGGCCACGATGGCCAGCAGTACGACGGGCAGGGTGGTGGCGGACTGCACCGCGGCCACCATCAGCGGCGAACCGGTGGTTTCCGCCATGACCCAGGCGGCGGCGACATCATGGATCCACGTGCCGATGTTGCCGACCAGGATCGCCAGCCACAACGCGCGGAATGTCGGTTGCTGAAGCGGTGACCAGGGTCCGACGGGTGCGGGCGTCGCCATCGGTCAGAACGCGAAGCAGGAGCAACCCATCGCGCCCCAGAAATTCCGCAGGTCATGCGTGGGCGTGGCGTGGTGCGCGGCATGGCCGTGCTCATGCACCTGGCAGTGCTTGCCATGGGCATGCGATACCGCTGCGGTCGCCTGCGCCAGGGTGCCGCCCTGGTAGCCGCCGAAGCGGTTGACCGGCGACCAGTCCGGCATGGGGGGCGGCAAGGTGGGTGCGAGCGGGGCATACGGTCCGTCGCCATGCACGATGCGCCCGCCCACTACCGTCAACACGCTGGTGATGTCGGGGATGTCGGCTTCGGGCACGCTGAAGAAATCCGCGGACAACAGCGACACGTCGGCGAACTGTCCCGGCGCCAGCCGTCCCTTGTGGTCCTGTTCGCTGGAGAACCACGCGCTGCCCCGGGTCCACAGCGCCAGCGCCTCCTCGCGTTCCAGCCGGTTGTCGTCGCCGTACATGCGCAGTCCGCCGAGCGTGCGCCCGCTGACCAGCCAGTACAGCGCCACCCACGGGTTGTAGCTGGCGACACGGGTGGCGTCGGTGCCCGCGCCGACCGGCACGCCCGCCTGCAGCATGCGGCGCACCGGCGGCGTGTGCTTCAGCGCGTCGCTGCCGTAGCGTTCGGCGAAGAACTCGCCCTGGAACGCCATGCGGTGCTGGATGGCGATGCCGCCGCCCAGGGCGCGCACGCGGTCGATGTTGCGTGGCGAAATGGTCTCGGCGTGATCGATGATCCAGTGCAGGCCATCGAACGGCACTTCACGGTTCACGCGTTCGTAGACGTCGAGTACGCGGGTGATGCTTTCGTCATAGGTGGCATGGATGCGGAAAGGCCAGCGCTTTTCCGCAAGCAGGCGCACCACGTCATCCAGCTCGCCTTCCATGCCGACCGGCAGTTCGGGGCGCGGTTCGCGGAAATCCTCGAAGTCCGCCGCCGAGAACACCAGCATCTCGCCCGCGCCGTTGTGGCGCAGCATGTCGTCGCCCTGGCGCGGCGAGAGCATGCCCGACCAGCGTTGGAAGTCGGCCAGTTCCTGCCCCTTCTTCTGGGTGAACAGGTTGTAGGCGATGCGTACGGTCAGTTCGTCATCCGCGTGCAGCTTCTGGATGATCTCGTAGTCTTCCGGGTAGTTCTGGAAGCCGCCACCCGCATCGATCACCGACGTGATGCCCAGCCGGTTTAACTCGCGCATGAAGTGGCGCGTGGAGTTCAGCTGGTACTCGGCCGGCAGCTTCGGCCCCATGGCCAGCGTCGCGTACAGGATCAACGCGTTCGGCTTGGCCAGCAGCAACCCGGTGGGATTGCCAGCCTTGTCGCGCTGGATCTGGCCTCCGGGCGGATCGGGGGTGTCCTTCGTGTAGCCCACCGCACGCAGCGCGGCGCGGTTGAGCAGGGCGCGGTCGTACAGGTGCAGCAGGAAGACCGGCGTGTCCGGCGCCAGCGCGTTGATCTCCTCCAGCGTGGGCAGGCGCTTTTCGGCGAACTGGTGCGCGCTGAAGCCGCCGACCACCCGCACCCATTGCGGCGCAGGGGTGCGATCCACCTGCGTCTTCAGCATCGCCATGGCATCGGCCAGCGAGCGCACGCCGTCCCAGCGCAGTTCCAGGGTGTAGTTCAGGCCGCCACGGATGAGGTGCGTGTGGCTGTCGTTGAGGCCGGGGATCAGCCGGCGTCCGCCGGCATCGATGATGCGCGTGGTGTCGCGGGCGTGCGCCATCACGTGGGCCTCGTCGCCCACCGCGAGTATGCGTCCGTCGGCGAAGGCGATCGCGCTGGCGGAAGGCTGTGCCGCATCCAGCGTGGTGATGCGGGCGTTGCGCAGGATCAGGTCGGCCACGAGAAGTTCTCCGGATCGGGCATCGCGGGGCAGTGCAGCCAGTGCGGCAACCGCCGCCGCAGTCTTCAGCAGGTGGCGGCGCGTATCGTCAACGGCCATGCGCGAACCCCGATCGTGCGGTGCGCAGGGCATCGAAAGACAATGCGCCCGGCCCGGTCAATGCCACCGCGAGGTTCACCAACAGCCACAGCAGCGGGTACTCGATGCCGCCGTGCATCCAGAACCAGCCGTGCGACAGGTTCAGCGCCACGGTGACGCCGAGGAACGCCGCCGAGCCGAGGGCCGCGATGCGCGTGAACGCACCCGCGAGCACCATCAGTCCGAGCAGGGTCTGCAGTGCGGCAAGCAGCAAAGGCAATGGCGCGGCGGAAGGCAGGCCGAAGTGCTGGAGTTCGGCCGCGAACCCGGCGACCCCCGGCCCGCCGAACCAGCCCAGCAACTTGCCCAGTCCATGCGGCAGGAGGAAACCGCCGGCGGCCAGGCGCAGCACCAGCAGCCCGGCCGGGGCAGTCTCATGGCCTGCGCGTTGCGCGACGTTGGCGGTCATCGCGGCGTCCCGTCAGTGGCCGCCTTCGGACGCCCCGAACATGCTCTTGGCGTACTGGATGCCCAGCCCATAGCCGCCGCCGTGGAGTTTGGCGATGCCGGTGGTCAGGTCGTAGGTCGCGCTGCGTGCCCAGTCGCGCTGCAGCTCCAGCAGGTACTGCACGCTGGTCAGCGGGCGGACGCCCGCCTGGACCATGCGCTGCATGGCGCGTTCGTGCGCCTCGGCGGTGACATCGCCGCAGGCATCGGCGATCACGTAGACCTCGAAGCCCTGGTCCAGCGCCGACAGCGCCGGCCCGACGATGCACACGCTGGTCCACAGGCCGCCGAGCACGATGCGCCCTTTTCCGGAGGCGTTCACCGCCGCGATGACCGCCGCATCTTCCCAACAGTTCATGGTGGTGCGGTCGAGCACGTTCGCATTCGGGAAGGCTTCGGGGATTTCCGGGAACAGCGGACCGGAGAACGACTTCTCGGCCACGGTGGTCAGCAGTGTCGAAACGCCGAAGCCGGCCGCGCCCTTGGCGACGAGTGCAACGTTGTTACGCAGCATCGCCACGTCGATGGAGTGCGTGGCAAAGGCCATCTGCGACTGGTGGTCGATCAGGACCAGCGTGTGGTCGTGAGGCGTGAGCAGGGTCTTGCCGGCGGCGGGGGTGGCGGTGGGCATGGCGGGCTCCGGGCATGGGGTAGGAATCGCACCACTGTGGCGCGCGCACGCGCACGCTGGCTTGCATCGGCGTGCGCGCTGCCCGCGAACCTCATCCGTGCAGCTTGATCGCGGTCTCGGCGACGCGCTGGCCCTGGTAGCGCGCGGCGTCCAGCTCGTTCTGCGTGGGTTGGCGCGAACCGTCGCCGCCCGCGATGGTGGTGGTGCCGTAGGGCGAGCCGCCGGTGACTTCATCCAGTTTCATCTGACCGGCAAAGCCGTAGTCCAGCCCCACGATCACCATGCCGAAATGCAGCAGATTGGTGATGATGGAGAACAGCGTGGTTTCCTGCCCGCCGTGCTGGGTGGCGGTGGAGGTGAACGCGGCACCGACCTTGCCGTGCAGCGCCCCCCTGGCCCACAGGCCGCCGGCCTGGTCCAGGAAGTTCGCCATCTGCGAGGACATGCGGCCGAAGCGCGTGCCGGTGCCGACGATGATCGCGTCGTAGTCGGCGAGTTCCGCGATCGTCGCCACCGGGGCGGGCTGATCGAGCTTGTAGTGGGACGTCCGCGCGACCTCCTCGGGCACCAGTTCCGGCACGCGTTTGATGTCCGCGCTGGCGCCGCCCGCGCGCACGCCTTCGGCCACGGCATGGGCCATGGTTTCGATATGCCCGTAGGCGGAGTAGTAGAGGATCAGGACCTTGGCCATCGTGCGGCTCCCGTGGAGGACGGAGGAATGCGGCGATCGCGCCGCGATGCCGGGCAGGGTTACCCGTGCCGGGTTATCGGCGCGTGCAGGTGGCGGAACTCGCGCGGCGAGTAGCCCGTCATCCGACGGAAGGTACGGGTGAAGTGGCTCTGGTCGAAGAAGCCCAGCGAGGCGGCCGTGGCGGAGATCTTCTGCGGCCCGCGCGCCAGTTGCGCCTTGGCCAGGGCGATGCGCTTGGCCAGCACGTATTCCATCGGGCTCTGGCCGGTACTGACGCGGAACAGTCGGGCGAAGTGGAAGCGACTGACGCAGGCCGCAGCCGCGATGTCGGTCAACGTCAGGCTGTCGCCGATATGGCGTTCGATGTGGTCAAGCGCACGTGCGAGTGCGCGCGCGCCAAGGCCTCTCGGGGCCGGCACATTGTCCGCGTACATCCCGGCTGATGTGGAATGCGCAAGCGTCGACGCGAGAGGGAACAGGGACGGGGAACCATCCACGGCAGTGTCCTCGGGTGTTGGCGGTGGGGGGCGCCTGCGGACAGGGGTATGGCGCAGGGCTTGTACGTCATGGTCCTCACGCGGCACATGGCGCATAAGCCCCGATCGGGCGACGGGTGGATCCCCCGATTGGGGGGCGGGTTGCCTGTCCGGAGGCTGCGCCCGTATCGTGCAAGGATCGCTGCGCCGCCGATTGCGTGGCGCCCGTCCAGGCCGAAGTCCGAATGCCCATCCGTATCCTCACCGTCGACGATCACCCCTTGCTGCGTGAAGGCATCGCGGCGGTGATCGAGGGGCAATCCGACATGCAACTGGTGGGGGAGGCCGCCAATGGGCGCGAGGCCCTGCAGGTTTTCCGCGACTGCCGCCCGGACGTGACGTTGATGGACCTGCAGATGCCGGAAATGGATGGCGTGGATGCCATCGGTGCGATCCATCGCGAATTCCCGGAGGCGCGGGTCGTGGTGTTGACCACGTACCAGGGCGATGCGCAGGCGTTGCGCGCGTTCAAGGCGGGTGCGTCGGGATACCTGCTCAAGAGCATGCTGCGCCGCGAACTGGTGGACACGATCCGCAACGTGCATGCAGGTCGCCGGTGCATCCCCCCCGAGATCGCGTCCGGCATCGCCGAACATGCGTCGGATGACGCGTTGACCCTGCGCGAGATCGAAGTGCTCCGGCAGGTGGCGGACGGCAACGGCAACAAGCGCATCGCCCACCACCTCGGCATCGCGGAGGAAACGGTGAAGGCGCACATGAAGAACATCCTCGCCAAGCTGGATGCCAACGACCGCACGCATGCGGTCACCATCGCGGTCCGCCGCGGGATCTTCCATCTCTGAAGGATTTAAGGAGTTCTTAAAGAGCGTACGGGAGCATGGGTGGGCCGGATGTCCGGTCCCCCACCTGCGAGGTCTCCATGAGTGCGTTGCGCGCCTGTACGCCATTGTTGTTGCTGTTGCCGCTCTCCGCTGCCGCACAGGTCGTCGAACGCACCGACAAACAGGCGCATGACCAGCTGTCGTCGCGCTGGAGCGCCGGCCTGGCGGTCGTCCACCGCGACAGCGAATACGCCGGCGAGGGCACCCGGACGCGCCTGCTGCCCAATGTCGCCTATGACGGTGACCGCTTCTACCTGCGTGGTGCGGCGTTCGGCTACCGGGCCTACCAGGACGATCGCTTCGAATTCCGTGCCTTCGTCGCCGGACGCCTGGACGGCATCGATGCCGATGACTTCGGCAGGGCCGAACTGGCGCGGCGCGGCGTGGACCGCGATCTGCTGGAAGATCGCGACGACAGCGTCGATGTCGGTGTGGGCGCGAGCTGGAAGGGCGCCGCCGGCAAGCTCGATCTGGATGCACGCGTCGATGTCACCGGCACCAGCGACGGCTACTCCATCGCGCTGGACTACAGCTATCCGGTGACGCTGGGGCGCACGACCCTGGTCCCTTCCATCGGCGCGATGCGCCTGTCGGCGGACATGGCCGACTACTACTACGGCACGCTGGATGAAGAGGTCGCACGCGGCGTGGTCGCCTACCGTCCGGGTGCCGCGACAGTGCCCCGCGCCAGCCTCACCCTGATCCATCCCTTCGCCAAGCGGTGGGCGTTGCTGGGCAACCTGGAGTACCGCGCGTTGCCCGACGCCCTGCAGGACAGTCCGCTGGTCGAGGCGGACAAGGACCGCAGCGCTTCCCTCTTCATCGGCGTGTCGCGCGGGTTCTGAAACGCAGTTGTCCTTTCCCCCACCGGAGCGACCCCATGTTCTCCAGATCCCCCCATGCCGGCGTGGAACCTATGCCGGGTCCGATGCCCGCAGCGTACCTGCCGTCGCCGGATGAACTGGCGGGCGCACACGTGCCCGTCGATCACGACGTCCTGATACGACGCGTGTCGCGCACCCAGGCTGCCGCGCTGATGCAACTGTGCGACCGCCAGACGGCCGAACTGTCGCATGTGCCTGGCAGGCGCGTCGGCGGCGTGCTCGAACTGATGGAGGCGTTGTTCGAGCCGCCTCTGCGCGCATGGGCCTGGATGGCGGAGCGGGGCGGTGAACCCATCGGCCATGCATTCGCCACGGTGGGCTTCTCGATGATCGAGCGCGCGTATTACTTCAACCTGGAATCGCTGTTCGTTCCGGCGAGCGAGCGCCCATCGGGAGTCGCCGTCGCGTTGCTCGCCGAGGCCCGTCGCATGGCCGAAACGCTCGGCTGCGTGGACCTGCGCTGGCAGGTGCCGCTGGCGCAAGGCAGCGGGGAAATCGCGCTGCCCGGCCACGCCGGTGCCGCGACGATGATCCAGTACGTGTTCCCCACCTTGCAGGACCAGCAGCATGACTGACGTGCCGAGAAGCCATCCACTCCGCCCGGAGCCCCGAAAAGGGCGCAGGCACTTGCGGCGCCTGGTCGCGGCCGCCTGCGTTTCCGCCACCGCCTTCGGGTATGCCGGCCTGTCGGGCTGCAGCACGGTGGCGTATCCGCAATCGCCCCAGTTCGGCGAGGATGGATTCCAGAACGTACGCAAGCCGCGCCCGTTGGGTTGGCGCCAGACCGGCAAGCTCTGGTGGGATTTCCTCATCGGCGGCAAGCCGGCGGGCACGGTGCCTGCCGGCACGATCCCCGTGCAGGCACTGACGGCGGCGCAGTTGGACCACGCTACGGACGGCACGCTGTACCGGTTGGGGCATTCCACGGTGCTGATGAAGCTGGACGGACGGTTCTGGTTGACCGATCCGGTGTTTTCCGAACGTGCGTCACCGGTCCAGTGGGCCGGACCGAAGCGTTTCCACGCGCCGCCGCTGACCATCGAGCAACTGCCGCACCTTTCCGCCGTGGTGCTGTCGCACGACCACTACGATCATCTCGATCGCGACGCGGTGCGTGCGCTGGCAGCCAAGACGGATGTGTTCCTGACCCCGCTGGGCGTGGGTGACCGCCTGGTGCGCTGGGGCGTGCCGCGCGAGAAGGTCCGGCAACTGGACTGGTGGGGCGACGTCGCGCTGCAGGGCGTGCGCTTCACCGCGACGCCGTCGCAGCACTTTTCCGGCCGCACGCCTTTCGACCGCAATGCCACGCTGTGGGCGTCATGGGTGATCGAATCGGACGACCTGCGGATCTTCTTCAGTGGCGACACGGGCTACTTCGACGGCTTCCGCTCGATTGGCGAGCGCATGGGGCCTTTCGACATCACGCTGCTGGAGTGTGGTGCCTATGATCGCCGTTGGCAGGACGTCCACATGCTGCCCGGGCAGACCCTGCAGGCGCATCTTGACCTCCGCGGCAAGTGGTTGCTGCCGATCCACAACAGCACCTTCGACCTAGCCTTCCATGGCTGGAGCGAACCGATGGAAACGCTGTACACGCTGTCGCGGCAGGCAGGCGTGGACATCACCACCCCCGTGATCGGCCAGCCGCTGGTGGTCAGGCAACCGGAAGGCACGCATCCGTGGTGGCGCAGCGAGTGAGGTATGCCGCGCGGCTCAGGCGTCCTGGGCCGCGCTGAAGCCGACCCTGCAACCGAAGCCGCGGCCGGCGATGCCGTCACTCACCGTGATCATCGCCTCGTGTGCACGCGCGATGCGCTGGACCAGCGAAAGGCCGATGCCGCTGCCGCGCTCGCCATTGCCATGGCTGCCACGGAAGAAGCGTTCGAAGATGCGCTCGCGCTCCTCGGCGGGAACGCCGGGACCGTTGTCGCGGACCGTCAGCCAGGCGCTCGCGCCATCGGGGTCCATGCCGCAAGCGATCTCGATGCGGGCGCCTTCTCCGCTGTAGCGCACGGCGTTGTCCAGCAGGTTGCGGGCGAGGATACCGATATCGTCCAGGTCGCCCAGGACGCTGGCCGGCTCGGCGTGGATCGCAAGGGTCTGCTGGCGTCGCGATACCATCGATTCGAACTCGCGCGCCACCATCGTCACCACGTCGGGCAGCGCGACGACGGGGCGGTCTTCGCGCAGGGGCGACGCATCCACGCGAGCGGAGTCGAGCAACTGCTGTGCGAGCCGCGAGGTGCGCTGGATGCCCTGCGCCAACTGCTCCAGTGCCGCATGTGCGTCGGCCTGGGTGCCGGCGCGCAGCGCCACCTGGGTCTGCGTGAGCAGCGCGGCGAGGGGGGTGCGCAGTTCGTGCGCGGCGTCTGCAAGGAACTGCCTCTCGCCACGCATGGCGTGCGACAGGCGTTCGAGCAGAAGGTTGAACGAATCCACCAGCGGCCGGATCTCCCGCGGCATGCCGGTGGACGGCAGCGGTGCGAGATCGTGTGCCTCGCGCTGCGCCATATCCCGGCGCAGGCGGTTCATCGGCCTCAGGCTCCAGTGGATCGCAAGGCCCACCGTCATGGCCAGTACCAGCAGGATGCCGATCCCGCTCCACAGGCTGATCTTCACCCAGTAGGCCAGTTCCGCACGCATGGCGGATTGCGCCATGCCGGCCTGCACCTGGATGCGGCCGCTGGCATCGGTGATGGCATAGACGCGCCACGGTTCGCCGCCCACCTGGCTGACCACGAATCCCGGTTCGAAATCGGCGCGCAGCGGCTCGGTCGGTGCGCCGGCCGAAAGCACCACAGGATGGCGCCGGCCGAGGATCCACACCTGGTAGCGCAAGGTTTCGAACTTCCTGTAGGTGGAGCGGGCGCGCGTGGGCAACTTGAGGCGCGGCCCTTCACTCAGTGCGTCGAGGTTGGCCGGCATCGACAGCAGGATCTGCTCGGCTACCTCCTGCAGGAACTGGTCTTCGTGTCCTTGCTGCTGCCGCGTCATCTGGAGGTGCTGTCCGCCCAGCCAGCACGCCCACCCCAACGCCAGGGGCGTCATCACGGCCAGCAACAGTTTGGCTTTCAGTGAATGGTGGCTCATTCGCTCTCTCCCAGCCGGTAGCCGAAGCCATGCACGGTGGCGATGACGCCGTCGCCGAGCTTCTTGCGCAACTGGTGGATGTACACCGCGATGGTGTTGCTCTCGATCGCCCCATCGCCGCCATAGACCAGCGACTCCAGTGTTTCGCGCGCGATCACGCGGCCGGGCCGTTCCATCAACGCCAGCAGGGTGCGGTACTCGTGCACACCGAGCTTGATCGGGCGGCCCTGCTGACGGACCGAACGATCCGCCGGGTCCAGCACGATGTCGCCGTGGCGCAGCACGGGTGCGACGCGCCCCTGGGTCCGCCGCACCACGGCACGCAGGCGCGCACCGAGTTCGCCGGTTTCGAAGGGCTTGACGATGTAGTCGTCGGCACCGGCATCCAGGCCGCGGACGCGGTCGCTCAGCTGGTCGCGGGCCGTGATGATCAGGACCGGTGTGGTGTCGTAGCGCTGGCGCAGCGCAGCCAGCACGTCCAGTCCGGACCCGCGAGGCAGGCCCAGGTCGAGCAGGACCGCCGTGTAGCCATGGTCCACCAGGGCGAGGCGCGCCGCGGACGCATCCTCGGCACGATCGATGGACCAGCCATCCTGTGCCAGTGCGGCGGCCAGTGCGTCGCCGAGCATGCGATCGTCTTCAACCAGGAGCAGGCGCGACACGGGCGACCCTTGGGGATGGCGGGGGCCCCATGCTAGGTGGAAGCGATTAAACAGTCTTTAATGGGGCGATGGCACGGGCAGCGGAAACACAAAACCCCGCCGGAGCGGGGTCTTGAGTCGATTCACCGGCCATGGTTCTCAACCCGTGGCCCTGTGCCGGATGGCGCTCCCTAGGGGACTCGAACCCCTGTTTTAGCCTTGAGAGGGCCACGTCCTAACCTCTAGACGAAGGGAGCGTTTTTGGTGAAACCGGCTCAGCGGATTAGTATAGGCGGCGACCCGGCCCAGGGCAATCATCCTGGCAGCCGTGCGACCCACCTGCATGGAACCGCCGCTATTACGCCGCTCACTGCTCTGCGAACCATTCCCCGCGACCAGCACACCATCTCGCGCAAGGACATCAGCCCGAATGCGCTGCGCGTGCTCTACCGCTTGCGGGATGCCGGCTTCCAGGCCTACCTGGTCGGTGGCGCGGTGCGTGACCTGCTCGTGGGCGGCCACCCCAAGGATTTCGACGTGGCCACCGATGCCACGCCGGAGCAGGTCCGCCAGCAGTTCCGCAATTGCCGCCTGATCGGGCGCCGCTTCCGCCTGGCGCACGTGGTGTTCGGTCGCGAGATCATCGAAGTCGCCACCTTCCGCGCCAACGTCGATGACGGCAGTGGCGACCGCGAGATGGACAACGGCCGCCTCGTCCGCGACAACGTGTACGGCACCGTGGAAGACGATGCGGTGCGCCGCGACTTCACCGCCAACGCGTTGTACTACGCCATCGACGACTTCTCCGTGCGCGACTACGTGGGCGGCTTCGAGGACGTGATGGCGCGTCGCCTGAAACTGATCGGCGAGCCGGAACTCCGCTACCAGGAAGACCCGGTCCGCATGCTGCGCGCGGTCAGGCTGGCGGCGAAACTCGATTTCGAGATCGAAGCAGCGACCGCCGAACCGATCGGCCGGCTCGCGCCGCTGCTTTCGGAAGCCGCGCCCGCCCGCCTGTTCGAGGAAATCCTGAAGCTGTTCCTGTCCGGCCATGCGGTCGCCAGTTTCGAAGGGCTTGAGCACTTCGGTTTGCTGAAGGTGCTCTTCCCCGAGACCGCGGCAGCGCTGGCATCCAACCGCAGCGGTGCGCTTCGCCGGATGGTGATGGCGGGGCTGGCGGGAACCGACCAGCGCGTCGCCAACGATGAGCCCGTATCGCCTGCCTTCCTGTTCGCGTTGCTGCTCTGGCCGGCGTACTGCCGCGCCCTGATGGGGTTGCAGGCCCAGGGCGTGCATGCCGAAGAAGCCCAGCGACGCGCCGCCGACCGCGTCACCCTGCACCAGTTGAACACCGTGGCGCTGCCGCGCCGCTTCTCGTTGCCCATGCAGGAAATCTGGTTGTTGCAGACCCGCTTCGGCAACCGCCAGCGCAAGCGCGTCACGCGGCTGCTGTCGCATCCGCGTTTCCGCGCGGCGTTCGACTTCCTTGCGTTGAGGCTCGCGGCATCGCCCGAACACGCCGAGGACGTCGCGTTCTGGCGTGATGCACAGACGCAATCCGGCGAAGAACTCGCGGCTGCGCTCGGCGTCGCAGTGCCGGGCGATTCCTTCGGCGAAGAGGGTGCGCCGGCATCCAAGCGTCGTCGCCGTCGCCGTTCCCGCAGCGCGGCTTCGTCGCCCGAATGAAGACAATGGTCCAGGCCTGCATCGGCCTGGGAGCCAATCTCGGCGATGCCGCAGGCACGTTGCGACAGGCCGTGATCGCGCTCGGGCAACGCGAAGACGTGACGGTGCGCCGGATGTCGCGCTGTTACCGCACGCCGGCGTGGGGCAGGGAAGACCAGCCTGACTTCGTGAATGCGGTGGCGTTGCTGGAGACCCGCCTGCCGCCGCGCGCGCTGCTCGATCTGCTGCTGGCGGTGGAAGCGGACTTTGGCCGTCATCGAATCGATGGCGAACGCTGGGGTCCGCGCACGCTGGACCTGGATCTGCTGCTCTACGGTGATGCAGTGATCGACGAACCCGGCCTGCGCGTGCCGCACCCGCACCTGCACGAGCGTGCATTCGCGCTGGTTCCGTTGCTGGAGGTCATGCCGGACGCCCGTATCCCCGGTTACGGCGACGCGCGGGACGCTGTGTCCGTGCTGGAAATGTCCAACATCCATCCCTTATGAGTGGATAATGCGGGGCTATGAGCACGCACGCAGACAGCAAGCCCTGGACCGTTCCCGCCCTCGCCGACGCCAAGCGCGAGGGCCGCAAGCTGGTGATGCTGACGGCCTACGACAACAGTTTCGCCCGGGTCATGGATGCCAATGGCGTCGACCTGGTGTTGATCGGTGATTCGCTGGGCATGGTGGTGCAGGGCCACGACTCCACGCTGCCGGTGACGGTGGACGACATCGCCTACCACACCCGCGTGGTGGCGCGCGGATTGACCCGCGCGCTGCTGGTGTCGGACCTGCCGTTCCAGTCCGATGCCACGCCCGAGCGCGCGCTCGACGCCGCGACTGCATTGCTGCAGGCGGGTGCCGAGATGGTCAAGCTGGAAGGCGCGGGGCACAAGCTCGACGTCATCCGTTTCCTGGTCGAGCGCGACATTCCGGTCTGCGCGCACCTGGGCCTGACGCCCCAGTCGGTGTTGAAGTTCGGTGGTTATCGCGTACAGGGTCGCGGTGAAGCGGCCGCCGCGCAGTTGCGCGACGATGCGCGCGCCGTGGCGGAGGCAGGGGCGCAGATGCTGGTGCTTGAATGCGTGCCGTCGTCGCTGGCGGCCGCGATCACCGCCGACATCGCCATTCCCACCATCGGCATCGGCGCCGGCCCCGGCTGCGACGGGCAGGTGCTGGTGCTGCACGATTTCCTCGGCCTGGACACGGGCCATCGGCGTCCGAAGTTCGTCAAGGATTTCCTTGCCGATGGCGGTTCGGTCGCGGGCGCGGTGCGCGCCTATGCCGACGCGGTGCGCAGCGGGGCGTTCCCCGACGACGCCCATTCCTACTGACCGCGCTGCGCGCAACGACACGCCACAGGGGCCACGATGATCGAGACCATTACCCAGCTTGACGCATTGCGTGCACGCGTCAGGGAATGGAAGCAGCAGGGCCTGCGTGTCGGTTTCGTGCCCACCATGGGCAACCTGCATGCGGGCCACTACTCGCTGGTGATGCTGGCGCGGCAGTACGCCGACCGCGTGGTGTCCAGTGTGTTCGTCAATCCGACCCAGTTCGGACCCAACGAGGACTTCACCCGGTACCCGCGCACGCCCGAGGCGGACATGAGCGGGCTCGAAGGCGCCGGCTGCGATGTCCTGTGGCTGCCGACGGTCGAGTCGATGTACCCGTTCGGGGTCGAACTGGCGGCCAAGGTGCATGTGCCCGGCGTCAGCAGCGTGCTGGAAGGCGCGCACCGGCCCGGGCACTTCGATGGGGTATGCACGGTGGTCAGTCGCCTGTTCAACCAGGTGCTGCCCGACGTCGCCGCCTTCGGCAAGAAGGATTACCAGCAACTGGCGGTGATCCGGCAGATGGTCACCGACCTCGCATTCCCCGTGCAGGTCCTGGCAGGCAGCATCGTGCGCGAGGCGGATGGCCTCGCGATGAGTTCGCGCAACCAGTACCTGTCCGCGGACGAGCGGCCGCGTGCCGCGGAAATCCGCAGGACCCTGATCGCGATGCGTGAAGGCCTGCTGGCCGGGCAATCACGTGCGCAGGTGGAGTCCGACGCCGCGCGGCACCTTGCCGGCGTGGGCTACGCGGTCGACTACACCGTGGTCCGCCGTCACGACCTGAGCGAGCCGCAGGATGGCGAACAGGGCGCGAAGGTCGCGCTGATCGCCGCCAAGCTGGGGCGTACGCGCCTGATCGACAACCTGGAATTCTGACGGCGCAGGCAGTCCGGCGCCGTACGCGGTGTTGCACGGGTATGCACGCCATGGCGTGCACGAGCGGCTAAACTTCGCGTTCCCGTCCCCCCTTGCCGCCGACATGCACCTCAGCCTGCTCAAGACCAAGATCCACCGCGCCACCGTCACCCATTCCGAGCTGAACTACGAAGGCTCCATCGCCATCGATGGTCTGCTGCTGGACGCGACCGGCATCCGGGAATTCGAACAGGTGCATATCTGGGACGTGACCAATGGCGCCCGCTTCTCGACGTATGCGATCCGTGCCGACGAGGGCAGCGGCATCATCTCGCTCAACGGCGGCGCCGCGCGCCACGTGCAAGTGGGCGACCTGGTGATCATCGCCGCGTTCGCCTCGATGAGCGAAGAGGAAGCCGACCGGTTCCAGCCCACGCTCGTCTACGTGGACGGCCAGAACCGCATCACCCACACCAACCGCAGCATCCCCAAGCAGGCTGCCTGACATGACCACCGGTTTCGATGCGCTGCAGTCCCACGCCACGCGCCTGCGTGGGGGCCCGTTGAGTGAGTTGCTGGCGCGCGAGCCCGATCGCGTTGCACAGCACGCCGTGCGCAATGGGCCGCTGTACTTCAACTTCGCGCGCCAGTCCTATGATGCGCCGGCATGGCAGGCGCTGCTCGAGCAGGCGCGTGCCGCCGACCTGGCGGGTGCGTTCCGGCGCCTGTTCGACGGTGAGAAGGTCAATGTCACCGAAGGCCGCGCGGCACTGCATACCGCCTTGCGCGGACAGCACACCGATGCCGTCGTCGCACGCGAGGCGCATGCGTCGGCAGTGGATGTCCGGCAGCGCATGGCGGCGCTGATGTCGCAGCTGGAAGGCAGCGACGTGACCGACATCGTCAGTGTCGGCATTGGCGGTTCCGACCTGGGGCCACGCCTGGTGGCAGATGCCCTGCGTGATCCATTGCCGGGTCGTTTCCGCGTGCACTTCCTGTCCAATGTGGATGGCGCGGCCGCGCAGCGTACGCTGGCGCCGCTGGATCCGGCACGCACCGCGGCGGTGCTGATCTCCAAGACGTTCGGCACGCAGGAAACGCTGCTCAACGGCACCATCCTGCGCGACTGGCTGGGCGGCAGCGAACGGCTCTATGCCGTTAGCGCGAATCCCGAGCGTGCGGCGGCGGCATTCGACATCGCGGCCGAACGCGTGCTGCCGATGTGGGACTGGGTCGGCGGGCGTTATTCGCTGTGGTCGGCGGTCGGTCTGCCGATCGCGCTGGCGATCGGTTTCGACCGTTTCGAACAGCTGCTCGAGGGCGCGTCGTCGTTCGATGCACACGTCATCGGCACCCCGCTGGCCGGCAACATCGCGGTGCGCCATGCGTTGACGGCCGTGTGGAACAGGAACGTCCTCGGCCATGCGGCGCAGGGCGTGATGACCTATGACCAGCGCCTGGCGCTGCTGCCGGCCTATCTGCAGCAGCTGGTGATGGAAAGCCTGGGCAAGTCGGTCAAGCTGGACGGCAGCCCGGTGGGCGTCGATACGGTGCCCGTGTGGTGGGGGGGCGCGGGCACGGACGTGCAGCACAGCTTCTTCCAGGCCTTGCACCAGGGCACGGGCATCGTGCCGCTGGATTTCGTCGGCACGGTCAACAGCGACGCGCCCTACGCGGAGAACCACCGCGCGTTGCTGTCCAACCTGCTGGCGCAGAGCGAGGCGCTCGCCAATGGCCAGCACAGCGACGATCCGCACCGCAGCTATGCTGGCGGCCGTCCGAGTACGCTGATCCTGCTGGATGCGCTGACACCCCAGTCGCTGGGCGCATTGATCGCCATGTACGAACACAGCGTGTACGCGCAGTCGGTGTTGTGGGGCATCAATGCCTTCGACCAGTTCGGCGTGGAACTCGGCAAGCAGCTGGCCAACGGATTGCTGCCGGCGCTCAAGGGCGAAACCGAGGTGAAGGATCCGGTGACCCGGGCGCTGCTGGCCGAGATCGCCGCGCGCGGCTGAAGGCGCTGCGCATCGACGCATCCATTCTGTAGGAGCGACGTGAGTCGCGACCGCACGAATGAAGCGCCATCGACGATGGATCACACGGATCGCAGAGGATGCGGCCCCGCACGGACGACCTGCCGTGTCCGTTCGCATGATGCATGCCCCGCGTCCGCTTCACTCGTGCGGTCGCGACTCGTGTTGCTCCTACAGGGCGTGGTGCCTGTGCAGGGCCCATGCCACGTGTTCGCGCACGAGCGGGGACGGGTCCTCGCGTCGGCTTTCCAGCGCGGCGAGTACGTCGGGCGTCGCCGGCGCATTGCCCAGTGCCACCGCGATGTTGCGCAACCAGCGCTCATGCCCGCTGCGACGGATCGCCGAGCCTTCGGTGCGGCGCAGGAATTCATCGCCATCCCACGCGAAGAGCTGTGGCAGCGTGGCCACGTCCAGATCGTTGCGTGCGCGGAAGTCGGGTTCGTCGGTACGCTTGGCGAACTTGTTCCACGGACACACCAGCTGGCAGTCGTCGCAGCCGAAGATGCGGTTGCCGATGGCAGGCCGCAGCTCTTCCGGAATCGCGCCGTCATGCTCGATGGTGAGGTAGGAAATGCAGCGGCGCGCATCGAGCCGGTACGGCGCGGTGATCGCCTGTGTCGGGCACACGTCGATGCAGCGCGTGCAGGTGCCACAGTGCGCGGATGCGGGCGCATCGACCGGCAACGGCAGGTCGACGTAGATCTCGCCGAGGAAGAACCACGAGCCGCCGTCCTTGTCGATCAGGCAGGTGTGCTTGCCGATCCAGCCCAGACCCGCATTGCGCGCCAATGCGCGCTCCAGCACCGGCGCCGAATCCACGAACACCCGATGGCCGAACGCGCCGACTTCCTGCTGCAGGCGTTCGGCCAGCTTCTGCAGGCGGTTGCGCATCAGCTTGTGGTAATCGCGGCCCAGCGCATAACGCGCGACATAGGCGCGCGTGCCGTCCTGCAACGTGTCCCAGGCGTCGTCGCTGTCGTTCCGGCCATAGTCGAGTCCCACGGAGATGACGCGCAACGTCCCGGGAATCAGTTCCTGTGGCCGTGCGCGCTTGTCGCCGTGGTGTGCCATCCACGCCATCGATCCATACAGGCCCTGCGCCAGCCAGTCGCGCAGGTGGTGTTCGTCGTCGCCGAGTTCGATGCCGGCGATGCCGCAGCGCTGGAAGCCGAACTCGCGCGCGAGTGCGCGCACACGGAGCGCCAGCGCATGCGGGTCGGGTGAGGGCGTCGTCGGGCCGGGATGGAACATGCGGGAATTATAGGTGGCTGGACCGCATTCACTTCCCTGCAACCCCGGCCAGTCCTAGAATCCGGCCATGTCCGGCACCTTGCCCCTTCATTCCACGCTTGCCGCGCGGGCATTGGACGAGCGCGCCACGCATGCGTTGGGGGACGATCCCTACGTGCTGATGCAGCGTGCCGGGCAGGCGGCCTGGCAGCACCTGTTGCTGCACTGGCCGGAGGCCCAGCGCATCGTCGTGGTGTGCGGTCCGGGCAGCAACGGCGGCGATGGCTACGTGCTTGCATGGCACGCACATCGCGCGGGCCGGCGCGTCGAAGTGGTGCACCTTCCCGCGCACGTGCCGGGCAATGCCGTCGCCCAGCGTGCCTGCACCGACTACGTGGCGGCCGGCGGGCACGTAACGCTGTTCGATGGCGCGTTGCCGAAGGGCGACATCGTGATCGATGCGCTGTTCGGCATCGGACTTTCGCGCGCACCGGATGCGGACGTCCAGGCCGTGATCGATGCGGTCAACACGCAGGTGGCGCCGGTGTTCGCACTGGACGTTCCCAGCGGCGTGGACGCCGATCGAGGCAGCGTGCCCGGCACTGCGGTGGTGGCCACGCGCACCCTGCAGTTCATCGTGCGGCACGCGGGCCTGCATACAGGGGATGCGCTGGAATACACCGGCGTACTCGCGCTGGATGACCTCGGCCTGCCTGCCGACACGCATGACGGCGTGCAGGCGCAGGCGTCGCTGTTGCAGCAGGATGCGCTGGCACGCTGGTTGCTGCCGCGCCGCCGCAACACGCACAAGGGAGAGTCCGGCCACGTACTGTGTATCGGCGGCGATGAAGGCAGTGGCGGTGCGATCGCCTTGTGCACGGAGGCCGCGCTGCGTACGGGTGCCGGCCTGGTGAGCGTGGCGACGCGCGCGGGGCATGTCGCGGCATTGCTGTCGCGCAGGCCGGAAGCGATGGTGCGGGCGGCGGAGTCGACGAGCGATCTGGTGCCGATGCTGGCGCGCTCGCACGTCGTCGCCATCGGGCCGGGACTCGGGCTGCACGACTGGGGGCGAGCCCTGTTCCAGCATGCCGTGCGCAGTGAGAAACCCCTGGTGCTCGATGCGGACGCACTCAATCTGCTGGCCGACACGCCGCAATCACTGGAAGACGCGATCCTGACACCACACCCTGGCGAAGCCGCGAGATTGCTCGGTTGCACGACGGCGGACGTGCAGCGGGATCGATTCGGCGCTGCGGCAGCCATCGCGCAACGCCATGCATCCGTCGTGGTGTTGAAGGGCGCAGGCACCATCGTGGCCGCGCCCGACCAGATGCCGCGGGTGATCGATGCGGGCAATCCCGGCATGGCGGTGGGCGGGATGGGCGATGTGCTCACGGGCGTCATCGCGGCATTGCGTGCGCAGGGCCTGTCCGCGTTCGATGCGGCGAGTGCCGGTGCGTTGCTGCATGCGCTGGCGGGTGATGCAGCGGCGTGGGATGGCGAACGCGGCCTGCTGCCCGGGGATCTGTTTCCCCACATACGCCGATTGGCCAATCCTTGACGCGCGCACACGCGTCACCCGACACCGGCCAGCACTTAGAATCGCCGCATGCACATCCTTCTCGCCGACAGCGACGCCACCGAAGCGTTGGGCCACGCGCTTGCCCGCACCCGTCCGCAACCCGCCGTAGTGCACCTGCAGGGTGACCTGGGCGCGGGCAAATCGACTCTCGCACGCGCCCTGCTGCGTGCGCTTGGTGTGACCGGCGCGATACGCAGCCCGACCTACACACTTGTCGAGCGTTACCCTCTGGAAAGTGGCGAAGCCTGGCATCTGGATCTCTACCGGATCGGCGATGCCGGTGAACTCGAATTTCTGGGCCTGGATGAAGGGGCTGCGGTGCTCTGGCTGGTGGAATGGCCCGAGCGTGGCATTGCGGCGCTGCCGCAGGCAGACCTGAAGGTGCAGCTGGACGTGGAGGGAGAGGGGCGCTCGGCGCGCCTTGTCGCGTCGTCCGAGGCAGGGCAGCAGTGGCTGTTCCGGCTGGCCGAAGCAACGCAGTTGCATGCGCCATCTCTCCAGACTGGTTAGGAACATCCGGCAGGTCACGGATTATTAAGGGAAAACGCCTTGCATTCGTGACTCGATGGTGCTTGAATCCGCGGCATGATCCCGGGGATGCCCACCACGACCGCCGCCGCGTTGCGCCTTGCCCTCGCGGGCCTGCTGGCGTTGGCGCCTTGCGGGCTGCGTGCGGGTGAAGTCACCGCCGTCAGCCTGAGCCAGGGCAGCACCGGCACACGGGCGGAGATCCAGCTTGCGGGCGCCGGGCAGTACAAGACCCTGACCCTTAAAGCACCGGACCGGCTGGTCGTCGACCTGCCGGCCTCGAAAGCGAAGGCAGGCCTGCGTCTGCCCGTGCCTGCGGGCATCGTGCGGGCAGTCCGCACCGGCCAGCCCGATCCCACCACCCTGCGCATCGTGTTCGACCTGGCATCGCCGGTTGCCGCGCTGAAGCCCCGCATGGAACAGGCCGGTGGGAACTCGCGCCTGGTGATCGAATGGCCCGGCGATGGCATGCCCGCATCCACGGCCCTGGCGCCGACGGCCCCGCCCACGCAGGCAACGACGGTGCCGACCACGGCCGCGTCGACAGCCGCATCGACTGCCTCGCCGCAGGCCGATGCCGCCCGCGCCACCGCGCTGCTGACCGCGCAGGTGGTGCAGGCGGGAAGTGCGCCCTCCGCACCCGTGCCGGCACCATCGGCACCCACGACGGTCGGGAGTGCCGCCACGACGCCCTCGCCGCAGGCCATCCTCAATGGCCAGCCGATCCCGAACACCGCGCCGGCATCCACGGTGGGCGGCGAGCGTCCTGCCTATACCATCGCCACCGGTCAGCCGGCCCCTGTACCTGGCTCGGCCGTCACGCCGGCGACCGGAACCGCACCCGCGCCGGAGGCTCCGAAGCCTTCCAGCAGCCTCGTTGCCGGTACGCGGCCGCTCGTCGTGGCCATCGATCCCGGTCACGGCGGCCAGGATCCGGGCGCGATCGGCCCCAGTGGCCGCTACGAGAAGCATGCAGTGCTCGCCATTTCCAAGGAACTGGCCCGGCAGATCAATGCCACGCCGGGCATGAGGGCCTACCTGGTCCGCGATACCGACGTCTACGTGGAACGCCCGCAACGTGCCCGCAAGGCGCGTGGCGCGAAGGCCGACATGTTCGTATCGATCCATGCGGATGCTGCGGAAAACCGCAGTGCGTGGGGTTCGTCGGTATACGTCCTGTCCCTGCGCGGCGCATCGTCGCAGCACGCGCGTTGGCTGGCCGACAAGGAAAACGCCTCCGACCTGGTCGGCGGTGTGCGCCTGACCAAGGACACGCTGTCAAACGTGTTGCTGGATCTCGCCCAGAGCGGCCACATGAAAGCGTCGCAGGACGCGGCAGGGCACGTGCTGACCTCGCTGAAGGGATTGGGCAAGACCCACAAGCCGCAGATCGAGTTCGCCAACTTCGAAGTCCTGCGCAACTCCGACATGCCGGCGATGCTGGTGGAGACAGGTTTCATCTCCAATCCGGACGAGGAGAAGCGCCTGTTCGACCCGGCCCACCAGCGCAAGGTGGCAAGCGCCGTGCTGGAGGGTATCCAGTCCTACTTCACCCGCCAGCCGCCGCCGGGCACGTTGTTCGCCGCGCGCGCGCAGGCGGAAGCCGAGGCGCGTACCGTCGCCGCCGGTGGTGCTGCCGGCGCGCCCTGATCCCGCACGCGCTCGGCTATCATCACGTCTGAATTCCCCGGGACGGCGCGCCAGCGCCGCCAGCACGTGCCGATCCGCCAGCTCCCCGATACCCTCATCAACCAGATCGCCGCCGGCGAAGTCGTCGAACGCCCCGCGTCCGTGGTCAAGGAACTCGTGGAGAACGCGCTCGATGCCGGCGCTCGCCGCGTCGACATCGACCTGGAAGAGGGCGGAGTCCGCCTGATCCGCATCCGCGACGACGGCGGCGGCATCGCGCCGGACGAACTGCCGTTGGCGGTGTCGCGCCATGCCACCAGCAAGATCGCTTCGCTCGACGACCTGGAGGCGGTGGCCACGCTCGGCTTCCGTGGCGAGGCCCTGCCGTCGATCGCCTCGGTCAGCCGCTTTGCGCTGACGTCGCGCCGTGCGCAGGACGAGCATGGCGCGTCGCTGCAGGTGGAAGGCGGCAAGGTCGGTGAAGTGGCGCCCAAACCGCACGCGGTCGGTACCACGGTGGAAGTGCGCGAACTGTTCTACAACGTGCCGGCGCGGCGCAAGTTCCTGCGTGCCGAACGCACGGAGATGGGCCACATCGAAGAGTGGTTGCGATCATTGGCGCTGGCGCGCCCCGACATCGAACTGCGGGTGTCGCACAACGGGCGTCCGTCGCGGCGCTACAAGGCCGATGAACTGGAATCGCTTGCGCGGCTGGGCGAGACGCTGGGCGAGGAGTTCGCGCGCAGCGCGCTGCGCGTGGACCATGCCGCTGCCGGCCTGCGCCTGCATGGCTGGATCGCGCAGCCCGGTTACTCACGGGCCAGCGCCGACCAGCAGTACGTTTACGTCAACGGGCGTTCCGTGCGCGACCGCAACATCGCGCATGCGGTGAAGATGGCCTATCAGGATGTGCTGTTCCATGGCCGCCAGCCTGCGTACGTATTGTTCCTGGAGCTCGATCCCACGCGTGTGGACGTGAACGTCCACCCGGCCAAGCACGAAGTCCGCTTCCGCGACACGCGATTGATCCACGACTTCGTCTACCGCACGCTGCATGAAGCTTTGGCGGAGACGCGGGCGGGCATGGTGCCGCAGGGCGGCGCTGCGGCACCGTTTGCCTCGCAATCCGCCACGTCCGTGCCTTCTGCATGGATGCCCACGCAGCAGTCTCCGCTGGGACTCAACGTGGCCGAAGCGCCGGCGGCATACGCAGCGCTCTATGCGTCCGCGCCCACGACGTCCCCGGACTCGCAGGCGATGTATTCCCCGTCATCCATGCCGGTGATGCCGGCGAACGACGCGGAAGGCATTCCTCCGCTGGGCTTTGCCATCGCGCAGCTGCATGGCATCTATATCCTGGCGGAGAACGCCGACGGGCTGATCGTGGTGGACATGCACGCTGCCCACGAACGCATCGGCTACGAAAAACTGAAGGGCGCGCACGACAGCATCGGCCTGCGGACCCAGCCGCTGCTCGTGCCGCTGGTGCTGGCGGTGGCCGAGCGTGAGGCGGACGTGGCCGAGCGCGAGGCCTCCACGCTCGCTGCGCTGGGGTTCGATGTCACCCGCAGCGGTCCGCAGTCGCTGAGCGTGCGCAGCATCCCGGCCCTGCTGTCCAATGCCGAGCCGGAGGCATTGCTGCGCGACGTGCTGGCGGACCTGCGCGAGCATGGCGAAAGCCGGCGCGTCGCCGCCGCGCGCGACGAACTGCTGGCGACGATGGCCTGCCACGGCGCCGTGCGTGCCAACCGGCGCCTCACGCTGCCTGAAATGAATGCACTGCTGCGCGAGATGGAAATCACCGAGCGCTCCGGGCAATGCAACCATGGCCGTCCGACCTGGACGCGCTTTTCGTTGAGCGAGATCGACCGCTGGTTCCTGCGAGGACGCTGAAATGGGGAAGAACACGGGATGGCTGGGGATGGCCATGCTGCTGGGCCTGCTGGCCGCGTGTGGGGGTGATGGCGGGAAGGGCGCGACGACCGGCAAGGTCGTGGATGCCGGCTTCCTGGCTGACAACACCGCCTGGCGCGAGCAGCGGAAGAATGAGCTCGTGGCACCGGACGGCTGGACCAGCCTCGTCGGCCTGCACTGGATCGAACTGAAATCGCACTTCCTCGGCAGCGGACCGGCCAGTGGCATCAAGCTCGCCGTGGGCCCGGCGAAGATGGGCATGTTGACCCAGCAGGAAGGCCGCATCTTCTTCACGCCCGAACGCGGTGTCGACCTGACGTTCGACGGCGAACCGCTGAAGGGGCGCGTGGAATTGCAGAGTGATCGCGATCCTTCGCCAAGCACCGTCGGATTCGATGAAGCCAAGGGCACGCTGTCGGTCATCGAACGCGGAGGACGGCACGCCTTGCGCGTGAAGCATGCCGATGCCGAGTCGCGTACGCAGTTCGTGGGACTGGACTACTGGCCCATCCAGGAAGCCTGGCGCGTGGAGGGGCGCTACATCGCGCACCCGCCGGGCAAGACGTTGACCATCGTGGACGTGATCGGCGTGACCAACGAGTCACCGAATCCCGGCGCAGTCGAATTCGAACGCGATGGCAAGACGTTCCGGCTCGAAGCGCTGGGTCCGCCCCAGGGGCCGTTGTTCTTCGTGCTGGCCGACCGCACCAGCGGGCACGGCAGCTATCCTGCAGGCCGTTTCCTCGATGCGGACGGACCCAGCAACGGCAAGGTGGTGCTGGACTTCAATCGCGCCTACAACCCGCCGTGCGCGTTCACGCCGTACGCCACCTGTCCGCTACCACCGGCGGAGAACCGGCTCGACCTGCTGGTCGACGCAGGTGAAAAGGCATATGCAAAGCCCATCAAAGTGCTCTGAAAGGAAGGATCCGATGCTGTTGCGCCGTTCGCTGAAAACCCTCGTGCTGGCCGGGCTGCTGGGCAGCGCGTCCGTGCTGGCGGCAGACGCCCCCAAGGTGACGGGAGCGCCCGTACCGCTGCTGTGGAAGGTGTCCGACAAGGACAACGCGGTCTACCTGCTCGGCTCGTTCCACCTGCTGCGGACCAGCGACTATCCGCTTTCCGTCGACGTCGACGCCGCATTCGCCGATGCCGAGCGACTGTTGTTCGAACTGTCGCCCGAGGAAATGCAATCCCCGGCGCTGCCGCAGCTGATGATGCAGGCGGCCATGCGCACCGATGGCAAGACGCTCCAGCAGGACCTGGACGCGGCGACATGGACCCGGCTTGACGCGTGGGCCGGCAAGAACGGTGTGCCGCTGGCTACCTTCAACGGTTTCGAGCCCTGGTTCGTCGGTCTCACCATCAGCATCGTCGAGATGACCAAGCAGGGACTGGATCCGAAGCTGGGCCTGGACAACCACTTCATGGACAAGGCCAAGGTCGCCGGCAAGCCGACCGGCGGGCTGGAACGTGCGCAGGAACAGATCGGCGTGCTGGACGGTATGGACGCCAGCGAGCAGCGCCAGTTCGTCACCGAAGCGCTGGAACAGGCCGACAAGGGGTCGGCGGAAACCGAGCGACTGCACCAGGCCTGGCGTCGCGGCGATGCCGAAGGCCTGTGGGCCGGCATGGCAGCCGACATGAAGCGCCAATACCCGCGCCTGTACCAGCGCATCAACGTGGACCGCAACGACGCGTGGGTGCCGAAGATCCGGCAGATCCTCACCCAGCCCGGCGACGACGATGCGCTGGTCGTCGTCGGCGCCTTGCATCTGCTGGGCAAGGATGGCGTGGTGGAGAAATTGAAGGCGCAGGGGTATGCGGTCGAGCGCGTGTGCTCGGCATGCGCGAACGGCGGTCGTTGACCCGCCTGGAACTCAGGGCGCCTGGACCGGCTCCATCACGATGCAGTCGACCGGGCACGCAGGCACGCAGAGTTCGCAGCCCGTGCACAGTGGATCGATCACCACGTGCATGTGTTTGGCACCGCCGATGATGGCGTCCACGGGGCAGGCCTGGATGCACTTCGTGCAGCCGATGCAGTCGGCTTCGACCACCACCGCGACGATGGCCGGCTTGTGGGTGCCGCGCGTGCGATCGTAGGGCAGCGGCGGCACTTCCAGCACCCTGGCGAGGGCTCGCGCGCCCTCATCGCCACCGGGCGGGCAATGGTCCACGCGGGCGTCGCCACGCGCCATCGCCTGGGCGTACGGCAGGCATCCGTCATAGCCGCACTGGCCGCATTGGGTCTGCGGCAGCAGGCGGTCCAGCCGTTCGACCAGATCGGCGTTCATCGCCGTGGCGCGGCCTCGCGAATCAGCGCACCGGCATGCCGGGCAGGGCGCCGGCATCCGCATCCAGCAGCGCCAGCGCGCCACCGTCGAAACCGGCCGACAGGATCATGCCCTCGCTGACACCGAAGCGCATCTTGCGCGGGGCGAGATTGGCGATGAACACCACGTTGCGACCCACCAGCTTCTCCGGCTCGCCGTAGCTGGTGCGGATGCCGGAAAAAATCTGCCTCTGGCCCAGGTCGCCCGCGTCCAGCAGGAAGCGCAGCAGCTTGTCGGAACCGTCGACGAAACCGCATTCCAGCACCTTGCCGATTCGCAGGTCGAGCCGGGCGAAGTCATCGATGCCGATGACGCTCGCTGCATCCTGGATTTCCGCCGTCGCCACGGGTTTCGTTTCCGTCTTCTTCTCCGCTACGGCAGGCGCGGGTGCGGCCAGGGTGTCCTTGGAGGCGTCGGTCATGGCGTCGATCAGTTTCGGGTCGATACGGGTGAACAGCGGCGAGTAGGGCTGGATGGTGTGGCCGAGCAGCGGCGCAGTCATGTCGCCCCAGACCACCACCGGCGCGCTGAGGAAGGCTTCGGCCTCCGCCGCCGTGCGCGGCAGCACCGGCTTCAGCGCGGCGGCCAGGATGCGGAACAGGTTCAGGCCCTGCGTGCAGACGGCCTGCAATTCGGCGTCGGCGCCGTCCTGCTTGGCGATCACCCAGGGCTTCTCGTCGTCGATGTACTTGTTGGCCTCGTCCGCTAGCGCCATGGTCAGACGCAGTGCGGTGGCGGGCTCGTTGCGTTCATAAGCCTCGGTGATGGGGCCGATTGCGTCGACGAAGCGCTGGTACATCGCCGGTTCCGGCAATACGTCCGCCAGCTTCCCGCCAAAGCGCTTGTCGATGAAGCCGGCGCAGCGACTGGCCAGGTTGACGAACTTGCCCACCAGGTCCGCGTTCACGCGTGCGATGAAGTCGCCCAGGTTCAGATCAAGGTCATCCACGCCGCCCGCGGACTTGGCCGCGTAGTAGTAGCGCAGCGCCTCCGGCTCCAGGCCGACGTCCAGGTAGGTACGCGCCATGATGAAGGTGCCGCGCGACTTGGACATCTTCGCGCCATCCACGGTCAGGTAGCCATTGACGTGCAGGCGCGTGGGCGCGCGCAGGCCGACGCCCTGCAGCACGGCAGGCCAGAACAGGCCGTGGAAGTTGACGATGTCCTTGCCGATGAAATGGTGCAGTTCGGTGTCGGTGCCCGCCTTCAGGTACGGGTCGAAGTCCATGCCCAGGCGCGCGCACAGCGTGCGGAAGCTGCTCAGATAGCCGATCGGCGCATCCAGCCACACGTAGAAATACTTGCCCGGCGCGCCGGGGATCTCGAAGCCGAAGTAGGGCGCGTCGCGCGAGATGTCCCAGGCGCGCAGGCCACCCTCCGCATCGAGCCATTCGCGCAGCTTCGCCTTGACGCCCGGCAGTGCAACGTCGCCGGCCAGCCATTCGCGCAGGAATGCCTCGAAACGGCCGACCTCGAAGAAGTAATGTTCGGAATCGCGGATCTCGGGGGTGGCGCCCGACAGCACGGATTTCGGTTCCTTCAACTCCGTCGGTGCGTAGGTGGCCCCGCACACTTCGCAGTTGTCGCCATACTGGTCGGCCGAACCGCAGTTGGGGCAGATGCCCTTGATGTAGCGGTCCGGGAGGAACATGCCCTTGGCCGGGTCGTAGAACTGCGCGACGCTGCGGCGTGCGATGTGGCCACCGGCCTCCAGGCGCCCGTAGAACGCTTCGGTGAGCTCGCGGTTGGCGACCGAATTGGTGGAGTCGTAGTGGTCGAACGCCACGCCGAAGGCGGCGAAGTCGCGTTCGTGCCCGGCCTGGATGCCGGCGATGAAGACTTCGGGCGTGACGCCCGCCTTCTCGGCGGCCAGCATGATGGGCGTGCCATGAGTGTCATCGGCACAGACGAAGAAGACCGTGTCGCCGCGCATGCGCCGTGCCCGCACCCAGATGTCGCCCTGGATGTAGCCCACCAGGTGACCGAGGTGCAGCGGTCCGTTGGCGTACGGCAGGGCGTTGGTGACGAGGGCGGTGCGGCTCATGGGGTGCTTCGCGACGGGGGGCCGCGATTATCGCATGGACCGGTGCGCGCCCTTCCTGCGCCCGGAACGCGACGGGCCCGGCATGACCGGGCCCGCAGCACTGCTGGAACAGCGGTTACTGACGGATCCAGGTCTGCGACTTGCAGATGAAGGCGATGCAGCCGGAGACCTCCAGCTTCTTGCCGCCCTCGATCAGTTCCATCTTCGACTTGTACACCTTGCCTTCGTCGGGCTTCAGGATCGTGCCGCCGCTCCATTCGTTGGCACCGTCGGCCTTCATGCCACGGATGATCTCCATGCCGGTGATGGGCTTGTTCTTGCGGTCGTCCTTGCACTTGTCGCAGACCGGATTCGGCTTGCTCGGATTGAGCAGCTCGATGATCCGGCCGCTCAGCGTACCGTTGGCGGCACGGGTGATTTCCACGATGGACTTGGGCTTGCCGGTATCGCTGTCGATGGTCTTCCAGCGCCCGGTCGCGTCGGCAGCGGCGGCCGACAGCGACAGGCCAAGCAACGGAACGGCCAGGCAGGCGGCCAACAGGGTCTTGCGCATGTTCCCCTCCCAGGGATGTCGGTCAGACCCGCCGACGAGGATCGGCGGGGTGGCCTCTTTATACCGCATCCGGTGGGGTATGGAAGACGGGTCGTGCTCGACTTGTTGCCAGAGGTTCCGCAAAAAAAAGCAGAGGCGGCTTTCGCCGCCCCTGCCTGTCACACCGCGATGCGCGGATCGGCCGTCAGAACTTGTAGTTCACACGGGCGAACAGCGAAACGCCGAGGTAGTCGTACTGGGTGGCACTCACCGGTACGTTGCCGTAGCGGTTGTAGCCAGCGGCGGCCGAGATGGTGTCCGGTTCCTTGTTGAACAGGTTGCGGATACCCATCAGGAACGACCACTTCGGCTGTTCATACTGCACCGATACCGTGTGGTAGGTGCGGCTGTCGGCCTTGGTGTCGACAACGGCGTTGGGGTGGCCGAAGTAGGTGTAGCTGCCGGTGGAGGTGAGTGGCGTCAGACGACGGGTGCTGTCGACAAAGTCGATACCCCAGTTGTAGGTCCAGTCTCCGCGTTCCAGCGAGGCCGACAGGTTGCCGACGGTCTTCGGCCGGCCGATGCCACCAACGTAGTCCGAAATCGTCGAGCCGCCCTCCAGCGGACTGTCGAACAGCTGCACCACATCTTCCTTCATGTAGGTCATCTGTGATTCCAGCGTGAGCTTACCGAACGAGAAATCGTCCTGGTAGCGGACCAACAGGTCGTAGCCACGCACCTTCTGCTTGTTGATGTTGACGTAGGTCGCATAGACCTCCTGGATGCCGTTTGGTTCGATCGCAGCATTCGGCGCGTTACGCGTGAACATCGAGCAGAAGTTGTTCGGATACACGTCCGAGCCGTAGCAACTGGCGACGATCGTCTGCGCTTCCAGTTCGCCGATCTGGTCCAGTACCTCGATTTCGAAGTAGTCCAGAGCGATACTTACCGGGGCGAATTCCGGGGTCCAGATCAGCCCGCCGGTGAAGGCGTTGGAATGTTCCGGTGTCAGGAAGCCCGCACCGCCACCCTGGTAGATGGTGGCGGAACTGGGTGCGCCGTTGTAGTTGTCCGGAATACCTGCTGCGCCGCAGTTGGCACGGATGTTGGCATTGGAACTTTCGCCCCAGTTGATGCAGGGATCGATCGCTGTCTGACCCAGGAAGGCCGACTGATTGCCCAGATACAGCTCATACAGACCCGGCGCGCGGTACGAAGTGCCCTTGGTTGCACGCAGGCGCAGCGAGGGCACGATCTGCCAGCCCAGGCCGATCTTCCAGACATTGTCGCTGTCGCCTACCGAGTCGTAGTCGAACCAGCGGGTCGAAGCATTGAACGTCAGCGACTCGACGCCCGGCAGGCCCTTCAGCAGCGGCACTTCGACTTCGGCGAATACTTCCTTCACCGAATCGTCGCCCTTGGTCTGCTGTGCAGAGGACGCGCCCCAAAGGAGACCGTTGACCGAGTAAAAGCCCGGCTGGTCGTCAATGCTGAATTCGCGGTACTCGGCACCGATCGCCGCACCCACCGCACCTGCCGGCAGGTTGAACAGCTCACCGGTCACCACGCCGGTCACGACGGTCTGGTCGTAGACGGTCTTACCCGTGTCCCATACGCCGATCAAGCCGACCAGTTCGTCCATGCGGGTGCCGTTTAGGAAACCCGGATCGAAGTAGTTGATGGTCGGCGCGTCCTCACCGTAGTTCCAGTCGCCGGTCTTGGATGCATCGATCGACAGGTCGCTGTAAGTACCGCTGGAGCGCGAGTAGGAAGCGTTGACGTCCCACGACCACGTGTCGGCGAACAAGCCGTTGAAGTTCGTGTTGACGTAGTAGTAGTCGACCTTCTGGCTGCTGTTCGAGCGGAAAGGCATGACCGGCTGCGAGACACCGGAGGGTGTTGCAGTATTCCGGAAGTCGGGATCGTTGGCGTAGAAGTAGCCCGAACCGCCGACGATGACCGGGAAGAACTGGCGGAAACCCCTGTATTCGCTTTCGCGACGGTTGACGAGGAGTTCGGTCTTCCAGTTGACCTCACCCAAAGAGAAGTCGGTCGACAGATAACCGCTGAAGCGTTCCAGATCCTGGATGACGTACTGCTCGCCGAAGAAGGGGAAGTTCAGCACGTCGGTGTAGCTGGCCTGCGGCGAGTTCGCGTAGGTCGTGCTTACGCGCGGGCGGTAGCCCGGGATGTTGCCGATGGTCTGGCCATTCCAGGTAGGCACGTAGCGTGCGCCCGTGAGCAGGTCGCTGACGGTGTTCGCGTACAGGTTGCCGCTGGTGCAGCCACCGAGCGGGGTGCCGGCGAGGATGGAGCGGTCCTCTCGGTCGATGCGATTGCCTTCCTGGTCCCACACTAGGTCTTCAGCACACTTCAGAAAGTCGCGGTCGCCGACGGTCAGCGGAGACTGCTTGTAGTACTCGCCCGCCAGCGTGATGCTGCCGTTGTCGAAGTTCCAGCCGGTCGCGCCGGACAGGTTGATCACTTCGCCGCCGCCAAAGAACGGAGCGCGGAAACTCACGGAGATTTCCGGCGAGGTGATGTTCTTGCGTGTGATGACGTTGGCCACACCGGCGACGGCATCCGAGCCGTAGATCGAGGACGAGCCGTCCTTCAGCAGTTCGATGCGCTGCACGATCGAAGAGGGCAGCACGTTGAGGTCGAACGCACCCACCTGGCCGCGCGTACCGGCCGGGCCGGGGCGGTGGCCGTTGAGCAGGACCAGGCTGCGGTTCGGGCCAAGGCCGCGCAGCGACAAGGTCTGCGCACCCACGCCGCCTTCGGTCACGAACGCGCCGAACTGGTGGCTGATCTGGGTGGCACCGGCGGCGATGCTGGACTTCTGCAGGAACTCGGAGGTTTCGACCTGGCCCAGCGCGATGTTGGTATCAGCGGTGATGACCTGGACAGGTGACACGGAGTCGTATTCGACACGCTTGAGCAGTGAGCCGGTAACCGTGATCTTGTCGAGCTGAACGGCTTCTTTTTTCTCCTCCGGTTCATTCTCGGTTGCCTCGTCTTGTGCCAAGGCGTTGCCGCCGTACAGGCAGCCGAGGACGGCGACGAACAAAGGTAACTTCTTGAAGGCAGTGCCTTTCTTTGCTTGCTGCATGGTTGAATCCCCTAAGAGTCCCGCTAGATGAGTGCCCCTGCATGTTATGCAGGGGTTAAGCGAGTATATGCACCGTCCGGCGCCCATAGCAACCAAATGTTAGAAACATGTGACATGGTCATGTACCCGCTACTGCCTAGCTGTGGTAGAGGGCTGGAGCGGTCTGGTCACGGGCCACGTCGCCACGCCGGAATGGGCCAAGAGTGCCGGTTTGAGCCCCCGTCTCTGTACACGGCGGCCACCGGCGACAAAAAGAAACCCCGCCGGGAGGCGGGGTTTCAATGAGCGAGGTTGCGAAGGGGCTCAGAGTCCGCCTGGGCCGCAATCCTTGGCCAGGAAGCTCTCCATCAAGCCCAGGGCTTGCTGCTGGTGGCGGTAGTACCACGGCATGCTGTGAGGCATGTCGGCGATCAGCTCGAACTTGGCCGGGACCTTGTCCTTGACAGCATCGTAGAAGCCGCGGGCATGGAAGGAAGGTGTGCGTACATCGCGATCGCCCACGTACAGCAGGACCGGGACGTTGGCCTTGTCCGTATTGAGCATGGGGTCCATACCCTTGACGGTCCGGCCCTGCAGGATCCGCTGCAGGCGGCTCTCGCTCCATGACCAACCCAGCTTGGTCAGGTCGGTCACAGGCGCGCCGGAGATTGCGCACTGATAGGGACTGTTGGGTCGGACCACGGCCGCCGCTGCAGCGAAGCCGCCGTAGGAATAACCGAAGATGGCCAGGCGTTCGGGATCGGCGATGCCCTGCTTGACCAGCCAGGCGGCGCCGTCGTCCTTGTCATCCTGCATTTTCTGGCCCCATTCGGCGTCGCCAGCCAGCCACAGCTTGCGGCCGAGGCCACTTGACCCACGATACTGAGGACGAAGTACGGCGTAACCCCGCGAAGTGAGGAACGGCACCCAGCCTGACGCGTCCCAGCCACCGTAGTCACGGGCCCAGGGACCGCCGTGCGGATGAATGATGGTGGGCAGCGGGCCATCGCTTTCCTTCCAGCCGGCCGGCAGGTCGAGGAGGGCAGGGATGCTCAGGCCATCACGGGCGGGATAGTTGACCCAGCGCTGCTCCCCAATCTGCTTGGAGTCGATCCAGGGACGCTCGTCGCCGAGATCAACTACACGCTTGCGATCGATCAACAAGCGATAGCTGGATGCCTGCTGCGCACTTTCGGTGGTGAACAGCACCCGTGACAGATCGTTGTTGTAACCGGTGATGGCGACCGTGCGGCCGGGATAGGCCTTCTTCAAGCCGGCGTGGATCGAGGTCAGTTCGGGGTCGACGTACGTCGCCTCCGGTTCCGGACCATCGACGACAAAGCCGAGCACGCGGTTGAAGTTGCTTGGTTGCGAGCCCAGGATCAGGCGGCTGATCGAGAACTTGGGGTGGGCGATCAGTGGCTCGCTATCAAACTTGCGCGTTGCCGGGTCGTACATCCATGCCTGCACCAGATCCGAAAACATGTCGGTCAGTACATAGAATTTGCCGGTCTGCTCGTCGATGCCCACGATGTCGACGGCATTGCGCTCGCTGAGTTTGCTGGTAAGCGGCTGGTGTACCTCGAATTCGCCCGCCTTGTTGCGGATGAGGATGCGCTGCTCGTATTCGCCAGGCGAGATCGGTTCCAGCTGGCTACGGGTCAGTAGTTCGCCATTGCGCGGATTGAACAGGCCGGGGCTTGTACGGCTGTTGGCGCGGAACAGCAGCTTCGTGTCGTTGGTGCGCAGGTTGTACAGGTAGTAGGCGCCGCTGAGCGACAGGCCGCTCGTCTGCGAAATGATGACATTGTCCGGATCCAGCGGCAGGGTATGTACCAGGTTGGCCGTGCCGGCGATCTCGAGGCAGCGCTTCAGATCCTCGCCAACGCCGAGGCGCCGGGTGTTGTCCGCGAACGCCTCGTCGAACTTCTGCTGCTTGACATCAGTCAGATACGGTTTGACGACGAACGTCTTGGTCGCGCCAACCGTGCTGCCTTCGCCGCAGCCGCCCAACTGCCCGGTCCACTCCTGGCGCCCCAGCACGAGTACCCGGTTGGCTTTCATCGCATTGGCGGCGATGAACTTCATCCTGTCGCCGGAGGGCGTGATGACCGAGCCCGCATCCAGATCGTCCAGATTCCAGGTCGCCAAACCTGTTTCCTGGTTGTTGGAGCCGGGCATCGCCACGATGGCAACCAAGTTCTTGCCATCCGTGCTCATGGACACGGACTGGATGTTGGGCAGGCGTGCGAAGGATTCGATCGGAATCGCTTCTCGAGCTGTGGCGGTGCCGGTGATCAAAAGCAATGACGCAACGATCAAATATCCCTTTCCAATCTTCATGGTCTGTTTCGTACCCTGGAGTCTTATGAAATGGCGCCAATGGACGGTTGATGCTGTCCGATGATCCGATACTGAACATCTCGTTCAGACATTGGCTTGCGGGCCAGAGTAGTGCAGCGGGCGCGGACAGGAAAGTCCCTCGTTCTTGAGTATGAGATGATCCGTGCCCGCCCTGCCGATGCGCGCGGTGCTTTCTCGACGCACTGGCACGCACTTTTGCCACGTCCCGAGTAGCGTTTCCATGTCAGTTCGAGTCCACGCCGTCCAGGGCGCCCTGTCCCCGCACCCCCGCGTCCGCAACGTCATCGCAGTCGGCTCCGGCAAGGGTGGGGTGGGGAAATCCACCACGGCGGTGAACCTGGCCCTGGCGCTGGCTGCCGACGGGGCGCGGGTCGGTGTGCTGGATGCCGACGTCTATGGGCCCAGCGTGCCGGCCATGCTGGGCCTGTCGGGGCGGCCGGACAGCCCGGACAACAAATCGATCGAGCCGATGCGGGCGTTCGGGGTGGAGGCCATGTCCATCGGGCTGCTGGTGGATCAGGACACCCCCATGATCTGGCGCGGACCGATGGCCACGTCGGCGCTGATGCAGCTGTTCAACGACACCCTCTGGGGCGATCTGGACTATCTGCTGATAGACCTGCCGCCGGGTACCGGCGACATCCAGCTGACGCTGGCGCAGAAGATCCCGGTCGCGGGGGCCGTCATCGTGACCACGCCCCAGGACATCGCGACGCTGGACGCCAAGAAGGCGCTGAAGATGTTCGAGAAGGTCGAAGTGCCGGTGCTGGGTATCGTCGAGAACATGGCCGTCCACACCTGTTCGAACTGTGGCCACGTGGAGCACCTGTTCGGCCAGGGCGGCGGCGAGCGGATGGCGGCGCAGTACGGCGTGCCGCTGCTGGGGTCCTTGCCGCTGGACATCGCCATCCGCGAGCAGGGGGATGCCGGGCGGCCTGTCGTCGTGGCCGCACCGGATTCGCCTGCGGCACAGGCTTACCGGCAGACCGCGCGGGTCATGGCGGCGACGCTCGCGCTCAGGCCGCGGGCGACCGTGCCCATCGCCTCGTCGCTGGTCTAGCGGCCAGCCGAAGACGGCGGGCCGGGGCCCGCCCTACAATTCCCCGTCCGTCGCGCGCCGCCCGCGCGACCTTTGTCCCCCAGACCAGGAATTGCATGAGCATCAAGAGCGACCGTTGGATCCGCCGCATGGCCGAACAGCAAGGCATGATCGAACCGTTCGAGCCGGGGCAGGTGAAGCAAGTCAACGGCGAACGGATCGTCAGCTACGGCACCTCCAGCTACGGCTATGACGTGCGCTGCTCGCGCGAATTCAAGGTGTTCACCAACATCAATTCCACCATCGTCGACCCCAAGCACTTCGACCCGAAGAGCTTCGTGGACATCGAAGCCGACGAGTGCATCATCCCGCCCAACAGCTTCGCGCTGGCACGCACGGTGGAGTTCTTCCGCATTCCACGCGACACACTGGTGGTCTGCCTGGGCAAGAGCACCTACGCGCGCTGCGGCATCATCGTCAACGTCACCCCGCTGGAACCGGAGTGGGAAGGCCACGTGACGCTGGAGTTCAGCAACACGACGCCGCTGCCGGCACGCATCTACGCCAATGAAGGCGTGGCGCAGATGCTGTTCTTCCAGTCCGACGCCGACGATGTCTGCGAGACCAGCTACAAGGACCGTGGCGGCAAGTACCAGGGCCAGACGGGCGTGACGCTGCCGCGCACCTGAGCGTCTCTCGATCACGTTGAAAGGAATCAGCATGCAGACACCGCCGCAGATGCCGCAAGATCCCTACCACGCTCCCGACGCCGATGTTGCCGGTCCGCACGGCGCGGGGGCACCGGATTCCGATTTGCGCTGGCTACGGTTGGCCGCCGTGCTGATCGATGGCTGCATCGGGCTCGTGGCGATCGTGCCGCTGATGTTTGTCGGAGGCTACTGGCAGGCGGCATTCGAAGCGGGACGGTCCGGTGGTCTCGGGCTGATGCCGCTTGGTACGACGCTGCTATGGGCCGTGATTGGCTTTGTCGTGTTCGTGCTCATCCAGGGTTACCCCTTGCACGCGACGGGCCAGACCTGGGGCAAGAAGCTGCTGTCCGTCAGGATCGTCGATCTGCAGGGCAACAAGCCTTCGTTGGTGGACCTGTTGGTGAAGCGCTACCTGCCGACGCAAGCCATCGCCAATATCCCGTGCCTGGGAATGCTGTACGTGCTGGTCGATTCGTTGATGATCTTCCGCCAGGACCAGCGCTGTCTGCACGACCTGATCGCGGGCACGCGCGTCATCCGCGCCAACTGATAGAACGTCGTCGCGTCAGTGCTCCGCGCCGGCCGCAAGGCGGGCATCCATGCGTGTATTCAGCGCCACCTTCACGGCAAGACGGAGCGCTTCGGTCACCGTCTCCACCGCCACACTGGGTGTGCCGGGATGCATGGATGCCTGGGCAGGCGAGTAGGGGATGTGGATGAAGCCCGCGCGGACGATGCGTTGGCGCCGCAGCGCATGCATTAGTCCGTAGAACACGTGGTTGCAGACGTAGGTGCCGGCGGTCTGCGAAACCTCCGCTGGAAATCCCGCTGCGTTCAGCGCGTGGCGCATGGCTTTGACCGGTAGCGTCGAAAAGTAGGCGGCCGGACCCTCCGCGACCACCGGCACATCGACCGGTTGCTGGCCCGTATTGTCGGGAATGCGTGCATCGTCGATGTTGATCGCGACGCGCTCGAGCGAGAGCTGCGCGCGACCGCCGGCCTGGCCGACGCAGATCACCAGCGCAGGGCGCATGTCCCTGAGCGCGGCGCGCAGCGCTTTCAGTGACGCGCCGAACGCGACCGGCAACTCGCGCGCCACCACACGATGCCCGGCGATGCGCGTGCCGTGCAGCGCGGACACCGCCTGCCAGCTGGGATTGACCTGTTCACCACCGAACGGCTGGAAGCCGGTCAGCAGCACCGTGCGCGTCATCGTCATCGGATATCCCGGCGGCGGAGGATCAACGGAAACACAGCCAGGCCATCAGCAGCACGTTGGTGCCCATCAGCCACAGTCCGGTGGCGGCCTGCGCGCGGATCACGCCGTACTGGTCGTCCAGCCCCAGCAGCACCGCCGGCACGATGTTGAAGTTGGCGGCCATCGGCGTCAGCAGCGTGCCGCAGTAGCCCGTCAGCATGCCGATCGCCCCCAGGATGGCCGGGTCGGCACCATGCCGTTGCACCAGCAGGGGCAGCCCGATGCCGGCCATCATCACCGGGAACGCGGCAAACGCATTGCCCATGATCACGGTGAACACCACCATCCCCAGCGCGAAGGCCAGCAGGCAGGCCATGCGGCTGTCGGCGGGAATCACCATCGAGACCAGCGATGCCACCGCTTCGCCCACGCCACTGGCCGCGAATACGCCGCCCAGGGTCGCCAGTACGAGTGGCAACAGCGCCGCCCAGCCCAGCGTGTCCAGTAGCCGCCGGCCTTCGTCCGCGGCCTGCAACGCACGCTGGCGCGTCACCACCATCGCCGCGAGCGCGGAGACCGTGCAGGCCAATGCCAGCCCGGTCAGCGTGAGGCCGGTGGAAGCGAACAGCGGTGTTCCGCCAAGCGATACGTGCGGCCCGACCACCACCACCAGGATGGTCAGCGCGGGTATCAGCAGCGCGGGCAGGAACAGGCGGTGTCCCAGCCGCAGCGCGGAGGCGAGGCGCTCGGCTTCGGGTGCTTCATCCTGCGGTTCCCGGCGCATGCGCGTGGCCAGCAGCGCGAGCGCGATGACCGCGGCACCGGCGAACTGCGCGGGCAGCGGGTCGCCGGCCTTGCTTGCGCGCAGTACGTGTCCGCCACCCGCGAACAGCAGCGCGATCAGGCCCCAGAACGCGGCGTGCGCATACCGGTGCTGGCGGAGGTTCCGCCACCCTGCGTAGGCCAGGAAGGCCGCCAGCAGCAGGTAGAACTGGTCAATCGACAGCATCGCTGCGCTCCTTCGGCACGGCGTGGCGATCCAGCCGGCGCTGGAACAGCACGATGCGCACCGCGTGGATGACGAACGCGGCAATCGCCGTCGGCAGCGCCCACAGCGCGATCTGCAGCGGCTCCAGCTCGATGCCGTGCTGGGCATAGAAGCCTTGGATCAGCAGCACCGCGCCGAACGCCAGGAAGACGTCCTCGCCGAAGAACCGGCCGATGTTGTCGGTGGCGGCGGCCATCGCGTGCACGCGTTGCGCTTCCTCGCGCTGCAGGGGCGCACGGGTCTTTTCCGCAGCCGATTCGGCCATGGGGGCCAGCAGCGGGCGCACGGTCTGCGCATGGCCGGCGATGTCGATCAGCCCGACCATGCTGAGTCCCTGGCGCACCAGCAGGTAGCCCGCCAGCAGCCGCGACAGTGTCAACCCGCGCAGCCCCGCGATCCAGCGCAGCGCGTGCTCGCGCAGACCTGCGCGTTCCAGCAGTCCGATGGTGGGCAGGGTCAGCGCGAACATCAGCAGCGCGCGATTGGAGACGAAACTTTCCCCCAGCAAGGCCAGCAGTTCGGGGATCGACTTGCCCGCGGCCACGCCGCTGACCAGGCCCGCGCCGACCACCACGATCACCGGGTTGAAGCGCAGCACGAAGCCCACCACCACCACCGCGATGCCCAGCAATGGCCAGTAGTTCATGCACGTCGCTCCATGGTGCGGACCGCGAAACCCGCGGCCTCGATGGCTTCGCGCAGCGCACGCGCGAAAGTCGCGGCGTCGGCGCGGTCGCCATGCAGGCAGATGCTGTCGGCGTGCAGGGGTACTGGAGGTCCGGTGCGAGAGACCACTGCACCCTCCCGCAACATCCGGGTGACCTGCGCCACCGATGCTTCGACGGAAGGCAGGCATGCATCGGCATGGGTGCGCGGCGTCAGGCTGGCATCGGATTCGTAGCGGCGCTCGGCGAAGGCTTCATGCGCCACCTTCAGGCCCAGTCGTTCACCGGCGGCAGTGAGCGCGCTGCCGGAAAGTCCGTACAGCACCAGGCCGGGATCGTGGTCGTACACGGCCTGCGCGATGGCGCCCGCGAGCGCCGCATCCTGCGCCGCCTGGTTGTACAGTGCGCCATGCGGCTTGACGTGGTGCAGACGTCCCCCGGCGGCACGCACGAAGCCATCCAGTGCCGCGATCTGGTACAGGGTGAGCGCATACGCGGCGGCGGGTTCGATCGCATGCGGAATGCGGCCGAAGTTGTCGCGGTCCGCATGCGACGGGTGCGCGCCGATCGCCACGTCGTTGGCCAGGCACAGCGCCACCGTCTTCTGCATGGTGAGCGGCGACCCGGCATGGAAGCCGCAGGCGATGCTGGCCGAACTGATGAAGGGCAGGAGCGCGGCATCATCCCCGCAGTCCTCGCCCAGGTCGCAGTTGAAATCGATGTCGCGCGTTGCGTGCATGCGTTGAGCGTACCCCAGGCTTACAGGCGTTGTGCGATGGCCAGCCGCAATCGCGCCAGCCGGTGCTGGTACCCGAGCGCGAGTGCGCGGGCTTGCCGCAGGTCGATAGGTTCGAAGTGGACGGATTCGCCTGGGCGCAGCTGGGCCGCCCGGCCCAGGTCGCAGGCAACCACATGGCCCAGGCGCGGGTAACCGCCCACCGTCTGTGCATCGGCGAGCAGCAGGATCGGCTGCCCGTCGGGAGGAAGTTGCAGTGTGCCGACCGCCACCGGCTCGGAGATGCCGCTGCCGTCCTGGGCTTCAAGCGGTGCCCCGTCCAGTCGAAGACCCTGCCGGTTGCTGTTCGGATGGACGCGCCAGCGCTGCGTACCGAGCGCCGACGCTGCTGCGTGATGCAACGGGACATAGCGCAGCACGTGCCGATCCACGGTCCACGGATCGTCGGGATCTATCCACCAGGCAGGAAACCGCGGCTGCGGAGCGGCAGCATGTGCGCTGCCGGCAGGCAACAGGTCGCCGGCACGCAAAGCACGCCCTTCATGACCGCCGAAGCCGCCGCGCAGGTCGGTGCTGCGGCTGCCCAGCGTCGGTGCGACATCCATGCCGCCGGTCATCGCCAGCCAGGCGCGCGCGCCGTCGCGTACCGCACCCAGTTTCAGCTCTCCGGCCGGCACATGGATCGGTCGACCCATCGGCAAAGGCAGGTCATTCCACGAGGCCTGCACGTGTGCGCCCACCAGTGCGATGAGGGAGGGGCGGGGCAGGCGAAGGCGTGGCCCCTGCAGCACGATCTCCAGCCCCGCGCAGGATTCCGCGTTGCCGACCAGCCGGTTGGCCAAAGCGAGCGCGGACGGATCCAGCGCGCCGGCGCGCGCAACGCCCAGGTGACGCCAGCCGGTGCGGCCCTGGTCCTGCACGGTGGTCTGCACACCCGGTGACAGCACTTCCCAGCGGCTCATGCGGCACCCGCCAGCGCGGCGAAGGCTTGCGCATCGATCGGCACGAAGCGGACCTCATCACCCGGAAGCAGCAACGAGGGCGCATCGCGCAGCGCATCGAACAGCACCAGTGGCGTGCGTCCGAGCAGGCGCCAGCCACCGGGGCTCGCATGCGGATAGATGCCGGTCTGCGCGCCGCCCACGGCCACGGAACCGGCGGGTACGCGTGCGCGCGGCGTCGCCATTCGCGGCAGCGCGAGCGCGGGATCCAGGCCCAGCAGGTAGGGGAATCCCGGCGCGAAGCCGATCATTGCGACGCGATAGAGCGGTGCGCTGTGGCGCGCGATCAGCTCGGCTTCCGCCAGCCCGAGTTCACGTGCGGCCGCTGCGAGGTCCTCGCCGAAACCGGCGCCGTAGCACACCGGAATTTCGTGCAGCGTAGGCGTCGCATTCTCGAGGGGCGACGGCGGATCCGACCACCCGGCCACGGCCTGCGCGATCACCTCACGGGGATCCTCGCCCGGCATGTACGCGCTGTCGAAAAACACGCCGAGGCTGGCGTAGGCCGGCACCAGGTCGCGCAGCCATGCGGGTGCCAGGCGGCGCAGATGAAGGGCCAGCGCATGCACGCGCTGGTTGGTGGCGCCGTCGATGCCATCGCCGAAGCGCACCAGCAGCGCATCGTCACCCAGCAGTTCGATCAGGGGGGCGCTCATCGCAGCCGTTGCTGCCAGCGGGCAACCTCGTCAGCCAATGCCCCGGGGGCGTGCCGGACCGCCGCGCCGCTGCCCCACACCGGCCCCGGCCATGCCGCATCGCCCTCATGCCGTCCGACCAGGTGGACGTGCAGTTGCCGCACGATGTTGCCGAGTGCACCAATGTTGAGCTTCTGCACGCCATCCTGAGCACGGATCAGGTGGCCCGCCTGATTGATCTCGGCCAGCAGCAGGCGTTGCTGGCCGCCGTCCAGTTCCAGCCATTCGGTGACGTCTGCGACGCGCGGCACCAGCACCAGCCAGGGGAAACGCATGTCGTCCATCAGCCGGACTTGCGACAGCGGGCCGTCGGCGATGAAAACACTGTCGGCGGCCAATCGCGGGTCGAGGACGAAGTCGCTCATGAAAGGTGGGTCCTGAAGAAATCGAGCGTGCGCTGGCGCGCCCTCTGGGCACTGGCGGGATCATAGTCGGCGCGCAGGTCGCAGTTGAACCCGTGTCCGGCGGGGTAGGTATGCACGGCCATCTGCGGAAGGGCGTCGCGATGCGCCTGCACCATGTCCTGTGGGATGGAGGCATCCTGTTCGCCGAAATGGAACATCACCGCTGCGCGGGGCGTCTCACCCAGGAACGGCAGGTTGCGCGCGCCGTAATAGCTGACAGACGGCAGGCCCAGCCGCAGCGCGGCGAGCAGAGCGACCGTACCGCCCCAGCAATAGCCCACGCTGCCGATCCTGCCCTGGCCCGCCAGCGCATCGGCCGCGGCGCGGGTGATGTCGGATGCGCGCTCCAGGCCCAATGCACCGATCAGGACCTTGCCGCGCGCGATGCCGTCGGCATCGTAGTCCAGTTCCACGCCGTGCTCGACCGGGTCGAAGTAGGCAGGTGCCAGCGCGACATAGCCCTCGCGCGCAAACCCTTCGGCCACGGTGCGGATATGCGGATTGACGCCGAAGATCTCCTGCACCACGACCAGCGCGCCGCGCGGTGTTCCCTGAGGATCGGCCCGCCAGGCATGGATGCGGCCATGCGGGGAATCGAAATGGGTCCAGTAGCCCATGCATGCGGTCCGGTCGTGGGGAACGGGACAGTGTAGGGCGCGCGCGGCGGGGCTGTGTGCCGGGGCTGGCTGAACGCTCCAGCCCTGGCCGCCGGTGGCCGGAGGCTATAATCCGCGCCCCGTACATGCCGCCGCCGTACTCCCCATGTCCCTGCAGAACCCCAAGGTGGGCTTCGTCAGCCTCGGCTGCCCGAAGGCCCTGGTCGACTCCGAACGCATCCTCACCCAGCTCCGCGTGGAGGGATACGACATCGTGCCGACCTATGACGCAGCCGACGTGGTGGTGGTGAACACCTGCGGCTTCATCGACTCCGCCGTAGCCGAATCGCTCGACGCCATCGGCGAGGCGATGAACCAGAACGGCAAGGTCATCGTCACCGGCTGCCTGGGCAAGCGCCCGGAGCAGATCCGCGAGCAGTACCCCGATGTGCTGGCGATCAGCGGCCCGCAGGACTACCAGAGCGTCATGGAAGCACTGCATGCGGCGCTGCCGCCGAAGCACGATCCGTTCGTCGACCTGGTGCCGGACTACGGCATCAAGCTGACGCCGCGGCACTACGCCTACCTGAAGATCTCCGAAGGCTGCAACCACCGCTGCAGCTTCTGCATCATTCCGTCGATGCGCGGCGACCTGGTGTCGCGTCCCGTCGACGATGTGCTGCGCGAGGCCGAACGCCTGGTGCGAGGCGGGGTGAAGGAACTGCTGGTGGTGTCGCAGGACACCTCCGCGTACGGCGTCGACGTGAAGTACGCCGAGCGCGAGTGGCGCGGCAAGGCGTACCAGACGCGCATGAAGGCACTGTGCGAAGGGCTGGGCGAACTCGATGCATGGGTACGCCTGCACTACGTCTATCCCTATCCGCACGTGGACGACGTTGTCCCGCTGATGGCCGAAGGCAAGGTGCTGCCGTACCTGGACATCCCGTTCCAGCATGCCAGCCCGCGCATCCTCAAGCTGATGAAGCGCCCCGGCGCTGTCGACAAGACGCTGGAGCGGGTGAAGCGCTGGCGTTCCATCTGCCCCGACATCACCCTGCGCTCGACGTTCATTGTTGGCTTCCCGGGGGAAACGGACCAGGAATTCGAGGAACTGCTGCAGTTCCTCGACGAAGCGCAATTGGATCGCGTCGGCGCGTTCGCTTATTCGCCGGTCGAAGGCGCCGCCGCGAACCTGCTGCCGGATCCGGTGCCGGAAGAAGTCAAGCAGGAGCGCCTGGCGCGCTTCATGGAGAAGCAGGCGGAGATCTCCGCCGCCCGTCTCGAGGCCAAGATCGGCACCGTGCAGCAGTGCCTGGTCGACCTGATCGAAGACGACATCGCCGTGGCGCGCTCGAAGGCCGATGCGCCGGAGATCGATGGCCTGGTGCACATCCAGAATGGCGGCGAGCTGGGTTTGCGCGTCGGCCAGTTCGTCGACGTCGAGATCACCGAGAGCGACGAACACGACCTGATCGGTGATGCCATCGCCGGAACGGCGGGCACGCCGCTCGATCTCAAGGTGCTGTGACCGCGCCAGCGACAGGAGCACACGCGGGCAATGGCCGGCGTCGTTTTGTCGCGCCCTTGCGTGAGCAGGTGGATGTCGCGTGTTTCCGGCATCCCTTGTTCGGCGGGTATGGCGAGCACCTGGACCTGGTGACGGCCACACGATGGCCGGATACCGAAGCCCTCAATGCGCGGATGCCGCCGTCGGGGCATCGCTTCGTGATGCAGGACGCGACCCTGCTCGCCGACGGGCTGCACTACGAAGCACGCATCGCACAAGGGCGCATCGCAACGCGCGCAGAGAACTGGCACGACCTGTTCAATGCCATGGTCTGGATGCGCCACCGGGCCCTCAAGCACGCCCTCAACCAGCAGCAGTGCCGACATATCGCACGAATGGGGACACGTGAGCGCAGTCCTGCCCAGCAGGCGCTGACCCAGTTCGATGAAGCTGGTGTCATCGTGCAGGTGCGTGACCCGGTGCTGCTGGATCTGTGGGACCGACACGACTGGGCGGCGCTGTTCCATGCGGATGCCGGGCGCTGGCGCAGCGGCGACATCGTGGTGGCTGCCGTGGTGGGGCATGCGCTGATGGAGCAGATGCTGGTGCCGGGGCGCCTGCTGGTCGGCAAGTGCCTGGTGGTGCTGGGCGATCCGGTCGACGGTGTCGCGCGCGTGGCCGATGCGATTTCAGCCGGTGCGATCCTCGTCACTCCGGCGGACCTGCGGCCCCTGCCGTTGGCCGGCATCCCGGGATGGCACTCGGACCAGAGTGAAACGTTCTATGCGCAGGGCGACTACTTCCGGCCGTTGCGGAATGGTCGCGTCTACCCGCGACCGCTGTGAAGATCAGCCCGGGTAGCTGACATCCACCAGCACGAAGTGGGTGATGCCGCCGGGTAGCTCCACGGCGAACTCGTCATCGACACGCTTCTTCAGCAGTGCGCGTGCCAGTGGCGAGTCGATGCTGATCCAGCCGAGGGTTGCGTCGGTCTCGTCGGGTCCGACGATGCGGTAACGCGAGACTTCGCCGCTGGCGAGGTTTTCCAGCTCGATGGTGGCGCCGAAAAACACGGCTTCCGGATCGCTGGGTGCGGTGTCGACCACGCGCAGCGCTTCCAGCCGCTTGCTCAGATAGCGCACGCGACGATCAATCTCGCCGAGCTGCTTCTTCCGGTACGTGTACTCCGCATTCTCCGAGCGGTCCCCCTCGGCGGCGGCGGCGGCGAGCGCCTTCACCACTTCAGGGCGCCTGACGCGCCACAGATCGTCCAGTTCCGCTTTCAGGCGATCGTGGCCTTCGCGAGTGATCAGGGCGGTGCTTTTCTCGCCCGGCGGGCGCCAGCGCGACACGTCAGCGATCCCCGGCGGTGTCCGCGCGCCGCAGCGTGCGCCCGCGCGGATCGTCGACCGGTTCGATGCAGCTGCCTGCGGTCAGCGCCAGCAGGTCGTCGTCATGGATCGCGAATTCCTGCGCCGGCTGATCATCGTCCGGCGTGAGCTGCACGCAGGTGCCGTTCCAGGTCACCGACCATCGGCCGGCGTGTGTCGGCGCAGCCTGCAGGTCGTCCTGGCAATGCGCCTGCAGGGTGTAGCGTCCGTCGGCGCGCAGGTCCAGCAGCACGTTCTGCATCACGCAACCGGTGGACGGCAGACTGCCGAAGAACGGACCGGCGAAGGTCGCCGGTGTCGGATTGGCGGCCGAAGCCGCCAGCGACAGGGCGATGCCCGCCATGACGAAAAACCACTTCATGCGCATGCGATCAGCGTCGCCCGCCGAAGATGCTGCCCAGGATGCCGCGCACGATCTGGTTGCCCAGCTTGGTGCCGATGGTGCGGGTGGTCTGCTTGGCCATCGTCTCGATCATGCCCTGGCGGCGCTTGGTGCCGAACACCGCATCCTTCACCGTCTGGCCGAAGCCGCCGGCATCCGGATCGTCCTTCTCGGTCTTCGCGGCGGGCGCATTCGCGGTTTCCATCGCCGATTCCGCACGCTTGGCCAGCATCTCGGCAGCGGATTCGCGATCGATGGAGGTGTCGTACTTGCCGCCCACCGGACTGCCGTTGCGCACCTGCTGCCGTTCGCTCTCGTTGATCGCCCCCATGCGGCAGCGGGGTGGCGACACCATCGTCTGCTGCACCGGTGCTGGAATTCCCTTGTCCTGCAGCGTGGACACCAGCGCTTCGCCGGTGCCCAGCTTGGAGATGGCCTGGGCCACGTCAAGCTTCGGGTTCGGCACGAATGTTTCCGCCGCCGTCTTGACCGCCTTCTGGTCGCGCGGGGTGAAGGCACGCAATGCATGCTGCACGCGGTTGCCCAGCTGGCCCAGGATGTTGTCCGGCACGTCGTCGGGGAACTGCGAGCAGAAGTACACGCCCACGCCCTTCGAGCGGATCAGGCGCACGACCTGTTCGATGCGCTGCTGCAGGGCGGCGGGTGCATCGTCGAACAGCAGATGCGCTTCGTCGAAGACGAATACCAGCTTGGGCTTGTCCAGGTCGCCGACTTCCGGCAGCGTCTCGAACAGCTCCGACAGCAGCCACAGCAGGAAGCTGGAATACAGGCGCGGCTTCAGGATCAGCTGGTCCGCGGCCAGGATGCCGATCACGCCGCGGCCGTCGGTGTTCGTGCGCATCAGGTCGGCCAGTTCCAGCGCCGGCTCGCCGAAGAACATCTCGCCGCCTTCCTGTTCCAGCCGAAGCAGGGCGCGCTGGATGGCACCCACCGACTGCGTGCTGACCAGGCCGTAACTGGTGGAGATGTCCTTGCGCTCGGCGGCAACCAGGCCCAGCAGTGCACGCAGGTCTTCCAGGTCGAGCAGCAACAGGCCGCGGTCGTCGGCCAATTTGAACACGATGTCCAGCACGCCGCTCTGGGTATCGTTCAGTTCCAGGATGCGCGAGAGCAGCGTGGGACCCATCTCGCTGACCGTGGTGCGGACAGGGTGGCCCAGCTTGCCGTACAGATCCCAGAAAATGACCGGGTTAGCGCCGGGGGTGTAGTCGGCGATGCCGATGTCCGTCGCGCGCTGCATGACACGCTCGCTGCCGTCGCCGGCAGCGGCCAGGCCGGCCACATCGCCCTTCACGTCGGCCATGAACACGGGTACACCCATGCGCGAGAAGCCCTCGGCCAGCGTCATCAGCGTGACCGTCTTGCCCGTGCCCGTCGCGCCGGCCACCAGACCGTGCCGGTTGCCGAACTTCGGTTGCAGCGTGACCGGAATGTCGTCCGTGACGCCCTTGCCCAGCAGGATGGGATCCATGTTCAACCTCGCGTGATGATGCCCGGATTCTAGCGGCTGGATGCTGCATCGGGGGAAACGTTCCATGACGTACGACCTTGCCCGGGGCGCACGGCGGGGGCTACCCTCCCGACTCACACTCTGGATGCTCACCTGATGTCGTTTGCGGTTCCTTCCTGTCTGCGCTGTTGGCCCGTTGCGGCCGCCCTTTCCCTGCTGCTGGTCTCGCCTGTTTCACTGGCCCAACGGGTGTCCGCGCGTGACCGCGCTGCCGCCGACGCGCTTGAACAACGCATGGCGGCCGCAGAAAAACGTTACCGCGATGGCCTGGTGCTGGTGGCCAACAGCGATCCGCGTGGCGCCAGCGAGAGTGACGCGGCGCTGGAGGACATGGAGGATGTGCTGGATGCCTGCATCAAGCAGCGCGGCTGCCAGGTGCCCACCTTGCTGGCAACGTACAAGCGCCTGCTCAAGGGCAATGCCGATGCGCAGGGTGAAGATGATGCAAGCGAGGGCGAAGCGATCGATGCGCTGGACGACGGCACCGACCACGCCATTCCGGCGGGCACGCCGGTGCCGGAGACGGCCCGCACCACGGCGTTGCTCAACGACCAGCGGCACGCGTTCGATCGCATGGTGGAGTACAACCCGGCGGTCCAGGCCGGCATCCGCCGCTGGCTGACCGACATGCGCCCGGCGTTGATCGACAGCTACGAGAACTACCAGAACATGCGTTCGGACCTGTATCCCGCGTGGGAGCGCAGTGGCCTGCCGGAAGCCTTGCTGTTCGGCATCATGGCCAAGGAGTCGAACGGCCGCGTGCATTCGACTTCGCGCGCGGGCGCGGCGGGCCCGATGCAGTTCATGTTCCACACCGGTGCTCGCTTCGGACTCGGCCGCGATGCGAGCGGCTTCGATACGCGCTACGACCCGTATGCGTCCGGCCAGGCCAGTGCGGAATACATGAACGAGCGCATGCGCGGCCTCAACAACAACATCGAACTGGCGCTCGCGGCCTACAACGGCGGTGAAGGCCGGGCGGCCCGCGTCTATCGCGAGAACAGCGGCCTGGGTTTCTGGGACGACGTGGTCTACAGCCAGTTCCCCGGCGAGACGCGCGACTACGTGCCGATGGTGATCGCGGCGGCGTGGCTGTTCCTGCACCCGCGCCAGTACGGCCTCGAGTTCCCGAAGGTCAACGCGCAGCCGGCACCGCTCAAGCTGGCGCGCGACGCATCCATCTACGAACTGACCATCTGCCTGGGCAACGGCGGCACGCGCGAGGGTTACATGCGCACGCTGCGCAACCTCAATCCGCGCTACCAGCCGGAAAGCTGGATCCCGGCCGGCACCACGTTGAAGGCCAATACGCGCATCGTCGGCCTCTACAACCGTCATTGCGTCAGCGGCCCGCGCGCCGAACTGGCCCGCACGCTGGTCAATGCGGATCCCGCCGCCGCGATCCGGCGCACGCGGCTGACAGGCAGCGTTGCGGTGGGCGACGTGACGCCGGTGGCGGGCGTACCGACCACGGTCGCCACCGGTGAACCCAAGCCGGCGGAACCCAGGAAAGAGCAGGCGCGCGAGTACCGCGTCGCCAAGGGCGATACGCTGGGCCGGATCTCGCAGCGCTTCCAGTGCGACCTCAAGAAACTGGCGCAGGCCAACAGGCTGAAGGCGCCGGCCTACTCGGTGCGGCCCGGCCAGGAACTGAAGCTGGAAAGCTGCAGGAAGTAGACGAACGATGGCCACGGACGGCAACCGATACCTCCGGACCACCGCGATCGTCGCCAGTGCAGCGCTGGCGATCGTCGGCGCGGAAGTCGCCGGCCTGCGCGGGCTGCACTACGTCTTCAAGCCGCTGACGACGCTGCTGATCCTGGCGATGGCCCTGCGTCTGTCGCCGGCCGGACCCGCAGGCTACCGGCGCCCGATCGTAATCGGCCTGCTGCTGTCCACGCTGGGCGATGTGTTCCTGATGTTGCCTTTCGACGGTTTCGTGTTCGGCCTGGGGAGCTTCCTGCTGGCGCATACCGCCTACCTGGTCGCGCTGAGGAAGCGGGGCGGGTGGTGGCGCGTGCGCTGGCCGCTGCTCGCGTATGCCGTCGTCGCGTCGCTGGTGTTGGCGTGGTTGTGGCCGGGGTTGCCCAGTGAACTGAAGGCGCCGGTGATCGTCTATGTCGTCGCGCTGGCTGGCATGGCGGCGCTGGCGGCCAGTGTCTGGCGGGAGCGCGGGGGCAACGCCGCGCGCATCGCCGCGATCGGCGGTGCATTTTTCGTATGCTCGGATGCACTGCTGGCGCTGGACAGGTTCAGTGCGCCGCTGCAGGGCGCAAGCCTGTGGGTATTGACGACGTACTGGATCGCGCAGTGGTGCATCGCGCGCTCGGTCGGCGAAGAGCCGGTATCGGCCCGGGAAAGATCATGATCAAGGAAGAAGTGGAAGCCGAAGTTCGCGTGCCGTCGCGCCTATGGTCGGACGGATTGCCGCGCTGGATCGGAGGGCGCGGGTTCAACGGCGTCATGCGAGCGTTGGCGTGGGTGGTCGGGATCGCAGCGCTACTCACCGCGGCTGGCGCGTTGCCGAATTCGCATCCGCTCCCCGTGTTCACGTGCCTGGTGATGGTCCTGCCAGCCATCGCGATCCACGAGGCTGGCCATGCATTGGCGGCACGCTGGCACGGCATGCGCGTGATAGAGATGCACATCGGGTTGCTGAACATCATGCCGTTGAGCCGGGGACTGCGCTGGCGGCTGGCGTCGCCACCCAAAGGCGTGGGGGGCTTGGTCAATTCGGTTCCCGATCCGTCACGGCCGCTGAAGCCCGCCATGCTCTGGCTGATGGCGGGCGGACCTCTGGCCAATCTCGTGGCGGCCCTGGCGAGCCTGCCTCCCGCGGTGTGGGGAGCCTCGCCCTGGTCGGACTACGCGACCGCCTTCCTGATGATCAATCTGGGGGGCTTCCTTGCCAACCTTGTTCCCTTCCGGGGACGACACCATGTCAGCGACGGTTGGCAGTGGCTGCAGTGGCGGCACGTGTGGTCGGAGGGGGCGCGTGAGGTCAGCGTGCTGACGCTCACCTCCTTGTCGGTGTGGGGCGTCACCGCGGAGCGGGTGCCCGGTCCGCTGCTACGCCAGATCGAGTCGCTTGGCCCGGGAGGCGTACTGCTGGTCGCGTGGACACGCCTGAAGGCATCGCAGAACGTCGGCGACTGGACGGTCGTCGATGAGATCGACAGGACTACCACGGACGTGATGGCCCAAGTTCCCCCTGAGGAGCAGTCGGGCTTCAAATGGATCCTCGCCTGGCTGCAAGTCGAGTCAGCGTTCTCCCGCGCCGTGATCCAGCGTGACGCGCGTGCGCTGCTCGCCTTGCCGCTGGGGCGCGAAATGCGCTGGCGTGCGCCACACTTGCCACACCGGTTCGCCGCCCTCGCGTGCGCGCTGGACGGGAATCGCGCGGGTTGCGCGGCACATTCGGTCCGGGCGCGCGTGGCGGCGCAGTCCAGCCTCGATCTCGCGCTGCACGAAAGCGAAGGCCGGATCGTCGCTCATATCGAGGCCTTGCTCGATCCGTCACCCGGCGACCCCGTTCCGCGGATCAGTGCCGCATCGTCAATCGCTGGCCCAGCCGTACCAACGATGCCGATGTGAGCGCCGGCGCAGCGTCACCACACCTGGCGGCAGCACGATCACCCTGGATCCGCGCCTCGCTGGAGTGAGGCGTCGAGGCGAGAAACGCATCGCAACGCGCCAGAATCCGTCCGCTACCTGCCGAGTCGGGCGAGGGCCTGGCCCAGGCGAACAGGGGATTCGGCCTTCAGTTCCGGCGCGAGTCCGGCCACGCCTGGGGGCAGCAGCACGATGACGGTCGAGCCGTAATTGAACCGCGCCATCTCGGCGAAGCGCTCCAGCGTGACGCCCTTGCCGCGGTAGTCCTTGCGCGTGATCGCGCTGCCATAGGCGGGAATCTCTTCGCCGCTCCACACCGTCTCCACGCCGGAGACCAGCAGCGCGCCGACCATCACCGACACCATCGGACCGAAATCGGTGTCGAAGTGGCAGACCAGGCGCTCGTTGCGCGCGAACAGGCGCGGCACGTTGGCCACCGCATCGGTGCCCACGCTGAAGAGACGGCCGGGGACATGCACCGTCTCGCGCAGCGTGCCTGTCCACGGCATGTGCACACGGTGGTAGTCGCGCGGCGACAGGTAGACGGTGGCGAACAGACCGTTGCGGAACGGTTCCGCGGCCGCCGCATCGCCGAGCAGTTCGGCGGCGGTGAACGACTGGCCCTTGGCCTGGAAGATGCGGCCGTCCTCGATGGGACCGCACTGGCTGATATGGCCGTCGGCCGGCATCAGCAGCGCGCGCGGATCGGCGTCGGCGACGCGCGCACCGGGCTTCAGCGCGCGGGTGAAGAAGGCGTTGAAGCTGGGATACGCCTTGGGATCGGGCTCGGCGGCTTCGCCCAGGTCGACGTTGAACTTCCGCGTCACCGTGTCGATCAGCCACTGCTTGGTGCCGGGCGACGTCGAATACGCCAGTCGGCGCGCCAGCGACGACAGCAGGCGGTGCGGCAGGACGTAGGTCAGCGAGGTCAGCAGGCTCATTTCGCCGACGCCTCGGTCAGCGCACGCATGTCCGCGGCGATCGCCTTCGGCTGGAACGGCGGGCGGATCAGGCCGGCCAGGCGTCCCTGCTGGTCCAGCACGCCGATCGCGGAGGAGTGGTCCATGCTGTAGTCGTTCGGGTTCTGCTCGAACCCGTCACCGGGCACTTTCATGAAGACGAAGCCCAGCGACTTGGCGAAGTTCTCCAGCGTCGGGACATCCGCCGTCGCGGCCATCGTGTCGGGATGGAAGGCATGCGCGTACTCGCCGATGCGGGTGGGCGTGTCGCGTTCCGGGTCCACGGAGACGAACAGCACGCGCGGGCGGGTGGAGTCGGGCAGGTCCTTCCACTGGGCCTGGGCCTGGGCCAGTTCGGCCAGCGTGGTCGGGCAGACATCCGGGCAGAAGGTGAAGCCCAGGAATACCAGCGTCCAATGGCCTTTCAGCTCGCCGTCGGCCAGCTGGGTGCCGTCGGACTGGCGCAGCGAAAAGGGTGGCAGCGGGCGCGCCTGCGGGAACAGGGTCACCGTCTGCGTGGCCGGCCATTGCGTGGCGGGCGTGACGGGGCCGAAGAACTTCTGTGCGGCCAGCAGGCCCAGGCCGGCGGCGAGCGCCAGGACGAGGATGAGGCCGATCTTCTTGTTGAACATGCAGTGGGATTCCCACGAGGAGGAGGGCACGGCCGGCGGGCCGGAGCCGCATGGGCGCGGCATGAAGGCCGCCATGATACCGGGGCAGCCCCTATAATCGGCGGCCTTCGCCGTCCCGGCGTCTTCACAAGCCTTGCCATGACCGCCGACGTCGCCGCAGAACTGCATACGATCATCGACCTGATCCGCTACGGCGCCAGCCGTTTCAACGCCGCCGGCCTGACCTTCGGCCACAGCTACGACAATGCGCTGGACGAAGCCTCGCACCTGGTGCTGCACACCCTGCACCTGCCACCCGATCTCGGCCCGGCCTATGGCCAGGCACGGCTGACGACGGCGGAGAAAGCGAAGATCCTGGGGCTGTTCGAGCGCCGCGTGGATGAGCGCGTTCCGGTGGCCTACCTGACCGGCGAAGCCTGGTTCGCGGGCCTGAGCTTCAAGAGCGATGCGCGCGCACTGGTGCCGCGTTCACCGATCGCCGAGCTGATCGAATCGGGCTTCGAGCCCTGGCTGGGCGGCCGCGAAGTGAACCGCGCGCTGGACCTGTGCACGGGCTCGGGCTGCATCGCCATCGCGATGGGCCACTACAACCCGGACTGGCAGGTCGACGGCGTCGACATCAGCGACGACGCGCTTGCGCTGTCGGCCGAGAACAAGGCGCGCCTGCATGCCGACAACGTGCACTTCATCAAGTCCGACCTGTTCGGCGGCCTGACCGGCCGCCACTACGACCTGATCGTCACCAATCCGCCTTATGTCACCAACGACGAGACCGACGCGCTGCCGAAGGAATACTCCTACGAGCCGGAACTCGGCCTGCGGGCAGGCGACGACGGCCTGGACCTGGTGCTGAAGATCCTGCGCGATGCGCCGCTGCACCTCAGCCAGGACGGCCTGCTGATCTGCGAAGTGGGCGAGTCCGAGCGTGCGCTGGTGAAGCTGCTGCCCGACGTCGAGTTCGCCTGGATCGAATTCAAGGTGGGGCAGATGGGCATCTTCGCCGTCGAATGCGCGGAGCTGATCCGCCACAACGCGCGCATCACCGCGCTCGCCGCCACGCGAAAATAACGCGCCGGGACCCCGCGCTGCGCGCGCAGCGGTTGCGCCTGCAACCGTCGCGGCCGGCGTTGGCGCACTGCACAATAGGGCGGCCGGCGTGCGATGCTTCGACGCCCGGCACGGATGGTTCCACAGCGGAGCGGCGCTTGAGCAGCAACAGTTTCGGAAAACTCCTCACGGTCACCACGTTCGGCGAATCGCACGGGCCGGCGATCGGCTGCGTGGTCGACGGCTGCCCGCCGGGGCTCGAGATTGCGCCGGAGGAATTCCGCCACGACCTGGAGCGCCGCGCCACCGGCAAGTCGCGGCACACCTCCGCGCGCCGCGAGGCCGATGAGGTCGAGATCCTCAGCGGCGTCTACGAAGGCCGCACCACCGGTACGCCGATCGCGCTGCTGATCCGCAACACCGACCAGCGCAGCAAGGACTACGCGGACATCGCGCGGCAGTTCCGTCCCGGCCATGCCGACTACACCTACTGGCAGAAGTACGGCATCCGCGACCCGCGTGGCGGCGGGCGCTCGTCCGCGCGCGAAACCACCATGCGCGTGGCCGCCGGCGTGATCGCGAAGAAGTGGCTGCTGCAGCGGTACGGCGTGATGGTGCGCGGTTACCTGTCGCAACTCGGGCCGATCACCCCCGACGGTTTCGACTGGAGCGCGGTGGAAGACAATCCGTTCTTCTGGCCGCATGCCGCGCAGGTGCCGGCGCTGGAAACCTACATGGACGCGCTGCGCAAGTCGGGCGATTCCATCGGCGCACGCGTCAATGTCGTTGCCGATGGCGTGCCGGCCGGCTGGGGCGAGCCGATCTACGGCAAGCTCGACGGCGACCTGGCGGCCGCATTGATGAGCATCAACGCCGTGAAGGGCGTGGAGATCGGTGACGGCTTCGCGGCGGTCACCCAGAAGGGCACCGAGCATCGAGATCTGATGACGCCGGCGGGCTTCCTGTCCAACCATGCGGGCGGCATTCTCGGCGGCATATCGACCGGCCAACAGGTCACCGCCTCCATCGTGTTGAAGCCCACCTCCAGCCTGCGCTTGCCGGGTGCCACGGTGGACGTGGACGGCAACACGGTGGACGTCATGACCACCGGCCGCCATGACCCGTGCGTCGGCATCCGCGCCACGCCGATCGCCGAGGCGATGATGGCGCTGGTGCTGATGGACCAGGCGCTGCGCCACCGCGCGCAATGCGGCGACGTGGGTGACGTGCCGCCGCACGTTCCCGGCAGCGTCGATGGCTGAGCTGCGGCCGCGTGTCTGGGTGTCGCAGCCGCTGTTCGACGACATCGTCGGACGGCTTGCCGCGCACTTCGACGTGCGTTCGACGGCGGAAGTCACCGAATACACGCCGCAGGCCATCACCGCGGCATTGCGTGACAGCGCGGGTGCGCTGGTGACGCTGAACGAACGCATCGGTCTCCGGGAAATCGCCGATGCGCCGCAATTGCGCGCCATCGCCAACGTCGGCGTGGGCTACAACAACCTTGACATCGATGCGCTGACACGGGCGGGCATCGTCGCGACCAATACCCCGGAGGTGTTGACCGAGACCACCGCCGACTTCGGTTTCGCGCTGCTGATGGCGACCGCGCGACGCATTACCGAGGCCGAGCGCTGGCTGCGTGACGGGCAGTGGCAGCAGTGGTCGTTCGGTACGCTGCTTGGCGCCGACCTGCATGGCAGCACACTGGGCATCGTGGGCATGGGTCGCATCGGGCAGGGCATCGCACGGCGCGCGCGTGGCTTCGACATGCGCGTGCTGTACCACAACCGCAGTCGCCTGCCGCAGGCGATCGAGCAGGAGTGTGGCGCGGCCTACGCCGGCTTCGACGACCTGCTCGCACGGGCCGACCACGTGATGCTGGTGTTGCCGTACTCGCCGCAGGCACACCATCTGGTCGACGCGTCGGCGCTGGCGAAGATGAAGCCGACGGCCACGCTGGTGAACATCGCGCGCGGCGGCATCGTCGATGAGGTGGCACTGGCCGACGCGCTGGCCAGCGGCCGGCTGGCCGCTGCAGGGCTGGATGTCTACGAAGGCGAACCGGCCGTGCGCCCGGAGCTGCTGGCGCTGCGCAACGTGGTGCTGACCCCGCACATCGCCAGCGCCAGCCTGGCCACGCGACGCGCGATGGTCTCGCTGGCGGTGGACAACCTGATCGCCGCGCTCGGTGAAGGCCCGGATGCGGGCAATCCGCCGACGCCGGTCAATCCGGATGCGCTGGCCATTGCCGGCACCACCAAAACCATTATCGCCAAACGACAGGGAGCCTGAGGCACGCCCGCAGGTTCCCCGAACACAGCCAACACGTGTCTGCTGTCTTCATTCCCTTCTTCGCGAAAACCCATCCATGAGCAACCAGAACCGAACCTTCAACGTCGCCGTCGTGGGCGCCACCGGCGCCGTCGGCGAAACCATGTTGTCCATCCTGGCCGAACGCAACTTCCCCGTCGGCAAGCTCGTCGCACTGGCCTCCGAGCGCTCCGCCGGCAGCACCGTCGAGTTCAACGGCGAGAAAATCACCGTGCAGGACCTGGCCACCTTCGATCCCGCCGGCATCGACATCGCGCTATTCTCCGCAGGCGGCGGCATTTCCAAGGAGTTCGCGCCGAAGTTCGCTGCGGCAGGCGCCGTCGTCATCGACAACTCCTCGGCGTTCCGCTACGACGCCGACATCCCGCTGGTCGTCAGCGAGGTGAATCCGGAGCAGGTGCAGAACCGCCCGCGCGGCATCATCGCCAACCCGAACTGCTCGACCATGCAGATGCTGGTGGCACTGGCCCCGATCCATCGCAAGTACGGGATCGAGCGCATCAACGTGGCGACCTATCAGTCGGTGTCCGGTGCTGGCCGTTCCGCGCTGGAAGAGCTTGGCCGCCAGACCGGCGCGCTGCTCAACTTCCAGGACCCGGATCCGCAGCGCTTCCCGGTGCAGATCGCCTTCAACCTGATCCCGCATATCGATGATTTCCTCGACAACGGCTTCACCAAGGAGGAGATGAAGCTGGTGTGGGAGACGCGCAAGATCCTCGGCGACGACAGCATCCAGGTGAATCCCACGGCGGTGCGTGTGCCGGTGTTCTACGGGCACTCCGAAGCCGTGGCCATCGAGACCCGCGACAAGATCACCGCCGCCGAGGCGCGCGCGCTGCTGGAAGCCGCCCCGGGCATCGAAGTCGTCGATGACCGCGCGCCTGGCGGCTATCCCACGCCCGTCACCCACGCCTCCGGCACCGACGCCGTCTACGTGGGCCGCATCCGCGAGGACATCTCGCATCCGCGCGGGCTGAACCTGTGGATCGTGTCCGACAACATCCGCAAGGGCGCGGCCCTGAATGCCGTGCAGGTGGCGGAACTGGTGGCGAAAAACGGCTGAGCGGCTATAGTCGTGGCCGGGAAACATGGGGAAGGGCCGTGAAACCGAAGCACAGACCTCGGGCGGCAAGACTCCTGCTGGCCGGCATGATCGGGCTGGGGCTCGCGTTGCTGAGCAACGTGGCCCTCGCGCTCGGCCTGGGGGAGATCAAGGTCAAATCGCAGCCCGGACAGCCTCTGCTGGCCGAGATTCCGATCATTTCCAGCGAGCCCGGCGAGCTGGAACAGCTGAGCGCGCGCCTGGCGTCGCCGGTGACATTCGAGCGCGTGGGCCTGCCGCGGCCACAGGGCCTGGTCAATGAACTGGATTTCACCGTCGCGCTGGATGATGCGGGGCGCCCCGTGGTCCGCGTCACCAGCCGCACGCCGGTCGATGTGCCGGCAGTCAACTTCCTGATCGAGGTCGATTGGGGACAGGGCCGGCTGGTACGCGAATACTCCGCGCTCGTGAGTGCGCCAGGAACGCTGGCGGCTGCCGAGCAGCCGGTGATCGACGCGCCTCTGGCGGCGCCCTCGGACACCATCAGCCGAGCGGTCGAGCCGGTCGTCGTGGCGACGCCGGAACCTCCACCCGTGGCGCAACCGGCTCCCGAGGCGCCGGTGCCCGTGGCCACCGCCGCACCCGCGCCGCAGGTTTCCCCGGGCGACACGCTGGCGCCGGTGCGCAAGGGCCAATCGCTGTCGCAGATCGCGGCGCCACTGGCGCGCGAGCAGGGCTACACCCTGGACCAGGCGATGGTGGCACTGCTGCGCGCCAATCCCGACGCCTTCATCAATGGCAACGTCAACCTGCTCAAGCAGGGCGCGGTGCTGCGCGTGCCAGAAACGGCCGAGGCACAGACGATCCTGGAAAGCGAAGCGGCGGCGCTGGTGCGCAGCCAGATCGCCGAGTGGCGGCGCGCGCGCGCGCCGATCCCGCAGCCTGCGGCCGTGGTCGAACCGATGGCGCCTGCTCCGGCGTCTGCGTCGCCCGCACCCCAGGTGGCGGAAGCACGCCTGGAAATTGCGCCCGCGGCGACGGGCACGTCGGGTTCTGGAACGCAGTCCGGCCTCAACGCCGGTGGTGAGGGCGAGATGTTGGCGAACGAGCAGTTGCAGCAATCGAAGGAAGACCTGGCCGCGCGCGAAGCGGAAGTGCAGGAACTGCGTTCGCAGGTCGCGGATCTGGAGAAACTCAAGGCACAGCAGGAAAAACTGCTGGCCATGAAGGACAGCGATCTCGCCGCCGCCCAGCAGCGGTTGGCGCAGAGTAATGGCAGTGATGGCGGCGTACCGGTGTGGGCGTGGGCGGGCTTCGGCCTGCTGTTCGCAGGCGCGCTGGCATGGGGCTTCGCACAGCGTCGCAAGCGTCTGTCGCCAGCGCCGGCACCGCGCAGCGGCGTGTTCGGCGAGACACCGGCCGTCAGCCGCGCCGCCGAACTCGCGGCGGGAATGCCGACGGCTCCGGTGGAGGACCCCGCGCCCAGCCCGACGCTGCAACCCGTGATCGTGCCGGCGGCTGCGCCGTCCAGGCCGGCGGCGAAGCCGGCACCGGTCGCGGCCGGTCCCACGTGGCATTCCGGCGGTGCGCCCGCCGCCGTCGCGACGCCTGCCCCGGCACCCGTGGGCCGCGAGCGGCTGGAACTGGCGGTGGCCTACCTGGACCTGGGCGATGTGGTCACGGCGCGCGACCTGTTGAACGAAGTCGCCGCCGGTGGCGACACCGCCGCCCGCGATGAAGCGCTGCAGTTGCTGCGCGAGATCGGATGACCGGGTGATGCGCTGATGCGTTACGCGCTGGGCGTCGAATACGACGGCGGCGGATTCCTGGGCTGGCAGCGGCTGAGCAAGTCCGGCACGCCGGACGACACCACCACCATCCAGGCGGCGCTGGAGGGCGCGCTGTCGTCGGTGGCCAATGCCCAGGTGAACACCATCTGCGCCGGCCGCACCGACGCGGGCGTGCATGCGCAATGCCAGGTGGTGCATTTCGACAGCGATGCCGCGCGCGACCCCCGAGGCTGGCTGCTCGGCACGACGGCGCGGCTTCCGCCTGCGGTGTGTGTGCGCTGGTGCCAGCCGGTGGCGGAGGACTTCCACGCACGTTTTTCCGCACGCGCGCGCCGCTACCGCTATACGCTCGTGAACCGGTTGGCGCGCCCCGCGCTGGAGCGCCAGTACCTCAGCTGGGAACGGACGCCGCTGGACGACGGCGCGATGCATCGTGCCGCGCAGGTGCTGCTGGGTGAAAACGACTTCAGCGCGTTCCGCACCGTCCACTGCCAGTCCCCGCATGCGATGCGCAACCTGCATGCGATTTCGGTCACGCGCCATGGCGAGCGTGTCGTGGTCGAGGTACAGGCCAATGCCTTCCTGCACCACATGGTGCGCAACATCGTCGGCTCCTTGCTGGTGGTGGGGCGCGGCGAACGGCCCGAAGGCTGGATCGCCGAACTGCTGGCCGGGCGCGACCGCACGGTGGCCGGCCCGACGGCGCCTCCGGATGGGCTGGTCTTCGTCAGTCCGCTGTATCCGCCCCAGTGGAAGATGCCTGCGGAAGTGACGTTGCAGGACGTACCGGGCAGCTCCGCCATCACGCTGTAGCAGTGCCCTTCCGCGCGACGCTGGTGTACCGGATCGCGGAAAGCGCCGTACCCGGGCGTGCCCCCACGGGGCCTGCCGAAAGCGGCTACGCTTCTCCCTCGCCTGATCGCCTGCGCCCACCATGCATACCCGCATCAAGTTCTGTGGCCTCACCCGCGCCGAGGATGTCCGCCTCGCCATCGAACTGGGCGTGGACTACCTGGGGCTGGTGTTCGCGCCACGCAGCCCGCGCCACCTGCTGCTGGGCCAGGCGCGCATGCTGCGCGAGCTGGTGCCTGACGAGATCGCGGTCGTTGCCCTGGTGATGGACAACCCACGGGGTGAAGTGGAGCAGATCGTCGAGTCGCTGCAACCGGATGTGTTGCAGTTCCATGGTGCCGAGGACGATGCCTTCGCCGTGTCGTTTGGTCTGCCTTTCTGGAAGGCGATCGCGATGGGCGGGCAGGGCGATGGCGCTTTCGCGACCCTCGCGGCGTTTCCCGGCGCGCAGGGATTCCTGTTCGACGGTCATGCCGCGGGGGAGCAGGGCGGCAGTGGCCAGCGCTTCGACTGGCGGCGCATGCCGGTCGCCACCGACAAGCCGTTCCTGCTGGCGGGTGGCCTGTCGCCGGAGAACGTGGGGCTGGCGTTGCGCACGGCACGTCCCTGGGGCGTGGATGTGTCCAGCGGCATCGAAGCGAGCCCGGGTATCAAGGACGCCGACAGGATGCGGCGCTTCGTCGACGCAGTGCGCGTGGCGGACGCCCGGCCTTCGCCGTAGGCGCTAGGCGAGTTCCGCGCGCAGCCAGTCGGCCAGCGCTGCGATGCGGGGATCAGGATTGCCGCGAGCGCTGCACAGCGCCCACTCGCCCCCGGTGTCGACGAACCCCCAGGGCGCCACCAGGCGGCCGCTGTCGAGATCGGACTGCACCAGTTCGCGTGGCGCGATAGCGACGCCCAGGCCCGCGATGGCGGCCTCCAGCAGATAGGTGAGGTGGTCGAAGCCGGTGCCTAGGCGCGGCGCGTCCGGCAGTTGCCGGGTGGCGAACCAGTGCGGCCACGCCTGCGGTCGCGAAACGGTATGCAGGAGGGGCTCGTCCCGCAATGCCGATGGCAGAGCATCACGCAGCGCCGCGAAGCGCGCGTGGTGGGGGCTGAGCACGGGACCGATCTGTTCGGGCGCCAGCGTCCGCACCTGCCATGCCGAAGGCCATGGCGCCTCGCCCAGCAGCAGGGCCGCGTCCAGGCCGGCCGTGGCCAGATCGATCCCGCCTTCCTGTGCGGACAGGTGCAGCGTCAGGTCCGGCAGGTCGGTCGCCAGCCGTTCCAGCCGGGGGATCACCCAGCGCGCAAGCAGGCTGCCGGGACAGCCCAGCACCAACGCGGCCGGCCTTCGTTCGCGCTGCAACGCGCCCCAGCCGGCCTGCAGGCTGGTGAATGCGTCGCCGGCCAGGTCGCGCAGGCGCTGCCCATCGGCAGTCAGCGCGAGGCCTCGCCCTTCACGGACGAACAGCGGCCGGCCCAGCGCGTCCTCCAGTGTGCGGATATGGCGACTGATCGCGCCGTGGGTGACATGCAGTTCGCCGGCCGCCCGGCTGAGGCTGCCCAGGCGGGCGGCGACCTCGAAGGCTCGCAGGGCGTTGAGGGGTGGCAGGGAACGTGACATTGCGTGAGTTTAAGTCACGGATCGATGATATTTCATCGTTTTTCCGTTGATGACCTGTGCGCTAGAGTGACAGCCCGTGAAGACTGCCTTGCCGCCCATGCCTGCTCCCGCCGACTACCACGCTTACCCTGATGCCGCCGGCCATTTCGGTCGCCACGGAGGCCGCTTCGTCGCCGAGACCCTGATGGGGCCGCTGCAGGAGCTGGCGGCCGCCTATGACGCCGCGCGGATCGATCCGGCCTTCATCGCCGCCTTCGACAAGGACCTCAAGCACTACGTCGGCCGCCCCAGCCCGATCTACCACGCCGAGCGCCTGAGCCGGGAAGTGGGCGGCGCGCAGATCCTGCTCAAGCGCGAAGACCTGAACCACACCGGCGCGCACAAGATCAACAACACCATCGGCCAGGCCCTGCTGGCCAGCCGGATGGGCAAGAAGCGGATCATCGCCGAGACCGGTGCCGGCCAGCACGGCGTGGCCAGCGCCACCGTCGCCACCCGTCTGGGCCTGGAATGCGTGGTGTACATGGGCGCGACCGACATCGAGCGCCAGAAGATCAACGTCTACCGGATGAAGCTGCTCGGCGCGACCGTGGTGCCGGTGACCAGCGGCTCGGCCACGCTCAAGGACGCGTTGAACGAGGCGATGCGCGACTGGGTGACCAACGTGCACGACACGTTCTACATCATCGGCACCGTCGCCGGCCCGGACCCGTATCCGCGCATGGTGCGCGACTTCAATGCGGTCGTCGGCCGCGAGGCGAGGGTGCAGATGCTGGCCGACTACGGCCGCCTGCCGGGCGCGATCACCGCCTGCGTGGGCGGCGGCAGCAATGCGATCGGCCTGTTCCATGCCTTCCTCAACGATTCGGGCGTGCGCATCGTCGGTGCGGAAGCGGCTGGCGACGGCATCGAAACCGGGCGCCACGCGTCGTCGCTGTCGGCGGGCCGCATCGGCGTGCTGCATGGCAACCGCACCTACGTGATCTGCGACGACGACGGGCAGATCATCGAAACCCATTCGATCTCGGCAGGCCTGGATTACCCGGGCGTCGGGCCGGAGCACGCCTTCCTGAAGGACAGCGGGCGCGCGGAGTACGTCGGTGTCACCGACGATGAAGCGCTCGCCGCGTTCCATCGCCTGACCCGCACCGAGGGCATCCTGCCTGCGCTGGAATCCAGCCACGCCGTCGCGCAGGCGATCAAGCTGGCACGCGATCTGCCGAAGGACCAGCTGGTGCTGTGCAACCTGTCCGGCCGCGGCGACAAGGACGTACACACCATCGCGGCGCGCGAAGGCATCACCCTGTAACCCTGCAGGAGGGGCTTCAGCCCCGACCGTGCATTCCGAAAGCGGTCGGGGCTGAAGCCCCTCTGCAACGGCCGACCCATCCAGCACCGTGAGCACGTCATGTCCCGTTTCGAACACAAATTCGCCGAGTTGAAGGTCGCCAACCGCAAGGCCCTGGTGCCCTTCATCACCGCTGGCGACCCCTCGCTGGAATCGACCGTGCCGGTGATGCATGCGCTGGTGGCTGCCGGTGCCGACGTGATCGAGCTGGGCGTGCCGTTCTCCGACCCGATGGCCGACGGTCCGGTCATCCAGCGCAGCTCGGAGCGCGCGCTGGCGCGTGGGGCCGGCCTGCGCTACGTGCTGGAGGCGGTGGAGGTGTTCCGCCAGCAGGACGATGCCACGCCCATCGTGCTGATGGGCTACCTGAATCCGGTCGAGATCCATGGCCCGGCGCGTTTCGCGCGGGAGGCCGTCGCCGCCGGCGTGGATGGCGTGCTGCTGGTCGACCTGCCGCCGGAAGAAGCCGGCGAGACGCGCGCCATCTTCGACGAGCATGGCCTGGCACTGATCGCACTGGCGTCGCCGACCACCTCGCCGGAACGCCTGCGGATGCTGTGCGATACCGCGCAGGGCTACCTGTATTACGTCAGCTTTGCCGGCGTCACGGGCGCGTCCGACCGCCTGGACATCGGCGCGGCGGGCGGGCGCCTGAAGCAGCTGCGGGTGGACTCCCGTGTGCCGGTGGTGGCCGGCTTCGGCATCAAGGACGCGGCCAGTGCAGCCGCGATGGCTGCCGATGCAGACGGCGTGGTGGTCGGCAGCGCGCTGGTCGCGGCGTTGGCCGAAGCGGGCGCGGACGCACCGGCCCGGGCCTCTGCCTTCCTGGCCCCGCTGCGCGCGGCAATGGACGGCTGAAGCACCGTACGGCTGTGCATGGACGACTGAGCTAAACTGCCGCGCTAATCCATCAGGCCCCTCCCGGGGCAGGCAGCAAGACCACGCATGAGCTGGCTCAGCAAACTGATGCCGTCGGGCATCCGCACCGAAGGCAACGCAGGCAAGAGCAAACGCAGCGTCCCCGAGGGCCTGTGGGAAAAATGCGACCGCTGCGGCGCGGTGCTGTACCGCCCGGAGCTGGAAGAGAACCTCGAGGTCTGCCCGAAGTGCAGCTTCCATATGCCGATCCGCGCCCGCGCCCGCCTGGCGGCGCTGTTCGATCCGGGCAGCACCCGTGAAATCGGCGCCGCGCTCGGCCCGATCGACGTGCTGAAGTTCAAGGACCAGAAGAAGTACGCCGACCGCATCAAGGCCGCGCAGAAGAGCACCGGCGAGCGCGACGCCCTGATCACCCTGCAGGGCACGCTCAAGGGCCGCGACCTCGTCGCCAGTTCCTTCGACTTCGCCTACATGGGTGGCTCGATGGGCTCGGTGGTGGGCGAACGCTTCTCGCTGGGCGCGGAGAAGGCGCTGGAGATCGGGTCGCCGTTCGTGTGCTTCTCCGCCAGCGGCGGCGCGCGCATGCAGGAAAGCCTGTTCTCGCTGATGCAGATGGCCAAGACCTCCGCCGCGCTCGGCCGCCTTCGCGAGGCCGGCCTGCCGTACATCTCGGTGATGACGCACCCCACCACGGGTGGCGTGTCGGCCAGCTTCGCCATGCTGGGCGACATCAACCTGGCCGAGCCCGAAGCGCTGATCGGCTTCGCCGGCCCGCGCGTGATCGAGCAGACCGTGCGCGAGACGTTGCCGGAGGGTTTCCAGCGCTCGGAGTTCCTGGTGGCGCACGGCGCCATCGACCAGATCTGCGACCGCCGCGAGCTCCGTGACCGCCTGGCCGACCTGCTGGCGTTGATGATGCGACAGCCCAAGCCCGAACAAAGCGACCTGGTGACCGCATGAGCCGCAAATATTTCGGCACCGATGGCATCCGTGGCCGCGTGGGCACCAGCCCGATCTCCGCCGACTTCGTGCTGCGCCTGGGCAACGCGCTGGGCCGCGTGCTGTGCCAGAACGCCGGCGATGCGCGTCCGGTGGTGGTGATCGGCAAGGACACGCGCATTTCAGGCTACATGTTCGAAGCGGCGCTGGAAGCCGGCCTGGTCGCCGCCGGTGCCGACGTGCAGTTGATGGGCCCGATGCCCACGCCTGCGGTCGCCTTCCTGACCCGCACGCTCGGTGCCGACGCCGGCATCGTGATCAGCGCGTCGCACAACCCGCACTACGACAACGGCATCAAGTTCTTCTCGGCCGAAGGCGAGAAGCTGGATGACGCCACCGAATTGGCCATCGAAGCCGCGCTGGATGCGCCGTTCTTCACCGCCGAATCCGAGAAACTCGGCAAGGCGATCCGCACCCGTGATGCGGTCGGTCGCTACATGGAATTCTGCAAGGCCAGCGTGCCGCGCCGTTTCGACCTGAAGGGACTGAAGCTGGTGCTGGACTGTGCGCATGGCGCGACGTACCACATCGCACCGCTGCTGTTCCGCGAACTGGGTGCCGACGTCATCACCATCGGTGCCGAGCCGAACGGTGTCAACATCAACGACGGCGTGGGCTCCATGCACATCGACAGCCTGGCTGCGAAGGTGCGCGAGTCCGGTGCCCATCTGGGTATCGCCTTCGATGGCGACGGCGATCGGGTGCTGATGGCCGACGGGCAGGGCACGCCGGTCGACGGCGACCAGCTGATCTATCTGCTGGCGCGTGACTGGCAGGCGAGCGGGCGGTTGCGTGGCCCGGTGGTCGGTACGCTGATGACCAACTACGGCCTGGAACGCGCGCTGGCCAAGCTCGAGATTCCCTTCGTCCGCACCAAGGTCGGCGACCGCTACGTGCACCAGGCACTGGTGGAAGGCAATGCGGTTCTCGGCGGTGAAGCGTCAGGCCATCTGCTGTGCCTGGACCGCACCACCACCGGCGACGCCATCATCGCCGCGCTGCAGGTGCTGGAAGCCCTGAGGCGTCGCAAGGTCTCGCTGCGTGATGCGCTCGATGGCCTCGCGATGCTGCCGCAGAAGACCATCAACGTGAAGCTGGCCAACGGCGCCAAACCCACCGAGGCCGCGAGTGTGCAGGCCGCGCTCGCGCAGGCGCAGGCGGCGGTGTCGGGCCGCGGCCGGGCATTCCTGCGCCCTTCCGGCACCGAGCCGGTGGTGCGCGTGACGGTCGAGGCCGATGACGACGCGCTGGTGAAGGACACGCTGGAAACCCTGGCCGAGGCCGTGCGGGCTGCCGCCGCCGCTTGAGCCTGATCAATGAACACCTGGCGCGGGAACGCTTCAATGGCGTTCCCGCGCAACACACCTGTTGGAGCAGAACCGCATGAGTGCCCGCATCCCCACCCTGGACATCACCCGTTTCGACACCGACCGCGAGGCCTTCGTGGCCGAGTTGGGCGCGGCCTACCGCGAATGGGGGTTTGCCGGCATCCGCAACCATGGCATCCCGCAGGCGCAGATCGATGCGGCCTACGACGTGTTCAAGCGTTTCTTCGCACTGCCCGACGAGGCAAAGAAGCAGTATCACGTGGCGGGCGGTGGCGGTGCGCGCGGCTACACGCCGTTCGGCGTGGAGACCGCGAAGGACTCCAAGCATTTCGACCTCAAGGAGTTCTGGCACATCGGTCGCGAGATTCCCGACGATTCGAAGTACCGCGACGTCATGCCGCCGAACCTGTGGCCGGACGAAGTGCCCGGCTTCCGTGAGCACGGCTATGGCCTGTACCAGGCGCTGGACCAGTTGGGTTCGCGCGTGCTGTCGGCGCTGGCGTTGCACATCGGCCTGCCGGAAACCTACTTCGCCGACAAGACGGATTCCGGCAACTCGATCCTGCGCCCCATCCACTATCCGCCGATCACCGCCGACGACATCCCGAACGTGCGTGCCGGCGCGCACGAGGACATCAACCTGATCACGCTGCTGGTGGGTGCCAGCGCCGCGGGCCTGGAAGTGAAGTCGAAGCAGGGCGAGTGGGTGCCGTTCACCTCCGACGCCGACACCATCGTGGTCAACATCGGCGACATGCTGCAGCGCCTGACCAACCACGTGTACCCGTCGACCACGCACCGCGTGACCAATCCGCCGGGCGAACAGGCCCGCCAGCCGCGCTATTCGGTACCGTTCTTCCTGCACCCGAATCCGGACTTCCTGATCGACGTGTTGCCGTCCACGGTCACGCCGGACAATCCGAAGCGCTATCCCGAGCCGATCACGGCACAGGGTTATCTGGAAGAGCGCCTGCGCGAGATCAAGCTCAAGTAGGGGCGCCGCGCAGGCACGAAGCGTCGCGGGGATGGCCCGCTCCCGCAGATCGCCAGGCGCCCTGCGAGCGCCTTGGGCTGGTCGCTCAGTCCAGCGGTCGCACCTTGCGGGAGTTGCGCGCCATCAGCCCCATCGCCCACCGGTGCGGCAGGAGCTTCGCGATCGCGTGCAGCAACCGGTAGCGCCATCCCGGCACCACCAGTACCGCGCCACGTTCATTGCCGTCGATGCCGGCCCGCGCCACGTCGGCCGCTTGCAGCCACATCGTCGGTGACACGCGCATGCGTGCGCGGGTGCCGGTGACATCGTGGAACTCGGAATAGGTGAAGCCCGGGCACAATGCGGTCACCTTGACGCCGCGCTCGGCATTCTCCAGCGCCAGCGCTTCGCTGAACTTCACCAGGAAGCTCTTGGCCGGCGCATACAGCGTCTGCCCGTCGGCGGCCGGCATCAGGGCGGCGAACGAGGCGACATTGAGGATGCGGCCCTCGCCGGAGGCCCGGATCGACGGCAGCAGGCGCCACGTCAGTTCGCAGACTGCGGTCACCATCACCTGCAGGAATGCCGCGTGATCGGACCAGTCGCTGCTGCGATAGCGTCCCGGCAGGCCATACCCGGCGTTGTTGACCAGGATGCGGACCCTCACCCCGCGCTGCTCCAGTTCGCTGGCCAGCGCGGCAGGCGCCGCAGGGTCGGCCAGGTCGGCGGCCACCACTTCCACGGGCACCTGCGCCTGTAGCTCCTCCGCCAGCGCCTGCAGCCGTTCCGCACGCCGGGCCGTCAACACCAGCGGGACGCCACGGCGGGCATATTCGCGCGCAATCTGCTCGCCGATGCCGCTGGAGGCGCCGGTGACCAGTGCATAGCCGGGGGACAGGGCAGGGGAGGCATCTGGCATGGGCGGATCCTGATCGGGAGGGGCGGGTCGGCAAGCACGATAACGTGGCGGGTAGGTGCGACGGCAAACATCCGCTAGACTGCGCGGCCCCGAACTGGACAGGAATTGGTCTTATGCGCCGCAAGCTCGTGGCTGGGAACTGGAAGCTCCACGGCAATCGCGGTTTCGCCACCGCGCTGATGGACGAGTTGGTCGCCGGCCTCCCGCTGGACGGCGTGGACCTGCTGGTCCTGCCGCCATTGCCCTACCTGGGTGAGCTGATCGAAGACTACGGTCACCGGGGTATCGCGTTCGGCGCGCAGGACGTCAGCAGCAACGAGAAGGGCGCATACACCGGCGAGGTGTCGGCCTCCATGCTGGTCGACGTGGGCGCGCGGTACGGCCTGGTGGGTCATTCAGAGCGCCGCCAGTACCACAACGAGAGCAGCGAGTTCGTGGCGCGCAAGTTCGTCGCGGCCAAGCACGCCGGCCTGATCCCCGTGCTCTGCGTGGGCGAGACCGAGCAGCAGCGCAAGGACGGCCAGACCGAGTTCCGGATCCTCAAGCAGCTGGAAGCCGTGTTCGACCTTGCCGGACCGCAGGCCTTCGCCGATGCGGTGATCTCCTACGAGCCCGTCTGGGCCATCGGCACCGGCCTGACCGCCACGCCGGAGCAGGCGCAGGCCGTCCATGCCTTCATCCGTGGCGAAGTGGCCGCACGCGATGCTAGAATCGCCGATTCGCTGACCCTCCTGTACGGAGGCAGCGTGAAGCCCGACAACGCCGCGGAACTGTTTTCGCAGCCCGATGTCGATGGAGGGCTGGTGGGCGGTGCTTCACTGGTCGCCCGGGATTTCCTGGCCATCGCGCAGGCGGCGGCCGGTCGGGGGTAGCCCCTGGCAAGACCGGACCCTCGCGGGCCGGACGACTCAACCGGTTGAGACTGATTCCGATGCAGTGGATGTTGATCCTGAATGTGGTTTACGTGCTGGTGGCCATCGCCATCATCGCGCTGGTGCTGATGCAGCGTGGCTCGGGTGCCCAGGCCGGTTCCGGCTTCGGCGGGGGCGCTTCAGGCACGGTGTTCGGCGCGCGCGGCGCGTCCAACTTCCTGTCCAAGAGCACCAAGTGGCTTGCCATCGTGTTCTTCGGGATCAGTCTGTTCATGGCGTGGTACGCCACGCACAGCGCGCGTCCGACCACGCAGCAGAATCTCGGCGTGATGTCGCAGCTGCCGGCGGCACCCGCTGCTCCCGCGGGCGAACTGCCGAAGCCGTCGACCGTGCCCAGCACGCCGATCCAGCAGGCTCCCGCGCCGGCCGGCACCGTGCCTGCCGCACCGCAGGATGCAGTGCCCGCAGGCGAACAGGCGCCGGCGACACCGCCGCAGGGCGGCTGAGCCCGGCTACAATGGCGGGGTGCGCGAAGCGCTGCGCAAAGGTTTGATTGCCCAGGTGGCGGAATTGGTAGACGCACTACCTTGAGGTGGTAGCGACGAAAGTCGTAGGGGTTCGAGTCCCCTCTTGGGCACCAATACAGTGGGTCGGCATGAATGTCGTTCCCGCAACGAAAAACCCGCCATCCGGCGGGTTTTTTCTTTTGTCGACAAGCGCGATATGCGCGGGTAATCGTTTACTAGCGAGTTCACGAACCGTTACAATCCCGGCGATTCATCGGGCGCCCGGTACGTGTTGCGGAAGGGCTCTCGCGGAAGGTGGGCCCGGGCGGCATCGCCAAAGGGTCGGTCGCGGCGCACACCGTGGCCGGGCGGGCGATGCAAGCCCCATTCATGCCGAGCCGCAGTCATGCGCGCCGGCGGATAGGACAAGAAGAGACAAGCGAGTGCTGGCCAACTACCTGCCCACCCTGTTGTTCCTGATCGTCGCCACCGGCATCGGCATCGCGCTGATGGTGGCCGGTCGCTTCCTGGGGCCGCGTCGTCCGGACGCGCAGAAGCTGTCCCCGTACGAATGCGGCTTCGAGGCTTTCGAAGACGCGCGCATGAAGTTCGACGTGCGCTATTACCTGATCGCCATCCAGTTCATCGTGTTCGATCTGGAAATCATCTTCATTGTTCCGTGGACGCTGGTGTTCCAGGAGCTGGGCCCGCGTGCACTCGTCACGATGGGCCTGTTCGTGGGCATGCTGTTCCTCGGCTTCATTTACGTTTGGAAGAAGGGAGCGCTCGAATGGGAGTGATCCAGACCGTCGACCGTCTGATGAACAACCCGATCCCGGAAGGGCGGGTGGACGACATCCTGCGCCCCGAAGGCGACAACCCGCTGCTGGAAAAGGGCTACGTCACCACCAGCGTCGATGCGCTGATGAACTGGGCGCGCACCGGTTCGATGTGGCCGATGACATTCGGCCTGGCGTGCTGTGCGGTGGAGATGATGCACGCCGGCACGTCGCGCCTGGACCTGGATCGCTATGGCGTGGTGTTCCGCCCGTCGCCGCGCCAGTCCGACGTGATGATCGTGGCGGGCACGCTGGTCAACAAGATGGCCCCCGCGCTGCGCAAGGTCTACGACCAGATGCCCGAGCCGAAGTGGGTGATCTCGATGGGCAGCTGCGCCAATGGCGGCGGCTACTACCACTACTCGTACTCCGTCGTGCGCGGTTGCGACCGCATCGTGCCGGTGGACGTTTACGTACCCGGTTGCCCGCCCACGGCCGAGGCGCTGGTGTACGGCATCCTCCAGTTGCAGAAGAAGATCTGGCGCACGCAGACCATCGCACGCTGATTCCTGCTTCCCCCGACATCCCCCTTCAGAGCACGCCACGCCCCATGGCAGAGCAAGCTGCAAATTTCACCGACCAGCTGCGCGCCCGCTTCGCGGACGCGACGGTCAGCGTGGCCGAGCCGCGCGGCGAAATCACGCTGGAAGTGCCGTCCGCCTCCTGGCACGCCGTCTGTCTGGCGCTGCGCGACGAGTTCGGTTTCGAACAGGCCGTCGATGTCAGTGGCGTCGATTACCTGGGCTACGGCAGCACCGAATGGGACACGGCCGATGTGTCCTCCGAGGGTTTCAGTCGCGGCGTGGAGGGTTTCGGCCCGGGACGTTTCAACTGGGAGCAGCGCCCGCAGGGTGCCTCGCAGCCCAACCGCTTCGCGGTGGTCCTGCACCTGCTGTCGTACCAGCACAACCGTCGCGTCCGCGTGCGCTGCTTCGCACCGGATGACGGTCTTCCGGTCGTCGCGTCGCTGTGCGACGTGTGGCCGGGCCTGAACTGGTTCGAACGCGAGGCGTTCGACCTGTACGGGATTATCTTCGAAGGTCATCCGGACCTGCGCCGCATCCTGACCGATTACGGTTTCGTCGGTTATCCGTTCCGCAAGGACTTCCCGCTGATCGGCAACGTCGAAGTCCGCTACGACGAAGAGAAGAAGCGCGTGGTGTACGAGCCGGTCACTTCGGTCGAGCCACGCGTCGGCGTGCCGCGCGTGATCCGCGACGACGCGCGCTACCAGACCGCCGCCGGCGAAGCCGCCGCGCGCGAGGGCAAGGCATGAGCAATCCGCAATCCGGCGCCGCGTTCGCCAGCAATCCTGCCGAAGCCAGGCAGGAGATCCGCAACTACACGTTGAACTTCGGCCCGCAGCACCCGGCCGCACACGGTGTGCTGCGCCTGATCCTGGAAATGGACGGCGAGACCATCGTCCGTGCCGATCCCCATGTGGGCCTGCTGCACCGGGGCACCGAGAAACTGGCCGAGTCCAAGCCGTTCAACCAGTCGATCGGTTACATGGACCGCTTGGACTACGTGTCGATGATGTGCAACGAGCACGCCTACGTGCGCGCCATCGAGACCCTGATGGGCATCGAGGCACCGGAGCGCGCGCAGTACATCCGCACGATGTTCGACGAGATCACCCGCATCCTGAACCACCTGATGTGGATCGGCTCCAATGCGCTCGACCTCGGGGCGATGGCAGTGATGCTGTACGCCTTCCGCGAGCGCGAGGAGCTGATGGACTGCTACGAAGCGGTCAGTGGTGCGCGCATGCATGCGACGTACTACCGCCCCGGCGGCGTGTACCGCGACCTGCCCGATCGCATGCCGAAGTACAAGGAATCGCCGTGGCGCAAGGGCAAGGCGCTGAAGCAGTTCAACCAGGCGCGCGAAGGCTCCCTGCTGGACTTTCTTGAAGACTTCACCAACGAATTCCCCAAGCGCGTCGACGAATACGAGACGCTGCTGACCGACAATCGCATCTGGAAGCAGCGCACCGTCGGCATCGGCGTTGTCTCGCCCGAGCAGGCGCGCGCGCTGGGCATGACCGGCGCGATGCTGCGTGGTTCGGGTATCGCCTGGGACCTGCGCAAGAAGCAGCCCTACGCCAAGTACGACGTGGTCGATTTCGACATTCCGGTCGGCGTGAACGGCGACTGCTACGACCGCTACCTGGTCCGCGTCGCCGAGATGCGCCAGTCCAACCGCATCATCCAGCAGTGCGTGAAGTGGCTGAAGGCCAATCCCGGCCCGGTCATGGTGCAGAACTTCAAGGTCGCGCCCCCCTCCCGCGAGGAGATGAAGGACGACATGGAAGCGCTGATCCACCACTTCAAGCTCTTCAGCGAGGGCTACTGCGTGCCGGCTGGCGAGACCTATTCCGCCGTCGAGGCGCCGAAGGGCGAGTTCGGCTGTTACCTGGTGTCCGATGGCGCCAACAAGCCCTTCCGCGTGAAGCTGCGCGCCCCGGGTTTCGCGCACCTGTCCTCCATGGACGAGATCGTGCGCGGCCACATGCTTCCCGACGTCGTTGCGATGATCGGTACCTATGATCTTGTCTTTGGTGAGGTGGACCGATGAGGGCCACGGGTAATTTCGAGGCGGCGCAGAACGTCGATCCGCTGGTGGCGTTGAGCGACAAGACGCGCGCGCACATCGATCATTGGCTGACCAAGTTCCCGCCGGACCGCAAGCGCTCCGCGGTGCTGCAGGGCCTGCATGCCGCGCAGGAACAGAACGATGGCTGGCTGACCGACGAGCTGATCGCCGCCGTCGCCAAGTACCTCGACTTGCCGCCGGTGTGGGCGTACGAGGTGGCCAGCTTCTATTCGATGTTCGAGACCGAGAAGGTCGGCCGCAACAACGTGGCGTTCTGCACCAACATCAGCTGCTGGCTCAACGGCGCCGAGGACCTGGTGAAGCACGCCGAGAAGAAGCTCGGCTGCAGGCTGGGCGAATCGACCGGCGATGGCCGCGTGTACCTGAAGCGCGAAGAAGAGTGCGTGGCCGCGTGCTGCGGCGCGCCGGTGGTCGTCATCAACGGCCACTACCACGAGAATCTCACGCCGGCGAAGGTCGACGAGCTGCTGGACGGGCTGGAGTAAGCGCATGGCAGGCCATTCACCAGATTCAAACAAGCACGGTTCCGAGGGCTACGGCCCGGTCGGCCCCGCTCCCAAGGAGCACCAGGCCGTCTACACCACGCTGCACTTCGACAAGCCGTGGTCGTATGAGAACTATCTGAAGACCGGCGGTTACGCTGCTCTGCGCAGGATCATCGAAGAGAAGATCCCGCCGGCCGACGTGGTCGAGATGGTCAAGCAGTCCGGGCTGCGCGGCCGCGGCGGCGCGGGCTTCCCCACCGGCCTGAAGTGGAGCTTCATGCCCAAGGGCGACATGCAGAAGTACATCCTCTGCAACTCGGACGAATCCGAGCCGGGTACCGCCAAGGACCGCGACATCCTGCGCTACAACCCGCACGCGGTGATCGAGGGCATGGCGATCGCCTGCTACGCCACCGGTTCCACCGTGGGCTACAACTACCTGCGCGGCGAGTTCCACCACGAGCCCTTCGAGCACCTGGAAGAAGCCACCGCCGAAGCCTACAAGCATGGCTGGCTGGGCAAGAACATCCTTGGCTCGGGCGTGGATATCGACCTGTACAACGCGCTCGGCGCGGGCGCCTACATTTGCGGCGAAGAGACCGCGCTGATGGAGTCCCTGGAAGGCAAGAAGGGCCAGCCGCGCTTCAAGCCGCCGTTCCCGGCCAACTTCGGCCTGTACGGCAAGCCGACCACGATCAACAACACCGAGACCTACGCCTCGGTGCCCGCCATCGTGCGCAACGGCGCCGAGTGGTTCATGAACCTGGGCAAGCCCAACAACGGCGGCTGCAAGATCTTCTCGGTCTCCGGCCACGTTGCGCGTCCCGGCAATCACGAGATCCGCCTCGGTACGTCGTTCGCCGACCTGCTGGAGCTCTGCGGTGGCATGCGCGAAGGCCGCAAGCTCAAGGCCGTCATTCCGGGCGGTTCCTCGATGCCGGTGCTGCCGGGCGAGGTGATGATGGGCCTGACGATGGACTACGACAGCATCCAGAAGGCCGGTTCCGGCCTGGGTTCGGGCGCCGTCGTCGTCATGGACGACACCACCTGCATGGTGCGCGCGTGCCAGCGCATCGCGCGCTTCTACTTCAAGGAAAGCTGCGGCCAGTGCACGCCGTGCCGCGAGGGCACCGGCTGGATGTACCGCATGCTGACCCGCGTGGCGGAGCACAAGGCCACCCTCGAGGACCTGCAGACGCTGCGAGCGGCCGCGGGACAGATCGAAGGCCACACCATCTGCGCGTTCGGCGAGGCCGCCGCGTGGCCGGTGCAGGGCATGCTGCGCCATTTCTGGCACGAATTCGAATACGCGATCGTCAACAAGCGTTTCCTCGTCGACGACGAGCGGGACGGCACGGTGGTCCGTTCCAACCTGGAGGTGGCCGCGTGAGTGCGCAGCCCGTGAATCCCAACCTGCCGCCGGACCACGTCACCGTCTTCATCGACGGGCAGGAGCTGGCCGCGCCCAAGGGTTCGATGATCATCCAGGCCGCCGACAAGGCGGGCATTCCGATCCCGCGCTTCTGCTACCACGAGAAGCTGCCGATCGCCGCCAACTGCCGCATGTGCCTGGTGGAAGTGGAGAAGATGCCCAAGCCTGCGCCGGCCTGCGCCACGCCGGTGATGGATGGCATGAAGATCGCCACGCGCAGCGACAAGGCGTTGAAGTCGCAGCGCAACGTGATGGAGTTCCTGCTGATCAACCATCCGCTGGACTGCCCGATCTGCGATCAGGGCGGCGAGTGCGAGCTGCAGGACCTGTCGCTCGGCTACGGCCGTTCGGTCAGCCGTTTCCAGGAGCGCAAGCGCGTGGTGCCGGACGAGGACATCGGTCCGCTGGTCGCCACCGAAATGACCCGCTGCATCCAGTGCACGCGCTGCGTACGCTTCACCGCCGACGTCGCCGGTACCTACGAGCTGGGCGGCATGTATCGCGGTGAAAACCTGCAGATCGGCACCTACGACGGCAAGCCGCTGACCACCGAGATCTCGGGCAATGTCATCGACGTCTGCCCGGTGGGCGCGCTGACCAACAAGGTGTTCCAGTTCCGCGCCCGTCCGTGGGAACTGATCGCGCGCGAATCCGTCGGCTTCCACGATGCGATGGGTTCCAACGTGTTCTACCACTCGCGCCGCGGCCAGGTGCTGCGCACCGTGCCGCGCGAGAACGAGGCGGTCAACGAATGCTGGCTGTCCGACCGCGACCGCTATTCGCACCAGGGCCTGTATGCCGACGACCGCGCGGTGAAGCCGCTGCTGAAGATCAACGGCGGCACACCCGATGAAAGCTGGCGCGAAGTGTCCTGGGCCGAAGGCCTGGCCGCCGCTGCCGAGATCCTGCGCGCGAACAAGGGCGACAGCCTCGGCGTGCTGGTGCACCCGGCGGTGTCGAACGAGGAGGGCGGCCTGCTGGCAAAGCTCGCCGACGGCCTCGGGACCGGCAACCTGGACCACCGCGTCAACAACCGTGACTTCTCCGACGGCGCGGTGGCGGAACCGTTCGCGCTGCCGCTGGCGGAGATCGAGCAGGCCGATGTCATCGTGCTGTTCGGCACCAACATTCGCCACGAACTGCCGCTGCTGCACCAGCGCATCCGCAAGGCCGTCCGCAAGGGCGCCCGCGTGCACGTGGTGAATCCGGTCGACTTCGATTTCGCGTTCGGCATCGCGGGCAAGCACATCGTCGCGCCGTCTAAGCTCGGTGCTGCGTTGAACGACGCCGCGCTGCGCGACGTCGCCAAGGGCGCCAACCGTGCGGTCGTGATCGTCGGTGGCATCGTCGAGAATCATCCGCAGGCAGCTTCGCTGCGTGCCGCTGCGGCGGACTATGCGTCCGCGACCGGCGCGTCGCTGTGCCGCGTCCCGCAGGGAGCGAACGCGGTTGGTCTGGCACGCCACGGCGTGCTGCCGAGCGCGCGCAACGTGGCCGGCATGTTCGCCGAGCCGCGCAGCGCCTATGTCATTTACGGCATCGAACCGGGCCTCGATTTCGCCGATACGCCGGCCGCGTCCCGCGCGCTGGCCTCTGCGAAGGTCGTGGCGTTCAGCCATTTCGCCTGCAAGTCGACGCGCGACGTGGCCGACGTAATCCTGCCGATCGGCCTGCTGCCTGAAATCGACGCGACGCTGACCAACCTGGACGGCAAGGACCAGCACGCGCAGGCCGCCGGCAAGCTGCCGGGCGAGGCCCGTGAGGGCTGGACGGTGCTGCGTGCACTCGGCGGCGAACTGCAACTGGCCGGCTTCGAGTTCACCGATGCCGCCGGGATGCGCGAAGCGATCAGCAACACGAAGCCTGTCGCCATCGCGACATCGGCGGCACCGGCAGTAAACGGTCAGGGCCTCGAACTGGCGGTCAGCGCAGCGATCTACCGCACCGACGGCACCGTCCGTCGTGCCGAAGCGTTGCAGGCGCATCCGCTGAATGTCGGCGCCCGCATTGTCCTGAACCCTGCCGACGCGCAGGCTGCGGGTGTCGCTGACGGGCAGATGGCCAAGGTCGGCAATGGCATCGGCACGGCCGCGTTGCCGGTGATGGTGGATGCCCGCGTCGCTGCGGGCGCCGCGTGGATCGAAAGCGGCTACGGCGCGACCGCGCCGCTGGGCGCAGGACGTGTCACGGTGGTGAGCGCATGAACGAGCTGTTGATCAACGCCGTCGGCCCCCTGCGCGAGTGGTTCTTCGGGCTGGGCGACATCGGCATGGTGCTGTGGATCGTGCTGAAGATCCTGGTGATCGCCATGCCGGTGATCATCTCGGTCGCGTTCTACGTGGTCTGGGAGCGCAAGCTGATCGGCTGGATGCACGTGCGCCACGGGCCGATGTACGTGGGCATGGGCATCTTCCAGGCCTTCGCCGACGTCTTCAAGCTGCTGTTCAAGGAAATCATCCAGCCCAGCAGCGCGCAGAAGACCATGTATATCCTGGCGCCGCTGATCACGCTGGCGCCGGCCTTCGCCGCGTGGGCGGTGGTGCCGTTCGATTACCAGCTGGTGCTGTCGAACGCGAACGCCGGCCTGCTGTACCTGCTGGCGATGACCTCGCTGGGCGTGTACGGCATCATCATCGCCGGCTGGGCCTCGAACTCGAAGTACGCCTTCCTCGGGGCGATGCGCTCGGCCGCGCAGGTCGTCAGCTACGAGATCGCGATGGGCTTCGCGCTGGTGGGCGTGCTGATCGCCGCCGGCAGCCTGAACCTGACCGACATCGTGATGGCGCAGTCGGGTAACGCCGGCTTCTTCGAGTGGTTCTGGCTGCCGCTGTTCCCGTTGTTCATCGTGTACTGGGTGTCGGGCGTGGCCGAGACCAACCGCTCGCCGTTCGACGTGGTGGAAGGCGAATCGGAAATCGTCGCCGGCCACATGGTGGAGTACTCGGGTGCGGCGTTCGCGCTGTTCTTCCTGGCCGAATACGCCAACATGATCCTGGTCAGCTTCCTGGTGTCGCTGTTCTTCCTGGGCGGCTGGCTGAGCCCGCTGCAGGGCTGGATCACCGCCGACGTATCGCCCTGGATCAACTGGATCTGGACCGGCGGCTGGCCGTGGCTGCTGCTGAAGGTGCTGTTCTTCGCCAGCGCCTACATCTGGTTCCGCGCCAGTTTCCCGCGCTACCGCTACGACCAGATCATGCGGCTCGGCTGGAAGGTGTTCATTCCGCTGACCATCGCTTGGATCGCGGTGACGGCGTTGCTGGTGTTCTTCGGTGTGTTCGAGAAGGGTGTGTAAATGAACAAGGTTGTGCACTACTTCAAGAGCCTGATGCTGCTGGAACTGATGCAGGGCCTGTGGCTGACGCTGAAGTACACCTTCAAGCCGAAGTACACACTGATGTATCCGATGGAGAAGTTCCCGCAGTCGCCGCGTTTCCGTGGCCTGCATGCGCTGCGCCGCTATCCCAACGGCGAAGAGCGCTGCATCGCGTGCAAGCTGTGCGAGGCGGTGTGCCCGGCGCTGGCCATCACCATCGACTCGGCCCCGCGCGAGGACGGCACCCGCCGTACCACGCGCTACGACATCGATCTGTTCAAGTGCATCTACTGCGGCTTCTGCGAGGAAAGCTGCCCGGTGGATTCGATCGTGGAAACGCACGTGCTGGAGTACCACTTCGACAAGCGTGGCCAGAACATCGTGACCAAGCCGCAGCTGCTGGCGATTGGCGACCGGCTGGAAGCCGAAATCGCCGAACGCCGCGCCGCCGACGCCGCCTTCCGCTGAGGTCCAAAGAATGGATTGGGTTTTGATCAGCTTCTACGCCTTCGCCACCGTCGCGGTCGTCGCCGCTGGCGCGGTGATCAGCGTGCGCAACCCGGTGCATGCCGTGCTGTGCCTCATCCTGACGTTCTTCTCGGTGGCCTGCACCTGGCTGCTGGTGGGCGCGGAGTTCCTGGGCGTCGCCCTGATCCTCGTCTACGTGGGCGCGGTGATGGTGCTGTTCCTGTTCGTGGTGATGATGCTCGACATCGATGTCGACGCGCTGCGCGAGGGCTGGGTCAAGTTCCTGCCCGCAGGCCTGCTGGTGGCGATCGTGATGCTGGTGCAGATGTTGGTGCTGATCGGCATCAAGGCGAAGATGGCGGTGCCGTTCCCGGACAACGCCGCCTCGGCTGCTGCCGATGTGTCCAACACGGCGTGGCTGGCGCGCACGCTGTTCACCGAGTTCCTGCTGCCGTTCGAGTTCGCCGCCGTCATCCTGACCGTCGCCGTGGTGGCTGCGGTGATGCTGACGCTGCGCAAGCGCACCGGCATCAAGACGCAGGATCCGGGCGAGCAGTCGCGGGTGAAGGCGAGCGATCGCATCCGCATCATCAAGATGTCCGCGGAGAAGCCGGTGCGTGAAGCGCCGTCCACCCCGGCGGGCGAAGGGGAGGGCACGCCATGATCACGGTCGGTCACCTGCTGGCACTGGGCGCGGTGCTGTTCTGTATCAGCCTGGCGGGCATTTTCCTGAACCGCAAGAACGTCATCGTGCTGCTGATGTCGATCGAGCTGATGCTGCTGTCGGTCAACATCAACTTCGTCGCGTTCTCGCGTGAACTGGGCGACGCCGCCGGCCAGATCTTCGTGTTCTTCATCCTGACCGTGGCCGCGGCCGAGGCCGCCATCGGCCTGGCGATCCTGGTCACCCTGTTCCGCACCCGGCGCACGATCAACGTCGCCGAAGTCGATACGCTCAAAGGCTGATGCACCGATGACCGGTATGGAAGTCCTCCTTTCCAAGAACGTGCTGCTGGCGATCGTGCTGGCGCCGCTGCTGGGCAGCATCATCGCCGGGCTGTTCGGCCGCTTCGTCGGTCGCGCCGGCGCGCACACGGCCACCATCCTAGGCGTGGCGACCAGCTGTGCGCTGTCGTGCTGGGTGCTGTACCAGCTGGTGGCGCAGGGTGCGTCCCCGTTCAACCAGAACCTCTATACCTTCTTCGAGGTTGGCAACATCACCGGCCACGTCGGTTTCATGATCGACAAGCTGACGGCGATGATGATGGTGGTGGTGACCTTCGTGTCGTTGCTGGTGCACATCTACACCATCGGCTACATGGCCGACGATCCGGGTTACCAGCGGTTCTTCAGCTACATCTCGCTGTTCACCTTCAGCATGCTGATGCTGGTGATGAGCAACAACTTCCTGCAGCTGTTCTTCGGCTGGGAAGCGGTGGGCCTGGTGTCGTACCTGCTGATCGGCTTCTGGTTCAAGCGTCCGACGGCGATCTTCGCCAACATGAAGGCGTTCCTGGTCAACCGCGTCGGCGATTTCGGCTTTCTCCTCGGTATCGGCTGCGTACTGCTGATGTTCGGCACCCTGGACTACGCCACCGTGTTCGCCAACTCGCCGATGCTGGCCGGCAAGGCCGTGCCGGTCTGGTCCGGCGCGCTCACCCTGTTCGGCGAAACCTGGCAGGTGCTCGACCAGCCGGTGATCTGGTCGATGGCCACGCTGACCTGCATCTGCCTGTTCATCGGCGCGATGGGCAAGTCGGCGCAGGTGCCGTTGCATGTCTGGTTGCCTGATTCGATGGAAGGCCCCACGCCGATCTCGGCGCTGATCCACGCGGCCACGATGGTCACCGCCGGCATCTTCATGGTGGCGCGCATGTCGCCGCTGTTCGAGCTGTCGCAGACGGCTCTGGACTTCGTGCTCTTCATCGGCGCGACGACCGCATTGTTCACCGGCCTGATCGGCATCGTGCAGAACGACATCAAGCGTGTGGTGGCGTATTCCACGCTGTCGCAGCTGGGCTACATGACGGTGGCGCTGGGCGTGTCGGCATACTCGGCCGCGGTGTTCCACCTGATGACGCACGCCTTCTTCAAGGCGCTGCTGTTCCTGGCGGCCGGCTCGGTCATCATCGGCATGCACCACGAGCAGGACATGCGGAAGATGGGCGGCCTGCGCAAGTACATGCCCATCACCTGGATCACCAGCCTGATCGGCACGCTGGCGCTGGTCGGGACGCCGTTCTTCTCCGGTTTCTACTCGAAGGACACCATCATCGAGGCCGCCAAGCACCACCAGCACGTGGCGCACGAGGTGGGCAAGGAAGTGGCCGAGATGGGCGTCATGGCCGCGCAGGGATACCAGGGGCCGAGCGAGTGGATCGCCAACTATGGTTACTGGGCGGTGCTGTTGGGCGTGTTCGTCACCAGCTTCTACAGCTTCCGGCTGCTTTACCTGACGTTCCATGGCAAGGAGCGTTTCCGGGACGCGCATGCGGATCATGGCCATGGCCACGATGTCCATGGTCACAACGATCACGGCCACCACGGTGCGCATGAGCCGCATGAGTCCCCGTGGGTGGTGACGGTGCCGCTGGTGTTGCTGGCGATTCCGTCGATCCTGATCGGTTTCTTCACCATCGGCCCGATGCTGTTCGGCACCGACTGGACGGGTCACCACGAAGCGACGCCGTTCTTCCTCGGCGCGATCGACTTCCTGCGGATCGATCCGAATCTGGCCCTGTCGCCGCGCGACACCGTGATGGCGTTGAAGGCAGAGTTCCACAGTCCGTGGGAGTTCGCCGTGCATGGCATGAAGATGCCGCCGTTCTGGTTGGCGCTGGGGGGCTTCGTCCTCGCGACCTTCTTGTACCTGTTCAAGCCGGAACTGCCGGGCAAGGTCCGCAACAGCACGGTCGGCGCCTTCCTGACCAACATCCTGGACAAGAAGTACTGGGCCGATCATCTCTGGATCAACGGCTTTGCCGGCGGCGGCGTGAAACTGGGCAAGGCGTCCCGCGCCTTCGACAGCCACGTGATCGACGGCGCGGCGGTGAACGGCACGGCCAAGCTGGTCGACCTGGGCGCGCACCTGCTGCGCAAGACCCAGTCCGGCTACCTGTACCACTACGCGTTCGCGATGATCGTCGGCCTAATCCTGCTGTTGGGCGTCGTCATCAAGTTTTGGCAGTAACGACCTGACGCCGCCGCTCCGGCGGATCGTCCTGGCGAAGAACTCAACGGATAACACAACGTGTCGAACTGGCCCCTGCTTAGTGTTCTGATCTGGCTGCCCATCCTGGGTGGCGCGCTGGTGCTCGCGCTGGGCAATGCCCGCGCGGATGCGGCCCGCTGGCTGGGCTTCGCGGTGGCGGTGCTGACCTTCGTCTTCAGCGTCGGGCTGCTGACCGGGTTCGACTACGCCAACCCGGGCCTGCAGTTCGTCGAAAACCATGCGTGGATCCCCAGTTTCGACATCCACTACAACCTCGGCGCCGACGGCATCGCGGTGGCGCTGCTGCTGCTCAACACGCTGATCACCGTGCTGACGCTTGCCGGTGCGTGGGGTTCGGTGAACAAGCGCGTGGCGCAGTACGTGGCCGCGTTCCTGATCCTGGAAGGCCTGACCAACGGCATCTTCGCCGCCAGTGACGCGGTCCTGTTCTACGTGTTCTTCGAGGCGATGCTGATCCCGATGTTCCTGATCATCGGTGTCTGGGGCGGTCCGCGCCGCATCTATGCCTCGCTGAAGTTCTTTCTGTACACGTTCCTCGGCTCGGTGCTGATGCTGGTCGGTCTGGTGTATCTGTACATCAAGGGTGGCAGCTTCCAGCTGGCCGACCTGTACGCGATGCCGCTGACGGCGAAGGAACAGACCTGGCTGTTCTTCGCGTTCCTGATCGCATTCGCGGTGAAGATCCCGATGTTCCCGGTGCACACCTGGCTGCCGGACGCGCACGTCGAGGCGCCGACCGCCGGTTCGGTAATCCTGGCGGCCATCGCGCTGAAGATCGGCGGCTACGGCCTGCTGCGCTTCAGCCTGCCGATCGTGCCGGATGCCGGCCACGAGTGGGCGACGTTCGTCATCGTGCTGTCGCTGATCGCCGTGGTCTACGTGGGCCTGGTGGCGTTGGTGCAGGACGACATGAAGAAGCTGATCGCCTATTCGTCGGTCTCGCACATGGGCTTCGTCACCCTCGGCATCTTCATCGCCTTCAGCCTGGTGCGCGACTACGGCAACCTGGACGGCGCGCGCCTGGGCCTGCAGGGCGCGATGGTGCAGATGATCAGCCACGGCTTCATCTCCGGTGCGATGTTCACCTGCGTCGGCGTGCTCTACGACCGCATGCACACCCGCATGATCAAGGACTACGGCGGGGTCATCAACACGATGCCGTGGTTCGGCGCCTTCTTCATCCTGTTCGGCATGGCCAACTCCGGCCTGCCGGGCACCAGCGGCTTCGTCGGCGAGTTCATGGTCATCCTGGCCAGCTTCCAGCAGCATCCGCTGATCGCTTTCTTCGCCGCCACCACGCTGGTGATCGGTGCGGCCTATACGCTGTGGCTGGTCAAGCGCGTGATCCTCGGCGACGTGGCCAATGCCCATGTGGCCGAGCTGAAGGACGTGTCCCTGCGCGAGGCGTTGGTACTGGGCGGGTTCGCCGTCTGCGTACTGGCGCTGGGTGTGTATCCCAAGCCGCTGACGGACCTGATGGAGCCGTCGATCGCGCAACTGGCGATGCAGCTCGCCAACAGCAAGCTGTAAGGAAGAACCATGACGACGCCGATGCCCATCTCCGCCGCCGACCTGCAGCCGCTGCTGCCGGAGCTCACCCTGATCGCGGGCGCGTTCGCGCTGCTGATGCTGGACCTGTTCCTCGACAGCTCCCGCCGCATCATCACCCACGCCCTGGCGCTGGTCGTCATGGTCGCGGTGGTCTGGATGCTGGCGACCGGTGTGGGCGGGCAGGGCAGCGTGTTCAGCGGCATGTTCGTGCGCGACACGCTGGCCGATGTCAGCAAGGTCGTGATCGTCGCCGTCAGCGCGTTGTCGCTGGTCTACGGCTGGCCGTACCTGCGCGAGCGCAACCTGTATCCGGGCGAGGCGCCCGTACTGGTGATGTTCGCCACCGCCGGCATGATGGTGATGGTATCGGCCGGTAGCCTGGTGATGGTCTATCTGGGCCTGGAGCTGCTGGCGCTGTGTTCCTATGCGCTGGTGGCGCTGAACCGCGACGACGGCCTGGCGACCGAAGCGGCGATGAAGTACATCGTGCTGGGTTCGCTGGCGTCTGGCCTGCTGTTGTACGGCATGTCGCTGGTGTACGGCGCGACCGGTTCGCTGCAGTTGCCGGCGATCTTCGATGCCACGGGCGCGGCACTGGCAGGCGGCGGTGAGCAGCGCATGCTGTTGCTGACCGGCGTGGTGTTCATGGTGGCGGGCGTGGCCTTCAAGTTGGGCGCGGCGCCGTTCCACATGTGGCTGCCCGACGTCTACCAGGGCGCCTCGACGCCGGTGACGCTGTTCATCAGTGCGGCACCGAAGCTTGCCGCGTTCGGCATGGCATTCCGCCTGCTGCAGGATGGCGTGGGCCCGGCCGCGGCGCAGTGGCAGTGGCTGCTGGCGGGACTGGCGGCGGCATCGCTGGTGATCGGCAACGTGATCGCCATCGCGCAGACCAACCTGAAGCGCATGCTGGCGTACTCCACAGTGTCGCACGTCGGCTTCCTGCTGGTCGGTTTCGCGGGCGGCGGGGAGGCGGGGTATTCGGCAGCACTGTTCTACGCGATCAGCTACGCGATCATGTCGGCGGCGGCGTTCGGCGCGATCATCGTGCTGTCGCGCCAGGGCTTCGAGGCCGACAGGATCGACGACTTCAAGGGCCTGAATGCGCGCAATCCGTGGCAGGCAGGCCTGGTGCTGTGCGTGATGGCGTCCCTGGCCGGTGTACCGCCTTTCCTCGGCTTCTGGGCCAAGCTGGTTGTGCTGGGCGCGGCGGTCAACGGCGGTTTCCTGTGGCTGGCCATCGTGGGCGTGCTGTGCGCGGTCATTGGCGCCTTCTACTACCTGCGCGTGATCAAGGTGATGTACTTCGACGAGCCGGTGGGCGAGATTCCGCCGCCGCGCGCCGATCGCGTGGTGCCGATCGTGTTCGGCGTGAACGCGCTCGCGCTGCTCGCGCTGGGCGTCGCGTGGAATCCGATCATGGCGTGGTGCAAGCTGGCGTTCGCCGGCTGAGGCCGGATCACCGGCAACGTTTGCAGGCAACGTCGCCGGCAGTGGGCCGCCGGTGGGGCTCATGAACGCGATGTTTCAACTTGGTGCACGGCAAGGCTTGCAATGCACCGGCGTATTCATCATAATTTCGCTTCTGCTGCGGGGTGGAGCAGTCTGGCAGCTCGTCGGGCTCATAACCCGAAGGTCGCAGGTTCAAATCCTGCCCCCGCTACCATGTTTGTCCGAGGCCGCCTGAGTACAGGCGGCCGACGAAAAACCTGGGCACGCAACGACGCATGTTCCCGTCGTTGCACCGACATCCAGCGTATCGGACAAGGGGCCCATCGGGCCCCTTGTTTGTTTCAGCGATACGCACGGCACTACCAAACCACCGGCATCGAATCCGTGAGCGAGAAGGCCAACCACATCGCCAACCTGCTGGCACCGACGGTCCAGGCCCTGGGCCTGGAGCTGCTGGGCATCGAGTACCTGCCGGCTCCCGGCAGCGCCACGCTGCGCCTGTACATCGATGTGCAGGAAGCCGAGCGCGATACGCGCCACGTCAACGTCGAGGACTGCGAGGCGGTGAGCCGCGAAGTCTCGGCGCAGCTGGACGTGGAAGATCCCATCACCGGCAACTACACGCTGGAAGTGTCCTCGCCCGGCGTTGACCGGCCGCTGTTCGAACTGGTCCACTTCGCCCGCTTCCTGGGCGAGACGGCCAAGGTGGTGCTCAAGCTGCCGCAGGATCGTCGTCGCCGTCTGCAGGGCACGATCAGCCGCATCGAAGGCGAGGACATCGTGTTCACCGTGGACGACGCCGAAATGACGGTGGCGTTCGATAATATCGACAAGGCGCGCCTGGTCCCCGACTGGGCGGCGCTGGGCCTGGCGCCCGAGAAACCCGGTGGCGGCCGCAAGGCCGGTGCCAAGGCTGGGGACGCCAAGCGCGCACCGGCCAGGAAAGCCAAGAAAAAACCCAACCAACCGGCGGCCCGCAAGCCGCGCGCGGAGTGATCAATGAGTAAGGAATTGTTGCTGGTCGTGGATGCGGTGGCCAACGAAAAGGGCGTGCCGCGCGAAGTCATCTTCGATGCCATCGAGGCCGCCCTGGCGTCCGCCGCCAAGAAGCGCTACATGGACCAGGACGTGCAGGTGCGCGTCACCATCGACCACAAGGACGGCAGCTACGAGACGTTCCGCCGCTGGGAAGTGGTGGCCGATGACGTGGTGATGGAGTCGCCGGACCGCCAGATCCGCCTGATGGATGCCGAGGACGAAGCCGAAGGCGCCGAAGTCGGCGACTGGATCGAAGAGAAGATCGAGAACCCGGATTTCGGCCGCATCGCCGCGCAGGCCGCCAAGCAGGTCATCGTGCAGCGCGTGCGTGAAGCCGAGCGCGCGCAGGTGGTCGATGCCTGGAAGGACCGCGTGGGCGAGCTGGTCACCGGCGTGGTCAAGCGCGCCGAGCGCGGCAACATCTACGTGGACCTGGGCGGCAACGCCGAGGCCTTCATCCCGAAGGACAAGGGCATCCCGCGCGACGTGCTGCGCGCTGGCGACCGCGTCCGTGGTTACCTGTTCGACGTGCGCTACGAACCGCGCGGCCCGCAGTTGTTCATCAGCCGCGCCGCACCGGAATTCATGATCGAGCTGTTCAAGCTGGAAGTGCCGGAAGTGGGCCAGGGCCTGGTCGAGATCAAGGCCTGCGCGCGCGATCCGGGCGACCGCGCCAAGATCGCCGTGCTCGCGCACGACACCCGCACCGATCCCATCGGCGCCTGCATCGGCATGCGTGGTTCGCGCGTGCAGGCCGTGAGCAACGAGCTGAACGGCGAGCGGGTGGACATCGTGCTGTGGAACGACAACCCGGCCACCTTCGTCATCAACGCGATGGCACCGGCGGAAGTGCAGTCGATCATCGTCGATGAAGAGAAGCATTCGATGGACCTGGCCGTGGCGGAAGACCGCCTGGCGCAGGCGATCGGCAAGGGCGGCCAGAACGTGCGCCTGGCCAGCCGCCTGACGGGCTGGCAGCTCAACGTCATGACCGCCGACCAGGTGCAGGCCAAGAGCGAGGCCGAACAGGCCGTCGCCCGCCAGCTGTTCATGGACAAGCTGGAAGTGGACGAGGAAATCGCCGCCATCCTGGTCGCCGAGGGCTTCAGCACGGTCGAGGAAATCGCCTACGTGCCGGTCGGCGAACTGCTGGCGGTCGAGGGCTTCGACGAGGACATCGTCGAGGAGCTGCGCTCGCGTGCCCGCGATGCCCTGCTGAACGAGGCGCTGGCCGAGGAAGAGGGCCTGGAGGAGAACCACCCGGCCGAGGACCTGCTGGCGCTGGAAGGCATGGACGAAGAGACGGCGTTCGCGCTGGCCTCGCATGGCGTCCGTACCAGCGAGGACCTGTCCGACCTGGCCGCCGACGAAGTGGTCGAATTCGGCATCGAGGGGCTGGACGAGGGCCGTGCCGCGGCGCTGATCCTGGCCGCCCGTGCCGAAGAGATTGCTCGTTTGGAGCGCGGCGCATGAGCGCTGCCCGGGCTCGCCTGGGACGCGGCGCATGAGCCACCCATGAACACCGCCCTGGCACCCGCAGGGCTTAGAATTCCCCCTCTTGAAAAGGGTTGCCCCACCACCACCGGGGGGGCGCAACACCCAACCTAGGATCCGAATGTCGCAGCAAACCACCATCCGCAAGCTCGCTGAACTGGTCAATACGCCGGTCGAGAAACTCCTGGAGCAACTGGCCGAGGCCGGGATGAGCTTCAGCGGTCCCGACCAGGTCGTGACCAGCATGGAAAAAGTGAAGCTGCTCGGCTTCCTCAAGCGTTCCCACGGCAAGAGCGATGCCGCCGCGGATGATGCCGGGTCGAAGAAGATCACGCTGAACCGCCGCAAGGTGCAGGAAGTGACCGTCGCGGCCGGGCGCAGCAAGACTACGGTGAACGTGGAAGTGCGCCAGAAGCGCACCTACGTGAAGCCGACCGACGCCGAATCCGTCAGCACCAACTGGCAGAACGAACCGGATCCGGAACGCGCCGAGATCCTGCGCAAGCTGGAAGAGTCCCGCCAGCGCAACCTCGACGAACAGCAGCGGCTGGCCCAGGAAGACGCCAAGCGCGCCGAAGAGCTCGAGCGTCGCCGGCAGGAAGAAGCCGCCGCGCGTGCCGAAGCGGAGGCTGCGCGTGCGCAGGCCGATGCCGAGGCAGCGGCACTGGCCGCCGGTGCCGTCGCCGTGGACGGTGATGAACCTGCGCGCCCGGCGAAGCCGGCGACCCCGGGCCACCACGTGCCCAAGATGGTCGTGCGCAAGGACCCGCCGCGTACCGACGACCGCAACAATGCCGCGGCCGCCAAGCACAAGACCCGTGGCTCGCATGCGATGGTCGCCGGCGTCGAAGACGACGACAACACCAGCCGCTTCGCAGGCCAGTTGCACTTGTCTGCCGCCGACCGTGCCCGTCGCGGCGCTTCGCGCGGCAAGCCCAAGCCGCCGCGCCGCCATGAGCAGAGCCGCGGTGGCGGCGGTGCGCATGGCTTCGAGCGTCCGACCGCGCCGATCGTGCGCGAAGTGGCGATCGGCGAGACCATCACCGTGGCCGACCTGGCGCAGAAGCTCGCGCTGAAGGGTGGCGACGTGGTGAAGGCGCTGTTCAAGATGGGCGTGATGGCCACCATCACCCAGTCCATCGACCACGACACCGCCGCGCTGATCACCGAGGAACTGGGCCACAAGGCCGTCCGTGCCGACGCCAACGACGTCGAGAACGAACTGCTGGCGCATTCGGAAGAGCAGCAGGGCGAGAAGGTCGCGCGTCCCCCGGTGGTCACCATCATGGGCCACGTCGACCACGGCAAGACCTCGCTGCTGGACTACATCCGCCGCACCAAGATCGCCAGCGGCGAAGCCGGCGGCATCACCCAGCACATCGGCGCGTACCACGTGGAAACGCCGAAGGGCGTCATCAGCTTCCTCGACACCCCGGGCCACGCCGCGTTCACCGCGATGCGCGCCCGTGGCGCCAAGCTGACCGACATCGTGGTGCTGGTGGTCGCGGCGGACGACGGCGTCATGCCGCAGACCCGCGAAGCCATCCAGCACGCCAAGGCGGCCAAGGTGCCGCTGATCGTGGCGGTGAACAAGATCGACAAGTCCGACGCCGACCCGCTGCGAGTGAAGAACGAGCTGCTGGCCGAGGAAGTGGTCGCCGAAGACTTCGGCGGCGACACCCAGATGGTCGAGATCTCGGCCAAGACGGGCCAGGGCGTGGACAACCTGCTGGACGCCATCTCCATCCAGGCCGAACTGCTGGAACTGAAGTCGGTCGAAGACGGCCGCGCCAGCGGTGTGGTCATCGAATCCTCGCTGGACAAGGGCCGTGGCCCGGTTGCGACGGTGCTGGTGCAGCAGGGCACGCTGAAGAAGGGCGACTACCTGGTCTGCGGTGTCCAGTACGGCCGCGTGCGTGCGCTGTTCGACGAGACCGGCGCACAGCCGCCGTCGGCCGGCCCGTCCATCCCCGTGCAGGTGCTGGGTCTGTCCGGCGTGCCCGAGGCTGGCGATGATTTCGTCGTGGTCGAGGACGAGCGCCTGGCCAAGGACGTGGCGCAGCAGCGCGACACCAAGCGCCGCGAATCGCGCCTGGTGCAGTCCGCCGGCAGCCGCATGGAAGACATCATGGCGCAGCTGGGCAAGGGCGAAGGCCAGCTCAGCCTCAACCTGATCATCAAGGCCGACGTGCAGGGTTCGGTGGAGGCGCTGCGTCATTCGCTGACCGCGCTGTCCAACGAATCGATCCGCATCAACATCATCCACTCCGGCGTGGGCGGCATCACCGAGTCCGACGCCAACTCCGCGGTCACCTCCAAGGCCACCGTCATCGGCTTCAACGTGCGTGCCGACGCCTCCGCGCGTCGCATCATCGAAGCCGCCGGCGTGGACCTGCGCTACTTCTCGATCATCTATGACGTGATCGACCAGGTGAAGCAGGTGGCCTCCGGTCTGTTGGGCGTGGAGATCCGCGAAGAGATCATCGGCATCGCCGAAGTGCGCGACGTGTTCCGCAGCTCCAAGTTCGGTGCGGTCGCGGGCTGCATGGTGGTCGAGGGCACGGTCAAGCGGAACAAGCCCATCCGCGTGCTGCGCGCCAGCACGGTGGTGTTCGAGGGCGAACTGGAATCGCTGCGCCGCTTCAAGGAGAACGTCGACGAGGTGCGCAATGGCACCGAGTGCGGCATCGGCGTGAAGGCCTACAACGACGTCCAGCCGGGCGACCAGATCGAGTGCTTCGAGCGCATCGAAGTGCAGCGCACGCTCTGATCATGCCGACCAAGTCGTTCCACCGCACCGACCGCGTCTCCGCCCAGCTCCGTCGCGAGCTGGGCACGCTGGTGCACGAGGCCGTGCGCGAGCACGGCCTGCCGTCGGTCAGCGTGTCCGACGTGGAAGTCACCCGTGACATGGCGCACGCCAAGGTGTTCGTCACCGCCCTGATGCCGGAGCGTTCCGTGGAAGCCGTGAAGGGCCTGAAGGAACTGGCCTGGGGTTTGCGCATGGAACTGGCGCGTCGGGTCAAGATGCGCCACGTGCCCGAGCTGCATTTCCACTACGACGATTCCGTCGACCGCGGCGAGCGCATCGAGAACCTGCTGCGCGACCTGCCGCCCCCGCCGGACGACGAGTGACCCCGCGTTCCCTGAAGGCGCTGCGACAACAGCGGCACAGGGCTCCCCGGACGTCATCCGAATGCGGCAAGGCCACGGTCGCAGCTTAAGCAGCTCCTACAGAAGGTCATCCCGCTTCCGATGTCGCCGCCGAAGCTCAAGTTCCGTTCGCTGGATGGCCTGCTGCTGCTGGACAAGCCGCAGGGAATGAGTTCGAACGCCGCGCTCCAGGTCGCACGCCGGCTGTTCCGGGCAGAGAAGGGCGGGCATACCGGCAGCCTCGATCCGCTCGCCACCGGCCTGCTGCCGCTGTGCTTCGGCGAGGCGACCAAGATCGCCGGCCTGTTGCTGGGATCCTCAAAGGCCTACGACACGGTCGCCGTGCTGGGTACCACCACCGATACCGACGATGCCGACGGCACACCACTGCGTGAACGCGCGGTGCCACCGCTGGATGCCGCCACCTTGGACGCCGCGCTGGCCCCGCTGAAGGGACGCATCCGTCAGCGCGCGCCCATCTATTCGGCGCTCAAGCAGGGCGGCGAGCCGCTCTACACCAAGGCCCGCCGGGGAGACATCATCGAAGCGCCCGAACGCGACGTCGATGTCCACGCCATCGAGGTGCTCGGGATCGCGCCGGACCGGCTCTCCCTGCGGGTCGAGTGCGGTTCCGGCACCTACGTGCGCAGCCTGGTCCGTGATCTGGGCGAGGCGCTGGGCTGCGGCGCCCACGTGGCCGAACTGCGTCGTCTCTGGGTCGACCCGTTCAGGCAACCGCGCATGTATTCCCTGGACGCGTTGCAGGCGCTGGCTGAACAGGGTGGGGAAGCCGCCCTCGAGGCGTGTCTGCTGCCCATCGAGGCTGGCCTGGCCGGCTTCCCCCGGGTCGACGTCGACGCCATCGATGCGCGCCGGCTGGCGCAGGGCCAGAAGCTGCGCGGACACCCCCCCCGCGACGGCACGGTCGCGATCCACGGGCAGGACGGCCGCGTCCTGGGGCTGGGCACGGTCGATGCCGACGGCACCCTCTCGCCGCAGCGATTGTTCGCCTGGGCGGTCGCCGGCACCGCCACCAAGGGCGGCAACGGTCAATAAAACCTTGTTTCACAAGGCCCCCGCGGCTACACTACGCCGCCGGTTTCGCGCCGGCATTTCCTTATTTCCCCAGCTTCATCAACGGCGAGCCAGGCGGTGCGCGCGGAGGACACCCGCGTTCCTGCAGGCCACGCATCAACAGAGAGAAACCATGTCCGTCGATACCCAGAAAGTGATTGCCGACAACGCCCGCGGCGCCAACGACACCGGTTCCCCGGAAGTCCAGGTCGCCCTGCTGACCGCCCGCATCGAGCACCTGAGCGGCCACTTCAAGACCCACAAGAAGGACCACCACAGCCGCCGTGGTCTGCTGCAGCTGGTCAACCGCCGTCGCAGCCTGCTTGACTACCTCAAGAAGAAAGACAACGAGCGCTACAAGACCTTGATCGAGAAGTTGGGTCTGCGTCGCTGATATACCCCCCACCGCGGCGCAGAGATGCGCCGCGGTTTGCATTTCAGGGAACGGAATGCGCTGCATCCGCTGGCCGCACCGGGCCCGCCCCGCACAGCACCACCGGCCGGACGCATCCGGCCAGCCGCACGCGACAAGGGTCGCGTGAGGTCCAACCCGCACAAGGCACCTCAAGGAACCAACGTGGCAAAAATCACCAAAACCTTCCAGTACGGCAAGCACCAGGTCACCCTGGAAACCGGCGAAATCGCCCGCCAGGCGGGCGGTGCCGTCATCGTCAAGTTCGATGACACCGTACTGCTGGTCACCGCCGTGGCGGCGAAGTCGGCCCGCGAAGGGCAGGACTTCTTCCCGCTGACGGTCGACTACCAGGAGAAGTTCTACGCCGGTGGCCGCATCCCGGGCGGCTTCTTCAAGCGCGAAGGTCGCGCGACCGAGAAGGAGACCCTGATCTCCCGCCTGATCGACCGCCCGCTGCGCCCGCTGTTCCCGGAAGAGTTCCGCAATGAAGTGCAGGTCATCGCCACGGTGATGTCGCTGAACCCGGAAATCGACGGCGACATCCCGGCCCTGATCGGTGCTTCCGCCGCCGTCGCCCTGACCGGCGCGCCGTTCAACGGCCCGATCGGTGCCGCCAAGGTCGGCTACGTCAACGGCGAATACGTGTTGAATCCGACCGTCAGCGAACTGAAGGACTCCAAGCTGGAGCTCGTCGTCGCCGGTACGTCCAACGCCGTGCTGATGGTGGAATCCGAAGCCGCCGAGCTGTCCGAAGACGTGATGCTGGGCGCCGTGATGTTCGGCCATCGCGAAATGCAGAAGGTCATCAACATCATCAACGAGCTGGTCACCGAAGCCGGTACCAAGAACTGGGACTGGTCTGCGCCGGCCAAGAACGAGGCGATGATCTCCGCGCTGAAGGAAGCCGTGGGCACCCAGCTCGAGTCCGCCTTCCAGGTGCGCGACAAGCTGCAGCGCCGCGACGCCATCGCCGCCATCAAGAAGGACGTGCTGCAGCAGCTGGCCGGCCGTGCCGAAGCCGATGGCTGGAGCGCCGGCGCGCTGTCGAAGGAATTCGGCGAGCTCGAGTACCAGACCATGCGCGGTTCCGTGCTGGCCACCAAGGTCCGCATCGACGGCCGTGCGCTGGATACCGTCCGCCCGATCTCCTCCAAGGTCAGCGTGCTGCCGCGCGTGCACGGCTCTTCGCTGTTCACCCGTGGTGAGACGCAGGCGATCGTCGCCGTCACCCTCGGCACCGCGCGCGATGGCCAGGTGATCGACGCCGTCGGCGGCGAGTGGAAGGACCACTTCCTGTTCCACTACAACTTCCCCCCGTTCTCGGTGGGCGAAGCCGGCCGCATGATGGGCCCGAAGCGTCGCGAAATCGGCCACGGCCGCCTCGCCAAGCGCGGCGTGCTCGCCGTCATGCCGACGATGGAAGCTTTCCCGTACACCATCCGCGTGGTCTCGGAAATCACCGAGTCGAACGGTTCCTCCTCGATGGCTTCGGTCTGCGGCAGCTCGCTGGCGCTGATGGATGCCGGCGTGCCGATCAAGGCGCCGGTGGCCGGCATCGCGATGGGCCTGGTGAAGGAAGGCAACGACTTCGTCGTGCTGAGCGACATCCTGGGTGACGAAGATCACCTGGGCGACATGGACTTCAAGGTCGCCGGTACCGCCAACGGCGTGTCCGCGCTGCAGATGGACATCAAGATCGAAGGCATCACCGAAGAGATCATGAAGCAGGCGCTGACGCAGGCGAAGGCCGGCCGGTTGCACATCCTGGGCGAAATGGCCCATGCGATGACCTCGCCGCGCCAGGAGCTGAGCGAGTTCGCGCCGCGCCTGATCACCATCAAGATCCACCCCGACAAGATCCGCGAAGTGATCGGCAAGGGCGGCTCGGTGATCCAGGCCATCACCAAGGAAACCGGCACGCAGATCGACATCCAGGACGACGGCACCATCACCATCGCCTCGGTGAACGGCGCCGCCGGCCAGGCCGCCAAGGCCCGCATCGAGCAGATCACCTCCGACGTCGAGCCGGGCCGCATCTACGAAGGCAAAGTCGCCAAGATCATGGACTTCGGTGCGTTCGTCACCATCCTGCCGGGCAAGGACGGCCTGGTGCACGTGTCGCAGATCTCCAACGACCGCGTCGAGAAGGTCAGCGACGCGCTGAAGGAAGGCGACGTGGTGAAGGTCAAGGTGCTGGAAGTCGACAAGCAGGGCCGCATCCGCCTGTCGATCAAGGCCGTGGAAGAAGGCGAGGGCGTGTCGGCCGAGTAAGCCGCACGACATCGCGACGCGATACGGAAAAGCGGGCTTCGGCCCGCTTTTTCTATTTCCAGAGGGCACCAACGGGAGGACGCTGGCAGCCGAGCCACCGGGGTGCGGACAAATTCGTAAGATCGATCACACCAAACGCATAAGTGGACAACAGGATGCGCTTGTTCCGCCTTTCAATCGCCAGCGGCATCGACAGTCCCCCCAGTCGATGCGTCAACGTGGATGACAGGGGCCCGACTTGCAGCTCGTAAACGTCGCCTGCAAGACTGCCCATGTGGGCGACGCCGGAGGTCACCAGGAAACGATTGTCACCCAGATGCAGCAGGGGCCCGAAAGGTTCGTGCCCGAGGATCTCTGCAGATTGGCCATCACGCAGCACCGCGAGATAGCCACCGAACTCCCCATGAGAGATAGCGGCCACGAGCGTGCCGTCGTGTTCGACGGCATGACTCACGTCGGTCTGCAGTCGACGCGATGCCTTGCGCCGATGCCTGCCATTCGAGGTGTCATTGACCGTAACCTCGCTCATGCGCTGAGCCTTGACGAGGCAGGTTGAATTGCGGGCATTCCGTTGGCGTTCCCTCCAAGGCGCGCTACCCCCGAACATTTGGAGGGTCGCGGGAAACCAGTGCGATGCAAGTGCCTTTTCGAGGCTGGCTGCAGGCCTACCGGAACGGAAGAGAACTCTCGCCGCGAGTTCCGCCAGCTCGGGATCAGCATTCGAGAGAAGTGGCCAGATCGCGTCGTGCGTTGTAATCGCACGTGATTCAAAATCGGAAAGCAGCCGCAGGGCGATTGAAGCTTCACGCGTGTCCTTGCCGCCGAGTCGCCTCAAAAGAAGTGTCTCGAACGCACCATCCGGCGGGCTATCGTGGACTAGATTGAGGGGCAGGACGTCCAAGGAGAGTGCTTGCTCGTCCAGTACGCCGGCAATGTGTTCCCAATCGTCATCGGTGAGAGGCTTGACCAACGACAGGATGGACAGCGCGGCATCCCTGCGCATGCCTATGTTGGCAGTGGCGAGGTGGTTGCGCAGAAACGCGGACAGGGAAGGCGACGCCGTGAAGGTGCGGGGATCCCAAGTCTGTCGTGCAACCAGCAACGCCGCTTCCATGCGTGCCATGTCTGAAGCTTGCTCATCTTCGGCGAGTGCGATGAAGGGGGCAATCACGCGTTGTTCGGCGCCGTCGCGCCCGGGGTCGCCGAGAGGAAGATCTCTGGTGCCCCTCGAGCGTACGGACGAAAGGATCGCCGACGCCTGTGCGGGGTCAAGGCGTTCGCATGCGGGACGGCAACGTAGTTGCTGTTCGACGGCCAGGACCGCATCCATGCCGAACTTGCTGGCAAGTCCGGCGTAGACCTTGCTCCGTCGCGGTGCCTGCATCAGCAGCTGCATCGTTCTCTCAAGTGATGGACGCAGTTCCAGTGGCGTCTTGTAGATTGCTGCAGCCTCTGGACCTAGTTCCAGGCTCGATGCGACCACGCGATGGATGCCAGCGTCGTCATCAAGACCCGCCAGGTTCACCAGCCACACCCCGAGATCCCTGTCCTGATGGCGTGAGCTCAACAAAAGTTTGATCGCCAGCCTGCGGGAGGGGGCCGGGTTGGCTTGCAGCCATTCAAGCGCCGGGTTGTTGTAGTGCTGGCGCCAGTCGTCAAGGCATTGCGCCGCCGTACGGCAGGCCCTCGCTGGACTCTCGCTGCCGCATCCAGCCACGGCCAGTGCAAGCAGGGACACCACCAGGATTCTGGCTGACGTTGTCATGCAACCCCTCGCATGTAGACCGCTGCCAGCATACCGGCTGGCCGTGATCGGGACACACCGTCCCCGCGGTTGCGACGTCCTGTCGCATGCCATCACCGATAATGGCTGCCATGGATTCGACGAATACACGCGCCGCCGCACCGGCTTCCCTCTGGTCTGGCCGCGGCCTGGTGCTGCTCGGCATCGTGCTGTCCGCATTCAACCTGCGCACCGCGGTGACCTCGCTCACACCGCTGCTCGATACATTGGGCGATACGTTCGGCTTCGGCGCCACCATGACAGGCGTATTCGGCATGCTGCCGACGGCCGCATTCGCGCTGTTCGGTGTGGCGACGCCGGCACTGGCGCACCGCATCGGCCTGGAGCGGACGGCGTTGCTCGCCATGCTGCTCGCCATGCTCGGCCTGCTGCTGCGCAGTGCGGCGGGCGACACGACGGCGCTGGTGGCGGCCTCGCTCACCGCGCTGGCGGGCATGGGCATCGGCAACATCGTGCTGCCGCCGCTGGTGAAGCGCTATTTCGCCGATCGCGTGGGTACTGTCAGCACGCTCTACATCACCGTGCTGCAGGCGGGCACCATCCTGCCCGCGCTGATCGCGGTGCCGGTAATGGAAGCCGCCGGCTGGCGCATCTCGCTGGGCCTGTGGGCCGTGTTTGCGGCCGCATCGGCGGTACCGTGGTGCCTGGTGCTGTGGCAGGAACGCAGCAAGGCCTCGCCTTTGGCGCGCACGCACGATGCTGCCGTCACCGTCGACGACGAAGCGCCCGAGCTGGCCGCGCCGCGACCGCAGGGTCGCGCATGGCGCTCGCCGGTGGCGTGGGGCATGGCGCTGATGTTCGGCATGACCTCTTTGGTGACGTACTCGATGTTCACCTGGTTGCCGAAGCTGCTGGTCGAAGCCGGGGGTACGCCCGCGCTGGGCGGCACGATGGTCGCACTGTTCTCCACGCTGGGGCTGGCGGCCTCGCTCACCATGCCGCTGATCGCGGTACGCATGCGCAATCCCTTCATCGTGGTCGTGGTCTGCGCGGGCTTCTACGCGGCGGCGTTCACCGGCCTGCTGCTCGCACCGATGGCCGCACCTGCCCTATGGGTGGCGTTGCTTGGCCTGGGGCCCAGTACGTTCCCGCTGTCGTTGACGATGATCAACCTGCGCACGCGCACGCCAGAGGGGTCGGCGGCGTTGTCCGGTTTCATGCAGGGGGTGGGTTACACGTTGTCCTGCGCGGGACCGCTCGCCTTCGGACTGCTGCACGAATACACGCTCGGCTGGTCATGGCCGATGGCGTTCCTCGCCGCCTGCGTCGGCGTGCTGTTGGTCGGCGGCTACCTGGCCTGCCGGCCGCGCTATCTGGAAGATACTTGGCACTAGTGGGCAGGATGATGTGCGCCGAATTCCGGGCGCTCGCCGACACCATCGTCTCGCCCATGTCGACGGCTTACAGGAAGTCACAACGACTTCCGGCAGGGGTTTGCGGGCCGCGGCAGTGCTATCTAGTCGCTTTCCTGACCGTTGCTGGGGAGCATCCGCATGACCACCCGTCGTGACCTGTTCAAGCTGGGCGCGCTGGCCGCCGCCGCGGCCGCGCTGCCGTCCTTCGCCTCCGCTGCCAGCGAGGGCAAGCCGGTGGGGAAGGCGGCCAAGCCGCTGAACATCCTGATCCTCGGCGGCACCGGCTTCACGGGTCCGTTCCAGGTCGACTACGCGCTCAAGCGCGGGCACAAGGTCACCCTGTTCAACCGCGGGAAGCGGCCGTCGCCGGAATGGCCCGCCGCCGTCGAACAACTGCACGGCGATCGCAATACCGGCGACCTGGCCGCACTGAAAGGGCGCACGTGGGACGTCTGCATCGACAACCCCACCAGCCTGCCGTTCTGGGTGCGCGATGCCGGCCAGGTGCTGAAAGGCAACGTGGGGCACTACCTCTTCATCTCCACCATTTCGGTATACGCCGATGGCGGCAAGCCGGGCATCAACGAGGATTCGCCGCTCGCCGTCTACAAGGGCAAGGATGCGATGGCTGAAACCCAGGAGACCCTGCGTGCCGACATCGAGAACCTCTATGGCTCATTGAAGGCATTGAGCGAAGCCGAAGCCCGCAAGCAGTTCGGCAGGAACGTCACCATCGTGCGCCCGGGTTACATCGTCGGTCCGCGCGACGAAACCGATCGTTTCACCTACTGGCCGCACCGGGTGGCGCAGGGCGGCGAAATACTGGTGCCCGGCCAGGGCAACGATCCCGTCCAGATCATCGACGGCCGCGACCTTGGCGAATGGATGATCCGCCTGGCCGAAGCGAAGACCATCGGCACCTTCAACGCCTGCGGCCCGGATTACACGCTCGGCATGGATGCCATGCTGCATGGCTGCCAGGCCGTGACCGGCGGCGGCATGACGCTGACCCACGTGACGCCCGGGTTCCTCGAGCAGCAGCAGGTCGGCCTGCCGATCTGGGTGTCGCCGAGCCACCCGCACTACGGCGGCTACGGCGCGGTCAGCAATGCGCGCGCGATCGCGGCGGGCCTGACCTTCCGCCCGCTCGCAACGACCGTTGCCGACCTGCTGGCCTGGTTCCGCGGCCTGCCGGCCGAGCGCCAGGCCAAGCTCAATGCCGGCCTCACCCGCGACAAGGAAGCCGAGTTGCTGAAGGCGTGGCACGCGCGCAACGGCTGAGCGCGCCGCTGTCCCTGTAGGAGGGGCTTCAGCCCCGACCGACCCGTCACCGCAGGCCGACGCTGCGGACGGACGTGAGCGCTTGCACGCCGCGCGGGTGCCTGCCGTTCGAGACCGGCCAGCATCGGGGCCGACGCCCCACCTGCGGGCGCTGTGCCCTCAGCGCTCCCGTCGCACCAGCATCCGGTCCACCGGGCCGCGAAGTTGCCAGTCGGGGACGGCGCGTTCGGCGGCCGTTACCGGTGTGGGTGCGCCAGTGACGGTATCCGGCACCACCAGCGACGGGATCGAAGTGGCGGTGGTCGCAGCACCTTCCGACTTCGGAGCCAGATCGGTGCCCTGCATGAGGCCCAGTGGGGCGTAGCCGGTGTAGCCGGGGAAGACCTGGCTGAGGTTGGCGTTGCCCATGCGACGGATGAGGATTTCCGACATCACGCGGCGGTAGTCGGTGGTCACGGGCACGTCGCCGAACGTGGGCGAGAGGATTTCCGGATTCAGTCCGGGCCAGCTGCCGTAGAAGCGGCGCCCGTTCACCGGCCCGCCCAGCACCAGCATCGGGTTGCCGTAACCGTGGTCCGTGCCGCCGTTGGCATTGGCGCGCACGCGGCGGCCGAACTCGGACTGCACCACTACCGTCACGCGCGCCATTTCGCCGGTGCCGTTGAGCTCGGCGTAGAACGCGGCCAGCGCGGCGGAGAGTTCGTTGATCTTGTTCTGGTAGTAGTGGTAACCGCTGCCGGCGGTACCCTGGCCTTCGTGCGTGTCCCAGCCGCCCAGGTCCAGCGTCGCGTAGCGCAGGCCCAGGTTGAAGCGGATGGTCTGCGCGATGGTCCACAGCTGTTGCGCGAAGTTGCCGGTCGGCCAGCTGGCCGGCAGGCTGGCATAGCCCTGTTGTCCGATCAGGCGCAGCGCGCCGTCCGCGCGTCGACCGCTGGTCTCCATGCCGGTCTGGCCGTTCCACAGCGACGCGACGGTTTCGCTGACGCCGCGCAGGCCGCTGGGCGAATCGCTGCGCGTGCGCTGCCAGCTCCATGCGGTGGTGTTGAGCGAGAAGTCGGACGGACTGCTCATCGTCAGCGCATCCACCGCGCCCATCAGGCCCGCCGGTTGCGTGCCGCTGACGCCCAGCGCGGGCAGCGTACCGGTGCCGTTGGGCCGGGTCTCCCAGGCGCGCGTCATCCAACCGGTCGGCGAGCCGTACTTCCCGGGCGTGCCCAAGTCGATGTACAGCTGCGCGTCGAAGTGGCTGCGGGTGACCGTGGTCGCCATGCCGCAGGCATGCACGATGGCCATCCTGCCGTCGTTCCACAGGTCGCGCAGGCCGCTGGCGGACGGGTGCAGGCCGAAGCCGGTGCCGGCACCGCCGGATAGCGTCAGCGGCAAGGCGCCGTAGGCACCACTGGTCTCGATTTTCAGGCTGGGACGCGCTTCCTCATAGAAGCCGCGGTCCACGCCGTCGATCGGCACGACCAGGTTCAGGCCATCGATGCCGCCCCGCAGGAACAGATGCACGACGGTGTCGTAGCTGTTGACGGCGGCATCGACGGGATCGGCGAACATCAGGCTGCCGCCCGCAGTGCCGACGATGGCGGCTGCGCCGCAGCCTTTGACGAACTCGCGTCGGGTCAGTCGGAAGTCGGTCATCGGGGCCTCAGCGGCTCATGAATTCGGGAGTCATCAGGATCAGCGCCACCAGGCTGCGCAGGCGCTCGTGGTTGTAGTGCCGCTTCAGGTCGCTGCCCTGCCACGTGTTGGTGTCGGTGATGACATAGGTGTTCGGATCGCCGTTCTGCGCCATGAACGCCACCAGCGCTTGTTTGCGCGCGGCTTCGGGCTGGTAGCCCAGCAGGCGCGTGCACCACCAGGTGACCAGTGTGTTCGCGGTCCAGTTGGCGACCGGCACGTTGGCGCGCGTGGTGTCCACGATCGGGTGCAGCGGCACCTCGCCGTCCTTGCTTTCGGTCAGCCAGCCCAGCAGGCGCCACGTCATCGCGTACGAGTTCGACCCCGACCACGCCAGGCCACTGTCGGGGTAGCCGTTCGGCGCCGGCCAGTTGTACGGCGTGTGGCCGGTGAATCCGTAGAGCCACATGAAGTCGCCGCTGCGGCCATGGTCCAGCCGGATCGTCCAGTCGCCTCCCAGCGTGCGCATCGCGGCCACCGCGCAGTCGAACGGGCGCCGGTTCTTCTGGCCGAAACTGTTGATGAAGTCGTCGGAATTCAGGATATGCCGCAACACCAGTTCGATCTGGTTCGGGGCCCGCCAGTTCGCACGGAAGATCGCCGCCGCGCTGTCGATCAGCGCCTGCTTCGGCGTGTCGCTGATGAAGCGGCGGATCAGCTTCTTGCAGATGAACTTGGCCACGCGCGGGTGGCTGGCCAAGCGGTCCAGTACATCGCGGCCATCCTTCAGCGCGGGCTGTTCGGGATAGATCAGCATGCCGAGCAGAAACTTCGGTCCGGCGTCGTGCCACGACTGCCGGTAGACGAAGGTGCCGTCGTTCTCGGTGGGGAACTGCCAGTGCCCGTTCTTCGCCGACCAGCCGGTGAAGGCGGCCGAGGTTTCGTACACGTCGATGTCGGTGTAGCCGATGGGATACGCCGGATCCTCGGGGCAGGGCGGCACCTGGAACGGGTCCATGAAGCCGAGGTAGTTCTCAGCGCCCAGGGTGTGCAGTTCCAGCAGTTCGCGGGCGAAGTTTTCATTCGGGCCCGAACGCGAATTGCTGATGTTGTCCAGGTAGTAGAGCATCGCCGTGCTCTGGGCCACGCCTTCCAGCATCGTGCGGAAATTGCCCTTGGCGTTGGCGCGGATCACGTCGCGGTCGTAGTGCACGAACACCGGGCCGACGCTGAAGTCGGTACCCAGCACGTTGAAGTGGTCGTGCCAGAAGTTGACCAGCACTTCACGCAACTGCCTGCGCGAGTACACCGCGCGCACGAAGGCCGCGCGCTGCACCTCATTGGCCGGGCGCATGCGGATGTTGTGCTCGGGGTCCGTCACCACGTGGTCGGCCCACAGCTGGGTCAGCGACTTGTTGAGGGTGATGTAGCCGCCGGCGGTGAGCCGGTTGGTGACGGCGCTGTCGTCGATGGCGTCCCAGTTGAGCTGCCAGTCCACGTAGTTGGCCAGGCGCTGGCGGTCGCTACTGCCCAGCGCGTTGAATTCGGCGATGCTGGCGGCGGTGGCGCCGTAGCTGAGGTTGTTGAGCGCCTGCACGGCGAACGGCGGCCGCGCCATCGTCATCAGGGAGGGGTTCGATTGCCCCATCATCACGCGGCCACCGCCGGGTGCGGCGACGGCTGCCGCCTCCGGTGCGGGCGTGGTGTCCTTCCGACTGGCGCGTTCGCCGCCCTTCCAGCCGTACAGGCGGTTCAGGCGTTCCCGGACCTGGGCGCCAAGATCGGGCGCTGCGACGTACGGTTTTGCCTGGACGCGGGCGTCGAGGCGTGCACGCGTGCCCACGGCCTTGCGTCGCCACGGGCCACGCGCGAACAGCCGACGCCACGGGACGGTGTAGTACGCCATGCGGATTTCCCTGCCTTCCCCGGAATGCGGGAAGTATTGGCCAAGCGCCGCCCGGCGTTTGGGACCGTGCGCACAGGCCGGTCACGCCATGCGTGGCGTCAGACCAGACCCGTGGCGTAGAACACGCCGATCACCACGAACACGGCGGTGGTCTTGATCAGGGTGATGGCGAAGATGTCCTTGTACGACTGCCGGTGGCTGAGGCCGGTGACGGCCAGCAGGGTGATGACGGCACCATTGTGGGGCAGGGTGTCCATGCCGCCGGAGGCCATCGAGGCCACGCGGTGCAGCACGTCCATCGGGATGCCGGCCGCGTTGGCATTGGCGATGAAGCTGTCCGCCATCGCGGCCAGTGCGATGCTCATGCCGCCGGACGCCGAGCCGGTGATGCCGGCCAGCGCGGTCACCGAGATCGCCTCGTTGACCAGCGGGTTGGGGATGGCCTGCAGCGCGTTGGCTACGACGAGGAAGCCGGGCAGGGCAGCGATGACGGCGCCGAAGCCGTATTCCGACGCCGTGTTCATCGACGCCAGCAGCGCGCCACCGATGGCGCTCTTCGTGCCCTCGGCGAAACTGGCGAACACCGGCTTCCACGCGAATGCGATCACGGCCACGATGCCGATCAGCAGCGCGCCCTGTACGGCCCAGATGGCGGCCACCTTCGAGACGTCCTGCACCACCGGTGCCGGGCTGCCGATCACCGCCGGCACGAACGATTGGCTTTCGCCGTAGAAGCCGGGGATCCATCGGGTGAACAGGAAGTTCGCCACGCCGACGAGCAGCAGCGGCAGGATGGCGATGAGCGGATGCGCGAGCCTGTCGCCCTTGAAGGGTTCCGGTTCATTGCGCAGATCGTCGTTGCCGGCATAGCCCTCTCCGTTGCGCGCGGCCACGCGGCGGCGCCATTCCAGGTAGCACATGCCGACGGTCAGGATGAATACGCCGCCGAGGATGCCCAGCACCGGTGCGGCCCATGCGGTGGTGCCGAAGAACGAGGTGGGGATGATGTTCTGGATCTGCGGCGTGCCGGGCAGCGCATCCATGGTGAAGGTGAAGGCACCCAGCGCGATGGTGCCCGGCACCAGCCGCTTGGGGATGTTGCTCTGGCGGAACAGTTCCGCTGCGAACGGATACACCGCGAATACCACCACGAACAGCGACACCCCGCCGTAGGTCAGCAGCGCGCACACCAGCACGATCGACAGCATCGCGCGCTGCGCGCCGACCACCTTGATGGTGCCTTGCACGATCGCCTTGGAGAAACCCGATATCTCGATCAGCTTGCCGAACACCGCGCCCAGCAGGAACACCGGGAAGTACAGCTTCAGGAAGCCGACCATCTTGTCCATGAACAGGCCGGTGAACATCGGTGCGACCAGCGAGGGATCGGTCAGCAGCACCGCGCCCAGCGCCGCGATGGGCGCGAACAGGATGACGCTGTAGCCGCGATAGGCCACGAACATCAGGAAGCACAGCGCGGCCAGCACGATCAGGAACGACATCCACAACTCCTCGGCCAGCGCCGCTTGCAAGTGCGGCGAGTATCCGCAGCCGCACGCCGGGCGGCCCACTGTACGAAGGTACGATGCCGCCCGCGCGGCCCGCCCCCTAGTGTTCGCTTCAATCGGCGGCATCCGTCCGCCGCCATGTCATACCCGGGAGGAGGGGAGACCCATGAAGCGCAAGCACCTGAGCCTGGCCATCGGTTGTGTCCTGTTGTCGTCCGCGCCAATGGCGTGGGCGCAGGACGGCACCACGGCCGCCAAAACGCCAGCCACGTCCGCCACCACGCTCGATGCGGTGAAGGTCACCGCACGCAAGCGCGAGGAAACCCTGCAGGACGTGCCGGTGGCGGTGACCGCCTTCACTGCGGAGACCCTCGACAAGATGGCGATCAAGGACATCGGCGACCTGGACGCGCAGGTGCCGAACCTGACCATCTATGCCGCGCGCGGTTCCACCAGCACAGTGACCGCCTACATCCGCGGCGTTGGCCAGGCCGATCCGCTGTGGGGCGTGGACCCGGGCGTGGGCATCTACCTGGACGACGTCTACATCGCCCGCCCGCAGGGTGCGCTGCTGGACGTGTTCGACGTGGAGCGCATCGAAGTGCTGCGCGGCCCGCAGGGCACGCTGTACGGCAAGAACACCATCGGCGGTGCGATCAAGTACATCTCGCGCGGCCTGCCGGAGGAAACCACCGGCTTCGCCTCGGTCACCGTGGGCAACTACAACCAGCTGGACGTGAAGGCGGCACTGGGCGGGTCCATCGGCGGCCAGGACAGCGGCCTGCGTGGCCGCGTGTCGGTGGCCAGCATGAACCGCGATGGCTTCGGCGAGAACACCCATACCGGCCAGGAGGTCAGCGACAAGGAGATCAACGCGCTCCGCATGCAGCTGGGTGCGTTCTCGCAGGATGATTTCGACGTGCAGTTCGCCTTCGACTACATGGACGACCAGTCCGGCGTGCGCGGCGCGAAGATGCTGGCCCCCAATCCGCTGGCCCCGGCCTATCCGCCGACCAGCGACCGCTACGACATCCGCAGCGGCATGAAGAACATCAACGACACCGAGATGAAGGGCGCCTCGGCGACCGTCAACTGGCGTCCGAACGACGACTGGGCGTTCAAATACGTAGCGGCCAAGCGCGAATCCGACACCGAGACCAACATCGACTTCGACACCACGCCGCTGACGCTGGTGGACGTGCGTGCGTTCTACAGCGACAGCCAGGTCAGCCAGGAACTGCAGGCGAACTACGACGGCGGCGGCCGTGCCCGCGGCGTGATGGGCCTGTACTGGTTCAACGGCGATGCCGGCGGCCAGGTGCTGAACCACTTCTGGAACCCGGCACTGGCGAACAGCCTGACCAATCCGCTGTTCGGCGACACCCAGGGCGTGGTCAACACCAAGAGCATCGCGCTGTACGCGGACTGGACCTTCGACCTGACCGACCGCCTGAAGCTGGACGTGGGCGCGCGCTACACCGACGAGGACAAGCATGCGGTGGCCTTGAACCGGTTCTACACCGGCCTGGACTACGCCACTTCGTGGGGCACTGCGGCCAACTTCGACAAGACCGTCAACTTCAAGAACACCTCGCCGAAGATCTCGCTGGACTACCAGATCACGCCTGACATCATGGTGTACGGCCTGGCCTCGCGCGGCTTCAAGTCGGGCGGGTACAACATCCGCGCCAACACCACGTCGGTGCCGCGTTCGGGCGAGCCGTTCGATGACGAACAGGTGGACAGCTTCGAGGTCGGCAGCAAGATGTCGCTGCTGGATCAGCGGCTGTTCCTCAACCTGGCGTACTTCCACAACAAGTACGAGGACATCCAGCTGTCGGTGTTCACCTCGTACACGCTGCCGAACGGGTCGCAGAGCTTCTTCGGCGACTTCACCAACGCCGGCAAGGGCACCGTGCAGGGCGTGGAAGTGGAGTACCAGTTCCTGCCCACGCAGAACTGGCTGATCAGCGGCAACCTGGCCTGGCTGGACGCGGAATACGACGAGTTCTTCACCAGTGGCGTCAATATCGCCGATACGCAGTACTTCACCAACGCGCCCGAGTTCTCCGGTGCGATCAACGTGGAGTACCGCACGGACCTGGCCAACGGCGGCAACCTGTCGGCGCGCGTGGGCTATTCCTACCAGTCGGAAGTCTGGCCCACCACCGACCTGAGCCCGCTGATCAAGCAGGAGGGCTACGGCCTGGTCAATGCCGGCGTGATCTGGAAGGTCAACGATGCATGGAGCCTGTCGCTGCAGGGTTCAAACCTGGCCGATGAGGAATACCGCACCACCGGTTACAACATCGGGGCCTACGGCGTGCTGACCGGCTTCTACGGTCCACCGCGCCAGTACAGCCTGACCGCGCGCTACGATTTCTGAGCGCGACACCGGTGATGATGCGGGAACGGCAACGGCGGGCGAAGGCCCGCCGTTGCTGCGTTATGCTCCGGCCCATGCCGATGCTTCGCCCGACATCCGTATCTTCTTGTCGAAGCGGCCTCAGCCGTGACCGCATGCTCGATGAACGCGTCGCCTTGCGGCAGATGACATGCCGCAGCCCGCCCGCGCGGCGGGTCGTCTTCCCGGACGCTTCGTTTCCACGGTCGCGGCTGAGGCCGCTGCCACGGGGGGCCTCATGCTGAGCGTCGGCATGGTGGTGCTGGCCGGCCTGCTGTGGCTCGGCGTGCTGTTCGGATCCGCGCTGTATGCCGAGCGCCATCCGCGCGTGCTGGCGGTGCAGTGGCCGTACATCTATGCGCTGTCGCTGGCGGTGTACTGCACCTCGTGGACGTTCTTCGGCACGGTGACCCAGGCCGCTCGCTACGGTTGGCCACTGCCGCCCACCTTCGTCGGCACCATCCTGTTGTACGTCTTCGGTGCGTTCCTGCTGGTGCGGCTGGTGCGGATGGCGCGCGAGTCGAATGCCACGTCGCTCGCCGACCTGATCGCCACGCGACTGGGCAAGGACGGCTGGCTGGCGGCCACGGTCACGCTGATCGCCGCGCTCGGATTGGTTCCCTACATCGCGCTGCAGCTGAAGGCGGTGGCGATGAGCTTCGCGCTGCTCACCCGTTCGCCGGGCAACGATGCGCTGCCGGCGTGGCAGGACAGCGCGCTGTACGTGGCCCTGGCGATGGCGGTGTTCGCGATGCTGTTCGGCACGCGCCGCGCGAGCGCGGTGGAGCACAACCGCGGCCTGATCCTGGCGATGGCGTTCGAGTCGCTGTTCAAGCTGGCGGCGATGCTGGCGCTGGGATTGTTCGTGTGGTTCGGCCTGCCCGACCTGGAGGTGCCGCCCCCGGCACCGGCGCCTGCCTCCACCACCTACGGCTTCCTGCCGCTGGTGGCGCTGGGCGTGCTGGCGATGTTCACCCTGCCGCACCAGGTGCACGTGGGCGTGGTGGAGTGCCGGGACGAACGCCACGTGCGTACCGCGCGCTGGCTGTTTCCGCTGTACATGGTGCTGATGGCGGCACCGCTGCTGCCGCTGGCGCGCGCGGGCGGCGCGATGTTCGGCGATGCGGTGCCCTCCGACCTCTACGTGCTGGCGCTGCCACTGTCGCAGGGGCACCAGGGCCTGGCGCTGCTGGCGTTCCTTGGCGGCCTGAGCGCGGCCACCGGCATGGTGGTGGTCAGCACGCTCACGCTCAGCCTGATGATCGGCAACCACTGGCTGGCGCCGGGCCTGTTGCGGGGCGGCTGGGTGCGCGGTACCGGACGCGACCTGCGCGGGGCCGTGCTGACGCAACGGCGCGTGGGGATCGTGGCGGTGATGCTGCTGGCGTGGGCGTACAGCCGCCTGATCGCGGGCAACGACGCGCTGGCGGATGTGGGCGCGGTGTCGTTCTCCGCATTGGCTACGCTGGCGCCCGCGCTCGCATTTGCCATCTGGCGTCCGCAGACATCGCCGCGGGCCGTCATTGCCGGCATCGTGGCCGGGTTCCTGGTATGGGCATGGCTGTTGCTGTTGCCGGTGGCGATGGACGCACGCGGCGTTTCGCCGGCATGGCTGCAGACGGGGCCGTTCGGTCTGGCTGGCCTGTCGCCCGACGGCTTCTTCGGCCTCACAGGGTGGAGCCGCCTGGGCCGCGCCGTGGGTGTCAGCCTGTTCGCAGGCACCGTGGTCACGCTGCTGGTGGCCAGCTGGCGCGGTGCGGCGCCGCGCCGCGCCGACAGCCGGGGCTTCGATGCGAAGACGCTGCGCGATGCCGGCCGTCGCTTCCTGCCGCGCGAGCGCGTGGAGGAACTGCTGGCCGACGCGCCGCGCAACGGAACGGTGCCGGCGATCATCGAAGCCCGGCTTGAGCGCGAACTGTCGGCGGTGCTGGGCTCTGCGTCCGCACGGCTCCTGCTGGATGCGGCACGCCGCGAAACCGGCGACCTGGAGACGGTGGCGGCCATCGTCGGCGAAGCATCGCAGGACCTGCGCTTCAACCAGCAGGTGCTGGAGGCCGCGTTGCAGAACATGAGCCAGGGCATCAGCGTGATCGACCGCGAGCAGCGGCTGGTGGCATGGAACCGGCGCTATGCGCAGATGTTCGGTTTCCCGTCCGATCTGCTGCAGGTCGGGCGTCCCATCGCCGACCTGACCCGCTGGGCGTTGCAGCGCATGCCGCAGCGCGGACACGACGAGCGTGCGCTGGACCGGCGGCTGGCCTTCATGCGCGCCGGCACGCCGCATCTGACCGAACGCGTGTTCCCGGATGGCAGCATCGTGGAGGTGCGCGGCAATCCCATGCCGGGCGGCGGCTTCGTGGCCACCTACACCGACGTCACCGCATCACGCCAGGCCGAGCGCGAACTCAAGCAGGCCAATGAGACGCTGGAGCAGCGCGTGGTCGAACGCACCGCGCTGCTGGAGACCGCCAAGCGCGAGGCCGAGCATGCGAACGATGCGAAGAGCCGCTTCCTGACCGCGATCGGCCACGACCTGCTGCAGCCGCTGCACGCGGCGCAGCTGTTCACCGACGCGCTGTCGCAGCAGCTGCCGGAAGCACGGCAGCGCGAGACGGCGCTGCAGGTGCGTGGTGCGCTGGATTCCACCACCGATCTGCTGACCGGCCTGCTGGACATGTCGCGGCTGGAAGCCGGCGGCCTGCTGCCCGAGCCGCGCGACCTGCCGCTGATGGAAGTGCTGGAGCCGCTGGCCTCCGAGTTCCGCGTGCTCGCGCATGAGCGCGGCCTGTCGTTCGACACTGTGCCGACGCGCGCGTGGGTGCATACCGATCCGCAACTGCTGCGCCGCATCCTGCAGAACTTCCTGGCCAATGCCGTGCGCTACACGGCACGCGGCGGCGTGCGTCTCGGCGTGCGCTGGCGCCACACGCATGTACGCATCGAGGTGTGGGACACGGGGCCGGGCATTGCCGAGTCCGACCAGCGCCGGATCTTCGAGGAATTCCGTCGCGGCGACGATGTGCCCGGGCAGGGCCTGGGCCTGGGCCTGTCGATCGCGGACCGCATCGCCGTGCTGCTCGATGCACCGCTGTCGCTGCGCAGCCGGGTGGGGCGCGGCGCCGTCTTCGCGGTCGACCTGGTGCGCGTGGCGGCGCCGGTGGCGATGCCCTCGCTGGCCGGCAAGCCCGGCCTGGCCGGCCGCCATGTGCTGGCGGTCGACAACGATCCCGCGGCACTGGCTGCGCTGCGCCAGGTGCTGGAAGGCTGGGGGTGCAGCGTGGCGACCGCCAACAATGGCGCAGCAGCCGATGCCGCATTGCGCGAACGGAATGCGGATCTCTGGTTGTTCGACTACCACCTGGATGCGGGCGATACCGGCGTCGCGCTGGTCGAACGCCTGCGTGCCTCGTATGGGCACCGTCCATGCCTGATCCTGACCGCCGACCAGACCGATGCCGTGCGCCGTGCCGTCCGTGATGCGGAACTGCCGCTGCTGGCCAAGCCGGTGCGCCCGCTGGCGCTGAAGTCGGTGCTGGATCGGTTGTTGGCCGCGCGGGCGTCCGCGGCCGTGGGAGCGACGTAGTTCGCGAAGTGGGTTTGCGGGTGCGGCCATCGCGACTCACGTCGCTCCCACGACAGCCAACGCTAGAATGCACGGCCGTTGCACAGGAACCCGCGCATGCCCTACACCCCCATCGTCGCCACCCTCGGCTATGTGCTGTCGCCCGATCGTTCGCAGGTACTGCTGATCCATCGCAATGCGCGTCCGGACGACCAGCACCTGGGCAAGTACAACGGCCTGGGCGGCAAGATCGAACGGGACGAGGACGTGGTGGCCGGCATGCGTCGCGAGATCCACGAGGAGGCCGGGATCGACTGCGAGGAAATGGCGTTGCGCGGCACGATCAGCTGGCCGGGCTTCGGCAAGCAAGGCGAGGACTGGCTCGGGTTCGTCTTCGTCATCACGGCCTACAGCGGCACACCCTTCGCCTCCAATCCCGAAGGCACGCTGGAATGGGTGCCGGTGGAGAAGATCCTGGACCTGCCGCTGTGGGACGGCGACCGCCACTTCCTGCCGCTGGTGTTCGACGACGACCCGCGCGGATTCCACGGCGTCATGCCGTACCACGAGGGTCGCATGGTCTCGTGGGACTACTCGCGGATCTGAAGGCCTCGCTGCTTGACCCTGTAGGAGCGATGTAAGTCGCGACCGGAATGCGAAGGGGTCACTGCACCTTGGATGAGCGCTGATTCCTACGACGCATGTTCCTCCTCGTTCCTGTTATCCATGGAACGCAGGAGGTTAGGGTCCACGGTCGCGACTTACATCGCTCCTGCAGAGGGCGGTCGCATGTTCCACGCTCCGGCTTGTCCACATGCCGTGTGGATCGGGTTTGGGAAACCATGTGGATAACCGCGTCGACGCCTTGTGCTGCGGGCCTGTCAAGATGTGTGGCGAATTTTTGACCAGGCGGTGACGGGTCGGTGTCCGGGTTGTCCACACCCGGTGTGGATGGTCTGTCGATCAACATGTGGATAAGCGGTAGCAGGCGTTGCGGCGCAACGCTGTCAAGGTGTGTGGCGAAAAAATGACCGCACCTCGTCGGGGCTCGCGTCAGCTGCATGTTCCACGCGAAGGGGGTCGTCGTCCCGGCGAACACTGGGACTCGTGTTGCCTTTGCTTGGCAGTACAGCCCAAGCGAAGCAAATGCAGAGTCAAGATGGATCCCAGCATGCGCTGGGATGACGGCCAGGGGTGGCAGAGGGTTTCGTCGTCCCGGCGAACACTGGGACCCATGTTGCTTTTGCCGGGCAGCACGCGGAGGTGAAGCAACTGGGGAGTCAAGAGGGATCCCAGCGTGCGCTGGGATGACGTCGGGGACTAAGGGACTGTCTCCGCATGCTACGTACGGGATTACTCGATATGCCGCGCCGGATCCGCCAGCTCGAGCTCGCGCAGCACCACGCCGGCCTGGGTGCGGTTGCGCACGCCCAGGCGGTCGAAGATCGCGGACAGATGTGCCTTCACCGTGCGTTCCTGCACGTCGAGGCGATCCGCGATCTGCTTGTTCAACAGGCCCTGCGCCACCAGCGTCAGTACGCGGAACTGCTGCGGCGACAGGCTGGCCAGGCGGCCGGCGAGATCGGTGTCGTGTTCGGATGACTGGGCGCGGGCGACCGCACCGCGCAGCGAGGCCGGCAGCCATTGCTCGCAGGCCAGCACACTGCGGATCGCATCCCGCAGTTCGTCCAGGCCGGAACTCTTCGGCAGGTAGCCGGCCGCACCGTGGTCCAGCGCACGCCGCACCACGCGCGGATCGTCATTGGCCGATACCACCACCACCGCCACGGCCGGGAACTGTGCCCGGATCGCAGCCAGGCCTGCGAGCCCATGGTTCCCCGGCATGTGCAGGTCGAGCAGCACCAGGTCGATGTCGTCGTGCGCTTCCAGCGTGGCGATGACGCCGTCCAGCGATTCGGCTTCGCGCACCGACAGCTGCGCCACGGCATCCGCCGCCGCGCCACGCAATGCGGCGCGGAACAGCGGGTGGTCATCGGCGATCAGCAGGTTGGGCATGGGGGTTGCTGGGAATCGGGGAGGGGCAATCGTGGATCGACCGAGCGGGTTGCCTTGAGCGGGGCAACAGAACGGATACAGGCGCTTCCCTTCTCCACTTCCGGTCCTCGACTCCCGGCTTTCACTGCACCGTCCAGCCGCCGTCCACCACGATCGTCTGGCCGGTGATGTTGCGCGCGGCGGGCGAGGTGAGGAAGGCGGTGATGCCGGCCAGTTCGTCCAGGCCGATGAACACGCCTTTCGGCATCGGCTTCAGCATCACCTGGCTGACCACGTCGGCCTCGGAGATGCCGCGCGTGCGCGCCTGGTCGGCGATCTGCTTGTCCACCAGCGGCGTCTTCACGTAGCTCGGGCACACGGTATTGATGGTGATGTCGGTGTCGGCGGTTTCCAGCGCGATGACCTTCGAAAAACCGACCAGGCCGTGCTTGGCGGCCACGTAGGCGCTCTTGTACGGACTGGCTACCAGTGCGTGGATGCTGCCGATGTTGACGATGCGGCCGAAACCGCGTTCGCGCATGCCCGGCATCACCGCACGGGTCAGGCGCGCCACGCCCACCAGCATTACCTGCACCAGGAAGTCCCACGTCTCGATGGGAAAATCCTCCAGCGGCGAGACATGCTGCAGGCCGGCGTTGTTCACCAGCACATCGACCGGGCGCGAGATCGTCGCCAGGGCGGCATCGATGCTCTCCTGCGACGTCACGTCGAGGGCGACCGCTTCGGCGGAACCGCCGTCGGCGCGGATCTGCGTGGCCACGGTTTCGGCGGCGTCGAGATTGAGGTCGCTGACGATCACGTGGCGTCCGGCTTCGGCCAGTTGCGCGGCGATGCCGGCGCCGATGCCGCTGGCGGCACCGGTGATGAGGAGGGTATGGGTCTGTTGCATGGGGGCTCCTGCGTGCTGCGGCTAGGGTAGCAGGCAGGCGCGACGGGTTCGTGGTACCAAAGTACGATGACGGGGATTCCCGCACAGGGTAGTTTCGTGGCAATGACCGGAACCATGGGCGCCCTCCACGCATGAATGCGAACCTGCGAATGTCCTGCGGACTGTTGCTCGGCGCGGCGCTGACCGCCTGCAGCAGCACGCCGCCCAAGCCCGAGGCCGTGGCCCACATGATCCAACCGCAGCGCGTCACCGAGCACCGTGGCACCGACGACCTGCTCACGGCGGGCCTGGGCCTCCACGGCCTGCGCGCGATGGCGGCGCCTGCGTTCGCCGATCCCGCCAATCCCACGTCCGCCGAGCTGCGCCGCCGCGCGATCTGGGGCAACTGGCGTGGCATCGCCGACCTCTCGCTGACGGGCGGCTACGGCCAGGCCTATGGCAGCGTGGCTGCAGTACCCGGTCGCGAGTATTCGGCGCTGGCGAAGGTCCCCGGCGCCGCGCAGCCGCACCGCGTGCTGGTGCAGGTGCCGGACGATTTCGATGCCACCAGGCGCTGCGTTGTCGTCACCGCCTCGTCCGGCTCGCGCGGCATCTACGGCGCCATCGCGGTCGCCGCGCCGTGGGGCCTGCCCAAGGGCTGCGCCGTGGCCTACACCGACAAGGGCGCCGGCACGGATTACTTCGATCTGGATGAGCAGAAGGGCGCGCGCGAGGAAGGCACCGTTGGCGAACTTGGCGTCGATCCGCTGGCGTTCGTGCCGGATGCGCCGGTCGGTGCCGGCGGCGTTGCCGTCAAGCATGCGCATTCCAAGGACAACCCGGAAGCAGACTGGGGCCGCCACGTGAAGCAGGCCGCGGAGTTCGCGCTGGCAGCGCTGGACCAGGCGTTTCCGCAGGCAGCGCCATTCCGCTTCGACAATACACGCGTCATCGCCGTCGGCATTTCCAATGGCGGTGGTGCCGTGCTGCGTGCCAGCGAGGAAGAAGGCGAGTGGCTGGATGCGGTGGTCGCGGGCGAGCCGAACATCCTTGCGGCGGATGCACCGGGCGCTCGTTCGCTGTACGACTACACCACGGAAGCCGCGCTGCTGATGCCGTGCGCGCTGCTGCACCTGCCAGCCGACACCCTGCCGCAGCCGCCCCTGCGCGGGCAGGTGGAACCGGTGTGGACGGCGCGTTGCGCCATGCTGAAAGCGGCCGGCCTGGTCGGTGGCGCGGATGCGAAGGCGCAGGCGGCATCGGCGCATGCGCAGTTGAAGGCGAACGGCTGGACCGACGAGGCGCTGGTGGCCGGCGCGCTCAGCGTGGGCTTCGACCTGTGGCGGGCGGTGGCGGTGACGTATGCCTCCGCGTACGGCCGTTATGGCGTGGCCGAGCATCCGTGCGGCTTCGCGTTCTCCGCGCAGAACGCCGACTTCACGGCGCGCACTGCCAGCGCCGCCGAGCGGGCCGCGTGGTGGTCCGATGGCAGCGGCATTCCACCGGGTGCCGGGGTGGGCATCGTCGACACGAAGCTGGCCGCGCCGGACTTCACTCTGCCGGGGCTGCAATGCCTGCGTGCGCTGCAGACCGGTACCGGCGAGGATGCGCGTCGCGTGCAGGCCGGCATCGCGCAGACCGCCGCGCGCTTCCCGCGCACGCGCCGTCCGGTGGTGGTGATCCATGGACTGGACGACGGGCTGGTGCCGCCGGCGTTCTCCAGCGCGCCGTATGTGGAAGCGGCGCGCGCCGCCAATCCCGACGTGCGCTACTGGCAGGTGCGGCATGCGCAGCATTTCGACGGTTTCCTGGCGCTGCCGGCCTACGGCGCGCGGTACGTGCCCCTGCTGCCGTACGTCTATGCCGCGCTGGACCAGGTCAACGCCACGCTGGATGGAAGCCGGGAGCTGCCGGCGAATGCGCTGATCAATGCCAATCCGCGGGGCGCGGGGAGCGTCGAGCTCAGTCAGCTGGCGATTCCGCGCTGATGAATCCTTCTCCCCGCATGCGGGGAGAAGGTACCCGGAGGGGGGGTGAGGGGCGAGCGCGGCAACAATCCTGGCGCACGCGCATCCGGTCTCCGTTCGCCCCTCACCCGCCTTTGGCACCCTCTCCCCGTTCACGGGGAGAAGGAATGCTGCGGCGCCTTCACCCGCTTGGCCTTACTCTTGAGACTGGCCCGACACGTACGCCGCCATGTCCCGACACTTTTCGATGATCCGCGACTTCCAGCTGGCCGACTGGTTCACGCTGGGCAATGCCTTCTGCGGCACCGGTGCGGTGTTCGCGTCGATGCGTTTCCTGCAGGAGGGCATCCTGCGCGACCTGATGATCGGGATGGCGCTGATCCCGCTGGCCTTCATCTTCGACGCCCTCGATGGACGCGTGGCCCGCTGGCGCAAGCAGGCCTCGGTGCTGGGGCGTGAACTGGACTCGCTGGCCGACGTGATCTCCTTCGGCGTGGCGCCGGCGGCGCTGGCCTATGCCTGCGGCATGCAGGGTGGCTGGGACTGGCTGGTGCTGTCGTACTTCGTCGCCTGCGGTGTCAGCCGGCTCGCGCGCTACAACGTCACCGCCGAGACGCTCGCCGATGGTGGCGACAAGGTGAAGTTCTTCGAGGGCACGCCCATTCCCACCAGCCTGGCGCTGGTCATCGTGCTGGCGGTCGCGGCATACCTGGGCCATGTGGGGCCCGACCTGTGGCTGGGTGCGCTGAAGCTCGGTCCGTGGCAGCTGCATCCGCTGGTGTTGCTGTACGCCATTTCCGGCACGCTGATGATCAGCAAGACGCTGCGGATCCCCAAGCCCTGATCGTGAGGTGAAGGTGCGTCATGCACGCGCCGCCTGCCGCGGCTAGAATCGGTCGGGAAGGGAGGGCACATGACGAATTCCGTTCCACCGTGGCCGGGCGACTTCGAGTCGGTGGCCCAGCAGTACTGGAGTCTCTGGGGTGATGCCCTGCGACGGGCCGGCGGTGCGCCGACCATGTCCATGCCGGGCGCCGTGCCGGGTTGGCAGCAGACCGTCGACTGGTGGTCGAAGCTGGTGCCGGGTGGCCAGCCCCAGGTGGACGAAGCGGTCGGGCGCTTCCAGCGGCAGGCCAGCCAGTGGTTCGGCCAGATGCAGCAGGTGGCCGCGCAGTTCACCGGCCGCGACCACGACGCCACCGATATCGGCCGTGCCTGGCGCGAGGCGCTGGGCATGGCCACGCCCACGCCTGCCGGAAATCCGTTCGCGGACATCTTCCGCAGCATGCAGGGTGGCGCGCATGGCATGGATGGCTGGATGCAGCAGATGCAGCCCTGGCTGGAAGGCCTGCAGCGCGATGGCGACCGCTGGCTGCACCTGCCGACCTTCGGCCTGGCGCGCGAGCACCAGGAACGCTGGCAGCACCTGGTGCAGGCGCAGAAGGACTACCAGCAGCAACTGCGCGATTACGACCAGCTGATGCTGAAGGTGGCGCAGGATGCGTTCGTGCGCTTCGAGCGCAAGCTGGAGCAGCATGCCGAGCCCGGCCGCCAGTTGCAGAATGCACGCGCATTGTTCGACCTCTGGATCGATGCGGCCGAAGAGGCCTATGCGCAGGTCGCGATGTCCGATGATTTCCGCCACGTCTATGGTGGACTGGCGAATGCGCAGGCGCGCCTGCGACTGGGCGTGCAGCGCGAAGTCGAGCAGGTCTGCACGCTGTTCGGCATGCCGACGCGGACGGAAGTCGATTCCGCGCATCGCAAGATCGTCGAACTCGAGCGCGCGCTGCGCAAGCTGACGCGCGCGCAGGTCTCGCCCGCGCGCCGTGCCGAGACACGGCATGCGCCTGCGCCGGTCGAAGCCCCCGTCATCGCGGAACCGGCACCGGCCCCAGCGCCCGCGCCCGCAAAGCCGAAAGCCGCTAAGGCGCGCACGCTTCCCCGCCGCACGCCAGCGAAGGCTGCGCCGAAAAAACGCGTCGTCGCCAAGAAGACAGCGCCGAAGAAACGCGCACGCCGGGCCGTCGCTGCGGCGGCGCCGGCCCCCACCCGCAAGGAACCCGTACCCGCGGTGGCCAAGGCGGCCGCGCGGACGCCAGCCAGGACGAAGAAGGCGCCCGCCAGGAAAACACCGAGGACGGTCGCGGCGAAACCTGCCCCCAAAAAACCTGCCCCCACGGCGCGTGCGAAACCACCTTCGACCTCGGTCGTATCGATGAAGGACTGGGTGGCACGCAACGCCGCGCGCGACGCGACCGTCGACGCGCCCAAGACCGGCAGGAAGACCAAGCGGGGTAGCCGCAAGTGAACGGACCGCTCAACTTCACCGCCGAGGCCCTGGCCCACGAAGCCACCACACTGACGCAGAAGCTCTCCGCCGGCCTGCACACGCTGCCGGAGGTGGAGGATGTGCACTACGGGGCCACCCAGAAGCAGGAAGTCTGGCGCGATGGCAAAGTGGTCCTGTACCGCTTCATAGGCGAGAAGGCCCCCACCGCGAAGGTCCCGCTGCTGATCGTCTACGCGCTGGTCAACCGGCCGTACATGGTGGACCTGCAGCACGATCGCTCGCTGGTGAAGGGCCTGCTGGCGCAGGGTGAGGATGTCTACGTCATCGACTGGGGCTATCCGGACCGCTCGGACCGCTATCTCGAACTCGACGACTACATCAACCGCTTCATCGACGGTGCGGTGGACCACCTGCGCGACAGCAGCGGACGCGATGCCGTCAACGTGCTCGGCATCTGCCAGGGCGGGGCCTTCTCGCTGTGCTATGCCTCGCTGCACCCGGACAAGGTCAAGAACCTGATCACCATGGTCACGCCGGTGGACTTCCATACGCCGGACAACATGCTTTCGCACTGGACCCGCGAGCTGGACGTGGACCTGTTCGTGGATGCGCTGGGCAATGTGCCGGCGGACATGATGAATGCCTGCTACCTGATGCTGAAGCCGTTCCGTCTGAACCTGCAGAAGTACGTCGGACTGGTCGACATCCTCGACGACAAGCGCGCCATCGAGGACTTCCTGCGGATGGAAAAATGGATCTTCGATTCTCCGGACCTGGCGGGTGAGGCCTTCCGCCAGTTCATCAAGCAGTTCTACCAGCGCAACGGCTTCATCAAAGGGGGCATCGAGATCGGTGGCGAGGCCGTGGACCTGGGCTTCGTCGACATGCCGGTGCTGAACATCTATGCCGAACAGGACCATCTGGTGCCACCGGATGCGTCGCGTGCCTTGAAGGACGTGGTGGGCACCGCCGACTACACCGAACTGAGCTTCAAGGGTGGCCACATCGGCATCTACGTGTCCAGTCGTGCACAACGCGAAGTGCCTTCGGCCATCCACCACTGGCTGGGCCAGCGCGCGCGCTGACCGCGCGCGCTGCGCTTTTTGCAGGAGCGGCGCAAGTCGCGACCGCGCCCCGATGGATCCCGGGTATCGCGATGATGAACGCGTCGCAACGCGACCGGTAGGCGAACGATGGGATACTGGAGCATCGGGCCGTGCGGTCGCGACTCACGTCGCTCCCACAAAAGAAAACGGCGTGCTTGCTTCACTTGTCTTGCGGTAGGGTAACCACATGCTGTCACGCTGCACTGTCGCTGCCGTTCTGCTCGCCGTCGTCGGCCCGGCACTCTCTGCACCTTCTGCGACCGCCAAGCGCGAGATCCAGGGATTGATGGATGCGCTGTCGGCCTCGTCCTGCGAATTCCAGCGCAATGGTGCGTGGCATGGGCGCGAGGAAGCGCGCAAGCACCTGCAGCGCAAGTACGACTACCTGCTGAAGCGTGACCTGGTCGATACCGCCGAGCAGTTCATCGAGCGCGCCGCCAGCAAGAGCAGCATGAGCGGGCGTGCCTACCAGGTGCGTTGTCCGGGACAACCGGCGCAACCGGCGGCGACGTGGTTCCGGCTGAAGCTGGACGCGCTGCGTGGTTCAGGCGGCCCCGGCCGCTGACGCGATAGACTGGCCGCGAACAACCGTGGGGAGTTGCCGGCGATGAACAACACCACTTCCAAGCCCTTCGCGCGCTCGCTGAACGATCGCATGATCGCGGGCGTCATGGGGGGCATTGCGCACCGTTATGGATGGAGCCCCACGCTGTTGCGGGTGATCTTCGTGATCGTGTCGATCGCGTCCGCGGCGTTTCCGGGCATGCTGGTCTACCTGATCCTCTGGCTGTTGATGCCCAACGAACAGGACTGAACCGTGGCCTCGACGATGCTCTGGGTCGCGCGTGCGCTCGGCATCGTCTGGGCCGTTCCCAACACGCTCATCGGGGCCGTTGCCGGCGTTGTCGGCATGGCGTTCGGGGCACGTGTCGAATGGAGCCGGCGTGATTTCGCGCTGGTGTTCCACCGCTGGCCGTGGGGCCCGGGGGGCGCCATCACTTTCGGCAACAGCATCCTGCACACCGGTGACACGCTGGAGGCGGAATGCATCACCTACGAACACCGCGCCGGCCGCATGCAGCATCCGCCCATCCGCCTGGGCGACCACGAGCGCGCGCACGTCTACCAGTACATGGTGCTGGGCCCGCTGTTCCTGCCGGTGTACCTGCTGTGCGGCGGCGTCAGCGTACGCAATCCCTTCGAACGTGCCGCCGACCGCTACGCGCTGACCGGCGAGGGCTGGTGGCCTTCGCGTTCTCCCTAGGTCAGTGGGGCTTCGCGCGACCGGAACCGGACTTCTTGCCGCCACCGTCCAGCTTGTTCACGGTGGCCCATGCGATGCGTTCCGCATCTTCCTTTGAACGGCCGCGTTCGCGTTCGCTTTCCTCGATGTGTTCCGCCTGGCGTTTCTGCTTGCCGGTATAGGCGGATTTGTCGCCACGGGGCATGACGGTGCTCCGGTGTGGATGAATGGCCAGCGTGCGGCTTCCCGCGTAATCGCCGCATGACGGCCACGTCAACGGTGCGCAACATCGCTGCCCCGGGTCACCGTTCCAGGCGTTCGAAGGAAAACAACGGCCACAGTGGATGCTTGCGGCGTTCGATCAGCGCGCGCAGCAGGCCGGCACCGAGCATGCTGTAGGTGATGCCGTTGCCACCGTAGGCCATGGCGAAGTGCACGCGCGGCCCCCATTGCTTGTGCGGGCCGAAGAAGGGCAGGCCGTCGGCGGTCTCGGCGAACGTGCCGGCCCATGAGAAAGCCGGCGTGACCTCCCACTCCGGGAACAGATGGTGCAGCCGCTTCAGCAGTGTCCGTGCCTTCTTCTCGACGCGCACATCGCGTTTGGCCGGGATGTCCACGGCATCGTCCTCGCCGCCCAGCAGCAGGCGACCGTCAGCGGTGCTGCGCGCATACAGATAGGGGCGTGCGGTTTCCCACAGCAGCGTGTCCCGGAGGAAGCCGAGCTGCTCGTCGGGCAAGGGGTCGCTGATGACCGCATAGCTGCTGTGGTTGCGCGCCACGTTCCGCCGCAACCAGTGCTGGCTGGCATACCCGGCCGCGACCACGAGATGCGCGGCGCGTACGCTGAAACCCGTCACCGTGCGTAGTGTCACGCCGCGCGACGTCGCATGCAGGTCGATCACGCGCGTGCGGTCGAATACCGCGGTGCCCTGGCGATGCAGGCGTTGCAGCAACCGGTGGGTCAGGCGGTAGGGATCCACCTGCGCGGCCTGGGTGCTGAGCAATGCCGCTGCCGCCTCGAAGCCGTAGTCTTCCCGCACCCGGTCCGCCGACAGCAGTTCCACCTCCAGTCCGTGGCGCAGGCGCAGGGCATGCTCGTCTTCCATCGGCCGCACATCGCGACGCCGGCTGGCGTAGTAGAGGCTCTTGTTGCGCGCGAAGCCGACATCGCGCCACGGCGCGGCGACCTCGCGCAGCTGGTCGATGGCCTTGGCGCAGGCAAGGTAGGCGAGGGCGGCATCGTCCTCGCCATAGCGCTTGGCCAGGTCGACCATGTGGGTGTCGATTTCGTACTGCAGCAGCGCCGTGCTGGCGGCCGTGCTGCCCCAGCCGATGTCCCGCTGCTCGAGCACCGCGACATCGAAACCATGCTGCGCCAGTTCATCCGCGATCAGCGCACCGGTGATGCCGCCACCCAGCACGGCGACATCGCAGCGATGGTCGGACGCCAGCGGCGGGAACGCCTGCATCAGGCCATTGCTGACCGCCCAGAAGGGGTACCCGCTCTTGAGATCCATGCCTGTCCCGCGCCGTGACGACGACGCCATGCTGGCAGGCAAGGCGGGACGGAACGGTGAAGGCGTGGTGTTCCGTCAGCGCGGCAATGCGCCCTGCAGGAACAGCTCCACCGACGCGAGCGCCTGGGCTTCCAGCGTGTCGACATCCGGCAATTGCGGGCTGCCGGCCGCCAGCCGGAATATCTGGTCGCCGAACAGGCTCATGTAGAACTGCGCCGCCGCCGCCTTGGGCGACGCCAGTTGCATGCGTCCGGCGGCCACCTGCTGTTCGAAATAGTCCGCAAGCGTGGCGCGGATGGACGCCACCGCGTGGTCCAGGAACCAGTCGCGCAGGGCGGGGAAGGATTGTCCCTCGCCGATCACGATGCGGTAGACCACCTGCGAATCGGTACGCGCCATCACCTGTGCCATGCGGATCGCCACCCGGCGCAGCGCCTGTTCGGGGGGCAGCTCGGTCAGGTTGAGGTCGCTGAGCAGGTGGATATGCATGTCCAGCCGGCGCTCGAGGATCGCGCTGGCCAAGCCTTCCTTGTCGCCGAAGATCCGGTACAGGGTGGCAAGCGAGCCACCGGCGCGGGCGACGATCTCGCTCAGTCGCGCATGCTGGTAACCCTTCTCGGCAAAGACTTCGGTGGCGGCGTCGAGGAACTTCTCCGCACGGATCTCGCCACGCCGGCACAGGTCCACCTGTGGGCGGGGACGCAACGGCGAAGCCGTCGAGGATGCATCGTTGAAAACGTTTTCCAGATATTCGGAAGAAATGCTCATGGGAACTCCCTGCGCACGTCCGGTTGCGACGATCTTCGCAGCCTAGCAAAAAGGTCATGCGACTGTTGCAACCGCGTGACATCGGCATGGCATCCCGGCACCCGTCGGCGGGCGCGACGCCTCGCGCGCTTGACCTGGACGGGGTGTCGGGGCCGACGGGCCGACAGACGGGAGGGGAGATGCGGCGGATATCGGGATGGGTGCTGGGCTGCCTGTGGGGCATTTGCGTGACCACGGAGCCGGCGCGGGCGCAGACCTGGGTGATCGAGCGGGCGACCGGGGTGGCATGGCCCGACGGCCGCATCGCGCCGGGCATGGATGCGGACCTGGCGCTGCCGGGGCACGACCCTGCCACCGATGTGCTGGCGCTGGCCGACGTGGTGCGGGTGATGCGCGCGGGTGAGATCCAGTACGAAGCCGCCGAGCAACCGCGCTCGGCTCAGAGGTAGCGCGTGATCGCCGGTGCCTGCTGCCAGTTGTCGTGCGCCCCGTCCACGTAGGTGATCGGCGCGGCGTCCAGTTCCTCGGGCGTGGCGTCTTCCAGGCACCCCAGGTTGACGCCGTAGATCCGCTGCCCGTCCGGCACGTTGTTGCCGATCCCGAACGGCCGCACGCCGCAGGTGCGGCAGAAATGGTGCGAGTTGCGCAACGCATTGAACCGGTACTCGACCAGCTCGCCTTCGCCCGCCAGCAGGCGGAACGCGTCCGGCATCACGATGGCCGGCCAGAACCGGTTGCGCCGGCACACCGAGCAGTTGCAGCGATAAGTGGGCCGGGTCAGGTCAATGTCCGCCTCGAAGCGGACCGCGCCGCAATGGCAGCTTCCCCGATAGGTCTTCAGCATGCGGCCTCCCGTGCCGATATCGTTCCGGGGGCTGACGGGGTCGCCCCGCCGTGCCTGGCCGATGGGCGGGAGCATACCGGACCCCTCCACTCCCGGAGCCGTGCATGCTGCAAACCGTCGACGTTGCCGAGCTGCGGCCCGGCATGTATGTGCAGAAGCTGCTCGGCCCGTGGATGCAGCACCCGTTCTGGCGCACCTCGTTCGTCCTGGACGAGGCACGCCTGGCGCAACTGCAGGACAGCGGTGTGGAGCAGGTGGTGGTCGACCTGTCGCGCAGTCAGGGAGACGGAGAGGACGGAGGCGAAGAAGAGGCCGTTCCCGGGACCGTCGACGCCCCACCCGTCGCCGGACCTGCGGAAGCGCGGCGACGCCCCGTCGTGCACGACAGCACCGTCAGTCTGGCCTCGGAGCTGGCCCGCGCACGCCGCATCTGCGACGAAGGGCGCGAGGCCGTGGAGGCCATGTTCCGTGAAGTGCGGCTGGGCAACAGCGTGGATGCCGGCCGCGTGCTGCCGCTGCTGGACGAGATCACCGGTTCGGTCGATCGCCACCCCACGGCGCTGGTCAGCGTGGCGCGGCTGAAGAACGCGGACAGCTACACCTACCTGCATTCGGTCGCCGTCGGCGCGCTGATGGCCATGCTGGCGCGGCAGCTGCAGTTGCCGGAGGAGCAGGTGCGCGATGCGGCGCTGGGCGGGCTGCTGCACGACATGGGCAAGGCCATGCTGCCGCAGGACGTGCTGAACAAGCCCGGCAAGCTGACCGACGAAGAGTTCGACATCGTCCGCCAGCACCCCGTGCAGGGCGAACGCCTGCTGCGCGAGGGCGGCGTAAGCCAGGAAGCGGTGCTGCATATCGCCCGCCACCATCACGAAAAGATCAACGGCGGCGGCTATCCGCAACGCCTGTCCGGCGCGGAGCTGCCGCTGCTGACCCGCATGAGCGCCATCTGCGACGTCTACGACGCCATCACCTCCGACCGCCCGTACAAGGCCGGCTGGGACCCGGCTGAATCGCTGCGCCGCATGGCCAGCTGGCAGGGGCATTTCGACGAGATGCTGATGAAGGCCTTCGTGCGCAGCATCGGCATCTACCCGATCGGCGCCCTGGTGCGGTTGTCCAGCGACCGGCTGGCGGTGGTGGTGGAACAGAACCCGGCTACGCTGCTGGCGCCGCGCGTGCGGGTGTTCTATTCCGCCAAGTCGCGCACGCACCTGCTGAGCGTCGACGTGGACCTGGCCACGGCCGGTGAGCGCGAGCGCATCGTGGGCGTGGAGTCGCCCGCCAAGTGGGGTTTCCGCGACCTAGAGAAACTCTGGCTGCCCTGATCGCCCGTCGTTGTCGATCCCGGCCGCGCCCGTTCGTCGCAAGGTCAGTGTCCAACGCCCCGGGAGGCAGACCATGCGATTCCTTTCGATGATCCGGATCGACGAAACCACCGGCCAGCAGCCCAGCGAGCGGCTGATGACCGACATGATGGCGCTGATCGGCGAGATGTCCGCCGCCGGTATCCTGCTCGACACCGCAGGCCTGCTGCCCACCGCGCAAGGTGCCCGCGTCCGCTCGCGCTTCGGCGACATCCGGGTCACCGACGGCCCGTTCACCGAGGCGAAGGAGGTCATCGGCGGCTATGCCATCCTGCGTGCCGATTCGCTCGACGACGCCATCGCCCACACCCGCCGTTTCCTCGACGTGCATGGCGATGAATGGGATATCGAATGCGAAGTGCGCCCCATCGAGGAACCGCCCGCCGACGCCCTCATCGCCGGCTGACCGGAGGAGAAGCTCCATGCAGACCTACACCGGCAGTTGCCATTGCGGCGCCGTGCGCTTCGAGTGCGAGCTCGACCTCGCCGCCGGCACGCGTCGCTGCAACTGCAGCTTCTGCCTGAAGACGCGCATGTGGAAGGTGTTCGCCCTCGGCGAGGGCTTCCGCCTGCTCCACGGCGCCGACGCCCTGTCGGATTACCAGGCCCACGCTTCCGAATGGCCCGCCGGCCATGTGCACCACTACTTCTGCCGCCATTGCGGCGTGCGCGGTTTCAGCAGGGGATACCTGGAGATGGCGCCCTTCAACGGCTGGTTCCACGCGGTCAACGTCGCCACCCTGGACGGAATGGACGATGCACGGTTCGCTGCCATCCCCGTGCAGTACGAGGATGGGCGCCACGACGACTGGGACCATCCGCCGGCATCGCCGTCGTACCTGTAGGTGCCGGCCCGCCGTGGACTTCCGGCACGTGTCCCGCGCGCGGACCTCCCCCATGATCGCCTTCCATCGATGACGCGACCGAAGGCGAACGCCATGTCACTGCTGTCCCTCGTCCTGGCTGCCGCCAGTGCTTCCGCCCCGGCCGCGCCTGCAGCCGATCCCGCCACGCTCGCCGCCATCGAGGCGACCTGCTTCGACTACGTCGACGGCCAACTGGAAGGTGATCCGGCGCGCGTGGCGCGCGCGCTGCATCCGGACCTGGCCAAGCGCGCCGTGATCGGCGATACGCCGGACGAGCGCCTCGGCCTGCGCCGCATGTCGAAGGAAGAACTGGTCAGCCTGACCCGGCAGGGCGTGCTGAAAACGCCGAAGGATGCGTGGAACCGCACCTGCCGCGTGCTCGATGTCACCGCCGAGACTGCCGCCGTGCGCCTGGAGACCCCGTGGTTCGTGGACCACTTCCACATGGGCCGGTTCGATGGACGCTGGATCATCGTCAATGCGCTGTGGCATTCGAAGCCGCGCTGATGACGGGCGTGCGCGGTGATGCGTTGGAGGGACAGAGATCGTGCCGCACGGCATGGTGGCAGACGTCGTCGCATCCGGCGCCTAGGTGCGAAGAGATTCCCACCCGGTAGTGTTCCTGCGTGAGCCGTTCGACCATCAGGTGGATCCGCATGGGCGTACCCCGCGTGTAGACCAGGAGGACACGGTCATCCGGGGCCGCGATCCCGTGCAGGTACATCGATCGGCTCCGCGCGAACGCGTCAACCTGATCGAAGAGGGCAGGGAGGTCGCGCGGTTCAAGCGTGCAGACCTGCACATGGCCCAACTCGAAGATGTCCGGCTTGTCGCCATTCGCATCAGGGTGGTACTCGATGTAGGCGGGATCCCGACCACATCCCATGCATGCCATCATCGTAATGGCCATCAGCACGCGCGCCATGCCGGTGGCCGGGATCATGGTGCGCCGATGGGCGAGCGCGCGGCCTTTCTGAAGAGTGTGGACGACAGTAGCCAGATGGCCGTGCAGAGGCCGGTAACCGCCAGCACGGAGACCGCGGACTCATGCGCCTGCATCAGTAGTGCGATGGCGCCCACCGCCATCTGCGCCAGGGCCATGGCCACCAACAGGCGCGCCATCCTTCGTGGTTGCAGGCGAACCAGGAGAGCGCCCACGCCCCCCATCACCAGCACCCCCATGAACAGCAGGTTCGCCGGGTCCTCCGGTTCACCCACGATGCCCACGGCCAGGTTCGCCCACACCAGCAGGAACGCCGCACCGATCGCGATCACGCTCGCGGCCAGGTAGGCCGGCACGCGCGCGCCCCGCGCCATGGCTTCGAAGGCGAGGCAGGCGGTCAGCAGCATGGCGCCGAACAGTGCGAAATCGAATGCCGTCCACACGACGTCGGCGGTGAACTGCATCGCCACCCAGGGCAGCAGCAACAGTGCAGCGGCACCACCCCACGCCAGGGAGCGCAGCAGGCGGATCCAGTGTGTCGCGTCAGGCAGGGTGTCGCTTGTCATCGTCATGTCTCCCGGGACCCCGTCGAGGTCGCGGGGACATGCTGGGCCGGGGTGATGGGCAGCTGGCGGAGGCTGTGTGAAGCCAGTGCGAAGTCAGGGCGCCGCCGCCGCACGGTGCGCATAGCTGAGCACCCGGGTGACCTGCCAGCGGCCGTCGCGTTCGCGCCAGACCATCACGAAGTCGGCTTCGCCTTCGCAGGTGCCGGACGACAGCGCGCAGAACCGGTGCGTGCCTTGTGCGATCGCGCCGAAGCCCTTGATCGGGAATACCTCCAGCGTGCCCGGCACTCGTTCGCGCCGATAGTGGCCGCATACGTTGTCGCGGGTCCGGCCGATCATGTCCTCGCGCGTCCAGGTGACGCCGCCGTTGTCGTGGTAGAACTCCACCGCCTCGTCGAAGTAGCCGGCGTGCTTCACCAGTTGCGCGGGGTCGGCGCAGGTATTGAAGGTATCGAACACCGCCGTATCCAGTGCATCGATCACCTGGGTGAGCTGTTCGGGCGTGCGCTCGGCCGCAGCGGCGGATTCCACCGCGCCGAACAGCAGCACGGTGCCCATCGAGCCGGACAGCGCGGCCTTCGCCATGCGTGACCGAACGATGCTCATGCCGACACCAACGGTGCGCGCGGACGTCCGCCCAGCAGCCGCGCCGGCAGCATCAGCACGGCGTGCAGGAACGAGAACAGGGCGGAGAAGGTGATGCCCACCAGACGGAACGGCAGCGACAGCAGCCACACCAGCGGCCACGCCACCAGCGCCAGCAGGGCGAGCGGCCACCACAGCACGAACAGCAGGCACCAGGCGAGCAGGGCGATGAGGGTCTTCATGGAGAGGCTCCTTCTGTCGGCGCGCCACCAACGGGCGGCATGCGGACAGCGTGCCGGGGCAGGGTGCGGCGGACAATGCGCGCGCGACGAAAGCACGGCACGGGCGACCAAGTCCGGCGTACGTTGGACGAAAGCCTGCGTGCAGGCGCGCCTCCGCGACCCGGTGTTCAGTCCGCAGCGTTGATCGTCTGCAGCAGCTGGGTGACCCGGTAGGGCTTGGGCAGGTAGCGCACGCGGTCCGGCAGCGGCGGCAGTTCCGCGCGCGGATGGCCCGAGGCAAGGATCACGCGGGCATCGGGATGCAGGGCAGCGGCTTCCCGGGCCACATCGATGCCGGAGATGTGGCCCGGCATGGCCACGTCCGAGATCACGACATCGAAGTGCGTCCCGTCATGCAGGCATGCCATGGCCTTCTGGCCATCGATGGCCGTCACGACCTCGAACCCGGCGATCTCGAACGCATCCGAGAGGATGTCGAGCAGGTCGGCTTCGTCGTCGATCAGCAGCAGGCGTCTGGCGTCGGTCATTCGGAATCTCGTGGGACGGGAAGGCAAAGGGAAACGGTGGTGCCCTCGCCGGAAGCGCTTTTCAGTTCCGCGAATCCGCCGGACTGGCGCGCGAACCCGAACACCTGGCTCAGGCCCAGCCCGCTGCCCTTGCCCACCTCCTTCGTGGTGTAGAAAGGCTCGAACACGCGTGCCTGGTCTTCCACCGGAATGCCTTCGCCGTTGTCGCTGACCTGGATGCAGATGAAGCGACTGGGTGGCGCATCCGCAGCGTGCGGGAGCGCGCAGTCTCGCAGCGTCGCCGTGATCGCGATGTGACCTCCGGCGGGCATCGCATCGCGGCTGTTGGACACCAGGTTGAGCAGGGCGGCTTCCAGTTGTTCGCGGTCGACATCGATCCCGGGCAGGTCGTCATCGAAGCGGGCATGCAGGGTCACGCCGTCGTGGCATGCGCGCCGCAACGTATCCATCGCATCGTGGATGACGGTGGCCACCGAATGCCGTTCCGATACCAGCACGCGTCCGGTGCCGAAGGTCAGCAACTGCCGGGTGAGCAGCGCGCCACGCTCCGCCGCCCGCATCGCGCCCTGCAGATGCTTCTTCGCCTTGGGTTGCATAGTGTAGTGATCCACGAGTTCCAGGCTGTTGATGATGATGTTGAGCAGGTTGTTGAAGTCATGCGCCAGACCTAGCGTCAGCTTGCCGATGGCTTCAAGCTTGTGCGACTGCAGGAGGGCATCGCGGGATTGCTCCAGCCGTTCCTGGTGTTCGAGGCGGTCGGTGATGTCGCGCGTGACCTTCGCGTAGCCGACCAGCACGTCGTCCTGCCAGATGGGGTCGATCACCACGCTGGCATGGAACGCGGAGCCATCCTTGCGCACGCGCCAGCCCTCCGCGGTGAAGCGTCCTTCCGCCCGTGCGATGCGAAGTCCCCGCGCGGGTGCGCCACTGGCGATGTCATCCGGGGTGTAGAAGCGCGAGAAGTGGGTGCCGATGACTTCCTCCCGGGTGTAGCCCTTGATGCGCTCGCCACCGGTATTCCAGCTGCGCACATACCCTTCGGTGTCCAGCATGTAGATGGCGAAGTCGACGACGCCATCGATCAGGCGCTTGAGTTGCCTTTCTTCGATGTCCGGAAGCTGGTCAGCGGTCCCGCTGTCCGGCATGGGATCCATATGCGCGGAGTCGCGATAGGAATCGGGAGCTTCGCGCTGATCGGTTCGGGCAGCGGATTTCGACGTGTCGGGCATGGCCGGCGAGCACTGGCGTCAGGACGCGGGGGGCAGTTCCGCGACCGCACGGAGCAGGGCGGTCTGGCGTTCCAGCATCCAGCGTGCGGCCCAGCCCGAACCGGCATCCAGCGAGCGTACCGCGACCTGCTCCTGCGAAATGCCCTTGCCGGAGATCAGGATCCTGGCCATCCATCCCTGTCGTTCGGGGCCGATCTCGACGATGGGTTGGCCGTGGCAGACGAGGGTTCGTCGTTGATCCTCCACTCGCCACGAGAAGCCATCCGGCAAAGGTGCTGATATGCGCGTGGACACGGTGATTTCCCCTCAGGTGTGCGTCACCCTCGCATGAATGGCGTTCCTGACGCGTGACGACGCACACCGCAGAGCACGCAGCACCGCACAGGAACGCGGGCTTCACCTGAGCCCCGCGCGCCTGAACGCGCGCTCCCGCTCACGTCGGCGGCGTGTAGTCCGCCAGCACTTCGCCATCCACCGAGACCAGCCGGTCCAGGCGGATGCGTTCGCCGGTGTCGAGTTCGGCGTATTCGCTGCCCCCGTTCGCATACAGCGCGATGATCCGTGCATTGCGTTGCTGCTGCGCGCCGTCTTCATCCACGAACCGGATCGAGGCCGTGCTGCGCCGGGTCGCCGTGGCTTCCAACACGTCGTGGAATTCGCAGTTGATCGGTGCGTAGGGCGTGGAGGGCCGGGTCATGGCGTGGCGCCTGGGCAGGTGGGCGCGCAGGGCGCGGGGTGGAGTATCGTGCGCCCGGAAACGCCGGAAAGGGAACCGCCAGCCATGGAACACGACACGTGAGCACGCCGGTACAAGGCCGCACGGGCCAGGATCCCGATCTGCTGCGCCGCCTGTTGCGCGCGAAGGACCGGATGGATGCCGCCTCGCACGAGGCGTGGCCGGTGCAACGCCTCGCGCGCGTGAGCCATGTGTCCGAAGCGCACTTCGCGCGCTCGTTCAAGGAAGCCTTCGGCATTCCACCGCACCGCTACCTGCTGACGCGCCGCATCGAGCGCGCCAAGGCGCTGCTGCGCGACACCGATACGCCCGTCCTCGACATCGCCCTGCAGACCGGCTGGAACAGCCTGGGCACGTTCGGCCGTACCTTCCGCGACATCACCGGCGAAAGCCCGGGTGAACTACGTGCACGCGAACAGGCCGCCTGCCACGCGCTGGAATGCGTGCCGCATTGCTATGTCAGCGCCGCCTACCGGCCCGGCCTCACCACCGCAGTTTCGGAGAAGCGGCGGCAGGAGGGCGGTGATACAAAAGCGCCCTCAACCAGGCAGGAGGTTCCATGAGTCAGGGTATCGGGGTGGTCGGTGTGTATGTCCGCGATCAGGATGAAGCACTGGCGTTCTATGTCGGCAAGGTCGGGTTCCGCGTGCATACCGACGTACGCAACGGCGACTACCGCTGGCTGACCGTGCAGCATCCCGACCAGCCATCCGTCCAGCTCGGCCTGTTCAAGGCACAGGCGCCGGTGCTGGACGACGCCACTGCGCAGGCGGTCAACGCCATCGTCGCCAAGGGCGCCATGCCGCCGCTGGTGCTCAACGTGGACGACTGCCACGCCGAGTACGAGCGCATGCGCGCCAACGGCGTGGAGTTCACCCAGGCGCCGGAAGCGCGCTACGGCAATGTAGATGCCAACTTCCGCGACCCCTCGGGGAACGGTTGGAAGATGATCGAGTCCCGGCGCGCGGCGCACTGAGCGTCCACGCCATCGTGTCGCTTGCACAGGAGATCGCAATGAACGGGAACGCCTGGATCCGTCAGTTCCATCGTTGGCTGTCCATCACTTTCACCCTGGCTGTCATCGCCAACCTGCTGGTCATGGGGCAGGAAAAGATCGCGCTGTATGTCGGCCTGTTCACGCTGCTGCCGTTGGCGTTGCTGCTGCTCACGGGCCTGTACCTGTTCGCGTTGCCGTATCTCGGCAAGCGCCGCAGTGGTGCACGCAGCGGGTAGATCGACGTGCGACCGGTTCCGTCACCCCGCCCAGCAGAGGACGCACGATGAAGTATCTGATTTCCTTTCCCAGTGCTGCGATGGTCGTATCCGGCGACGAACTTGAAGCGGCCGGCCGCGATTCGCGCGCGGTGATCGAGCAGGCGAAAGTCGCGGGGGTGTACGTCTTCGGCGGAGGCATCGACGAGAGTGTGTCGCCGGTACTCGTGTCGGGCGATGGCGCTTTCGCCGAAGGCGGATACCCATGGGCGCCGCCGCTCAACGGCGGCTTCACCGTACTCGAACTGCCATCCCGCGAGGAGGCCATCGCCTGGGCGGCGCGCATCGCGAAGGCGTGCCGATGCGAGCAGGAGCTGCGGGTGTTCATGTTCGATCCGGCGTCGTGAGGCGGTGGGCGCGCGGTCAGCGGGATAGGTTGGGCTGAGCCTGCGAAGCCCAACATCGGAGCGTCGGACGATGCGCGATGTTGGGCTTCACTTCGTTCAGCACAGGCTATGGCGTGTGTTTTCCGCTAGCCGCGCACTATGCGGAGGCAGTCGCCCTCAGTCCTCGATGGCTTCCACGCCCTGTCGATCCAGTTCCGCCAGGCGATCGCGCATGGTGGTGAGTTGCTCGGGTGTGTGGCCGATCCAGCCCTTCACTTCGGCGACCACACGCAGCGGATCGCGCGTCCGATATGACCGGGTGGGATTGCCCGGGAAGCGCTGGTTGGTGAGGTTGGGATCGTCCTCGAACGGGCCGCTCGGCTCGACGATGTAGATGTGTCCGCGGCCTTCGCCGGCCGCAAGCTCTGCGCCCCATGTGGCTGCTTCCAGCATCGCGGTCAAGTAGACGTACCTGGCGATGCGGCGCTTTCCGAAGTTTGAAGTGTAGCCCGCGACGATCAGATCTCCGGGCGCCAGTTTCGCCTTGGTGCCGTGGTAATGGATCTCGGTATCGCGCATGGGGGTGGTGTTCCGGTGGCCTGCCGTATCGACAGGCCGGCGATACTGCAGCCCGCGGCGGGCCTTGCCGCAAGCCCCCGGGCGTTATATAAATTGAGGGTGGGAGGCGCAGCGCGTCTCCCTTTTTTGTGCGCTTTGCGATGGCGCGAATGGCTGGCAGGATGGGGACGGGAATGTCGTGTCGCTTGGGAGTCGGTCAGTCATGAAGCAGCTGTCGCGCGTCGTGGTTTCGTGTGTGTTGCTATGCGGCCTGACCGCCTGCGGTTGTGTGGACGAATACGTCGACACGCTGCCATCTCCCGACGGTACGCTGAAGGCCGAGCTGCGCCATTGCGGCTGCAGCCTGACCACCTACCGGCGCACGCAGGTGACGGTGCTGGAGTCTTCGCGCAAGGCCGAGTGCATGGCCTCCACCGGCGTTGCCGGGTTCGATGCCCCCTTCGACCACGCACCGCTGAAGCTGCGTTGGCGGTCCAACGACACGTTGCATGCGAGCTACCCGGACTATCCCGACTTTCCACAGACGCAGTACAGCGCGGGTGACCCGGCGAGGCCCAAGGTGACGCTGGTGTTCCAGGGCGAGCCTTAGAGGGCGCTTGGCTGATGACTGACACCCGGCATGCGCGGTGCTACGGCGTCGCGAGGTTCACCGGTCGTCCGGAAGCAATTGCACTCTGACTCCAGTTTCCTGGCCCAACTTGGGGTTCTACTCAACTTGGCGAGAGGCCCAGCCACCTGCACGACGGGCTTCTTCAATCCAATCCAGGGCTTCGCGGTAGCCATCTTCGCTTTCCAGGACGCGGTCCGTCAGGGGCCGCCCTGTCAGTGTGAAGTACGCACCGAAGTCCGCAGGCGTGAGTCCGGCGGCCTCTGCGGCTTGGTGGAACAGGTGCCAGCGAATTGCGCGCTTCTCGAGTTCGTAGCGTGGCCAGAACTCTGTAAGGACGTCTGCACCCGCACGCACGCGATTGGCCGGCTCTCCCAGGCGCTTGTCCTTGGGGGCGAGGCGCTTGGCGACGGCGAGGAGCAGGTGTGCCACGTCCTGGCGCTCTACGGTCCCATTCGCCGTCTGCAGTTGGCCTGCACACCGATGCAGGGCAGCGGATAGCTCGTGGAGCGAGGCCTGGAGGTACGGATTCGGGTGGTCTTTGATCATCGCTCGACAGTGCACGGGCTGCGAACAGCGCCTATCCATGACGGTAGACGTGTGGCGGGGGCATTTCCCTATGGGGATGGGCGAGATATCCCCCGCGGCGATGAACCTGATGTTCGTGAACTTAGCCCGCAGCCGCTGCCTCGGTACGAAGTGGCGCATCTCGAAAAGCTGCGACTCGGGATGCCATACGCCCAGCAGGCAGGGGCGCCTCGGGCACGCACGGTACTGGTGATGCGCCTGTACCAGCGGATGCTGGCCACCGAGATGGCGCTGGGCAGCGACATCATGTCGGGCAGCGTGGAGGGCTATGAGTTGTTCAAGCTGGCGGGCAAGAGCGGAGGTCGGGATTCGTTGCGCAAGCAGCTGTCGGTACGGTTCAAGGCAAGCGGGCGAGGGTGGAGCCGGAGGAGGGGGGAGCCAGAGGAGGAGAGCGGGGGTCGGGGTGAGGGTTGCCGATGTTTGTTGCGTAAGCGCAGAGCAAATGGGGCCGTATGGCCCCATTTGTTTTGGGCCGTATCGAAGGCCTGGTTGTAGTGATGGGGGGGCGTTGTTACAGGCGTGACATCAACTTCATGCATTTACGTGGTGCCGCCACTTTCTTCCATCGCACGCCGACGGTATGTTCGGTGACAGGGGTGCGGATTCCATGACGGGATCCGCCAAGGAGACGAATGTCGGGGACGCCATGGATACTGCGCGCAAGCGGGCAGCGGGATGGATGATTGCAGTGGTTCTGGGGGTCGGTGGAGAAGCCGCTGCCCAATCCGCCACGGCCAGATATCCGTGGGATGAACATGACAAGCGCATCGAGTCGGCGCAACAAGTCGCCAGCTTGAAGTCCGACCTCTTCGGCGATCAAGTCAGTCTAGCCAATGGTTCATTGTCGTTCTCGGCAACGGATGTCGCGATTCCGGGCAACAACAGTCTGTCCGTCGCGTTCTCCCGCTCCTACGCGGTGCAGAACCAGTACGGACGCGTAATGGACAAGATGTTGGCCGATTGGGACCTGGAAGTCCCCAGCATCAGTGGCACGTTCGCGCCAAACTGGACGGCAGGCGTGCCGGGTGATCCGGGACGTCGCTGTTCGGCTCCCGCGCATCAAGCAACGCCGAATGCCCCTGTATGGGATATCAATTTGAGCGATTTCTGGCAAGGCAATACGCTCAATATCCCGGGTGGGGCAGGGGGCGAGCTTCTGCAGGTTCTCAGTGGCGCGTATCAACCATCGACGGGCGGCCCGTTCCACTGGATGACGACCGGACAGGCTTACGTGTCCTGCCTGAGCTCCATCAAGAACACGACGGGCGAGGGCTTCCTGGCCATCACGCCGGACGGCACCAAATATTGGTTCGACTGGATGGCGCAGTATCACGAGCCGGACATGAGCAGCGCCAACGGCGGCAGCCAGATCGCTCGTCGCAAGAATGTGCTGTACGCCACGAAGGTGCAGGACCGCTTCGGCAACACGGTCCTGTACCAGTACACCAATGCATGGAATGCGCCCGGTCGGCTGACGAGCATCACGGGCAGCGACGGCCGAGCCCTGAACATCGCCTACAACGCACAAGGGCACGTTTCCACGGTTACGCAAGGCAGTCGCACGTGGACCTACCAGTACGTCGGGACGGGCGCCAATCGAAGCCTGTCGGCTGTGATCCAGCCCGACGCGAGCAGCTGGAGCATCAATTTCGCTGCCTTCACCTCGGCATCGCTGCACTATCCGCCGCCGTCATCGCAGCCATTTCCAGAACCCACGCGGGATTGCTTCTGGCGCTTCAACATGCCGATCGGCCCTACCCTTGTCACGGGAACCATCCAGCATCCTTCAGGAGCGGTGGGGACTTTCGAGCTGGAGTGGCTTCTGCATGGTCGCAGCAACGTACCCGTCAGTTGCCACAATTTCGACTGGGGTGGTTCCTCGGGCACGAACACCAGCGACGATGTCAACGAATGGGCGATTTCCTATGAGTTGTACTCGTTGAAGAAAAAGACCATGTCGGGTCCCGGCATGCCGGTCAGCGAATGGAACTACAGCTACACGCCCAACATCAGCTATGACTTCTATCCGGGGGGCGACATGATGACGCCGTGCCCTGTTGGCAGTACATGTGGTGAGCCGTTGTGTACGTCCGATGCCTGTGCGCGCAGTGCGGAAACCATCGTGCTGGGTCCCGACAATGAGCGGACCAAGTATTACCACGGCAACAGCTTCCGCTACAACGAAGGCAAGCTGTTGCGGATCGAGAGGGGAAGCGTCACAGATCCATTGATGGAAGTGCAAACGTTCACCTACGACCTCAGCATGGCGCCGCAGGTCTATCCGGAGCGCTTCGGCATGAGCCTGCGCCACAACTTCGATGGCTTCACCTCGGAGTATCACAGGCCACGCCAGACCTCGAAGACCAGTCGGGGCGGCATCGACTTCACGAACTCGGTCGCCTTCGATTCGCTTGCCAGGCCGGTGGTGGTTACCCGGACCAACTCCGCCGCAGGAAGTCAGGCCAAGATCGAGACCACGACCTACCACGACAACCAGTCGCTCTGGGTGCTGGGCCAGACACAGAAGCTTGTCGTGAATGGACATGAGGTCTCCGAATCGACGTTCGACACCTTGGCACGACCGTCGATCAGCGAGTCATACGGCAAAATCATGCAGACCTTGACCTACAACACCGACGGCACGGTCGCCACGGTCAAGGACGGCAACAACAACGTCACGACCGCCAGTAACTGGAAGCGCGGCATCCCCCAGACCATCCAGTATCCGGCCACGCCGGAAGCTTCCACCGGCGCGGTGCAATCGGCCGTCGTGGACGACAGCGGATGGATCACGTCGGTGATCGATGAGAATGGCTACAAGACCTGCTACGCGTATGACGCCATGGGGCGCATATCCCAGGTCACCTTTCCATCCGAAACCACGGCAGGGGCCTGCGACGACAGCAAGTGGGCGGTCACCACCCAGGTATTCGAGCCCGTGGCAACGGCCGAGTACGGCATTCCTGCCGGCCACTGGCGACAGACCGTCAGCACCGGCAATGCCCGCAAGATCACCTACTTCGATGCGTTGTGGCGGCCCCAGGTCAAGCGCGAGTACGACGCCGCCAACGAGGTGGGTACCAGGCGCTTCCAGCGATTCGCCTACGACCACGAGGGAAGGACGACGTTCGCGTCCTACCCCGGCACGACGGATGTGCTGAATACCGGCACGTGGACCGACTACGATGCCTTGGGGAGGACGACATCGGTTTCGCAGGACAGCGAGTTGTCGCCCAGCGTGCTGGTCACCCAGACCCAGTACCTCAGCGACGCCAATGGGTTGTACACCCGCGTGACGGATCCGCATCAGCGGCAGACCAGCACGTGGTACCAGATGTTCGATCAGCCAAGCTACGAGCAGGCGACCGTGATCCAGCATCCGGAAAACACACGTACGGAGATCGAGCGTGACGTGTTCGGCAAGCCACTCACGCTGACCCGGCGCAGCAACGACAACATTGCCTGGCAGCGCCGCTACTACGCGTATGACGCGCATCAGCAGCTGTGCAAGAGCAGTGAAAACGAGACCGGTACCAGCGCCTATGGCTACGATGGTGCCGGGAATCTGAGCTGGAGCGCGGCAGGACTGTCATGGTCGCCTTCAGGGCCTTGCGAACACACGAAGGCGGGCGTGATCAGTCGACGGGTCGATCGCATGTATGACGCCCGCAACAGACTCCAGATGATCGTGTTCCCTGATGGCAAGGGTGACCAGTCGTGGAGTTATACGCGTGATGGGCTTCCCGCCAGCATCACGACCTACAACAGTGCGCCATCCGATAACCTGGGCACGCAGGTGGTCAATGCCTACACCTACAACCGCCGTCGCCTGTTGACGGGCGAGTCCGTCGCGCAGCCTGATTACACCTGGAGCATAGGCTATGCGTATGAGACCCATGGACATCTGTCCACCCTGACCTATCCCTCGGGGTTGGTCGTCAATCAGGCTCCCAACGCGCTGGGCCAGCCCACGCAGGCGGGGACATACGCTACTGCGGCAAGCTACTACCCCAACGGCGCCGTCAAGCAGTTCACCTACGGCAACGGCATCGTCCACACGCTCACGCAGAACGCCCGCCAACTGCCGGCGCGCAGCACGGATTCCATTGGCGGGACCAAGCCGTTGGACCTGGGATACGCGTATGACGGCGTCGGCAATGTCAGCGGCATCACCGACCACACTGCGGCGGCCAGGCAAACCCGCAGCATGACTTACGACGGACTGGACCGGTTGACCCAGGCAGTGTCGCCGATGTTCGGCACGGCAAGCTACGGCTACAACGCGCTGGACAATCTGACCTCGGTGGTGGTTACGGGTGGCAACAACACGCGGAATCACCAGTACGTGTACGACACCAGCATGCGACTGGGCAACATCAAGTCCGGTGGCGTGACCGTGGTGGGATTCGGTTACGACGAGCAAGGCAATCTGGCCAACAAGAACGGGCAGTTGTACCAGTTCGACTACGGCAACCGTTTGCGAGAGGCGACCGGCAAGGAAACCTATCGCTACGACGGTCATGGTCGGCGCGTCGAAGCGACGTCGCCCACATTGGGGCGTATCCGCTCCATGTATGGTCAGGAGGGCGCGTTGCGCCGACAGGAGGATGCGCGCACCGGCAAGCACCATGAGTACGTGATGCTGGCGGGAAGCCTGGTGGCGCGGGTCACCACCATCGTGGCGCCGGGTACGCCGAGCCTGTCCGTGCCGACGTACAGCAGCAACGGCAGCTACACGGTTTCGTGGTCGGCCACGGCGACGGCGACCGGCTACGAATTGCAGGAGTCGGTCGGCGGCGGCAGCTGGCAGGCCGCGTACACGGGGAGTGCCGTGCAGCGTGGCTATTCCGGCAAGGGCAGTGGCAGCTATGCCTATCGCGTCCGTGCCTGCCAGGCCAGCACCTGCAGCAACTGGAGCAACACCGGTACGGTGACGGTGGAACTGGCGCCTGCGTCGGCACCCGGCCTGACGGTGCCGGCCACGGCGCTCAACGGCAACTACACCGTGAGCTGGACGTCCATTGCAGGCGCGACGAACTACACGCTGGAACAGAGCGCGAACGGGGGGGGCTGGACGGTCGAGCAGAACACGGGTGCGCTGAGCAAGGCATACAGCGGCAAGACGGCGGGCGCTTACGCGTACCGGGTGAAGGCATGCAATCCCGCGGGATGCGGGCCGGTGTCCGGCACAGGAACCACCCAGTCCGTGCATGCCCCCGCGAGCGCACCCACCCTGACCGCACCCGCCAGCAGCTATTCGGGCAGCTACAGCCTCAGTTGGACGGCGGTGGCGGCGGCAGCAAGCTACAGGCTGGAAGAGCGCCCGTCCGGTGGGGCATGGACGGTGATCCATGATACGTCCGGTACCAGCACGACGGTCAGTGGCCGCGCCAGCGGGAGTCATGAGTACCGGGCAATGGCGTGCAACGCGGCGGGTTGCGGCCCCTATTCGGCAACCAGTGTGGTCGCGGTGACCTTGGCGCCGGGCGCGGCCCCGTCGTTGACGGTGCCTGCCAGCAGCCACACAGGCAGCTACACCGTGTCGTGGAGTGGCGTGACCGGGGCTACGACTTACCAGTTGGAAGAAAGCCTGTCTGGCGCCGCCTGGACGTTGATCCACAATGCGGCGGGCGGCGGCAGCGCCGTGGGTGGGCGACCTGCCGGCACCCATGGTTATCGCGTGCGGGCCTGCAATGCCGCTGGTTGCGGTCCTTACTCCTCAACCGGAAGCGTGCTGGTGACTCTGCCGCCCACGGGCGTGCCCACCTTGACGTTGCCGTCCAGCAGCGAGACGGGGGGGTACGTAATCAATTGGACCACGGTGTCGGCTGCCACGTCGTATCGCCTGCAGGAGCGTCCGGCGGGTGGAGGCTGGACGGAAATCTACAACGAGGCATTCAACCAGACCCAGGTCATCGGCAAGCCCCCGGGGACCTACGAGTACCAGGTGATGGCATGCAACTCGGCGGGTTGCGGTGGGATGTCGGCGGTTAAGTCGATCACGCTGGCGACGCCGCCGGTGCCGCAGGGACTGACCGCATACCAGGACACTCATTCTTGCGAGATCGCGTGGAGTCCGTCGGGCGGCGCCACCAGCTATGAACTGCGCAATACAGGCGGGCTGGTGTACCAGGGTCCCAATACGTGGCTGTCGCGTTATTCGCCGCCCACGTGCGTGTCACCGTACGAGGTCCGCGCCTGCAACGCGCTGGGGTGTTCTGTCTGGTCTCCACCGGCGTATGCGACCGGTGGTGGTGGAGGGCCGATCCAATGAGCCGGTATATGAGAGGAGCGATGGCGGCGCTGCTGTGGCTGGGGATCAGTCTGGCGGCACATGCACAGACGACGGTGGAGTACATCCACACGGATGCCTTGGGTACACCGATCGCGGTGACCGATGCCAACAAGGTGGTCATCGAGACCACCGAGTACGAGCCCTATGGGGCGCAGGTGGCGGGACCGGTGAAGGATGGGCCGGGTTACACCGGGCATGTGCAGGATGCGGCCACCGGGCTGACGTATATGCAGCAGCGGTACTACGACCCCACCATCGGAAGGTTCCTCAGCGTTGATCCGGTGACAGCTGATGGCAGTAGTGGTGGCAACTTCAATCGCTATTGGTATGCCAACAACAATCCGTACAAGTTCACCGACCCGGATGGACGGTTCCCGCGGATTGGTGATTCGTGCAACCTCGATTGGTGCCGACAGCAGTCAGGAGGGAGATTCGGCGACGTTGGGTTTGGCGGGAAAAGTACAACAGCAGGGTTGTTTAGGCGGCACAAGACGCCAGAGAGTCAAGAACGCCTCATTAAGAGCGTCGGGGGCGACACCGAAACACTGAAGCTTGCGCAGGAAACACATAAGAGCTTCGTTCATGCACTCATCTCTTTTGTCGCCGGCGGAGGGGTGCTTGGCGGTGCAAGAAATGCAGAGACGACGGTTATCGGTCGTGTCAAGGACCTGCAAAGACTTGGTTCTGGCGAAAGATCGCTGCTCTCCCGTTTGCCAAATCTTGGAAACCCTAGAGCGAATTGGCGGCAAAATGCGGGTGTTTTGCGTGAAGAGATGCGCCTTGGGAGGCCTATTCGCGATGCGTCACCTGGCGATACAGCGGGTCAGTTCCTTAACGCCGAGCGCAACTTGCTGAGGGATCGGGGCTGGACGTTCGATTCGCAGACCAACTTCTGGATGCCACCAACGCCATGACGAGAGACGCCATGAATATGCCAGACCGTTCGCAGTTGCACTTTACGACAAAGGTTCGTAAGGCGTTCTCATTCCTTGCTAACGAGGGTTTTACGGAAGTCGAGGCGCTGCCGACGCTGGTGCGGTATCAAAAAGGCGGCGTTGAAGTTGATGTCTATCATGGGCGGCAGTCGTATGAAATTGGAGCTGGAATTTCCATCTCAGGAACCCGTTATGCGATGTCAGAAGTCGTGCGTGCGGGAGATCCAGAGGTAGCGAAGACCTATCGCAATATGGTGGCAACAACGCACGAGGGTATTGTTGCTGGCCTGGAAGAACTGAGTGCATTGATGCAGCGCTACGGTGCAACGGCATTGCGAGGCGACTCACGATACTTCTCCATGCTCGAAGGGCAGCGAAAGCAGTGGGCGAAGGAATATGCTCTCGACGTTATCGAGAGCCAGCTGCGGCCGCAGGCTGAAGAGGCGTTCCGTAGAAGGGACTACTCGAAGGTGGTCGAGTTGTATGGTCGGATTAAGGAGCGTCTTAGCCCTGTTGAGGTTAAGAGGCTAGCTCTTGCCGAGAAACGAACAAGCCGGGGAAGAGGTAATTGTACAAGTTGAGTAATTACCCGACACTGGGCCGACGGTAGCGGCAGTCAGGCGACGAGTCTCTCAGCTTCGATTTCGGTTTTCTCTTGGGTATCGGGCGCGACGGGCGGCAGGTACACACGGCTACCGGGTGAGGGGGTGCAATGTGGCCGGCTGCGGTCCTTATTCCGCCACCGGAAGCGTGCTGGTGACCCTGCCGCCAACGGGCGTGCCCACCTTGACGTTGCCGTCCAGCAGCGAGACGGGGGGATACGTTATCAACTGGACCACTGTGCCGGTTGCCACGTCCTACCGTCTGCAGGAGCGTCCGGCGGGCGGGAGCTGGACGGAAATCTACAACGCGGCGTTCAACCAGACGCAGGTCACGGGCAAGCCTCCGGGGACCTACGAGTACCAGGTGATGGCATGCAACTCGGCGGGTTGCGGTGGAATGTCGGCGGTCAAGTCGATCACGCTGTCGACACCGCCGGTGCCGCAGGGACTGACCGCGTACCAGGACAGTCATTCGTGCGAGATCGCGTGGAGTCCGTCGGGCGGTGCCACCAGCTATGAACTGCGCAATACAGGCGGCTTGGTATACCAGGGTCCCAATACGTGGCTGTCGCGTTACTCGCCGCCCACGTGCGTGTCGCCGTACGAGGTCCGCGCTTGCAACGCGCTGGGGTGTTCTGTCTGGTCTCCACCGGCCTATGCGACCGGTGGTGGTGGAGGGCCGATCCAATGAGCCGGTATATGAGAAGGGTAATGGTGGCGCTGCTGTGGCTGGGGATCAGTCTGGCGGCGCATGCGCAGACGACGGTGGAGTACATCCACACGGATGCCTTGGGTACGCCCATCGCGGTGACCGATGCCAACAAGGTGGTCATCGAGACCACGGAGTACGAGCCCTATGGGGCGCAGGTGGCGGGACCGGTGAAGGACGGGCCGGGTTACACCGGGCATGTGCAGGATATGGCCACCGGGCTGACGTATATGCAGCAGCGGTACTACGACCCCGATGTTGGGAGGATGCTCAGCGTGGATCCGGTGACGGCCCATCAGCAGCCGCTTGCGAACTTCTGCCGCTATTGTTACGCGAGGAACAACCCTTACACATTTGCTGACCCTGACGGTAAGGATGCGATTTACTTCCAGGACGTGCGCGTGCTGGTCATTCCCGTGTATTTTTCGGGGACAGGCGCCACAGGCGATAACATTTCAGCGATCAGTAACCTGATGAAGGCTGTTCAATCTGATTGGGGTGGGATGAAAGTCAGGCTGCAGGTTCTCCAATCACCTGGCGGCTTCGGAACGAACCGTATGAGCTTGGCGCCGGTTGACGATTTTAGGAACTATCCGAAAGCTGGAGAGGGCGCGAATGATTTTGGCGGAAATCGCGCGCACATCAATACATCGAAATCAGGATGGGTTGGAGCTGCAGTCCATGACCTGCTTCACTTGGCAGGGGCCCAAGAAGGGTACGAGGACGAAGGATGGCGAGGAGGAAGGACCTCGGCTCCCAAGCCTGGTTACACGAACGATCACATAATGGCGGATCGAAGTGGCACCAGGCTTTCTGGGGGGGATGTTGACAACATCATCAGAAACGATACGACGATAAAAACGAATTTGAGTGAATTTCGAGGTGTATTCAGGGTGGAAAGCCGGCTTGACTCAAAGAAGTTGGATAAGGAGCTGTCGAAATGACGAACTCTCGGTGCTTGCATGTTCCTGTTGGTCAGCTTCGACTGGTGTGCGTCGTATTGGCGTTCGTGATCGCTGGGTGCAGTGAACGAACGACTTGTGGAGTGCAGCTGAAAAATGAAGCGGCAGGAATTGGGTCAATGCAGAAATTGGTTGTCAGGCTAGAGGGGCATCTTTCAAAGCACTCGCATGTCGATCTCCTTGATCCTCCGGAGCATGGCCCGGTAACTTTGAGGTTAGTGAGTGCCCAGTTGGATCGTTTGCCTGATGGAGAGCAGTCTTCGGTTGGGCGGTTTCGCTATGAAGTCGACGCGAGCGGAAACTCCATCATGGACGAGTGCGAGGGCACGTTGAAGGATTGTACAGAAGAGATTGCAAATGTGGTTTTGAAGTCTTGTCCAGCAACGTAAATGCCCACCCTTGTAAGGCGGGTTAGAAGCCGATCTGAGAATCCCCTGATAAGTCGGGCACTAGCGCATTGACCTGCGCCGAACACAGGCGGGCTGGTGTACCAGGGTCCCAATACGTGGCTGTCGCGTTACTCGCCGCCCACGTGCGTGTCCCCGTACGAGGTCCGCGCCTGCAACGCGCTGGGGTGTTCTGTCTGGTCTCCGCCGGCGTATGCGACCGGTGGTGGCGGTGGAGGGCCAATCGAATGAGCCGGTATATGAGAGGGATGATGGCGGCGCTGCTGTGGCTGGGGATCAGCCTGGCGGCGCATGCGCAGACGACGGTGGAGTACATCCACACGGATGCATTGGGTACGCCCATCGCGGTGACCGATGCCAACAAGGTGGTCATCGAGACCACGGAGTACGAGCCCTATGGGGCGCAGGTGGCGGGACCGGTGAAGGATGGGCCGGGGTTCACGGGGCATGTGCAGGATGCGGCCACCGGGCTGACGTATATGCAGCAGCGCTATTACGATCCTCAAGTCGGTGCATTCTTAAGCGTCGATCCCGTGAGTATGTATACAACTGGAGATAGTCGGCAGTTCAATGCGTACGCATATGCGTTCAATAATCCGTATAGATTCAATGATCCCGACGGACGACAAAGCTCCATCGTTCGGGAGCTCGGCAGAATCATTCCAATAGTTACGTCCGCGAAGAATGAGCAGGAGCAAGGGATCGTCGATCCCGGTCCCTCTGGGACCGATTCAGATGGAAACGGGCGCCCCGACAATGCGAGACCGGCCAGACCGACTAGTCGGGATAGCGTAAGACGAGGTCGCGATGGGCAGCCCATCACATCAACGAGTTCCGCCCCTCCCCCAGAAGGAGGAGACGGCAATGATGACGATGATCCTTCGTTAACGCACAATCCAAAACATCATCAGAACTCACAGAGTCCTGAACCCAAGAATGTCCGTGAGCTATATCGCCAGTCGATCCTGGATCGCAATGGCGTACGTTGGGCGCGCGATGAGAACGGCACCATTCACAGGTTCTCTCGTCCAAGCAATGGCGAGACGCACTGGAATGGTTCAACGGGTGGCGACAAACCTATTCAAATGAGAAACATCCCCAATGAAGTCCTCAAGCAGCTCAAATAGCCCAACAGAAGAAAGCACCCTGATTGAAGAGGAGAGAGGCTTGTCGATCGCGTTCTTCATGTCCAAAGCTTTTCCAGAGGCCGGCACGTTCGGTTTGGGCTCATTTCAGGTCGCAGTGAATGGCCTCTGGTTTGGAGTCAAGGGCGAGGACGCAACGCTTCTGGCATGTTCGAGAGATGAGATGGAACGCAGGGTGCGATCACGTGGATCACACACCGCAGAGTACGCGGAGTCCTCCGCCGAGGACGTAGCGAAGGCGTACCTGTTGGCAGTTTTCGGCTCCGAAAGTGTCCTTCCACTGCAGAAGATGGAGCGGGAGGCTTTTCTGGATAGTCTTTTCAAGAAGAGCATACCTTGGGCTCCTGACGGTGATGAGGCATTCGACGATGGAAGCGTCATCCTGCAGTTCGATATTGGTGAGTGCGTTCGGTTGATAGCGTTCCGTCATGGTGATGGAGGGCTATTCGATCTATCTGATGTCACTCTATCGTCAGCGGGATACTATGCCTGCCTTCAAAGAGCATGCGACGAAATGCTGAGTTGGCGAACTCGTTTGCTGCAAAAGCAGGGCAATAGGTTAGGGTGAGCTTGCGAATTCAATCGTCTGAAATTTTGAGAAGGGTGCTTCGCCTAACCCATCCTGTGAGCTGCGCCCGACCAAAACGAAAAAACCCCGGAAGCCCGGGGTTTGATCTTGGTGCCGAAGGTGGGACTCGAACCCACACGCTTTTAAGGGCGGCGGATTTTGAGTCCGCTGCGTCTACCATTCCGCCACTTCGGCGCGGACGCGAAGTATAGCCGAGCCCAGCCCCCCACCGACAGGGGCAGGGTCCCGCAGCGCCTCAGTTGACCTGGTCCGTCCCCAGCAACCGCTCACCCCGGCGCTGCCAGCCGTCGGTGCCGGCCTCTTCCTCCGGTGTGAAGATCCCGCAGCGGACCATCGTGCGCTGGTACACGTGCAGGCTGACCGCGATCGCCTTGTCGCTCGGATTGCGGATGGTGTGGTACTCGTGCGGCGGGATCAGGCTGCCCGCCGAGCCCGTACCGGCCTCGATGGTGCCCGCCGGCACGAAGCGATAGCGCACATCGTCGTGCTCCGCCAGCTCGTACTGCGTGATCTCCAGCCGCCCGCGCCACACGCCCTCCACGCACCACATACCCGAATGATCATGGATCTTCGTGCCCTGGCCCGGGCCCCACGTCATAGCGATCACGCTGTAACCATGCTCAGGGCTGGTGTACAGCTCGCGGCGCGCGTAATGGTCGGAGATCGGCTCCAGCACGCAGGACGGCAGATGCACGTCCTCGTCGCAGATCAGTTCGCACAGCGACTTGCGCAGCGCATCGGTGACGGCACGGTCGTCGCCGAGGGCGACGGCGGCGTCCAGCGACGCGATCAGCTTGTCGGCGCCGGGGAAATCGAGGGTCATGGGGCGAGCCCGGTGGAAGTGTGGGCCCATTTTAGCCGCGCGGGGCTGGGAGGGTGTCGTGCGGTGCGGGATGGGTTGGACGTTCCCCCTCACCCCGCCCAGCGGGGAGAGGGTGCCCAGCGGGCGGGTGAGGGGCGAACGGAGACCGGACAGGTGTGCGCTCGGGTGTTTGCCGCGCACGCCCCTCATCCGCCTTCGGCACCTTCTCCCCGCCTTGCGGGGAGAAGGGAACAGCGGGTGCTCAGACCCCCGCCAGAAACCCTGCCACTGCGGGTCCGAACCGCTCGAAATCCACCAGGAAGGCATCATGCCCCTGCGGCGATTCCAGCGGCAGGAACTCCGCCTGCGCCCCACCGGCCGCCAGCCCCTCGGCGATCTGCTGCTGCTGTTGCAGCGGGAACAGGATGTCGGTGGCCGCCCCGATCGCCAGCGCACGCTGCACGCGGATCCTGGCCAGCCCCTTCATCACGTCGCCATCGGCGCGGTCCTCACCGGCGTATTCCGCCAGGTCGAACCAGTCCATCGACCGGCTGAGATAGAGATAGCAGTTGGGATCGAAGCGGCGCACGAAGCGGCGCGCATGTCCTTCCAGGTAACTCTCCACCTGGAACTCGAGCCCGAACGGCTCCTCGTCCGGACGGTCCGATTCGAGTCGCACGCGACCGAAGCGACCATCCCACTCCAGCGCCGAACGGTAGGTGATCACGCCCAGCTTGCGCGCCATCCGCATGCCGGATTCCGGATAGGTCTCGTCGTCGTACTGGCCTTGGTTCCACTGCGGATCCAGCCGGATCGCCTCGCGCTGCAGCGAACGGATGGCGATGGAGAACGGCAGCGCCTGCGCACTGCCCGAGATGTTGATGTGCGTGCGCGCCGCGCCCGGGTGCAGCAGCAGGTAGGCCAGTGCCGTCATCCCGCCCATCGAGTTGCCGATGATGCAGGCCAACTGCTCGATGCCCAGCCCGCGCACCACGTCGAAGGCCGCATTGGCGCCGTCTTCCACCGACAGCTCGGGGAAGTCGAGGCGGTAGAGGCCGCCTGTATCCGGATTCACCGAGGCCGGGCCCGTCGAGCCCTTGCAGCTGCCGAGCGAGTTCACGCAGACCACGAACCAGCGGTCGGTGTCGATCGGCTTGCCGGGGCCGAGCATCCCCTCCCACCAGCCCTCAGCCTCGTTGCCCGGATTGCGCGCCGCATGCGCGTCCGGCGACAGCCCGGTGACGATCAGCACCGCGTTGTCGCGGCGCTCGTTCAAGGTGCCCCAGGTTTCATACGCCATCCGCGCCCCGTGCAGCGCACCGCCGCGCTTCATGCGGAACGGCGAGGGCAGGGGATGGAAGCGCGTGCCGGGGGGGATGAATTCGGTCATGGGTGAAGTGTAGCGATCCGGGCGACGCTATTCGCCCTGCCAGCGCATCCCGGCACGCAAGGGCAGGTGGTCAGAACCGATATAGGGGCCGCGTTCCGCCCAGGTGCGTGCGAACTCTGGTGAGACCAGGACATGGTCGATACCGATGCCGAACATGCCGCCGCCCTCGCTGGGATAGGTGGGTGTCCAGCCGGTAGCGCGTCGCAGCGAGCGCATGTCGCTGCCCAGCAGTGCGCTGGACCATGGCGTGGCATTGAGGTCGCCGGCGACGATTGTCGGCCGCGTGGCGGCAGTCGTGGCGAGTTCCCGCAGCAACTGATCACGCGCGTGGTACTTGCGCGTGGCCATGGGTGGCTTGGGATGCGCGGCGATAAAGTGGACGGTGCGGCCGCCGATATCGAGATCGGCCTCCATTCGCAGCGCACCCAGTCCGTCGGGCAGCACGCGCACGTTGCGGAGAGGACGGTCGGACAACACCCCAAGGCCCGGCGGCGACGCGAGCGGATGCAGCGCTTGGTGGGCGAATCCGCCGTATTTCCGGTCTTCCAGCGCCTCAGCGTAGTGGGGCGACAACTCGGTCAGCACCACGAGATTGGCCGGTTTCTGTCGCAGCCAGGCGAGCAGCGCGCCGGGATCGCGCTGATGGATGTTGACGTTGGCGACCGCGACCAGGAGATGTGGAGGCTCGTCCGAGTGCGGCGCGACGGGACTTGCGGTAAGCCATGGCATGGCAAGCAGTGGCAGGCCGAGGAGCCAGCGCCTGTCGCGTAGGGCGCCGAGCAGGCAGGCGATCAGCCAGGCTGCGCCATAGAGCGGCTGCCAGTGCGCGAACAGGTCCAGCGCCCAGCCAATGGATCCTTGGCCCGGCATCCATGCGCGTTGCAGCGGGAGCAGCAGTCCGAGCAGCGCAGGTGCGGAGAGCCAGAGAGCTGGCCGTGACACGACGCGTGCGCGCTTCATGCAGTGAGCGGGAGATGGATCATCGCCAGAGTGTAGGGAAGGCGGTTTATCGATGCCATGTCATGCAGGTGCAGGCAGGGCACGGATACGTCGCAACGCAGCATCCGTATCCCTCGCCCTGCGCAGCGGGGAGAGGGTGCCCAACGGGCGGGTGAGGGGCGAACGGAGTGGGATGCCGGCGTTACGATCAGCGGTCAACGTGCCTCAATAACGCGAGGCGGAGGGTTCGCGCGAAGAGCGCCCCTCATCCGCCTTCGGCACCTTCTCCCCGCTTCGCAGGGAGAAGGTGAGGCGGCAGCGCGGTATGGCGTGGCCTTACGGCACCACGCGATCAATCGTCAGCGTGTAGCTGTTGCCGGCCTTGACGTCGGCAGTGACGGCAGCGGCTTCCAGATCGCCGGTCTGGGCGGCGGGGCCGCTGCCCTTTGCGATGCGGGCGACCAGGTGCACCTGCGGCAGCTGCGACAGCTTGAGCGTGGGCATGGGGCTGTCGCCGTCGCCGAGCGGCACGGTCACCGGGAAGGTATCCACCGGCAGGCGCCTGGCGGCGACCGGCATCGGCGGGCCGCCCATCTGGCGGGCGAACACGAACAGCGTGTCGCCCGGCGCCAGCTTGTCCTTCAGTGCCGGGGCCAGCTCAACGGTGACGGTGAGCAATGCAGGTGCCGCGTCGGCGACAGGCGCAGTGTCGGCAAGCGGCGGCAGGCCGGCGTCGGCACGGGCTTCGTTGATCTGCGTGCGCAGGGTGGCGGCCGTGTTGGGGTCGACCTTGGCCAGCAGGGGTTCCCAGGTCTTCGCCGCCTCGGCGTGCTTGCCTTCCTGTCGCTGCGCGAGGCCGAGGAACCACAGCGCGCGCTGGTGATCGGGATTGATGGCGATGGCCTTGTCCAGCAGTGCCATCGACTGCGCGTCGAGCTTGCGTTCGGCATTGTTGAACAGGCGCGACTGCGCGGTTTCGACCAGCAGGTCGGCGTCGGTGGGCAGCAGCTGCACGGCACGCTCGAAGGCTTTCTGCGCGTCGTCGTAACGTTGCAGCGCCGCGTAGGACTTGCCCAGCAGGCGCCAGCCTTCCGGTTCATTGGGCTGCTTCGCGAGCTCGGCTTCGAGCTGGGTCACGGCATCGTCCAGCGTCGTGGGCATCGTGGCGGTGGCCTGCGGCGACAGCGCGGCAGGCGTGCCCACCACGCGGTACAGCGCGAACGTGGCGATGCCGAGCGCGGCGACGCCACCCAGCACCAGCCCGCGTGCATCGCGCCACAGCGGCCACAGCACCGCCAGCAGCACGGCGGCGGAAAGCACGATGGAGAGGATCACGAAGGTGGTCATCACCACTCCTGGTTGTCGTCGTCGGTGGTCGGCGCGGGTTGCTTCGCGCGCTTGGCGACGATCCGGCCGACCCACACGCCGCCGGCCAGCAACAGCAGCAGCGGCCCGAACCACAGCACGTAGGTGCCCGGTGCCATCTCCGGCTTGTACAGCACGAACTCGCCGTAGCGATCGACCAGGAACTGCTTCACCTGCGCGTCGTCCTTGCCCTGGCGCATCAGGTCGAGCACCTCACGCCGCAGGTCGTGCGCGATCTGTGCGTTGGAATCGGCCAGCGACTGGTTCTGGCACATCACGCAGCGCAGTTCGGCGGTCAGCGTGTGGAAGCGGGCTTCCTCGGCGGTATCCCGGAACTGCAGCGGCGTGGGGTCGCTGGCCTGGGCGAAGGAGGGCGCGGCGACGGCGACCAGCAGGGCCAGCAGCAAAGCGCGCAGCAGGAGCATCGGAGACGCGTTCATCGGCCGGCTTCGATTTTTTCCAGCGCGGGGATCAACTGGTGGTCAATGATGGCCTGGTCGATGGCGCCGACGTGCTTCCAGCGGATCACGCCGTTGCCGTCGACGAGGAAGGTTTCCGGCGCGCCGTAGATGCCCCAGTCGATCGCCGCGCGGCCTTCGATGTCGGCGATGACCATCATGTACGGATTGCCGAACTGCTCCAGCCAGCGCAGCGCATCCTGGCGCTCGTCCTTGAGGTTGTAGCCGATGAAGCGCACGCGCTTGGTCAGCGCGAACTTCGTCAGGATGGGATGCTCCACGCGGCATTCCGGGCACCAGCTGCCCCATACGTTCATCACGTAGGGCTGGCCCTTGAGGTCGGCGTTGGTCACGCGCTTGCCGGGCTCGTGCAGCAGTGGCAGGTCGAAGGCCGGTGACGGCTTGCCGATCAGAGGCGAGGGCAGGGCATCGCGGCCGGCACGGTCGGACTGCTTCACGCCGTAGTACAGCAGGCCCATCAGGCCGATGAAGAACAGGCCGATGATGATCAGCGCGAAGGTCATCGCGCCACGCGAGCGCGGCGGCGATGGCGGGAGTTCGGACGCGTTGCTCATGCGGGATTGGCCTCGGGCTTGCGGTGGTTGCGGAACCGGCGGTCGGCGGCGGTGACGAAGCCGCCCAGCGCCATCAGGGCGGCGCCCAGCCAGATCCAGCGGACGAAGGGCTTGATGTGCACGCGCAGCGCCCAGGCGCCGTCGCCGAGCGGTTCGCCGATGGCGACGTAGACATCGCCGAGCACGCCGGGCCGGATGCCGGCCTCGGTCATCACCTGGCCACCGCTGGCGTATGCGCGCTTCTCCGGATGCAGCAACGTCACCGGCTTGCCATCGCGCAGTACCTGCACGTGACCCCGGTCAGAGAGGTAGTTCGGTCCCTGGGTTTCATCGACGCCCTGGAAGTGGAAGCCCCAGCGGCCGACCTCGACCGTCTGGCCGGGCTTCACCGCCAGTTCGCGCTGCACGTTGAGCGCTTCCACCAGCAGCGCGCCGACCAGGAACACGGCGATGCCGGTGTGCGCCAGCGTCATGCCCAGCATCTCAGGAGTGAAACGGCCGTTCGCGCGCAGGCGCGACCACACGAAGCGCAGCGTGCCCAGGCCAACCCACGCCGCACCGAGGATGCCGGCGGCGGCTTTCAGCTTGCCTTGGGGCGCCACGAACCAGGCGATGACGGCCAGTGCGATCGCCAGCCCGGCCCACGGCAGCAGCATGGCGAGCGGCTTGCGCAGGTTCTCGCGCTGCCACTTGGTGATCGGCCCGAACGGCACCAGTGCCACCAGCGGCGCCATCAGCACGATGAAGAGCAGGCTGAAGTACGGCGGGCCGACCGAGATCTTGCCCAGTTCCAGCGCGTCGGCGATCAGCGGGTACAGCGTGCCCAGCAGCACCATCGCGCAGGCGGCGGCGAGCAGCAGGTTGTTGGCCAGCAGCAGCGTCTCGCGCGAGCTGGCGGCGAAGTACGACTTCTCCGATTCGCCCTCGGACAGCTGCGGTGCGCGCCAGGCGTACAGCAGCAGCGAACTGCCGATCACCACGCCCAGGAAGATCAGCACGAACAGGCCACGGGTGGGATCGGCGGCGAAGGCGTGCACGCTGGTCAGCACACCGGAGCGCACCAGGAACGTGCCCAGCAGCGACAGCGAGAACGCGGCGATGGCGAGCAGCAGCGTCCAGCCACGGAACGCACCGCGCTTCTCGGTGGCCGCTTGCGAATGGATCAGTGCCGCGCCCACCAGCCAGGGCATGAAGCTGGCGTTCTCGACCGGATCCCAGAACCACCAGCCGCCCCAGCCCAGTTCGTAGTACGCCCACCAGCTGCCCAGCGCGATGCCGAGGGTGAGGAAACCCCAGGCGACGTTCGTCCACGGCCGCGTCCAGCGCAGCCAACGTGCGTCCACGTGGCCGTCGAGCAGCGCGGCGATGGCGAACGCGAACGGCACCACGAACCCGACGTAGCCCACGTACAGCAGCGGCGGATGGATGATCATCCCCGGGTCCTGCAGCAGCGGGTTGAGGTCGCGGCCTTCGCCGGGCGACGGCAGCAGGCGGATGAAGGGGTTGGAGGTGAAGATCAGGAAGGCGAGGAAGCCGATGGCGACCACGCCCATCACGCCGAGCACGCGCGCCATCACCACGTCCGGAAGACCGCGCGAGAACAGCGCCACGGCGCCGGTCCAGATCGCCAGCACCAGCGCCCACAACAGCAGCGAGCCTTCGTGCGAGCCCCACACTGCGGTGTAGCGATAGACCATCGGCAGCAGCGAGTTGGAGTTGCCCGCCACGTACTTGACCGAGAAGTCCTGCTGCACGAAGGCCACCGTCAGCGCGATGAAGGCCAGCATCACCAGCCACAGCTGTGCGTAGGCCGCCGGGCGTGCGACTTCCATCCATGACGCCTTGCCGCGCTGCGCGCCGGCCAGTGGCAGCACTGCCTGCAGCATCGCCACCAGCAGCGCCAGGATCAGCGCGATTTGTCCGAGTTCAGGCAGCATCAGTCATCCATTCCCTCGCCCTGCTGGCGGGGGTGAGAACGATCTGCTTGCGCGGCATGCCGCGCAGATCGTTTGAACGCCGGGCGCGCTGCGCCCGGCCGGGGTGGGTGCCGAAGGCGGGTGAGGGACCAGCGGAGTCGCCGGGATAAGAGCAACGGGAAGATATCCGGATGCGATGGCCAGCGGCTTCCCCGTCGGCCACACGCCGAGAAGCAGGAGCGCCCCTCATCCGGCCTTCGGCCACCTTCTCCCCGCAAGCAGGGAGAAGGGAGATCACGGTGGGCTTGGCGATCAATTCGCCGACCCCGCAGGTGCTGCAGGCACGTCGTGCTTCTGGTGCGCCTTGCCCATCTTGTCGGCGACTTCCTTCGGCATGTACGCCTCGTCGTGCTTGGCCAGCACGTCCTCGGCCACGAACACGCCATCCTGCAGGGTGCCGGTGGCGACCACGGCCTGTCCCTCGCGGAACAGGTCCGGGAGGATCTTGTCGTAGCGCACCGTCAGCTGCGCGTCGCCATCGGTGACGCGGAAGTGCGAGGTCAGCGAGCCGGCTTCGCGCTTGAACGAGTTCTTTTCCACCATGCCGCCCAGCCGGAAGCGGGACTGCTTGGCATCACCGCGCAACACTTCGGCCGGTGTGTACAGGTAGGCCACGTTGCGCTGCAGGGCCATCGCGATCAGCGCGGTGGCAATGCCGGCCACCACGACGGCGAGCAGCACGAACAGCAGGCGACGGCGTCGCACGGGATTCATCGGTCAGCGTTCCAGGTCGGTGGGGGCGGCGTTGCGGCGCGAGTCGCGTGCGACGCGCAGGCGGGCGGCGCGCAGTTCGCGGCGCACCTGCAGGCGCGGGGCGATGAAGTCCCAGGCCAGCACGGCGGCGAACACGGCGTAGGCGCCGATGACGTATTCCAGATAGCTCATGGGGCGGCTCCGTCCGACGCGAGTTTCGCCACCCAGGCCTTGCCGGCTTCGCGGTGCAGGTTGTCGGCGCGCGCGCGCGCCAGCAGCGAGCCGGCGAACCAGAACTTGGTGGCGATCACCATCAGTACCAGCGGCAGCAGCATGCTGTCGTCCATGCTGGACTCGCCGAACACGCGGATGGTCTGGCCCTGGTGCAGCGAGTTCCACCACACCACCGAGTAGCGGATCACCGGCAGCAGCGCCACGCCGACGATGGCCAGCAGGCCGGCCGCGCGCGCCGCGCTGCGGCGGTCGTCGATGGCGCCGTACAGGCCCATCACGCCGAGATAGAGGAACAGCAGGATCAGTTCGGTGGTCAGGCGCGGATCCCAGTCCCACCAGGTGCCCCACATCGGCTTGCCCCAGATGCTGCCGGTGGCCAGGGTGATGACGGTGAACGCGGCGCCGGTGGGGGCGCAGGCCATCGCCAGGATCTCGCACAGCTTGATGCGCCAGACCAGCGCGATGGCGGCATAGAACGCCATCAGGCCGAAGACGAACATGCTCATCCACGCGCTGGGCACGTGGATGTACAGGATCCGGAAGCTGTCGCCCTGCTGGTAATCGGCCGGCACCACGAACAGCGCCTGCCACAGGCCCACGCCGAACAGCACGAGCGCCGCCAGGTAGCACCACGGCGTCCAGCGCGCGGCGAAGCGGTCGAAGTAGGGCGGTGAGCCGAGTTGGTGGAACCAGCGGACGAGAGGATTCATGCGGCGGCGGTCTTCAGGTCAGGGCGATGCGGATCGCCGCGGCGGCGGCCAGCGGCGCCAGCAGCAGCGAGAGCAGCAGGCCGGCGGCCAGCCAGAGGAGGGCGCCGGAAGCATCCAGCCCTTGCGCGCTGGCGGTCACGGCCCCTGCGCCGAACACCAGCACGGGCACGTACAACGGCAACGCCAGCAGGGCGACAAGGATACCAGAGCGCCTCATGCCCACCGTCAGCGCGGCCACCACGGCGCCCAGCAGGCTCAGCAGCGGCGTGCCCAGCGCGAGCGTGGCCAGCAGCATCGGCAGGTCGCTGCGCGGCAGGTGCAGCATCTCGCCCAGCAGCGGCGTCACCAGCACCAGGGGCAGGGCGGTGGTGGCCCAGTGGGTCAGCACGCGCACCAGCACCAGCCACGCCAGCGGCACCGGCGCGAGGATCCATTGTTCGAGCGAACCATCTTCCGCATCGCCACGGAACAGCGTGTCCAGCGACAGCAGGCCGGCCAGCAGCACGGCGACCCACAGCACCGCCGGCGCCACCTTCGACAGCGCCTGCGGCGCGGTGCCCAGGCCGAGTGCGAACAAGACGACCACCAGCATGGCGAACAGGGCAGGCTGCAGTGCGTCGCCACGGCGGCGCCACAGCAGTTGCACGTCGCGCGTGATCAGCGCGCGGGCAGTCTGGAGGAGCGAGGGCGCGGTGCTCATGCGCGAGCTCCCGTGAAGCAACCCCGTCCACCGCTTGCGGGGGAAAGGGCGGGGTGCAGCGGGTTCGAGGACACAGCCGTCGGACTCATGTCGCGTCTCCCCGCTCCAGCAGCAGCGTGCGGGTCTGCACCGGTGGCGCGGCATACGCGCCGTGCGTGGTCACCAGCGCAGCGCCGCCGTCGCGCAGGTGCGCGGAGATCATCCGGTTGACCAGGGTGATGCCGTCCAGGTCGAGGTTGGCGTAGGGCTCGTCGAGCAGCCACAGCGGCGACGGCGACAGCCACAGGCGCGCCAGCGACAGCCGCTTCTTCTGGCCGGCGGAGAGCTGCCGCGCCAGCGCGTCCTCGTAGCCGGCCAGGCCGACCATCGCCAGGGCATTGCCCGGCATCTGCCGCGCGCGGCGACCGTGCAGGCCGCAGAGAAAGTTGAGGTTCTCCAGCGCGTTCAGGTCCGCCTTCAGCGCCGGCAGGTGGCCGAGGTAGGCCATCGCGTGGGCGCGACGCGCCGGGCCGGCGGGCTGGCCGTCGATGTCGATGTGGCCCGTATCGGCCCGCAGCAGGCCGGCCAGGACGCGCAGCAGGGTGGTCTTGCCGACGCCATTGCCGCCCTGCACCAGCAGCGCCTCGCCTGCGTCCACGGCGAAGTCCAGCGGCCCGAACACCGGCTCGTCATTGCGCGAGAACGCCAAGGCGCGGGCGGCCAGCAACGGCGGATGGCGGGGAGCGGCGTCGGTCATCGGATCGGGCGTTCCCGGGCGGGAGGCTGGAGTGTCCTGGAGACTCAATCGCCCATTCTAAACGGAGGGGCCGGTCCGGCCGCCTGCGACAGACGGTCGCGGTCCGTCACCCCACCCAGTCGGTATGCGGGTCGCCGTCGGCCTGCGCCGGTCGCGGCCACATCATGCGCAGGCGGACGGGCTCGCCGGCCTGCCAGAACAGGGTGCCGCCCTGGCCGAACTCGCGGGCCAGGGCATCGGCCTGCTCCGGAGTGGCATCCAGCACCAGGCACCCGTGTTCCACCATGCCGCCCCGGCTGTTGCAGCCCAGCGCGGGATGGAAGGACAGGCCCAGCGCCTGCACGCGGGCATGCAGGCGTTCCTGCGCGGCGTCATTGAGCGGGCGCGAGGTGTCGCCGGGCGGGGGATTCCATGCGGTGATGAACAGATAGCGGGTCGCCATGATCTGCCGCTCGACATCCGCTGCGGTCAGGCCGGTGCGGAACAGCCATTCCTGCCGCCCCACCGCCACGAAGTAATGCGCGGCTGCCCACGCGGTGGCCAGACGCGCCCGTTCGGCCTCGGGAACCTGGTCGATGGCGTCGGGATCGCGGGAGTCGCCCATGGCCGCATCATCGCGCGTAAAGCGGAGCGCGTACACTCCGCCTTCCCCTTCATCGAGTGCCTGACCCGGGATGTTCCAGCCCCAGACCAAGCTGCCCAAGGTGGGCACCACCATCTTCACCGTGATGTCGCAACTGGCCGCCGAACATGGCGCGGTCAACCTGGGGCAGGGTTTCCCGGATTTCGCGGTGCCGCCGCGGCTGGTGGACGAACTGGATGCCGCCATGCGGGCCGGCCACAACCAGTACGCGCCGATGACCGGGGTGGCGCCACTGCGCCAGGCCATCGCCGAAAAGGCGCTGCGCTGCTACGGCCGCGAGGTGGATCCCGACACCGAGATCACCGTGACCAGTGGTGCTACCGAGGCGTTGTTCAACGCCATCCATGCGGTGGTGCGCCCGGGCGAAGAGGTCATCGTGCTGGACCCGGCCTACGACAGCTACGAGCCCGCCATCGACCTGGCCGGCGCGCGTGCCGTGCATGTCCCGCTGGATCCGCAGACCTTCGCCGTGGACTGGGACCGCGTGCGCGCGGCCATCACCCCGAAGACGCGCCTGCTGATCATCAACAGCCCGCACAACCCGTCCGGCGCGATGTTCGACGCCGCCGACATCCGCGCACTGGCCGCGCTGCTGGAAGGCACCGGCATCTACCTGATCTCCGATGAGGTGTACGAGCACATCGTGTTCGACGGGCGTCGCCACGAGTCGATCCTGCGCTACCCCGAGCTGGCCGCGCGTGCGTTCGTGGTGTCCAGCTTCGGCAAGACCTACCACTGCACGGGTTGGAAGATCGGCTATGCCGTCGCACCGCCGGCGCTGACGGCGGAGTTCCGCAAGGTGCACCAGTACAACGTGTTCTGCACCTTCGCGCCGGCGCAGTTCGCCTTCGCCGCGATGATCCGCGACGAGCCGGAACACTACGAGCAGCTGGGTGCGTTCTACCAGGACAAGCGCGACCGTTTCCGCGAACAGCTGCTGGGCACGAAGTTCAAACCGTTGCCGGTGCCGGGTGGTTACTTCCAACTGGTGGACTATTCCGCCGTCAGTGACCTGCCGGATACCGAGTTCGTGAAGTGGCTGACCGTGGAGCACGGCGTCACTGCGATCCCGCTGTCGCCGTTCTACGAAAAGCCTCCGGCGGGCCAGCGCCTGGCGCGCCTGTGCTTCGCCAAGAACGAGGCGACGCTGGACGCGGCGATCGCAAGGTTGAAGAAACTCTGAGCCCTGTAGGAGGGGCTTCAGCCCCGACGCCTTTGCCGGAGTATCCGGAAGGCTGACGGAGAAGCGTCGGGGCTGAAGCCCCTCCTACAATGCACGTCCTTTCGACAGGATCAGGAACACCGACACCATGCAGGACCTGCGCATTTCCCTGATCCAGGGCGAAACCCGCTGGCACGATCCGGCGGGCAACCGCGACTACTACGGCGGGCTGATCGCGCCGCTCGCGGGACAGACCGATCTGGTGATCCTGCCGGAGACGTTCACCAGCGGTTTCAGCAACGAGGCCATCGACCAGGCCGAGGGCATGGACGGCGCCACGGTGGCGTGGATCCGCGAGCAGGCCGGGACCCTGGGTGCCGCGGTTACCGGCAGCGTGCAGCTGCGCACGTCGGAGGGGGTGTTCAATCGTCTGCTGTTCGCCACGCCCGACGGCGCGCTGCAGCACTACGACAAGCGGCATCTGTTCCGCTATGCGAACGAGCACAAGCGTTATGCGGCCGGCAGCGGGCGGCTGACGGTGGAATGGAAGGGCTGGCGGATCAATCCGCTGGTCTGTTACGACCTGCGTTTCCCGGTGTTCGCGCGCAACCGTTATGACGTGGAGCGCCCGGGCCAGCTCGACTTCGATCTGCAGATATTCGTCGCGAACTGGCCGGCGGCGCGTGCGTATCCGTGGAAGACGCTGTTGCGCGCGCGGGCGATCGAGAATCTCTGCTACGTCGCGGCGGTCAATCGTGCGGGCACGGATGGCAATGGGCACGAATACAGCGGCGACAGTGCGGTGATCGATTTCCTGGGGCAGCCGGTGGTGGAGTTGCCGGCAGGCGAGGGAGTGACGACGTCGACGATCTCGGCGGAGGCGCTGGCGGCGCACCGGGAGCGGTTCCCGGCGATGCTGGATGCGGACAGGTTCGAGCTGCGCTGAGTTGAGCCCCTCTCCCTGCGGGAGAGGGGTTGGGGTGAGGGGCAACGAAGCCCGTATGTCCCGGCTACTCCGGAACCATCAACGCCCACCATGAGCGCAATGCGCTCATCATGTCTGAGCGCAAGACGTTTCCTCGTCGTATGCGTTCACGCGCTTCATGCATGGTGCCGCTCGCCGCGGAGGCCTTCTTTCTTTGCTTGTGCAAAGAAAGAAGCAAAGAAACACACCCCAGGCGGCACGCCCTGCGCTTCGCTCCGGGTCCGCGAGCGGCCCGGGAATTTTCGTAAGGCACATCCTTGTGCCATACGAAAACGCCGCCCATCCGGGGCGGCGCCCTTCGGGTTTTACCCGGCCCACTCGCCGTGCCTCATGGGGGCCCGAAGGCAGGAGCGAGAGCAAAGCCACGGTGCTCGTCGATCTGTCAGGCGCGGCTCTTGGGGCCCCTTAAGGTCCGGCAGTCACGGCGGGCAAAACCCGCAGGACGGCGCACAAGGATGTGCGCCGTTTTCGGCCGGGTCAGGAGGCCCCGTCCGAAAATTCCCGCCGGGACTGCGCACCCGCCGCGCAGCGGCGGGCGGACCGCCGGGGGGTGTTTCTTTTGCCTACTTTTCTTTGCACAAGCAAAGAAAAGCAGGGCCCCCCCGGCGAGCGGCACCATGCCTAAACCCACAGCCATTTCCCAGCAGACTCATGAGCCCAATAGGCTCATGGGCGCGTGTGGATATCGCGCTCGCGGCGGTTGTTGTCGAATCGCGCGACATCAGGTGTGTCGTCTTCGTTGCCACTCACCCCAACCCCCCTCTCCCACAGGACTTCCTTCGGTCGCCGCAGGGAGAGGGGCTTCAAGCGCAGGGCTTCAAGCGCAGGTAGGTCAAACAGGTCAGGTGCTTTTCTGCGGGAGGATCTGGCACACCGCCTGGCACATCACCAGCACGCGGCCCGCGTCGTCACGCACCTCGCCCGCAAGGAACAATTGATTGCGCGTGCGCTCCATCAACCGCGCATGGCAGGTGATGTGCGGCATGTCCGGCGTCACCGGGCGCAGATACTGCGTGTTGAGCGAGGTCGTGACGCTGGGCGGCGCGATCAGGTATGAGAATGGGCCCAGCGTGTTGTCCAGCGCGGCGACGATGAAGCCCCCCTGCATGTGGCCGATCGGGTTCTGGTAGCGGGGCAGCACGGGAAAACGCATCGCCAGCGATACGCCTTCCACGTAGGCGACCGGCTCGCCCTGCATGTCGAGCAGGCATGGCGGCGGAATCTGCAGGGGTGCGCCGGCAGGCAGGCGCGCGCGCAGCAGGGCGTTGATGTCGTTGCCGTCGCTCATGGTGTGAAACTCAACTCGAACGAAGTGAAGAAAGGCGCGCGCCGTGGCGCCGACAGCGTCTTGCCCGCGATCTGCTTCTGCACGCAGATCGCCAGGGGCGTCGTGCCTTCCCGCCACGTGCGTACCACCTTGCCGGTGGCGTCCAGCTCCGCCACGACCACGAACGGCGAGGTGTCCGCCGTGGGGGTCGCGCATGCGCTGACGCCGGCATCGAGCGCGACGGCCTGCGCATCGCGCAGCGATGCCGCCTGCTCTGGAGCCAGCGCGGCTTCGTCGGCATCCGCGCGTTGCTTGGCTTGCGTGTAGTCGAGCGTTGCCTGTGCGTGCGCCGCAGGGGCGCAGCACAATCCGAATGCGAGCAGGAGGTGTTTGATCACTGGCTACTCCTCACGGCGCCTTCGGCGGTTCGACCCGCCAGATCTTGCCGTCGTCTTCGTCGGTGACCACGTAGACGTTGCCGTCCGGCCCGACGCGGACGTCGCGCACACGCTCGCCGATCTCGTTCAGCAGGCGTTCTTCGCCGACGACCTTGTCGCCGTCCAGGGTCAGGCGGATCAGGTTGCGTTCGGCCAGCGAGCCGAGGAACAGGCTGTCGTTCCAGGGGCTCTCCGGGCGTCCGGTATAGAACGCCATGCCGGACACGCCGGGGGATTTCTCCCACAGGTGGTGCGGCTGTTCCATGCCGTCCTTCGCCTTGCCCACCGCTTCCGGAATCGGCTGGCCGGAATAATTGATGCCGTGGGTGATGACCGGCCAGCCATAGTTCTTTCCAGGCTGGGGCAGGTTGATCTCGTCGCCACCGCGCGGGCCATGCTCGCTCTGCCAGAGCGTGCCGGTGCGCGGGTCGCGCGCCATGCCCTGCATGTTGCGGTGGCCGTAGCTCCAGATTTCCGCACGCGCTCCGGATTGGCCGACGAAGGGATTGTCCTGCGGCACGCTGCCGTCCAGGTTGAGGCGCACCAGCTTGCCCTGCAGCTTGTCGAGTTCCTGCGACATCGCGCGCTTGTTGCGCTCGCCCTGGCTGATGAAGAGGTGGCCGGCATCATCGAAGACCAGGCGCGAGCCGAAGTGGTTCGGGCCATCGACCTTCGGTTCCTGGCGGTAGATCACCTTGACGTCGGCGAGCGCGCCGTCGGCCAGCGTGCCGTAGGCCACTGCGGTGCCTGCGGTACCGTTGTCGCCCGGCTCGGCATAGCTCAGGTAGATGCGCTGGCTGGTGGCGAAATCCGGCGCGGGCACCACGTCGAGCAGGCCGCCCTGGCCGGTGGCGAAGACCTTGGGCACGCCCGTGACCGGCGCGGACACCGCGCCGTCGGCACCGACGCGGCGCAACTGCCCGCTGCGTTCGGTGACGAGCATGCTGCCGTCCGGCAGGAACGCGAGCCCCCAGGGATGATCCAGGCCCCCCGCCACCTGCGTGGCCCGGACCTGACCCTTGGCACTGGTCAGTGTCTGCGCGGGCTGGCTCGCGGGCGCAGGCTGCTCCGCAGCGGCGGTGGCGTTGCCTTTGGCTTCACCGTTCGCGGGCGAATTGCACGCAGCCAGGGGCAGCGCGAGAAGCAGGGCGGTGGCGAGTCGATGGGATGCGTTGCGCAACGTCGTATCTCCTGTGGGGAACTTAATCAGCGGTAGCCGGCGGCCTGCAGTTCGAACAGTTCGGCGTAACGGCCGCCTTCGGCCAGCAGTTGTTCGTGGGTGCCGCTGGCTTCCAGGCGTCCTTCATTGAGGACCAGGATGCGGTCCGCCATGCGTACGCTGGAGAAACGGTGCGAGATCAGCACCGCCGTCCGATTGTCCGACAATTCCTTGAAGCGTTGGAAGACCTCGAATTCCGAGCGCGCGTCCAGCGCGGCGGTCGGTTCGTCCAGGATCATCACCTGCGCATCACGCATGTACGCACGCGCAATGGCGATCTTCTGCCATTGTCCGCCGGACAGGTCCACGCTGTTCTTGAAGCGGCGCCCGACCATCTGGTCGTAACCCTGGGGCAGCCCGGCGATCACTTCGTCGGCCATGGAGCGCGCGGCGGCGTCGCGGATGCGGGCCTGGTCGTGCATCGCGTCGATCTGGCCGACGCCGATGTTCTCGCCAGCGGTCAGGTGGTAGCGGACGAAGTCCTGGAAGATCACCCCGATGTTGGCGCGCAGTTCGTCGATGTCGTAGTCGCGCAGGTCGCGCCCATCCAGCAGGATGCGGCCTTCGTCCGGGTCGTACAGGCGCGCCAGCAGCTTGACCAGCGTGGTCTTGCCGGCGCCGTTCTCGCCGACCAGGGCCAGCACTTCGCCGGCGCGCAGCTCGAAGTCCAGCCCCCGCACCGCCCAGCGCTCGGCATCGGGATAGCGGAAGCCGACGTTCTCGAAAGTGAAGCCGCGGGTGATCGGTTTCGGCACCGGGACGGGATCGGCGGGCGAGGTGATTTCCGGTTCGATCTCGAAGAACGAAAACAGGTCGTCCAGGTACAACGCCTGGCCCGCGACCTGCGAGAAACCCACCAGCAGGCCTTCCAGCAGCTGGCGCAGGCGGCGGAAGCTGCCGGCCAGGAAGGTCAGGTCGCCGATGCTGAAGTCGCCGCGCACCGTGCGCCAGGCGATGTAGCCGTACGCCACGTAGTACCCCAGCGTGCCCAGCGCCGCCAGCAGCGTGCCCCACACCGCGCGACGGCGTGCCAGCGCGCGGTTGGCGATGAAGAACTTGTCCGCCAGGGTGCGGTAGCGGCTGATCAGGAAGCGGTGGAGATTGAAGATCTTCACCTCCTTCGCGGTTTCCACGCTGGCACCCATCTGCCGCATGTATTCCAGCTGCCGGCGCTCCGGCGTCCACTGGAAGTTCAACGAATAGCCCACCGCATTGAAGTGCGCCTCGCCGATGAAGGCGGGAATCAGCGCCACCGCCAGCAGCACCATCAACCACGGCGCGTAGACCAGCAGGCCCGCGGCGAAGCCCACCACGGTGATGGCGTCCTGCACCTGGCCGAACAGCTGGCTCATCAGGTTCATGCGGCCCATGGTCTGTCGGCGCGCGCGGTCCAGCTTGTCCTGCAGGTCCGGATCCTCGAAGTCCTCCAGGTCCAGCGTGGCGGCGTGTTCCATCAGGCGGATGCTGGTGGCGTTGGTGAACAGCTCCGACAGCAGGGCGTCGGCATAGCTCACCATGCGGCCCAGCAGGTCGGACAGGATCGCGAGTGCGAACTCCACGGCCAGCAGCCACAGCAGGTGGTCCAGCACACCGCTGCGCCACGCGGCCATCAGGCCTTCCTGCGGCACGCCGGCACCGACCAGGCGGATGGCTTCGTCGATGATCAGCTTGCCGATGTACAGCGTGACGATGGGCAGCAGCGCGCGGATCACGCGCAGGCCCAGGCTGGCGGTGGTCAGGACACGACTTGTCTGCCAGATCTGGCGCAGGAACGGCGCCAGGTTGCGCATCGCATCGAAGCGCTCACGCAGGTTGGGCTTGTTGGCAGGGCGCGGGGCGGCGCCCTTGGGCTTGCCCGCAGGCGGGGGTGACGAGGCCATGCGTGGATTGTGCCTGCCCCGGATGGATTTGGGGTGAAAGCGCGGCTGGCTGCGGTGTGGGAGCGACGTCAGTCGCGATCAGGCATCGCATCTGTCCAGTCGCGACCGACGTCGCTCCCACAGGGGCGTCAGGGGCATCATCGGGAAGCGACGCGGATCGCGACTGGAAGTTCTCCGTGCATCCGTATCCAGTTGTTCGGGGAAGCGGTATGACCCCGTTCGACCGGACCTCTCCAGGTGACGGACAACTCCAGCCGCGATCCGCGCCGCCTCGCACCATGCTCAGCGCATCGCGACCGCCAGTGATGCCGGCTGGATGCTGACCGCCTGCCCGGGTTCGATGCGTTCGCCGCCACGCACGATCAAACGGTCGCCGACGCGCACAGCGCCGGTCACCTCCACCAGGCCATCGACTTCGGCGCCGGTTTCCACCGGCAGGCGTTCGGCCTTGCCGGCGCCATCCACGCGCATCACGAAATCGCCTTCGCGACGCAGCATCACCGCGTCGCGCGGCACCGCGACCACGCTGCGCGTGCCTGCGCTGGGAAGTCCGACATCCACCGCACTGCCCACCGGCATCTGGGTAGCATCGATGGCGATGCGCAGTTCCAGCTGGCGCGAGGATTCGTCGCCGACCGGCACCAGGGCGGTCACCGGCCACGCGCGCTCGGTGTCGCCCGCGCGCACGAGCACCGAGGTGCCCGTACCCAGGTGCTGCGCCAGGTCCACCGGCGCACGCACACGGACTTCCTGCGACGCCGTGTCCACCAGGCGCGCTACGGACGCGCCGGTGGTCAGGTATTCGCCCAGTTGGGTGTGGCGTTCGGCGACGATCCCGGTGAACGGAGCGCGCACCACCATCTGCTCGCGCTGGTGACGCGTCTGCGCCAGTTGCGCGAGCGCGCGCGCACGCTCCTGCACCAGCATGTCGCGATCGGCCCGCAGTTGTTCGTACTGCGCACGCGCGATGTTCTGTTGTGCGGCCAGTTGCGCGTAGCGCTGTTCCTGGCGGGCCGCAAGGTCGAGCTGGGCCTGGATGCGGGCCAGGTCGGCGCGGCCCTCCTGTTCGCGCAGTCGCAATGCCGTGTCGTCCAGCACCGCCAGCGCCTGGCCGGCGCGTATGCGTTCGCCCACCTCGACCACCTCGACGACGCGCCCGCCCTGTTCGCTGGCGACGCGCGCGTCCTGCCGGCTGATCACGCTGCCCGGCGACCAGTGGCGCGGCGCGAATTCCGCGGTCACCGCCGGGGCAACGCTGACGATGGCCGGCGGTGCGTCAGGCTTCACCGGCGCGCTGGCATCGGCGTCCAGCTTGAGCAGGGGGAGGGCGAGGACGCCGGCCAGCGCGACGGCGATCAGGGTCTTGTGCAGGGTGCGCATGTCGTTTTCCAGGAAGGGGGAGGGGATCAGGTTGCAGGGGACGGAAGCGGCGTGGCGGGGGTGTCGCGCACATCCGCGCGGGCAGCGCGTGTGCCAGCCAGCCGCAGCAGGGCGGGCACCAGCACCACGGTGAACAGCAGGCTCAGCGCCACGCCGCCCACCGAGACCGCCGCAAGGCCGCGGTAGATCACCGCGCCGGGGCCGGGATTGATCGCCATCGGCAATGCGCCCAGTACACCGGTCAGCGCCGCGATCAGGATCGGTCGCAGGCGTTGGTCCAGGGCCTGTTTCAGCGCTTCGTCCAGTGATGCGCCGCCCGCCTGGGCCTCGCGCGCCTGCGCCACCAGCAGGATGGCGTTGTTGATCACCATGCCCAGCAGCATGATGAAGCCGATCATCGACAGCAGGTCCAGGGTCTGTCCGGCCGCCACGTCGAGCACGCGCAGGCCCAGCACGCCACCGAGCACCGCCATCGGCAGGGTCGCCATGACGAAAGCGCTGTCGCGCAACGACTTGAACATCGCCGCCATCAGCATGAACAGCACCACCAGCGCGATCACGAAGTTCGTGCCCATGCTGCGCACCACTTCGCCGAGCCGGTCGGCACTGCCGGAAATCCGGATGGCGGCATCGGGGGGCAGTCCATCGCGCAACGCAGGCACGATCTCGTCATTGACGATGTCCAGCGCTTCTTCCAGCGACATCGCGGCCGGGGGATCGACGGTCAGCGTCACCGTGCGGCGACGGTCGATGCGGCGCAACTGGTTGGGTGCGAGCACCGTTTCCACCTGTGCGAGTTCGGCCAGGCTCAGTACGCCGCCCTGGGGTGTCGCCAGGGGCGCGGCGCCCAGCCGTTCGACATCGTCGGCGCGGTCGCTGCGCAGGATGATGGCGAGCCGTCGGTCGCCGTCGAAATGCTCGCCCAGCCACTGGCCGTCGCCCAGCGCACGTACGACGGTGCCCAGCTCGGGCCGCCGCCAGCCCGCTTCTGCCAGGCGGCGGTCGTTCGGATTCACCCGCAGTTCCGGCGTGCCGGCATCGGCACTGGGCCACGCCTGCACGTTGGCGCCGGCGAAGCGCTCCGACAGCAGTTTGCGTCCTGCTTCCGCCGCCCGGGCCAGTGCGTCGCCATCGCTGTGCTGCAGGTGGATGGCGATGGCGCGTGCCGATCCGCCGAAGCTGCCGAACAGTTCGCCTTCGCTGGCGAAGGCCCGCGTGTCCGGAAAGCCGACGACGATCTCGTCGCGCACGATGCGTTCCAGCTCGCCGATATCGGCGGGATCGACCACGCGCGCGCCGAGCGAACCACCACCCGGCCACAGGTTGAGGTACCAATTGCTCAGCTGCGGCCCCTTTTCGCCCTCCAAGTACGGGCGCATGCGCTCAAGCACCACGGGGGCGATCTCGCGGTTCACGCGTTCCGGGCTCATGCCGGGCGGGAAGTTGAAGAAGGCATCCACCGCGGCACGCTTCACCGGCGGCAGGTAGTCGATCTGCGGCATCAGCAGCGTCGCCAGCAGCACGGGCGCGAGCACCAGTGCGCCGACCCACGCAAGCTGACGCGGGCGACCCTCGGTGACACGCAGTGCCCAGTCGCTGACGCGCGACCAGGCACGGTGCTGCGTGGCATCGCCGGGACGCGTGCGCAGCCAGCTGCCGGCGGCGGCTGGCAGCACGGTGACGGCGATCAGCAGCGAGATCCCCACCGCGATGGAGATGGTCAGCGCCAGGTCGGCGAACAGCTGGCCTTCCACGTCATCCATGAAGATCACCGGCAGGAACACAGCCACGGTGGTGAGCGTGGACGCAACCAGCGCGCCGCCCACCTGGCGCGTGCCCTCCAGGGCGGCGCGCGCTGCCGGCATGCCTTCCTCGCGCAGCCGCACGATGTTCTCCGCGACGACCACGGCGGCATCCATCACCATGCCGACCGCGAACGCGAGCCCCGCTAGCGAGATGACGTTGAGGCTGCGGCCGGTGAGCTGCAGCACGATGAAGGTGGCCAGCAACGAGATGGGAATGGCGCACGCGATCAGTGCGGTGGCACGCACGTCGCGCAGGAACCACCACAGGCAGCCGACCGCGAGCAGCACGCCGACGGTGAGGCTGCCCGACAGCAGGCCAAGTGCGCGGTTGATGAATACCGAGGCATCGAAGCTCTGCGCGATCTCCAGCCCGAGTGGCTTCAGTTCCCGTTCGCGAACGTCCGCCACGACGCGCTTCACTTCATCCAGCGTATCCAGCACGTTGGCCCCGTTCTCGCGCAGGATGCGCAGCCCGATGGCGGGGTTTCCGTTCTGGTAGGCGAAGAAGCGCTGCTCCGGCCGTTTCACTTCGACGCGTGCGACATCGCCAAGCCGTACCGGCCGGCCATCGCGCCAGGCCAGGATCAGTTCGCCCAGGGCCTCGGGCGAATAGCGCCCGGCGAAACGCAGCACGTACTCGCGCCGCCCGGCTTCCACCACGCCGCCGGACACATCGGTGGCGCGCGCCGCGACGGCGGCGACCTCGGGAATCTGGATGCCCAGCGCGGCGGCACGTTCCAGATTGAGGGTGATGGTCAGCTCTTCCTCGGCGCCACCGTTGATCTCGACGCCGGCCACCCCTTGCACCGCGGAGATGCGCGGGACGATGCGATCCTCGATCATCTGCCGGTAGTCGAGGATGTCGCCGCGCGTGCCCGGCAGCTTCTGCACGAAGAAATAGGTGAGCGAGTTGTTGGCATTGTCGGCGCCCGCCTGCACCACCGGCGGTGTCGCATCGCGCGGTAGCGGCTGCAGCCGGTTCATGCGCGACAGCACCTCCACCAGCATCGCGTCCATGTCGCTGCCGACGGCGAAGGTGAGGTTGATGAAGCTGTTGCCCGCGTTGACGTTGGAGGAGATTTCCTCCAGCCCGGGCAGGCCCTGCATCACGGCTTCGATGGGTTCAACGATCTCCGACTCCATCTCCTGCGGCGATGCCGCGCGCCAGCCGGTCTGGATCGACATCTGCGGTCGCTCGATGTCGGGGAACAGCTGCAGTGGCAGCTTCATCAGGCTCATCAGGCCGAAGGCACAGACCATGGCGACGACCACCGCGACGGCAGCGGGATTGCGCAGGGAGGCTTCGGTGAGTTTCATCGTACAGGTCCGCTCTGGTCTCGGCGGAGCGCACGATGCGCGCGTCTTCCGTGATGGTTATGGCCCGGAAGTCATGCCGCGTGCCGTATTGCGGCAAGTGGTGGAGCGGGCGCGATGAACCGAAGATCGAGAATCCGCGTTACGCCGGGTTGGCACTGATGTAGGAGCGACGTGAGTCGCGACCGCACGCGTCGGATTTCGTCGCGCCTCGACAGAGGGCGCGATGTCGGCATGTCGAGATCGATTCGCGCGCTTCATGTGCCACGGCAATGGCAGCCGTGCGGTCGCGACTCACGTCGCTCCTGCAGAAGAACGGGTTACAGCAACACCGCCAGCTTGTCGCGATGGCTGCGCGACAGTTTCAGTTCCTGGCCGCAGTCCAGCCGCAGGAAGCTTTCCCCGTTGGTATGCGGCCGCATCTCCACCACCCGCCGCGCGTTGACGATGGTGGAGCGGTGGATGCGCGGGAAGCGCTGCGGATCCAGCTGCTTCTCGAGCTCGCGCATGGTGGCGCGCAGGATCAGGGTCGTGCCGGTCTGGCCTTCGCCATCCACGTGGATGCACATGTAGTCGCCCGCGGCATCGATCCAGCGGATGCTGTGCAGGTCCACGCGCACGGTGCGGCCGCCATCGCGGATCGCGAGCTTTTCCTCGCGCCGCAGCAGATCCAGCGCATCGGGCTTGAGGGCGTCGTCCAGGTGCAGGGGGGGACGGCCGCTCAGTTCGCCCAACAGGCCGAGCAGGGTGGCGCAATGGCCGCTGGCCTCGCGCTGCGCGCGCGCCTGGCGCACGCGCGACAGGGCCTGCGCCAGCCGTGAATCGTCCACAGGCTTGAGCAGATAGTCGGTGGCGGAGGCCTCGAAGGCACGGATGGCGTAATGGTCGTAAGCGGTGACGAACACCACCAGCGGCATCTCGCTGGCGGGAATCGCGCGCAGTGTCTGGAAGCCGTCCATCCCCGGCATCTGCACATCGAGGAACACCAGGTCCGGTCGGTGTTCGCGCAGACCGGCGATGGCCGATGCGCCATCGCCATACTGGCCGACGATGTCGATGTCGGCATGCGCGGCCAGGCGGATTTCCAGCCCGCGCCGCGCCAGTGGTTCGTCGTCGACGATGAAGGCGCGCAATCGTGCCGGGCGGGGCAGTGAGGTGGCGTGGTCCATCGGCTCAGTCCGCCAGCGTCTGCGAGGTTTCGAACGGCAGGCGCAGAGTGACTTCGATGCCGCGCTCCAGATTGCGTACGGAGAAACCACCGGACCCGCCGTACAGCACGCTCAGGCGTTCGCGCGTATTGCGCAGGCCCACGCCCTTGCCGGGCGGCAATTCGTCGCCTTCCAGGCTCCCGCAGCCGGGCCCGTCATCGGTGACGCGCAGCACCAGTTGCGCGCCGTCCCGCTCGGCTTCAATGCGCAACAGGCCACCTGCGACCTGCTTGGCCACGGCGTACTTGATGGCGTTCTCCACCAGCGGTTGCAGCAACAGGCTGGGCAGCAGCGCACGCCAACAGTCCTCGTCGATATCGGTCTCGATGCGCAACCGTTCGGCGAAGCGGATCTTCTCGATGTCCAGGTACAGCGTCAGCGCATCGAGTTCCTGACGCAGCGTGACGCGCTGCATCGGGTCGTTGTCCAGCGAGTGCCGGAGGAACGACGACAGGCCCTGCACCATGCGGTTGGCGGTGGCATTGTCGCGGTCCAGGATCAGCGTGGAGATCGCGTTGAGCGTGTTGAACAGGAAGTGCGGGTTGAGCTGGTAGCGCAGCATTTTCAACTGCGCCTGGTGCGCCATGCTGCGTGCGGCCAGCGTGCGCTCGGTTTCGCCCTGCAGCTGCTGGTAGTACTTGATGCCCATGTACGCGCCGACCCACGCCAGCACCACATAGATGTAGCCGAGCGAATAGGCGATGAACTCCAGGCGGGTGGTCGGCTTGCAGGTCTCGCAGAAGTCGACCAGGACTTCACGGGTGACGAAATCGATCAGCGCCGAGCTGGCCAGGACCACCGGAATCATCAATGCCAGCAGCTGGCGGGGCGGCAGGCTCCAGTAGGTCCTCAGCAGGAAGCGCAGGCCCAGCGTGACCAGTGCGCCCATGGTGGCGGCGGTCGCGGGCACCACCCAGTAGCCGGACGGCTTGCCGTGGGCGACGGCATACAGGCAGCCCTGCGCGAAGTAGGCGCCCCAGCCCGACAGGTGCAGAAGCCAGAAGACGCGCTGGCGGGGCAGGTCCAGCGGATGGGAGGTGGCGATGGCCATGGTGTCGATCAGGACGCAGGTGGCGCCATGCTAACGCCACCGGGCGCGGCGGTCCGCACGGTTCGTCGGCGCCGGGCCACGCTTGGGCGCAAGGCGGCCGGCGTTGGGCTACTTCAGCGGACCGGGCGGCTCGCCATCGCCACCGGACTGCAGCGCCACCGGCAGATGCCAGCCATAGGTCACCGCCATCATGCGCAGGCCGAAGCACACCCCGGCGCCGACGAGGGCGCAGGGCACCGCAGGCAGGGCGAGCCAGTGCCCCGTTGCCACGATGAGCGCGCCGGCCAGCGCGGCCACCGCGTACAACTCGGCCTGCAGCACCAGCGGCACCTGCGCCAGCAGCAGGTCACGCAGGATGCCGCCGCCGATGCCGGTCAGCATGCCCATCGCCGCCGCCATGGGCGGGGACAGGCCGTATTCCAGCGCCTTCTGGGTGCCGGCCACGGCAAACAGCGCCAGCCCCATCGCGTCGAACATGCGTACGGGATGGTGGAGTTTCTCGATCAGCGGTGCGCGGAAGAAGGTCACGATGCCGGCTGCCAGCGAGGTCACCGGATAGCGCCAGTCGCTGAGCGCGGCCGGTGGCGTGGCGCCGATCAGCAGGTCGCGCATGATGCCGCCGGCGGTGGCGGCCGCGAAGGACAGCACCAGCACGCCGAAGATGTCCAGGCGACGGCGCACCCCCATGGTCGCGCCACTCAGCGCGAACACGAAGGTGCCGACCAGATCGAGGATGAGGACCAGGGCTTCCATGCCGCCATTGTGCCGCCGTGGTGCGTGCGGGGCGAGCATGCACCGCCCCGCGACGCCACGTCGGATCAGGGCAGGATCGGCTGCATGCCCACGCCCAGCCGGTTCCAGGCGTTGATGGTGGCCACGGCCATGGTCAGCTCGGCGATGCCGTGCTCGTCGAAGTGCTCCTTCAATGCCTCGTACGTGGCTTCGGCGGGGGCACCCGTCGGCAGGGTGGTCAACTGCTCGGCCCACGCCAGCGCCGCGCTTTCGCGGGCATCGAAGAAGCGGCTGTCGCGCCAGCCGGCGACGGTGTCGATCTTGCGTGGCTCCACGCCCGCCTTGCGCAACGCGCTGGCATGCATGTCCAGGCAGAACGCACAGCCGTTGATCTGCGAGACGCGCAGGAAGATGAGTTCGAGGAACTCCTTGCCCAGCGCACCGTTGTGGAGCGCGGTGCTTGCGGCGTAGAGGCCGCGGAACGCCTCGGGAACGTGCTTGGGATACTCGACGCGATGGAACTTCTTGGTCATGGCAGTGCTTCCGTGACGGCCACGGTGGCCGCCTTCACTACCAGGACGCGCCACCGTCCTTCGCCGTGACAGCCGTGCCCAACTTGTCCGGATTGGCGACGGTGAACAGTTCGCTGATGCGTTCGCCATCGCTCACGGCCACCATCACCGCTGCCAGCGCGCCGTCGCGGTAGCGCAGGATGGCGGGTTCGCCATTGACCGTGCCCATCCGCCACGCGATGGCTGGATCGTGCCGCCGGTAGACCGCCCAGAACAACCGCGCGATGCGCGCCGCCCCCAGCAGCGGACGGATGACGGCCACCGCCTTGCCGCCGCCATCGGACACCAGGCGCGCGTCTTCGCTCAACAGGGCGGTGATCGCGGGCTGGTCGCCGCGCTGCGCCGCGCGCATGAAGCGCTCCAGCAAATGGCGATGGTGTTCGGGCGCCACATCGAAGCGGGGACGACCGGCCTGCACGCGCTCGCGGGCGCGATGGACCATCTGCCGGCAATTCGCCTCGCTCTGGCCCAGCAGCGGCGCGATCTGCGCGTAGTCGTAGTCGAATGCCTCCTTCAGCAGGAAGGCCGCGCGCTCCTCCGGGCCCAGCCGTTCCAGTACGGCGAGGAAGGCCAGCGAAACCTGCTCGGCGACCTCGGCCGAATGCTCGGGGGTCGGGGATTCGTCGATCTCCGACGGGGCGGGCAGCCAGGGGCCGGTGTAATGCTCGCGCTGCACCCGAGCGGCGCGCAGCCGGTCGATGCCCAGCCGGGTAGCTGCGGTGACCAGCCAGGCTTCGGGGTCGCGGATGCCGGTCCTGTCAGCCTGCTGCCAGCGCAGCCAGGTGTCCTGGACCACGTCCTCGGCATCGCTGCGGCTGCCCAGCAGGCGGTACGACAGGCCGAACAGGCGGGAACGGTGGGCTTCGAAGGTGTTTTCGGCGTTCATGCGACCAAAGACGGGGCAGGGTGCCTGGCTGTGACAGGCGGGCAACGTGTCACTTTGGCCTAAAATGGGCGCTTCCGCCCGCTACCCACCGGCAGCCCCGGCTTTGCCCGCCCCATGACCTCGATCAAGCAAGAAGACCTCATCCAGTCCATCGCCGATGGCCTGCAGTACATCAGCTATTACCACCCGGTCGACTACATCAAGAACCTCGCCGCCGCCTACGAGCGCGAAGAGTCGCCGGCCGCGAAGGACGCCATCGCCCAGATCCTGATCAACTCGCGCATGTGCGCCGAAGGCCACCGCCCGATCTGCCAGGACACCGGCATCGTCACCGTGTTCCTCGAGATCGGCATGGACGTGCGCTGGGACGACGCCACGATGGGTGTGGAGGACATGGTCCACGAAGGCGTGCGCCGCGCCTACAACCACCCCGACAACAAGCTGCGCGCCAGCGTGCTCGCCGACCCGGCCGGCAAGCGCACCAACACCAAGGACAACACGCCGGGCGTGGTCAACGTCAAGGTCGTGCCGGGCAACACGGTCGACGTGATCGTCGCCGCGAAGGGTGGCGGTTCGGAGGCGAAGTCGAAGTTCGCGATGCTCAATCCGTCCGATTCCATCGTCGACTGGGTGCTGAAGACCGTGCCGACGATGGGCGCCGGCTGGTGCCCGCCGGGCATGCTCGGCATCGGCATCGGCGGCACCGCGGAGAAGGCGATGCTGCTGGCGAAGGAATCGCTGATGGAGCCGATCGACATCACCGACCTGCAGGCGCGCGGCGCATCCAACCGCGCCGAGGAACTGCGGCTGGAACTGTACGAGAAGGTCAACGCGCTCGGCATCGGTGCGCAGGGGCTGGGTGGGCTGACCACCGTGCTCGACATCAAGGTCAAGGACTACCCGACCCACGCGGCGAACCTGCCGGTCGCGATGATCCCGAACTGCGCCGCGACGCGCCATGCGCACTTCACCCTCGACGGCAGCGGCCCGGTCATGCTGGATCCGCCCTCGCTGGAAGACTGGCCGGAGCTGACGTACGACGCCTCCAAGGGCCGTCGCGTCGATCTGGACGCGCTGACGCGTGAAGACGTCGCCAGCTGGAAGCCCGGCGAAGTGCTGCTGCTCAACGGCAAGCTGCTGACCGGCCGCGATGCCGCGCACAAGCGCATGGTCGACATGCTCAACAAGGGCGAGTCGCTGCCGGTCGACCTGAAAGGCCGCTTCATCTACTACGTCGGCCCGGTCGATCCGGTGCGCGACGAGGTCGTCGGCCCGGCCGGCCCGACCACCGCCACCCGCATGGACAAGTTCACCGAGCAGGTGCTGGCGCAGACCGGCCTGCTGGGCATGGTCGGCAAGGCCGAACGCGGCCCGGCCGCGATCGAGGCGATCAAGAAGCACCAGTCGGCCTACCTGATGGCGGTCGGCGGCGCGGCGTACCTCGTTTCGAAGGCGATCAAGGCGGCCAAGGTCGTCGGCTTCGCCGACCTCGGCATGGAAGCCATCTACGAATTCGACGTGCAGGACATGCCGGTAACGGTGGCCGTCGATTCGCAGGGCACCTCGGTGCACCAGACCGGCCCGAAGGAATGGCAGGCGCGCATAGGCAAGATTCCGGTGGTGGTGGCCTGATCCAGTGCCTGCGAATCCGCTCCGGATCTACGCTGACTTCAATGGTTTGGTTCGTGGGCCAGCGCAGGGGCGCGTCGCGGTGGTCCTGGATACCTATGGTTCGCTGCGGGATCTTTCCAATGCGGGCGTCGTCCTCAGGGATGGACTCGAATTGGTGGCCTACGACGAATCAGACGACGTTGAGGATCTCGAAATCCATGGCGTTGTGCGTTATGACATCAAGCGCCAATGGTGGGTGGTCGAATCCGATGAGCGCGGGGTGATGTACGTGCCCGCTGGCGAGCGCGTACGTGTCGACCCTGGATTTCATTGTATGCAGTGTGGTCATGCCTTGGCGGGGTTGGATGCTTTCCAACTCGATCAAGCCTGCCCTCACTGCGCTACGCCAGTGCGCATCGCCATGGCTGCACCGGCACCAATTCCCTTTTAGATCGCGACCAGGCGGCCCATATGTCGACGACGCTCTACTACTCCCGCAGCACCGCCAGCCTGGTCGTGCACTGGCTGCTGATCGAGCTGGGCATCCCGCATGAGCTTCATGAGCTGGACTTCGACAAGCGCGACCAGAAATCCGACGACTACCTGAAGCTCAATCCCGCCGGCGTGGTCCCCACGCTGGTGATGGACGGGCAGGTGATCACCGAGACCGCTGCGATCCTGATGCATCTCGCCGACACGCACCCGCGCGCGGAGCTCGCGCCGGCGATCGCCAGCATGCAGCGCGCGCAGTACTACCGCTGGATGCTGTTCTGCGCCAATACGCTGATGCCCGCGTACCGCGCGTGGTTCTACTCGGATGAGATCGCAGGCGAGGCCAACATCCAGGCCACGCAGGATCACGCCCGGGCGAAGCTGGAAAAGGCATGGGGACAGGTCGCGGACCATCTGGAGGCCCACGGCCCCTACCTGCTGGGTGCACAGCGCAGCGCGGCCGACTTCCTGCTGACCATGCTGATGCGCTGGTCGCGCAACATGCCCAGGCCAACCGACACCTGGCCGGCGCTGCACGCCTACGCGCAGCGCATGAAAGCGCTGCCGAGCTTCAGGGAAGTCTATGCCCGTGAGGGACTGACGGACTGGACGTGACCGGCACCTGATCCAATGTAGGAGCGACGTAAGTCGCGACCGTGGATCGGGAAGTAGCGTGAAGCCGTGGCCACGAATGGGGCGCGCCTCGGATACATCGCTTGGAGCAGCGTTCCTGCCCGTCGTGGCGCGCGGTCGCGACTTACGTCGCTCCTACAGCAGGCAACAGCGGACACTCAGTCCACGTACTCGTCGAACTTCCGTCCGCCCTGGAACGGCATGAGGTGCTGGCGCAGGATGCCGCGCGGCACCGTCTCCAGTTTCATCACGCCGTACTCCTCGGGCCAGTCTTCCTGCTTCGGCGGCAGCTTGAACGTGCCCATCAGCATGTCCACCAGTGGCAGGTGGATGGCGTAGTTCACATCCAGGTAGTCCTTGTGCCGCGCGTGGTGCCAGTGGTGGTAGCGCGGCAGTACCAGCAGGTACTCCAGCACGCCGAAGCGGATGCCGAGGTTGGCATGTGCCAGCACGGCTTGCAGGCCGACCAGGATCACGTAGGCGTTCACCGCCGGTGCCGAGAAGCCGAGGATCAGCAGTGGCAGCAGCACCGCGCTGCGGGTCAGGACGATCTCGACGAAGTGGATGCGCGAACCTGCCAGCCAGTCCATCTCGCGGCTGGAGTGATGGACGGCATGGAAGCGCCAGAGCCACGGGATGTTGTGGTACGCACGGTGCAGCAGCGCCTGGGCCAGGTCGGCCACGAATACCGCGATCAGGAACTGCGCCCACACGGGCAGCGACTGGATGGCGTCCTTCAGTGCCGGGAAGGCCGCCAGCCCGGCGATGGTCGAGGTGGATGCCGTCACCAGGATCAGGATGAACTGCACCAGCACGTGGCTCATGAAGAAGTAGCCCACGTCCGTGCGCCAGCCGGGTCGCAACGGCGAGATGCGGCGCTTGCCCAGGTAGTGCTCCAGCGGCACGAACACCAGCGCCGAGAAGAACAGCGAGATCACGAACCAGTCCAGTCCCAGCGAGTACGGGGTCTTGCCGATGGCATCGAACTGCACGTTGGTGCCGCCGAGCAGCACGGCGAGCGTGGCGCCACCCACGCCGACCAGAGCGATGCGCTTGTTGCGGTCGCGCAGGATGGCCAGCGTGCCCATGCCGAAGGCCGCTGCCAGGCCGACCAGCAACAGGTGGCGCGCGAACTGCTCGTTGTAGACCGCGCGGAATTCCCTGCTGGTCAGCAGTTCGGGATGGTGGAAGCAGAGCACCGCCATCAGGCTGAGCAGTCCGAGCAGGGCGGAGGCGTAGGCGAAGAACGAACGGCGCGGGCGGGGCATGGTGCTTCCTTGGCAGGTCGAGTGGCTTCCTGCGCCAGATTTTACGTCAGACGAGGCGATTTCCGGCCGCATCCACCACGCGTTCTCCATCCTCCTTCGCGAAGGCACCCTGTTGCGGTCGTGGGAGGATGTCCAGCACACGCTCCGATGGCCGGCAGAGCGCGGTTCCCCTCGCCGTGGCCACGATCGGCCGGTTGATGAGCACCGGATGGGCCAGCATCGCGTCAAGGAGCGTGTCGTCGCCGGCCTCCGCCAGGCCGAGGTCCGCGTACAGGGGTTCCTTGGCGCGCACCACGTCGCGGACCGGTACCTGCATCGCGGCGATCAGCGACAGCAGGGTGGCGCGATCCGGCGGGGTCCGCAGGTACTCGATGATCTGCGGCTCGATGCCGGCATTGCGGATCAGTCCAAGGGTGTTGCGCGACGTGCCGCAGGCGGGGTTGTGGTAGATCGTCACGTTGTCCATCAGTACCAGTCCAGCAGCGAAATGCCCAGGCCCACGTAGGTGGCCTTGTGGTTGTAGTCGATCAGGCTCTCGCCGTAGCCATGGAACAGCTGCACGTGCGCACGGAAGCTCCGGTTGATCGGGAACCCGTAGTCCACCTGCAGGGCACCATGCGAGTCGTCGCCGCCGCGCAGGGAATGCCGGCCCAGCACCGTGAACACATGGCCGTTGCGCGCATAGGTGAGCATCGCATCGCCACGGCCGATGTAGTTCTCGATGTCGGGGTTGTCGTCGTCGTTGCCGTCCGGCACGCGGTACCACGGCCGCAGCACCAGCGCCCAGTTCTCGCGGTCCAGGCCGATGGTGGCGATGACGCGGTTCCAACTGCGCGACAGTGGATCACTGCGCCCGTTGGACTGATGGTTGAGCGCAATCCCGGCCATGCGGCCTTTCCAGCCGGCGATGCTGTAGTTGTTGCGGAACACCAGCATCACTTCAGGCTCGTAGTTGGTCTCGCGGAACGGGCGCGACTCGTCGCCGTTGTAGACCTGCCAACGCGAGCTCTGGGTATAGGCGCCCCAGATGTCGCCGTTGTCGCCGAACAGGTTTTCCGCGAACTTGGTCTTGAAGCTCAGCTGGAACTTCGCCTCGATGTCCTGCAGGTCCTGCGGTTCGGTGACCGTGTTGTCCGGGTTGGGAGAGGAGGGCGTCTCGTTGACCTGGCTGGTCCAGAACGCGGGCAGCAGGTACATGGGCTTGTAGGCGCGCAGCTGGAAGACACCCAGCTTGGAGTCCTTGGCCAGTTCCCAGCGGCTGTCCAATAGCGAGCCGCGACCCGCATTGGCGATCAGGTCGGCGTCGGCCGGATCGTCCGTGCGGAACCATGCGCCCAGGCGACGGCGTGTGCGCTGGCTCAGGGGCAGATCCTGGCCGGTCTCCATGTCGGCGGCGGCCTTGGCTTCGGCACGGGCCTGCGCACGCGCCTGGATTTCGGCTTCCCTGGCAGCCAGCGCCTGTTCGTCGGCCTGGCGGGTGTCGGCCGCGGTGCGACCGAGCGCAGCGTCATAGCACGCCAGGCGTGCAGCGTCGTTCTCGAGCGAGAAGCATGCCTCGGCGGACGTGCCGGCCTGGGAGCCGTCCTGGGCCTGCGCGGTCAGTGCAAAGGTAACTCCGATTACCAGGGGCAGAAGACGGGTGGGGTGCGTCATGCAGGGACTCGAAGGGTGGGGGGCGGCGACATTCTGCCAGCCGGCGTGGATGACACGCGCGATGCGGCCTTCAGAAGATCCAGGCGAACACGAACAGCCCCAGCATGGCGAATGCCAGACCCAGCTTGAGCACCACGCCCAGGAGGATGCCCAGCCAGGTGCCCAGGCCCACCTTGGTGGCCTGGCGGAATTCACGGCCATGCCACAGTTCGCCCAGCAGCGCGCCGACGAAGGGGCCTGCAAGCAGGCCGATAGGCATGAAGAACAGGCCGGCAAACGTGCCCAGCACGGTTCCCAGCAATGCCTTGCGACTGGCGCCGACACGTTGGGCGCCGATCGCGGTGGAGAAGATGTCGACCGCAAAGGACAGCGCGGTCAGCAGGCCCAGCACCACCAGCGTGACCCAGCCGATCTGCTGGAAATCGCCTGCCCAGGCAGCCAGCAGCATGCCGCCGAAGACCAGGGGCAGGCCGGGCAGGGCGGGCAGGATCACCCCCGCGATGCCAACCAGGATCAGCACCACGGCCAGGGCGTAGTAGAGCATCTGGATATCCAAACAATTCTCCTAGTGAATCAAGGGGTTGGAAGGGGGTTGACTTTCTCGTTCAAGCGTTTGCATTTTGCCAAATGCCGGGTTACTGTGCGGCCGCTGCCGTTGCCAAGGTCACCGTGAATCGTGGCCTGATGGGGTAGATCCATGATCCGCTGCATCCTTGTACCTCGCTTCCTCCTTGCAACCAGCCGCCCAGCAGGCGTATCCACCACCCGTTTCAAGGAGCAAGTAGATGTCTGATCGTGAAACCGGAACCGTGAAATGGTTCAACGATGCCAAGGGCTTCGGCTTCATCAGCCGCGAGAATGGCGAAGACGTGTTCGTGCACTTCCGCGCCATCCAGACCCAGGGCTTCAAGAGCCTGAAGGAAGGACAGAAGGTCAGCTTCACCGTCGTGCAGGGCCAGAAGGGCCTGCAGGCGGACGCCGTGCAGCCCGTCTGACCTGACCGCCGAACCGCGCCTCGGCGCGTGCTCCGCAAGAAAAAGCCCGGCTGATGCCGGGCTTTTTCTTTGCCTTGGGTCGGGGTCGCGATCAGCGCAGCACCACGCGACCGTTCTGGATACGCACGTACGTGTTCTCGCGGATGCCGCCCAGGTCGCGCTGGCTGATGGTAACGCGGCGACCGTCATCCATCCGCACGGTCACGTTGTAGGTTTCGCCGGTGGTGCGGTTCTGGATGGCGTTGCCTGCGGCCGCGCCCGCGACGGCGCCCGCCACGGTGGACACATTCTTGTTGCCTTCGCTACCGCCGGTGCGATCGGAAATCTGGCGGCCGGCGACCGCACCGACGATACCGCCCAGTACCGCGCCGGTGGCGGACGGTGCGCTGCGGCCCGACGACACGACATCGATGCGTTCGACGATGCCGCAATCCGCGCAGTACCGGTTGGCGGGGGCCGTGTTGCTGTAGCCGCCACCATAACCGCTGCCATAGCCCGGCGAAGTGCTGGCGCAGCCGGCGAGCGCAACGGTGGCGGTCAGGCCTATGACGAGCAGGCGCATGTTCATGGGAATCTCCTGTGGATGGCCGGCCCCGCATGGTGATGGGACCGTTCGATGGCCATGCTCCACAGCAACGCGTGAACATGATGAGAATCGGGCCGCATGAGCGGCCCGGATGTCAGTTGCGATTCAGACGCCGACCGTCGGTCAGCCGCGGAAGTCCTGATGGCAGGCCTTGCAATCCGTGCCGATCTTCTCCACCACCGCGCCGGCAGCGACGCAATCGGTCGGCGGTGCACTCAGGGCGGCGTCGAGGTCTGCCCGGAACTGGCTGGTGTGGGTCTTGAAGCGCGAGTCGTCGGCCAGGTCCGGGAAAGCGACCTCCAGGTCATTGGCGATCGCCCGCAGCGTGCGTACGTGCGGAATCGTGTCGGTCGCGGCGCAACGATTCTGTTTCACCTTGTCCGACAACTGCCCGGAGTGCTTGGCCATCACGTGCATCACCGCGTGCGGGAATGGATCCTGTCGTGCCTGCAACGCTCGCATGGCCATCACCGTGCAGACGGCGCCCACCACCAGGCCGATCAGGAACAGGAACAGGTAACGTGAGGCGGCGGAAGGCTTCTTGATCTCGGGCTGGCTGGCCATGCGGCGGGCTCCATGTGGTTGACGCCGCGATGGTACGACGCGCGTCACGGTTCGCGCCACGCTTTAAACTAGTGACATGAAGAAAGAACTCAGGGACCGCTTCGGCGGCATCGACCGGCTGTACGGCGTGGGGGCGGTGACGCGCCATGCCGCTGCGCGCGTGGCGGTGGTCGGCATGGGGGGCGTGGGCTCGTGGGTGGTGGAAGCGCTGGCGCGCTCGGGCGTGGGTCATCTGACGTTGATCGACGCGGACGACATCTGCGTGTCGAACACCAACCGGCAGTTGCCTGCATTGGAGGGCCAGTACGGCCGCAACAAGGCCGAGGCGATGGCGGAACGCTGCCGCGCGATCAATCCGCTGATCGACGTGGACGTCGTGCCGCAGTTCCTGACCGCGTCCAACATGGCCGAATTGCTGGGCCGGGGGTTCGATCTGGTGCTCGATGCCTGCGACAGTTTCCGGGTGAAGGTGGAGATGATCGCGTGGTGCCGCCGCCGCAAGCTGCCCATCGTGGTTTCCGGATCGGCGGGCGGGCGTACCGATCCCACCCAGATCCGTCTGCGCGACCTGTCGCGTACCGAACACGATGCGCTGCTCGCACTCGTGCGCAAGAAGCTCCGTGCGGAGTTCAACTTCCCGAAGAACCGCGATCGCTACTTCGGCGTGCAGGCGGTGTATTCGCTGGAGAACGTCAAGTATCCGCAGGCCGACGGCTCCGTCTGCGGCCTGCGCCCTCAACTGGGCGCGGATGCCGCGCTCAAGCTGGACTGCGGCGTGGGCTTGGGGGCCGCCACCCACATCACCGGTGCGTTCGCGTTCGCGATGGTGGGCAAGGCGCTGGAGCTGCTGGCCAAGCCGCGCAAGGTCATGCCTGGTAGCGACTGAGTCACGTGCCTCGCCTTGGCGCATGGGCGCGGCGCTTCGGCGCACGCCCCCTGTGCAGGACAATGGGGCAGAGGGATAGTGCGGCTCCTTCCGTTACCACATCGGCCATGTATATCCGCGCCCTGCTGCTGATCGGACTGCCGCTTTTCGCCGCAGCCGCCCATGCCTGTCCGGTCGTTCCCGACGCGATGCGCGCTGCGCGCATCCATGCGGCCGGCGGTCCCGAATCGTTGCGCGTGGAGCGCGTGCCTGTCCCCGTACTGCAGGCACGGGATGTGCTGGTGCGCGTGCACTACGCGAGCATCAATCCCGTCGACTGGAAACTGCAGGAAGCGGGTCGGCTGCCGTTTCCGGCTACGCCGGGTGGCGATTTCGCGGGGGAGGTGGTGGCCGTCGCGCCAGGCGTGACCGCCTTCGCCTGCGGTGATCGCGTCGCCGGCATCGTGGATCCGCGCGAGCGTTCCGGCAGTTACGCGGAATACGTGTCGGCGCCGGTCGCGTCCATCGTGCCGGCGCCGCCGGCTTTCACGATGCAGGAGGCCGCCGCGTACCCGACCGTGGCGGTCGCCGCGTGGCGCTATCTGGTCGCCGCAGCAGATGTCCGGCCCGGCGAGCGGGTCCTGGTGCACGGCGGCGCCGGCGGCGTGGGCTCGATGGTCGTGCAACTGGCCAAGGCGCGCGGAGCATATGTCATCGCGACCGCATCTGCGCGCAATCACGATTATCTGCGCACGCTGGGGGCGGATGACGTGATCGACTATCGCAACGTCCGTTTCGAGGATGTGGTGCACGATATCGACATCGTGGTCGACACCGTGGGGGGCGATACGCTGGCGCGCTCACCCCGGGTGCTGCGCGAGGGAGGACGGCTGGTCACGCTGGTCGGCCAGGTGCCCGCTGCGCTGTGCGCGCCGGGTCGCGTCGTCTGTCCCGCGACGCCGCCGTGGGATGTGCAGGCAGGGCTGAACGGAGTGGCGCCGTTGATTGCGGCAGGCCGGTTGGGTGTCCATGTCGATGGTCTGTATCCGCTGGACCAGATCGCCCAGGCCCAGCAGCACAATCGCACAGGTTCCACCCGCGGCAAGGTGGTCGTAGCGGTCGGTGCGGACAATGTTGGCATTGCCAGCGGCGACAATGTGGCTGCGGTGCGGCTGCCGCTGCAGGCCTATCTGGATGGCCATGCCACCGGCCAGCGCCGGCACTTCCAGCGGGCATTTGCCGACGAGGCCGTGCTGGTGGGATACAAGGATGGCCAGTATCGGCACTGGCCGGCGCAGGACTACATCAAGGCCTCTTCCAGTGGCCGCGCGCCGGCGGACGAAGGCATGCGCAAACGCTGGATCCGCCAGATCACGGTGACCGGTGACGTCGCGACCGCCGTGATCGAACTGGACTATCCGGACATGAAGGCCTTGGACCACATGACGCTGCTGCGTTACGGCGATACGTGGAAGATCGCGGTCAAGGCCTATCACGCAACAACTCCCGCCCCGGCGGCTGATCCCGCCCGGGCCGTGCGCTGAAAGCTCAGTCGCGGACGACAGGGGGCAGGCCGAACAAACGCTCGGCGTTCTGCGTGGTGGCGCGCGCAAGTTCCTCGGGCGCGATATCACGCAGTCCGGCAATGACGTCGCGGACTACCGCCAGTCGCGCGGGTTCGTTGCGCTGCCCGCGGATGCCGGCATCGGGCTGGTCCGGCGCATCCGTTTCCAGAAGCAGGAAATCGAGCGGCATCGAGCGGACGAGCGTACGCAAGCGATTCGCGCGCTCGTAGGTGACTGGTCCGCCCAGTCCGATCAGGAAACCCAGGTGCCACAGCTGGCGTGCCTGTTCCGGACTGCCTGAAAAGCTGTGCACCACGCCCCGCAGGCCGCCCACGCGCTTGAATGACGCGATCACCGCATCGACCGCGCGGCGCGCATGCACGATCACCGGCAGATCGAACTCCCGCGCCAGCTGGAGCTGCCCGTCGAAGTAGTGCTGCTGATCGTCCGCATCCAGGCCTTCCACGAAGAAATCCAGGCCGCATTCGCCGACAGCCACGGGGCGTTCGCGCTCGATCCACTGGCGCAGTTCATCCAGATGTGCGGGCTGGTGCTCGGCCAGGTACATCGGGTGGAGCCCATAAGCCGGAAACAGCCCTCCATCGCGCGCACAGACCTCGCGCAGCCTGGGCCAGCTGGCCGCCGCCACCGCAGGCACGACTTGCCGGTCGACGCCCGCCGCGCGCGCGCGCGCCAGCGTCGCGTCACGGTCCGGGTCGAATTCCGATGCGTCGAAATGACTGTGGCTGTCGATCAGCATTTCGATCAGCGCTTCGAGGGCTCTATCGTGGGCGGCGGATCCTTGCGCCGCTTCCAGTTGGCCAGCAGCAACGTACCGAGGCCGAACAGGATTTCATCCACGAACGGGAAGGGATCAGGCAGGACCAGGGTGACCATGAAGAGTGCGGCGGTGATCTTGAACAGGGTGGGGTAACGCAGCTTTCGCGCCCACTCGAGCAGAGGCAGCAACAGGGGATTCGGCATGGCGGTGATCGCTCTCGGCGTGTGTAACGGGCGTCACGCTAGCATGATCGGCGCGTGGTGGAAGCGTTCACTTTTCGTTGGTTTTCGTGGGCACTAGCGGGGACTGTGTTCAGGTTGGCAATGGTGCAATGATGACCAATATGAATCGGGCACGGCCCGACCTGGAGGCAGCGATGAAGAGCAATACAACAACCATTCTGGTCGCCGTCGGCGCGCTGCTGGTGGGCGGTGTGGCCACTGCGGCCTTCCTCAAGGGTGGCGACAAGAGCCCGACCGGCCAGGATGGCCTGGTGACGGCCGCCGATGGCACCCTGGTCGCCGATGACGCCGCCGCGACCGACAACCAGATTCCGGTGGGCACGCTTCAGTACGCCACCGTGGTCAAGGCCGATCCGGTGACCAGTTCGGAGAAACTGTACGCCACGGTGATCGGCACCGAACCCGTACGCGAGACCACGACCACCAGTACGCCGCGCGAAGTCTGCGAGGACGTGGTGGTGCAGGAGCGTGCGCCCGAGCGCGATGGCAACGTCGGCGGCACGGTCGCCGGTGCGGTGATCGGTGGCTTGCTCGGCAACCAGGTGGGCAGCGGCAGCGGCAAGAAGGCCGCCACCGTGGCGGGCGCGGTCGCGGGCGGTGCGATCGGCAACCAGGTGGACAAGCGCCACGTGGGTGGCAAGGTCGTCAGTCGTACGGAGCGTCAGTGCCACACCGAGAATGCGACCTCCGAGTCCTCGCGCGTGACCGGCTACAACGTGACCTACCGCAATCCGGATGGCACCACCGGTACCATGCGCATGGACAGCAAGCCGGGTACCCGCATCGCGATGGGCACGACGGACAAGGTCATCGGTTATGACGTGACCTACCGTTTCGATGGTCAGGACAAGACCATCCGGATGGACCAGAAGCCGGGTGAGCGCCTGCCGGTGATCGATGGCCAGGTGGTCACGCAGACCGCCAGCGTCGACACCCCCGACAAGGGCTGACACGCAGGCCGGGCAGGCCTGCGTTTCAACGGGGTACCCCGCAAAGGCCGGCGTTTCGCCGGCCTTTGCTGTGCGGACTGGCGCTTACCGGCCTCAAGGGCCAACGCATACAATGCGGTGAATACCTGACGCCGGTTGAAGCACGATGGCTCTGAACCCGTACGACCTGTTCGATGTCCGTTCCCTCCTGAGTGAAGAAGAGCGTGCCGTGCAGGACGCGGTGGCCCGCTTCACCGACGAACGCGTGCGGCCGATCATCGGCGACGCCTTCGACCAGGGCCGGTTCCCGAAAGAACTCGTTCCCGAGATCGCCGAACTCGGGCTGCTGGGTTCTTCGCTGCCCGAGAAATACGGTTGCGCCGGCCTCAACGCGGTCAGCTATGGCCTGATCTGCCAGGAACTGGAACGCGGCGACAGCGGCATCCGCAGCTTCGTCAGCGTGCAGTCCTCACTGTGCATGTACCCCATCTACGCCTATGGCAGCGAAGAGCAGCGCCAGCGCTGGCTGCCGGACATGGCGGCGGGCAAGGTCATCGGTTGCTTCGGCCTGACCGAACCCCACGGCGGTTCCGACCCGGCCAACATGAAGACCACCGCGCGCCGTGATGGCGATGACTGGGTCATCAACGGATCCAAGATGTGGATCACCAACGGCAACCTAGCCGACATTGCCATCGTCTGGGCGCAGAACGATGACGGCATCCAGGGCTTCCTGATCGAGAAGGGCACGCCCGGCTTCACCGCGCAGGAGATCAAGCACAAGATGAGCCTGCGCGCCTCGGTGACCAGCGCGCTGTTCTTCGACAATGTGCGCCTGCCCGACAGCAGCCGCCTTCCCAACGTAAAAGGCCTGAAGGGGCCGCTGGGCTGCCTGACCCAGGCCCGCTACGGCATCACCTGGGGCCCGATTGGCGCGGCGATCGCCTGCCTCGACGAAGTGCTGGGCTACACCAAGGAACGCATCCTGTTCGACCGTCCCGTCGCAGCGACGCAGAGCGCGCAGATCAAGATGGCCGAAATGGCACGCCGCATCACACTCGCGCAGCTGCTGTCGCTGCAACTCGGCCGCCTGAAGGACGCCGGCACCATGCAGCCCTCGCAGGTGTCGCTGGCGAAGTGGAACAACTGCCGCATGGCCATCGACATCGCGCGCGAATGCCGCGACCTGCTGGGCGGCGCCGGTATTACCACCGAACACGCGGCCATCCGTCACGCGCTGAACCTGGAATCGGTGATCACCTATGAGGGCACGGAGACCGTGCACCAGCTGGTGATCGGTCGCGAGCTGACGGGCATCAACGCGTTCTGACGCTGCCCGCTTCCATTGCAGGAGCGCGGCTGCAGGGAAGTCGAGTGTCGCTGCTCAGTGTGTCCGGTTTTCTGGTGGGATGGTGTGGCGTCGATGGACCTTTCCAATCTCCAGCTTGAAACTCCCCGCCTGTGGTTGCGGCTGCCGCGGCGGGACGACTACGAAGCCTGGGCGGCGTTCGGTGCCGATGAGGAAGCCACGCGTTTCATAGGCGGCATGCAGGCGCGCTCGCCCGCGTGGCGCAGCCTCGCTGCGACGTTGGGGAGCTGGCATCTGCAGGGATTCGGCATGTTCTCGGTGATCGAGAAGGCCACGGGTCGCTGGGTTGGCAGGGTAGGACCGTGGCAACCGGAAGGATGGCCGGGCACGGAGGTCGGCTGGAGCATCGCGCGGGAAGCCTGGGGTCGCGGTTATGCGCCGGAAGCGGCCGTGGCCAGCATCGATTGGGCGTTCGATCATCTGGGCTGGGACGAGGTGATCCACACCATCGATCCAGCCAACGCCAACTCCAGGACGGTGGCCGCCAAGCTCGGCTCGACCTACCTGCGGATGGATCGCCTGCCCGAGCCGCACCACGAGAAGCCGGTCGAGGTCTGGGGCCAGACGCGAGCGCAGTGGAAAACCCGCAGGGCCACGCAATCGTGATGCCGGCTTCCGCCCTGCACGCAGGCCTGCACCATGCCTTGCCGGAGCTGGCGCGGACGTTACGCGATCCCTGGTGGATCATCGGCAGTACCGCGATGGTACTTGCCGGTATTGACGACATCGCGCCGCAGGATATCGATGTGCTCTGCAGCCGCGCGGATGCGCTGCGGCTGCGCGAAGCATGGTGCGGCCATGCCGATGCGGAATATCGTCCCGCGGATGGAACGCGGTTCCGTTCCACCTTCTCGCGTTTCGTGCATCTGCCGATGCCGGTCGAAGTAATGGGCGGGCTGGAAGTCATGACCGCCGCCGGCTGGCAGGCCCTGGTGGTGCACGAAGACGTGCGCCTGGACATCGCGGGCGATGCCTTGCGCATCCCGACGCTGCGGGAACAGCGCCGCATCCTGCTCGCGTTCGGTCGCGACAAGGATCTCGCAAAGGCCGCCCGCATTCCCCCGTTGCCGGAGCCTCCGCATGTCGCCTGATCCCATCACCGTCCATGGCATGTCCACCTCCGGCAACTGCCACAAGGTCCGCCTGTTGCTTGAACAGCTGGGCCGGTCCTACGCGTGGATCGACGTCGACAGCGCCAACGGCGGCACGCGCACGCCGGAGTACCTGGCCAGGAATCCGAACGGCAAGGTGCCGATGCTGGAGCGCGCCGATGGCAGCATCCTCGTCGAGTCGAATGCCATCCTGTGCTGGCTGGCGGAAGGCACCCCCTTCCTGCCCGACGATGCCTGGCAGCGGGCACAGGCACTGAGCTGGCTGTTCTTCGAGCAGTACAGCCATGAGCCCTACATTGCCGTGGCGCGCTTCATCCGTGGCTGGACGCCGCTGGATTCACCGCGTCGCGCGGACCTTCCCCGCCTGGTCGAACGGGGCGCTCAGGCGTTGGCGGTGATGGAAAGACACCTGGAGACCGCGATCTGGTTCACCGGTCCGGCGTACGGCGTGGCCGACATCGCACTGTTCGCCTACACCCATTGCGCGAACGACGGCGGCTTCGACCTGGCCGCGTATCCCCGCATCACCGACTGGCTGGCGCGTGTGTACGCCACGCCGGGTTTTGTTCCCATGCCGGGCGTGAGCGACGATGTCGCCGCGCGCCTGGCGTCTTCCCGATCCTGAGCGAGCACATGACCGCAAACCCCATTCCCGCCCGCATGAAGGGCCTCAACCGTGCCGAGATCTGCGACCAGAACTTCATCGAGTTCGTGAAGGAATGGAAGGGGTACGTCGGCGACAGGCCTGCTGCCGGTGATGCCGTCCTGCCGGGCAGTGCGCTGGATGCGAAAGGCTTCATCGAGCTGCTGGAATCCCAGTTGATCTCGCGTCACCTCGACCTGATGGCGCGCGTACTGCGCGTGCAGAACAAGGTCTTCTACACCATCGGAAGTTCGGGCCACGAAGGCAACGCCATGGTCGCGCGGCTGGCGCGCCATACCGATCCTGCCTTCCTGCACTACCGCAGCGGCGGCTTCATGGCCGAGCGCTTCCGCAAGCTGCCGGGCATGGATCCGGTGATGGACTCCGCGCTCTCGTTCGCCGCCAGCGCCGAAGATCCCGCGTCAGGAGGCCGCCACAAGGTCTGGGGCAGCAAGCCGTTGTGGGTGTTGCCGCAGACCTCGACCATTGCCTCCCACCTTCCCAAGGCGCTGGGCACGGCGGTGGCGATCGAGCAGGCGCGCCGCATCGGCCATGCACTGCCGATTCCCGACGACAGCATTGCGATCTGCTCCTTCGGCGACGCGTCGAGCAACCATGCCACCGCGCAGACCGCGTTCAATGCGGCGGCGTGGACCGCCTACCAGAAGCTGCCCGCGCCGGTGCTGTTCGTCTGCGAGGACAACGGCATCGGCATTTCGGTGAAGACGCCGGATGGCTGGATCGGCCGCAATTTCCGTGATCGCAGGGACCTGGACTACTTCCACGCCGACGGCCTCGACCTGGCGACGGGCTACGGGCAAGTGCAGGCGGCGGTGGATCACTGCCGGCGCACGCGCCGGCCGACATTCCTGCATCTGCGCACGACCCGCATCATGGGTCATGCGGGTACCGACTTCGAGATCGAATGGCGCCCGCTGGAGGAACTGTGCGCCGTGGAGGCGACCGATCCGCTGCTGCGTTCTGCGGCCATCGCCCTGGAATCCGGCCTGCTCTCGAAGGAGGCATTGCTGGGGTTGTACGAAACCACGCGCAAACGCTGCTTTGCGGCCGCCGAGGATGCCGATGGCCGTCCCCGCATCACCACGCTGGAGCACGTGATGGCGCCGCTGGCGCCCTGTACGCCCGACGCGGTGGCGAAGGAAGCCGCGCGTGCCGCACCTCACGACGTGCGCGTCGCTGCCTTCGGCAGCGAAGACAAGCTGCCGGAGAAGCTGCCGCCACGGCATCTGGCCATCCAGATCAACATCGCCCTGCACGACCTGTTCTGCAAATACCCCGAGGCACTGCTGTTCGGCGAGGACGTGGCGCAGAAGGGCGGCGTCTATACGGTCACGAAGGGGCTGCAGAAGGCGTTCAAGGGCAGTCGCGTGTTCAACACGCTGCTGGACGAGACGATGATCCTCGGCCTGGCGCAAGGCTACGCCAACATGGGCATGCTGCCTCTGCCGGAAATCCAGTACCTGGCGTATTTCCACAACGCCTGCGACCAGATCCGGGGCGAGGCGGCCAGCCTTCAGTTCTTCAGCAACGACCAGTACCGCAATCCGATGGTGGTGCGGATCGCGGGTCTGGGTTACCAGCGCGGTTTTGGCGGCCACTTCCACAACGACAATTCGATCACCGCGTTGCGCGACATCCCGGGCCTGGTCGTCGGTTGTCCGTCGCGCGGCGACGATGCGGCCACCATGCTGCGCACGCTGACCGCTCTGGCGAAGGTGGACGGACGCGTGAGCGTGTTCCTGGAGCCGATCGCGCTGTACATGACGAAGGACCTGCACGAGGCGGGTGACGGGCAATGGCTGTTCCCTTATCCGGCGCAGGACGAGGCGATGCCGCTGGGCGAAGGTCGCGTGTATGGCGAGGATGCGGACGATCTGGTCATCTTCACCTACGGCAATGGCGTGCCGATGAGTCTGCGCGCGGCACGCAGCATCGAGAACAAGCACGGCTGGAAGGTGCGCGTGGTCGATCTGCGCTGGCTGGTGCCGCTCAACGAAGCCTTCATCGCGGCGCAGGCGAAGACCGCCAGGCGCATCCTGGTCGTCGACGAGGGTCGCCACGCGGCGGGAGTGGGCGAGGGCGTTATCACCGCCATCGCGGAGGCGGGCCATGGTGCGCGGCCGTTCCAGCGCGTGGTCGGCGCGGATACGTACACGCCGCTGGCAGGCGCGGCATTCCTGGTGCTCCCGGGCGACGAGGACATCGTCGCGGCGGCGGACCGGCTGGCATGATGTCGCCAGCCCCGCCTGGAGATCGGAACATGACTGCGCCGCGCATCGGCATCATCGTCGGCAGCCTGCGCGCAGGCTCCTTCAACCGGCAGCTCGGCCATGCCGTGCGAACGCTGGCGGGAGAGCGTTTCGCCTTCGAGGACATCGACATCGGTGACCTGCCACTCTACGACCAGGATGACGACGCGGATTTCCCCGCCGCCGGCCTGCGCTTCAAGCAGCAAGTGGAGATCTGCGACGCGTTGCTGTTCATCACGCCGGAGTACAACCGGTCGATTCCCGGTGTGCTGAAGAATGCCATCGATATCGGCTCACGGCCGGGCGGGAGCAATTCATTTGCCGGCAAGCGTGCCGCGGTGATCGGCACCTCGCCGGGCGCGCACGGGACCGTGTCGGCCCAGCAGCACCTGCGCAATGTCCTGGCGGCGGTGGATGTCGCGGTGTTGCCGCAGCCCGAGATCGCCATCCAGTACCGCGAGGGCCAGATCGACGCGGACGGGGCGATCACCGATGAGCGCCTGCGCAAGCGGTTGCAACTGTTCCTCGATCGCTTCGGAGGCTGGTTGGCGGCGTAGCGTTTGCCCGGTGCACGCTAGGGGCGCAGCAATGCCAGCCCGTCGCGCAAGCGTTGCAGCGGCGGGCGGACAGCCGGATGCTCGTCCGCCAGCGTCCGGGCAAGCGCGCGCCGGAAGGGGGTAAGCCGGCGACCTGCGCGCAGCACGGCCTCGCGCACGATGCGTGCTGGCGCGTGATCGTTGGTGTAGAGCTCCACGATGGCACGGGTGGCCAGGTAGAGCGGCCGTGTGCCGCGACGATGCCGGCGTTCATAGCGCGCCAGGGCCTCCGCGCATCCCAGGTCGCCGCCACGCTGCCGTGCGTCGCGCGCCATTGCGCCCAAGCGCTCCACGCTGGCAAGCCCCAGGTTGAAGCCATGCGCCGTCACCGGGTGCATGCCCACCGCCGCGTCGCCCACCAGGGCAAAGCGGCGCCCGACGAAGCGGCGAGCATACACGCCGACCAGCGGGTAGACATGGCGACTGCTCTCCAGCCGCATGTGCCCCAGGCGATGCCCGTAGCGCTGTTCCATCTCGTGGGCGAAGGCATCCACGTCCAGTGATGCAAGGCGCTTGGCCGCACTGTCGGGCAGGGTGACGACGACGGAGGACAGGTGTTCCTGCAACGGCAGCAGCGCCAGCGTCTGGCCGTGGCCGAACCACTCCCACGCCACGCCCTGGTGCGGCTGCTCATGGTGCATCCGGCACACCAGCATGCTCTTGCCGAAGTCGTACTGGTCCGCGCCGATCCCCATGGCACGGCGGGTCTCGGAGAAACGGCTGTCCGCGGCGACCAGCAAGGGCGCCTCCAGTCGCAGGCCGTCGCCCAGCGTCACGCAGGCCTGGTCGTCGGTGGTGCGGACCGCGTGTATCCGTGCGTTGTCGAACACGTCCAGGTGGGGCAGGTCGCAAACGGCATTCCAGGCGGCTGCGCGAATCTGGTGGTTGGGAACCAGCATGCCCAGTTCCGGCTTGCCGGCCAGGCCGGCATCGACGCGCATGTCGTGCAGGCAATCGCCTTCCATCACGCGCGCAGCGCGCAGCGGCGAACAGGCGTCCTCGGGCAGGTGCTGCCAGATGCCGAGGTCGCGCAGCTGCCGCATCGACGCATGCGTCAGGGCGATCTCGCGCCCGTCGAAGGCGGGCTCGGCGATGGCCGCGCGGGGCTGGCGTTCCACCAGCGCCACTTTCAGGTCGAGGTCGCACAGGGCCTTGGCCAGGCAGAGACCCGCCGGTCCGGCCCCGATGATGATGACGTCATGCTGCATGCGCAGGCTTCCTGCTCGGGTTCACGAGCAGTCTAGGGCGGCGTGCGCGGGCGTCATTGACGTGGATCAATCGCCCTGCAGATGATGCTCAGCGACGCAGGCCGTCCAGCAAGGGGCATGGTTCCAGTACACCGTCGCCGGCGGCAAGCCCACCACCTGCATGCTCCAGCGGTAGCACCGCGAGCAGAATTGTGCGCTCGCCGTCCTGCGCCGTGCAGACGACTTCGCCGATATCGCGGTCGCTCTCGCGCACCGGAACGCCCGCGATTACCGGGCCGTCGGTGCGGAAGCAGCGCAGGGCGCGTTTGGCTTTACCAAGGAAATGCGTGCGCGCGACGATCTCCTGGCCCGGGTAGCACCCTTTCTTGACGCTGTACGCCGACAGTCGGTCGAGAGCCAGTTGCTGGGGCGTCCATTGTTCGCGCTGCGATTCGGGCAGGCGTGGCAGGCCGTGGGACAGGTCGGCGACGCGCCACGCGGCGGACAGGGCGGCATCGTCCGACGCCACCAGCCGCCCCGCGTACAAGGTACGCGCGCCTCCATCGCCACTGAAATCCAGTTCCAGCACACCCTGTCGCTCGCCTACGGCGGCACCCTGTGCGCTGGCAGGCGTCGCGAACGTGCCCGCGATGCCGGTGTCTGCTGGCACCTCGATCTTCAACTTTCGTCTAAACACGAAACGCCGCAGGGCATCGGCAAACACGTCGGCGGGGTGATCGGGCAGCACCAGCCACAGGCGATCCCCGGACAGCCTGGCCAGCGCGAAGACCGCGATCACGCGCCCTTTGGGCGTCAGCCACGCATTCCACTGCCAGTGTCCCGGGGCAAGACCTGCCACGTCGTTGGCGAACTGCGCATGGGCGAAAGCCACGGCATCCGGTCCTTCCAGCGTTATCAGCGCATGGTCGGGAAGGGTGAAAACCGGTGCACTGGTAGGGGAAAGGTTGTAAGCCAAGGGGGTGAGGATTAAAATTTTGTGCGTTGCGAGACCAACATGATAGGTCAAACTCCTCCGACTCCCGACCCCGATCCCGGAACACAGCCGCCCGAAACCTCACCGCCGACCGCAGGCGCAGGGGCAGGGGAACCGGCTGCGCAGAAGGAGATCGGTGGACGCGACGGGCCCGAGCCCACGCGTTACGGGGATTGGGAAAAGAACGGGCGCTGCATCGATTTCTGAGCAGCGTACGTAAAGCCAACGCGGTCCTGACCGCCCAGCCGAGACAACGAGCGCAACGAATGGCGACTCCACAACGTCCGCTTTCCCCCCATCTGCAGGTCTACCGCTGGCAGATCCAGATGGCGACCTCCATCCTGCATCGCGCCACGGGCATCGTCCTCGCCGCCGGCGCCTTGCTGATCACTGCGGGGTTGCTGACGCTGGTGATCGGCCCTGAAGCCTGGAACTGCTTCACAACGCTGGCGGGCGCCTGGTACGGGCAGGTCTTCCTGTTCGGCTGGACCTGGGCCTTCGCCTACCACCTGTGCAACGGCATCCGGCACATCGTGCAGGACTTCGCCATCGGCTACCGCGTTGCCACGTTCGTGCGCAGCAGCTGGCTGTCGGTGATCGCCAGCCTGGTGATCACCGCCCTGGTGTGGGCCTATGTGCTGCTGGGAGGTGGCGCATGAGCGACTTCCGTACGCCGATCAAGAATGCGCGTGGCCTGGGCTCCGCGAAAACCGGCACCGAACACTTCGTGCACCAGCGCCTGACCGCCACCGCGCTGGTCGCGCTGACGATCTGGTTCCTGGTGTTCGTGCTCAGCCTGATCGGTGCCGACTACGTCACCGCCACCGCTGCGGTTGCCAAGCCCTGGAACGCCGTGCTGCTGGTCGGCTTCCTGGTGGCCATGTTCTGGCACGCCCAGCTCGGCCTCCAGGTCGTGCTGGAAGACTACGTCCACAACTCGCTGCTCGCCCTCGCGGTGCAGACCACCGTCAAATTCATCGCCGTGCTGGGCGCCATCGTGAGCGTCTTCGCCGTGGCCCGCATCGCGCTGGGGAACTGAGCACCATGTCCGCTTACAAGATCACCGAACACAAGTACGACATGGTCGTGGTGGGCGCCGGCGGTGCCGGCCTGCGCGCGACCTTCGGCCTGGCCGCCAAGGGCCTGCAGACCGTCTGCCTGACCAAGGTCTTCCCGACCCGCTCGCACACCGTGGCGGCGCAGGGCGGCATTTCCGCCGCGCTGGGCAACATGGGCGAGGACGACTGGCGCTATCACTTCTACGACACCATCAAGGGCTCGGACTGGCTGGGCGACCAGGACGCCATCGAGTACATGTGCCGCGAGGCCATCCCGGCCATCATCGAGCTGGAGCATTACGGCGTGCCGTTCTCCCGCACCGAGGACGGCAAGATCTACCAGCGTCCGTTCGGTGGCATGACCACCAAGTTCGGCGAGGGCCCGCCGGCGCAACGCACCTGCGCCGCCGCCGACCGCACCGGCCACGCCATGCTGCACACGCTGTACCAGCAGTCGCTGGCGCACGACGCGCGCTTCATGGTCGAGTACTTCGCGCTGGACCTGATCTTCGACGAGGAAGGCGCCTGCCGCGGTGTACTCGCGCTGGACATGGCCACGGGCACGCTGCACCTGTTCCGTTCGCATGGCGTGGTGCTGGCCACCGGCGGCTACGGCCGCGCCTACTTCTCGGCCACGTCGGCGCACACCTGCACCGGCGACGGCGGTGGCATGGTGATGCGTGCCGGCCTGCCGATGCAGGACATGGAGTTCGTGCAGTTCCATCCCACCGGCATCTACGGCGCGGGCTGCCTGATCACCGAGGGCGTGCGCGGCGAAGGCGGCATCCTGCGCAACAGCAACGGCGAGCGCTTCATGGAGCGCTATGCACCGCATTACAAGGACCTGGCCTCGCGCGACGTGGTCAGCCGCTCGATGACCATCGAGATCCGCGAAGGCCGCGGCGTGGGCGAGCACAAGGACCACATCCTGCTCGACCTGACCCACCTGGGCCCCGAGGTCATCAATGAGAAGCTGCCCGGCATCGCCGAGAGCGCCCACATCTTCGCCGGCGTGGACGTGACCAGGCAGCCGATCCCGGTCATTCCGACCGTGCACTACAACATGGGCGGCATCCCGACCAACTACCACGGCGAAGTGGTGCGCAAGGTCGGCGACAATCCGGATGCGGTCGTTCCCGGCCTCTACGCGATCGGCGAAGCCGCCTGCGTGTCCGTGCACGGCGCCAACCGGCTGGGCTCCAATTCGCTGCTCGACCTGGTGGTGTTCGGCCGCGCGGTGGCCAACCGTTGCGCCGAGACGATCAAGAGTGGTTCGTCGCACAAGCCGCTGGCGGGCGACGCCTGCGACAAGGCGCTGGCGCACCTGGACAAGCTGCGCAACGCCAACGGCGACACGCCGACGTCGGTGATCCGTGACAACATGCAGCGCACGATGCAGTCCGATGCCGCCGTCTTCCGCACCAGCAAGACGCTGAAGGAAGGCTGCGACAAGATGGCCGACATCTTCTCCAGCTTCCAGGACGTGAAGGTCAGCGACCGTTCGCTGATCTGGAACTCCGACCTGATCGAAACCTACGAACTGCACAACCTGCTGCTCAGCGCGGTGGCCACGATCAATTCGGCCGAGCAGCGCCACGAGAGCCGCGGCGCGCACGCGCACGAGGACTTCCCGGACCGCGACGACGTTAACTGGCAGAAGCACACGCTCGTCAACGTCGCCGACGACGGCAAGTGCAGCTTCGATTTCCGTCCCGTGCACATGTACACGCTCAGCAAGGACGTGGATGTGGTGCCGCCCAAGCCGCGCGTCTACTGAGCCCGGGAGACCTGACACATGGCCGAATTTTCACTCCCGAAGAACTCGCGCGTCACCAAGGGCAAGCACTTCCCCGCGAAGGGCGCCAAGAACGTGCGCACCTTCAAGGTGTATCGCTGGAACCCGGACGACGGCGCCAACCCGCGCACCGATACGTACGAGATCGATCTCGACAAGTGCGGCCCGATGGTCCTGGACGCGCTGATCAAGATCAAGAACGAGATCGACCCCACGTTGACGTTCCGCCGTTCGTGCCGCGAAGGCATCTGCGGTTCGTGCGCGATGAACATCGACGGCACCAACACGCTGGCCTGCACCAAGGCGATCGGTGACTGCACCAAGGCCGAAGTGCCGATCTATCCGCTGCCGCACATGGAGGTGGTGAAGGATCTCGTTCCCGACCTGACCCACTTCTACGCGCAGTACGCCTCGATCAAGCCGTGGATCCGCACGCAGACCCCGGCGCCGCCGGATCGCGAGCGCCTGCAGTCGCCGGAAGACCGCAAGAAGCTCGACGGTCTGTACGAGTGCATCCTCTGCGCCTGCTGCTCGACCAGCTGCCCGAGCTACTGGTGGAACGGCGAACGCTACCTCGGCCCGGCAATCCTGCTGCAGGCCTACCGCTGGATCATCGACTCGCGCGACGAAGACACCGGTGCTCGCCTGGACGACCTGGAAGATCCGTTCAAGCTGTACCGCTGCCACACCATCATGAACTGCGCGCGCACCTGCCCGAAGGGCCTGAACCCGGCGCTGGCGATCGCCGAGATCAAGAAGCTGATGATGGCGCGTCGCGCCTGATCGCATGACCGGCGCACCTGCCACGGCGATCCTCTGGCCCGCGGTGGCCATGGCCAGCCTGACCTTCCTCGTGTGGGTCAGGCTGTACCACCTGCGGCTGGGTGAAATGGCACGCAAGCGCATCGACGCACAGGCGCTCGCCAGTGCTGCCGATTCGGCCCGCCTGCTGCTCGATACCCGTGCTTCCGACAACTTCCGCAACCTGTTCGAGCTACCGGTCCTGTTCTACGCCGGTGTGCTGCTGGCCGCGCAACTGGGCGTATCGGATAGCGCATCGCTCACGCTGGCATGGGCCTTCGTCGGCCTGCGCGTGGTGCACAGCGTGGTCCACTGCACCTTCAATCATGTGATGACCCGCTTCATCGCCTATGCGCTGGCGACGCTGGTGCTGATCGCGTTCTGGGTGCGGCTCGCCATCGCCCTGGGCACCGCATGACGGACGATCCCGAACTCAAGCGCATCCGCTGGCGCTGCCGGCGCGGCATGCGCGAACTGGACCAGTTGTTCGGACGCTATCTCGACCGAAGCTGGCCGACGGAATCCGAGGCGCAGCGCGTGGTTTTCCTACGGCTGCTCGATTGCGAAGACGATAAGCTCTGGCGCTGGTTCATGGGCTATGAGCAGTGTCCCGATGCCGAACTCGCCGCGCTGGTCGAACGGATCCGTCAACTGCCGGCTTGAGTGGCGACCGTCGCGCCTGCTGCAGGCGTTGCTGATCCTGCTGGGACTGCTGGGCGGGATGTCGGTGCTGGCCAGCGAGATGCCGCGCATGTTCGCCTGGCCGCTGGCCCTGGCGGCACTGGTCTATGGCGTGTGGCGCGCCTGCAGCGAAAGCCGAAGCCCCCGCCTCGCGTTCTGGTTTCCGGGAAACGGACGCATGCCCACGGTCGATGGCGTGCCCCTGCATCAGGCCCGCCTGCATTGGCGCGGGCCCCTGGCGTTCCTGCGGTGGCGCGAGGCCCCCGGCGGCCGCTGGCGGCACGTGTCGTGGTGGCCCGACACGCTGCCGGCGGCATCGCGGCGTGAACTGCGCCTTGCTGCGGACGTGGAGGGCGCTGGGCGGCGTCAGGGGGATCGGGCACCATAGGGCCCTATGTTCAAGCCCATTCCAGTCGCCATCGGCCTGCGCTATCTCCGCGCCAAGCGCCGCAACGGTTTCATTTCCTTCATCTCGCTGGCCTCGGTCGTCGGCATTGCGCTGGGCGTGATGATCCTGATCACCACGCTGTCGGTGATGAGCGGATTCCAGCGCGAGATCCGCGACCGCCTGCTGCAGGCCACCGCGCACGCTACCGTGATGGGGGCGGGCGAGGCGATGCAGGACTGGCCGCACGCCACCCGGATCGCAATGGACGATCCGCGCGTGTCCGGGGCCGCGCCCTTCATCCACGTGCAGGCCATGTTGACCGGCAATGCCGATCCGCAGGGCGCCCTGGTCACCGGCATCCTTCCGGGCGAAGAGCCGAAGGTCTCGGTGATCGGCGACAAGATGAAGGCCGGAACGCTGGAATCGCTGCAGCCGGGCGAGTTCCACATCCTGCTGGGGCAGGAACTGGCCGCATGGCTTCGCGTGGGCGTGGGCGACAGCGTGGTCGTCACCGCGGGTGATTTCCAGGGTACGCCGATGGGGGCGATGCCCAAGATCAAGCGGTTCACTGTCACCGGCATCTTCTCCGTCGGCCACAACGACGTCGACCGCAACCTGGCGCTGGTCCACATGGGCGATCTGCAGCGCGTGTTGAGGATGGGCGAGGGTGTTACCGGCGTACGCATGAAGCTGCACGACATGTATCAGTCCTGGGAAGTGGCGCGCGACCTGGCGTTGCGTCTGGAGGGCCCGTACCGCATCAGCGACTGGACCAGCGAGAACGCCAATCTCTACCACTCTCTGAAGATGGAAAAGACGGTGATGGGCATCCTGCTGTCCTTCATCATCCTGATGGGCGCCTTCTCGCTGGTGAACTCCCAGGTCATGCTGGTGACCGACAAGCAGGCTGACATCGCCATCCTGCGCACCCTGGGCCTCACGCCGCGCGGTGTCATGCAGGTGTTCATGGTGCAGGGCGTCCTGATCGGCGTGATGGGCACGGTGCTGGGCGTGGTCGGCGGCATTCTGCTGACCATCAATCTGGAATACATCCTTGCCGCCATCGAAGCGGTGTTCAAGGTGACGTTGCTGCCTCCCGACGTGTACTACATCACCGGCCTGCCGTATGAGCTCGATGCGGGCGAGGTCGTGCTGATCGCCGCCGTCGCCCTCACCATGAGCTTCCTGGCCACGCTGTATCCCGCGTGGCGCGCCGCCCGCACGCAACCGGCGGAGGCGCTTCGCTATGAGTGAATCGGACCGCATGAACGACGCCATCCGCACCGCCGTCATCCACGCCGAGGCCCTCGGCAAGACCTACGCGGAAGGCAAGCTGCGCACACCCGTGTTCGATGGACTGGAGCTCAACGTGCAGCCCGGCGAGACCGTGGCGATCGTCGGGGCATCCGGTGCCGGCAAGAGCACGTTGCTGCATCTGCTCGGCGGACTGGATACGCCCACCTCGGGCGAGGTGTACGTGGCCGGCCAGAAGATGTCTTCATTGTCCGATGCCGCGCGTGGCCAGCTGCGCAACAGGGCATTGGGCTTCGTCTACCAGTTCCATCATCTCCTGCCTGAATTCACTGCGCTGGAGAACGTCATGATGCCGGTGATGCTCGGCGGTGCCGCCACGGACGACGCGGGCAGCAAGGCCAGGTCGCTGCTCGAAGCGGTGGGGCTTGGTCATCGTCTGGCGCACAAGCCGGGTGAGCTGTCAGGCGGCGAGCGCCAGCGTGCGGCGGTGGCGCGGGCGCTGGTGAACCAGCCCGCCTGCGTGCTGGGCGACGAGCCGACCGGCAATCTTGATGAAAAGACAGCCGCGACGGTGTTCGACCTGATGCTTGAACTCAACCGTGCGCAGAAGACCAGTCTCGTGCTGGTGACCCATGACCGCCGGCTGGCGCGCCGGCTGGACCGTGTGCTGGAACTGCACGAGGGCAAACTGCGCGAACTGGCCCACGACGCGATCTGACCTGTGCAGAAACCGTTGGGTCATTCCATCTGACCGCTGGCTGGAAGACAGTTGCTGAATTAAGCCGACCCGCGAAGCGGGTCCGGCTTGAATGAATTGTTAGGCCGCAGTGCCGCCCAACCTGCGACGAGACGCTACTCCAGCCATGCAGAGCGCAAGCCCTGCCGCGAGAATGACATAGGGCGGGTAAAAGTCGTCCTGAGGCTCGGCGGGGACCGCGCGCCAGTATCGAGAGCTCTGGCTGTCGAGCGGCGAAACGAGGTCAGCCGGCAGCAGATCTTGGATGAAAGGCATGCTGAGTAGGCCATGGGCTGCGAGGGCTATGCCAAGAACTAGAGCTACGTTCGCGAGAAGTTTCTTCATGCAGCCTAGCGCCTGAGTTAAGCCGGCCCGCCCGATACGATCCGGTTACGCCCGAGACCGCGAAGCGGGCCCGGCTTGAGCGAATTGTTAGGTGTCGCTCTGAGGAAACGTATCAAATTCCTGGATGGAAGCGAGGTTCTTGTCCCAAGCGGCTTTGCTGCCAGAAAAAATATGTGCGTCAGGCGTCATGGTGAGATCCGTGTCGAGGCAACCAGCCGGTACGACAACGAACTCGTGCCCGACGTGGGGCATTGCAGAACCGCAAACAGAACAGAAGCAGCGTGTATGGCGGGTGCTTGGAAGGTTGTACGTCTGCACGTTCTCCCCACCAGAGAGCCATTCGAGCTTGGCGACCGATGAGAACAGGTTTGCGGCATGCGCTGATCCGGTGTCTTTGCGGCAATGAGAGCAATGGCAAAGGAAAAAACGTTCAAACGCGCCGTCTATCTTGAAGGTGACGGTTCGACAAAGGCAGGAGCCGGTGTGTTGTTGGTTCATGTTCTTCCTTGCGGAGGCGAGATAACTTGATGGTACCTAACGCCTGAATTGAGCCGACCCGCGAAGCGGGTTCGGCTTGAATGAATTGCTAGGCCCATGAAAGCGAGGATTTCGCCACAAGCCAATGAACCAGAAGATCAGACCGCCTGCAGCCGCTGTGGCCCATGCGTACAACGTCAGATTGAGTCCGTTGAGTAGGAAATGCTCCCACGATGAAGTGGCAAACCACAAAATGAGGAAAAAGCTGGCTACGACTACACCACCAAGAACAGATTGCCACCAAGCGACCCAACGCTTGCGCACGAACAGCCAGACCAAGGGTGCACCAAACAAGAACATTGCCGTGTAAGCAATGACCAACTCTAAGCGGAACCACCAACCCGTGAATGTGCCGTATGGCGGCACCAGGTAGGGCAACTGGAGAACTAGCGGTGTCAGTAGTAATGCGAGCAGAAGTCTGGGCATGGGTCTAACGCCTGAGTTAAGCCGATCCGCGAAGCGGGTTCGGCTTGAATGAATTGTTAGGGCCCTCTACGTGATAGCTGGCATGAGACTCGATCCACACGCCGCGAGTTGAGGGATCTTGTAATGACGCCGGAGGCGAGGTGAACAGCTCAAGGTGCACGGTCTCTCGGTTGGCCCAGCGAGCGCCAACGTAACGGAGGCGTAGAACCAAGTGCGATCCTGTGACTCCGTTAGAGGTGACCGGCTCATCTAGCCGGATGAGCGCAGCAGATTGACCGTTCTCGCCTTGGATGAAACCGACGCACTCCCCGAAGTGGGCGATCCGGCCATTGAGCCATTTCGGCTCCATGTCGTAGCCGCCATCTAACCGAACCCGGTTACCGGCACGAAGCCGGTGGCCTAACAGGTTGGCTAAGAAGGAAAGTGCCATGAGGGCCCTAACGCCTGAATTAAGCCGACCCGCCTTGGATTGGCACCGAAGCCGATATTACCCAGAAACGAACCGAAGCTAACGAACTCGATGCGGGTTCGGCTTGAATGAATTGTTAGGCGGCAACTCATTTTACGTACCGCGCCCAATTGTCCACCAGTACTGCGGGGACGCAGTAACCACCATCAGGCTGCATACTGAAAGGGGGAAGCTCAAACTTTTTGTAGCGGCCACCAGCTTCGTCACAGGTCTTACCCTGCGGCAACTCGAATCGGATCACGCGAACGGCGTAATTGGGACAAATGTCGCTGCACTTGTACTCAACTACAACATCCACTCCTCTTAGCCTGCCAAGTACTTTGGGTGGCTGGGGGTACAGATTTTTGTCATAGCTGCTAGACGCGTAGTTGAGAACGTCTCTATCTGTGAGCCGTGGCCCGCATCCGGAAAGACTGATTAGCATCAGACTAAGTCCAGCAAGCTTGCATAGATTCGTCATTGCCGCCTAACACCAGAATTAAGCCGACCCGCGAAGCGGGTTCGGCTTGAATGAATTGTTAGACCTTGAGTGCGCCATATGTCAGTCCCGAAAGCACGAGAACGAGGAAGATCGTTATCGCAACGTAGAGTAGCCGAAAGCAATGGTCACCGAGGGCGTTGAGGTGAGTGTCGCCGATCTCTCTATAGGTCCGCTGGGTGACAAATCTAGTAACCGGAGCAGAAACGGACGGCTCCGCAAGTGAATCTGGCGCGATCCTGCGCCAAGTGTCTGGGTGCCTCTGCTGAAGATAGCGGTTAAGACGGTTGGAGCTATAGACGGACGCCGCGAAAACAGGCAAGACCGCAATTGCGGAAAGAAAGAATACGGCTGCGATGAATTTTTCCATCAAGGCCTAACACCAGAATTAAGCCGACCCGCGAAGCGGGTTCGGCTTGAATGATTTGTTAGGCGACTGGCTCAAGATCATTAGGAAATGCACCGGCAGCTGCCCACTCGGCATCCGTAAAGTCCTTAGCAATGTCTCTACGCCTCCATGCCCGATTGAGATGAGCATACACATGGCCTAGATCTATCCGAAACTCAGGCTCTCCATACCCTGAACTCGCAGATATCTCCTTGATGAGGTTGTCCAAGTGCTCACGCGCATCCTCAAGGTCGTCAAGGAGCAGGGACCAGCCCACTGGGTTGTCGGTGCAATTAATCATGGTCCTGTCGCCTAACGCCTGAAATAAGCCGCGCCGCGAAGCGGCGTCGGCTTGATTGAATTGTTAGGCCTTGGCTGCACTAGCGGAACGCCATTACAAGTATGGCTGTTGTGGCAGTGAGAACTACTGGCCCGACGAGAATACAACGCTTGCAGTAACGCCACTCTCCCTGAGCGACACAGATCGCCTTTCCGATCAGTACGGCAGCAAGGACGGCAAAGGCTAATGGAACTACCGCGGTCGGCCAGGCCCACACCGAGGCGCCACAAGCCAAGATTAGTGCAAGCATGAGGCAGGCGTGCGCCACCCTGAAAGGCCCAATGCCACGCTCCTCGAACATGCTTTGGCGGTTCGACGGAAAAGAAATGACAAGCAATCCGAACAGGCTAAACGCTATGTAGCCTACTGCAATTACCTGAGCTAGCAGATAAGTATGTTCCAAGGCCTAACACCTGAGTTAAGCCGACCCGCGAAGCGGGTTCGGCTTGAATGAATTGTTAGGCTGCAGACGACGAAGCACGAATGTAGCCCGGTAACTTTGAAATGCCGCCATGAACATTGGCGCGCTTGCCAATGCTGATGTTTGGGCAGGATTTGTAGGAACTCTCGGTAGCAAAGACAACATAGCCATCTGGGTCGCAGTAAGCGCCAGGGAACTTGTCGAGTGGCATGAAGAAGGTGCCGCCTTGGTGATACATGGCTTGCCTTGCAGGAATAGCCCAGTCTCTGAGAAGCCTCGAACCGCTGTTTGTGCGATGTCCCGGCATTACCTTCTCCTGCAGCCTAACACCTTGAGTTAAGCCGACCCGCGAAGCGGGTTCGGCTTGAACGAATAGTTATACGCCAAGGTAAGCCCGAAGCCTGCGGCCTGCAACGGGGCCGGAACATCCGGGAGCAGGAAATCACTCGCCGCCAGCCCGTAGCAGGGTGGGGTCCGTAAAGACCGAAGCCGACAGCGACGCCGGCCCGCAAGTCGGGAGGTCATCCGGAGGCCGCGCGGCGCGAGAGCGATGTGTCCGAAGCCGAGTGAAGCGAAGTCAGAAGGACGCGATTGGTTGGCTTGCATCAACAATCGATCAGCACCGAAGCCGCGGGCGCCGCATGACCAACCCGCAATCGAAGCCGACACGACCAAAGCCCCACCCACGTATAACACCTGAATTAAGCCGACCCGCGAAGCGGGTTCGGCTTGAATGAATTGTTAGGCCGCGTCGCCATCTGCCGCGCCCTTGTGAGGATAGTAGACCAGAGCGGCGCCCGAACTCAGAGCTTCTTCATAGAAGCCAGCGAACCCCCGATAGAGGTCCGTGTTTAGGACGTCAATCTGGAGCTTGCCGCCGCGCATATTCCCAATATTGGTAAAGCAGTATCGGCCACACTCGTCCAGCGCCGCCTCGAAGTCGTAGGCCTCAGATTGCTGCCTAAGGAAGAGCATGCATTTGTGAGTGGCGCCAACGTCGGGGTGGGCCCAAGTGTACTTGGAGTCACCGGAAAAGCGACCTTGGAACCCGTAGATCATTACAACTGTCATCAGCGGCCTAACACCTTGAGTTAAGCCGACCCGCGAAGCGGGTTCGGCTTGAACGAATAGTTATGCGCCAAGGTAAGCCCGAAGCCAGCGGCCTGCAACGGGGCCGGAACATCCGGGAGCAGGAAATCGCTCGCCGCCAGCCCGTAGCAGGGTGGGGCCCGTAAAGACCGAAGCCGACCGCGACGCCGGTCCGCAAGCTGGGAGATCATCCGGAGGCCGCGCGGCGCGAGAGCGATGTACCCGAAGCCGAGTGAAGCGAAGTCAGAAGGACGCGATTGGTTGGCTTGCATCAACAATCGATCAGCACCGAAGCCGCGGGCGCCGCATGACCAACCCGCAATCGAAGCCGACACGACCAAAGCCCCACCCACGTATAACACCGGAATTAAGCCGACCCGCGAAGCGGGTTCGGCTTGAATGATTTGTTAGGTGCCATGGTCGCTAATCTCTGAAAGGTATGTTGCTTAGCCAATGCCCCAGAATGCGTCCTTGACGCCATCCCAGAGCTTTTTGAGTGTCTCGCTCCGCCCGCGAAAGAACGCGAACCGAAAGAGCTGCACCAGTAACGCAACAATTAGCCCGACGAACACCAGAAGACCAAGGGCATCTCTAAACAAGAACGCAGCGACTGCCAAGGCCGCCAATAGCGCGAAAACAGCTAGGTCTGTCTTTAGCGTGCTCGGCGATGACGTTTTTTCCATGGCACCTAACACCTGAGTTAAGCCGACCCGCGAAGCGGGTTCGGCTTGAATGATTTGTTAGGCGACTGGCTCAAGATCATTGGGAAATGCACCGGCAGCTGCCCACTCGCCGTCCGTAAAGTCCTCAGCAATGTCTCTACGCCTCCATGCCCGATTGAGATGAGCATACACATGACCTAGATCTATCCGAAACTCAGGCTCTCCATACCCTGAACTCGCAGATATCTCCTTGATGAGGTTGTCCAAGTGCTCACGCGCATCCTCAAGGTCGTCAAGGAGCAGGGACCAGCCCACTGGGTTGTCGGTGCAATTAATCATGGTCCTGTCGCCTAACACATGAATTTAGCCGACCCGCGAAGCGGGTTCGGCTTGAATGAACTGTTAGGCCTCATTCGAGGTGCCCGAAATCTTGTGTATTGCAGTGAAAGCCAGCATCAAGGCTAGGAGTGTCCACATGGCCGAGTCATAGCGATACGCTTGAACCTGTGATACGTGTCTGACGGTGCCCTTAACTGCGACTGCAACCGGCTGTGCGTCAGATGGGGTGATGCTGCCAGCGAGAATGTTCGATTGCTGACGCATTGTCCAGACGGCAAGGACGATGAAAGCGCTTGCCCCAATGGCCCAAATTACCTTGTATCGCTGGGATGAGCACTTGGGAACGCGGAGCAGTGCAACGACCAAACCGACGGCAGATAGCGCGATGGCGATCTGGACTGCTGTTGCTAACAGAATTGCGACGAGAGCTTCCATGAGGCCTAACGCCTGAATTAAGCCGCGCCGCGAAGCGGCGTCGGCTTGAATGAATTGTTAGGCACCGCCCCGCAGACCGGAAAAGCCTGCGCCCAACAGAGCGATGCCTACGGCAAGATGCAAAAGCAGC
>NZ_JBIXJW010000002.1:568252-653252 GCF_052871755.1 Pseudoxanthomonas sp. LARHCG66 | reverse complement strand
ACGCTTCCAGGAAAAGCTCCTAAGCTTCAGCTCACGCAGACCGTACCGTAAACCGACACAGGTGGGTAGGATGAGAATTCTCAGGCGCTTGAGAGAACTCGGGTGAAGGAACTAGGCAACATGGCACCGTAACTTCGGGAGAAGGTGCACCCTCTTTGGTGGCCCATGCGGGCTATAGCTGAGGGGGGTCGCAGAAACCAGGCCGCTGCGACTGTTTATCAAAAACACAGCACTCTGCAAACACGAAAGTGGACGTATAGGGTGTGACGCCTGCCCGGTGCTGGAAGGTTAATTGATGGGGTCAGCCGCAAGGCGAAGCTCTTGATCGAAGCCCCAGTAAACGGCGGCCGTAACTATAACGGTCCTAAGGTAGCGAAATTCCTTGTCGGGTAAGTTCCGACCTGCACGAATGGCGTAACGACAGCGGCGCTGTCTCCACCCGAGACTCAGTGAAATTGAAATCGCTGTGAAGATGCAGCGTTCCCGTGGCAAGACGGAAAGACCCCGTGAACCTTTACTATAGCTTTACATTGAACGTTGAGTTCGTCTGTGTAGGATAGGTGGGAGGCTATGAAACCGAGGCGCTAGCTTCGGTGGAGCCAACCTTGAAATACCACCCTGATGTGCTTGACGTTCTAACCTAGGTCCGTAATCCGGATCGGGGACCATGTATGGTGGGTAGTTTGACTGGGGCGGTCTCCTCCCAAAGAGTAACGGAGGAGCTCGAAGGTACGCTCAGCGCGGTCGGACATCGCGCACTGTGTGCAAAGGCATAAGCGTGCTTGACTGCGAGATCGACGGATCAAGCAGGTACGAAAGTAGGACTTAGTGATCCGGTGGTTCTGTATGGAAGGGCCATCGCTCAACGGATAAAAGGTACTCCGGGGATAACAGGCTGATACCGCCCAAGAGTTCATATCGACGGCGGTGTTTGGCACCTCGATGTCGGCTCATCACATCCTGGGGCTGTAGTCGGTCCCAAGGGTATGGCTGTTCGCCATTTAAAGTGGTACGCGAGCTGGGTTCAGAACGTCGTGAGACAGTTCGGTCCCTATCTGCCATGGGCGTTGGAGATTTGAGAGGGGCTGCTCCTAGTACGAGAGGACCGGAGTGGACGAACCTCTGGTGTTCCGGTTGTCACGCCAGTGGCATTGCCGGGTAGCTATGTTCGGAAGCGATAACCGCTGAAAGCATCTAAGCGGGAAGCGCGCCTCAAGATGAGATCTCCCGGGGCACAAGCCCCCTAAAGGAACCATCAAGACTAGGTGGTTGATAGGTCAGGTGTGTAAGTGGGGCAACCCATTGAGCTAACTGATACTAATGATCCGTGTGGCTTGACCATATAACCTCAAGTGGCCTTGGACTCGACGATATCGTCAGAGAAAATCCAATGCCCGCTACGTCACAAGACCCTATGAGAGACTGGCGCCTAAATCCGTTTATTGGATGGCGACGCTCCAACCCTCTCCCTGGTGAAATTAGCGCTGTGGTCCCACCCGTTCCCATCCCGAACACGGAAGTGAAACGCAGCCGCGCCGATGGTAGTGTGGCTTAAGCCATGCAAGAGTAGGTCATCGCCAGGGGCTTTACCCCGAAACCCCCGTCCGATAGGACGGGGGTTTTTTCTTGCGTCGCTTTGGCCAACAATCGATCCTCATCTCACAGGGGGACGATGCATGAAGCGGTGTCGATTGATCTTGGCGATTGCGCTGATCGTGCCCGGTGCTGATGCTGCGGCAGGAGGCACGTCGATGACGGCGCAACGCGTGCATGAAGCAGCGTTGGTGCTTGATACGCATCTGGACACGCCCGCGAATCTGCGGCGCCCCGGCTGGAGCATCGCAGACAATCACCAGCATGAAGGCGATCTCTCGCAGGTCGACCTGCCGCGCATGAAGGCTGGCGGGCTGGATGGTGGCTTCTGGGTGATCTACACGGCCCAGGGTGCGCGCGATGACACCGGCAAACGCGCCGCACGCGACCATGGTCTCGAGCGTCTGGCCAGTATCCTGGAGATGCTCGCGGCGCATTCTGCCGAGATGGAACTCGCGCTCACCGCGGATGACGCCGAGCGGATCGCCGGTGCCGGCAAGCGCGTGTCGTTCATCAGCATGGAAAACGCCGCGCCGCTGGCGAGTGATCCAACCCTGCTGACGGCTTACCATCGCCTGGGGTTGCGCATGCTCGGCATCACCCATGTACGCAACAATGATTTCGGCGATTCTTCCACCGATCCGGCAGGTGCCGAGTGGAAGGGACTCAGTCCGGCCGGACGGGCTCTGGTGGCCGAAGCGAACCGGCTTGGCATCGTACTGGATGCGTCGCATGCCAGCGACGCGGTGTTCGACCAGTTGCTCGCGCTGTCTTCGGCGCCGATCGTCTTGTCGCATACTAGTGCCGATGCGATCTACGACCATCCGCGCAATATCGACGACGCGAGAATCCGCCACCTCGCGGCGAAAGGCGGGGTGATCCACGTCAATGCTTACGGCGGCTACCTGGTCGACATCCCGAAGATTCCGGAACGCGAAGCGGCGATGGAAAGCCTGTCGAAGACGTTCGGCCCCGAAAACAGGCTGCCGGCGGATCGCGTGGCGGACTATCTGGCCGAGCGCCGCGCAATAGACGTGCGGTATCCCGCCAGACGGGCGACGTTCGACGAATACATGGCACACCTGCTGCACATCCTGAAGGTTGCTGGCGTGGATCATGTCGGCATCGGCGCAGACTGGGATGGCGGCGGTGGCGTCGTTGGCCTGGAAGATGTCAGTGCCCTGCCACGGATCACCGAAGCGCTGCTGGCGGCAGGCTACTCCGAAGTGGACATCCGGAAAATCTGGGGAGGCAACCTCTTGCGCGTATTGCGGCAGGCGCAGGAGGGCGCCGCGCCCCCGGCATCTCCATGATCGCAAGGGTGCACTGCCGATACTCTTCGACGACCGCTCCGCTGTGGGTGAATCGATGCGGTGGGTCAGGACGCCTTCGCCCTCGCCGGTGAGCACGGGCAGGGCCGAGACATGAGTGAATCCATCACGCCGCGACGCTTCGTTGCAGGCCTTCCTCTCGACATTCCCCAGCACTGGTTACCGGGCAACGAAGTGGTTTCGTCGCTGCTCAACGCATACACCATCCTGGTGCCCGCGAACGAAGCCTTCTATATCCGGACGCTCAATGCGTGCATGCCGCATGTCGCCAACGACGCGCTGCACGGGCGCTGCCAGGCGTTCATCCGGCAGGAGGCGCAACATGGAGTGGCGCACAAGCGCTACTGGGACAACCTGGATGCGCAGGGATACGCATACCGTGGCTTCGAGCGCACGGTAGATCGTGTCGTCTTCCGCACGATGGACCGCTACGCGCCGCTTTGGCTACGGGTCTCACTGGTGAGCTGCGTCGAACACATCAACGCATTCCTGGGGTATGAGTTCCTGTCGCAGTCGATCCTGGTCGAGGCGGATCCAAGTGTGCGCGACCTGATGGAATGGCACTTCGCAGAAGAGATCGAGCACCGTGCAGTCGCGTACGATCTGCTGCAGGCGATTGCGCCTCGCTACTCGGTGCGCCTGCTGGGCGCTCTGACGACAACCACGCTGTTCTACGCCTTGATGATCGGCATGGCCACGTCACTGTTGGCCCAGGATCGCTTGTTGTGGAGAAAGGCCTCCTGGCGCCAGGTGGCCCATCACTTCGGGAAGGGGCATGGGATGGCGCGCCGCACCCTTCGTCACCTGCGCGACTACCTGCGTCGGGACTTCCATCCTTCGCGTTTGGAGGGTGCCGACGACCTTGCCGCCCAGGTGCTGGCGAGGCAGGCTCGGAAAGCGCCGCCCGCCGTCGTGGCGATGTCCTCTCGAACCTGAACGCCAGATCGCCGGAGTGGGTGAGGGATTTCCGAACTAGCTGGGCACTACGTGATCCGGGATTGCCAAGTAATTGATAGGGCAGGAATATTCCTGGACTAACCCGCCGAAGGGAGATTGTTGCAGACGTAGGACAATGGGGAACTTCCCTGGTGGTTAGCAGTCGAACCCCCCGACTGCTAACATCCCTGCCCATGAGCCAGAACACTCCTACTACCGCCCTGGTCACCAACAGCCTGCCGATTCCCAGTGCCCTGGGTTCGCTGGACGCCTACATCAGTGCCGTGCACCAGATCCAGGTGCTGTCGGTCGAGGACGAGCGAGCGCTCGCCCACCGTTATCGCGAGGATGAAGACCTCGACGCGGCGCGCGAGCTGGTGCATTCGCACCTGCGCTTCGTGGTGCATGTCGCCCGCGGTTACAACGGCTACGGCCTGCCGCTGGGGGATCTGATCCAGGAAGGCAACATCGGCCTGATGAAGGCGGTGAAGCGTTTCGATCCCGACATGGGCGTGCGCCTGGTGAGTTTCGCGGTGCACTGGATCCGTGCCGAGATGCACGAGTTCATCCTGAAGAACTGGCGCATCGTGAAGGTCGCCACGACCAAGGCGCAGCGCAAGTTGTTCTTCAACCTGCGCAAGTCCAAGACACGCCTGGGCTGGATGAATGCCGAGGAAGTCAGCGTCATCGCCAAGGACCTCAACGTGTCCGAGCGCGAAGTGCTGGAGATGGAAGCGCGCCTGTCTGGTCGTGACATCGGTTTCGACGCCTCCTCTGACGAGGACGAGGATCATGCCCCGCCCTCTCCGGCCAGCTACCTGGTCGCCCACGATGAGGATCCTTCGCAGGCCTACGAGCGTGCGGACAGCGAAGACAATCAGATGGAACTGCTGCGCGAAGGCCTGGCGAATCTGGATGAGCGTTCGCGCGACATCATCAAGCGCCGCTGGCTGGATGGCGAAAGCAAGATCACGCTACAGGAACTTGCCGACGAGTACGGCATTTCCGCCGAGCGTGTCCGCCAGGTGGAAGCCAACGCGCTGAAGAAGATGAAGGCGCTGTTCGCGGCCTGACCCGGCATCGCGTCAGCGTACTGAAGAGGCCCCGTGAGGGGCCTCTTTTCGTTTGCAAGGTTCATCGATCGACGGAAGTGTGATCCACTACGCCGCGATCCGCCTCGGGCGGCAACATAAAGGAGCAGGGCATGGCGTGGGGCAACAAGCGGCAGTGGGTACTCGCGTTGGCATTGGCATGCGGCATGGGGGCGGGCGCGGGCGGCACGCCGGCCATGGCGGCCGAAACCGGCAACACCAAATCCTCCGGCGAAACGCGCGGCGTGAGTTTCAGCATCGATCGCGAGGAATACGACGCGCAGGCGCGCGCCGCGATGCAGATCGATCCGGTGGTGTCCGCGCAGCTTGGCGCGATTCGCAAGGTCGTGCTGGACGATGCCGCGAGCATGGACCAGCCCGGCCCGGACGTACTGGTGTTCGACGTCGAGGGCAGCCGTGGCAAGGGGCGCGTCACCGCGCGTTTCATCACCGTCAGTGCGACGGAGGAGGCGCTCGGCCCCGGCGTGCTGGTGATGTCGGACGGCACCGAGCATGTGATCGAAGGCGACGCCGACGCGTTGGCTGCGGAGGACGACCACCATGGGCACGACCACGATGAGGACGTCGGGGCGGGCGCCGACCTCTTCACCCGCCAGGCGCAGGAAGCCGCGCAGCGGTATCCGCTGATCCGCCAGCACATCGGCCAGATCACGACATTCGAGATCGACACGGAGGCGACCGGTGCCGCGCCGGGCATGAACACCTTCGTGTTCGACGTGGTGGGCGACAAGGGCCGTGGGCGATTGGAAGCGGACTTCATCACCGTCAGTGCCGAGACCGAACGCCTCGGCAAGGGCGTGCTGACGCTGGCCAATGGCCGCCGCTTGCCGTTCGAAGGCGAGCCGCGCGGTGAAGACGAGCCCGCCGATGAAGCGGGCGTCGATGGCCTGTTCGGCGACATGCAGGACAACATCTTCACCCGCCAGGCGCGCGTCGCCGTGCAGCGCTACCCGCTGGTGCAGCAGCACATCGGCACGCTCGCCTCGTTCGAATTCGATCTGGCCGCCACGGGCGAGGCCGAGGGTGCCAACGAGTTCGTGTTCGCACTGGCGGGCGACAAGGGGCGCGGCCGCATCCTCGCGGAATTCATCACCGTGGACGCCGACACCGAGCGTCTCGGAAAGGGTGTGCTGACGCTCGCCGATGGCCGCGAGATCGCGTTCGAGGGCGAGGCGCCGATGGAGGGCGAACTGGCGTCGCCGCGCATCGATACGGATCGCGGCGAGGTGCCCGACACGTTCGCGCGGCAGGATGGCATCTTCGTGCTGCAGGCCAACGCGGCGATGCAGGCGCATCCGGTCGTGCAACGCCACATCGGCGACATCCGCGAGGCGGCCTTCGACCGTGACGCGTCCTGGGCAGCGGAAGGCGAGCTGTATGTCTTCGACCTGAAAGGCAGCAAGGGCGCAGGCCGCCTCGAGGCCGAATTCATCACGGTCGATGCGGACAGCGAGCGCATCGGCGACGGCGAGCTGGTCATGGCCGACGGCAAGCGCTATCCGCTGGACCCGAAGTAGGCCGGACAAGATCCGGATAGCGTCGCCTCGAGGGCGGCACGAACATGGCATCCCGTTTCCCGCAGCGTGATGCCATGTCGTTCGTGATCCGCGGGCTGTCGCCCGAACCCTTCCGTCCTCTGTTCGCGCTCGACGCCGCCGCACTGGCGGCGCGCAACATCCGTCGCGTCGTCGCCGATGCCGACCGTGGCTTTCCCTGCCGCGTCACGCTGCAGGATGCGCAGCAGGGCGAGCCCCTGCTGCTGCTTCCCTACCTGCACCACGATGTCGCCGGTCCGTATCGCGCCAGTGGGCCGATCTACGTGCGCGAAGCGGCGCTGCACATCCATGCCGCCGAATACCACGACACATTGCCGCCGTCATTCCCGCGCCGGTTGCTGTCGCTACGGGCCTATGACGAGGACGGTCTGATGCGGGACGCCGAGGTGGTGGAAGGCGCGAACGCGTCACCGCACCTGCAGCGTCTGCTCGACGCGCCCGGCGTCGCCTATCTGCACGTGCATAACGCACGTCCCGGCTGCTATGCCTGCCGCGTCGATCCCGGCTGATCCTCGTCCTTGCCGAGGATGATCCGCGCGCCGCGCTGGTAGCTCCAGTATGCCCAGCACCAGTTCAGCAGCACGACCAGGCGGTTGCGGAAGCCGATCAGGAAGAACACGTGCGCGGTCAGCCAGAACCACCACGCCAGCAGCCCGGAGAATTTCAGCCGGCCGAAATCCACCACCGCCGCCATCCGCCCGATGGTCGCGAGGTTGCCGTAGTCCTGGTAGCGGAACGCGCCGGGCGCCGGACCACCCGACAGTCGCGCACGCAGCACCTGCGCCACGTGCCGGCCCATCTGTTTCGCCGCCGGCGCCACGCCGGGCACGGGACGCCCGTCCGAGGTCACGGCGGCGAGATCTCCCGCGACGAAGATGTCCGGATGACCCGTGACGCTGAGATCGGGCTGCACCGGCACGCGGCCGGCGCGATCCAGGGGCACGTCCAGCGAGCGCGCCAGCGGTGATGCCGCCACACCGGCCGCCCACACCACCGTCTTCGCGGGCACGAAGGCGTCGCCCAGCCGGTAACCCTCGTCGGTGATGTCGCTGACCGGCGTGCCGGTCACAACCTCGACGCCCAGTTTTTCCAGTTGCCTGCGCGCCTTTTCCGACAGTGCGTCGGGAAACGAAGCCAGCACGCGCGGTCCCGCTTCCACCAGTCGCACGCGCGCCTGCGAGGGATCGATGCGGCGGAATTCGTTCTTCAGCGTGTGCCGCGCGATCTCCGCCAGCGTGCCCGCCAATTCGACCCCGGTCGGTCCACCGCCGACGATCGCGAAGCTCAGCCATGCGGCGCGCCTGCCTGGATCGGTCTCTGCCTCCGCACGCTCGAACGCGAGCAGCAGGTGACGTCGCAGTTGCAGCGCATCATCCAGCGTCTTCAGGCCCGGTGCGTGTCGCGCCCATTCGTCGTGACCGAAGTAAGCGTGCGTCGCGCCCGTGGCCAGCAGCAACGAGTCGAACATGATCGTCGTGCCGTCCGCCAGGACGACCTGCTTTGCATCCGGCTCGATCGATGCAACATCGGCCAGCCGTACTTCGACGTTCTCCTGTTTGCGCAGGATGTGGCGCAGCGGCGCGGCGATATCGGGTGCGGAAAGCCCGGCGGTGGCTACCTGGTAGAGCAGGGGCTGGAACAGATGGTGGTTGTGGCGGTCGATCAGGGTGATGCGTACCGGCGCGGAAGCCAGCGCACGCGTGGCCCAGAGTCCGGCGAAGCCGCCGCCGACGATGACGAGATGGTGTCCTGCCTGCATGCCGTCTCCTGCTGCCATGGTCGCGTGGCGTCGTCGCGGATTGTCGCACGCGCCGTATCCGGGGCGCGCAGGATCATTCCGGATCGCGATCGATCAGCGAGGTCTCGCGCGTATCGGGCATCCACAGGTACACCAGCAGCGAGCATGCGATGCACGCTGTGACATACCAGTAGAAGCCGGTTTCGTGGCCGATGTCCTTGAACCAGAGCGCGACCATGTCGGCGGTGCCGCCGAAAATCGCCACGGTCAGCGCATAGGGCAAGCCGACGCCGAGGGCGCGGATCTCGACGGGAAACATCTCTGCTTTCACCACTGCGTTGATCGCGGTGTAGCCGCTGAGGATCACCAGCGCCGCCATCAGCAGCCAGAATGCCTGCGCCGGGCTCGAGACCGTCTGCAGCGTCGACAGGATTGGCCACGTGCACAGTGTGCCCAGCACACCGAAGGCGATCAGGATGCGTCGACGGCCGATCCGGTCGGACAGCGCACCGACCACCGGCTGCAGCAGCATGAAGAAGAACAGCGTCGAGGCGTTGATCAGGCTGGCCGTCTGGCTCGCCATGCCGGCGCTGTTGACGAGGAATTTGTGCACGTAGGTCGTGTATGTGTAGAACGCCAGCGTGCCACCCATCGTCAGGCCGACCACGGCGAGCACCGCACGCGGGTGTTGCATCAGGGCGCGCAGCGTGCCCTGCGCCTCCTGCTGGTCCGGCGTGCCCGCAGCCTCGCGGCGGGAGAACGATTCGGTCTCCACCATGTTCCGGCGCAGCCACAATGCCACCAGCGCCGCCGCGGCGCCGATCGCGAACGGGATGCGCCAGCCCCATTCGCGCAGCTGCCCGTCGGTCAGGAATACGCGCTGCAACGCGATCAGTACGGCCAACGCGATCAGGTGGCCCATCACCAGCGTGACGTACTGGAAGCTGGACCAGAAGCCGCGATGCCCGCGCGTGGCCATCTCGCTGAGATAGGTCGCCGAGGTGCCGTATTCGCCGCCGACGGACAGGCCCTGCAGCAGCCGCGCCATCACCAGCAGGATCGGTGCCGCCACGCCGATGGTCGCGTAGCCCGGTGTGCAAGCGATGATGAGCGAACCCGCACACATCATCACCACCGACAGCATCAACGCGCGCTTGCGGCCATGGCGATCGGCGTAGCGGCCCAGCAGCCAGCCGCCGAGCGGGCGCATCAGGAAACCCACCGCGAAGATCGCGGCGGTCTTCAGCAACTGGCTGGTGCGGTCCCCACCGGGGAAGAACACCTCGGCGAAGTACAGCGAAAATGCCGCGTAGACGTACCAGTCGTACCACTCCACCAGGTTGCCGACCGAGCCGCTGAAGATGCTGCGCAGGCGGCGCGCGGGCGTCATGGCAGCGTGTGTGTCGGCGCTCATCAGTAGAGGTCCATCGGGTCGATGTCGAGCGACCAGCGCGTACGGCGCGCTTCCGGCATGGCATGGATCTGCGGCAACGCGAGGTCGAGTGCGCGGTGCAGCGTGCGGCGTTCCGGCGAGGACAGCAGCAATTGCACGCGGTGCAGGCCGGCGCGGCGTGGCATCGGTGCGGGCAGGGGGCCGTGCATTTCCAGGGTGGCGTCCTGCGCGCGCAGGCTCTGCTTGGCGGCCTGCAGGAACTGGTGCGCGGCATCCACGTGCTGGGCTTCCGCACGCAGCAAGGCCAGATGTGCAAACGGGGGGAAGCCCGCCATCCGGCGTTGCTCCAGCTCCGCATCGGCGAAGGCGTGGTAGCCGCCGGTGATCAGCGTGTTCAACAGCGGATGATCGGGGTGATGCGTCTGCAACCAGACATCGCCGCGCTTGCCGGCGCGCCCGGCGCGCCCCGCGACCTGGATCAGCTGCTGGGCGAGCTTCTCGCCCGCACGGAAGTCGGTGGAAAACAGGCCCTCGTCCACGCCGACCACCGCCACGCGGGTAAGGTGCGGCAGGTCGTGGCCCTTGGCCAGGATCTGCGTGCCCACCAGGATGCCGGGCGCATCGCCCAGCCTGGCCAGTTGTTGCGCCAGCCCATCACGCTTCTGCGTGGTGCCGCGGTCCACCCGCAGCACCGGTACGTCGGCGAACAGGTCGGACAGCGTTTCCTCCAGCCGCTCCGTGCCGATCCCCTGCGGTTGCAATGCCAGGCCGCCGCAGTCGGGGCATGCCGGGGGGGCGGCCTGCCGCGCGCCGCAGTGATGGCACTGCAGGCGCTTGCCGCCCGCATGCACCGTCATCGCGCTGTCGCAGCGCTTGCAGTGCGCGCTCCATCCGCAGTCGTGGCACAGCAGCACCGGGGCGTACCCGCGGCGGTTCTTGAACACCAGTACCTGGCCATCCGCCTCCAGCGCCTGGCGGATGGCCTGCAGCGTGTCGGGCAGCAGGCCGGCCTGCTGCGGTCGCTTGCGCATGTCCAGCACGCGCACGCCGGGCGGTTGCGCCTCGCCCGCGCGCCGCGACAGGCGCAGGTGTGCGTAGCGGCCGCTGCGCGCGTTGTGCAGCGTCTCCAGCGATGGCGTGGCGCTGCCCAGTACCACCGGCACGTCCAGCGCCTTGCCGCGCACCAGCGCGAAGTCGCGTGCGTGGTAGCGGATGCCGTCCTGCTGCTTGTAGCTGCCGTCGTGTTCTTCGTCGATCACGATCAGGCCGGCCTCCGGCAACGGGGTGAACACCGCCGAACGCGTGCCCACGATCACCCGTGCCTCACCACGCAGGCAGGCGGCCCAGGTACGGGCGCGCTCGCCATCGTTGAGGCCGGAGTGCAGCGCATGCACGGGCACCCCCAGGCGCTCGCGGAAGCGCGCCAGCGTCTGCGGCGTCAGGCCGATCTCCGGCACCAGCACCAGCGCCTGGCGTCCACGATGCAGGCAGTCGGCGATCGCGTGCAGGTAGACCTCGGTCTTGCCGCTGCCGGTCACCCCGTCCAGCAGCAGGGCACCGAAGCCGGTCGTGCCGGTGATCGCCTCGGCCGCGACGCGCTGTTCGTCGTTGAGCGCCGGACCAGGCCGGGGCGAAGGGGGCGGCGTCGTGGCGGGCGCGGCGACGCGTTCGGCCAGGCCGCGTCTGGCGAGGTCTCGTGCGGTGGCGCGCCCGGCATCCACGTGCAGGTCCAGCACGTCCTCGTCGAGGGAGGCGTGTGCGGCCAGCAGGTCGGCCAAACGCCGCGGCCGGCTGCCGGCGCGCAGGCGATCCTGCTGGGTGCGGCCGGCTTCCGTCAGCCGCCAGTGCCAGGCGTGGGTGTCCGGCAGGGGCTCGCCCTGGCGCAACTGGACCGGCAGGGCCGTTGCGACCACCTCGCCCATTGGCGCGTGCGTATAGCGCCCCAGCCAGTGCAGCGAGTCGAGCAGTTCCCCGTGCAGCAGGGGGCTGGCATCGAGCAGCGCCTCGGCGTGGCGCAGCTCCAGATCCGGATCGGCCGGCTGCCCGACGCCGGCCACGAAGCCGGTCAGCGCACGGTTGCCGAACAGCACCTTGACCCGCTTGCCCACGTCCTCCGGCGAGGCGGCGTGGCCGGGCGGGGGCAGGTAGTCGAACAGCCGTGGCAGGGGGACCGGCAGCGCGACCTGGAGGACGGAAACGGGCGACATTGCGTGCAGTGTATCGGCCCCTCCCGGCGGGGGCACATCTCGCGCAGTTGCGGTGATGTCCTGTCAAAATCTTGACGAAAATCACGCAAGTGCCCATCCCACAAGGGGATTCCGATTTATCCACACCAGCTGTGGATAAATCTGTGCATGGCGAGATTGCTTCACGGCGCGATGACGGTCCTGCAAGCCTCGGTGCCACCTTGGCGAAAAAAGCGCCATCCCTATATTTTTCAATGAAATCATGCAGTTGCCCGTGAAACCCGATTGACACAATGTCCTGACGGGGGAGTCCCGGGCCCGGCATGACGGTTTGGTGACCGCTGTGCACAACGTTTTTCGCGGAAAGCCTTGTGCGGCCGAAGAGAGCAGGTTCCGGCGCGATGTCAAGCGTCCATACGGGCCCGCAGGCTGACTATGATCGGGTCGTCCGCAACCGGTTTCGCCATGGCTCCCACCCCCGCTTCCGACCCGCCGCCCGCCGCCCTTGCCGCCTTCCTGCGGGGGTGCGAACGCCGGGGCGCGGTGTTCGCCGCGCTCCAGTGCGGAGACCCCGACCGTGGCGACGTCGCCCTGGCGGCGGCATTGCGCGCGTTCCGTGCCAAGGCGGCGGCGCTGCCGATGGCGGACTGGCCGGTGCGCTTCTGGTCGCTGCTTGCCGCCACCCCGCAACTGCGGGCGGACGGCGCGCACGCGCACTGGTCGGGTTCGCTTGCGGCCCTGGCGGCACCGGCGCCTGCCGACCGCGCCGCCCTGCTGCTGCGGCTGGCAGGCGGCCTGCAGGAGGCCGAGGCCGCCGAAGCGCTCGGCATCGACGGCCCGGCCTACCGCGATGCCTTGGCCCGTGCCTGTCCGCGTGATGCGGCCGGGCAGCCCGACGCTGCCGGGTGGCGTGCGCTGGCGGAAGCCATCCAGCAGCACCTGCGCGACCTGTCCCCTGACCGTCTCGCCACACTGGCCCGCCTGCGGGAGGACGCCCTTGCCGGTACGCGCACCGTGCCGCCGGTGGCGAAGCCCGCTGCGCTGGCCGTGACGGCTCCTCCGCGCCGCCGACGCTGGCATTGGAGCCTGCTCGCGGTGCTCCTGTTGCTGGCGGCCGCTGCGGCAGGGTGGTGGTGGTGGGACAGGCAGGGCGCCCCGCCACCGTCCGGCACGGCAGGAGCCCCGGCGGGCGGCGACGGCGCGCTGGCGCTGCCTCCGGATCCGGTGATCGCCGTGGCCGAACTGCCGGCTGCCGACGCCCCTGCCGTGCGCTCCGACGCTGCGATGGCGCCGCACGAACACGCGGCCTTCGCGCTGCTTGCCGATGCCGACGAGGAGACCCTCGCCCGCGAGGCCGACTTCCTGGCCTGGTACGTGGCCGGCGCAGGCACGCCTCAAACGCCTGCCGTGGAGGATGACGATGCGGCGCGTTGAGATGCGGATGGCGCTGCTCGGCGCCGTGGGCCTGGTGGTCTCGATCGTCGGCATCGCAGTCTCCGCCGCGCAGGACGCCGCGCCCGGCGCGCTCTGGCAGGCGATGTCGCCGTCCGCGCAGGCGGCGTGGCAGCAACGGCGCATTGCGTGGGATGCGCTGCCCCTGCACGAACGCGAAGACCGTCGCGCGCGCTACGCCGCCTGGCGTGCACTGGACGAAGTACAGCGCGCACGGTTGCGCGCCGCGGCCGCCGAGGTCGCCGCGCTGCCGCCGGAACACCAGGCTGCCCTGCGCACGCAGTTCGCCGTGCAGGATGCGATGCAGCGCAACGGATGGCGCTTGGGGCCGGCGCTCGGTGCTGACTGGCCGCGCCTGCACCCCTTGTTCGCCTACGTACCGCCCGGCGAGCGCGACGCGACGCTCTCGGTGCTCCACCAGCTCGACGCGGAGCAACGGGACGATCTGGCCGCGCTGGCGCAGCGCTTGCCGCCGCAGGACCGGGATGCGTTCCGTCGTGAACTGCTGGCGGTGCCTGTCAGCCAGCGGCGCGCATGGCTGCGGCAACAGCGTGATCGCTAGCCAGGGGGGAGCACTGAACACCGGATCCCGTTCGTGGTTCGACGGGCTCACTACGAACGGCGTGCACGGCGGCGTGCCTGCACGGCGTCGTCGTGCGGCGTTTCCCTACGCATTCACCAGGCTGGTCAGGGACAGCAGGACCATGGCCGTGACGACGAGCATGAAGTACAGCATGCCCAGCGCGAGGTACTTCACCAGCGTGACGACCGGGTGCTGGCGATAGACGCGCTGCTGCATCCAGAACAGGTACACCGGCATCCAGCACATGATCAGCAGCTCGGCCAACCACACGGGCGCGCGTGCCACGGTCGCCTGCGCGGGCAGCAGGCTGTCGATGAAGGACAGGGCGAAGAACGCCAGCACGCACAGGCACAGGTAAGCGTGGCTGTAGAGCGCCACCACCAGGTGTTCCAGGTACACCCGGCGTGTACCGATGTACGCCAGCTTCAGCAGCAGCGCGAACACCGGCACCAGCACGAACAGCGCCGATGGAACCGACCCCATCATGGTGTTCTTGAACAGTTCGGGGTCTTTCTGCAGGCGCGGGATGTTGTCCTGCGCCCGCGCGATCTTCTTGTTCAACCAGCGGTTGCCGAACGCCGGCAGCCAGTCCACCCGGATCGGATTGTCGGTCGGATGCCATGGCTTTCCGTTCTGCGAGAACAGCGAGCCGGTGGAATCCGGCATTGGCCCGTCCTCCGGAATCCGGTCGGGTTCGGCCAGCGCCGGATGATCCGGCTGCAGCGCGGCGATGCGCGCGCGTGCCCGCGCCTGGGTCCCGCGGATGTTGTCTTCCACGCGACCGCGCGCGAAGGCGAGCGGCGGCGGGATGGTGGCGCGCGCGGCCAGCAGCCCGTCGATGGTCCGGTCGCGCAGGCGCACCACTTCGTCGGGGTCGGTCAACGATTCGAAGTCGACGCCTTCGTCCCCCGCGCCCGTCACCTGGACCGTCGTGCCGCCCTTGCCGTCCGCCACGGCTGGCGGGCTCAGCACATCGCCGCTGCCCATGGCGAACTTGCCCACGAAGAACGTCAGCACGCTGAGGACGACGAACAGCCGCAGCGGCGCCACGAAGGGCGCGCGATGGCCTGACAGGTAGGCGTTCGCCAGCTTGCCCGGCGACATCAGTGTGCGCAGGGTGCGGAAGATGCGGCCGTCCAGGTGCCAGAACGACTCGAACACTTCCTCCACCGCATGCCCGAAGCTGCGCAACGGATTGTGCGAGGTCTGTCCGCAGGCATGGCAGAACTCGCCCTGCAGCGGTGTATGGCAGTTCTCGCACGCGCTGGCGTGCACGGCATCGTGCGATGGGGTCATGGGGCGTTCGGGTGGCGCGGCGGGCTAGCGGGTAAGATACCGGCCTCCCGTGACCCGGTGCCAGCGCGAATCCGCGCGGCCGCAGTCCGGCGGTTGATCCCATGTCCCGTTCCCCCTCCCCGACCCCGCGCTTCGGACAGGAAGTGCGCGCCACAGGCACGCTCGCGTTGCCGCTGGTGCTGGGCCACGTCTCCACCGGCCTGATCGGCTTCGTCGACAACGTCATCGCCGGCCACCACGCCACCCAGACGCTGGCGGCCGTCACCGTGGGTACCGCGTTGCTGTGGCTGCCCATGATGGTGCCGATCGGTACGCTGATCTCGCTGACGGCGTCCGTGTCGCAGCTGGATGGCGCGAAGCGGCGCGACGAGATCGCGCCGCTGTTCCGCCAGGCGCTGTGGCTGTCGCTGGGGCTGGGCCTGCTGATGTTCGCCTTCCTGAGTGCCGCGCCCTACGCGCTGGCCGCGTTCGGCATCACGCCCGACATCATTCCCGGTGCGACGGCGTTCCTGCACGGCATCCGCTGGGGCGTGCCGGCGCTGACGTTCTACTTCTGCATGCGCTATCTGAGCGAAGGCACGCACTGGACGCTGCCCACGATGATCCTGGGCTTCGGCGGCCTGCTGGTGCTGGCGCCGGTGGGCTACGTGCTGACGTTCGGCAAGCTCGGGTTCCCGGAGATGGGCGCAGGCGGGCTGGGCATCGCCTCGGCGCTGACCATGTGGCTGCAGGCCATCGCGTTCGCGATCTACCTGGCGCGCGCGCGCCGCTTCGCCGACCTGCAGCTGTTCGCGCATTTCGAGCCGCCGCATCGCGAACCCATCCTGCAACTGCTGCGCACCGGCCTGCCCATCGGCATCACGGTGCTGATGGAAGGCAGCCTCTTCATCGTCACCGCGCTGCTGATCGCGCGCCTGGGCGCCACGCCCGCGGCCGCGCACCAGATCGCCATCAACGTGTCGGCGCTGTGCTTCATGATCCCGATGGGCGTGGCCGAGGCCACCACCGTGCGCGTGGGCCATGCGGTCGGTTCGGGCGACGTGGCCGGCATCCGCCGTGCCGCGCACGCGGGCTACGTCATCGTGCTGGCCACGCAGGCCATGTCGGCGTTGTTCCTGCTGCTGGGCCATGACCTGGTGGTGGCGCTGTACACCGATGACCTGGCCGTGGCCGCCCTCGCCGGCACCCTGCTGCTGTTCGCCGCCGCCTTCCAGTTCCCCGATGGCATCCAGGTGTTGTCCGCCGGTGCGCTGCGTGGGCTGAAGGACACCCGCGTGCCGATGTGGCTGGCCGTGGCGGCCTATTGGGGCCTGGGCATGCCGCTGGGCGCCGGGCTTGGCCTGGGCCTGGGCTGGGGACCGCAGGGCATGTGGCTGGGCCTGATCGTGGGCCTGACCGCCGCCGCCGTGCTGCTGGGCTGGCGCTTCCAGCGCAGCAGCCTGCGCTGGACCGCCGCCACGCCCGCGGCTTCCGCACGGTGACCAACGGGGCATGTAAGCCCCGCAGGCACACGCTACAGTGACCCCAGTTTCCCGGAGTTCCCCATGAGCCAAGTCGCACCTGCACCCCGCCGCAGCCCGATCACCACGTTCTTCGTCGGCCTGTGGGACGTGATGAACTTCACCCGCAAGCTGGTCCTCAACCTGATCTTCTTCGGGCTGCTGTTCCTGATCTTCATCGTGTTCGTCATCGCCGCCGGCAGTGGCGGGGTGAAGCCGCTGATGGAGCGCACCACCTTCGTGCTGGCGCCGGAAGGCCGCCTGGTGGAACAGTTCACCGCCGACCCCGCCACCCGCGCGCTGGCCAAGGCGTTCGGCGACAAGAGCGCCGAGGAAGTGCAGCTGCGCGACCTGCTGCGCGCCATCGAGGCCGCGCGGAAGGACGAGAAGATCGAACGCATGCTGCTGCGCGTGGACCAGCTGCAGCCCACCGGCTACGCCTCGTTGCGTGAAGTCGCCGCCGCGCTGGCGAAGTTCCGCGCCTCGGGCAAGCAGATCGTCGCCTTCGGCGAGAACGTCAGCCAGACCCAGTACCTGCTGGCCGCGCAGGCCAACGAGGTCTACATCGATCCGATGGGCAGCCTGATGCTGGAGGGCCTGGGCCGCTATCGCCAGTACTACCGCCAGGGCCTGCAGGAGAAGCTGGGCGTGGACGTGCACCTGTTCAAGGTGGGCGAATACAAGTCCGCGGCCGAACCGTACGTGCTGGACGCTGCATCGAAGGAAGCCAAGGAAGCCGACCTGTACTGGATGAACGACGTCTGGCAGCGCCTGCTCGCCGACATCGCCAAGGTGCGCAAGACCACGCCCGAGGCGCTGGCCGCCGGCATCGACACCATGCCCGAAGGCATTGCCGCCGCCGGTGGCGACCTGGCCAAGTACGCCCTGCAGCAGAAGCTGGTGGACGGCCTGAAGACGCAGGAAGAAGTCGAGAACCTGCTGATCGAGCGCGGCGTGGCCGACGAGGATTCCGACACCGGCTTCCGCGCCATCGGCCTGGTCGGTTACCTGTCCCAGCTCGATTCCCGCACCAATCCGCTCGACAAGCGCCCGCAGGTCGCCGTGGTGGTCGCCGAAGGCGAGATCACCGACGGCGACCAGCCGGCCGGCCGCGTCGGTGGCCTGTCCACCTCGGCGCTGCTGCGCGAGGCACGCGACGACGAGGACGTGAAGGCCGTGGTGCTGCGCGTGGATTCGCCCGGTGGCGGCGTGTATGCCTCCGAACAGATCCGCCGCGAAGTGGCTGCGCTGAAGAAGGCCGGCAAGCCGGTGGTCGTCTCGATGGGCGACCTGGCCGCATCGGGCGGCTACTGGATCAGCATGAATGCCGACCGCATCTATGCCGACCCGTCCACCATCACCGGTTCCATCGGCATCTTCGGCCTGATCCCCACCGTGCCGCGCACGCTGGAGAAGATCGGCGTGCGTACCGACGGCGTGGGCACCACCCGCTTCGCCGGCGCGTTCGACATCAGCCGCCCGCTGGACCCGGCGGTCGGCCAGGTGATCCAGTCCGTGATCGACAAGGGCTACGCCGACTTCACCGGCAAGGTCGCCGAGGCGCGCAAGAAGCCGGTCGAAGAGATCGACGCCGTGGCACGTGGCCGCGTGTGGAGCGGTGCGCAGGCCAAGGAGCGTGGCCTGGTCGATGAACTCGCCGGCCTGGACGCGGCGCTGGCCGATGCCGCCAAGCGCGCCAAGCTGGGCGAACCCGACAAGTACCGCGTGCGCTACATCGAGAAGATGTCCTCGCCGTTCTCGCAGTTCATGGGCGGCTTCGCCGGCAGCCGCCTGGGCTCGGCGTGGTTGAAGGACTCCGACTTCGCCCGCGCCCTGCTGGCGCGCAGCCTGCCGGAGATGGAAGCACAGCTGCGTTTCGTCGACGAAGCCGTCAACGACCGCCACGGTGCCCCGGTGAAGAGCCTGGCGTACTGCTTCTGCGGGTTCTGAACCTCATCGTCATCGCATGATCGACGGGCCGCGTGGGTAACCGCGCGGCCCGTTGCGTTTGCGGCATCGCCTGCCATGCAGGTCGCGGAGTGCAGGATCGCCCGGCTGGCAGTGAATATATGAAACAGATATGATTCATGTACTCCATCCCTTCTCAAGGCACCTCCATGGGCATCGTCAACATCGACGACGCACTGCACGACCAGCTCCGCCGCGCCTGCACCGTCAGTCACCGCTCGATCAACGCGCAGGCCAACTTCTGGATCAAGGTCGGCATGCTGTGCGAGATGCACCCGGAACTGAGCTTCCAGGCCATCGTCGCCAATGAACTGCGCGCGGCGGGTGTGCAACCGCAGCCCGTGCGCCCGGGACACGCATGATCAAGCGCGAGGCCGAGCTCGCGTTGATGGCGGAGGCTGGCGTATTGCTGGCCTCCGTGTTCGACGCGCTCGGCAGGCTCACCCTGGAAGGCATGAGCACGATGGCGATCAACGACTTCGTCGAGCGCATGATCGTGGACGACCTGCACGCGCGGCCCGCCAGCAAGGGGCAGTACGACTTCCCATATGTGCTGAATGCCTCGATCGACGACGTGGTCTGCCATGGCATGCCGTCGGAGGCGGATGTGCTGCGCAGCGGCCAGATCGTCAACCTGGACATCACGCTGGAGAAGAACGGCTACATCGCCGATTCCAGCACCACGTATCTCGTCGGCGAGGTGGCGTATCCGGCGCGGCGCCTGGTGGCAGCCACGTACAGCGCCATGTGGAAGGGCATCGCTGCCGTACGACCCGGTGCGCGGCTGGGCGACATCGGCCATGCCATCGCGCAGTACGCGCGCGCGCACGGCTACAGCGTGGTCAAGGAATACTGCGGCCACGGGATCGGTCGCGAGATGCACGAAGACCCGCAGGTCCTGCACTACGGCACCCCGGGCACCGGTCTTGAGCTGGAAGAGGGCATGGTGTTCACCATCGAGCCCATGCTGAACCAGGGAAAGGCGGCGATCCGCTCGCATCCGGACCAGTGGCCGGTCTACACCCGCGACGGAAAACTCTCCGCCCAGTTTGAACACACGGTTGCGGTCACGCGGACCGGCGCTCGCGTGCTGACGCTGCGGCCGGGAGAAGTGCCGCTGTGTGAGCTTAGTGATCAGCAACGACCGCATTGCCAGAGCGAGTTCATGCGAGGTCGTGTGATCAGGCAGGATTCTCAAACAACTGCTTGCAATGTCGGATTGACCACGTGGACGACCACGCAGTGGGCCACGATGTGCGAGCCTTCTTGGACGATGAACTTGAATCCGGGATGGAGGCGGCCAGCCTGATACTCAGGTGCGAGAAACCAGAGCTGCGCTCGTGCGGTGGTCCCGGGGGAATGGATTCGACGCCGATGTACTCGTGATATGCGTCATTGAGCATGCCATCGAGGCCAAAGCAGTGGTGTGGCCTGTATCCGGAGTGGATCGGGCCTGACTTGCCACTGTCTTCGGAGCTCAGGAAGCAGATGTCGGCTTCTATATCAGGTGGACGGCCTGGCCCCGCCATAGTGTCGAATGCTTGAAGTGGGCGAACGGTGGAATGAGGTTTCAATCCTCGCGCTCCAGCGCCGACCACATCGCTTCGATGATCACCATTGAGGCATCATCTGGGCGGCACGGCTTGCGCACGCTGATTCGATGCCCCGCCACAGTCCGAGGAGCGGTATCGGTCCAGTGCACTTTATCCCGGAAACCATCGATGACGCCCGACGCTGGCGCAGGGGCGTGATCGATGAATCAGGAGGTGCCGTTGTCGCTGCCCGCCTGCGGTTCCGGCGGCTCGTCGGTCGGCGGCGGCTCGGGAGCGCGGCAGGCCACGCACGCCAGGGTGAGCAGGGCGAGCAGGATGAGGCGGATCCGGATCATGGCGACGGTCCTCCTGTGACGTGGCGCTATGCTACGCCCATCGATGAAGGAGACGCATGTGGCGGCGAACCGGTGGCGATTGGACGGGCAATTGGCCTTGGTGACCGGGGCCAGTGCGGGCATCGGGCTGGCGATCACGCGCGAGCTGCTGGGTTTCGGTGCCGACGTGCTGCTGGTGGCGCGCGACGAGGATGCCTTGCAGGCGGCGCGAGCCGAACTGGCGGAGGAATTCCCCGAGCGCGGTATCAGCACGCTGGCTGCCGACGTGGCGGACGACGAGGATCGCCGGGCCATCCTGGACTGGGTGGAAGACCACGATGACGGCCTCAACATCCTGGTGAACAACGCTGGCGGCAACGTCACGCGCGCGGCGGTGGACTACACCGAGGACGAGTGGCGCAACATCTTCGAGACCAACCTGTTCTCGGCATTCGAGCTGTCGCGCTACGCGCATCCGCTGCTGACGCGGCATGCCGCCTCGTGCATCGTCAACGTGGGCAGCGTGTCCGGCATGACCGCCGTGCGCAGCGGCGCGCCCTATGGCATGACCAAGGCCGCGCTGCACCAGCTCACCCGCAACCTGGCCGCCGAGTGGGCCGAGGACGGCGTGCGCGTGAACGCGGTGGCGCCGTGGTACATCCGCACGCGCCGTACGTCCGGGCCCCTGTCGGACCCGGACTACTACGACGAAGTGATCGAACGCACCCCGATGCGCCGCATCGGCGAACCCGAAGAAGTCGCCGGCGCCGTCGCCTTCCTGTGCCTGCCGGCGGCGAGCTACGTCACCGGCGAGTGCATAGCGGTGGATGGCGGGTTCCTGCGATACGGGTTCTGACGATGGAGATGCGCATGGGCAAGCGGATCGGGATGGCGGCGGTGCTGGTCATCGCGATGGCGTCCTGCGCCTCGGTGCGCGCACCGCTGGCGCCTGACGCCTATCAGCTGGATATCCTCGACAATCCTGCGGAACGTCGCTTCGACGTGGTACTGCAGTCGCGCCACGACCGCGCGCTGTGCGTGTCCAGCGACAGCTGGCCGCTCTCCCCGGGCACGCTGCGTGCCGAGAACACCGGGGTGTACCTGGAGACGGCGACGGGAATCCTGCCGCTCCAGGGTCAGTTCGTCAGTGTCTATTGCCCCGGTGGTTGCGGCGAGGTGCGCGTCGAACCCGGTGCAACGCTGTCCGGCTTCTTCGCCTACAGCGCGTTCGGCGACGCCGATCGCATCGCCGCGGATGCGAGCAGGCAGCTTCACTACGCCCTGGCGCCCCAGGCCTGCCGTCGATCCGTGCGCTAGGGTGTCCGGGCGGCCGCCTCCGGCGCGCTGAAAACCACCCGGCCGTCCGCATCCAGCACTTCGATGCGGGCGTCGCCGGCACGATCCACGCGCAGGCGGATGCGGTCCTTGCCGCTCGCGTCGGCCAGCAGGATCTCGGCATCGTTGCGTTCGTTCTGGATCACGATGCGCCGCGTGGCCTGCCTGGCCGCGTCGAGCACCTTCACGTGCGAGGGCACGGCCTGGTTGATCTGCAGGCCGCTGCTGATGGGCTCGCCGTCGGCGCCGATGCGCGTCAGCAGGCCGATGGCGTCCATGTTGGGATTGTCGAAGGCAAGCGCCGAAACCTTGCCGGCCTCCACGTCGGTGAGTGCAAGGCCGCCGACTTCGTTGCCCTTGCGGTCGTAGAACACCAGTCCTGCGGGCGTGACGGCGCGCTTGAAGGTTTCTCCATTCAACATCGGCGGCGGAAAGCGCTGCTGGTTGGCCAGCACCACGCGCGGCGTGCCGTCCGCGTCCACGATGTCCAACCGCTCCACCGACAACCGTTCGAAATGCGGGTCGGGCGCCTTGAAGGCCACCAGCAGCAAGGCGATGAAGGCCATGGTCAGCGCACCGGCGTAGGCACGCATCAGCCGCATCTCGCGGAGCAGGCGGGGCAGGGGGTCGTGCGGCATCGGTCAGTCTCCCGGGGCGGAACACCCGATTCTACCCAGCGCCCCGCGCACGCGTGCCGCATCGCGGTCCGCGATGTTCCACAGTGCGGCAACGGTCGCCACGGTGCGAAGGAGGGTGCGATTGAAGTTCGTTTTACACGCACGACGTAGCGTGTGCCGACCTGGAGATGAGGACATCGGGATGCGGCGATGGATCAAGCGCGGGCTGTTGGCCTGCCTGGCGGCGATGCTGGTGGTGGGAATCGGAGGGTTCGCCTACGTATACACGCTGGACCTGGATGCGCAGCCGCCTGCGGATCCGGACAGCACGGTGGTGGACCTGGCCTTCATGCGCGATGCGCAGCCGCCGACACGCGGGAAGATCCTGGCGGTGGTCACCAGCACCTCGCACTTCCCCGGTGGTGGGAAAAAAGCGGGCTTCGAGCTGACCGAACTGGCGCGGGCGTACTACGTATTCCGGGCCAACGGCTATGACGTCGACATCGCCAGTCCGCAAGGGGGATCACCCCCGATGCGGCGGGATGACGAGGACATGGTCGAAGCCGACCATGCCTTCCTCAATGATGCCGTCGCGCGCGGGAAACTCGATGCCAGCCTGTCAGTGCGCGAGGTGGATCCCGCACGTTACGCGGCGGTGTACTTCGTCGGCGGCAAGGGCACGATGTTCGACTTCCCCGATGATCCGGCCATCCAGCGGCTGGTGCGCGCGGTGTACCAGGCAGGTGGTGTGATCGGCGCGGTGTGCCACGGGCCGGCCGCGTTGCTGGAGGTGACGCTGGACGATGGCACGCCGCTGCTGCGCGGCCTTCGCGTGGCCGGCTTCAGCAACGCGGAAGAGTTGTTCCTGATCGAGGATGCACGCGCGCGCTTTCCGTACCTGCTGCAGGACCGCCTGGTGGAAAAGGGCGCGCGCTACGTGGAAGGCCCGATGTACCTGGACAACACGGTGGTCGATGGTCGGGTGATCACCGGACAGAATCCGTGGTCGACATGGTCCACCGCGGAGGCTATGGTTCGCGCGCTGGGCCATGCACCGGTCGCGCGCGCACCGGGACGCGACGAGTTGGCGGTGCAGGTGCTGGCGGCCTATCACGCGCGCGGTGTCGATGACGCGCGCAAGGCACGTGCGGAGCGGCCGGGGGCGGACAAGCGCCTGCTGTTGATGCATGCGCTGGTGGCCGCCATGCAGGGGCGACTCGGCGATGCGTGGCGGTTGCAGGCGCTGGCGCGAGACTGAGGGGCATGCAACGACGAGGCGCCGATGCAGGGATCAGGGGCGCAGCGTCATTGCCCGCAGTTGCTTTCGCTGACGATGCGCGCGACGCGCTCGTGTTCGGCCTTGTTCCGATCGACGTTCTCGCGGCGGGCGAAGCGCCAGGCCACTTCGGTTTCGTCGAGGCGCTTCTGCCATGCCTCGCAGAGCGCGCCATCGGGCACGCGGGCGCAGGTGTCGCGCACGACTTCGCAGGCTTGGCCGGCGCCGGATTGCGGGTTGCCATCCAGTCCCACTGTCCGCAACGTCACGCAGCGCGAGGCGGGTTCGCTGTCTTCGGTGACGTAGGTGCCCTTGTCGTGCGTCGTGCACTGGAACAGCACCGGCGGGGGCAGCCGGCGCGCGCTGTCGGCGGTCGCTGGCGCGGCAGGCGTTGCGGATGCGGGTGCGGCAGGCGTGGCCATGGCCGGCGATGCCTGCGTGGGCGAAGCGGGCGACGTGGCCGTGGGCGCGGACGTCATCGGCACCGTGTTGACGCCCTGCATGGTGCGCGCTTCCTGCTTCATGCCTTTGGGGCATGGCGAATTCTGCAGCGTCAGTGCGCCGCTCGCATCCGTGCAGCGGTAGATGGTCACTTCGTCCGCGTGGGCGGCCGGGGTCGCGGTGATCCAGCACAGGACCAGCAACGGAAGACAGGCGGGGGTGGCGCGCACGGGGGGACTCATGGATTCCTGCAATCGTTGGCGATGCGCGCGTCGATGCCGCGCTGTTCCAAGTCTAGCGCGCGCCGCTCGCTCGACATGGCGCTGCCGTAGCGGCGCAGGATCTCGTAGCGACGGTCGGAGAGGCGCGCGCACACTTCCTGCTGTGGCAGCGGGTGGCAGGTGTCGCGCACCCAGGTGCCACCGGGCAGGATCACCGGGCCGGGCCCCGGCGGGTGGCCACCCGGGGGATGCGGTGGCCGGCGGTCACCGCTTTCGAAGGACAGGTGGCCGTTGCCGACCGACACACTGCCGGACACGCTGGCACTGCTTCCGACGCGCGGCCAGGCGGGATAGGCCACGCCATACGGGACCCAGCGCGGATTGCCGTCGTCGTTGTCGCTGGTGTAGACCTTGCCCTCCGGCGTGGTGCATTCGTACATCGGCCGTGGCGGGGTGAGGTACACCACGCGCGTGGGGGGCGGCTCGGCAGGCGGTGGCGGCACGGGCGTGGGCGCAGCGACAGCAGGTGGTGGCACGGGATCCAGCGGCCGTTGCATCGCGCGGACTTCCTGCTTCTCGCCTTTCAGGCACGGCGAATCGCGCAGCGCCACGCTGCCGTTGGCGGTCACGCAGCGGTAGATGGTGACCTGCCCGGCGCCGGGTGCCGCCTGCGCGCCCATGGCGGCAGGCGACAGCGTCAACAGCATCGTCAACAGCGGTGGGGCGAGGCGGAGCATGTGGCCATGGTGCGCGCGTGCCGGAGGGATGGGAAGGTGGAAGGGCGGCCGTGTACGGCCGCCAGTCATTCGCGCAGCGATTGGCCGGTCAGCGCATCACGGATGACCGTGGGACGGGCGAGGCCGCCCGTGTGACCGGCGACGACGGCGTCGACGCGTGGCAGCAGCAGCGGGTCCAGGGCGTCGCGGTCGCTGACGGCGGGCTTGCCACTGAGGTTCGCACTGGTGGACACCAGCGCGCCGCCATAGGCCTGGCACAGGCCGATCACGACCGGGTGTTCGCTCACGCGCACGGCGATGCCGCGGTGCACGCCGGTGATCCAGCGGGGGGCTTGCGCGGTGGCGGGCATCACCCAGGTGTGAGGGCCTGGCCAGCTGGAGAGCACCTCGGTGAGGCGGTCCGTCGGAACGGCGGCGACATCGATCAGCGGCTTGAGCTGTTCCAGCGTGGCGGCGATGAGGATCAGGCCCTTCTCCACCGGTCGCTGCTTGATCGCCAGCAGCCGGTGCACCGCGCCTTCGTCGAACGGATCGCAGCCCAAGCCCCACACCGCCTCGGTGGGGTAGGCGACGATGCCGCCACTGCGGATGACTTCCGCGGCTTCCTCGATGGTCCGTTCGATGGGCATGGCGTCGTCGGCGTCGTGGTGGGGTCAGAAAGGAGCGTCGTCTCCGGCGACCGCCTTGGATGCCGCCTTCTTCACCGTCTTCTTTGCTGCTGTCTTCTTGCTGGCGGATGTGGTCGCCGCCTTGCCGGTGGCTTTCTTCGCTGCCTTCTTCGCTGCCTTCTTCGCCGGTGCCTTCTTGGCAGCAGCCTTCTTCGGTGCGGCTTCTTTCTTCGCCACGGCTTTCTTGGCGGCGGTCTTCTTGCCGAAGCCCTTGCGCACCGGCTTGCCGGTTTCTTCCAGCAGCTTGGTCACCTCGTCGAACGTCAGCGATGCCGGCTCGCGATCCTTGGGGATCTTTCCGTTGAGCTTGCCATCGCTGATGTACGGGCCGAAGCGACCGTTCAACACCTGGATGTCGCTGCCATCGAATTCCTTGATGATGCGGTTGCGCGCGATCTCTTCCTTCTCTTCGATCAGGAACACCGCGCGCGCCAGGTCGATCGTGTAGGGATCGTCTTCCTTCTTCAGCGACGCGTACACGCTGCCGCGCTTGGCGAACGGGCCGAAGCGGCCGATACCGACGCTGACCTCCTCGTCCTTGTCCTGGCCCAGCTTGCGGGGCAGCTTGAACAGTTCCAGCGCGTCTTCCAGCGTGATGGTGTGCATCGACTGGCCGGGACGCAGCGAGGCGAACTCCAGCTTCTCGTCGGTGTCCTTGTCGCCGATCTGCGCATACGGTCCGTAACGGCCCAGGCGCACGCTGACCGGCTTGCCGGACTTGGCGTCGGTACCGAGTTCGCGCGCGCCGGTGGCTTCGCTGCGGTCCACGGTCTCCGCTTTTTCGGCGACCAGGTCCTTGAAGGGACCCCAGAACCGCTCCATCAGCGGCACCCAGTCTTCCTCGCCGCGGGAAACGGCGTCCAGCTCGTCCTCCAGCTTGGCGGTGAAGTCGTAGTCCACGTACTGGGTGAAATGGCCGGACAGGAACTTCGATACCGCGCGGCCCACGTCGCTGGGCTTGAACGCGCGGCCTTCCATTTCCACGTACTTGCGGAACTGCAGGGTCTGGATGATCGAGGCGTAGGTGGAGGGACGGCCGATGCCGTACTCCTCCAGCGCCTTGACCAGCGCCGCTTCGGTGAAGCGCGGCGGCGGCTGGGTGAAATGCTGGTCGGCGTGGATGCGGTCGAGCGGCACGGTGTCGCCGGGTTTCATCGGCGGCAGCTTGCGGCCTTCGTCGTCGTCCTCGGCGTTCTTCTGGTCCTTGCCTTCCTCGTACACGGCCAGGAAGCCCGGGTCGACCACGGTGGTGCCGCTGGCGCGGAAGCTGTGCTGGCTGCCGGCGGCCAGGTCGACCGAGACGGTGTTGAGCGTGGCCGGGACCATCTGGCAGGCGACGGCGCGCTTCCAGATCAGGTCGTACAGCTTGCGCTCGTCGTCGCTCAGGTGCCGGGCGACCTGCGCGGGCGTGCGCAGCGCGCTGGTGGGACGCACGGCTTCGTGCGCTTCCTGCGCGTTCTTCGACTTGGTGACATAGACGTTGGGCTTGTCCGGCAGCGCCTGCGTGCCGAAGTCGCGCGCGATGACGTCGCGGATCTCGGCCAGCGCTTCCGCCGACAGGCTCACCGAGTCGGTACGCATGTAGCTGATCAGGCCGACGGTGCCTTCCTCGTCGCCGATGTTGACGCCTTCGTACAGCTTCTGCGCCACCTGCATGGTCTTGCGGGTGGTGAAGCCGAGCTTGCGCGAGGCTTCCTGCTGCAGCGTGGACGTGGTGAACGGCGGTGCCGGGCGGCGCTTGCGTTCCTTGCTGGTCACGTCGGTGACGTGCAGCATGCCCTGCGCGGCCTGCTGGATGCGCAGACGGGCCGCTTCGGCGGTGTCGCCGTCGGTGACGGTGAACTGTTCGAACTTCTGCCCGTCGAGCTTCGTCAGCTTGGCGGTGAAGGCCTGGCGCGGATGCGCGCATTCGGCCTCGATGCTCCAGTACTCGCGGGCGATGAAGGCTTCGATCTCTTCCTCGCGCTCCACGATCATGCGCAGGGCAGGCGACTGCACGCGGCCGGCGGACAGGCCGCGCTGCACCTTGCGCCACAGCACCGGCGAAAGATTGAAGCCGACCAGGTAGTCCAGCGCGCGGCGCGCCTGCTGGGCATCGACCAGGTCGCCGGCGATCTGCCGCGGCTGGGCCATGGCTTCCTTGATCGCGCGCGGCGTGATTTCGGTGAAGACCACCCGGTGCAGCGGTTTGTCCTTCAGCAGGCCGCGCTCCTTCAGGATCTCGGCGATGTGCCAGCTGATCGCCTCGCCCTCGCGGTCCGGGTCGGTCGCCAGGAAGATGTCATCGGCACCCTTGGCGGCCTTGGCGATGGCGTCGACGTGCTTCTCGTTCTTCTCGATCAGGTCGTAGCGCATCGCGAACCCGTTGTCGGGGTCCACCGCTCCTTCCTTCGGCACCAGGTCCCGGACGTGGCCATAGGACGCGAGGACAGTGAAGTCCTTGCCGAGGTATTTGTTGATCGTCTTGGCCTTGGCGGGCGACTCGACGATGAGCAGGTGCTTGGGCATGTCAGGGGTTCAGGGGAGTTCGGGTGGGCCGTCCGGGGCCGGCTAGGGTGGCCCAGATGCGGGCGCCAGAGAAGCGGACGCCCGGGGCGGGGGCCCCGGGCGTTCAGATTTCCTATTTATAGTGGTGTCACGGCCGGCCCCGGCCTGTCAAGCCGCCGTGGTGGGGCCGGGCCGGGTTCCGTGACCCGGATCGCGCCGTGGGGCCGGTCAGCGGCTCATCGAAAACAGGGCGGCGAAGGCCACCAGCATCAGGATCACCGCACCGGCGATCAGCAGGCCGCCGATGATCAGCACCGCCAGGGCCACCGGCCCCAGTTCTTCGCGCTGGCGCCCGGGTTGCGAGGTGAAGGCCCACTTGTCGACCACCAGCGTGTCGCAGACCAGGTCATGCAGGGCCTGCTTGCGCGACGTGAAGGCGGCCATGAGGAAGCCGATGCCGAGGATGACGGCCGACAGTATGGTGGCCCAGTAGCGGGCGAAGCCGCGCAGGAAGCTGATCCTGTCCCCGTCAGCGCGAACCACTTTGATGCCTATGGCCAGTTTGCCGGGTGTGGCCATCAGCCCGGCCGCGGAGTGGAACCAGCCGTAGGCCATGGCAGAAAGCACGTACGAGATGGCGGTTTCGCCGACGTTGAAAGCGCCCGCCGCCCCCGAGAAGCCATCGGCGAACGAACTGCCCAAGCCCAGCAGCCCGGCGATGATGGTGGCCACGATGCCCACCGGGATGCCGATGGCGAACGCGTCGATGAAGCTGGCCGCCACGCGCTTCCAGAAGCCGGCATACACCACGTGACCATCCGCGACGGGGGGGCTGTAGGTGACGCGGCCCATGTCCGCGCGTGGTGCCGCGTAGGGCGACGCGGCCGCCTCCGGGGATTCCCCCGCCGCAACCGCGCGGGTGGCGGCGGCTGCGGCCGCCACGGCATCGGACTGGCTGGCATGCGCTGGCGCATGCCGTGCATAGCTGGGTTCGCTGGCGGTGAAAACGGCCCGGCCGGTCAGCGGGCGCTCTACGGGTGCCGGCTGCGGTTCGGGCTCCTGCGCGGCGGGCGCAGGTGAAGCCGGGACGGGGCGCGTGTCCGCGATGCCGAGTTCGACCGCGAGTTCGCCCAGCGGCGTCCACTGGTTCATGCCCTCCCGCCAGGCAAGCGATGCACTGGTCAGGGCACCGGAACGGTAGAGCCCCGTGAGAGCCTCCGGGGACACCGGGCCTTGGCGCTCGTGCCGGATATCAACGTAATACCACTCGGTCATGCAGGGTCTCCTTGCCCTTTCAGGATTGTGTGGCCAGCGGAATCAGGATGGCGGCCATCATGGCGATGAAGATCAGGCCGTAGATCACGGCCGCGATCGCCAGGATCACCTTCGTGGCGGTGCCGAGGCCGCGCTGCTGCCAGTCGGGATGCGCGGTGTACGCCCAGCGGTCCACCACCAGCGTGCCCACCGCCATGTCGTGCAGGCCCTGCTTGCGCTCGGTGAAGGCCGCGATCAGGTAACCGATGTACAGCGTGAGGTAGTTCAGCATGACGGCCAGCCAGCGCAGCAACGCGCGACCCAGCGTCAGGCGGCGCCCGTCGATGTCGGTGACCTTGATGCCGACCGCCATCTTGCCCAGCGTGGCCTGCTTGCCCGAGGACTCGAAACCGACGTAATACGCCGCACTGATCACCGGATACAGCAGGTAGACCAGCGCCATCATGCCGAACATCGCCGCCATGCCTTCGGCGTCGTTCCCGCCGCGCATCAGCAGGCTGCCGCCGACGCCCAGCACGACCACACACACGATGAGCACCAGGTAGTAGGCGAAGCCCACCACCATCGAGTCGATGAAAAGCGCCGCGAGGCGCCGCCAGAAGCCAGCGAGCACCACGTCGCCATCGCCCACGTAATGCTGTTCCGATGCGATCTGTGCCGCAGGCGGTGCGTAAGGCGCGTCTGCGGCGGGGATGTGGAGTTCAGTGGCGGCGTCGGCACCTGCTGCCGGCGGGTCCATCGTGCCGACTGGCAGGTCCAGTTCGGAGGCCAGCGCACTCAGCGGCTTCCAGTCCTCCAGCCCCTCTCGCCACACCAGGGACTGCGCGCCCAGGCGCGCCTGGCGGACATGGCCGCCGAGTTCCCCGGCCGTGAACGGCCCCTGCCGCTGCCCTTGGGCGTCGGCGTAATACCAGTGCGTCATGCGTTCGATCCCCGATGAAATACGTGGCCTGCCGCGCCACGTCGACGTTGCTCAGCCGCGACACTCCATGGGCAGCCATTTGTCGTCGATTTCCGACGAGCACTGCCATTCGGTGTGGTCGCTCCCCATGTCCCACCACAGCTTCCTGCCGTCGATCTGCGCGTTGCCGGTATTGCCGAACTCCAGCTCGAAACCGCAGGTGCCGTCGTCGAAGTCGCCGACGACGGCGCGCGTGATGTAGGTACCCGCGTAGCTCTCGGGCGTGCCGATGCCGCCTTCGCCATTGGTGGGGCAGCGCCCTTCGCGGTCATGGAAGGCCTTCACGTCGCTGCGCAGTTCGACGTTGTCGATCACCGCCTGGGAAACCTTCGAGCGCAGGGTGTAATCGTTGTACGCAGGGATCGCGATGGCGGCCAGGATGCCGCCGATGCCGACGCAGGGCAGCACCAGGGCCGCCGCCACGATCAGTGCGATCCTGCCGCCCGACATCCCTTTCTTGGCGACGGGCTGCGCGGGTGCGCGCAACAGGCGTTCCTGTGCGGGAGAAGCGGCAACATGCGCTGTCGGCGGCGGTGGAACGGGCGGTGGCGTCCCGCCGCCATCGGCCGGTGCCGCATCCAGTCCCAGCTCGGCGGAAAACTCCCGCAGCGGCAGCCACTCGGGCAGGCCTTCGCGCCAGACAAGGCTGTCCAGCGCGACGCGGCCGTAACGGTAATGGGTGACCAGTTCTTCCGACGACACCGGCCCGTGCTGCTGACGGTTCCGGTCAGCGTAGTACCAACCCGACATGCTTCCCCCTGAAGCGTTTCAACGCCTCAGTGTACCGGCTCGGGTTCGTCCGCAAACATCTGGGTTTCCATCCACGCGTAGGCGGCTTCCGAGCCGGGCTGGTTGAACAGCACCATCAGCACGACCCACTTCAGGTCGTCCAGGTCCAGTTCGTCCTGGTCCAGTGCCATTGCACGGTCCAGCACCAGCTCGCGTTGGTCCGCGTCCAGTACGCCATGCTGCTCCAGGAACAGCAGGAAGCCCCGGCATTCGACGTCGAGCTTTTCCAGCTCGGGACCGTGGAAGACGCGGGTGGGGCCGCCCACGCGCGGCGTCGACGCGGCCGGCCGCTGGTCGGCCAGGGCATCGAGCCAATCGAAGGCCTTGCTGATTTCGGCGGGGCTGAAACCGGCCTGGATCAGGCCGTTCTGGAGAGAGTCGCGATCGCGGACGGGGTCCGCATCTTCGGTGAAGTAATGTTCGAACAGGTACAGCAGTACATCCAGGATGCTCTCTTTCATTGCCCCTCGGCCTGCGTCATCGACGCTGTGGAGGTGAAGAAACCGGTCTTTCTCTGGTATCGGCCGTGTTCTGCCGTTACTAAGCCATCCAGTTCCATGACCAGCAGCATGGAGGACAGTTCCGCAGCCGTCAATCCGGTTCGTGAGACGAGCTGATCCATACCTGTTGGGTCGTGACCCAATCCTTCCCACAACTTCTGGTAGTCGGCGTCCAGTCGCAAGGGTGTCTCGCCTGGTCCTGCGATTGCCGCCGATTCAGTCTCGCCCAAGCGGCCACGCAAGGCGTTGGCGAGGTCTGCGGCCAGTGGTGCCACCGCCTCGATGACCTCCTGCGCGCATTCCACCAGGGCGGCGCCGTCCCGGATCAGGCGGTGGCAGCCCCGCGCCAAGGGGTTGTGGATCGAGCCGGGGATGGCGAAGACCTCGCGCCCGGCTTCGCCGGCCTGGCGGGCGGTGATCAACGCCCCCGACCGCTCGGCGGCTTCGACCACGAGCGTGCCCAGCGTCAGGCCCGCGAGGATCCGGTTGCGCGAAGGGAAATGGCTGCGCATCGCAGGGGTCCCGGGCGGGTGTTCACTGACCACGGCGCCGTGGGTGGCCAGGCGATCGCGCAGCCGGTCATGCCCCGGGGGATAGGCGATGTCCGGGCCCGTGCCGACGACCGCAAGGGTGGTGCCGGGTCCCAGCGCCAGCGCGGCCTCATGCGCTGCGGCGTCGATGCCCCGCGCCATGCCGCTTGCCACCACGATCCCTGTCGAGGCGAGCGCCCGTGCGAAGGCGTGGGCATTGTCCCGTCCCCCGCTGGTCGGCGCGCGGCTGCCGACCACGGCGACGGCGGCCCGCCACAGCAGGGTTGGATCGCCTTCGACGAACAGCGCCAGCGGCGGGCTTCCGATCTGCCGCAGCGGGGCCGGGTAGTCCGCGTCGTGCCAGCCGATCAGATGATGATCGGGGACTTGCAGCCACTCCAGTGTTCTCATGTGTGCTTCATCGGCAGGGCCGCGCAAACGGGTGATCTGTACGTCATCCATTCCTGCCGCTCGCCAGGCGCTTGCTCCTGCCCGGAGGGCCGCCGCCGGTGTGCCGTACTGGTCGAGCAGGCGTCGGCGGCACAACACCGGGCCACTGGCCAGGACCAGTCTGGCCAGTGCGATCGTGTCGTCGGTATGCATGCCGCGAGCGTAGGCCGGAAACGACGACGGCGCCCTCGGGCGCCGTCGCGGTCTTGCGTAGGAATTGCCTGACGCGGATCAGTAGGTCGCGTCGGGGTGCTTCAGCTCGTAGCCGACCCGGGTGGCCTCCACGCCTTCCATGACCAGCGCGTAGCTGACCTTGTCGAAGGTGCGGAACACCATCGCATGGCTGGCGTATTCGTCAGGCAGGCTGACGCGGCCAGCGCCCGACTTCGGCGACTCGCTGATTCGCGAGGATTCCGGATGGGCCATGCGGTTGGCGGTGTGGCTGCCATTGCGCCAGATCGAGAACACGGTGCCGTTGTCCACGCCGTCCAGGCGGCCGCCGGAGATGGCGATCACGTCGCGCGTACCGCCCGAGGTGAGGGCATCCGCCACCGCCAGCACGCGCAACTTGCCGGCCGGATCGCTGGCGGGCGGGTGCGGGAAGAAGTGCAGGTCGTAGGGCTGCGCGTCCACCGGGATCAGGCGGTCACCGACGCGGACCTCATGTCCGCCGATGTCGGCGACCAGCGTGCTGACTTCGGTGCCCGGGACGACACCCCGCGTGAAGGTCGCCACGTTGACCTTGGCCAGTTCGTAGCCCAGGAAAGCGCCCTTGCCACTCTGTTCGACGATGTCCTTCCACTGGTCCACTTCGCCGCGGATGGTCTTGCCGCGGAAGTCCAGGTCCTGCGCGCGCGGGTTGTCGGTGAAGCGGGCCGTCGGCCGGACCACCGCAAAGCGCTGGCCAGGCTGCGCGCCATCCAGTCCGCGGACATAGATGTTGTGGCCGCCGGAGCCGCGCAGGCGATCTTCATCCAGCCCGGCGACATGCGGCAGGCTCTCGAAGCTGTCGACGACGCGACGATCCTTCAGGTACGCCTCGATGTCGGACAGCGGGATGGCGTTCAGCGGGGCTTCCTGGCGCGGGCCCGGTTGCACGGCCACGCGGTCCAGGTAGGCCAGGCTGATCACATCGCCCGGATAGATCAGGTGCGGGTTCTGGATCTGCGGATTGGCCTGCCAGATCTCCGGCCACAGCCAGGGCTTCTTGAGGAAGCGCGCCGAAATATCCCACAGCGTGTCGCCACGCTTGACCACGTAGGTATCAGGGTGGCTCCCCGCCATCTCGGCAGCGGCCGCGTAAGTGCCGACGGTCAGCGCCGCAACGGCGAGAACCGTACGAAAATATTTAAACATGGCGGTATCTACCTGATTCCCCGACAGGTGGTCAGCACTATAGTCCAGAAAACCCGACGCAAAGCAAGCGCCCGCGTTAGAATTCGTGAGGGCTTGCCGGATTCCACTGGCGCCCCCATCCAGAGAAGCATCATGGCCCTGCTCCCCATCCTCGAATTCCCCGATCCCCGCCTGCGCACGAAGGCCGTGCCGGTGGATGCGGGGCATGTGACCTCGTTGGCGTTCCAGCGCCTGCTGGACGACATGTTCGAGACCATGTACGACGCTCCCGGCATTGGCCTGGCCGCCAGCCAGGTGGATGTGCACCAGCGTTTCATGGTGATCGACATCAGTGAAGAGAAGAACCAGCCGCAGGTCTTCATCAATCCCGAGCTGAGCGACAAGTCGGGCGAACAGATCTACCAGGAAGGCTGCCTCTCCGTCCCGGGCATCTTTGCCGACGTGACCCGTGCCGATGCGGTCACCGTGCGTTTCCTCGACCGCCAGGGGCAGCCGCAGGAACTGCGGGCCGATGGCCTGCTGGCGGTCTGCATCCAGCATGAGATGGACCACCTGGACGGCAAGCTGTTCGTCGATTACCTCTCGCCGCTGAAGCGCGAAATGGTGCGCAAGAAACTGGCCAAGCAGCGCAAGCACGTCGCCTGACGTGCGGGCGTGGCGGGATCGGGTGCCGGGCTGGTCCCGCCCGTTCCGATATCCCTTTCCTGAGGTCTCACCCGCATGAGAATCGTCTTCGCCGGCACGCCGGCGTTCGCCGTGCCCAGCCTGCGCGCCGCACATGCCCACCATGAAGTCGTCGCGGTCTACACCCAGCCCGATCGCCCGGCGGGGCGCGGGCGCGGGCTGACCCCTTCGCCCGTCAAGCTGGAAGCGATCCAGCGCGGCATCCCGGTGCTGCAGCCGCTCTTGCTGAGGAAGAAGTCCACCCAGGACGCACTGCGCGAGATGCAACCGGACGTCATGGTGGTGGTGGCTTATGGCTTGATCCTTCCGCAGGCGGTCCTGGACATTCCCCAGTACGGTTGCTGGAACGTACACGCCTCGCTGCTGCCGCGCTGGCGCGGTGCCGCGCCGATCCAGCGCGCCATCGAGGCGGGCGATACCGAGACGGGTGTCTGCCTGATGCAGATGGAAGCGGGCCTGGACACCGGGCCGGTGCTGCTGGCGCAGAGCATGCCGATTGGTCCGGAAGATACCGGCGGGCAACTCCACGACCGGCTTTCCGATCTGGGCGCCCAGGTGTTGCGCGATGCATTGGGTCTGCTGCGCGCCGGTGTCCGCCTGCCGCCGCATCCCCAGGCGGAAGAGGGCGTGGCGTACGCACATAAGCTGGACAAGGCCGAAGCGAAGCTCGACTGGTCGCAACCGGCCGGAGTGCTGGCCCGCAAGGTGCGTGCCTTCAATCCCTGGCCCGTGGCCGAAGCGCAGGTCGCCGGCGAGCGCTTGCGCATCCACGGCGCGGTCGTGGTGGACCAGTCCCACGACGCCACGCCGGGCACGTTGCTCGCGGCAGGCCGGCAGGGGTTGGACATCGCCTGCGGCGTTGGCGTCCTGCGCCTGCGTGTCGTCCAGCGGGAAGGGGGCAAGGCCATCACCGCAGCGGACTACCTCAACGCCCGGCGCGACCTGGTGACGGCATGAACACGCAGGCCGGCGTCGCGGTACGGGTCCTGGCCACCCGTGTCGTCGATGCCGTGATGCACCGTGGCCGTTCACTGAAAGCGGAACTGGCCGCCTGCCTGCCCCGCATCGATGACGCACGGGATCGCGCGTTGCTGGAGGCGATCTGCTTCGCCGTGCTGCGCTCGCGTGCCCGCAGCGAGGCAGCGCTGGGGCAGTGGATGAGCAGGCCGCTGGGGCCGCGCGACAACGAGTTGCGTGCGCTCCTGCACGTGGGGTTCGCGCAGGTGGTCGTCCTGGGGCTTCCCCCGCACGCGGCGCTGTCGGCAACCGTGGAAGCCGTGCGCGCGCTGGGGAGGCCGCACCAGGACAAGGTCGTGAATGCGCTGCTGCGTCGTGCGCAGCGTGAAGGCCTGCCCGCTGTGCCCGCTGACGCGCTCTGGCCGGAGTGGCTGCGCCGGCAGATCAGGGCCGATTGGCCTGAGCATGCCGAGGCGATCTTCGAGGCCAGCCAGCAGGAAGCGCCGCTGTGGTTGAGAGTCAATCGGTCTCGTGGAAGTCGCGACGAGTACCGGCAACGACTGGCGGATGCGGGCATCGTGGCGGACCTCGCAGAAGGCATGGCGGATGCGCTGGTACTGCACGAACCGCTGGCCGCCACGGCGTTGCCCGGTTTCGCCCAGGGCGATGTCTCCGTACAGGATGGCGCCGCACAGCGCGTGGCCGACCTGGCAGCTGCATTGCCCAACGGAGTCCGCGTGCTGGACATGTGTGCCGCACCCGGGGGCAAGTCCGCACACCTGCTGGAACGTGATCCTTCATTGGGACTGGTTGCACTGGATGTGGACGCCCGCCGGTTGCAGCGCGTCCGGGAGACACTCGACCGGGTGGGTGTCAGCGCACACCTGCAGGCAGCCGATGCCACCGATACGGCGTCCTGGTGGGATGGCCAGCCGTTCGATGTCGTGTTGCTGGATGCGCCCTGCTCCGCCACGGGCATCGTGCGCCGGCAACCGGACGTGCTGCTGCATCGGCGAGCCGAGGACCTTGCGGCGCTGACGCGGCTGCAAGCCAACCTGATGGATGCGGCTTGGCATGTCCTGGCCCGCGGCGGGCAACTGATCTACACGACATGTTCGATTCTGCACGCAGAGAACGGACGACAGATAGAGGCGTTCCGCTCACGCCACCCGGAAGCGGTGCTGGATGCACTGGATGACACATGGGGTCACGAAGACGCGGGCGGCCGGCAGTGTTTGCCCGGTGAGGAGGACCGCGACGGGTTCTTCTACGCGTCATGGCACAAAGCGTGAGCCGCGTTGCAGGACGCAACCTGACTCGACTGCATGGAGCGTGCCGCGTACCGGGAATGCCTCGATTGCCGCATACTTCCGCACGCAGAGAACCGTCGATTCACATCACTTTGACGTAACAAGTAAGCGGTTGGCTCAGACTCTGTTTCCCGGAGTACCGCCTGCCGCCTTCATGATCGTGCCGCCACAATCCGCAGGACCCGAGGTGTACAGGTGAGGAGCTATCGTCGACAGGATGTCGCGCGTGGGTTGGCGTGGCTGGCGGGATTCAGCGCGGCCGCGCTGCTGGTGGTGCCGAAGGGACTGTCCGTATTCGCGGTACTGATGCTGGCGGCAACCTTGGCCGCGCTCCCCGACGTCTGGCGCAGCGGACGCACAATCCCACGTGCCTGGTATGCGTTGTTGGCGGCGGCATTGATCGTTGTCGCGATCACGGCCATATCCACCTGGACGGCTGGCGCGGGTTGGACAGCGCTGGACAATCCTTCGCGCGCGCTGCTGCTGCCCTGGTGCGCCTGGTTGGCATGGACGACTGGCGTGCGGATGTCGAGCCTGTGGTATGGCGCGCTGGCGGGCCTGCTCATCGCGTTCGCCATCTCGATCGTGCAGGTGTGGCTGGGCGTCGAGCGGGCTGGCAGTGAGGCGAACCCGATCGTGTTCGCGAATGCGGTGCTGACGTTGCTGGTGGTCGCGGTGTTCTGTCGGCCGCCGGGCAGGGGTCTCCTGATGCCGCTGCTGTTGGTGGGGATGATCGTGCTGGCCAATGTGGCCGTCATTCTCAGCGGCAGCCGCGGCGCGCTGCTGGGCCTGGGATTGGTGGTGCTGATGTTGCTGGTGGGCGGTGCAACGCAGTACCGGTGGCGGCGGCTGGGTATCGCCGGCGGCGTGCTCGCGACCTTGTTCGTCGCGCTATGGACCGTGCCATGGCTGTCCACCCAGTTCAGGCTGGACCAACTGCATGCGGACGTGTCCGGCTATGCGCTAGGCCAGGTGGACAAGCCGATCAGCGCGCGCCTCGCGCTTCTCTCCGTGGCATGGGACGCTTTCCGCGACGCGCCGCTTACGGGCATCGGCATTGACGCTTTCGAGGCGCGTATCGACGCCAGCATCTATTGCCAGGGGGCAGAGCGGCATTTCTGCGGGCTGGAGCACGCTCACAACGATCTCGCCCAGTGGGGCGCGACGATGGGGGTCGCCGGGATCATCGCCTTGTTGACCCTGTACCTGGTCCCGCTGGTAATCGCGGTGCACCAGATCCGCACGGGACGCACGGGGGTGGCGGCAGGAGCCCCGTGGGCGGCCGGCATGCTGGTGGCCACCTACATGGTTTCGGGTCTGACGCAGTCCATGTTCGCCCACGCGCTCAGCACGAGTGCATATGTGGTGCTGGTGGGATTGCTGCTTGGCATCGGCATGCGGAACGAGTGAGCGCGCGCCCGCGCATCATTGCTGGCACATGCTTCATGCTGCGTTAGCGTGTTCTCCGCCTGCAGAACTCGCCAGGTCGGGCAGTAACGCCCGGTCAGCCGTCTCAAGGTGCCTGTCCAGGCCCAGTAGGCTGCGCGTGCGCCGTCCGTGTTTCGTTTCGAAGATCAGCGCATCATTGGCGCTCGTTTCCCCATCGTGGCGTTCAGGGTGATACAGATGGCTGGCCAGACCGGCGAAACGGAGTGACCGACGCCTTATGCCCAACCGTATGGCGCGAACCGCCAGATCAACATCTTCGCGTCCCCATCCCTCGTAGCGTTCGTCGAAGCCGTTGAGTGCGACCAGATCTTCACGCCACCACGCCTGGTTGCAGGTCTTGATGGCTTTCAGGGACGTACTGGGGCTCACGGCTGCGATGCAGCGCGACAACCATGGCAGGCGCAAGGCGTGACGCCGCCGGCGAATGCCCGGATCGAAGAACCGTAAGGTGTAGGCGTCGCTGGCAAGTAGCCTGTCACGACCGTCGGCATCGGTCAGCACGCGCATACCTTGCACGAAGGTGTTACGCCGCGCGGCAGCAAGGTGATCGGCGACGAATGCAGGATGCGGCACCATGTCGCCATCGAGCAGGATCACGTACTCGCCGGAAGCGGCCGCGATGGCGCGGTTGCGGCACAACGCAGCCCGGAAGCCCTGGTCGGGTTGCCAGCAATGATGCAGAGGTATCGGATAGTCGCGTGCAATGCGCTCGACGCAGTCACGCGTGGCGGGGCCAGACCCGTCATCGGCCACAATCACTTCACCAGGCAGTGTCTGCTGAGCTGCGAGCGCGCGCAATGTCTTCGCCAGCGCCTCGGGCCAATTGAATGTCGTGACGACGACGCTGACCGAATGCGGCTTGCGCGAAGCGGGCTTGGTATTCATCGCTTCCCCATTCTGCGGCCAAGCATGATCCCAAGCGCCCGCTCCCATCGTTTCCACCATGGGGCCGTTCCACGCAGCGCGAGCGAAGCATACCGTTTGCGCTCCGTCCGCGAGGGCGCGACCTTCGTGCGGTACTCGTACTTGCCAAGATCCGCTGCGGACCGGTCGAGGCCGACGATGGCCGCGTAGTGGTTGATGATGCCGAGGTTGCGGATGCGGTTGCGGTAAATTGACACCGGGTCGCGGCGTGTGGCCCACCAGCCATTCTTTCCGTGCGACCGATAGCGTACCTCGCCGGTTGGCAGGAAGTACTTGCGTGCGCCCAGGATGCTGGCGCCGTGGACTACGCAGGCATCGGCGCACAGTCGCCACAATGCGTCGAAGGAAGCGGGAAGGTCGAGCGTCCGCACGGCCCAGTTACGGCGGAGCGACAGTGCGGACGTGGGGGCGCCGTACCAGGGCTGGAATACGAGGGTGCTGATGGCCGTGAAGCCGAGATCGACGGGTTTCTCATCGAAGCGGATGTGCTCGCTGTCGTCACCGAAGACCTGCAGGTCACTGAAGACAAAGTCAACATCCGCGCGCTGGTCGTATAGCCCGGCGAGTGCTTCCAGGTAACCGGGTTCCCACAGGTCATCCGCATCCAGGAAGCAGACCACGTCGGCATCGGCTGACATTACGCCTCTTCGGAACGCCGACAATTGCCCGCCATTCTCGCCGAACAGGAGTGTCACCCTGGGGTCGGCACCGTAACGTTGCCGGAGCAGTTCGGGCGAGCCATCACTGGATCCGTCGTCCACCACGATGACCTGTCGTGGCGCATGGCGTTGGGCCAATGCACTGTCCACCGCAGCCTCGACGAACGCGCGGTAGTTGTAGTTCGTGACGACGACGGCGAACGTGGTCATGCTAGGCCTGCAGCAGGCGGCGGAAGTAGGAGATGGTTTCTTTCAGTCCATCCTCCAGCTCGATACGGGGCTGCCACCCCAGCTTCTCGCGCGCCAGCGCGATATCCGGCTGGCGCTGCTTCGGGTCGTCGGAAGGCAGAGGCTGGAAGACCAGCCGGGAACGGCCGCCGACCAGAGCGAGTACTTTTTCCGCCAGCTCCAGCATGCTGAACTCGCCGGGGTTGCCTATATTGACCGGGCCGGTGAAGCCGCGCTCTGTCTCCATCATGCGACCCATGGCATCGATGAGGTCATCCACGTAGCAGAAGCTGCGTGTCTGGCTGCCATCGCCGTAGATGGTGATGTCGTCGCCGCGCAACGCCTGCACGATGAAATTGGACACGACGCGGCCATCGTTGGGATGCATCCGAGGTCCGTAGGTATTGAAGATTCGCACGACCTTGATGTCGAGCTGGTGCTGGCGGAAGTAATCGAAGAACAGTGTTTCGGCGCAGCGCTTGCCCTCGTCATAGCAACTGCGGATGCCGATCGGGTTGACGCGCCCCCAGTAGCCTTCCTGCTGCGGATGCACCTCCGGGTCCCCGTACACCTCGCTGGTGGACGCTTGCAGGATGCGCGCATCGAGCCGCTTGGCCAGCCCCAGCATGTTGATGGCACCATGCACGCTGGTCTTCGTGGTCTGCACCGGATCGTGCTGGTAATGCACGGGCGAGGCAGGGCAGGCAAGGTTGAAGATGCGGTCCACTTCCACGTAGAGGGGGAAGGTCACATCGTGCCGCATCAATTCGAAACGGGGATGATTGAGTAGGTGGGCAATGTTCTGTTTGCTGCCGGTGAAAAAGTTGTCGACACACAGTACGTCATGGCCTTGCTCGACCAGTCGCTCGCACAGGTGCGACCCGAGGAAGCCGGCTCCGCCGGTGACCAGGATGCGCTGCATGGGAAAGGGGGATAGTGGGGACGCAGTATTTTCCCGGGACTGTGGGCTGAGGGCGGGTCCGCGTGTAAGCGCAAGACAGCCGCCAGTCAGGAAGTCATGCCAGTGAAGGATCGGCAGGCCTCCTGCAGCCGGAATCTGCGTGGGAGTCTAGAATGACCGCCATGCCCCCCCCCCTTCCCATCTCCCTCGTCGTCATTACCCACAACGAGGCGCTGAACATCGGTCGCTGCCTGGATAGTGTGCCGTTCGTCACGGAAAAGCTGGTGGTCGACAGCGGGAGTACCGACGATACCGTCGCGGTCGCGGAGGCGCATGGCGCGCGCGTGGTTCATCAGGACTGGCTGGGGTTCGGGCCGCAACGCAACTTCGCCAGCACCCAGGCGCGCCACGACTGGCTGCTGGTGCTGGATGCGGACGAGTTCCTGTCGGAGGAACTTGCCGCGCAACTCGAACGCGAATTGCCCTCCTTGCTGGCCTCTGCGAAGGCTGGTGCCTGGCTTCGCCGTCGTACCTGGCTGATGGGCGCACCGATGCGGTGGTACCGGCCGATGGTGGGCGAGCGTTCTGCGCGGATCTATCACCGCGACCGGGCGCGGTGGACGGATGCCCGCGTGCATGAGTCGTTGCGTTTCGATGGCGGGACGGTAGAGTTCCGCGCGCCATTCAATCACGCCGACAACCCCAGCTTGGTGCACAAGCAGCTGAAGGTACTCCGTTACAGCGAACTCAAGGCTCTGGACTGGCGCGACAAGCGGCGGCCGGTACGGATGTGGCTGACCCCGCTGGTCTATCTGTCGAGCTTTATCAAGGACTACCTGCTGCGACTGGCTTTCCTGGACGGCTGGCGCGGTTTCATCATCGCCCAGACTGCGGCGAACTACGCTGTCTACAAACGCATGCGCTACTACGAGATGCAACACAACCCGGCCTCGATCAAGGCCGCACATCGCAAGCTCGCTGCACACCAACTGGAACACTGATGGCCAAGCACTATCTCCTCTATGGTTCGGAGCGCTATGCGCTCGCCATCCTGCGGCCGTTGCAGGATGCCATCCGTGCTCGCGGCGACGAGGCCGCCTGGTTCTTCGATGGCCCAGGGGCGGAGGACCTGCGACCGGACGAGAGACTGCTGACCACCACGGAGGAAGTCCGCCGCTGGAACGCCATCGCCGTGATCACCGGCAGCAACGCGGTCCCGCACTTCTTCCCAGGCGTGAAGGTGGAAACCTTCCACGGCTTCGATGCGGGGAAGCCCCGGCATATCTACATCCGCGGGTTCTTCGACCTCTATTGCACCACGGGGCCGAACGACACGCGCGCATTCACGGGCATCGCCGAGCGCGTCGGCCACTTCAAGGTGGTCGAGACGGGCTGGCCGAAGATCGACCCCTTCATGAAGGATATCGCCGGCGCCCTGCCGCCGGTTCGCGATCCGCCGGTCATCCTGTACCACTCCACATTCTCCCCGTCATGGAGTGCCGCAGAGACGCTGTACGAAGAAGTGAAGCGACTGTCGCGCACCGGGGAGTGGCGCTGGATCGTCACCTTCCATCCGAAGATGAATCCGGACACCGTGGCGAAATTCCGCGCGCTGCAGAACGAACACCTGCGCTTCGCCGACGACGACAACATCCTGGACCTGTTCCCGCAGGTCGACATGATGTGTTCGGACACATCGTCGGCGCTGAACGAGTTCCTGCTCACGCACAAGCCGGTGGTGACGTTCAAGAACCGCAGGCCGGGCCCGCAACTGATCGACATCGACGATGCGGCCCAGTTCGAGCCGGCCATCCGGCGTGCGCTGTCCCGGCCGCCGGCGCTTATGCAGGCCATCGTCGACTACGCCGACAGCATCCATCCATACCGCGACGGCCGATCGAGCGAGCGCGTGCTGGAGGCCATCGACGCGTTCGTCGCGGCAGGGGCACGCAACCCGCGGCCCAAGCCGATGAACCTGTGGCGGAAGCTCAAGATCCGCAAGCGCATCGGTTATTGGGGGCCGGCCTGAGGACCGCGACCGGTTGTCATCTGGCCCGGCGAGAATCGGGCGGGTGAAGGGGTGTCATGAAGATCACTGTCATTGCCAGTACGTACAACGCGGAGGAATGGCTGGAGAAGGTGCTGCACGGCTACCGGTTCCAGACATGGCGCGACTTTGAGCTGATCGTTGCCGACGATGGTTCGCGCGCGAGCACCCGCGAGATGGTGGAACGGCTGGCGGCCGATTATCCGGTGCCGTTGCGGCATGTCTGGCACGAGGACGCGGGTTACCGGCGACAGGAAATCCTGAATCGCGCGATCCTGGAGTCGTCGCACGACTACATCCTTTTCACCGACGGCGACTGCATTCCGCGCCGCGATTTCGTGGGCGTCCACGCCGCACTGGCGGAGCCGGGGCGCTTCCTGTCCGGGGGCTACTGCAAGCTGAGCATGAAGGCGAGCAAGGCGATCACGCTGGAGGACATCCGCGACGGCCGGTGCTTCCAGCTCGACTGGCTGCGCGCACTGGACCGCGTGGGATTCTCGCCTGCGCTCAAGCTGGGCGCGGGAACGCGGACCGGCCCCCTGCTGGATGCCATCACCACCACGCGCGCGACGTTCAACAACTGCAACTCTTCCGCATGGAAGCAGGATCTGCTGGCGATCAACGGTTACGACGAACGGATGAAGTACGGCGGCCCCGATCGCGAGCTTGGCGAGCGTCTGGAGAACCATGGGGTGCGCGGCAAGCAGATCCGGCATCGCGCGGTCTGCGTGCATCTCGATCACGCGCGTGGTTACAAGACGTCCGAATCGCTCCAGCGCAACCTCGCCATCCGCGCACAGACCCGCGCGCAGCGCATCACCCGGACGCCTTACGGCATCGAGAAGACGGGCTGATCGCGCATGGGCAGCGTGCGCCATGCGTGGATCACGTCGGCGACCTGAAGGTCACTGACGCGGCTCGCCTCGCCGCGTTCGCCGCCCAGCACATGGATCGCTCCGGGACCGATGGGTCGCCATTTCGCGGGCGACGCGGAACCGAACATCACGACGAGCGGGCAGCCGAGCGCCGCAGCGGCATGGGCGGGGCCGGTGTCGACGGACACGATGCTGTGCGCCTGTTCCAGCAATGCGAGCAGGCGCGGCACCGGAAGTTCCCCTGCGGCGTTGACCATCCTGGGCGTGTGCCCAGCGGCCGCGTGGATGTCGTCCAGCACGCCGCGTTCGACCGGCGATCCGCAAAGCACGATCCGGGCATCGGGCCGGTCGTTCCAGATCGCGTCCGCCAGTCTGGCCCATGCACTGGGCGGCCAATGCTTGGAATGGCTCAGTGCGCCCAGACGGCCTCGCTTGTGGGTGCGCTTGTTGCCAGGCTGGAACAGGATGCACGGCGCGGTTCCGAATCCGTAGGCGGCCTTCCAGCGCAGCACGTCCTCGCGATCCGCCGGGCGCACGACCAGCCGCGGCAGGCGGAAGGCAGCGGCATCGACTTCGGCAGCATGCGGGTAGGGGTGCGCCGGATCGTTCGCACCCAACAGCAGCCAGCGGTCAGGCCAGAGTCTCGGGACGCCGTCGCGCTCATCGTCCTCGAGTGCGCGCCGCACCTGGTCCTCGTCGGGTATGCCCGCACGTTGCAGCAGGCGCAGTGTGGGCGAATGTGTTTCGCACACGTACACGGGGCCGCGCCCGCGTGCGCGCAGCCGACTGACTGCCGCCCATTGGCTGGGGCAGAGCAGGTAAGGCGTATTGCGGCTGCGGATCGTCCACACGGAACCCACCTCCGGCAATGGCTCGAGCAGGGCGTGCGTCCAGGGTCCGGCGCCCAGTACATCGACGGGACGGCCGTAGCGTGCGTGCAGGAGGCGGATGAGGGTGGTGAGCATCACCACATCGCCGAAGGCGCCACAGCGCACCACGAGCGGAGCGGCGGCGTCCGATTGCGGAATTGACTCCATGTTCACCATGTCAGGCGGCGAGTCGCCAATGTGCCACGCAGGCGATCATAAACAATGGCCACGTCTTCGAAACGTACGAAGCGCAGGCACAGCGGTGCGGCGATCCCGCTCGCGCCCGCCGTATCCAGCCAGAGCGTGGCGGTGCCGCAGGCGTGGTCGAGGGGCGAGCGCGACAGGCGCAACGCCTGCAGTTTGTCGATCTCGGCAAAGCGCCAGTAGCGTGACCACCAGCCACTGCGCACCGCCACAACGTGATTGTCCAGGGCCCAGCCCATGCGCTGCGCCTGCCGGTGTGCGGCGTACGCGGCGAAGGCGAACCATGCGAGCCCCAGCCAGGCCCAATGGCCGACGTGCCACGCTGCGAGCGCGGTGACCGGTACCAGCAGGGCCAGCGACGGCAGCAACAAGCGCCAGCGTGCGGAGTCTTCGACGGGTTGCCAGTCCTTGCGTGGCCATTCCACATGCGGCAGCAGGTGCCGTATGAGCGCATCGCACGCGTCTGGCGACGCGACGGGGGCCACGTCCTTCAGTGCGCGCGTGTCCTGTTGGCCTGCCTTCTCGGCCACGGCGGTATCGATGCGCAGCGAGCGGCGGTGGAACACCCGGTGCAGCACGCCCTCATGGACGGTCCATGCCTGGATGCGCCGGCGCGCAACGCTGGTGCGCAGGCGCGCAAGCAGGCCGCGTTCCACCATCAGGCGGCGTGCATCTTCTGTCAGCCGGAAGCCGTGGAACTGCAGCAGTGCCAGCACGACGGACAAGGCCCGGACCAGGCCCAGCGCGAGGATGACGAGCGCGACGACGCTGGCCGCGCCCGCGAGCCAGCCCAGATGCAGTTGCTCGGCATAGCCGTAAGCCTGTTTCGCACCCTGGCGGAAGAACTGTTCGATCATCTTCTCCGGCAGGATCTGCCACGCGGCACCGAAGCCCGCGGCGACCACGATCATGCCGCGGTTGGAGATCAGGCCAAGCCTGATGACTTCCCGTGTCGAGAGTGACAGAAGTGTGGTGTCGGCCGGGTGTGCTGCGCCCGTCGTACCCGGCGCCTCGTGGGCGGCCGTGCCATGCGCCTGATGCCGCACCAGGTTTTCCAGGGCCAGCGCGTCGTGCAGGCCAAGGACCCGCATTTGGGCTTCCGGCTTCTGTCCTCCCGCAGACTCGAGCCGCACCTCTGCGACGCCGAACATGCGGTGCAGCAGCGACTGGTGGACCACCACGTTGTGAATGCGCGAGAACGGGATCTCCCGTCGCGAGCGGTGCAACAGGCCTTCGCGCACCGTCAGGCCATCGCGCCCGATCGTGTAGCGATAGGTGAAGTACTGCAGGATTGCCAGCACCACCAGCACGGCGATGCCGATGATGGGTGCGAGCGATGCCCAGACGTCGCCATCACCGCTGCTTTTGCGGGCACCGAACACCACCAGCGCGACCAGCGGAAAGATGAGCTGCCTGAGTTGTTGCAGCAGCACGAACAGCCATGACCAGGGGTGCAGGCGGCGTTCGTCGGGAGCATCGGTTTGCACGGCGCCATCCATCACAGCGCGTCGTCGTGGTCGACCTGCGTGGCGAGGCGTTCGCGCAGGCGCTCCGCGTCCTCTGCATCCAGCCCCGACACGGAAACCGCCGCCATCCGCGTGCCTGCGGTATGCACCACCAGGGTCGACAGGCGTGCGCTGCGTTCGAGCGGTCCCCGCTTGAGATCCAGATGCTGCACGCGCGAAATGGGCACGTGGGTCTCGCTCTGCCACCAGTTGCCGCGACGCAACGCGAAACCCTGGTCGTCCAGGCGCCAGCGGGTGCGCCGATGGCGCTTGACCGCGACCCACGCGCCGATCAAGGCGCCGGCCAGCGCCGCTGCCGGAACGGCAAGCCAGGGCGACACGACGTCAGTGGCCCGGGAGATGAAGAAAGCAGGGATCGCCAGCGGGAACATCAGGGCAGCACCGCCCAGCGCGGCCAGCCAGGCGCCGCGGGGCGGCAGTGATTGCCAGTTGGCGACCGCCGGCAGGGGTGTGGGGATATCGGGGTGCGTCACTGCCTGCCTGTCCTCAGTTCATCGATCATCCGATAGTCCAGCACGTAGTCACGGCCGCTGCGATAGCGGCTCAGCCGGGCTTTCATGCGCTTCAGGACCGCGTCGCGCTCGCGCCCGCTGTACTCGGGATCGGCGCTCATCTTCTCCACCGCTTGGCTCTGGAAGCGGACAGCCTGCTCGAAGTCGTGATTGGCGGCCAGCGCAGCCGCGACGGTGTCCAGTTCATGCCAGGCCAATGCCTCTTCGCGATGGATCATGTGCTGGGCGAGTTCCAACGCCTGGACCGGATCGCGTTGTCCGGCGACAGGACAGGTGGCCCAGATCCAGACACGTTCGTTGCGCGCAGACTCCGCTCCGGCTTCTTCAGCGCGCGCCGCCCATTCCGCTGCCTGCCGGCAGTCGCGCGGCAGACCGCCCATGCCATCCAGGTAGTAGTTGGATTGTGCCAGCAGTGCTTCGGGCGGCCGGCCTTGGGCCACTGCGCGCTGCAGGTGGGGGAGTGCCTTGAGCATGGCAGCATCGGTCTGGCCTTCTTTGCCCCCGGTGATGGTGATGAACGTCATCCACGCGGCGTCGCCATGTCCGCCTTCGCTGGCCTTCTCCCACCAGGCGAGGCCGGCGGCTTCATCCTTGGGCAGAACGGCCGGTATCTCACCGCTATACAGCAGGCTGCCGGTGACGAATTGGGCGAAGGCGTCGCCTTCTTCGGCCTTGCGCACCACGGCGCGTACGCGCAGGTGTCGCCACTGGCTGTAGTCAGGCCATCTCTCATTCAGTCGCGTGCGCTTGGCCGCATCATCCAGCAGCGCCCGGTCGAGTGTGGCCAGGCTGGGCGCCTGGCTCTGGAGCGAATTCGAGAGCGACATTTCCAGCACGCGGGATTCACTCATGCCCGTTCGCCGTATCTGCTCGTCCATCCCGAAGGACATGTCCTCCACCATGGACGTGTAAAGGAAGCGCCACTGGCCGTCCTCGCGCACGAACGCGGGCCCGAACTGGAACTGGGTCTCCGTCGGTGGTGCCAGTTCGCCGATCGCCTGGTCGCCCACCACCGTGACGTGGGACAGGCTTGGTATGGCGGCATCAGGCTGGGGTGGTCGGGTATTGATCCAACCCCGGCTCACGCACAGGGTGGCCACGGCGCGATCGTCCATGGCCTGCAATGCCGCCTCGGCTTGAGTGGCGCGAAGAAGATAGACGACCACGCGATCAAGAACCGGCAGGCGCCGCAACTGATCAGGCGAGGCGTAGAGCGCCATGTCGCGCAGAAAGCCGGCGTGCGTCAGGCTCGAGTCTGACAGCAGATCCACGGCCTCGACCCTATCCTGGCTGCTGAGTGCTGCATAGCGATCCCACGCTCGTGAGACCTCGTTCATGGTGGCCATGTCCTGCGCCGCCGCCGGCAGCACCAGCGCGCCAGCCACTATCCCGGCCAGCCATCTCCGCATCCGCATCGTCTTCCCCCGTGTATTCCCCTCAGTGGTAGGGATTGCCCTCGCCACTGCCTTCCGGCCGCAGGGTATAGCGTTTGTAGGTCCACTGGTACTGAGCCGGATCGCGACGCGCGATCCGCTCGACGGCCTGGTTGAGTGCTGTCACGGCCGTCACGGCGTCCGTATCGGCGATCGCTGCGGGTGCGCGCTCCACGTGCAGCGCGAAGTCCGGCCCCGGACCGATGCGTTCACACCAGGCGAACAGCACCGTCGCCCCCGTGCGCTCGGCCAAGCGCGACACCAGCGTCATGGTCAGCGCAGGCTTGCCGAAGAACGGCGCGAATTCGCCGTCGCCCATCTTGGGCTGCTGGTCGGGCAGGATGCCCACCGCACCCCCATCCTTCAGTACCTTCCACAGCTGGCGCACGGCGGGGCCCTCCGCACGCACCTGGCGGATGTTGTCCGCTCCACGTACCCGCAGCAGGAAGGCGTCACCCGCCGGCGACTCAGGCGGGCGGTAGACGATGGCGATCGGGCCGCGCGAGGCCAGCCACTGGTTGAGCAGCTCCCAGTTGCCGAAGTGGGGCGCAGCGACGATCACGCCCTTGCCACTGGCCAGCGCTTCGTCGTACAGCGCTTCGCCGTGACGCTCGCGCAGGCAGGCCAGGTTCTCGCCTGCCGGCCGCGTCCAGAAGCGCAGCGTTTCCAATGCCTGCCGCGCGGTCGTGCGCAGGATGGCGGCGTGCAAATCGTCCCGCTGTCCCGGCAGCAGGTCCGGATAGGCGATCTCCAGATTGCGGCGGGCCACCCGGCTTTCGCGCACGTCGAACCGCCGCCACGCCCAGGCCATCGCATCTCCCAGTGCGCGCAGCCAAGGCCAGGGGAGGCGCCCGATGAAGGCGGCGGCGTGGTAGCCGAAGGCGGCGAGGGTGTCCGGTTTCATCCGCCGAGTGTAGCCAACCGGCGTGCCGCCCTTGCCAGTGCGGGACGGCGCCCCCGGTATCCTGTTCTTCCCTTCATGCCATCCGGACCCATCCCATGCTTTCCCTGATCCAGCGTGTGACCCGGGCGAGCGTCGCGGTCGACGACACCGTCGTGGGGGCCATCGACGCCGGTCTGCTGGCCTTGGTGGGGGTGGAACCAGGAGATGGCGAGGCGCAGATCGCCCGCATGGCCGACCGTCTGCTGGGTTACCGGGTCTTCGCCGACGAGGCGGGGCGCATGAACCGCTCCCTGGCCGATACGAACGGCGGACTCCTGCTGGTCAGCCAGTTCACGTTGGCCGCCGATACCCGTTCGGGCATGCGGCCCAGCTTCACCACCGCGGCCCCGCCCGCCGAGGCTGAACAGGGCTTCAACCGGCTGGTCGACATCTGCCGAGAAAAGCACGCCGGCAGGGTGGAAACCGGGCGTTTCGGCGCCCATATGGTGATCAGCCTCGTCAATGACGGGCCCGTGACCTTCCTGCTCCGCCCGTGACGTTCTCCCCTTGCCGGGAGACAGGCTTCAGGAACCCAAGCCGGTCCGGGCTGGTATAATACGGGGTTCTCCCTTTCCTCTTCCCGGTGGCGCAACCTCGATGGCCAACGAACGTCCTGCGCAGCAGTCCGACATCAAGCTCTTGATCAGCAAGGGCCTGGAGCAGGGCTATCTGACTTACGCCGAAGTCAACGATCACCTTCCCGACGACCTGGTCGATCCGGAACAGATCGAAGACATCATCGGCATGATCAACGGCATGGGCATCGATGTCCATGAAGTCGCTCCCGATGCCGAAACCCTCCTGCTTGCCGATGGCAACACCGGCAACCGCGAAGTCGACGAAACCGCGGCCGAAGAAGCCGCCGCGGCGCTCACTTCGCTGGATACCGAAGGTGGTCGCACCACCGACCCGGTGCGCATGTACATGCGCGAGATGGGCACCGTCGAGCTGCTGACGCGCGAAGGCGAAATCGCCATCGCCAAGCGCATCGAGGAAGGCCTGGGCCAGGTGCAGGCGTCGCTCGGCAACTTCCCGTGGTCGATCGAGCTGTTGCTGGAAGACTACGAGCTGCACAAGGCGGGCAAGAAGCGCCTGGCCGAGGTCATCGTCGGATTCAACGATGTCGAGGAACCGGCGCCGGAAGTACCGGTGGCCGAGGAAACCGTCGAAGCCGCCGACGATGCCGCCGACGATGAAGAAGAAGCCGCCGACGATGTGGCCGAGGAAGCGGGCCCGACCGGCCCGGATCCGGAAGAAGTCGCGCGTCGCATGCAGGTGCTGGCCGACGGCTACGCCAAGTTCAAGAAGTCCTATGCGAAGAACGGCCCCGAGAACAAGGCCGTGGTCAAGCTGCGCACCGAACTGGGCGAGACCTTTGTCACCCTCAAGCTGCCGCTTCCGCTGACCGACACGCTGGTACGCAAGCTGCGTGAGGTCGTGGCCCAGGTCAAGGACCATGAGCGCCGCGTGCTGCACCTGTGCGCCAATGTCGCCAAGATGCCGCGCAAGGAGTTCCTGCGCGCGTGGGAAGGCAACCAGACCAACCTGGGCTGGGTGGACGAGGTGTTGAAGCGCAAGCAGAAGTGGTCGTCCGGCCTGCGTGACGTCAGGGAGCAGATCGTCGCCGAGCAGGAAGCCACCATCGCCGTCGAACAGGCGATGTACCTGACGCTGGCCGACATCAAGGAAATCAGCCGCGCGATGGCCTATGGCGAAGCCAAGGCACGCAAGGCGAAGAAGGAAATGGTCGAGGCCAACCTGCGCCTGGTCATCTCCATCGCCAAGAAGTACACCAACCGCGGCCTGCAGTTCCTCGACCTGATCCAGGAGGGCAACATCGGCCTGATGAAGGCGGTGGACAAGTTCGAATACCGTCGCGGTTACAAATTCTCGACCTATGCCACCTGGTGGATCCGCCAGGCCATCACCCGCTCGATCGCCGACCAGGCGCGCACCATCCGCATCCCGGTGCACATGATCGAGACGATCAACAAGCTCAACCGCATCTCCCGCCAGATGCTCCAGCAGTACGGCCGCGAGGCCACGCCGGAAGAACTGGCGAAAGAAATGGACATGCCGGAGGACAAGATCCGCAAGGTGATGAAGATCGCGAAGGAACCGATCTCCATGGAGACGCCGATCGGCGACGATGAGGATTCCCACCTGGGCGACTTCATCGAGGACACCAACGTGGAGTCCCCGATCGAGAACACCACCAACATCAACCTGTCGGAAACGGTTCGCGACGTACTCGCCGGCCTGACCCCGCGGGAAGCCAAGGTGCTGCGCATGCGCTTCGGCATCGACATGAACACCGATCACACGCTGGAAGAGGTCGGCAAGCAGTTCGACGTGACCCGCGAGCGCATCCGCCAGATAGAAGCCAAGGCACTGCGCAAGCTGCGTCATCCGTCGCGTTCGGAACAGCTGCGCAGCTTCCTCGACATCGATTGACGCAGCGGAACCTCTGCGTTTGCACCAATGAAGCGCGGCCCTGGTGGGCCGCGTTTCTTTTTGGTGCATGGCGTGCCCGCGCATTGTGCGCAGTGCGTGGTCTTGTCATTCCGCTCACATCACGCGATCTAGAATGAACGAGACACCCGTTGTCATGGGAAAGGCGTGGAGCGCAGACAGGTATTGAAGGGCGCCATCGCGTTGGCGGCATGGGGCGCGATGCCTCGTGTATGGGCACAGGCGAGCGTCACGGCAGGCGCCACGCCAGGCCACTTCTCACTGGAAACGGTTCCAAGACTTGCACGGATGCTGGCGCGCCAGCCTTATCGCGCACCCGATGAAACCCTGCCGGCGTCACTGGATGTCGGCTATGACGGCTACCGCGACATACGCTTCGATCCCGCGCAGGCGATCTGGCGCAAGGAGGCGCTGCCGTTTCGAGTGCAGATGTTCCATCGGGGCTTCCTGTTCAAGCAGCGCGTCGAGCTGTGGCGCGTGCACGAGGGGCTTGCCGAACCGATCACCTACTCCCCCGACCTGTTCGACTTTCCGGAAGGGGTGACACCGCCGCGGGACCCCGCGCTCGGGTTCGCCGGCTTCCGCGTGCATGCGCCGCTCAACCAGCCGGACGTGTTCGACGAACTGGTCGCATTCCTGGGCGCCAGCTATTTCCGCGCGCTGGGCAAGGGGCACGCATATGGTCTCTCCGCACGGGGACTGGCGTTGGGCAGTGGCGACGCGGGCGCGGAGGAGTTCCCGCTGTTCCGTGCCTTCTGGATCGAACAGCCTTCGGCAGGCGCGAAGCATCTGGTTGTGCATGCGTTGCTCGACAGTCCCAGCGTGACGGGCGCATTCCGTTTCGTGATCCGCCCGGGTGGCGAAACCGCCATCGACGTGCAGTCGCGCCTGTATCCCCGCGTGGACCTGGCGCATGCCGGCATCGCGCCGTTGACCAGCATGTTCGAGTTCGATGCCGGTGATCGCGTGGGGACCGACGACTACCGTCCGGCCGTGCACGATTCGGATGGGCTGGCCATCTTCAACGGGCACGGCGAACAGATCTGGCGTCCGCTGAGCAACCCGCCGCGGGTCCAGCACAGTGCGTTCGCCGATGCCGATCCCCGCGGCTTCGGCCTGATGCAGCGCAAGCGTGGCTTTGGCGACTATGCCGATATCGAGGCGCGTTACCACCAGCGTCCCAGTCTCTGGATCGAACCCAGGGGAAATTGGGGAAGAGGTGCCGTCACGCTGGTGGAGATTCCCACCGGCGACGAATACCACGACAACATCGTGGCGTTCTGGCGGCCCGCCGCGCCGCTGCGTGCGGGGCGCGAACACCGCTTCGACTACCGCATGCACTGGTGCGACACGCATCAGTGGGACGCCGACCTGGCCGTCGTCACCGACACGCGCATTGGCGCGGCGCCTGATCCTGCGCGTCGACTGGTGGTGATCGATCTGGATGGCGGCCGCCTGGCCTCGCTGCCGCGCGATGCGAAGCTGACACCGGATGTGTGGGCGGCGAGGGGCGACATCGTCGGTGCGGTGGTCTATCCGAATCCGGAGACGCGGGGCTGGCGGTTGAGCTTTGAATTCTGTCCCCAGACAGGGAACACGGATGGACGTGACGTGGAACTGCATGCGCGCGTGCTGGAGGGGCACGTGCCGTTATCCGAAACCTGGCTGTACCGGTGGAGCACCTGACCATGAACACACATCGCGTGGATGATCCGCTGCAGCAGGAGTGGCTGCCCCCGGAATCGCCGCTTGCCATGCCGGTACAGGACCTGCGGACAGGCCGTCTGTCGTCAAGAGCGCTGCCCACATCGCCCCCCGCCATCAGGCGGCGGCGTGCGTTGGTAATGGGTACTGCGATCGCGCTGACCCTGTTCGCGACCTACCAGATCTGGTGGGTATTGCGTGGCGACGGCATCAATGTGCTGGAGGGCGTGCTGCTCGCGTTGTTTGTTGCGCTGTTCGCCTGGATCGCGCTGTCGTTTTCCAGCGCACTGGCTGGCTTCGTGCTGCTGTTGCGCCGACGCCCGCATCCACTCGGCATCGATGACGCGGCGGCGCTTCCCGAGCTATCGACGCGCACGGCCCTGCTGCTGCCGACCTACAACGAAGACCCGCATCGCGTGCTGGCCGGCCTGCATGCGATGCATGAGTCGCTGCAAGGTACGGGACAAGGGGATCGCTTCGACTTCTTCATCCTCAGCGACACCACGCGCTCGGAAGTTGGGCATCAGGAAGTGGCGGCCGTCCGGGCTCTGCGGCGCAGGCTGGGTGCCGATGCACGTGTGTTCTACCGCCGTCGCCGCGAAAACGCGGAACGCAAGGCGGGCAACATCGCGGAGTGGGTGCGGCGTTTCGGCGGCGCGTATCCGCAGATGCTGATCCTGGATGCCGACAGCCTGATGACCGGCGACACCCTGGTCCGTCTGGCGGGTGCGATGGAACGCAACGCCAGCGTTGCACTGATCCAGACGCTGCCGATGATCGTCAATGGGCGCACGTTCTTCGCGCGCATGCAGCAGTTCGCCGGCCGTGTGTATGGCCCGGTGGTCGCGCATGGCATCGCCTGGTGGCATGGCGCGGAAGGCAACTACTGGGGGCACAACGCTATCATCCGGACTGCGGCGTTCGCCAGGCACGCCGGCCTGCCCCATCTTCGCGGCGGCAAGCCGTTCGAGGGGGCCGTGCTCAGCCATGATTTCGTGGAGGCTGCGCTGCTTCGCCGTGGTGGCTGGGCCATCCACATGGCGCCGGGGTTGGGCGGCAGTTACGAGGAAGGACCGCCTTCACTCACGGACATGCTGGTACGCGACCGCCGCTGGTGCCAGGGCAATCTGCAGCACGGCGCGGTGCTGCCGGCGCGCGGTCTGCACCGCATGCATCGGCTGCATCTGCTGGTCGGCATCGGTCACTACTTCACTGCGCCGATGTGGGCCATGCTGATGCTGGTCGGCCTGGCCATCCCCTTGCAGCAGGCCGGCTTCAACCTGAGCCAACCGCATCTGGAAGGCTTCACGCCTGCGCTCTACTGGCGCGGTGGCGATCCCGCCCGCTTCCTTTGGGTTTTCTACTTCACGATGACGGTACTGCTGGCGCCCAAGGTGATGGGTTGCATGGCCACGCTGGTGCAGCCGGCGTTGCGTCGGCAGTGCGGCGGTGGGCTGCGCATCATCGGCAGCGCTTTGCTGGAAACCGTGATGGCGGCATTGATGGCGCCCGTCACCATGTACGTGCAATCGCGTGGCGTGGCGGAAGTGCTGGCCGGACAGGATTCCGGCTGGGAGACGCAGCGCCGCGACGACGGCAGCGTGCCCCTCGCCAGCCTCGTGCGCCGCTACGCGGGATTGACGTTGTTCGGCGCGAGCAGCGGCGTGGTCGCCTACCTGGTGTCGCCCGCGCTCGCGGCGTGGATGGCGCCGGTCGTGCTGGGCATGGTCCTGTCCATCCCCATCAACGTCCTGACGGCATCGACCGTGGTCGGCCAGCGCCTGCGTGCTGCCGGATGGCTGCGCATTCCCGAGGAGTCCACGCCTCCGGCGATCCTCAGTCGCGCCCTGGCGTTGCGCGCCGCACCCGACGACACGCCATCGGCACCCGTGGCCTCCGGTACAATCCTCGCGCTGGGGGCCTATAGCTCAATGGTTAGAGCAGAGGACTCATAATCCTTTGGTTCCAGGTTCGAGTCCTGGTGGGCCCACCAAAAAGTAGTATGAATTCCGGCGCGGTACCGACCCCAGAAGTTGAAACTTTGTTTCAACTTACGATGAAAAAAAGGCGATAGTTGCAACGACTTGCCTCCGAATGACGGCCAGATGGGGCGTTCTAGCGATTTTCGGCCAGAAGCGGACATCGAACGTCTGACAATCAGGCCGACCCAAAATGCGAGTTCGGCCTGAATTGCTAGACCCAACACCCATGGGAGACAAAAGAGACGAACATCGCCAGGGTCTGAGCGTACGGCGATGACGACTGTGTCCCGCACTCGATTTCTCCAGCCGTTGCGAATGGAGCTTGGGCTGGCGCCAAGATCCATCCGTCGTTGGTGTCGCCAGAGATTAAAGCGCGCGAATTCCAGATGCGGGACAAGTGTCGCAGTCCTCTAAAGGCAAGCGACGCGCGAACACCGCTTCACCAGCTGAAGCCGGCGCCCGCCGACACGCTCTTCTCGCCGCCACCGAAAGCGGCACCCAACGACACACTTGCGCGGTTGCCGATCACACGCTGGTAGCCAACCGCCATGGCCTGCTCACCGCCCTGCGCGCCGATGCCCACGCCCACGCGGTTCTTGCCCGCCAGGCCTGCTGTGTTCATCGCCATGCCGGCGTAGGCACCGCTCATCGCGGCCATGGTGTCGATGCGGCGATCCAGATGACTGAAGCGGCGGTCGACGTCGCCGCGGAAGGCGTTGAAGTCGTCGCTCAGTCCGGTAAGTTCGGTGAAGCGGGCATCGGTGTAGGCATTGGCCGAAGCGAGTGTCGTGGCGTCGCCAGCATCGGCGTAGTCCTGCGCCGTCGCCAGCGTGACCGCATCGCCCGCGGCGATGTCGTTACGCACGGCGGCTTCTCGGGTATCGGTATAGCCATTGGCCGTCGCCAGCGTCGCAGCGTTGCCGGCTGCCATATCGATGCGCACCGCAGCTTCGCGGGTATCGGTGTAGCCGTTCGCGGTCGATAGCGTGGCCACATCGCCCGCGGCCACGTCGTTGCGCACCGCAGCTTCGCGGGTGTCCGTGTAGTCGTTCGCCGTGGCCACCGCGTTACCTGCCGCGTCCAATGCTGCATCGGCCGTCGCCTGGGCGGTGTCCGCGGTCGAAAGTGCCATGTCGGCGGTCGCCTGTGCATCGCCTGCTGCGTCCAGCGCCGAATTGGCCGTGTTCGCCACCGCATTCAACTGGCCAACGTTGACCGCATCAGTGGTGGCGGTACCCGCCGCGACATTGGTGACCTGACGCTGTTGGCCTGAAGAACCGACCGAGACCACGTTCGCGCGACCCTGATCACTACTGTTGTAGCCCAGGGCGACCGATCCACCCCCGTTGGCCGACGCGCCGGTGCCGAGCGCGATGTTGTTGTTGGTGCCGCTGGAACCCGAGGGGCCCGGGAAACCACAGCACATATCCGCGCCCCGTCCGCCCGTGCCGGCGCTGCTGCCATTGCCGATGGCGATGTTGTTGTTGCCACCTGTCCCGCCAGCGCCGCCGGTGCCACCTGCGCTACCAGTTCCTCCCGCACCGCCATTGCCTGCGCTGCTGTTCGCGCCAAGCGCGAGGTTCGCTGCGCCGCCCGCGCCACCCGTGCCGGCGATGCCTCCGGCAGTGGCGATCCCACCCTGACCGCCATTGCCTGCACTGCTGTTTTGGCCTATTGCAACGTTGCCGGTTTCGGCGCCCGGCCCGCCAGCCCCGGCCGTCCAGCCTGGAGGAGCAGGGCCATTGCTGCCATTCACGCCCACCGTACTGCCCGGCATGCACGCCATGCCGCCGGTGGTGGGGTTCTGGTTGCATGGCTGCGTGGGTGCGGTACCACCCACCACCTGAGCTTCGGCCGACGTCGTTGACAAAAGCAGGCCGCCACCCGCAGCCAGCATCAGCATGAAATGACGGACAGTATTGATGTTGCGGCGATACCTACGCATGGCGATGCCCCCTGTGGCATGTCGCCGGCCGCCACGCCATGACGCGGCCACCCACCGGCGACGATGGCGCACACGGTAGGTGCCGCATCCCGCCCCGGGTATCCCTGAAATCAGGTAAAGCACTCCCGATCCGCCCTCGAGGCCGCGCTCACGCGGCCAATGGCAGATCCAGTTCCAGCGCAGTGCCTTTTCCATCGGAAGCGCCCGCGATGCGCAGCTCCGCCCCGAGTCGCTGGGCGCGGTGGCGCATGCTCGCCAAGCCGGCACCTGCGGCCCGGGCCTGTCCGGCCGCGGGTGCCGCCCCGGCAAGGCCGACGCCATCGTCCCGCACGCGCAGCTCAAGGCGATCACCGGCACGGCGCAGATGGACGTCGACCCGCGCCGCGCGACTGTGCTTGAACACATTCGTCAATGCCTCCTGCAGCAGGCGCAGCAGGTCCAGGCTGCGGCCGGGCCCCAGTTGCAGACCCTCCAGACCTTCCACCCGCCAATGCGCATCGATGTCCGCCGCTTCCAACAGGCGGCTGGCGCGATGGCGCAGCGGGGCGATCAGCGTGGCCAGGTCGGCCTGCTCCTGCGCGGTGGTATCGATCACCAACCGCAGGTCGTCGCGCATGTCCTTCAGCAGATCCACCACCTCTGCCCTCGAGGTCTCGTCCGGCGCCTGCTGCAGGCGGGTGATCGCCCCCACCAGCGTGCCGCCGAAGCCATCGTGCAGGTCGCGCACCAGCTGCAGGCGCTCGCCTGCACGGCTGTGCGCCAGCGCCAGCGCGTGCTGCTGGTTGAGTGTGTCGGCCAGGGTCACGGTGGCGGCCTGTACTTCGCGATGGAGTTCGGCGTTGAAGCCCTCCACCCGCTTCATGGTCTGCGCGAAGCGATAGGCCAGCACGAACCCCATGCCCAACAGCATGACCGGCGAGGTGAACGACCCCAGGTAGCTCACGCCGCCGTACCAGCCCATGTACACACCGAGGTCGTGCAGCGACACCAGCAACGGGACGCTGATGCAGGCCGCAAGCACCTTGTAGTCGCGGCGATCGCTGCGCAGCGCGAAGACGACGAAGACCGCGCTGACGACGTACAGGAACAGGATGGCGGGGGTCACGTACAGATTGCGCAGTGGCCCCATCCAGTGCGGAAACGATAATCCCAGCACCATGCCCGCGCCCGCCAGCGCCAGCAGCGCCCGCTCGAAGCGCGGCCATCGCCGCTCCGAGAACCGCAGCAGGAAGATCGTATGGGTGGCGGCGGAGGCCACGAAGACCGCCGCGATGAAAGCCTGCCATCCGTCCGTCGTGCGGAACGGCCAAGGACTGCCGGCGATGAAGTTCCAGTCGTACAGCCTGCCAAAGACTGCGCTCAACGCATACCAGCCATACAGCGTGTCCTGCGGGCGTAGCAGCCAGAAGATGCCGATCATCGCCGCCAGCACCATTCCCACGGCGGCGTCGAATATCTGCATGTCACGACGTGCAAAACGCTCCCGCTCGTACTGGCCGCGCAACACGATGGGATCGCCCACGCTGACGGTACCGAACGCAGGCTGATAGGCGGCCAGGCCGGAAACCCGCACGAGCAGTTCGTTCTGCCCTTCGCGCAGGAGCGCCGGCGGCACTGTGTAGTAACGCGGCACATGCCACTTGCGTGACAGCGGCTCCACCAGTGAGGCGTCCCGGTCGATCGGCTGGCCATTGAGGGAGACCGCGGCCGCCAGGCAGGTGTAGTCGAGCAACAGCCCGACCGGCTGCGATGCATCCGCCTGCTGCCAGCGGACGCGGTACCACACCACGCCATCATGGCCGGGCCAGCGCTTCTCCCACAGGTCGCGCAGTCCGACCGGTACCCAGCCCTGCCGCGGGGGCGCCTGCGCCGACCAGTCCGACCGCACGGCATCCGCCTGCTCGATCCGTGTCACGTGCTGCGCCTGCACGGGCAGCATGGCAAGCATCGCCAGCAGGACGACCAGGCACCGGACGATGCGCCTCACTTCAGCAGGCCCCGTGCCCGCGCCTCGTAAACCGCCTCGGTCCGTGACCCGACGGCCAGCTTGCGATAGATGTTCTTGACGTGGCTTTCGATGGTCAGCCGCGACAGCGAGACCAGCTCGGCGATCTCGCGATTGGTGAACCCCTGCGCCACCAGCTGCACGATCTCCATCTCGCGCTGCGACAGCGGCGGCACGGGCGAGGACCGCAGCGCCGGATCGGCGCCGACAGGCAGCAGCGCCAGAATGCGGCGCGCGATGGAAGGATCGATGGGAGCTCCGCCGCGTTGCAGGCTCTTCAGCGACACCACCAGTTCCTCGTCGTCGCGCTCCTTCAACAGGTAGCCGACAGCGCCGCTGCGCAAGGCCGTCAACACGCTTTCCTCTTCCGCGAACGACGAGACGATCACCGCGGCAGCCTCGGGAGCGTGCGATCGCATCCACGCGATCAAACCATTGCCGTCGCCATCGGGCAGGTACATGTCGACGAGCGCCAGAGTGTAGGGATGCGCCTGCAGTCGCGATCGCGCCGCGTCGAGCGTATCGACTACGTCGATACGCGCCTCGCTGGCCAGACCTGCCACCAGGCGTTGCAGGCGGTGACCGGCATGGATGTTGTCTTCCACAATCAACACATCCGACATAGCGATCGGTTGCATCTCGATCAAACCCCAGCGCTGGAACTCAATCAAGTCTAGCTGTGCCACTGACCGCCGGCCACTCGACGGGCTACGAACATGGCTAGCCCCGCGGCTCCATGAAGCCCGCCATCCTCACGCGACTGACAGCCAATCCACAACGCGAAGGCAAGAACCAGCCAGAGCGACCTGCCATCCGTGGTGGCGCCTCTCTGCTAGCGAAGCTATGGCGTCCGCTTCTGGCCGGAAGCGGACTCGTATCTTTGAGGAAATTCAGGCCGCTTTGGAATCAAGCTGTCGATCAGTTCCCATCGACTTGCAGGCGTCCAAATAGTCCGCCCAAGCCTGCATCATCTTCTTGCGTTCGGGCATGTGCTTCGCAAGATTGTAGATGGCCCTTACACCTTGCCCTTTGTGGGCGAGTTGGCGCTCGATCGCATCTGGATTGAATCCGAGCTCGTTGAGTAATGTGGACGCCATGTGGCGAAATCCGTGCCCAACGATGGTGTCTCCGTCGTAGCCGAGGTTTCTCAGGGCGGCGTTGATAGTGTTCTCGGACATGCAGCGCTTCGGGTTGCGGACTCCAGGGAACACGTACTCCCGGTGTCCGGTCAGCGGCTGTAGATCGCGGAGGATGGCAACCGCCTGTTCCGCCAGTGGTACGACATGCGGCTCCGTACTTGGATCTTCTTTAGCGGCTTTTGGCAACTTTCTTCGCGCGGCAGGGATGACCCAGCGCGCGCCTTCCGGATTGTCCAGATCGAACTCGTCCCAGCGAGCGCCACGGAGTTCTCCCGGTCGCACAAAGGTCATGGGCGCCAACTTCAACGCCGCAGCGGTCACAGGTTCGCCGCGGTACCCGTCCATAGCACGCAAGAGTCCTCCGATCATCTTCGGATCGGTGATCGTTGGAAAGCTGCGCTTCCTACGTGATGGTAGGGCCGCGCCCAAGTCGGCTGCCGGGTTCCGCTCGGCCCGCTCCGTAGCCACGGCATACTTGAATACACTGCTGATCGCGGCCATGACGCGATGTGCCTGTTCGTGATGACTGCGCTCGACCATACGGTTGAGTAGCGGCCGTAGATCCGACACTCCGACATCGGTGATCGGCTTTTTGCCTATCCATGGCAGGACATGGGCTTCAAGGCGGACCCGTTGCTTTGCATGATGGCTTTCGGTCCAGCCATGAGCCTTTACAGCCAGCCATTCGCGTGAGATGACCTCAAAGCTGTTGCTGGCTCGCTCGGCCCCGGCAGACTGCTCTGCCTTCCGGTGCTCGCCGGGGTCAATGCCTGCGGCGAGCTGCTTGCGGGCCCGATCTCGCTCAGCGCGCGCCTCTGCAAGGCCTGTATCGGGGTAGGTACCCAGGCTGAGGGTATTCCGCTTGCCTGAAAGAGGGCGCCGGTAATCCAGCCGCCACCAGCGCGCGCCATCGGGCCTGAGGATCAGGTACAGACCCCCTCCGTCGCGCAATTTTATGGGCTTCTCTTCAGGCTTCGTTTTGCGAATGGCGGTATCGGTCAGGGGCATGCCTCAGGCTCCATGGCGGTAACAACTTTGGCGGGCTACCGCCTACCGCCAAAGTTACCGCCTGCTACCGCCGGCTTGCAACGGATGCCCTGGGACTGCGTCGGACACAAAAAAGGCCGGAAGCCTTGATTTTGCTGGGCTTACCGGCCTTCGTTGGACTGCTTCGGACTATCACGTGGTGGCTATGGGTGGACTCGAACCACCGACCCCAGCATTATGAGTGCTGTGCTCTAACCGGCTGAGCTACATAGCCGCGTGAACCGCGTATTCTTCATTTCGACCCCCTGCCTGTCAAGCCGGGGCGCCGCGCTTGTCGCCTGCGGCAGGGCGTGGCAGAGTCGGGCACAGTAGATTTATGGAGTCCGCATCGTGATCGATCCGGACGGCTACCGACCCAACGTCGGCATCGTGTTGATGCGGCCGGACGGCCGGGTGTTCTGGGCGCGACGCGTGCGCCGGGATGGCTGGCAGTTCCCGCAAGGCGGCATGAACACGGACGAGACACCGGTCGAGGCCATGTACCGCGAGTTGCGCGAAGAAACCGGCCTGTTGCCCGAACATGTGGAAGTTCTGGGCGTCACGCCCGGGTGGCTTCGCTATCGCCTGCCCCCCCGCGCCATCCGGCGCAACGAACGCCAGGTCTGCATCGGCCAGAAGCAGGTGTGGTTCCTGCTGCGCCTGGTCGGCGACGAAGCCCATGTCCGCCTGGACCTGACCGAGAGCCCGGAATTCGACCACTGGCGCTGGGTGGATTTCTGGTACCCGCTCGAGCACGTGGTCATGTTCAAGCGCCGCGTGTACGCCAGCGCGCTGGGGCACCTGGCCTCGTTTGCCCGCGGCGTCGCGGGCCCGCAGGCGATCCCGCCACAGCTGCCCGACCCCCGGGCTTCGGTGGAAGGATCCCGCTGGCGTGGCCGTGACCGGCCGGCACGTAAACGGGGTGGTACCGGTGAACCTGCCAAGAATTGACAATCATTCTCATCTTGGGTGAAATGGTGGCGGGCCATCCCGTGCCCGCCGCACTGCCACCGCCACCGTGTACGTCTGCATCTGCAACGGCGTGACCGACCGCCAGATACGTGAAGCCGCCACCGCGGGATGCACCACCGTGGCCGAGCTGACCATGCGTACGGGCGCGGGCGCCAACTGCGGCAGCTGCCTGGACATGGCGATGGACGTGCTTCAGGCCGCGCAACCCGCATCGCGCGAGCCGCTGTTCCCCATCCTGACGCTCTCGCACGCAGCCTGACGTCCACGCGACCGCCCGTCGGCGGCGCGGCATCCTTCCAGAATGATCACGATTCGCGTTCCGTCACGGCGCGCGTGCACGGGCTAACCTTTGCCGTCCTTCCGCCCACGGAGCATGGCCATGAAAGGCGACGCCAAGGTCATCGAATACCTCAACAAGGCGCTCTACAACGAGCTGACCGCCATCAACCAGTACTTCCTGCACGCCAAGATGCTGAAGAACTGGGGCTTCAAGGAGCTGGCCGAGCACGAGTACAAGGAATCCATCGACGAGATGAAGCATGCCGACAAGCTGTCGGAACGCATCCTGTTCCTCGATGGCCTGCCCAACTTCCAGGCGCTGGGCAAACTGCGCATCGGCGAAACGCCGCGCGAGATCCTCGAGTGCGACCTGGCGCTGGAACAGGAAGCGCTGCCGCCGCTGCGCGAAGCGATCGCCTATTGCGAATCGGTGGCCGACTACGTCAGCCGGCAGCTGTTCGCCAACATCCTCGATTCCGAGGAAGAGCACATCGACTGGCTGGAAACGCAGTTGTCGGTGATCGACCGCATCGGCGAGCCGAATTACCTGCTGACCAAGCTCGAAGGCGACGACTGACCGTTCGCCGCTGCCGGCGGCAACAGCGGCCTGCCGAGTTGTTGCGCGGCGTAGCCCTGCAGCGCCATGCGCGCACGCGCGTACTCCGCGATGACCAGCGCGACGGCCACGGCCGGGCGCTCCAGCTTGCGGGCACGTGCGCCCAGTTCCACACGCTTGGCGGCGGCCGACAACGCCATCGCGCCCACGTTGGCGCTGGATGATTTGAGCGTATGCGCCGCATCACGCATGGCATCCAGATCGGGCACGGCAGCCGCCTTCTCCAGCGTGCCGATCAGGCGCGGCGCGTCTTCCAGGAAGATGGTGATGATGCGCGTGGTTTCGTCGCCGGCGATCTCGCGCAGTTCTTCCAGCATGGTCTGGTCCAGCACCGGGAAACTCGGCGCCGGCGCGCGCGCGGTGGCGACAGCCGGGACCGGCGGTGCCGGTTCCGCAGCGGGCACCAGCGCAGCGTTGCGCAGCACGAAGTTCATGCGGTCCGGCAGCCAGCGGTGCAGGCAGCTTTCCAGTTGCTCGCGCGACACCGGCTTGGCGAGATAGTCGTCCATGCCGGCATCCAGGCAGCGCTGGCGATCCCCGGCCATCGCATTGGCGGTCATCGCGACGATGGGCAGGCGGACGCCATCGGCGCGCTGCGCCTCCAGGTCGCGCCAGCGTCGCGTCGCGGCGTAGCCGTCCAGGACCGGCATCTGGCAGTCCATCAGGATCAGATCGAAGTGCTCCACCTGCATGCGCTTGATGGCGATGTCGCCATTGGCCGCGGTCTCGCAGTTGAAGCCGAGTGCCGACAGCAGCTTCTGCGCCACCAGCAGGTTGACCGGGTTGTCTTCCACCAGCAGCAGGCGGGGCTCGGTGCGCATGGCGCTGATAACGGCAGGTTCCGGGCCCGCAGCGGGCGCCTCCGCCTCACGAACGGCAGGGACGACCGGTGTCTGCGCCTCACGTGCCTCGGTCAGGCTGGGCGGCGCGGGATCGAGCGGCAAAGCAGTGGTCCTGGCTTCCGGAAATATCTCTTCCATCGCGGCGGTACCCGCTTCCTGGTCAGGCTCCGGCGCCGCACCGGTCAGCGCTGCACGGAGGTCCGCATCCGGTGACTGCCGCGACAGCAGGGTGCTGCGCGGGTGCAGCTCGGTCGGGACGGTCTCGTCGCCGTACAGCCAGACCAAGCGCAGCGGATCCGGTGAAGGACGCCGCGCGATGGCGCGATGCAGCGCCAGGGCGGTGCTGCGGATGCCACCGATGTCGGCGAGGACGGCCAGATAATCCTGCTGCGCCTGTTCGCTGACCAAGCGCAGCCGGTCCAGCGCTTCCTGCGTGGTTTCCACCGCCACCGGTTGCATGCCCCAGTTGGTGGCCAGCAGCGTGAGTCGCTGCCGCAGCCGGGCATCGGGGGAGACGATGAGCACGCGGCCATGGTCCAGCGCGCCGTTGTCGCGCTGGCGCAGGTCGCCGATGACCTTCATCAGCGGCACTTCGAACCAGAACGTGGAGCCGCGCCCGATCTCCGAGACCACGTCGATGCGGCCGCCCATCAGGTCGACGATGCGCCGGCAGATCGCCAGGCCGAGCCCGGTGCCGCCGTACAGTCGGGTGGTGGACGCATCGGCCTGGCTGAAGGAATGGAACAGGCGATGGCGTGCATCTTCTTCGATGCCGATGCCGGTATCCCGCACCTCGAAGCGCAGTAGATGCTGCGCGGCGGTTTCGCCGAGCCGTCGCACCACCAGCGTGACCGAGCCGCGATCGGTGAACTTGATCGCGTTGCCGACCAGGTTGGTGAGCACCTGGCGCAACCGCACAGGGTCGCCACGGACCGGCAGGCGCACCGCAGGATCCAGTTGCAGGCTCAGCCGCAGCCCCTTGTTTTCCGCGGGGCGATACATGAGCTGCAGCACGCTGTCGAGCAGTTCGCGCAGGTTGAATCCGGTGATCTCCAGATCCAGCTTGTTCGCCTCGAGCTTGGAGTAGTCGAGGATGTCGTCCACGATGCGCAGCAGCTGGTGCGAGGATGCGGTGGCCGTGCTCAGCATCTCGCGCTGGTCCGGTGCCAGCGGTGCACGCGACAGCATCTCCAGCATCGGCACGATGCCGTTGAGCGGGGTGCGGATTTCATGGCTCATCGTGGCCAGGAATTCGCCCTTGGCCATCGCGGCGGATTCGGCGGCCTGCTTGGCGCGCATCAATTCCTGTTCAAGCCGGTCGTGCCGCTGCAGATCGCGTTGCAGGCTGTCGCGCTCGGATTCGGCCATCGCCGCACGCGCCTGCATACCGGCGCGCTGATGGGCTTCGCTGCGCGATTGCAGCCCGGCGGCGACGGCCGCGGCCAGCCCCGCCGCACCTGTTCCGAGTGCGACGGGTATCCAGGGCCCCGCGATGCCTGCCCAGTGCAGGCCCATCGACGCCACCGACGACGCAGCCAGCGCCACCGTCACCCACGGCATCACCGGCGTCCGTCCGGTGGTGGGCATCGTTACAGCACCGCGTTGTGGAAGTCGAAACCGAGCTCGCTGCCGACTGCCTGCACCAGGTTGCCCTGGATGAAGTCGACACCGCCCATCCACATGGCCGCTGCGGCCTGGGGATCTTCGATCTGCTGTCCGATCACCTGCAGGCCCTGGCGGTGGGCGTTGTCGATGATCCCGCGCAACTGGTCGCGCAGGACCGGATCGGCGTGGGCGCTGGCGTACTTGCTGGAAACACGTACGAAACCGAGTGGCAGCTGCGTCAGCAGGGCGTCGGCTTCCACTCCGGGCTCGAACTGGCTGAGGCAGAACTGCACGCCGGCCGGCATCAGCTGCTGGCAGAACTGCCGCAGGGTGACGGTGTGGATCAGGGCGTCGGACAGGCGCAGGTCGATGACCAGCGACGTGCCCTCGATGCCGCGCGCGCGCAGTGCATCCAGCAGCCATGGGGCATGCGATTCGCGCGCCAGCGAGCGCGGCGACTGCGAGACGAACAGGCGCAGCGACGGTCCCATGGCCTGTCGCTCGGCCAGCACGAACAGTGCGTGCTCCAGCACCCAGTGATCGATCTGCGCGATGCCACCGGCGAGTTCGGCCGCCGGGATCACCTGTGACGCGGGCAGCAGCGAGCCATCGGGCTGGCGCATGCGCAGCAGCACCTGGTATTGCGCCTGGTCGTTGCCAGCCACCGCCACGATCGGCTGGTAGGCCAGTTCGAACTGGCCATCCTCCAGCGAGATGCGCGGGGCATCGTCGTCGACCTGGGCCGGTATGTACTCGGCCAGGCTGTCGGACTTCAGGCGGGCCTGCAGCACGGCACGCTCGATGGCCTCCAGCGCGCTGCCGGCGTCGGCGAAGCCGAGGGACAGCGCGGTGTAGCCGATCGAGCCGCGAAGCTTGAGCACTTCGCTTGGGCGGGTTTCGAAGTCATGCCCGGCCAGTCCGTCGCGCAACTGCTGCGCCAGGGCGGCCAGGGTCGCCTCGTCGACGCTGTCGGCCAGCATCAGGAAGCTGTTGTCGTTCAATCGCGCCACCGGGTGCGGCGACGCAGCGGCAGCCAGCTGGCGCCCGGCCTGGCTCATCAGGTGCTCGAACACCGCATAGCCATAGCGTTCACGCAGGCTCAGCGCGCTGTTGACCTCGACGAAGAACAGCCCGCCGCGCCCCTGCCGCTGCAGCGACTCGCCGAGCTGCTGCAGCACGAAGGTACGGGTGGGCAGGCCGGTATCGGTGTTGAGCGAGGGCCGCGGCGCCTGCTGGGCCTGGCTGCGCTGGCGCGCGCGCTGGATGCGGTTGGACACCGCCGCGATCAGGTGGCGCGGACGGATCGGCTTGTTGAGGAAGTCGTCGGCGCCGCTCTCCAGGACTTCGAACTGGCGTTCCGGGTCCGGGTCGCCGGTCAGGAACACGATCGGCAGGTGCAGGTACTCGGGCTGTTGCCGCAGCAGCATGGTCAGCGACATGCCGTCCCTGCCGGGCATGTGCAGGTCCATCAGCACCAGGTCGGGACGGAAGCGGCGCATGGCATCGAGCAGGCCATCGGACTGCATCTGCACGTCGGCCTGCATGCCGGCGCCATGCAGCACGCTCTGGGCGAACAGGGCCTGCCCGCGGTCGTCTTCGACGATCAGCACGCGATAGGGCGATTCCGGATCGACGGGTTCACGGGGTCCAGCCGGCGTCGCGGCAGCCGGTGCCGGCGGGGGTGCGGACCTCGCGGGAGGCTCGGTAGGCGTGGGGGGCTGGCTGGTCATCTCGACGGGCTCTCCGGCGCCGGGTTCGGCCGCGTCTTCGGGGGCGGCATCGTCCACCCAGCGGCGCCAATGGTGCGCCGGCGGGGTTTCTGCGCGCAGGCGCGAGCGTGAAGGCTCATCCTGCGGGCGGGATGTGGAATCGATGGCGGACATCAGGCTTCCCCAAGCTGAGCCCCATTATGCGATGAAGTTCACGGGTGAGGCAGACCCATGATCCCCGATGCGCCGACGCCTGTCACGGGCCGGAGGTCGGGGGCGACACGGGAGCTGAAGGCGCTGTCTGCAACAAGCGTTTCAGTCCGCGCGACACGCTGCGCCAGACCCACCAGACCGCCAGCGCGATGAGCAGCGACACTCCGATCACAAGGAACAACGCAATCCAGGGGTGCGCAAAGGCCATCGCAAGGCCGCCCACGACCACGGCGTCTTCCGCCACCGAGGCGGTCCAGTTGCTGACCGGCTCGGGCGAGGTGTTCATCAGGGCGCGCGACCCGCTCTTCAGCAGGTGGCTGGTGAGCGCCACGCCGGCACCCGCCGCCAGCGCGCCGCCACTGAGCTGGCCGTCCGGCGACAGGGTGGCGGCTGCGAGGAACGCACCTGCCGGCACGCGGGCCAGGGTCTGCAGCAGGTCCCAGCCAGAGTCCACGCCCGGGATCTTGTCGGCGAAGAATTCGGTCAACGCGAGCGCCCCGGACGTCCCCAGCACCCACCAGGACTCGGTCACCTGCAAGGCGGGCGGCAGATCCAGCCAGCCCAGCGCCCCGGCGAGGCCCAACCCGAAAACGGTGAGATAGACGCGGATCCCGGCCATCCATGCCAACAGGATCCCAATTACGAAAAGATGCGCTTCGGACATGCCGGCCACTCCCGTTAGACTCATGGGCTCGCGCCACTGCGGCGAGTATAGGGGTCCCGTCTGGCTGCCGGCTGAGTGCCGCATGCCGCTTGTCCGTCATGTCTGCGCCTGCTCCATCCCGCTTCAGGATCGTGCCGCGTGACGCGGCTGTGCGTCGTCGTGGAGCCTCCTTGCTGTTCGGTCTGGCGTGGGCAGGCAGCCTGGCGGCCATGTGGTTCGCCGCCAGCTACACCGCCGCGCCGCGATTGGCGAAGGCCGATGCCAATCGTATACAGGCGGAACGTGAGCTGGCCGTGGTGCGCGGCGAACTGCGCAACCTGCGCCAGCGCGAGTCCACGCTCTCCCGCTCCGATCAGATCAGTCGCGCGGCCAATGCCGAGGTGCAGGATGCGCTGGCCGAGCGCGACGAAGAGATCGCTGCGCTGCGTGCCGATGTGGCGTTCTATGAGCGTCTGGTCGGTTCGACCAGCCAGCGCAAGGGCCTGAGCGTGCACGTGGCCGAGTTCGCACCGGAGGCCGGCGGCACCTGGCGTTACCAGATCATGCTGACGCAGACGCTCAACCGCGGCGCGATCAGCCAGGGCCAGATGCGCTTCACCGTGGAGGGTGTGCGCGAAGGCAAGCTGGCCGCGGTGCAGTGGGACGAACTGCACCAGCAGCGCAGCGCGCCGGGCCAGACCTATTCATTCCGTTATTTCCAGCAGTTGGATGGCAACGTGATGCTGCCGCCCGGGTTCACGCCACAACGCGTCAAAGTGACGCTGAATGGCGGAGACGCGGCGGTGGAGCAGGCCTTCGACTGGAAGACCGCCACAGCCGCAGGAGGCAAGTGAGATGTTCAAGACCAAGCCCATCCGTCCCGACGTGGGCGCCATCGACACGCTCATCGGGCCACAGGTCACCATCCGTGGCGACGTGGTGTTCAGTGGCGGCCTGTACGTGGAAGGCCATATCCAGGGCAAGGTCATCGCCGAAGCCGGCGAGCGCGCCGTCTTGACGCTGGCCGAGCAGGGCAGCATCGAAGGCGAAGTGCAGGTGCCCGTGGTGGTCATCAACGGCCGCATGACCGGCGACGTGCATGCCTTCGACCGGATCGAGCTGGCCGCCAAGGCGCGCGTGCAGGGCAACCTGCATTACAAGGTCGTCGAGATGAGCGCGGGCGCGCAATTGACCGGGCGCCTGGTGCATGCGGATGCCGTGCCTGCGGGGTCGCCGTCGCATGACGGTGCTGCCTTGCCGGAAGCGTGGGCCACCGCCGACGCCTGACCGGGGCATTCAGAGCCCGCTGGGATCGGCCGCGCTATCCTGCGGCCATGAGTCCCCAGCCCGTACCGCCCAGTGTCCCGCCCCCCAGGCTGGTGGGCTGGCCCGTGTTGATCGCCGTGTTGGCGGTGGCGCTTTCGTTTGGCGGCTGGGGCCTCTGGCAGGTGTTCGCGCGCCATGTGGGCGAGGCCCCCACGGCCGCCCAGTCGCGCGAGCAGCAGCAGCGCATCGAGATCCTGGAGCAGCGCAGCGCCACGCTGGCGCGCTCGGACCAGATCACCCGCGACGCCAACCGCGACCTGCAGGCCACGCTGTCCGAACGCGACGAGGAAATCGCCGGCCTGCGCGCCGACGTGGCCTTCTACGAGCGTTTCGTCGGTGCCACTGCGCAGCGCCGTGGCCTGTCGGTGCACGAGCTCACCCTGCAGCCGCAGGACGAGCAGGCGTGGCACTTCACCGCCACGCTCACGCAGAACCTCAATCGCGGCGCCGTCAACGCCGGCCGCCTGCTGGTATCGGTGGAGGGCACTGAGGCGGGCAAGCTGCGCCGCCTGGGGTGGGCCGATCTGCGGCAGCAGCCCAATGCGCCCGGCGTGCCGTACTCGTTCAAGTACTTCCAGCAGGTCGAAGGCGACCTGCTGCTGCCGCCGGGTTTCAAGCCCGTCCGCGTGATCGCCCGCGTGGTGCCGCAGAGCGGCGCAGCCGTCGAGCAATCGTTCCCGTGGGCGCAGGCAGCGGCCAAGGAAGGCGCGGGCGAAGGCAGCACCGGCACACGTTGAGCTTGAACTGCCTCCCGCCAGCCCCCATCCTTTCGCCATGACTACCGTCGTTTCCCTGCCGACCGCAGCCGCCGCTCCGGACTACCAGTCCATCGACCGGCCGCTGAACTTCACGCCTGCCGCGGCGGCCAAGGTGCGCGAGCTGGTGCAGGAGGAAGGCAACGAAGCCCTGGCCTTGCGCGTCTACATCCAGGGCGGCGGCTGTTCCGGCTTCCAGTACGGGTTCGAGTTCGACGAGAACCGTGCCGAAGACGACGTGGCCGTGGATACCGATGGCGTGTCGCTGCTGGTCGACCCGCTGAGCCTGCAGTACCTGATGGGCGCGGAAGTGGACTACAGCGAAAGCCTGCAGGGTGCGCAGTTCGTCATCCGCAACCCCAACGCCAAGACCACCTGCGGCTGCGGCAGCAGTTTCAGCATGTGAATGCCGGCCTGCCGCGTTCCGTGACAGGTCCCGTCTCCTCCACCGTGCCGCTCACCGGTTTCGCCTTCGCGGGCGATACGCTGGATCGCGCCGACGCGCTGCGCGACGACACCGACGCGTTGACCGCCTTGTGGCCGGCCGCCCGCGTGATGCTGCTGGACGACGACGGGCGCGCGATGGTGGAAGCCGACGGTGCGCTGCTGGCACCGGAAGGCGCGTCGCTCGGCGGTGGGCCGGGCGCGAGCCTGTTCCTGGGGCTGAAGGATGGCGTGGCATGGTTCGCGGCGCATGCCCGGCACCATGCGGTGCAGGCGCCATCGTGGCTGGACTTGCGGCGCGCGGCCGCGACATGGCCTGCCTTCATGTCCGGCGTGTTCGCCATGGCGCGAGCGCTCCTGCACTGGCAATCGTCCACGCGCTTCTGCAGCGCCTGCGGCGGCGCCATCACGTTCCGCCGCGCGGGCTACATCGCCCATTGCACGCAGTGCGGCAAGGATCATTATCCGCGCGTGGACCCTGCCGTCATCGTTGCGGCCAGCGATGGCGAGCGCCTGCTGCTGGGGCGGCAGGCATCGTGGCCACCACGCCGCTACTCGGTCATCGCGGGCTTCGTGGAACCCGGCGAGACGCTGGAGCAGACCGTTGCGCGCGAAGTGCTCGAAGAAACGCAGGTGCGGGTGCGCGATTGCCGCTACCTCGGCGCGCAGCCGTGGCCGTTCCCGGGCGCGTTGATGCTGGGATTCTGCGCCGATGCCGAGCCGGATCCGCCCCAGGTGGACGGCGAACTCGAGGACGCGCGCTGGTTCACGTTCGACGAGATCGATGCCGCACTCGCGCGTGGAGACGACAACACGGGCGACGGGCTGCTGCTGTCGCCGTCCATCTCCATCGCGCGCTCGCTGATAGAACACTGGCATGCCGGCATGCGCGCGACGCGCGACTCGAAGATCCCTGACAAGACCGGGCATTAACAGACAGCCGCGCTAGAATCCCGGCTCGGAGGAATTGCATGTCGATCACGCTCGTCGCCGTCGTGCTTGCGCTGGTGCTGGGGCATGTCGCACCCGCGCTGGTCGCATCGTTCCGCCAGTACGCATGGTATGGGGCATGGTTGCGCTGGCTGGGCGAGCGCTCCGGCGGCGCGGGCGTCTGGCAGGCGCGCTACGGCATCGCGTTGGCCATGGTGCCGGTGTTGCTGATGGTCGCGCTGCTGCAATGGATGCTCGATGGTCCCCTGTACGGGTTGCCCGGCCTGCTGTTCGATATCGCGGTGCTGGTCTACGCCTGGGGGCCGCGCGACCTGGACGTGGATGTCGAGGCCGTCATCGACGCGCATGATGCGCCTGCCCGTCGCGCCGCGATCGCCCGGCTCGGACTGACCGGTGAAGCAGCGGCGCTGGATGGGCCGGCGTTGGTGGAAGCGGTGTTCGTCAACGCGCTGCAACGCTGGTTCGGCGTGCTGTTCTGGTTCCTGCTGCTGGGCCCGGTCGGCGCGGTGCTCTATCGCCTGTCGGTACTGGCGACGCAGGACGAATGGGCCTCGACCTTGCCCGAAGAGAATCGCCTTGGCGCGCGTGCGGTGAAGACCGCACTGGACTGGCCTGTCGCCCAGTTGATGACGCTGGCGATGGCGTTGGTCGGCAACTTCGATACGGTGTTCACCGCCTGGCGCGAAGCCGGCGGCACGCGCTTCCGGCTGGACACCGGATTCCTTGGTCACGCCGCACGCGCCAGCGTGCGCTGCGAACTGGCCGAGGAAGCGGAGGAATACGCCGAGGAGGGCATGGTCCAGGCCATGCGCGAACTGCCCGAATTGCGCGACGCGATGAGCCTGGTCTGGCGCATCCTGTTGCTGTGGCTGGCACTGCTTGCCGTGTTCGTGATCGGTGGCTGGGTCAGTTGACGGTCCGCGTTTCGCATGCCGCGGCGCGTGACCCGGCATCCGCTGGCGAGGTGAACCGATATCAGCCTGGCGCCAGCAAGGTGAAGGGGAACCAGGGCAAGTTCCTTGCCACCCAGTACACCGGCAACAGTACGAGCCAGAACATCGGTGCGAGCAGGACGCGCATCAAGGGCTCGAGCGCACGGGGGCGCCAACCCTGGCCGTGGGCGACCATCATCGGGATCGCCGGCAACATCAGGATGGCAAGTGGATTCATGGCGAATGCGCGCAGGATGTCGCCGTGGACCAGCGCATGCAGCGCGCGGGTCAGGCCGCAGCCGATGCAGAAGTAACCGGTCAGTGCGCGGAACATGCAGCCAGGGAAAGGACTGTCGGCCGCATTCGGATCGAAGTTCAGCAGGAGCCAGACGCCGACGGCGGCCGCAAGGGCCGCCGCCGTGAGTGCCACATAGTGCAGGGGACGCAGTGCGATCACTGCGCTTGCTGCATCTGCTCCAGCATCATCATGTACTGCTCCATGCCGCCGGTGGCGAACATGGCGATGTTGATCAGCAGACCGATGATGGCGAACGCGGTGGCGACCCAGCACCAGGTCTTGGCGTTGGCGGACGCACGATGCGCGCCCTCTAGGTCGCCCTGGTTGAGCTTGCTGTTGACCTGGGTCGAGAACACGATGGCGACGATGCCGATCAGGCCCAGCGGACAGCACAGGCAGGTGGCCAGCACCGTGGACACGATGGCCCATGCGAGATGGTTGGGAACGTTGCCCGGCGTGGCGGTCGGGGGCATGGGAGGTACGGCGCTCATGCAGGCTTTCCTTGTACAGGGATGAAGGGTCGTGCGAGTCGGCTCACATGCCGCTCAGGCCGCCCAATAGTGCCAGACCGCCGAACAAAAAGAACCACAGCGCGACCAGGATCGGACCGATCAGCGCGGAGGCGATGGCCCAGTTCAACGCCTTGCGCGATGCGTCCTGCGCACCTGCCAGATCGCCGGCGGCGCGCTTGCCGTCCACCTGCGCCGCGAACACGATGGAGACGATGCCCAACGGCAGGCAGCAAAACAGCGTGCTGAGGATGGCCCATACCAGGTGATTGGGTACGTAAGGGCCTTGCGTGGAGGGCGGAATGGCGCTCATGACGGTTCTCTTGCGGGCGAGGGACAGGAAGGGGCCGCCGCCACGAGGGCGGGCATGGATGACGAAAATCCCCGCCGCTAGCCTAGCGGGGATGGCGACGACGCGAAACCGTCACGCCGCATCCCCGCGCAGCGCGCGCACCCGCGCCTCCAGGACCTCGGCGGTCACGGCGGTGCCATCCAGCGGTTCGCTGGCCACCACGTCAACGTGCGCGCGGAAACGACGGGGCACGCGCATGCGCCCCATCCGGGTATCGCGGTGGCTCCACATGCTGGTCCACATTCCCTTCAGCGCCATGGGCACGACGGGCACCGGGCGGCGCTCGAGTATCTTCTCCACGCCGGACTTGAACGCAGCGATCTCGCCATCCTTCGTCAACGCGCCTTCGGGGAAGATGCCGACGATCTCGCCCGCCGCCAGGGCCGCGTCGATTTCCTCGAATGCGCGCCGCATCAGGTCCGGGTTCTCCCGCGCGCCGGCGATCGGGATGGCCTTGGCCGTGCGGAAGATCCAGCTCATCACCGGGATGTTGAAGATCCGGTAGTACATGACGAAGCGCACCGGACGCGGGATCGTCGCGGCCAGGATCAGCGCGTCCATGTAGCTGACGTGGTTGCACACGATCAATGCCGGGCCCTCGTCCGGCACGTGCTTCTCGATGCCGTGCAGGCGCAGCCGGTACAGGCCGCGCACCAGCAGCCAGCTGAGGAAGCGCATCAGGAACTCGGGCACGATGGTGAAGATCCAGATCGCCACCAGTGCGTTGGCGATGGCCAGCGCGAGGAAGATCTGCGGGCCGCTCCAGCCCAGCGCATGCAGGCCCAGACCGACCAGCGCGGCCAGTACGATGAAGCCCGAGTTCTGGATGTTGAGTGCGGCGAACACCCGTGCCATCCGCGAATTGTCCGTGCGGCTCTGGATCAGTGCGAACAGCGGCACCACGAAGATGCCCGCGAACATGCCGATGCCGACCAGGTCGATCATGATCCGCACGCTGCCGGCCTGGCGGACGAACTCGGCTACCCCCAGCCCGGTGGCGGGCGCGGCGCCCGGCCTGGCGAAGTAGAGATCGAGCAGGAACGCCGTCATGCCGAACGCGCCCACCGGTACCAGGCCGATCTCGACAGTGCGCCCCGACAGCTTCTCGCACAGCAGCGAACCCACGCCCGTGCCCACCGAGAACAGCGCCAGTGCGAACACGTACAGCGTCGACGAACCGTCGGCCGCGCCGAGGTGCAGCTTCGCGTAGGCAGGCAGCTGCGAAGTCAGCAGCGTGCCGAAGAACCAGAACCACGACACGCCGAGGATGGCGTTGCGCACGGCGAGTTGCTGCTTGGCCATGCGCAGCACGGCGAGCGATTCCGGGATCGGGTTCCAGCGGATGACCAGGTCGGGCGCACCCGCGTCCATGCGCGGGATCAGGCGTGACACGGCGTTGCCCAGCACCGCCAGCAACACGATGGCGATGGCGGCCGCCTGCGGGCCGTAAACTCCGGCCACCTGGAAGATCATGCCGCCGGCGATCATGCCGCACAGGATCGAGATCGAGGTGCCCATCTCGACCAGGCCATTGCCGCCGGTCAGTTCCTCCGGCTTCAGGATCGAAGGCAGCACCGAATACTTCACCGGCCCGAACAGGGTGGACTGCACGCCGGTGCAGAACAGCGCGACCAGCAGGACCGGCATGTTCTGCAGCAGGAAACCGACCGCCGCCAGCGACATGATGGCGATTTCCATCGTCGTGGTGATGACGATCAGCCTGTGCTTCTCCAGCTTCTCGGCGAACTGGCCCGCGATGGCGGAGAACAGGAAGTAGGGGAGGATGAAGATCGCCGGCGCCAGCGTGGCGTACAGCGAAAGTTCGCCATCGCTGGCGCCCAGGAAGAACAGCAGCGCGATGATCGCCTGACGGTAGACATTGTCGTTGAAGGCGCCCAGCGCCTGGACGGTGAAGTACGGCAGGAACCGTCGTTGTTTCAGCAGCGAGAACTGGCTGTGGCTGGACATGCGCCCTCCGTGGGTTGCGCGCAGCCTAGCAAATCACGATGGCTCCGCGAGCCGGTGCGCCCGACAGTGTTCCGCCCGTGGCATTGATGGGCCACAGGGGCAGGGGGATAGTGGCGCCCCCACGTCGTCGACACCTTCCCTCATGAGCCGTCTGTTCTCACCCCTGGATCTGGGGCCATTGCGCCTGCCCAACCGCATCGTGATCGCGCCGATGTGCCAGTACTCCGCCGAAGCGGGGCGCGCCACCGAGTGGCATGCCTTCCATTGGCCGAACCTCGCCCAGTCCGGTGCCGGGCTCGCGATCGTCGAAGCGACGGCAGTCGAGCCGCGAGGACGCATCAGCTGGGCCGATCTCGGCTTGTGGGATGACGTTACCGAAGCGGCATTCGCCACGGCGCTCGCCGCCACGCGTCGATATTCCTCCATGGCGATCGGCGTGCAGCTCGCCCATGCCGGACGCAAGGCGTCGACGCACCGCCCGTGGGAGCACCACGGTGCCGCCATCGCGCCCGGTGCCGAACACGGATGGCAGACCGTATCGGCATCGGCCATGCCCTATGCCGAAGGGCATCCTCCGCCGGTTGCGCTGGACCAGGCGGGCATCGATGCGGTCGTCGCTGCGTTCGCCGACAGCGCGCGGCGTGCGGTGCGGCTGGGTCTGGACCTGATCGAGATCCATGCGGCGCACGGCTATCTGTTGCACCAGTTCCTGTCGCCGCTCAGCAATCATCGCGAAGATGCGTATGGCGGTTCGCTGGAAAACCGCATGCGGCTGGTGCTGCAGGTGTTCGATGCGATCAAGGCGGCCGTACCCGCGTCGATGGCGGTCGGCATCCGCATTTCCGCCACCGATTGGGTCGAGGGTGGCTGGGATCCTGCCCAGAGCATCGCCCTGGCGCAGGCGCTCGACGCACGGGGTTGCCACTTCATCCATGTCTCCAGCGGCGGCCTGCATCCCGCGCAGAAGATCACCCTGGAGCCGGGCTACCAGGTGCCGTTCGCCGCCGCCATCAAGCAGCATGTCGCGATGCCGGTGATCGCGGTAGGCCTGATCACGGAGCCGCGACATGCCGAAGACATCCTGCAGCAGGATCGGGCCGATGCCATCGGGCTCGCACGCGGCATCCTCTACGACCCGCGCTGGCCATGGCATGCGGCCGTGGCGCTGGACGCGAAGATCGCGGTCGCGCCGCAGTACCTGCGCAGCGCGCCGCGCGAGCACGCGGCGAACTTCGTGCAGGCGCGATAGCCGCCGATCAGGTGTCCGCGCGTTCGCGCGCGATCGCGCGCCAGCCGATGTCGGCGCGGTGGAACTCGTTGGTCCAGCGAATCCGGTCCACGCCGGCATACGCATTGCGCTGCGCATCCGATACCGAATCGCCCAGCGCCGCCACGCACAGGACGCGGCCTCCGGCGCTGACCACGTGGCCTTCCGCGTCAAGCGCGGTGCCGGCATGGAACACCTTGGCGGTCGCAGGCACGTCGTCCAGCCCGGCGATCACGTCGCCGGTGACCGGTGTTTCGGGATAAGGCGCCGCGGCCATCACGACGCCCAGCGACGGGCGCGGATCCCATCGCGCTTCGATGACATCGAGGCGTCCGTCGATGGCCGCTTCGACCAGATCCACCAGATCGGATTGCAGGCGCAGCATCACCGGTTGCGTCTCGGGGTCGCCGAAGCGCACGTTGAACTCGATCACCTTCGGAGCGCCGCTGTCGTCGATCATCAGCCCGGCATACAGGAAACCGGTGAACGGCACGCCGTCGGCGATCATGCCCTGCACCGTGGGATTGACCACCTCGCGCATCACGCGCGCATGCACTTCGGGCGTGACCACCGGGGCGGGCGAATACGCCCCCATGCCGCCGGTGTTGGGGCCCGTGTCGCCGTCGCCGACCCGCTTGTGGTCCTGGCTGGTCGCCATCGGCAGCGCGGTGGTGCCATCGACCATCGAGATGAAGCTGGCTTCCTCGCCTTCCAGGAATTCCTCGATCACCACGCGTGCACCGGCATCACCGAACGCATTGCCCGACAGCATGTCGCGCACCGCGGCTTCGGCTTCGGCCAGCGTCATCGCCACGATCACGCCCTTGCCGGCGGCCAGGCCGTCGGCCTTGACCACGATCGGCGCGCCTTTCTCGCGGAGATAGGCGAGCGCGGCGTCCACATCGGTATGCACGGCGTAGAACGCGGTCGGGATGCCGTGACGCGCCAGGAAATCCTTGGCGAATGCCTTGCTGCCCTCCAGCTGCGCCGCAGCGGCGGTGGGACCGAAAACACGCAATCCCGCCAGACGGAAGCGGTCCACCACGCCGGCCACGAGCGGCACTTCGGGACCGACCACGGTCAGGCCCACGCCTGCCTCCTGTGCCAACGCCAGCAGACCGTCGATGTCGGTGACCTTGACCGCGACGTTGCGGCACTTCGCCTCCGTCGCGGTGCCGGCGTTGCCGGGCGCCACGATCACCTCGTCCACCCGCGGCGACTGCGCCAGCTTCCACGCGAGGGCGTGCTCGCGACCGCCGGAACCGATGACCAGGACTTTCAAGGGGTATTCCTCATGGCTGGACCGGCGCGTCGGCCGGCGGAGTCAGGCACGCGCGTGCCGGAAGTTCGACGTCGAAGAAAACGGCGCCGTGACGGTCGACGAAGCGTCGCACCAGGATGGCATCGGTGTCGATCAGTGGCGTGATCGCGGGCTGCGCGCACAGCTCTCGCAGCGCGTACTGCTCGCTTTCCTTCAGCGTCTCGAAGCCCGGGGCTTTGCGTGTCTTGGCAGCGTTGCCCTCGGGGCTGCGTATCAGCAGCACCAGCCGGTCACCCTCGATGGCGACCGACTCGGTCACCAGATCCTCGAAGTGGGGAGCGGGCAACGTGGCAGCGACCTTCGCATGCGCCTCGTGCAGGCGGGCCTGCGTGTCCGTACAGCCGGTGAATGCGAGGACCACGAACGCCGGGACGAGCATGGCGGAAAGCGTGCGAAGGATCTTCATGGCCGTGGTGGTGCTCCCGTGCTGGACAACGAGCGGAGAAAGCTGCCGCGCAGATGACGACCGCCAGAGCGGCATCATCGTGCGCTGTCTTCAGTGGCGGAAGTGCCGCACGCCGGTGAATACCATGGCGATGCCGTGCTCGTCGGCGGCGGCAATGACGTCGCCATCGCGCATGGAGCCGCCCGGCTGGATCACCGCCTTGATGCCGGCGGCTGCGGCGGCGTCGATGCCGTCGCGGAACGGGAAGAATGCATCGCTCGCCATCACCGAGCCTTCGACCACGAGGTTCGCATCCGCGGCCTTGATGCCGGCGATGCGCGCCGAATACACGCGGCTCATCTGTCCGGCGCCGACGCCGATGGTGCGATGGTCCTTCGCATAGACGATAGCGTTGGACTTGACGAACTTGGCCACCTTCCACGCGAACAGCAGGTCGGTGAACTGCGCGTCGGTCGGCGCGAGCTTGGTCACCACCTTCAGTTCGTCGCGCGTCACGACGCGGTCGTCGGCGGTCTGCAGCAGCAGGCCGGAACCGACGCGCTTGGTATCGATGAAGCCGGTCGACGCTGGCGCCAGCGGAATGCGCAGCACGCGCACGTTGGCCTTCTTCGCCGCGTAGTCGAGCGCGGCCGGCTCGTAGTCCGGCGCGATCAGCACCTCGACGAACTGGCGGTCCAGGATGACCTTCGCCGTCGCGGCATCCAGCGTGCGGTTGAAGGCGATGATGCCGCCGAACGCGCTGGTCGGATCGGTGGCATAGGCCAGCTCATAGGCATCGCCGCAGGCCACGCCGACTGCCACGCCGCAGGGATTGGCGTGCTTGACGATCACGCAGGCCGGCGCATCGAACTGGCGCACGCATTCCCACGCCGCATCGCTGTCGGCGATGTTGTTGTAGCTCAGTTCCTTGCCCTGCAGCTGGGTGAAGGTCGCCAGCGAGCCGGGTGCCGGATACAGGTCGCGGTAGAACGCGGCCTGCTGGTGCGGGTTCTCGCCGTAGCGCAGATCCATGACCTTGACGAAGCTGCCGTTGGCCTGCGCCGAGAACGCCGCGCGCACCGGCACGTCGCCCGACGTGTCGGTGACGGCGGACAGGTAGTTGCTGATGGCGGCGTCGTACTGGGCCACGCGGTTGAACGCGGCCACCGACAGCGCGAAACGCGTCTGCGCGGAAAGGGCGCCGTCATTCGCGTCGAGTTCGCGCACGATGCCGTCGTATTGCGACGGGTCCGTGGCCACCGCCACGCGCGCGAAGTTCTTCGCGGCCGAACGCAGCATCGCCGGGCCGCCGATGTCGATGTTCTCCACCGCGTCGGCGAGCGTGCAGTCCGCCTTCGCGGTGACCTGTTCGAACGGATAGAGATTGAGCACCAGCAGGTCGATGGCGCCGATGCCGTGCTCGGTCATCACGGCGTCGTCGGTACCCGCACGGCCTAGCAGGCCACCGTGGACCATCGGGTGCAGCGTCTTGACGCGGCCATCCATCATTTCCGGGAATCCGGTGACCTCGGCCACGTCGCGCACGGACAGGCCGGCGTCACGCAATGTCCTGGCAGTACCGCCGGTGGACAGCAGTTCGACATTGCGGGCGGCGAGCGCGCGGGCCAGGTCGAGCAGGCCGGTCTTGTCGGATACGGACAGCAGCGCCCGGCGCACGGGCTGTAAATCGAGGGTCATGGGGAGGGCAGTACGGAGCGGGGCGCGAATTATAACGCGCCGCAGCATCGCGCCCGACCCGTTGCCAGGCGCTCCGTCAGGCCAGCCCGTAGTCCTTGAGCTTCTTGCGCAGCGTGGCGCGATGGATGCCCAGCATGGCGGCGGCGCGGCTCTGGTTGCCTTCGCAATGGTTGAGCACTTCCACGAACAGCGGGATTTCCATCTCGCGCAGCACGATCTCGTACACGTCGTCCGCCTCGCAGCCATCCAGGTCACGCAGGTAGCGGCGGACGGACACGGCGACATGCTCGCGCAGCGGCGGGCGCGACGTGGCGCGTGGCGTGTCCTGACGGGTGGAGGCAGCGTTCAATCGGATCCCCTGGTGCAACGGATGCGGATGCCCGCCATGTGCTTGTGGGTATTCGGCGGGGGGACGAGTCTAGCGCCTGATCGCGGCGCGCGCATCCGCTTTTTGATGAATCCGGCGCGCTTAACGGAAGTCGAAGGAGAACGCGACGACGTTCGCACTCGGCTCGCGCACAAGCACGGCCATCTGGGCGCTCTGTCCGGGGCCGATCGATGAGGACGCCGCGTCCTGTGGCAGGTAGTCGCGTGGCGCCAGCGCACGCGCGCCCAGGGTGCGGCCATCGGCATCCTTCAGCGTCAGCAGGATCACCGGCCAACCCTGTTCCCAGCGTGCTTCGTTGCGGAACGTCGCTTGTGCCTGCAGTGTTCCCGCCTGGCCGGTGACCGGCCGCACATCGCGACTCAGCATGGTGAAGGCGCTGGGTTCGTGCCACATCGGTACGTCGCAGCGGAACGCGCCGCACAGCATCATCACCAGGGGACGCCACCCTGCCTGGGTCGCCAGGCGGGCGCGATCGGCCAGTACGATCTGTACACACAGCAGTGTTGCCAGTGCGCCCACGGCAACCCATTGCCAGCGTGCGCGGGCTGCATGCACCGGCATGGTGCGCGTGCGTTGCAGGAACCGGGGACCCGTTGCCTTGCGCGTGGGCGTGGCGGTGATGACGGGCGCCGGCTCGATGGCGGAAGCCGCTGCGTCCTCGGGCATTGCATGGACCGGAATGACATCGACAGGCGTCGCATCTTCCGGTGCTGCAGCGTCTGCCGCGTGCGCGGTGATGTCGGGGGTGTCATCGACGGGTATCGCCACGTCCGCCGCATCAGGCATGGTGTCTCGCGAAGCCGCCTCTTCCTCTGCCAGGAATGGTGCCGCGGGCGTGTCGTCCGGTGGCGCACCCGGCGATGCTTCCGCGCCGGCTGCTGCAGGATTCAGGAAGGTTGCGAGGCTGGGCGATGCGGCCACCGCCGCTTCGTCCGCCGTGGCCAATGGTCTGCCGCAGCGGGGACAGTCTGCAGGCACGGCATCGGTATGCCGGTCGCGGGCGACAAGGAACTGGCAATGCGGACAGGCCGTGAACATGGCCCCTATTCAACCATGCACGCCCGCGCGCGTGTTGTGATCGCGGACGCGGCGGAGAGCGGTGTCAGCGACGGATGCCGTCGATACGCATCCAGTCGCCGTCCTGCGTGGCCACCAGGGCATCGAACCACGTCGCGTAGCGGGCCAGCAGTTCGTCTTCCTGTCCCTTGAGGATGCCCGACAGTGCGATGCGGCCACCGGGCGCGACGCGCGCGGCGAGGATGTCGGCCAGTGCGTCCAGCGCCGAGGCCAGGATGTTGGCCACCACCACCGGATAGGTCATTACCGGTTCGTCCTCGGGCAGGTAGACGTTGAAGTTCGCATCCACCTGGTTGCGCTGCGCGTTGTCGGCGCTGGCCAGCAATGCCTGCGGATCGTTGTCCACGCCCACGGCCTGCGCGGCGCCGAGTTTCAAGGCGGCGAGCGCGAGGATGCCGGAACCACAACCGAAGTCGAGCACGCGCTGGCCCTCCAGCGCACCGTCATCGGCGAGCCCGTCGAGCCAACGCAGGCACAGTGCCGTGGTGGGGTGCGTGCCGGATCCGAACGCCAGGCCCGGATCGAGTCGCACGATGGCGGCATCGTCGCCGGCTTCCGCGGGTACTTCGTGGTTCCAGGGCACGATGAAGGTGCGGGCGCCGAAGCGCATGGGCTTGAACTGGTCCAGCCACGCGCGTTCCCAGTCCTCGTCCTCGACCTTGCGGAACCCCGCCTGGGTCCAGTCGAGTCCCGGATCGAACGACTCCAGTGCGGCGAGCAGCGCGAGCCCATCGATATCCGCATCGAACAGTGCGGTCAGCACCAGCGATTTCCACAAGGGAGTCTCGCCGACACCGGGCTCCAGGATGGCCCGTTCGTGCCCGGTATCGGCGTCCGCATCCAGCAGCGTGACCGAGAGCGCGCCGACGTCCTCCAGGGCGGTCTCGTAGCGCGGCTGCTCGGTTTCGGTGCAGCGCAGGGAGAGCTCCAGATAGGGCATGGCACAAGGGGCGGGAAGCGGAGAAGGCGTGCATTGTCTCATGCGTTCAGGCGAAGGCCCGGCAAGGCGGGCGACGGAAGGCGTGGCGGGCGTGCTGAACGCGGCGTTTTCGCGTTGAACAGCTTGGGATGCACCGGGATAATGCGGGGGTGCCCCGGAAGCTGCTACTGCCGATGATGCTGGTGGGCCTGCTGGGGGCGCTGGCGTGGATGCCGCTGCGCCAGGCGGGGCTGGCGCCGTTCGCGATGCCGACGGACGATGCGGCTTCCGCCCCGGCCGGGACGACAGCGCTCGTGCCGTCCACCACACCCGCTGTCCTGCGCCCTGTCGCTGCGCATTCGACGCCCATGCTGTCGCCGCTGCGGCGCGCATTCGAGGACAGCACCGACCTGTTCGCCTATTCGCGCGAACTGCTCGCCCTGTCCGCAGCCGGCGATGCCGATGCCATGTGGCTGCTGAGCCTGGTACAGGACTACTGCGCGGGATTTGCCGCAGACCCGGCCGGTTATGCGCAGGACTCGCGCGTCATTGCAACGCTGGGATTGTCCAACGGCGGCGCGATGCTCTCCGCACGCCAGCGCGTGCAGCAGCGATGCGCCAGGTTCGTGCCGCAGGACGGACTGTCGTTGCCGACCATCCTCACCCAGCGCCAGCAGGCTGCGCGCGCGGGCAGCCTGGCGGCCGAGGCGGCACTGCTGGCGATGGAGCAGCCATTGCGCGACGACGATGACTATCGGCGCGAACTGGTCCAGCGCGTGCTCGATTCGGATGATCCGTTCGCCTTCTTCGCCATCGCCCCGGTCATGGGCACCAGTGCGAGTGGTCGGCGCGACACGCTGGGCGAGGTATCGGGCAGTGAACTCAGCGAGATCGCCTGGCGCATCGCGTCATGCGAGCTGGGCATGGATTGCAGTCCGGACGGCGCGATGATGACGAACTACTGCGTGAACGGCGGCATATGTTCGCAGGATGAATCACAGGATTTCACCACCTTCGCGCGCGATGCGGGCGTGCCGCGCCAGGGCGCCGGCAATGTTGACGAGATGGTGGGCACCTTGCTGTCCCACCCGGGAGCTGACGGATGAAGTACAAGCACACGCGACCGGGAGCCAATCTCCTGGTCTGGGGCCTGGTGGTGGTGGCGTATGCCGCCGCTGCCGCCACGATCGTCATCGAGACACGGGATCCCGAGTACCGGGATCTCACGCGCGTGGGCCACATGACGATCCATGCGCCGGACGATGCGCGCCGGCTTGGCGCCAGCCAGGTCGCCGCGCTCTACCGGGCGCGCAGCGGCACGCCGTTCTCCACGCTGGCGCCCGGCAGCACGATCCGGGTGGTATGGGCGGACGGCTCTTCGGAACTGGTGCGGATCACCGATCCATCCTCGCCACTCGGCGTGCGGACGGTGCCCGGCACGCAGCGGGTGCCTGCCGATCGTTGAGCGTCCCCGCGGATGGCTGCAGACGAGAGAAGGGGGGGGGGGGGGGCCCCCCCCCCCCGGGGGGGGGGGTGGGGGGGCGCGCCCGCCGGGTGGCCGGGCGGGGCGCGCGCGCCGCCCGC
>NZ_JBIXJW010000002.1:299576-568242 GCF_052871755.1 Pseudoxanthomonas sp. LARHCG66 | reverse complement strand
CGGGGGGGGGCCGCCCCCCCGCGCGGGGGGGGGGGGCCCCCCCCCCCCCCCTTCTCTTTCGTGTGCGTGCGCGCCATTCCGCGATGCCGGCCTGCAGCCGGCGACCCGCCGGCTTCCGCCACATGGAAGGCCCCGCGCGGACGCGCGGGGCTGATCCATCCTCTGCTCAGACCAGCGAGATCGTCTTGTTCTTGCGTTCGGCCAGGCGCTTTTCCAGGTAGTGGATGTTCTGGCCGCCGGCCTGGAATCCCTGGTCGCGCATGATGCGCTGCTGCAGCGGGATGTTGGTCTTGATGCCGTCGATGACCATCTCGCTCAACGCCACGCGCATGCGGGCGATGGCGGTTTCGCGGTCCGGACCGTGCACGATGAGCTTGGCGATCATCGAATCGTAGTTCGGCGGCACGCGGTAGCCTTCGTAGATATGCGTATCCACGCGCACGCCGGGGCCACCCGGCGGATGGAAGTGCTGGATCAGGCCCGGGTGCGGCATGAAGGTGTCCGGGTCTTCCGCATTGATGCGGCATTCGATGGCATGCCCGCGCAGCACGATGTCGGACTGCTTGATGGTCAGCTTCTGCCCGGCCGCGATGCGCAGCTGTTCGCAGACCAGGTCGATGCCGGTGATGCGTTCGGTCACCGGATGCTCCACCTGGATGCGGGTGTTCATCTCGATGAAGTAGAAGCGGCCGTCCTCGTACAGGAACTCGAACGTGCCGGCGCCCCGGTAGCCGATGCGCAGGCAGGCTTCCACGCAGACCTTGCCGATCTCCGCGCGCTGTTCGTCGGTGATGCCGGGAGCGGGTGCTTCCTCCACCACCTTCTGGTGGCGGCGCTGCATCGAGCAGTCGCGCTCGCCCAGGTGGATCGCGTTGCCCTGGCCATCGGCCAGCACCTGGATCTCCACGTGGCGCGGGTTCTCCAGGAACTTCTCCATGTAGACCTCGCCGTTGCCGAACGCGGCCTTGGCTTCGGACTTGGTGGTCTCGATGGCGGCCTTCAGCGCGCCCTCGACATGCACCACGCGCATGCCGCGGCCGCCGCCGCCGCCCGCGGCCTTGATGATCACCGGATAGCCGATCTCGCGCGCGATCTTGGTGTTGGCGACGATGTCGTCACCCAGCGGACCGCCGCTGCCGGGTACGCACGGCACGCCGGCCGCCTGCATCGCGCGGATCGCTTCGACCTTGTCGCCCATCATGCGGATGGTGTCGGCCTTCGGGCCGATGAAGATGAAGCCGGACTGCTCCACGCGCTCGGCGAAGTCGGCGTTCTCCGACAGGAAGCCGTAGCCCGGATGGATGGCCTGCGCGTCGGTCACCTCGGCCGCGGCGATGATCGCCGGGATGTTGAGGTAGCTGTCCTTCGAGGCGGCCGGGCCGATGCAGACGGACTCATCCGCCATGGCCACGTGCTTGAGGTTGCGGTCGACGGTGGAATGCACCGCGACCGTGCGGATGCCCAGGGTGTGGCAGGCGCGCAGGATGCGCAGCGCGATCTCACCCCGGTTGGCGATGACGACTTTGTCCAGCATGGCGCGCGCCTCAGCCGATCACGAACAGCGGCTGGTCGAATTCGATCGGCTGGCCGCTCTCGGCCAGGATCGACAGCACGGTGCCGGAGACGTCGGCTTCGATGGGGTTGAACATCTTCATGGCTTCGATGATCGCCAGCGTCTCGCCGGCCTTCACCGACTGGCCGACGGCGACGAACGCGGGCTTGTCCGGCGACGGCGACGCATAGAAGGTGCCGACCATCGGCGCACGCACCACGTGGCCGTCCGGCAGGGCGTTGCCGGCCTTGGCCGTGCCGCCGGTGGAGGCTTCGGTGGGCGAGCTCATCGGCATCGGTGCGGCGGGGCGCGGTTCCGCGTAGGCGGCGGGGGCCGGTGCCGGCACGGCATAGCCGCCCTTGGGCGTGCGCGCCAGGCGCACGGATTCTTCGCCTTCCTTGATCTCGATTTCGGCCAGGTTCGACTCTTCCAGCAGGTCGATCAGTTTCTTGATTTTGCGGAGATCCATGGGAGCCTCGTGGTTGAACGTCGTTCCCCGCGGGGAACAGAGGAAAGTCAGGCGGGCAGCCGCAGCAGGGCGGCGTCCAGCGCGTAGCGGTAGCTGTCCGCCCCGAAGCCGCAGACCACGCCGACCGCCTTGTCGCTGACGTAGCTGGTGTGGCGGAACGGCTCGCGGGTGTGCGGATTGGACAGGTGGACTTCGATGTAGGGCAGGGCCACGGCCGCCAGGGCATCGCGGATCGCGACCGAGGTGTGGGTGAAGGCGGCGGGGTTGATCAGGATGAAGGCGGTGCCGTCGGTGCGGGCCGCCTGGATGCGGTCGACCAGCGCGTGTTCCGCGTTGGACTGGAGCGTCGCGAGTTCATGCCCGGCGGCCTGCGCCTGTGCCGTCAGTGCCCGGTCGATGTCGGCCAGCGTCGCGTGGCCATAGACCTCCGGCTCGCGGGTGCCGAGCAGGTTGAGGTTGGGGCCATGCAGGACCAGCAGCTTCGCCATCGACGCCTCCAGCGGAAGGGCGGCAGTCTGCTTGAAGCCGGCGATGCTGTCCAGTTCGCCGAAGTTTGCCTCGTTTTAAGCGATTGTTTGATTCCAGGGCGACCCACCTCGGATCAAGGACTTGCAAGGCGGAGCAAACCGCGACGGCGCGCGTGCCGAACGGTGGTCACGCCACGATGGCAGCAGGTTCGATGAACTTCCCGGCGGGAGCCTAGTCCACCCACCCGCTGATCTCGCCGTGCTGGAAGGGCCCGACCTTCTGCCGTTCGATCCTCCCGTCTGCGCCCACCAGCACGGTGTACGGCAGCACGCCCTTGGCGTTGCCCAGCCAGACGCTGGCGTCGGCCGGACCGGGCGTGTCCAGCACGATGGGATAGCTGACCGGCACGCGCAACAGGAAGTCCTGCACGCCCTCAGGCGTGTCCAGCGCCAGACCCACCACCTGGACGCCCCCGGTTCCCTGGGACGTGGCGAAGCGCTGCAACTCGGGCATCTCCTCGATGCAGGGCCCGCACCAGCTGGCCCAGACGTTGATCAGCAGGCGCTTGCCCCGATAGGTGGCCGCGAGATCGACGATCTTTCCATCCAGCCCCGGCAGCGCGAGCGCCGGCATGGGATCGCCGATGCCGGCAGGCGTGACGCCTTCCGGAGGCTTGGGGGCGGTCGCATTCACCGCAGCGTGCAGGGCGCGCTCGCCGGGTCCGGTCCGCCACAGCGGATTGCCGTTGAACCACAGGCTGGCCACCAGGCCCAGGCCACCGGCGACGAGGGCGACGGCCAGGATGCGCGGCGTGGTGACCTTCATCGTGCCGCCCGTTCGAACGCCTGGCGCATCGTGTCGTGGGTCAGCACGGTGGGCAACACCTCGCCCTCGCCACCGTTGCGCGGATACATCACGTACAGCGGTACGCCGACGGCCGCGTGCTGCTCGAGGAACGCGGTGATCGCAGGGTCCACGTTGGTCCAGTCGCCGGTCATCATCACCGCGTCGTGCTCTGCCAGCAGGTCGCGGAACGCGGTGGTGTTCAGCACGGCTTTTTCGTTTGCCTTGCAGGTGACGCACCAGTCGGCGGTCATGTCGACGAACACGATGCGGTGCTCGGCACGCAACGTTGCCAGACGTTCCGCCGAATAGGCCACGTGGTCGTCGGCCGTCGGTGCCGCCGCAGCCTCCGCCGGCAGCCGGTGCACCATCGCCAGCGGCACCAGTGCGGCGACAGTGAGCATCAGCGCCGACACACGCTGCAGTGGCGCTGCGGCGAAGCGCACACGCTGGAACCACCACAGCCCCAGTGCCAGCAGCACCAGGCCGGCGAGCGCCAGGCCGACCGCGTCGATGCCGCGCTGATTTCCCAGTACCCACAGCAACCACACGGAGGTGAGGTACATCGGGAACGCCAGCACCTGCTTCAGTGTTTCCATCCAGGCGCCGGGCTTCGGAAGGCGATTGGCCAGCGCGGGCACGAAGCCGATCAGCAGGAACGGCAGCGCCAGCCCCAGTCCCAGCACCGCGAACACCAGCAGTGCCAGCGGTGTCGGCGCGGTGAAGGCGTACGCCAGCGCGACGCCCATGAACGGTGCGGTGCACGGGCTGGCGACCACCACCGCCAGCACGCCGGTGAAGAAATCGCCTGCCGCGCCACTGCGCGACGCCAGGCCGTGCCCGGCGCCCGCCAGCCGATGGCCGATGGCGAACACGCCCGACAGGCTCAGGCCGACGGCGAACATCACATAGGCCAGCAGCCCGACCACCCACGGCTGCTGCAACTGGAATCCCCAGCCCAGCGCCTGGCCAGCCGCGCGCAAGGCTATCGCCAGCGCACCGACCGCCACGAAACTGACCAGCACGCCGGCGGTGTACCAGAGCGCGCTGCGGCGCGCCTGTCCGCCGCTGCGTCCGCTGTCGGCCAGTGACAGCGCTTTCAGCGACAGGATGGGCAGCACGCAGGGCATCAGGTTGAGGATCAATCCGCCGAACAGGGCCAGCGCCAGCGCCGCGAGCAGGGATGTGGCGCCGCGCTGGTTGCGTGCCAGAACCTCTTCGGGAGGACGGGTGCGTTCCACGTCGGCTGCGATGGGTGCGGTCGTTGCGGGCGTGGCCGGCGCGCTGGCGGTCGCATCGTCCGGTATCGCCGTTGCCGGCAGCGGTGCGACGGCGGCGGGTGCGGGCACGTCGGGTGTGCTGGCCGGCGTGGCCGCCCCGGCCGGGATCGACAGCGTCACCCGTCGCGTCATCGGCGGGTAGCAGATGCCGTCGGTCTGGCAGCCCTGGAAGGTCACGCGCAGCGTGGCCTGCACGGCCTTGGCGTGCTCCCTTCGCAGCGGCACCGGCACTTCCGCCTGCTCGAAGTAGACCGTGACATCGCCGAAGTGCTCATCGCGGTGGGCCTTGCCGGCCGGCCAGCGCGGTGCCTGCAGCGAGACGCCAGCGGCGCCTTCCAGCGCCATCGAGGTACGGTCGCGGTAGACGTAATAGCCGCGTGCCGGCGTGAAGCGCAACAGCAGCTCGTTGCCATTGAAGGCGATCGCTTCGAAGCCGAATGCTTGTTCGGCCGGCAGCGGCAGGGTATCCATGCCCGCCTGCGGTCTCTGCCCCAACAGTCCACCCGTCAGCGCACCCGCACCGAGCGGTACGAACGCCTCGCCCGCAGCGGCCGGCAGCGCGACCTTCACTGTGCGTGTCTGCGGCGGGTAGCAGATGCCGGCGTCGGCGCAGCCCTGATACTTGATCTTCAAGGTAACGCTGTCGGCGTCGGACGCAGGCTGGCCGGGCAGGGCGGCGATCAGTTCGCCACGATACGTCTCGACGTCGCCGAAGAATTCGTCGCGATACGCCTTCCCCTTGGGCAGCTGCAATGGCTGCGCCGCGAAGCCGGCGCCCGCCTCCACGCTGGTGCGGTGACGATAGAGGTAGTAGCCGTCGGTGATCTTCCAGCGGATCTCGATACGGTCCCGCGCCGGTGCAGTGGCCGTCAGCACGAAGGCCTCGTCCACCGGCAGCAGGTCGTCCTGGGTGATCGCCGCCGATGCAGCGGGTGCCACCACGGCGAGCAGGGATAAGGCCAGGAAGGCGAACAGCATGCGGATCAGCGTCATCGGGTCTGGGTCTTCAACTCGAGGGGGCGCTATCGGCCCGGGTTTCAGCGGCGACCCACGCCAGGTAGGCGGGCAGGCCGGCGGCGGTTTCGACCGCCAGGATCTCCGGCAGTTCATACGGGTGCAGTTCGGACAGCCGCGCCATCAGGGCGTCGCGCCGGTCGGCGGGGGTCTTGGCCAGCAGCTGGACCTCGCTGGCCTGCTCCACCTGGCCCTGCCAGCGGTAGGTCGACACCATGCCGGGCAGCACGCTGACGCAGGCGGCCAGGCGCTCGTCCACCAGCGCCCGTGCCAACCGCTGGGCGGTGTCGGCGTCGGGACAGGTCGACAGGATCAGGAAGACGGGCATGGGGCATCGATTATCGCAGACCCGGCCCGGGCGCCCCCGCGACCGATATGTGCACCCACCCCTTGAAACCGCGCCGGGCACCCCGATATCCCTCGCATCCCGGCCCTGTCGGGTTTTTGTGCCCCTGGCGTTGGCAGTCTCCCGTAGGGAGTGCTAACATCGCCGCCCCTTTCCTAGTCCAATCAATCACTTAAGAGGATTGACATGAGCAATATCAAGCCGCTGTACGACCGCCTGGTGGTCAAGCCGATCGAAGCCGAAGAAACCTCCGTCGGCGGCATCATCATCCCCGACGCCGCCAAGGAAAAGCCCACCAAGGGTGAAGTCGTCGCCGTCGGCGAAGGCAAGTTCATCGACGCCACCGGCGGCGTGCGCGCCCCGAAGGTGAAGGTCGGCGACAAGGTGATCTACGGCCAGTACTCGGGTTCGCCCTACAAGTACGAAGGCGTCGAGTACAAGATCATCAAGGAAGACGACGTCCTCGCGATCCTCGGCTGATCGCGCGTGGCGGCTCCGCGCCGCCGCCCACGTCACCGCATTCCTCCTGATGGCGGGCCTGCCCGCCTCACGAACCACACTCAATACTCCTGGAGTTGCACATGGCAGCCAAAGATATCCGTTTCGGTGAAGACGCCCGTACGCGCATGGTGCGCGGCGTGAACATCCTCGCCAATGCCGTCAAGGCCACCCTCGGCCCGAAGGGCCGCAACGTCGTGCTCGAGAAGAGCTTCGGCGCCCCCACCATCACCAAGGATGGCGTGTCCGTCGCCAAGGAAATCGAACTGGCCGACAAGTTCGAGAACATGGGCGCGCAGATGGTGAAGGAAGTCGCTTCCAAGACCTCCGACAACGCCGGTGACGGCACCACCACCGCCACCGTGCTGGCGCAGGCGTTCATCCGCGAAGGCTCCAAGGCCGTCGCCGCCGGCATGAACCCGATGGACCTGAAGCGCGGCATCGACCAGGCCGTGAAGGCTGCCGTCGAAGAGCTGAAGAAGCTCTCCAAGCCCACCGCCGACGACAAGGCGATCGCCCAGGTCGGCACGATCTCGGCCAACTCCGACAGCAACATCGGCGACATCATCGCCGAGGCCATGAAGAAGGTCGGCAAGGAAGGCGTGATCACGGTTGAAGAAGGCTCCGGCCTGGAGAACGAACTCGACGTCGTCGAGGGCATGCAGTTCGACCGCGGCTACCTGTCGCCGTACTTCATCAACAACCAGCAGTCGCAGCAGGTCGAATTCGACGACCCCTTCATCCTGATCCACGACAAGAAGGTCTCCAACGTCCGCGAACTGCTGCCGGTGCTGGAAGGCGTCGCCAAGGCCGGCAAGCCGCTGCTGATCGTGGCCGAGGAAGTCGAAGGCGAAGCCCTCGCCACGCTGGTGGTCAACACCATCCGCGGCATCGTGAAGGTCGCCGCCGTCAAGGCGCCGGGCTTCGGTGACCGCCGCAAGGCCATCCTGGAAGACATCGCCACGCTGACCAACGGCACGGTGATCTCCGAGGAAGTCGGCCTGCAGCTGGAGAAGGCCACCATCAACGACCTGGGTCGTGCGAAGAAGGTCGTGATCTCGAAGGAGAACACCACCATCATCGACGGCGCCGGCGATGCCGAGCGCATCCAGTCGCGCATCAAGCAGATCAAGGCGCAGATCGAAGAGACCTCTTCGGACTACGACCGCGAGAAGCTGCAGGAACGCGTGGCCAAGCTGGCCGGCGGCGTGGCCGTGATCAAGGTCGGTGCCTCGACCGAGATCGAAATGAAGGAAAAGAAGGCCCGCGTCGAAGACGCCCTGCACGCCACGCGTGCGGCGGTGGAAGAAGGCGTGGTCCCGGGTGGCGGCGTCGCGCTGATCCGCGCGCTGCAGACCATCGGCAACCTGAAGGGCGCCAACGAAGACCAGAACCACGGCATCCAGATCGCCCTGCGCGCGATGGAAGCCCCGCTGCGCGAGATCGTCACCAACGCCGGTGAAGAGCCGTCGGTGATCGTCAACCGCGTCAAGGACGGTTCGGGCAACTTCGGCTACAACGCCGCCAACGGCGAGTTCGGCGACATGATCGAGTTCGGCATCCTGGACCCGACCAAGGTCACGCGCTCCGCGCTGCAGAACGCCGCTTCGATCGCAGGCCTGATGATCACCACCGAAGCGATGGTGGCCGAGGCTCCGAAGAAGGACGAGCCGGCGATGCCGGCCGGCGGTGGCATGGGCGGCATGGGCGGCATGGACTTCTAAGTCCCGCTTCCCGCGTCACCGTTCCAGGAAGGGCCCCGCAGCGATGCGGGGCCTTTTTGTTTTTCCGCGATATGCGCACCGCGACACCGCAACAAGCGTTCCGGCAAAGCCGCGCGCGGGACACCTCTCTGCCGGACCGGCTCCGTAGCGTACGAACTTCGGTGCTTAACGATGTTTTCACCGAACACGACGCGAACGACAGCCATCGGAGGAGAGGGATTCAAATGAAACGACATGCATTGCGCGACGCGATCCGCGTCGCCCTGGTCGCGTGCGCGGCCACCGCGGCGGCGGCCCACGCGCAGGAGGCGCCGGCGCCCACCACACTGGATCGCATCGAGGTGACCGGGTCGCGCATCCGGCAGGTGGATGTGGAGACGGCCGCGCCGGTGCTGGTGATTTCGCGCGAGGAGATCCAGAAGCAGGGCTTCAATTCCGTCGCCGATATCCTGCAGAACATCACCAGCGCGGGCAGTCCGGCGGTGAGCCGCATCACGCCGCTTGCCGCAGGCGAAGCGGTGGGCGGTGCGTACATCGACCTGCGCAACCTCGGCCCCAACCGCACCCTGGTGCTGGTCAACGGGAAGCGGCTGGGCATCACCACCGGCGGCTTCCAGGACCTCTCGCAGATTCCGGCGGCGATGATCGAACGGATCGAAGTGTTGAAGGACGGCGCATCGACGCTGTACGGCTCCGATGCGATCGCCGGCGTCGTCAACCTCATCACCCGGCGCAACATGGACGGCATGCAGGCCAGCGTCTATGGCGGCCAATACTCGCAGGGCGACGGCCAGCGCACGGTACTGGACCTGATCGCCGGTTTCAGTGGCGACCGTGGTTCGGTGACCGTCGGCGCGGAGTACACGGAAGAAGATCCGGTATGGGCCACCGATCGCTGGTTCTCCGCGAGCCGCTTCCCGATGGGTGAGGGCAGGGTGCCGAGGCCGGGTGGTGAAAGCGGAACCACGCAGTACGGTCGCCTGATCGTCCCCGGGCGCGGCAACTTCACGCTCCGGCGCGAGACGCCCGGACTCGATCCGCGCGACCTGGACAGCTACCGCGCGCTGGACGACACCGACTTCTCGCTGCCGGTCCAGCAGTCCACGCTGCTGGCGGGCATCGAACGCAAGTCGGTGTTCGTCAACCTCGATCACGCGCTCGGCGACCGCATCCGCTTCGCCGGCGACATGCTCTACACCGACCGCGCCTCGTTCTCGCGCAATGCGGGCTATCCATACTCGTCGCAGGCGTTCGATACGCCGATGTCGATCGACAGCTACTACAACCCCGTCGGCAACCAGAGCGGCGACGCGGAGCCCACCGAAGTGCATTTCACCCGTCGCGGTTGGGAAGTGCCGCGCGAGAACCGGCTTTCGCTGACCACCTATCGCTTCAGCGGCACGCTGTCGGGCTACTTCGACCTGGCCGGCCGCAGTTGGGACTGGGACGTGGGCTACCTCTACAACCAGAACAAGGGCGTGCAGGTCGGCACCGGCAACCTCAACCTTGCCGCCGTGCGGATGGCGGTGGGCCCTTCGTTCCTCAACAGCCAGGGCGTGGTCCAGTGCGGCACGCCGGACAATCCGATTCCGCTGGGCACCAGCCAGGGCGAATGCACGCCGTGGAATCCGCTGTTGCCGTTCGGGTACGGCGGTCCGGGTGACGGCTCGGCGACGGACCCGGCCGTCAGGCAGTTCATCTTCCCGGTCGGTCAGGCCGTCTCGATGACGAAGACGCAGGACTATTTCGCCAACATCACCGGCACGCTGGCGACGCTGCCGGCCGGCGACCTGGCGGTCGCGCTGGGCGTGGAGCACCGCAAGGAATACGGCGAATTCTCGCCCGATGCGTTGGCCCAGTCGGGCGGTTCCACCGATCTCGCGGCCGGGCCGACGGCGGGCGGCTACAGCCTCGACGAAATCTACGCCGAGGTGCAGGTGCCGCTGCTGTCCGAGGTGCCGCTGGCCCGCGAGCTGACGTTCAGTGCGGCGACGCGCTATTCGGACTACGACACCTTCGGCGACACCACCAACAGCAAGCTGGGCCTGAAATGGAAGCCCGTGGACTCGCTGCTCGTCCGCAGCACGTGGGCAGAGGGCTTCCGTGCGCCGGATGTCAGCAATCTGTACGGCGGCGCGTCGCAGACGTTCTCGTTCTACACGGATCCGTGCGACACCGCCTTCGGCGCCGCGCGTGGCAATGCGCAATGCCTGCAGGACGTGCCCGCCGACTTCCGCCAGCCCGCCAATGACGCCGACGGCATCGCGGACGGTCCCGGGACGCAGACGCCGATCCCCTTCGTATCGGGTTCGAATCCCGACCTCACTCCGGAAACGTCCGAATCGACGACGCTGGGCGTGGTATTCAGTCCATCGTTCGCGCCGGGGCTGAACGTGTCGCTGGACTGGTGGACGATCCGCATCGAGAACACCATCGTGGCCGACACCGAGACCCAGGTGCTGGACGATTGCTACCTGCGGGGGATCGAGGCGCGTTGCAACGCATCGACGGGCTCGCGCTTCGAACGTGATGCGGCCACCGGCGAGATCCTTTCGTTCACCACTACGCCGATCAACGTGGGCCATGTCGAGACCGAGGGTTTCGATTTCGATGTCAACTACCGCCGTACGACACCGTGGGGCATCTTCAGTGCCAGCTGGCTGAGCACGTACATCAGCAAGCTCGAACTGAAGACCGACGACCTGGAGGACAATCCGCCGCAGCAGTTGAATGGCATCGCGACGAGCATAGGCAGCAACTTCCGCATCCGCTCCAACCTCAATCTGGGCTGGGAGCACGGGGCATGGGGCGTGTCCTGGGGGATGCGGTACTACGCGGGGGTGAAGGAGCGCTGCGTCTTCGACGACATCTGCAGCCTGCCGAACTACCGCGCGCCCTGGACGGGCGGCGAGATACTGCGGATGCACGAGCGACCTTCCACGACCTTCCACGACGTGCAGGTCCGCTACCAGGCGCCCTGGAACGCGACGATCTCGTTCGGGGCCAACAACGTGTTCGAGCGCTATGGGCCGCCGATGTACTCGCAGCCTAGCTCGGGCTACTCGTATTACGGTGGTTACGACATCGGACGGTTCGTCTACCTGAAGTACCAGCAGAAGTTCTGAGTCGTCCGCAGTGGTCCAGCCGGCCGCGTCCACGAGGACGCGGCCTTTTCACGTGCGAAAAAAAAGCGCACCGGGGAGAGATACCTGGTGCGCAGTCGTGTGCGATGCATGTCGTGCCGCCCGTGTTGCGCGATGCGCGCGGGTGGCGGTGTCCGCCGTCGTGATGTGCGGGTACGCCTGTCGCGCTTCGGGATGGTGATGGCTCAGCGGGCGCCGCCCGCGGTACGGAAGCGGGTCGCGGTGACCCCGGTGGCGCGTTTGAACGAACGCGAGAACGCATGCCGACTCTCGTAGCCTACGCTCGCGGCGATCTCGCAGATCGCCAGTCGGCCATCCTGGATCAGTGCGCAGGCACGCAGCAGGCGGGTCTGGGTGAGCAGGTCGTGGGGCGTCATCCCGAACACGTCACGGAACGAACGCAGGAAATGCGAGGGCGAGTAGCGCGCAGCCTCGGCCAGTGCGCGAAGGTCGTGCGCATCGAATGGGGCGTTGAGGATGCGGTTGCGCGCGGTCAGCAGGCGTGCCACGACCGCGCGCCGATGCCGTTCACTGCGACCGTAGGCGCGCTCCACCCAGTCCGCGGCGCGTGCCTGCGCGTTGCGCGCTGCCAGCATCACGGCGGCCAGTTCGCGCCCCGATTCGCGGTCGCAAGGATGCGGCGCGCATCGCAGCAATGCGGAGAGTCGCTGCAGCATCGGGCGGTCCATGGGCAGTACGGCGGGCAGCAGCAGTGGCGCCGCCAGGCCGCGACGCTCTGCAGGCTCGGACAGCGCCTGTGCCCAGTGGCTGGGCGCGTGCACGAGCACCCAGTCCGCGCCGGGCCCGGCGAGCAGGCGCCTGGGCGCGTCGCCCGGCAGCGCCAGGAACCGGCGGCCGGCGAGCCGGAATACGCCGTCGTCGGTCTCGACGTCCGCCTCGCCGCGCAGCGCGATGACCAGCGTGCAGCCGCTGCACGCGGGCGGCGCATGCATCCCGCGGCCACCGCGCAGGCAGAGGCCCGTCATGGCGTCGCCGGCATCGTGGCCGGAACTCCTGCGCGCGTGGCGGAATCGCATGATGCAGGCAGGCGCCACGTCGTGGCGGCGTGCCGGCACCATGTCAGCTGAAGCCGTAAGGAAGATTCGGCGATGACACGACCTTGTCGCCGATCGCTTCGCCTTCCAGGAAACGCACGCAGTCGCGCAGCACCGTCGGGTCGTTGAGGACGCCGTGGTGGCCGAGGTCGAGCGTGGTCAGCAGGCGCGCAGCAGTGAGGTGCCGGGCGAAACGCTCGCCTTCATCCCAGGGCACTTCGTCGTCGAGCAGATCGTGCACGACCAGCACCGGGATGCCGATGGCCGGCGCGATGCGGTGCGCCTGCAGCGCATCCAACCCTTGGCCAATGCGGGACTCGAGCAGCGCCAGGATGCGCGCGCCCACGCGCTGTCCCATGCCGGAACGATCCACGAAGCGCTGCAACGCCGCGCGAGGATCGGCCTGCGCGGAGACCAGGATCGCCCGCTTCGCGCGCAGGCCCTGGTGCAGCGCGAGCACCACCGACATGGCACCCAGCGAATGGCCGATGACGGCGGCCGCTTCGCCGCATCGGCGGCCGACCTCGAGCATGTCGCCCGCGGTCTCCAGCAAGGTGGACGTTTGCATGGCCACCGTACGGCCCTCGCGGGCGAAGGCGACGACGGCGTACCCGTGCGCCGTCAGAGCGCGCACCCAGCCGGCCATCGCCTCACGGCCCGTCGCGTCAAGCGGCGGTAGCAGCACATACGGCTGCCGGTGCGGATCGCCCCAGGACACTACCTGCAGGCACCGGCCGCGCAACGCCAGTGTTTCACGGCGTTCCGGGCAGCCTTCTACGTATCGCGGACAGCCGGCGAAGCCGGTCTCGTCATCGAGCTGCAGTAACCCCCTGCGTGCGGCGTGGCGCGGTGCGAGCAGGCCGATGAGACATTGCACCGCACGCGTCCACGGGTTGAAGGGGGTCGGAGGCCTGGGTTCGGTATCGCCGCCGCGTGGAGCGGCGTCGGACGGGGAGGGAACGTCGGTCAGGGGTTCGGCGGCGTGCGTGGCGTGGCGGGAAAGCAGCATGGAAGTCCGGTCTCTGCGTGAGGGTTCACAGAGACAAGCGCTTTCCTGCCGTGCTCACTGACACGTCCCGACGATGCGGGGCGAAACGATTCAGGGCGCGTTGGCCATCGTGACGAAGGAGGCGGTCGCCAACGCAATGCGGGCAGGATGGTTGGCAGGAATGTCCATGCGGTCCGCAAACGCCAGGCCCTCCCGGCGCGTGCGTGCGGCTGCCTCGGGACGCCCATTGCGCGCATGCAGCTGCGCCAGCGTGGCGTACCACGCGAGCAGGTCGTGCGGGAACGAGCGCGGACGGTCGCCGATCCGCAACGCTTGATCGATCATGGCGATCGCCGCCGCGTCCTCCCCCTGCCGTGCATGCGCAAGGGCGCGCACGTACAGGGCGTTCGCCGACAGATACGGCTCGTGTTGTGCGTCGACGCGCCGCTGCAGGTCGATCGCGTGTTCCCGCAGGTCATAATCGAGGCCAGCCACCAACTGCAGGCGGAGGACGCGCAGTTCGGCGTCGAGACGCTGTTCGTGCGTGGGTGGCAGCACTCTGTCCAATTGGGCCCGCGCCTCATCGGCCAATGTGCGCGCACCGGTCAAGTCGCCGCGCAGTTCCTGGATGCGGGACAGCTTCGCCAGCGAGAACCCGATGCCCGGCGCGCGCTCGCGGCCGATCGCATGCTCGATGGCCATGGCTTCGCGCAGCAGCGGTTCGGCCTCGTCGAGGCGACCCAGCGCAAGGTACACGCCGCCGAGATTGTGCACACGCGGCGCGACGTCCGCGTTCGGTTCGCGATAGATGCGGCGCGCGATGCCGACGGCTTCACGGAGCGGAGCCTCGGCTTCCGCCATCTGTCCAACCGCCATCAGCGCGATGCCGTAGTTGCTGAGCCGTCGCGACGTCTCCGGATGTTCATTGCCGTACGCCGCACGCGTCAACGCCAGGGCATGCCGTTGCCAGCGCACGGCCTGGTCGGCCTGGTGCGCGCGCGTGTACGCGGTACCCAGCGCGCCGTAGCTGCGGACCAGGCGGGGATCGCGTGGCGGCAGGCGTGCCTGCTGGATCGTGATGGCGGCCAAGTGGTCGGCGATGGCGGCCCGGTGCTCGTCCATCTCGCTGCGCACGATCGCGCGGCGGTGGTAGGTGAGGGAGGCGGCGAGCCCCTGCGGATCGACGCTGCGCTGGACCGCGAGCGCTTCGTTCAACAACGCGAGCGCCGCGGGATAGTCCTTCTCGCTGGACGCGAGTTGTCCCTGCTGGCTGAGCGCCATCCCGAGCGCGGCGTGGTCGCGCGCGGGCAGTGCGCGCGCGATGGCGACGGCGCGTGCCAGCAGCGGACGTGCGTCGTCGTAGCGGGACATCTCGTCGTAGATCCGTGCGATCACCACCAGCATCTCGACCTGCAACGCTGGCGAGGCCACCAGATCGGTGCGTGCGCGTTCGGCCCCACGCTGCAGCAGGGTGGCGGTATCCGGCAGCGACGCGCGCGGACCTCGGGGAGCTTCATTCTCGAACAACTGCACGAGCAGGTCGCGCACGGCATTCGCACGCTGTGCTTCATTGCGCGCACGCCAAGCTTGCTCCTGCGCTTCGGCCGCGGCCATGCGCGCGGTGTGCGCCTGCCAGAGTGCAGCCGACAGACTGGCGAGCACGGCGACCATCAGCATGGCCGCGACGGCCACGCCACCGCGATGGCGGCGGGCGAACAGGCGCATGCGATGGAGCGGCGACGGCGTCCGCGCGCGGACAGGCTCGTGGCGCAGGTGGTGTTCGAGATCCTCGGCCAGGTCGCCTGCCGATGCGTAGCGACGGGCGGGCTCGGCCGCGGTAGCCTTCGACAGGATCGCGCCCAGATCGCCCTTCGGCAACGCATCCTGGCGCGCACTTTCATCGGGGCGCTCGCCGCTCAGCAACTCCCGCATCAGCACGCCCAGCGCGTACACGTCCGTGGCGGTGGTCACGGCAGCGCCGGTGTACTGCTCGGGCGCTGCGTACCCCGGCGTCAGTCCGATGGCGGTTGCGCCTTCGCCGTCGCCGGTGGCGTCGATCAGGCGCGCGACACCGAAATCCAGCAGCCGCGGCGAGCCGTCGGTCGTGACCAGGATGTTGGAGGGCTTGAGGTCGCAGTGGACGACCAGTTGCCGGTGCGCAGCGTCCACCGCGCGGCAGACGTCGCACAGCAGCTGCAGTCGTGCAGTCCGGTCCAGGTTGCGGAGTTCCGCGTGGCGGGTGATCGGTAGCCCATCCACGTGGTCCATGACGAGATAGGGCACGCCTTCGTCGGTGACGCCGCCGTCGATCAGGCGCGCGATGGCCGGGTGCGTCAGCGCCGCCAGCGTCTGCCGTTCGCGGCGGAACAGCTGCTGCTGCAGTTCGGAATACGGTCCGCGCCGCAGCAGTTTGACCGCGACGCGTTGCTGGAAATCGACATCCTCGCGTTCGGCGAGGAACACGGTGGCCATGCCGCCCTGGCCCAGTGGACTGATCAGCCGGAAGTCACCGATGCGCTCGCCGATCCACGCCTGCGGCGGACGGATGTCTTCCGCCTTCAACGCCTCGATCAGAGCGGCGACGGGTGTGTCGAGCAGGACGGGTTCGGTGCGTGCGTGGGCGGCGAGCAGCGCTTCCAGGTGGCGGCGGTCGGTCGGGTCGGGGCAGTGCCGGTCCATCCAGTCGCGCCGTGCCTGCGGGGGCAGGTCCACGACCGCATCGAACGATTGGCGCAGGGAAGGCATGGCGTGTGTCTGCGGGAAAGGGTCTGCCACCAAGCGACTTTCGGGGCCGGACCCTGACACGCCGGCGCGCTTACGCGGCCAGCTGGGCGCCGAGGAACGCCCGGGCGTATTGCCAGTCGCGGTAGACGGTGCGCACGCTCAGCTCGCAGAGCTCGGCGATGCGCTCCAGCGGCAGGCCGGCGAAGTAGTGCAGTTCAACGACTTCGGCGGCACGCGCATCGTCCAGCGCGAGGCGGCGCAGCGCCTGGTCCAGTTCCAATGCGTGTTGCGGATCGATCGTCACCTGGCCGGCCAGCGTGTCGCGATAGTCGGTGCGACGCAGGTCGCCACCGTGCTTGATGCGTGCGCGTTCACGCGCGCGGTCGACCAGCATGTGCCGCATGGCGCGCGCTGCATACGCATAGAACTGCCGCGTATGGGTGAACTGGGGCTGCTGGTGGCTCATCTGCAGGTACAGCTCGTGCACCAGCGCCGTGGTGTCCAGCGTGGCGCCATCGCGGGGAAATCGTTGCTTGTGCGCCAGCCGGCGCAACTCTTGGTAGACCTCGCCGAACATGTCGTCCAGCGGGCGGGGGGAAGCGTCGTTCGGGGGCATGACGATCCGGATATGACGGAAGGGACAACGGGTCGTCGCCTTGCAACGACCGGCACCAGGAACCAACGCGCAAATCCCGGCGCACGGGCCACCGCCCGGCGGATACCGATCGTCGGGCGCGTTCAGCCCGCGATCGCACGCACCGCGCGCACCGCCTCGTCGACCTCCGCGGGCGTGTTGACCAGACTCGGCGCCAGTCGCGCGTAGCTCACGGCGTAAGGGCTGGTGCTGGCGATGATGCGTCGCGCGAGCAACTGCTTCACGATGTCGTTGGGCCGCACACCCTCGATTTCGAACGCGACCAGCCCCGCTGACAACGCTGCGGAGCGAGGCGTGTGCACGTTCACCTTTGGCAGATCGGCCAGGCCCTGCTTCAGTTGATCGTTCAGTGCGCGGATGCGCGCCGCCACGCGCTGGCGCCCCATCTGCCCATGCATGCGGAACGCGGCCGCCAGCGCCCACTGGTGCTCGAAGGCGTGGAACCCGCCGGGCGTCATCCGCGCGGCATTGCACGGGCCGGCCGGTGCCCGGTCTTTGGTCCAGGCGACATAGCTCTCGAGTTCGGTGAAGTTGGGTACCAACGGCTGCAGGCGTGCCCAGTTCGCGGCGTTCGCCCACACGATGCCGGTGCCGCGTGGCCCGAACATCCATTTGTGCGTGCCGGCGCAGAAGTAGTCGGCGCCCATCTCGGCGATGGTCTCGTCCGCGGCGCCCAGTCCATGCACGCCATCGACCACCAGCCATGGGGCCTGCGGCAGGCCGCGCAGCATCGCGCTGATCTCGCGGATCGGCAGACGGATGCCGGTGCTGGAATGCACCCACGTCACGCCCACCACCTTCGTCTGCGGGCGGATGGCCGCTTTCAGGTTGCCGACGATCTCGTCCACGCTGGCGTCGCGCGATGTCCGGAACAGGGCCACCTTGCGCATCGACGCGCCGCAGCGCGCCGTCGCAAGCCGGATCGATTCATGGTGCGAGTAATGGTCGTGCACCGTGGTCAGCACCTCGTCGCCGGCTTTCAGCGGCAGGCCGTGATAGACCAGGGCCAGGCCTTCGGTGGTGCTTCGCGTCGTGCAGACATCCTCGCCTCGACCACCCAGGTATTCGGCCACCTGTGCGCAGACGTGCAGCGGAAGATTGTGCGTGTCGTCCTCGAACATCGCGCGCTCCACGAACAGGAACGGGTTGGCGTCCATCGCGCGCCGGTAGCCTTCCAGCGCTTCACGCACAGGTGCCGGATGACTGGCGATGAAGAACGAGGCGAAGTGGCGGTACGCCGGGTCCAGCGCGAACTGCGCGCGTACCGATTCCCAGGTGGAGAGGTCGGGCAGGGCGGGGGTCTGCGCCGTCACTGCCGCCAGCAGGCGCCCGGGCAACAACGTGGCCGCGAGCGCGGCGGGCGCCGCGAGCAACTGTCGGCGGGTCAGTTCCATGGAACACCTGCGCGGGTGTCGTCCTCGAAGCGGACATGCTGGCAAACGTGGCGCCCGTGGCCGGGCGGCCACCGCCGCTGGGCGGCGGGCCTGGGGGAACACGCTCCACGTTGCAGATGAAACATTCGCCATCGCCGGCATGGCGTGTTATCTCTAGCCGCGAATGAACACCACCCGTGCCCGCTTCTGGTTTTGGTATTACGGCTTTCCGATGCCAGCGGCGGAGGCGAGGTTGCATTCATTCTAGGCAAGACACCAGAAGAATCCCCTTGAAGCCGCCAGCCACCCTGGCGGCTTTTTTGTTGACCCGGAGAAACCCGATGGCCCCCCATACCGACGACCTGCGCATCCGCAAACTCGATGAGCTGGTGACGCCCGCCGCCGTGATCGGCGAACTGCCTTGCGACGACGTGGTGTCGCAGACCGTGTCCGATGCGCGCGGCGCGCTGCACGACATCCTGCATGGCCGCGATGATCGCCTCATCGTGGTGATCGGTCCCTGCTCGATCCACGATCCTGCCTCGGCGATGGAGTACGCGAGCCGGCTGAAGCCGTTGCGCGACGCGTTGGCCGGCGAACTGGAGATCGTCATGCGCGTCTATTTCGAGAAGCCGCGCACCACCGTCGGCTGGAAGGGGTTGATCAACGATCCGGCGCTGGACGGCAGCTTCGACATCAACCGCGGCCTGCGCCTGGCGCGCCGGCTGTTGCGCGACATCAACGCGCTGGGGTTGCCGGCGGGGTGCGAATACCTGGACACCATCTCGCCGCAGTACATCAGCGACCTGGTGGCATGGGGCGCGATCGGGGCGCGCACCACCGAAAGCCAGGTGCATCGCGAGATGGCCAGCGGGCTGTCGTGCCCTGTCGGGTTCAAGAACGGCACCGACGGCAACGTGAAGATCGCGGTCGATGCGGTGGGTGCGGCCTCGCATCCGCATCATTTCCTGGCCGTGACCAAGGAAGGGCGTTCGGCGATCGCGGCCACGGCGGGCAATCCCGACTGCCACGTGATCCTGCGCGGCGGGAAGACGCCGAACTTCGACGCGGCCAGCATCGAGGCGGCGAGCCAGGTGCTGGCGAAGGCGGGCCTGCCGGCACGCCTGATGGTCGATGCCAGCCACGCCAACAGTGGCAAGAACCCGGACAACCAGCCTGCGGTCGTCGATGACATCGCCGCGCAGCTGCAGGCGGGCGAGCAGCGCATCGTCGGCGTGATGGTGGAGAGCCACCTGGCGGGTGGGCGCCAGGACCTGGTCGATGGCCAGCCGCTGACCTACGGGCAGAGCATCACCGATGGATGCCTGGGATGGGAGGCATCCGTGCAGGTACTGGAAAGCCTCGCCATCGCCGTGCGCCGGCGACGTGCACAGCGCGAGGTTTCCGCAGCAGCCTGAGTGCGGGCTCCCCGGAAGTGACTTCCGGCAGGTCGAAGAGATGACGGCTGGCAACTGACCGGTCGCAGGGCGGTGGCGACACTGGCAGCACGTTCCTGCCATGCACCGGAGTCCGCCATGCACCGTTCCGTCTGTCGTCCGCTCTGCCTCGTCGCGCTGCTGATCGCCACCATCGCATCGGCGCAGGCCGCCGACCTCACCGTCACCCTGCGCGGGGTACGCGCGCAGACAGGACTCATCAAGCTGGCGGTCGTCGACAGCCAGGCCGGCTGGGACGGCCAGGCGCCCCCGGTGCAGGGCGATGGCGCGCCGCCGCGCGGCGACACCTCCACCTTCGTCTTCAAGGACCTGGAGCCCGGCACATACGCCGTCATGGTCACCCACGACGAGAACGGCAACGGCAAGCTCGACAGCAACATGATCGGCATGCCGACCGAAGGCTACGGCTTCAGCAACAATCCGCGCGTGATGCGCAAGCCGACGTGGGACGAAGCCCGCTTCGACATCGGCGCGCAGGATGCCGCCATCGACATCGCGCTGCACTGAGGAGCGAGGCCATGGACCGCCGCCGCTTCCTGCACAACCTCCTGTCCGGCGCCACCGCGCTGGCCGTCGCCCCCGCCTTGCTGCGCGGCCAGGACGCCTTGGCCGGCGATCCCGCCCGCTTCGCCGCCGGCCTGCGCGAACGCCCGTGGCTGGCCGGCTGGAAGTCGGTGCAGTCCGAAACCCTGGGCCCGGAAAACGTGCGGATCGAAGGACGGCTGCCGGCGGGCTTCGGTGGCACGCTGTACCGCAACGGCCCTGCATGGACCGAGCGTGCGGGGTTCCGCTACGAGCACTGGTTCGACGGCGACGGCATGGTCCACGGATGGCGCTTCAACGGCGACGGCACGCTGACCCACCGTGCCCGCATGGTGGCCACGCCCAAGTTCACCCGCGAGCAGGAGGCAGGGCGTTTCCTGTACCCCGTCGCCGGCACGTCCGTTCCGGACATGCAGCCGATCCGCAACAACGACGATGCGAACGCGGCCAACACCTCGGTGACGATGATCAACGGCCGCCTGTTCGCGCTGTGCGAGGCGGGCTCCGCGTTCGAGCTCGATCCCGACCAGCTGGCCACGCTCGGGCCGGTGACCTGGCGTCACGACCTGGCGGCGATCCCGTTCTCGGCACATCCGCTGGTGGATCGCGACGGTTCGGTGTGGAATTTCGGCTCCATCTCGATGATGGGCGGCAATGGCCTGATGGTGTGGCACATCGGCCGCGACGGTACGCTGGCGTCGGCCGACGTGCTGGAGACACCCGTGCCCGGCTATCTGCACAGTTTCGCGATGACCGATCGCCACCTGGTGTTCGTCCTGATCCCGTTCCGCTACCTGGACGGTGCCGGTGCGTTCTTCGAGCGCCTGCGCTTCCGGCAGGACCAGCCGCTGCGCATCGCCGTCGTGGACAAGCATGCACCCGCGCAGGCGCGCTGGTTCGAAGCCGATTTCGCCGCGATCTATCATTTCGGCGATGCGTACGAGCGCGATGGCCGCATCGTGCTGCGCGCCGTGCAGCATCTGGATGTGGAAGAGGCACGCTCGCCCCTGAAGGCGGCAATGAACGGCGACGGCGATGTGCATGGCGGAAACGGGCCATTGCGTGAACTCGTGCTCGATCTGCGCCGTGGCGATGCCCGCTGGGAAGAGACGGGAATCGCCGGCATCGAGTTCCCCGTGTTCGATGCGCGCACGCGGTCTGCCGGTCCCGCGCGGCTGTATGCGCCCGTGCACGCGAGCGCTTCGGTTGCGCCGTATTTCAACGGCGTCGGCGCTTTCGATGTGGCGCGTGACCGGCGCCAGGTACATGACTACGGTCGCGATGTGCTGGTGGAAGAGCACCTGTTCGTGCCGCGTCCCGGCAGCACACGCCCCGACGACGGCTGGCTGGTCGGCACGCTGCTGGACGCCGCGCGTGGCCGCAGCGGCATCGCGGTGCTCGACGCGGGCCGCGTGGAAGCGGGTCCTGTTGCCCAGGCGTGGCTGCCGTACACCGTGCCGCTGGGCTTCCATGGCCACTTCGCCGCCGCTTGATCCCATGTGGCTGTTCTTGCCGGGACGTGGATGCGGCATCCTGTGCGGATGGAAAGGACATCCCGTCGCGGCACCCCCCTGCGCTGGCTGCGGCGAGGGCTGCTGGCCCTCGTCGCCCTCTATGCGCTCTATCTGCTCGCAGGCAACGTGTTCCTCAACACGGCATTGGGCGAAGCCACCCTGAACCGCAAACCGGAGCGTTTCCGGATGCAATGGGCGTCCGGCAGTACCTGGTGGCCGGGGCGGGTCAGCCTGACCGATGTCACCCTCCAGGGTCAGGCGCGGCGCATCGCCTGGGACGCACACGCCACACGCGTGGAGGGCCGCATCGCGTTGTGGCCGCTTCTTTCGCGACGGTTGCATGTGCCCGAGGTGCGCGCGGACCAGGTCCATGGCGGGGTCCGGCGTGTGGCAAGCGAGTTGGCGCCGCCACCGCCGCGCGCGGGCGGTTGGGAGCTCCAGTTCGACCGCATCGCCAGCGATTCGGTCCGCCGTGCCGCATTCGATGCATGGGTGCTCGAAGGCGAAGGCCGCGCGCAGGTCGGGTTCTACAAGCAGTTGCGCGGAGGACCAATGGAACTGATGCCGTCGACATTCGACATGACCGGCGCACGGGTGACGCGCGAGGGCGCCGAGGTGCTGCGCGAGGCGACCCTGCATGCAGGGTTCGCCCTTGATCGCCATCGGCGCGAGCAGGCCGCCGGGCTCGACAAGCTGCTCAAGACGCGGCTGGACCTGCGGCTTGGCGGCCGCACCTCAGGATTGAACGTGGCCGTCAGTCCGCGCGGAGAGGTCGCGGTCAAGCTGGTGCCGGGCGAGGGCAGGGCGGACATCGCCCTGGCCTTCGAGCGTGGCCTGCTCGCGCCGGGCGGCCGCGCGCAATGGACGATGGCCGTCGCCGGCAACGACATCACGGGCGCCGTGCGCCACGACATCCTGGGCATCGATGTGGCCGTGGACCAGGACATCGCGATCAAGGCGACCGTGCCGCCGCAGGCCGATGGCAGGCTGGCGGTGGAGGCGGATATGCGCCTGCGTGGCCGACGCGTGCCTTTGCGCGACTTCGCCGGTGTCCTGCCGCGCGCATCCGGACATGTGGCCGGGACCTGGCATTTCGATTCGCTGCGGTGGTTGTCCGGGCTTTTCCCGCAGGCGCCATGGCTGAAGCTCGATGGCGCCGGTGCGATCAGCGCCGACGTGCAGGTGGTGGACGGCAGGCTCGCGCCCGGCAGTCGCATCGAGGTGCCGGGCGTGGACGCGGTCGTCGACGTGATGGGCAACCGCATCCGTGGGCGCGCCCGCGCGGACATCCGGCTTGATGCCGGCGCTGGCGGCGAACTGCTGCCGCGGCTCAAGGCGGTGATGGAGACGTTCGACGTCGCGGCGGTGAAAGCGCCCGGTAAGCCGTACGTGCGCGGGCGCAACCTGCGCCTGTCGGTGAATGCGGACGATGGCACGCGCATGCGCGAGACGCTGAAGGCGCGTGTGGTGTTCGACGATGCCACGGTGCCTGATCTGCGCGTCTACAACCCGTTCCTGCCGCGGCGTCACATGCGGTTCGACGGCGGTGCCGGCTACCTCAGTGGCGACCTGTCGCTGGATGCCGCCGGTGAGGTCGGGCATGGTTCGCTGCGTATCGCCGGGCGGGGCACGCGCATGTTCCTTGCCGGCATCCAGCTTCGGGGCGATGTCGATCTGGCGCTGCGCCTGCGCCGGGCCGACCTGAAGCGCCATCTGTTCGTGGCCGACGGCAGCACGCTGCAGGTGCGCAATGTCAGCTTCCGCGAACCCGATGGCGGGACCCGCGCGGGCTGGTGGGCCCGCGCGACGCTGGGGCGCGCGCGGCTGGACATCGATCGTCCGCTCAGCGCGGGCGGACTTGCCGACGTGACGATGAAGGACGTGGGCTTCCTGCTGGCCCTGTTCTCCCGCAAGAAGGAGTACCCGGCTTGGGTCTACCGACTGATCGATGCAGGCCAGGCGCGTGTCGATGGTCGCGTGCAATGGCAGGACGACGTGCTGGTCCTGGATCGCCTGCAGGCGCGCAACGACCGTTACGAAATGCGGGCACGGATGCGGCTGCAGGGTGCCCGGCGGCAGGGCGATCTCTACGCCAAATGGCGGGCGTTGAGCGTCGGCGTGGAATTGCAGGGTACCCAGCGCAAGTTCCACCTCGTCCGTGCCGGGGCCTGGTACGACGGCCGCCCCCACTACCTGGAATAGCCCGGTTTGCGCAGTCGTCGCGCGTCTGGAAACGGCGTCACCTGTTCAGGTAAATGCAGTGAAGAACGTAACCGGGATTCCGGCCCGCTGCCCCCGAATTGGTCTGATATCGGTAACACGCAGCAGGGGCGCGGGTTTGGCGCACGTTCATATTTGTGACTCGACGCAGCCGCGCGCTGAACCGTCCGGTTCTGTTTTGCAGTGCAGCGTGCAAGACGCGTAACGGACCCTTCACGATGGCCCCGCATCCCGACGTGGGGGAGGGAGCAAGCCCGCAGTGGCCTAGCCATTGCGGGCTTTTTTATGCCTGCAGCAGCAGGAGTGGAAGCCCGGGATCCCCTGCGCGAATCCCGGCCCATGACCGTACTGCCGTCGTCCCCCGCCCTGACTCAGGGGCTTTGCCCCGCAGCATTCCAGCGCGCGGCGTGGTGCAAGACCTTTGTCGACCGCAGGGCCCCAGGCGAAAGCGGCTAGAATTGGCCCATGGCCGATACCCCCGCACGCGTGATTCCGCTCCAGGTCGTCAGTTCTTCGCCCGCTCCCCTGGAGACGGGCGCCAAACAGCTGGGGGGCGACAAGATCGGGCGTTCGCCGGTGCAGTTCGCGGACGCGCCGGTACTGCGCAAGCCGTCCTGGATCCGGGTACGCATTCCCTCCGACGGGTCGGTGGCCAAGCTGAAGGCCAAGCTGCGCGAGAACCGCCTGGTCACCGTCTGCGAAGAAGCCAGCTGCCCGAACATCCATGAGTGCTTCGGCCACGGCACGGCCACCTTCATGATCCTGGGCGAGGTCTGCACGCGGCGCTGCTCGTTCTGCGACGTCGCCCACGGCCGCCCGAAGCCGCCGGACGCGTCCGAACCGCTGAGCCTTGCCCACACCGTCGCCGACATGGGCCTGAAGTACGTGGTGGTGACCAGTGTGGATCGCGACGACCTGCGCGACGGCGGTGCCCAGCATTTCGTCGACTGCATCGCCGCCATCCGCGAACACTCGCCCGCCACCCGCATCGAGATCCTGACCCCGGACTTCCGCGGCAAGGGCCGCATGGACCGCGCGCTGGAGATCCTGGCGGTCAATCCGCCGGACGTGTTCAACCACAACATCGAAACCGTGCCGGACCTGTACCCGAATGTCCGCCCCGGTGCCGACTACCAGTGGTCGCTGACGTTGCTGCAGCGATTCAAGCAGCAGCACCCGCACCTGCCCACCAAGTCCGGCATCATGCTGGGCCTGGGTGAAACCATGGAGCAGGTGCAGGCCACGCTGCGCGACCTGCGCGCGCACGACGTGGACATGGTGACCATCGGCCAGTACCTGCAGCCCACGGCCCACCACCACCCGGTGCTGCGTTACTGGACCCCGGAAGAGTTCAAGGAACTGGAGCTCTACGGCAACGCACTGGGCTTCAGCCACGTGGCGTCCGGCCCGCTGGTGCGTTCGTCCTACCACGCCGACCAGCAGGCGGCGCAGGCGGCCCACGCTGCGCAACACGCGGGCTGAATCCCGTTCCGGAACCGTGACGCCGGACCACCCCGCCGGCGTCGCCATGTCCGCCTCCCGGCCATGGCACGGCCACGGTTCACCTTTTCCTACGCTCCGGCCTTTAGGCTGCCCAAAGGCAGATGACAATGCACGCAACTTTGTGCACTGTCGGCGTGTCGAATCCGCAATCCGTTCCAGCCTGACGGGCCTCCGGGCCATGAGTACGCAATGACACTGAAGAAAGCCCCCCTCCTGCTGTTGGCCCTGGCCCTCTCGACCCCGCTGGCGCTGCTTGCGCGCGGCGACGGGGACGCGGTCGCGGTGGCACCCACCACCGACCAGTCCAATACGTCCAAGCTGGTCTACGGCCTGCTGTCCGACAGCCGCTACGCGTACCGTCCGCGCCCGCTGGACGACACCCTGTCGCAGGATGTCTTCAAGCGCTATTTCGAAGCGCTGGATGGCGGCAAGCAGTTCTTCACCGCTGCCGACGTGGAGCGCTTCGCGCCCTACAGGACCAAGATGGATGATGCGATCCGCAGCGGCGATCTTGCGCCGGCCTACGAGATCTTCACCGTCTACAAGCAGCGGGTCGGCCAGCGCGTGGCATTTGCACGTGCGCTGCTGAAGCAGGACTTCGACTTCAACGGCGACGAACGCTGGGACTACGACCGCGAGGATGCGCCGTGGGCCGCCGATGGCAAGGCCCTGGATGCGATCTGGAAGAAGTCGGTGATGAACGACTGGCTGCGGCTGAAGCTGGCCGGCAAGAAGCCCGACGACATCCGCAAGACGCTGGACAAGCGCTACGCCAACCTGCAGCGGAGCATCAACGAGCTGAAGACCGAGGATGTCTTCCAGACCTTCCTCAACGCCTACACCAGCGCGATCGATCCGCACACGGATTACTTCACGCCGCGCACGGCGGAGAACTTCAACCAGTCGATGTCGCTCTCGCTGGAAGGCATCGGCGCCGTGCTGCAGCGGCAGGACGATCTGGTCGCCGTCCGCGAGATCGTACCGGGTGGTCCGGCCGACCTGAGTGGCAAGCTCAAGGTGGGCGACCGCATCGTCGCCGTCGGGCAGGGCAAGTCGGGGCCGCTGACCGACGTGATCGGCTGGCGCATCGACGATGTCGTGGCGCAGATCCGTGGCAAGAAGGACACCCAGGTCCGCATCGAGTACATCCCGGTCGAGGCCGGCATCGACGGCAAGCATGCGCAGGTCACCATCACGCGCCAGAAGGTCAAGCTGGAAGAGCAGGCGGCGAAGGCGGAAACCATCACCCTGCCGGCCAGCGGGGGCGAGGCCGAGCGACGCATCGGCGTGATCAAGTTGCCGGCGTTCTACCAGGACTTCGAAGGCCGTCGCCGCAACCCCAACGATTTCAATTCCGCTACCCGCGACATCGCCAAGCTGCTGGTGCAGTTCAAGGCACAGGGCGTGGATGGCGTGATCATGGATCTGCGCAACAACGGCGGCGGCTCGCTGGACGAGGCGGTGGAGCTCACCGGCCTGTTCATCGACAAGGGCCCGGTCGTGCAGGTGCGCGAGTCGGGCGGCCGCGTGACGGTCAACAGCGACCGCAAGACCGGAGTGGCCTGGGAAGGTCCGCTGGCGGTGCTGATCAACCGTGGTTCGGCCTCGGCGTCGGAAATCTTCGCGGGCGCCATCCAGGATTACGGGCGTGGCCTGGTGATCGGCGAAACCAGCTTCGGCAAGGGCACCGTGCAGAACATGGTGGATCTGGACCGCTGGCCTGCCAACGAAGCGCCGCGCTTCGGCTCGGTGAAGCTCACCATCGCCCAGTTCTTCCGCGTGGCCGGTGGCAGCACCCAGCACAAGGGCGTGGTGCCGGACATCGCGTTCCCGGTGAGCGTGGACGCCAGCGAGTACGGCGAGAGCACCTACGACAACGCATTGCCGTGGACCCGCATCGCCGCCGTGCCGCACACGCAGTACGGCAACTTCGCGCCGCTGCTGCCCCGGCTGGAGGCTTTGCACGCGGCGCGTTCGGCCAAGGACAAGGAGTTCCAGTGGTGGTCGGAAGACGTGGCCCAGTTCCGTGCCGAAGCGGCGAAGAAATATGTCTCGCTCAACGAGGCCGAGCGCCGCGCAGAGCGTGACCGCCAGGAAGTGCAGCGCAAGCAGCGGCAGGCCGAACGCAAGGCATTGGGCCTGGCATTGGATCCGTTGGCCGAAGACCTGGCCGATGACGGGCTGGGCGCTTCCGAGCGCGACATCGTGAAGGATGCGCAGCGCGAGAAGCTGGCCGACAAGCGTCCGGACCCGTTGCTGCGCGAATCCGCCGCGATCCTCTCCGACGCCATCGGCATCCTCGGCCAGGACCGCAAGCTCTCCGCGCAGGTGTTGCCGGATTCGCCGGGTCCGGGTCGCTGGGCCGAATGATCGCTCTGTAGGAGGGGCTTTGGCCCCGATGCCCTTCGATCGGTGTCGCGCGGTCCTGGAGGTGTGTTTGGGGCTGGTTTTCAGCCGGCCCACTGGCCAGCCCTTCCTGTGGACGATCTTCGGGGCTGAAGGCACGCCAGGCACAAGATCCGGATAGCGCCCCCCTGGCGTGCGCCGTAGTCTGGGCGCATGGACACCATGTCACGCCGATCGCTTCCCGAACCCGCCCGCGCCGGCCTCGCCGATCCCCTGGAGGCGGCGCGTCGCCTTCTCGACCAAGGCGATCCCTCGCTGGCCGAACTGGCGGCGCATACCGGTCTCAGTGCTTCGCATCTGCAGCGGCGCTTCCGTGCGCGCTTCGGACTGAGTCCGGCCGAATACCTGGCGAGGAAAAAGCTGGGCACGCTGAAGCATGCGTTGCGGGAAGGCAGCGACGTCACCACCGCGTTGTATGACGCCGGCTATGGCTCGCCCTCGCGGCTGTACGAACAGGGCGCGGCGAAGCTGGGCATGACCCCGGCCACGTATCGCGCTGGCGGCCGCGGCATGACGATCCGCTGGGCCATTGTCGACACCGTCCTCGGTCGTGCGCTGGTGGCGGCCACCGAGCGCGGCATCTGCGCGGTGGAACTGGGTGACGACGACGCGGCACTGGAACAACGGCTGCGCGCAGAGTTTCCGCAGGCGCAGCTGGAAGGCGTCGAAGCCGGTCGCGACGAATTCCTCGCTCCCCGCCTGCGCGCCGTTGCCGAACGCCTGGCGGGGCGCGATACGGCGGTGCCGGTGGACCTGCTGGGCACGGGGTTCCAGCAGCGCGTGTGGGAGGCGCTGATGAAGATTCCCGCAGGCGAGACGGTCAGCTATGCCGGACTGGCCCGCACGCTGGGGGCACCCCGCGCGGCGCGCGCGGTTGCCAGCGCCTGCGCACACAACCGCATCGCGGTGGTGGTGCCTTGCCATCGGGTGATCCGGGGCGATGGCTCGCTGGGTGGCTATCGCTGGGGACTGCCCCGCAAGCAGGAGTTGCTTGCGCGGGAGCGCGTTTGATCGGCGACGGATTCTGTTCCTGCGACAACGGAGATGCAGGCTTGAGCGGGATTCAAGCCGGGCCGGAAACGTTTCAAGCAGTCGAGGACATCGGCGCCACGCCGCGTGCCCGCGAGTGGCCTAGAATTGCATGACGCCGAACTCCCCCACGGTTCCCATGACCTCTTCCGTTTCCACCGCCGCGCCTGCACGTGGCGGGTTGGCCGTCGCTGCCGCCCTGGCCATCGTCTACGTGGTCTGGGGTTCGACCTACCTGGGCATCCGCTTCGCGCTGGAAGGCGGTTTCCCGCCGTTGCTGATGGTGTCGGGCAGCCGCTTCGTCGTTGCCGGCCTGGTGCTGTTCCTGTTCCTTCGCTGGCGCGGCGTGACGGCGCCGACCCGCGCGCAGTGGAAGAACCTGCTGGTGATGGGCGCGTTGCTGCTGCTGATGGGCAACGGCATGGTGGTGCTGGCCGAACAGACAGTGTCGTCCGGCCTGGCCGCCGTCGCGGTGGCCTCGATGCCGTTGTGGATGGGCCTGTTCGGCGCGATGCGCGGGCAACATCCGACGCGCGGGGAATGGCTGGGGATCATCATCGGGTTCGCCGGCGTGGTGTGGCTCAATGCGGGCAGTTCGCTGACAGGGTCGCCGGTCGGCCTGGTGCTGTTGCTGATCGCGCCGATCGCATGGGCCTATGGCTCGGTGTGGTCGCGCGGCCGTGACCTGCCGTCGCCGTTCATGACCGCCGCTGCGCAGATGCTGGCGGCGGGCGTGATGCTGGTGCTCGCCGGGCTGCTGCATGGTGAGCGTTTCAACACGGCGGAGTGGACAGTGACGGGGGCGCTCGCCGTTGCCTACCTGGCGGTGTTCGGTTCCATCATCGCGTTCACGGCCTACGTCTGGCTGCTTCACCATGCGCGACCCGTGCTGGTGGGCAGCTATGCCTACGTCAATCCGGTGATCGCGGTGGCGCTGGGTGCCTTCATTGCCGGCGAGACGTTCACTTCGCACGATATCGGCGCCATGGTGGTGATCCTGGCGGGCGTGGTGGTCATCACCCTGGCGCGCGCGCGGCAAGCGAAATGAGTGCGGCAGCCATCGACCGCAGAGGGCTGGCGATCACCGCCGGCACGTTCCTGATCTGGGGCGTGGTGCCGCTGTACTGGCATCTGCTCAAGGCGGTGCCATCGTTCCAGATCATCGCGCACCGCATCGTGTGGAGCGCGGTGCTGGTGATCGGCTGGCTGTTGCTCAAGAACGGACGCAACTGGTGGAAGCAGGTGCGTGCGCAACCGCGCGCCGTGCCGTGGCTGGGCGTCAGCAGCCTGCTGATCGCGTTCAACTGGGGCCTGTACATCTGGGCGGTGAACGCAGGCCATGTGGTCGAGACCAGCCTGGGGTACTTCATCAATCCGCTGATCAACGTGGTGCTGGGCGTGCTGGTGTTGCGTGAGCGCCTGTCGCCCGCGCAATGGATCGCGATGGGTTTTGCGCTTGTCGGCGTGGCGTGGCTCACGCTGCAGTCCGGTTCACCGCCCTGGATCGCGCTGGGTCTGGCGTTCTCGTTCGGTCTGTATGGGCTGGTGCGCAAGCTGGTGGCGGTGGACCCGGTCGCCGGGCTGGGCGTCGAGAGCCTCTACCTGTTCCTGCCCGCGCTGGCCTACGTGGCCTGGGGCGAGTTCGGCCACGGTGGCGGCTTCGTCAGCGGCTATGGCTGGAAGAACGATCTGCTGCTGGTGTTCGGCGGCGTGGTGACGGCGGTGCCGCTGATCGGGTTCGCCTACGGCGTGCGGCGCATTCCGTTGTCGGTGGTGGGCCTGCTGCAGTACATCGCGCCCAGCATCCAGTTCCTGATCGGCGTGCTGGTGTTCGAGGAAGCCTTCGGCGTGGAGCGTGCGATCGGCTTTGCAGCCATCTGGACGGGCCTGCTGATCTTCGCCAGCGATGGACTGTGGCGCGCACGCCGTCGCGATGTGCTCGCGACGGCGACCTCGGGCAAGTAGTTCAGCCCGACGTCTTCGCGGCGGGGGCGGGGCAAGGCCCGCCTGCATCGGCCCAGGTCTTGAATGCGGCGACGAACTGGTCGTGCGGCACCGGCACCGGTGCGCGTTCGCCACCGGGATTCCAACCCCAGAGCACCAGCTTGTCTTCCGCCACGTGCTTGGTGAGCGCGGCGAAGTCGCGGCCGCCATTGCGCTTCTTGTCCTGGATCATCGCGCACAGCTGATCGGCGGGCAGGCCGATCCAGGCCATCTTGTGGTCCGGCGGCGGCAGCGACCAGTGCGGCGCCCCCGGCGGTGCATGCGGCCCGTAGCTGGCTGGCGGATTGGCTTCGTTGTGGCAGGTCGAGCACGGTTGCCCGGGCGCGCCCTTGCCTTCCGGACCGCGCACCACGTTCATCGCATGCGGTGTCTGCGCGTCGAACTGCAGCGGCTGGTCGCCCGGGATATGGCAGTTGCTGCAGCGGGGGTGCTGGAACACCTTCTCGATGGTGGCGAAGGCGGTCAGCGCCTGCGCCTTCTGCTCCTCGCTGATGCGGGGGCCGCAGGCGGTGAGCAGGAGAACGGTCAACGACATCAGCGCGATGCGCATGGCGGTCTCCTCAGGCGGTCGGTGCGGGGGTGGCAGCAACGGGCAGTTGCAGGGGAAGTTCGCGCAAACGCTGTCCGGTCAGGGCGAAAACGGCGTTGGCCACGGCGGGTGCGATCGGTGGCGTACCGGGCTCGCCCACGCCGCCCATCCTGTCGGTGCTCGGCACGATGTGGACCTCGATCTTCGGCATCTCGTGCATGCGCAGCACGCGGTAGTCGTGGTAGTTGGATTCCTGCACCTGGCCCTCCTTGAGTGTCAGCGCGGAATGCAGCGTGGCGCCGAGCCCGAAGACGATGCCGGATTCCATCTGCGCCGCGACGGCGGCGGGATTGACCGCCACGCCGCAGTCGATTGCGCAGACCACGCGGTGCACGCGGATCCGGCCATCCTCCACCGACACCTCGGCGACCTGCGCGACGTAGCTGCCGAACGATTCGTGCACGGCGATGCCGCGTCCGCGTCCTTGGGTGGCGGGCGTCGCCCAGCCGGCCTTTTCCGCGGCCAGGTTCAGTGCGGCCAGATGGCGCGGATGGTCCTTCAGCAGGGCACGCCGGTACTCCACCGGATCCTTGCCGGCCGCATGCGCCAGTTCGTCGACGAAACTCTCCATCACGAAGCCGTTGACGCTGTGGCCTACCGAGCGCCACCACAGCACGGGGATGCCGGTCTTCGGCGAATGCAGGTCCACCCTGTGCGCGGGCGTGCCGAGCACGTAGGGCGAGTTGGCGACGCCTTCGGTCGAGGTGGCATCGATGCCGTCCTTGACCATCATCGCTTCCATGAAGGTGCCGGCCATGATGGATTGGCCCACCATCACCTGGTGCCATGCGACAGGCGTGCCGTCTTCGCCCAGGCCCACCTTGATCTTCTCGACGAACGCGGACCGGTAGTAACCGCCGCGCGTGTCGTCCTCGCGCGTCCATACCGTCTTGACCGGCGCTTTCGCGGCCTTGGCCACGTGCACGGCTTCGGACACCACGTCCGAGTCGGGCGTGGCGCGACGCCCGAAGCCGCCGCCCAGGAAAGGCGTGTGGATGCGGACTTTCTCGGGGGGGATGCCGAGGATCTTCGCGGTGCTGTTCTGGTCCAGGGTGGGGAACTGCGTGCCGCACCAGATGTCGCACTCGCCGTCGCCGATCTTGACGGTGCAGTTCAAGGGTTCCATCGCCGCGTGTGCGAGGTACGGCACGGCGTATTCGGCATCGACCGTCTTCGCGGCCTTGCCGAGTTCGGCAATGACATCACCGGCGCGCACGGCGGTCGGGCCGTCGGTGGTCGCCAGTTGGGAGAACTCCTGACGCAGCGTCGCGCTGTCGAGCTTGGCGCCGTCGCCGGCTTCCCACACCACCTGCAATGCGTCGCGGCCCAGTTTCGCCGCCCAGAAGTGGTTCGCCACCACGGCCACGCCGCTGGGCACCTGCACCACGTCGCGCACGCCGGGCACGGCGCGGGCGGCGGTGGCATCGAAGGTCTTGACCTTGCCGCCGAACACCGGCGAACGCAGCACCACGGCGGTCAGCAGGCCGTCGAACTGCACGTCCATGCCGAACACCGCACGCCCGGTGATCTTCTCCGGCGTATCCAGCCGCTTGGTCGCCTTGCCGATCAGGCGCCAGTCCTTCGGGTCGCGCAGTTTCAGCGACGCAGGATCGGGCGCGGTGAGCTTGCCGGCGGCATCGGCGAGTTCGCCATAGCGCAGGCGCTGGTTGCCGGAGACCACGGCGCCGTTCTCGGTACGCAATTGCGCCACCGGCACGTTGAGGCGGGCCGCGGCCGCCTGCAGCAGCATCGCCCGGGCGACGGCGCCGGCTTGGCGGTAACGGTCGAACTCCGACCACGTGGTGGTCGATCCGCCCGTGCCCTGCATGCCGAACACGGGGCTGGTGTAGGCCTTGTCGGCCGGACCGTGTTCGACACGGACCTTCGACCAGTCCGCGTCCAGTTCCTCCGCGATCAGCATCGGCAGGGTGGTCCAGATGCCCTGGCCCATTTCGGCATGCGCGAGCAGCACGGTGATCGAATCGTCCGCGGCGATGCGCAGGAACGCATTGGGCACGAACGCAGCGGCGGCAGCGGGCTGGCCCTCCTGCGCCCAGGCGAAGCGGTGGGCGCCGGGAACGGCGATGCCGACGACCAGTCCGCCGCCGACGAGGGCGGTGGAGCGCAGGAAGTCGCGGCGCGAGGATTTCAGTTCAAGGTTCACGGACACGACCTCCGTCGAACATCGGATCGGGGCCACGGCGCAGGGAGCGCCGTGGATGCATGGGGATCAGGCCTTGCCCAGTTCCGCCGCGCGATGCACGGCGGCGCGGATGCGCTGGTACGTGCCGCAGCGGCACAGGTTGCCGGAGAGCGCCTGGTCGATGTCGCTGTCGGTGGGCGTGGGCACCACGGCCAGCAACGCCACCGCCGACATGATCTGGCCGGACTGGCAGTAACCGCACTGCACCACGTCCAGTTCCGCCCACGCCTTCTGCACCGGATGCGAGCCGTCGGCCGACAGGCCTTCGATGGTGGTGATCTTCTTGCCGGCGACGGCGGAAGCGGGCGTGATGCAGGCACGGAGCGGCGAGCCATCGACATGCACCGTGCAGGCGCCGCACTGTGCGATGCCGCAACCGAACTTGGTGCCGGTCAATCCCATCAGGTCGCGCAGGACCCACAACAGCGGCATGTCATCCGGCGCATCGATGTCGCGCTCGGAACCGTTGACGTTCAACTTCATGGTGTCTCCCTGGCGGCGGCGTGGGACCGGCTGACGATACTCCGCGGAAACGTGCCGTGCCAGTGAAGGCGGGGGCCGATGCTTGCATGATCCTGCGGGATCGTTGCCCGATGCGCGGACCGCCGCGGGAGGCGTTGCCTTCGGCCCCGTGCTTGCGCCATCGTGGCCGGCATGTCCGTCCACCGCCACCCGCTGGAAGTGTCCGCGCGCGCCAGCGAGGCCGCCGACGGCAGCGCCTTGGTGGTCGTGACCGCCACCGAAGGCTCCACCTATGTCCGCCAGGGTGCGATGGCGGTGTTCGCGGCGGACGATGCGCAGACCGGCTGGCTGAGCGGAGGCTGCCTGGAACCGGAGATCGCGCGGCGTGCCCGCCATGCGGTCGCCGAAGGGCACCTCGATGCGATGGAGATCGACACGCGCGATGACGAGGACCTGCTGGCAGGCTCCGCCGTCGGCTGTCGTGGTCGCCTGCATCTGGCGCTGCTGCCGCTGGACCACATGCCGGGCTGGTCGCGTGCGGTGCAGGCGTGGTGGCAGGGAGAGGGGCCGCTTTCGCTCCGCATATCCGCCGGGGGCGAGGTGCAGGCGCGGGTGGGCGACATCTGCCTGGACTGGCACTTGCCACTGGCAGCGTCAGGGGCGATCGGGAACGCCGCGGGCGATGTGGTCGTTTCACCGCCGCCGCGCGTGGCGATCTTCGGCGCCGGTCCCGAAACGTCACCGCTGGTGGGCTGGCTGCGCCAGCTCGGTTGGCACGTCACCGTGGTGGAGCGGCGCGCGCGCTGGATTCCCGATACCGATATCGCGGATGCATGGCTGATGCGCGCGCCCGACGAAGCGCTTCGCGTGCTGCGGCCCGCGCCGCATGCAGCGCTGGTGATGCATCACCATTTCGAACATGATCGCGAAGCGCTGGTGGCGCTGGCGCAAGCCCCCATTCCGTTCATTGGTCTGCTCGGCCCGGTGCGCCGGCGCGAAGACCTGCTGCGGGTGATTCCCGCGCACCTGCATGGCGTGCTGTCGCAGCGACTGCGTTCGCCGATCGGCCTGAAACTGGGTGGCCAGGGACCGGAGGCGATCGCATTGAGCATCGCCGCGCAGCTGCAGGCCTGGCATCACGGCGAATCGGCATGAGCGCGTTGCACGCGGCGGTCGTGCTGGCCGCAGGCGGCAGCCGTCGGCTCGGGCGGCCGAAGCAGCTGCTTACGCGTGACGGAGAAGCACTGGTGCATCGCGTGGCCCGGCTTGCACTGGAGTCCGGTGCGTCGCGTGTGCTCGTCATCATCGGTGCACGGGCGGACGACATGCGTGCCGCGTTGGCGGACCTGCCGCTCGAATGCGTGGTCAACCCCGCCTGGTCGTCCGGCATGGCGGGCAGCGTGCGCGTGGCGGCGGAAGCGCTCGCGACACATGCCGGCGCCACCTTCCTGCTTGCCTGCGACCAGCCTGCGCTGGAGGCCACGCATCTGCGTGGATTGCGGGAGGCCGCGCAACGCGCGGATGCAGGATCGGCGGCAACGCGGTTCGGCGACCGGCTTGGTATTCCGGCGCTCGTATCGCCTGCCATGCTGCGTCAGGCGCGGACATTGCCGGATGGCGATCGCGGATTGCGCGACGTGCTCAGCGCCACGGATGCGGGGGTCGCGGCTTGCGACGCTCCTGGCCTGGAGCACGACATCGACACGCCCGATGATGTGGCGGTCGCCGTGGCGAAGGGGTGGCTGGACCCGGTGGGTGCGTGATGAAGGAACAGGCACCGGCGCAGGCCGGTGCCTGTCATGGCGGGGTCAGATCGCGCGCAACGCCTGCGTGATCGGCAGCCGTGCCGCGCGCAGCGCGGGGAACAGGCCGCCCACCAGGCCGATACCCAGCGCCCACTTCAGGCCGCTCCACAACAGCTCCGGCGTCACCTTGAACTGGAACACCACCTGGCTGAAGTTCGACCCCAACGTCGCCACGCTGTAGCCATTGAAGATGGCCCAGGCGATCAGTCCGCCCAGTACGCCGCCCAGCAGGGCCAGCAGCATCGTTTCCAGCATCACCGCCATCACCACCGGCAGTCCGCGGAAGCCGATCGCGCGCATGGTGGCGATCTCGCGTGCGCGTCCGGCGACGGCCGCGTACATCGTGTTCAACGCGCCGAACACGGCACCCACCGCCATGATCGCGCCGATGACGATGCTGAGCCAGGTGATGATCGTGGTCAGCTGCCGGGTCTGCTTGGAGTAATAGTCCTGCGTGGTCTGCACGTCCAGCTTCAGCCGCGGGTCGTCGTCCAGGGCGGCTTTCAGCTTCGCGAAACCCTCCTTGCCGTCCAGTCCCACGGTGACGGACTGGAAGGCACGCCGGTCGTACGCCGACGAGAGCGTCTCGATGTCCGTCCACAGTTCCGAGTCGAAGGCGTCGCCGGCGGCGAACACGCCCACCACCGTCCAGTCCTGGTTGCCCAGCTTGATGGTCTTGCCTACATCCAGCCCGCGGTACTGCCCTTTCGCGCCCTGGCCCACCACGATCTCGCGCACGCCCACGTTGAACTTGCGGCCCTCGATGATCCTGATGTTCGGCCGGATGGCCCATGCCGCATCGCTGACGCCGCGGAACTGCGCGTTGGCATCCTCACCGGTGCTGGCGGTGGGCAGGTTGACCACCTGCGACAGCTCACCCGACACCACCGCACGGCCCTGCGCGTCCTTGGCGATGCCGGGCAGGCTGCCGATCAGCGGCGACTGGTCGCGGGTGATGACGGAATTGGTCTCCGCCTGCGAACCGCCGCGCAGCAGGATGGCGGTGGTCTCGTTGCCGGTCTGCTTGAGCGTGGCCTCGAAGCCCGCGCCCATCGCCAGCATTGCCACCAGCACGCCGACCACGCCGGCAATGCCCACGATGATCACCGACGATGCGCCCCAGCGCTGCGGCAGGCTGGCGATGCCGATGCGGGTCGCCGCCAGTGCGACGCGGCCGGTGCGGGTGAAGGCCAGCCACAAGCCCAACAGCACGACGACGCCCAACACGCCCTGCCAGGGCAACATGATCCACGCCACCAGTCCCAGCACGATGCAGACCACCGCGATCAGGTTTCCCATCCAGAAATTCTTCTTCATCGCGTTCTCTCCTCAGCGGCCGGCCAGTGCATCGACGATCTTCAGGCGCATCGCGCGCAGTGAAGGCAACGCCCCCACCACCAGGCCGATGCCCACCATCAGCGCCAGCCCCATCACCCATGTCTCGACGGGAATGGCGCCGATCGGCAGTGCTCCGCCCGTCAGCGCCGCCAGCACCGGGACCATGATGGCCGCCAGTCCCATGCCGATCAGTCCGCCCAGCACTACCAGCAACACCGATTCGGCCAGTACCAGCGCCAGCACGCTGCCGTTGGTGAAGCCCAGCGTCTTCAGGATGGCCAGCTCCGGCACGCGGTCACGCACGGCCTGCGCCATGGTGTTGCCGGTCAGCAGCAGCAGGGTGAAGAACACCGCGCCCATGATGGCGGTGACGATGAAGCCGATGTCGGCGAACTGCTTGAGGAAGGACTGGTTGAAAGCCTGCTCGGTCTGCGACTTGGTCTCGCGGTCGGAGTTCTCCGAGATCGCATCGATGGCCTTCGCCACCCGCGTGGCATGGTCCACGTTGTCCAGCTTGACCATGTACCAGCCGACCTGGCCGTTGACGTACTGGTTGGCTTCGTCGAAATACTTCCAGTGGAACAGCAGCTGGTTTTCCTCGCCCTTCTTCTTGTCGTCGGCGACGACGAACGTGCCACGCAGCGTCAGCGGCCACGCGTTACTGCCGTCCTTCTGCGGAAAGATGGTGGCCTGCAGCGGGATGGTGTCGCCGACTTTCCAGCCGAACTTCTTCGCCAGCGACTCGCCGACGATCGCGCCGGTGCGGTCGTTCTGCCACGCTTTCATCTGCGCGTCGGACACCACGTACTCCGGGTACAGCGACAGGTAGTTGTCGCTGACGGAGAAGTTGGGGAAGAAATTCCGCGGGTCCTTGTAGATGCCGCCGAACCACGCGGCGTAGGCCACTTTCTTGACTCCGGGGGTGGAAGCGATCTTCTGCTCCAGGTTCAGTGGCAGCATCTGCGTCAGCGACAGGCGCGAGGACACCACCAGGCGATCAGCACCGGCGACGCCGCCGCCCGAGGTGAATGCCACCCGCACCGAGTCCAGCAGCCCGAACAGCAGGAACGCGGCCACCACCGACAACAGCGTCAGCGCGGTGCGTGTCTTGCTGCGGAACAGCGCGGCCCATATCAGCGAGAAATATTTCATGACCGCCTCCGTCAGTGCGCGGCCGGGGTATCGGCCAGCTCGCCCTTGTCCAGGTGGATGGTGTGGGTGGCGTACTCGGCCGCCTTCGGGTCATGGGTGACCATGATGATGGTCTTGCCGTGTTCCTTGTTGAGCATCTGCAGCAGGTTGAGGATTTCCTCGGCCGAATGACGGTCCAGGTCGCCGGTGGGCTCGTCGCAGATCAGGAACGTGGGGTCGGAGACGATGGCGCGGGCGATGGCCACGCGCTGCTGCTGGCCGCCGGAGAGTTCGTTGGGCCGGTGCGCGCCGCGTTCGGCCAGGCCCACCAGCTGCAGGGCGATCTCGGCGTTGCGCTTGCGCTGGCTGGCACCCAGCTTGGTCAGCAGCAGCGGCAGTTCGACGTTCTTCTGCGCGGTCAGCGTGGGCATCAGGTTGTAGAACTGGAACACGAAGCCGACATGGTGGCTGCGCCACTGCGCAAGCTGGGCATCGTTCATGCGGTCGATGCGCTGGCCCTCGATCTCGATCTCGCCGCCGCTGGGCGTATCCAGGCCGCCGATCAGGTTGAGCAGCGTGGTCTTGCCGGAACCGGAGGGGCCCATCAGGGCGACGAAGTCGCCGTGCGGGATGTCCAGGTCGATGCCGTGCAGCACCTGGACCTTTTCGGGGCCGCGCTGGTAGGTCTTGGTGAGGTTGCGGAGGGAGACCAGGGAGGACATGGGCGTTTTCCTTCGGTGGTGTTCGGGAATATGGCGTGTGCGGGACTGCGATCTTTGCGGACAATCAGGGCGGGTTCTGACCTGATGGTCGGAAGGTGCGAAGTCTTGCGTACGACGAAGCGGAGCGGCGGTTATCGACACGATGCCGATTGTTCGCTGGAGGTGCTTGATGCGGGTTGTGCTCTGAGAAAAAGGTCAGTCGCTCGTGTGCGCTCGCCGCGGGGCGTCCTTTCTTTGCTTGTGCAAAGAAAGGACCAAAGAAACACCCCCCGGCGGTCCGCCCGTCGCGTTGCGACGGGTGCGCAGTCCCGGCAGGAATTTCCGGAAGACACTTCCTGTGTCATCCGGAAACGGCGCACGTCCTGTGCGCCGCCCCTGCGGGGCTTGACCTGCCGTGCCTGCCGGACCTCAAGGGGTCCGGGTGGAGCAAGATCAAAAGCGAAAGCGAAAGCAACTATCCGGTGATTCGTCGCAGCGTGGGTTTCCTCACGCGCGCCGTTGCAGCGGGGCCTTACTCGGCGTCCTCGGCCAGCTTCACCTTGGCGCCGTCCTTCAGTTCGGCCGGGGCGTCGATGACGACGGTTTCGCCGGCGATCAGGCCGTCGGTCACCTGGACGTCGTCGCCGAGCTTGCCGCCGACCTTCACCGTGCGCTGTTCCACCGTGTCTTCATCGCCCACCACGAACGCCACCTGGGCGCCGTCGCGTTCGCTGATGGCGGCGGCCGGGGCGCGCACGCCCTTCGGTGCCTGCGTTGCCTGCGGCTTGGCCGATTCCAGGAAGCTCACGCGCACGCCCATGTCGGGCACGATGCGGGGATCCTTGACGTTCAGCGCCACGCGCACCTTCACCGTGGCCTTGCTGCGGTCGGCGGTGGGAATGATGGCGATCACCTCGCCGGGGATCTGCCAGTCCGGGTAGGCATTCAGCGTGGCCTGGATCGGCATCTTCGGCTGCACGCGGCCAATGAAGGATTCGTTGACCTCCACTTCCACTTCCAGCGATTCCATGTCGACGATGGTGCCGATACCGGTGCGGGTGAACCCGCCCGTTGCCAGCGGCGAGACGATCTCGCCCGGCTGCGCGGCCTTGGCGATGACCACGCCGGCGAACGGCGCACGCACGATGGTGTTGTCCACGCCGTTGTCGGAGATGGCCAGGCTGCGGCTGGCGACGGTGACGTTGCGCTGCGCAGCCTGCAGCTGCGCGCGCAGGGCATCGCGCCCGGCGATCGCCTGGTCGTATTGCGAACGCGCCACCAGCTGCTGCTGCACCAGGGTGGACAGGCGGCGTGCGTTGGCCTCGGCATCGGTCAGCTGCGCCTGCACGTTGGCCACCTGCGAACGCGCCGATTCGACCTGCGCCTGCGACAGCGCGCGGCTGGCGTCGGCGTCGACCGGGTCCAGCGTGGCCATCACCTGGCCCGCCTCGACCTTCATGCCTTCCTCGATCAGCACCTCGCGCACCTTGCCGGTGATCTTCGCCGACACCGTGGCCATGCGCCGGGCGACCACATAACCGGAAGCATCCAGCACCGAGGCCGCCGCACCGCCGTTGCCCAGCGCGACCGTCGGCGCGGTGCGTACTTCGATCGGCTTCTCCCGGCCGAAGAACGCCCAGCCCGTGGCCGCCAGCACCAGCAGCGAGACAACCACGCCCAGCGTGATCCACAGGCCACGGCGCGACGGCGGGGCCGGCGGCGGCGCCTTGCGGTCGATGCGGAGTTCCTTCAGCAGGTCGGCAGACGTGTTCATGCGTATCCAGACGGTGAATGCGGGGAAGTGTGACCAGCAAGAGTAACGGAAGCCTAGTTGCCGGAAGTCACTTCCTGCGCAGGCGAGCGGCTCGGGCCGTCCACCGGAGGCATCCTGGGGCAGCGCCCTCCGCGATCCCAGTGACAACTGTCACCTGATTCGCCTGAGGGGCTGCACTCATCACGGGTGCCGCATGCGGGCACGATGCCCCCACTTACTGACGAGGGCGTCGCATGAACGTGGCAAGCTTCACCTCCGCACCTCTGGCCCGCCTGCGCGGCGTCCGCCATCTCTACGGCAAGACCCTGGCGCTGGATGGGCTGGATCTGAGCCTGCCCTCAGGCCAGGTGCTGGCATTGCTCGGTCCCAACGGCGCGGGCAAGACCACCGCGATCAGCCTGCTGCTGGGCCTGCAGCGCGCGGATGCGGGGAGTGCCGACCTGTTCGGCCTGCCGCCGCAGGCGCTGGAAGCACGCCGCCGCGTGGGCGTGATGCTGCAGAGCGCGGCGGTGCCCGACACCCTCAAGGTGCGCGAACTGATCGACCTGACGCGCAGCTATTACCCGCAGCCCCGCAGCGTGGCCGACTGCGTGGCGCTGGCCGGACTGGATGGTCTGATGGAGCGCCGCTATGGGCAATTGTCGGGCGGCCAGCAGCGCCGCGTGCAGTTCGCGCTGGCGGTATGCGGCCGGCCGGCGCTGCTGTTCCTCGACGAGCCCACCACGGGGCTGGACATCGATGCGCGGCAGACGCTTTGGAAGGCGATCCGCGAACTCAGCGCGCAGGGCTGCGCGGTACTGCTGACCACGCATTACCTGGAAGAAGCCGAAGCGCTGGCCGATCGCGTGGTGGTGGTGAACCACGGCCGCGCAGTGGCCGAGGGCACCGTGGCGCAGATCCGCGCGCGCGTGTCCCAGCGTCGCATCCGCTGCAGCAGTTCGCTGTCGTCCGCACACGTGCAGGAGTGGCCGGGCGTGCAACTTGCGCAACGCGACGGCGAGCGGCTGGAGATCGTGGCCGAGTTCGCCGAACCCATCGTGCGCCGCCTGCTGGCCGAAGACGCCACCCTGTCAGACCTGGAAGTGCAGCGCGCCGGCCTGGCGGACGCCTTCCTCGCCCTCACCCGTGATGCCACCCAGAAGGAAGCCGCCTGATGAGCACCCTCGTTGCCCCGCCATTCTCTTCCACACGCGCCTATCTGCTCGAAGCGCGCTATGAATTCCTGCGCCTGCTGCGCACGCCGTCGTTCTCGCTGCCATGCCTGCTGTTCCCGCCGGTGTTCTACCTGCTGTTCGGCGTGCTGCTGGGCGGGAAGGGCGGCTCGGTCGCCGCGCAGTACATGCTGGCGGGCTACGGCGTGTTCGGCGTGATCGGCGTGGCGCTGTTCGGCTTCGGCGTGACCGTCGCGATGGATCGCGAACAGGGCCTGCTGACACTCAAGCGCGCGCAGCCGATGCCGCCGGGTGCCTATCTGGTGGCGAAGATGGCGATGGCCCTGCTGTTCGCCGCGATCATCCTGTCGCTGCTGGCCGTGCTCGCGGCGGGCGTGGCCGGCGTGCAGTTGTCGGCCACGCAGTGGATCGCGTGGGTCACCGCCTGCCTGGTCGGCGTGCTGCCCTTCAGCGCGCTGGGCCTGTGGCTGGGCACGCTGGTCAGCGGACGCGGCGCCCCTGCGCTGATCAATCTCATCTATCTGCCCATGGCGTTCCTGTCGGGCCTGTGGGTGCCGCTGACGATGCTGCCGCCGGTGCTGCAGACCACCGCGCCGGTATGGCCGGCGTATCATCTGGCGCACATCGCGCAACAGGCCGTCGGCGTGGGCACGGGGCGTCCACTGGGGCTGCACGTGGCCGTGCTGGCCGCCATCACCGCCGTGTTCTTCGTACTGGCCCGCCGCCGCCTGGTGCAGTGAGCCGGAGCACCGGCGCAAGGAGTCGTCCATGAAGCATCTTTCGTCGCCCCTGCTGTCCGCGCTGACGCGCCTGCGCGACCGCCTGGTACCCGAAGCGCTGGGCCTGGGCTGGATGCCCATCTTCCTGCTGGGCTACCTGGTGTTCCTGTTCGTCCCGGTGCTGGTGCCGTCCAACGCCGACTGGGGCGAGGGCGTGCGCTGGTACCTGTGGCCGACGCTGGCATCCATCGCCGTGTTCCTGCCGATGTACTTCCTGGCCTATCGCGGCAGCGCGCTGGCGCGCGTGCTGTGCACGCTGGGCATCGCGGCGCTGGGCTACGGACTGATGCCGTTCAACGCGTTCTCCAACACCTACGTCATCTACGCGGCGGCCTTCGTGGCGCTGATGCCGGGATCGATGTGGATCCGGCTCGAAGTCTTCGCCCTGCTGATCATCGCTTACTGCGGCATGGCGGTCTGGCTGGGGTTCCCGGTGTTCGTGCCGGCCGTGACCGCGATCGTGTCGGTGGCCGTGTTCACCGGCAACTACTTCCAGGCCGAGACGGTGCGCAAGCGTGCCGAGCTGAAACTGTCGCACGAGGAAGTGCGTCGGCTCGCCGCGCTGGCCGAGCGCGAGCGCATCGGCCGCGACCTGCACGACCTGCTCGGGCACACGCTGTCGCTGGTGGCACTGAAGTCGGACCTGGCCGGCCGGCTGGTCGACCGTGACCCGCAGGCCGCCCGCAACGAGATCAACGAAGTCAGCCGCGTCGCCCGCGACGCACTGGCGCAGGTACGCCGTGCGGTGACCGGCATCCGGGCGGCGGGGCTGGCGGCCGAACTCGCCTCCGCCCGCCTGCTGCTCGAATCCGACGGCGTCACCCTGCGCTACGAAGCGCAGGACGTGGCGTTGCCGGCCGATCTGGAGACGGTGCTTGCGCTGAGCCTGCGCGAGGCGGTGACCAACATCCAGCGTCACGCGCGCGCCACGATCGCCGAGGTCACCCTGGCCTGCAGCGACGGGCACGTGCAACTGCGCATCCGCGACAACGGCGTCGGCAGTGCCGCCGTGCCCGGAAACGGCCTGAGCGGCATGCGCGAGCGCGTCGAGTCGCGCGGCGGGCGCCTGCGCATCGACTCCACGCTGCGGCAGGGGACGTGCGTGGAGATCATGTTGCCGCTCCCGTCGAGCGATGACGCCGTGGCAGCCCCCACGAAAGCCCCTGTAGGAGCGACGTAAGTCGCGACCGCACGGCCGGCACGCGCGCCAATGCTCACTGGGGTCTTCCTCTTGCGGTCGCGACTTACGTCGCTCCTACAGAAAGCGGCCCACTTCCCTTGATTGATTTGCTAGCGTGTCGTCCGACTTTTCCCTGCCGGCCTCCCGATGATCCGCGTGCTCCTAGCTGAAGACCAGGCCATGGTGCGTGGCGCACTCACCGCCCTGCTGGGCATGGAGAGCGACATCGACGTGGTGGGCAGCGCGGCGGATGGCGAGACCGCATGGCGAGACCTGCAGCGGCTCAGACCCGACCTGCTGGTCACCGACATCGAGATGCCGGGCCTGAGCGGGTTGGAACTGGCGCAGCGCATCCAGCGGCACGGGCTTGCGTGCAAGGTGGTCATCGTCACCACGTTCGCGCGCGGCGGCTTCCTGCGGCGCGCGCTGGACGCGGGCGTCTCGGGTTACCTGCTGAAGGATGCACCGGCCGAGGATCTCGCGGAGGCGCTGCGCAAGGTGCACCGCGGCGGCCGCGCCATCGATCCCCAACTCGCGCTCGAGGCATGGTCCGACGCCGATCCGCTCAACGACCGCGAACGCCAGGTATTGCGGCTGGCGGGCGAGGGGCAATCGGCCGGCGACATCGCAAAGCAGCTCAATCTCTCCCAGGGCACCGTGCGCAACTATCTGTCCGAAGCCATCGGCAAGCTCGGTGTCGCCAACCGCATCGAGGCCTATCGGATGGCGCGGCAGCGGGGGTGGTTGTAGGAAATGAAGTGCCTTCTGTAGGAGCGACGCAAGTCGCGGCCGCAGACCCGGGAATCCACTCGCTCCTATCCGGCAGACACGAAGCGCTTCGCGACGCTACGCGGCAATGCGGAAGAACGGGAGCGCTGACAGCGTGCGGTCGCGACTTACGTCGCTCCTACAGCGGGGGCGACGTCAACCGCCGTAGCGCGCCTTCAGCATCGCGTACGCACTGCGCAGCGCGAGCGCTTCGCCACCGGCGGGGCGACCGGCGCGGTCGCTGTCGTTCCATGCGTACACGTCCAGGTGCGCCCACTTCATTCCGTCCGGCACGAAGCGCTCCAGGTACAGCGCGGCGGTGACCGCGCCGGCCATGCGCGAGCCGGCATTGGCCAGGTCGGCGATGCCGCTGGTCAGGTAGCGCAGGTACGGACGCCACAGCGGCATGCGCCATACCGGGTCGCGCATGCGCTCGCCGGCGGCGATCCAGTCATTGGCCACGGCGTCGTCGTTGGCGAACAGCGCGGGCAGGTCCGGTCCCAGTGCGATGCGTGCGGCACCGGTCAGGGTGGCGAAATCCAGCAGCAGGTCGGGCGACTGCTCGCCGGCATAGGTCAGCGCATCGCACAGGATCACGCGGCCTTCGGCATCGGTGTTGTCGATCTCGACGCTGACGCCCTTGCGCGTGGCGATCACTTCGCCGGGACGGAACGCGTTGGGGCCGATGCTGTTCTCCACCGCCGGCACCAGCAGCGTCAGCCGCACCGGCAGCTTGCGCGCCATCACCAGCTGCGCCAGCGCGATGGCATGCGCCGCGCCGCCCATGTCCTTCTTCATGTGGCGCATGCCGTCGGCGGGCTTGATGTCCAGGCCGCCGGTGTCGAAGCACACGCCCTTGCCGACCAGTGCCACGTGCGGCCGCGATGCGTCGCCCCAGCGCAGCGCGATCAGGCGCGGCGCGCGGTGCGAGGCGCGGCCCACCGCGTGGATGGCGGGGAAGTTCTGCGCCAGCAGCGCGTCGCCCGCGATCACGTCGACGTCGGCGCCATGCACGTCCGCCAGTGCGCGGACGACGGCTTCCAGATCGTCCGGACCCATGTGCTCGGTGGGCGTGTTGACCAGGTCGCGCACCTGCACGCTGGCGGCCAGCAGGTCGAGCGCTTCGGCATCGGCCTGCGGCAGCACCAGGCGCGCCGGCTTGCGCGCCGGCTGCTTGTAGCGGTCGAACTTGTAGCTGCCCAGGCCCCAGCCGAGCTGGAGCGCGGTGCGCGCATCGGCGGGCAACTCGCCTGCGATCTCCCAGTCGCCCGCCGGCAGGCCGAACGGCGCATGCGCGTAGGCATACGGGTCGAGCGCGTCGCCGATGCCCATCACGGCGCCGGCCAGGCCCTGTTCGCCAGGCAACGCCAGCAGCGCGCCGGGCGATGCGGTGAAGTTCTGCGCATCGATCCAGGCGTTGACCGCCGCCGACTGGGTCGTACGCCACGCGACCAGCTGCGCGCGCTCCAGTACATGCAGCGGACGGGCACTGGCGGAAGAATCGGTGTAGGCGAGGGCGGCGCTCATGCGGCGGCGTGTTCCGTGGCGAAAGAGGGGTGGGCGTCCAGCCAGTCGGCCAACGCGGCAAGGGTGTCGAATTCCAGGTCGGGCCGCAGCGCCTCGTGGGGCCAGGCCTGGGGGTGGCCGTCGTGGTCTTCCGGCCGGTTGATCCAGCAACTGCGCAGCCCCGCGCGCACGGCACCGACGACATCCATCTCGATATGGTCGCCGACATGCAGCACTTCGGCGGGCGGTACGCCGAGCAGGTCGCATGCAGCGTGGAAGATGCTGGCGTCGGGCTTGGCGGCGCCGTGCTCGCGCGAGTGGATCTTGTGCACGAACAGGTGGTCCAGGCCGATCCGCTGCAGGTCCGCATTGCCGTTGGTCACGGCCGCGACCGGGAGGCGGGCGGCGATGCGCTGCAACGCATCCAGGCTGTCGGGGTAGTACTCCACCTGGTTGCGCGCGGCATAGAAGGTCTCGTAGGCCGGTTCCAGCAGGGCCATGTCGGCGCCGCTCTCGCGCAAGGCGCGCTCCAGCGTCATCCGGCGCAGGAGGCTGAGGTCGTGCTTGTGCTGCGGATGGGCGGCGAAGACTTCTTCGCGCACGGCACGCATGCGTTCGACGGGGAACATGGCGGCGGTGGCGGGGCTGTGTTCGCGCAGCCAGTCGTCGAGCACGCGTTCGATCCGCACGCCGATGGGGGCGAACGGCCACAGGGTGTCGTCGAGGTCGAGGGTGATGGCGCGGACGGGGAAGCTCATCGAGGCGATTTTACACGCGGTTCCGCACCCGCCTTCACCCGGTGCGGTTCAAGCCCGGACTGAGCCCCTTTCCCTGCGGGAGAGGGGTTGGGGCGAGCGGCACCATGCGTGACCTAAAGCAGACCCGCACCGAAAGATGCAAGCGACAGGTTCTTCGCGCGTGAGCGTTTTCAGTCAGTCGCGGATGTTGTGAGAACGCCGGCTTATCGGGGTTGGCTGACTCCGTTGCCCCTCACCCCAACTCCGCTCTCCCACAGGAACTTCCTTCGGTCGCCGCGAGAAGAGGGCTCAAGAACGCAGGATTCACTCCAGCAACCGCGCCCACCCCTCCATGCCTTCCACCCGCGCCAGCACCAGCTTCACGCACACCAGCAGCGGCACCGCCAGCAACAGCCCGATGATCCCCCACAGCCAGCCGAACAGCATCAGCGCCAGGATCAGCACCAGCGGCGACAGCGCCATCCTCCGGCCCAGGATGATCGGCGTGATGATCTGGCCCTCGATCGTGTGCAGCACCAGGTAGGCCACCGCCGGCAGCATCGACTGGAACGGTTCCTTGAAACTGATGAACCCCACCAGCAGCATCGCCACGATCCCGATCAGCGGGCCCACGTACGGCGCGAAGTTCAACAGCGCCGCCATCGTGCCCCACAGCAGCGCCTCGGCCAGGGGCAGCCCCAGCAGGTAGAGCACTCCGGCGAACACCAGCCCCACCACGGTGTTGATGATGCTGATGGTCAGCACGTAGCGCGATACCTCGCGCTCGATCGAGTGCAGGATGTCCACCGTGAATTTCTTCTGCTGCCGCCCCGGCAACAGCGCAATCGCGTTGCGCTGCAGGTTCTCGCCGTAGACCATGAAGAAGAACGTCAGCAGCACGACCGCCAGCAGCGATGCGAGGAAACGCGGCGTCGCCAGCAGTTTCCGGTAGGGCTCGTCCTGCGGGGCGGTGTGCACCACCTGCGGCTGCTTGCCGGTCTGTCCGCCAGCGGCACGGGCGAAGTTCTCCGCCGCCTTGTTGGCGTCCTGCACCGGCTTGGTCAGTTCGCGCAGCTTGGGCGCGAGCTGGCGCATCTCGCGCGGCGCCTGCTGTGCCCATTCCATCGCCGAAGGCAGCATCTTGTGCGCCAGCAGTCCGGTCGCGGCCATGCCGCCCAGCAGCACGACCAGCGCGCCCAGGAAGCGCGGCACGTACAACCGGCGCAGCACGCGGATGATCGGATTGCCCACCAGCGCGAAGAACATGGCCAGCAGCACGGGCAGCAACACATCCTGCGCGGCCCATAGCGTGTAGCCCACGGCCAGCGTGGCCAGCACCAGCATCGGTGTGGAGGCGCGGGGGCGCGGCGGGGGAGGAGTGGGGGCGGCAGGTGCGTCGGTTGGAGCGGGTGTACTCATGGGCAGTCGGCCGCCAGGGTGGATGCGCGATTGTGCAGTGAACCCTGTAGGAGCGACGTGAGTCGCGACCGGAAGAGGCAGAGGTCGGGGAGGCTTCGGACAGGCCGCTGCCTTTTCCAGCGAAGTTCGGTGCAAGGAAGGCTTGATTCGTGCGGTCGCGACTCACGTCGCTCCTGCAAACGCCCGCAAACGTGCAGGCGCCTCAGCGCTCGGAGAGTTCCGTGGCTGCTTCAGCCGGGCGCGGCGCGGTCACCACGATCTCATCCTCGTCGAACGCCTCGTCCACCATCGGTTCGTCGTCGGCCAGGCCCTCGGCCTGCTCCTGCGCATCCTGCGCCGTGTCGGCGGCCTGCTCGGCGGTCTCGGCGGCGGCGGCCGCCTGCGCGGTGGCCACGAAGCTGGAGACGGCGGTGAACATCTGCATCCAGCGCGCACCGGTCAGCGTGCGCAGCGGTTCGGCACGCCCCACCAGGAAGCCGCTCACCACGCCCGCGATGACGATGCGCCCCGGCGTCCAGCCTGCGCGCCATGCCTGCTTCAGCGTGATCCATTGCAACTGCGTGTGCGTGGCGCGCAGTTCGACGCGCTGTTCCGCGCGCTGCACGTGCTGCAGCAACTGTTCGAAGCGCATCACGCGCCCCCGTGGTCGGCCGCGCGCGGATCATGCGCGGTACCGGGTGGGGGATCGTCGTCGACCACCTCGTCCTCATCGAACAGCCCCAGCTTCGCCAATTGGCGACGGGTGGCATGCATGCCGGTGTAGTCGAAGTAGCGGCCCACCTTCCACGCCGCGAACGCGGTCATGGCCAGACTGATGAAGGCGGCCAGCGACAGCGACTGCAGCCAGGAGAACCCCAAGCGCTGCATCAGTGCGATCAGTGCGCCGGTCACCAGCAGCCAGGCCGAGGCGCCGAACACGATGGCCACGCATGCCCACGCCAGCGCGCGCCCGAACGCGCTGCGCGCCAGCGCGAAATCCGCCGATACCAGCCCGCGCAGTGCACGGCCGGTGCCCTTGGCCGAGCCATAGGCCGCGCGGCCGGCGGCGCCGACCTGCTTCAGGCTGTCGGCGAAATCCGGCGGCGGAACATCGCCGGACGTGCCGGCATCGCCGGATTCGCGGGGCGCGTCGCTCACGCGGTGGGCTACTTGTCGCCGCCGCCGCTGCGCGCCAGCTTGGCGATGATCCAGCCGGCCGCGAAGGCCACGCCGAACGAGGCCAGCGGGCGTTCGCGGATCAGGTCCGCGGCGCTGTCGATCAGGTCGCGGCCCTTGTCCATCAGCGCGTCCACCTGTTCGCGCGCAGCACCCCCGCCGGCTTCGGCGGCCGCGATGCCGGACAGCGCGGTGTCGGCCAGTTCCGCCTTCACGTTGGCCTTGCCCAGGCGGAGTTCATCGCCGGCGGCACTCGCGGCGCCCTTGATCGCTTCGCCGGCAGCGGCGGCGGCGGACGCGAGATGCGAACCGGCTTCGCCCAGATTGGACTTCAGCGCATCGGTGTTGGTGGGCATGGTCATGGTCGGCTCCTGTGGGCGGGGGATGGGGCCACTCTAATGCACGGCGGTGAACGGGCTGTTATGCCCGTCCACCGTGATCGCCGGTCACTGCATCAGCAGGCGACCGGTGCCGCGTCCACGCAGGATCTGCAGCACCAGCTGCTCGGGTTTGCGTTCGAAGCTGGCGCGGAAACCCGGCAGGTCGCCGAACTCGCCGCTGCTGCCGGCCACGATGATGTCGCCCGCGCGCAGGCCGCTGTTCCAGGCGCGGCTGTTGCGCACCACGTTGCTGACCTGCACGCCACCGTTGGCACCCTGGCTGCGCAGTATCTGGCGTGCCGATTCGTCCAGTTCCTTCAGCGTGGCGCCAGTCAGGCGTGCATCAAGGCTGGCGCCTTCCGCACTGCGCACGCCTTCCTTCAGCGCCACGTTGAGTTGCAGCGGCTTGCCGTCGCGGCGCACTTCCAATGCCACGCGTGCGCCCACCGGCTGCAGGCCTTCGAAGTTGTGCAGGGCGGCGCGGTTGTCGATGCGCTGGCCGTTGGCGGCCACCACCACGTCGCCGGGTTGCAGGCCTGCCGCAGCGGCAGCCGAGCCCGCATACACGCGCGTGAGCAGGGCGCCACGCGGGGCCTCCAGGCCCAGCCCGCGGGCGACGCGTTCGTCCACGTCCTGCGATTCCACCCCGAACGTGCCCCGGCGCACCACGCCGTTGTTGGCAATCAACTGGTCCATGATCCCGCGCGCCATGTTGATCGGGATGGCGAAGCCCAGGCCGATGTTGCCGGCCATGCTGCCGCGTGGATTGAAGCTGGCGGTGTTGATGCCCACCAGCCGGCCCTGCAGGTCGACCAATGCGCCGCCCGAGTTGCCCGGGTTGATCGAGGCATCGGTCTGGATGAAGTTCTGGTAGCCGGCCACCGGGATGCCGCTGCGGCCCACCGCCGACACGATGCCCGATGTCACCGTCTGGCCCAGGCCGTAGGGGTTGCCCATCGCCACCACGAAGTCGCCCACCTGCAGCTGGTCGCTGTCGGCCATCGGCACGGCGGTGAGGCCCTGGGTGGGGATGCGGATCAGCGCGATGTCGGTATCCGGGTCCGAACCGATGAACTCGGCCTCCACCTGGCGGCCATCGCTCAGCGTGACCGACACGCCGTCGGCGTTCTCCACCACATGGTGGTTGGTCAGCACGTAGCCCCGGGTGGCATCGACGATCACGCCCGAGCCCAGTGCGCGCTCCACGCGCTCGCGCGGCATGTCGGGGATGCCGAACAGGCGGCGGAACACCGGGTCATCGCCGAACGGCCCCAGCGGGCTGGCCACCCGGACGGTCTGCCGGCTGTACACGCTGACCACCGCCGGGGTGACCCGCTTGAGCATGGGGGCCAGCGAAGGCAGCGCCTGGCCGTCCGCGGTGGCGGGCAGGGCGGCGGCGGCCGGGACGGCGGCTGCGGCGACAGGGGCCGCCTGGGCCGGCTTCTGCAGCAGATCGTTCAGGCCGGTGGCGGCGAAACCGCCGAACGCGGCGGCGGCGGTCAGGGCCAGCAGGGTGGGAAACGGGCGCAGCGCTTTCTTCATGGTCGGTCGGCAGGTCGTTGCGTCGGGAAGGGAATGGGGCCGGAAGGGCGCCCGTTCAACCTGAATGAGTCTGCTGACGGACCCCTAAACCTGCAATGAAGTCCGGCCTCCGCGGCCCCTGATCCGGCACCGGCGCGTGATGACGGACGGTGGGGTGGATGCCATGCAATTGTCATGTCAATCCGGTTGACAGGGGTCACCCCCGGGCGTAGTTTGACGGCTTCGCGCGGACACAAGATGTTGCGGTCCAGCACGAAGCGGACCCAAGCACTGGTGTTTTTTCGGGCTTTGCGCTTGGGAAATCGGGCGCCTTTGGGGATTGGCGCATGAGGGCGAGGGAAGCAGTGGGCACCATGGCGATGGCAGGTCCCACTTCCACAATCCGGCAACCCGGGCGGCGCATCCTGTGCGGCTGCCCGCGGCGCCGTCCCCGTCGTCCGGGTCCGCCATGAACATCCCGCAGTGAATCGCGGGGGTGGGCCCACCGCCCACCCGCCATAGCCAACACACGTTCCAGTCGTTTTTAGGAGAACAACATAACCATGAGTACGGTGCGCCTCGAGGCGATCAAGACGGAACAGCCTGCCCTGATTCCCATGCAACCGGCATCCCAGGACATCTGGGACAAGAAGTACCGGCTGAAGACGAAGCAGGGCGACGCCCTGGACGCCGACATCGATGGCACCTACCAGCGCGTGGCCCGTGCCCTGGCCGACGCCGAAGGCACCCCGGAAAAGCGTGCCTACTGGTACGAGCGCTTCGTGTGGGCGCTGCGCCGCGGGGCCATTCCCGCCGGCCGCATCACCTCCAATGCCGGCGCCCAGCAGCACAAACCGGCCACCAGCACCATCAACTGCACCGTGTCCGGCACCATCGAGGACTCCATGGACGGCATCCTGGACAAGGTCCACGAAGCCGGCCTGACCCTCAAGGCCGGCTGCGGCATCGGCTACGAGTTCAGCACCCTGCGCCCGAAGGGCGCCTTCGTCGCCGGTGCCGGCGCCTACACCTCCGGCCCGATGTCCTTCATGGATATCTACGACAAGATGTGCTTCACCGTCTCGTCGGCCGGCGGCCGCCGCGGCGCGCAGATGGGCACGTTCGAAATCTCCCACCCGGACGTCAAGGACTTCATCCGCGCCAAGCGCGAAGACGGCCGCCTGCGCCAGTTCAACCTGTCGCTGCTGATCACCGACGGCTTCATGGAAGCGGTCGACACCGACGCCGACTGGCCGCTGGTGTTCCCGGTGAACATCAAGGAGAAGGGCGACATCGACGTCGAGGACGCCGCCCAGGTGGTCTGGCGCGAGTGGCCCACCCACAAGAACTACATCGTCCGCGACGACGGCCTGGTGGCCTGCAAGATCTACGGCCACATCCGCGCGCGGCACCTGTGGGACATGATCATGGTGTCCACGTACGACTACGCCGAGCCGGGTTTCATCCTGATCGACCGCGTCAACGAGATGAACAACAACTGGTGGTGCGAGACCATCCGCGCGACCAACCCGTGCGGCGAGCAGCCCCTGCCGCCCTACGGCGCCTGCCTGCTGGGCTCGGTCAACCTGACCACCTTCGTGCGCAACCCGTTCACCGACCAGGCCAGCTTCGACTGGGAGGAATACAAGGAAGTCGTGCGCGTGTTCACCCGCATGCTCGACAACGTGGTCGAAGTGAACGGCCTGCCGCTGGAACAGCAGCGCGCCGAGATCCTGCGCAAGCGCCGCCACGGCATGGGCTTCCTGGGCCTGGGCAGCACGCTGACCATGCTCAAGCACAAGTACGGCAGCCCGGCGTCCTGCGAGTTCACCGAAGCCATCGCCCGCGAGATGGCCGTGGCCGGCTGGGAAATGGGCCTGGCGCTGGCGAAGGAAAAGGGCGCCGCGCCCATCATGGACGAACTGTTCACCGTCACCGCCGCCATGCTGCGCCAGCGCCCGGAAATGGCGAAGGACGGCTGGAAGGTCGGCCAGGAGATCCCCGGCAAGGTGCTGCACGCCAAGTACAGCCGCTACATGCAGCGCGTGGCCAGCGTGGCCCCGGAGCTGGTGGACGAACTGGCCGAAGTGGGCAGCCGCTTCACCCACCACAGCTCCATCGCCCCCACCGGCACCATCAGCCTGTCGCTGGCCAACAACGCCAGCAACGGCATCGAGCCCTCGTTCGCGCACCACTACAGCCGCAACGTGATCCGCGAAGGCAAGAAGTCGAAGGAAAAGGTCGACGTCTGGTCGTACGAGCTGCTGGCCTACCGCGAACTGGTCAACCCGAAGGCCATGCCGTTCTCGGACGACGCCGATGCGAAGCTGCCGGAGTACTTCATCGCCGCCGACGACATCAGCCCGAAGGAGCACGTGGACGTGCAGGCCGCCGCGCAGAAGTGGGTGGACAGCTCCATCTCCAAGACCGCCAACGTGCCCACGGACTACCCGTACGAGCAGTTCAAGGACATCTACCGTTACGCCCACCAACAGGGCCTGAAGGGCTGCACCACGTTCCGCTTCAACCCCGCCGCCTTCCAGGGCGTGCTGGTGAAGGAAGCCGACCTGGAGAACACCACCTACCGCTTCGAGCTGGAAGACGGCAACGTGGTCGAGGTGAAGGGCAACGAGCAGATCGAGTACGACGGCGAGATGCACACCGCCGCCAACCTGTTCGATGCGCTGAAGGAAGGCTACTACGGCAAGTTCTGACGCTTTACTCCTCTCCCCGCCTGCGGGGAGAGGATGCCCGAAGAGCCTGCCCCGTACTTGATACGGGGGCAGGTGAGGGGGAGCGAGCGCAGCGAGTTGCTGTTGCTCTTCGCGAAAAGCGGCCCCTCATCCGCCTTCGGCACCTTCTCCCCGCATGCGGGGAGAAGGAAAGAGGGAATTCCTCCCCGCTTGCGGGGAGAAGGAAAAGAAGGAGATCGGCTGTACCCCTCTCCCCGCCTGCGGGGAGAGGATGCCCGGAGGGCAGGTGAGGGGGAGCGAGCGCAGCGAGTTGCTGTTGCTCTTCGCGAAAAGCGGCCCCTCATCCGCCTTCGGCACCTTCTCCCCGCTTGCGGGGAGAAGGAAAGAGGGAATTCCTCCCCGCTTGCGGGGAGAAGGAAACGAAGGAGATCGGCTGTACCCCTCTCCCCGCCTGCGGGGAGAGGATGCCCGGAGGGCAGGTGAGGGGGAGCGAGCGCAGCGAGTTGCTGTTGCTCTTCGCCAAAAGCGGCCCCTCATCCGCCTTCGGCACCTTCTCCCCGCTTGCGGGGAGAAGGAAAAAGGGAATTCCTCCCCGCTTGCGGGGAGAAGGAAAGAGGGAACTCCTCCCCGCTTGCGGGGAGAAGGGAAAGAAGGAGATCGGCTGTACCCCTCTCCCCGCCTGCGGGGAGAGGATGCCCGGAGGGCAGGTGAGGGGGAGCGAGCGCAGCGAGCTGCTTTTGCTCTTCGCGAAACGCGCCCCCATCCCACCCTTCCCCCGCACGCGGGGGAAGGGGCGCATCACGGCAGGCTTCGATTCATCGGCTTCACCGTTTCACCCCGCGCAATCGGGTATAGCATCGGCAGCGTCACGAACCTCGCCCACAAGGAGGGCAACATGAGCAACGGCAATGGTGTCACGGCGACGCTTTCCGGCGCGGCCGAAAGCGTGAAGGAAACAGTGGCAGGCATCGGCGAAGCGGTGGCCACCACCGCCAGCGAAACGGTCGCCAAGGCGAAGAAGGCGGCCAAGAAGGCGCGCAAGACGGTCACCGCCGACATCGCCAAGGCGAAGAAGGCCGTGGCCAAGCGCACCGACAAGGCCACCAAGGCGGTGAAGAAGACCGTCGCCAAGGCGAAGAAGAAGCTGGCCGCCGCCAGTTCCGCCGCCAAGGCCGAAGCCGCCAGCCTGCAGAAGAAGGTGACCGGCAAGAAGGCCGCCAAGAAGACGGCGAAGAAGGCAGCGAAGAAAGCCACCAGGAAGACGGCTGCCAAGAAGGCCGTGAAGAAGGTCGCCAGGAAGGCCACGGCCAAGAAGGCCGTCGCCAAGAAGTCGGTGAAGAAAGCAGCAAAGAAGGTCGCCCGCAAGGCGCCCGTGAAGAAGGCGGCGAAGAAGGCCGCTCCGAAGAAAGCGGCCAAGAAGGCCGTGCGCAAGGCAGCCCCGAAGAAAGCCGCAAAGAAAGCAGCAAAAAAAGCGGCCCGTAAGTAAGACCTGATGCACCCCTCCTCCCCCGGGTCCGGGGGAGGGTTGGGGCGGTCGCCGGCCCGGAGGGCCAGGTCCCGCCCATCGATGACAACTTTCAGAACACGAACAGGATTCCACCGTCATGGCCGTCAAGATCGACAAGAAAATCAAGGGCTACAGCGTGCTCACCCCGGAAGACAAGGCGCGCGAAGCCGCTGCGCTGATTCCCACGGCGTCGGTGCCGCGCGAGACGGTGGAAAAGGAAGTGCCGCAGGACAACATCATCCAGATGCACGAGCGCATCGAGCGCCCGGAAGTCCTCATCGGCAGCACCTACAAGATCAAGTCGCCGCTGGTGGAGCACGCCATGTACGTGACCATCAACGACATCGTGTTGAACGCCGGCACCGAGCACGAGCTGCGCCGTCCGTTCGAGATCTTCGTCAACAGCAAGTCCATGGAGCACTTCCAGTGGATCGTGGCGCTGACGCGCATCATGTCGGCGGTGTTCCGCAAGGGCGGCGACGTGACGTTCCTGGTGGACGAGATGAAGGCGGTGTTCGATCCGCGCGGGGGTTACTTCAAGGCCGGTGGCGTGTACATGCCGTCGCTGGTGGCCGAGCTGGGCGCCATCGTGGAAGAGCACATGAAGTCGATCGGCCTGATCCACGACCCGGAAATGAGTGCGCACCAGCGCGCCATCCTGGCCGAAAAGCGCAAGCAGTACGAAGACCGCGCAAAAAAAAACTCTGACGTAAGCGTTGTTCCTTCTCCCGCCCCGGCGGGAGAAGGTGCCCGAAGGGCGGATGAGGGCGCTTCTGCCGTCATGCCCGGTTCTTCGGAAGACATCGCCGTCACCGGCGACGGCGCCAGCTTCCCGCCCTCCGCCACGCTCTGCCACAAGTGCAGCACCAAGGCCCTCGTCATCATGGACGGGTGCGCTACGTGCTTGAACTGTGGTTATTCGAAGTGCGGGTGAGGAGTTTTTCTTGAAGATTGAATCAATCCGTCTTCGAAACTTTAAGGCATTCAGGGATGTTCATCTTCAGGATATCCCCGCGTTCCTCGTGGTTGTCGGTGCAAATGGGGCCGGAAAGTCTACGCTGTTTGATGTCTTCGGCTTTCTACACGATTGCCTGAAGGGCAATGTTAGGCAAGCCCTCGACAGTCGAGGTCGCTTCAAGGAGGTTCTGAGTCGAGATGCAACCGACGACTCGATCCTCATCGAAATTCAGTACCGAATGCCGCTTGCGGGAGTTGAGCGACTAGTAACGTATTCTCTAGAAATTGCTGAGCGTTCGACTGGGCCATACGTTAGGCGCGAGGTACTAAGATATAAGCGTGGCCGATATGGAAGTCCGTTTCATTTCTTGAATTTTTCCGATGGCGAAGGCTATGCCATCACCAATGAGGAAGATTTCAATAAGAGCGACGAAGAGTTGGAGCGCGAGAGTCAGCGCGTCTCCTCAGACACTCTCGCCATTAAAGGCTTAGGTCAGTTTGAGAGATTCAAGGCCGCTAACGCATTCCGTCAGCTAATCGAATCTTGGCATGTGTCTGACTTTCACATAAATATGGCGCGTGGAAGGAAAGAGGCTTCTGGCGATTCGGAGCATTTATCAGAGACTGGCGACAATTTGCCGCGTGTTGCTCAATTTTTGTACGAGCAACATAAGCCTACCTTTACAAAGATATTGGAGACAATGTCCAGACGAGTTCCGGGCATCTCATCTGTCGAGCCGCTATTGATGGATGATGGATACCTAACACTACGTTTTAAGGACGGTTCCTTCAAAACGCCTTTTCTTGATCGGTACGTTTCAGACGGCACCATCAAGATGTTCGCGTACTTGATCCTTCTTTACGATCCAAATCCTCACCCGCTTCTATGCGTCGAGGAGCCAGAGAATCAGCTTTACCCGAAGCTCATGACTGAGCTTGCTGAGGAGTTTCGGCTATACGCACTTAGGGGGGGGCAGGTGTGGGTTTCGACCCATTCACCAGACTTTCTTAACGCCGTAGAGCTCGATGAGGTTTGCTGGTTAGTAAAAGTTGGTGGGAGCACGCAGATCAGAAGAGCGAAAGACGACCCTCAAATCAGCGCATACATGAGTGAAGGGGACAAGATGGGTTACCTGTGGAAGCAGGGGTTCTTCGAGGGCGCTGATCCTGTATGAGAGAGCTGGTTTTCTTGCTTGAGGAAGAATCAGCTAAAGCGCTGTTGGATTCGATGCTCCCGCGATTTCTTGATCCTACTATTGCGCTACGATTCATCGCCTTTGAGGGTAAACAGGACTTAGAGGGGCAGCTAACTCGGCGGCTTCGTGGTTACATGAATCCGAACGCCAGGTTCGTGGTGCTTCGCGATCAAGATAGTCACCCTGACTGCAAGCTATTGAAGCAAAGGCTGGCTGATCTCGTGGCTGCGTCAGGCAGAGCTGATGCAACTGTAGTTCGTATTGCCTGCAGAGAGCTCGAAGCTTTTTACTTGGCAGATCTGGATGCCGTGCAAGCAGCGATCAAGGTGGATGGTATTGCGGCCCTGCAGGGGAAGGCGAAGTACCGAGTGCCAGACTCTTTCGGAAGTCCGAGCCAAGAAGTGAGGACTTTAACCGGTGGTATGTACCAGAAGGTAAACGGCTCTCGCGAGATAGGTAAGTACCTAGATCTAGAAAACGAGCGGTCCGCGAGCTTCAAGAGTCTCATTGGCGCTGTAAGAAGGCATGAGCGAGAATTGCTTACTCTAGATCTCTGGTAGCCAGCGTAGCTCGTAGGGTGGGCTTCAGCCCACCTTCCCCTCAGCTGAGGGGAAGCGAGCAGGTCGGCCAAGGCTTACCCTACGTTTTTATATGACGACCATCCGTTATGGATAGATGCATGGAGAGAATTGGCGCCAGAATAGACGAGCGGCTCTGGGCGACGGAGCAGCGTGCAGGCTAGGACTAAGTGCACCGTTCCGCCCGTAGCTATGCGGTTCCGCGGTGATTTTAGCCCACCAGGTGAGTTAAGTGGCCGGATGAGAGTGATTTTAAGGGGCGGGTATGGATTGCAAGCTGCTGGAATTCTGCACTCTCCCGCTGGATGCGCAGGCGGGCTGGGCGCAAGTCGTCATTGGGCTGATCGCCGCAATTGCCACATTTTTTGCTGTTCTAGTGGCACTCCATTCAAGTCGTGTGTCGGCCGCCACCGCGATGAGTATTGCGAGAGATGAGTCGGAGGAAAGAAGTCGATTGCGGAATGTTCAATCTAAGGCCATGGCTGCCGCATTCACTGACGAACTCTGGGACAATATTGCACGCGTCGAAGCAGGAAGAATTAACGTTGAGTTGCGAGCGAACTGGGAGGAGGATCACTTGGCTGACCATGTGGCCTCGCAGCTCTCGAACTGCTCAGCGCCTGTACTTGAGTCTTGCATCACGAGGCTGGACATCTTCGATCCTGAAGACGCGAAGCTCTTCGCTCGCGCGGCAACGAAGCTGATCTACGCGCGACGCCGTGCCGGTGTCCTGAAGGACAATATAAGCCTGAATCTTCACTCGGACGTCGTGTATGACGGTTCAGCCATATTGGACTCCATGCTGGAACTTCTCTGTAGTGCTCTCCAGCGGGCCCATCAAATATCAGGGATAGCCGAGGCTGCAGAGTCCCCGCGCGCTCACGCGGAAGCTTTCGTCGCTCGCGGAAACGCGGAGTCGATGCGCGGGGAGCGCACTGATCAAGGCAACGACAGCGCGTAGGATGGATTGAGCGAAGCGAAACCCATCATCCGATGCGAGAAGGTGGAGGTCCGGTGGAGTACAAACGGGACGAGCCAAATCCTGCGGCCATCGAACGGCTGGAGCGCGTCTCTCATGGAAGTCGCCTTCTGCACCTGGCGCTTGATGAGCTTTGGGAGGAGCTGCCAGCCCCTTTGGATAAGCGGATGTTGGTAGTTCAAGCGTTTGCAAACATCGTGAAGCAGCACACGACTGCCCAATGGGTTCTTATCCAGCATCAACTGGACGTTACTGCAACGGCACTCGTTAGGCCTGCTTACGAAACTATGCTGCGCGCGATTTGGGCCTTTCGCGGTGCTGACGATGCCTGGATAGAGGAGTTCCTAAGCCCAGTGCCGGCGGCGTTGACCTCTGATGCGGAGACGCGCATGGGGCCTGACGTAAAAACAATGCTGCGAGTCATCGCGCAACATCATCCTGCTTCCATTTACGAGCCCCTTGCTGCGCTCAAAGATGCCACGTGGCGAGGAATGCACTCCTACGTGCACGGCGGGATACGTGCAGTTGTACAGAGCTCCGTGCCGTTTCCGCACCACGAAGCCGGCTCCGTCCTCATCAATGCCAATGGGATGTTGATTCTGGTGACTAATGTCGTACGAATGGCGCACGGCTTGTGGTCTCCCACCTTGCCTCTGTTGCAGCAGCAGTACGCCGATTGCCTGCCAAACGCGCCTGTTGCTGGCGTCTAGTTTTCACCTGCTGAAAATGTAAATAGACACCACGGCATTACCAACGCAAACTCGCCTCCAAGGAGCGTCGAATCTCCCCTAGTAGCGGTACCCACCTCCGACATCTTGGTGGGTTTTTTGTGCTCAATGCATCGGGCGCATCCGACGCAGACTGTTCCGCGTCGGGAGGGCGGCTAATACAACACCCTTGAGGGAAATATGCCCGCCGGCTACTAGCGGTTCGAACCTCCCGACACCCTGCGGGCGCATGCCGCGCCCGCAGGCACGCCTTGCACCCCGCACGCGGAAGGATTCGCCATGAAGCACGCAACGCCCACCGACCCCGGCTACCACCTGCCCGCCGACGCCCGCGCCGAACTGCAGGCCCTGCGCGACCACCTGCACCTGCTGGCCCAACTCAGCACCCCCGAACACCAGAACCCCGACGACCTCATCCTCACCCGCAACGGCCTGGCCCACTGCTTCACCCACCTCGCCGACACCGCCGACCACATCGTCGCTGCCGTGACGGCGTGATGGCATAGTTCCGGGTAGGGGATAACCACAAGGAGCGTCGGGGATGGGCGTACTGGCAAGCATCGGATCCAAGATCCAGCACCTGCTCGAGTTGGCCACCAAGCTCACCATCATCGGCGTACCGGCACTGTACTTCGCGGGGTGGGCATATCTGGACACCTACTGGAGTGAGTTCGGTATCGGCGATGCACTGCTGGGCTACACCAGCGTGGACTACATACGTAGTGGTGCGTTGGTACTCATCCAATCCTTAATCGGCGGCGCTCCGTGGGTCCTAAGGTTTGCTTGGATATCCGTCGCAGTTCTCGTCATGCTCGCGTGCATAAGGACCTTCGGTATTCCTCGACTGTTCGGTGCAAGCAGGATGGCCAGGAAGTTCCAGGCCGAGATGCGTCGGCTGGGCCGGGTTGACCCAAAGCACCGCGCCGTGGCGGGTTCCGTCGATGCAGTATTCGAGAGCAGCCAAGCCGGTGTGCTCAGCCTGCTCCTGTTATTCCTTTTCGCCGTCGGCCTGATCTACCTCGGGATCAAGCCTGCGGCATCCAAAGCGAAGGCAGACGCCGAGAAAGAGCGCGTCGCGCTGTCCAAGCTCGCCACCCTGGAGCGCAACTGGGTGCTGGGATACACCGAGGCCGAGTCGGCAAGGCCGGCGCTGGTCATGCAATGCGGAAACGACATGTGCGTGCTGCTGAGAAGCGAGAGGACCGAAGCTGTCCCGCGCTCGTCGATCACCCGCATGGAGACCTGCCGTCGGATAAGCAAATCGGACGACGGCATGTTCCGCTGTACTACTCGGACGGAACTTCTCTGACCCCGTAGGGTGGGCTTCAGCCCACCTTCCCATTAGTCGCCATGCGATCCAGGCGGTGGGCCAGGGCCCACCCTACGCATGAGATGGCATTCCAGGCCCCATCGCTCTCACATTGAGCCCCATCGATGGAGCTCCGAGTCCCATCGATCGAGCTCGGAATCCCAAGCGCCGGGCTCCCCCATGCCATCGATGGCTTTCCGAAAGCCATCGATCGCTCTCCCAAACCCATCGATGGCATTCCGAGCCCCGCCGCTCTCACATTGAAAGCCATCGATCGCTTTCAAAGACCCATCGATGGCACTCCGAGAGCCATACCCTGGCTTTCCGAAAGCCATCTGCAAGGCTTCGAGCTCCAGACCTCACATTCCGAATGCCATCGATCGCTTTCCGCGCTCGGTCGTTGGCATTCCGAGCTCCATCTCATTCCGAGAGCGCCCTGCATTTGTGAGAGGTTTTGCGAACGCATGCACGCTAGGCTGCGGTCGTCGGCGATGAACGCCGACGTGTCCTTTCAATGTGATCAATGGAGTGAACATGACCCAGAACCGCATCTCCCTGCGCCTCACCGGCGAAGACATAGTCGCCGCCGAAGACGCCATCACCACCCTGGAGCAGCGCCTCACCGGCCTGATCGGCCTGACCCCCGACGAGCGCCGCGAACTCACCAAGATGGGCGACAAGTCCGAAGCCTTCTGCCGCCAGGCCGTCATCACCCTGGGCAAACACGCCGACGTACTGCCGCGCAACTTCGACGTGGACGAATACCGCGCCGACCTGGCCGCCCTCGACACCCTGCGCCCACTGCTCACCCGCCTGCAACGCGTGTACGACCGCATGGTCGACAGCGAAATGGCCCTCGGCAGCGACCTGATGGTCGCCTCCCTGGAAGGCTACGCCCACCTCAAGGTAGCCGGGCAAGGCGATGGCCTGGACACGTTGAAGGAAGCCCTGGGTGCCCGCTTCAACCGCAAGCGTCGGCAGGAACCCGAACCGGCCGCGTGAGCGCAGCGTCATGCAAAAGAAAGGCGGGCTTCGGCCCGCCTTTTCTCTAAGCGTGCGACCAAGGCGTCGGCCCACGCGGCATAAGCCGCCATGCACCCCGACAGCAGAGTGAACGTTCACCCTGCACGTGCATCACGCCGCTTCCAGCTGGCCCGCCTGCGCCAGCGCACCGGCCATCGCGGCCTGCGCATGCTCGGGGCCCAACCGCACGCCCTCGGCACGCACCACCTCGATGCGGGTCACGCCCAGGAAGTCCAGGAAGCTGCGCAGGTAGGACTCCTGGTGCTCGTACCCCGCGACCGGGGAGCCCGCCGCGTAGACGTTGCCGCGTGCGGACGCGATGATCACGCGCTTCTCGCCCAACAATCCGTGCACCCCCTGCGCGTCGTAGCGGAACGTCCTGCCCGGCACCGCGATTGCATCCAGCCACGCTTTCAGTTGGCTGGGCACACTGAAGTTGTACATCGGTGCACCGATGACGATGACATCCGCCGCCAGCACTTCCTCCAGCACACGGCCCACCACCGACACGTCCGCCTGCAGCGCGCTGTCCTGCGCCGGCACGTCAGCGCCCGCCGCCACCGCCAGCAGCGGCGCCGACGCCTGCGGCAGCGGCTGCGCGGCGAGGTCGCGATAGGTGATGTCGGCGTCCGGGCTGAGCGCGAGCAGGCGTTCGACCACCGCCGCGGTCAACGTGCGGCTGACCGAATCGCCGCCGGTGATGCTGGAATCGATATGCAGGATCTTCATGGGGCAAGTGCCTTGTGGGGAAGGAGTGCGGCCGCATGTCGATCGTCTCCGTGACGCCGCTGCCACCGCGTCGCGAAAATCTAGTGGCGTATAGTCGTGTCAACAAGAAGGATTGATTTGAGTACCAGGTATGCAAAACCATACTGAGCAGGTATGCACCGACATCGCACACAACATCGATGAAATACATGGCGACATCAGGAAGGCCGTCGCCATCTTCGGTGGCAAATGGAAACTGGAAATCCTCTGGCTGCTGCACCAGCGCATGCACCGCTTCAATGAACTGCGGCGCGCCATTCCCGGCGTGACCCAGCACATGCTGACCGCGCAACTGCGCGAGCTGGAAAGCGACGGACTGGTACGCCGCACCCTCTACGCGGAAGTCCCCCCACGCGTGGAGTACGAACTCACCGACCAGGCCGTGCGCCTGCAGCCCGTGTTCGAAGCGATGCTGGAATTCATGCGGGGCAGGCGGCCGTCGGCATAGTGTTGAAGGCGGGCTTGAGCCCGTCCACGTAGGCCGTGCGCGTATGTGCATGAGGGCAAGGCCCCCTGCGACTCTCTACCCCTTTCCTCCTCTGGACCGCACGGGCGATAGACTACGCACCACGAACATCCCGATCCCCACAAGGAACACCCCATGGCATTCACCACCACAACCTCCGGCCTGCAATTCGAAGACACCGTCGTCGGCAGCGGCGTCGAGGCCAAGCCCGGCAGCAACGTCACCGTGCACTACACCGGCTGGCTGTACGACAACGGCGCGCAGGGCGCCAAGTTCGATTCCAGCAAGGACCGCGGCGAACCCTTCATCTTTCCCCTCGGCGGCGGCATGGTCATCCAGGGCTGGGACGAAGGCGTGCAGGGCATGAAGGTGGGCGGCCAGCGCACCCTGATCATCCCCGCCAACCTGGGCTACGGCGCCCGCGGTGCCGGCGGCGTCATCCCGCCCAACGCCACCCTGAAGTTCGACGTCGAACTGCTGGGCACCTGAGCCAGGCGACCCGCGTAGTCCGGGTAAGCGCAGTGCACCGGGCGCATTCGCACGAAAGGTGGGCCGAGGCCCAGCCTATGCTGTCGACGCCGCACGCCACCCCGTAACATGCGCGAACCGATCCGCAGGGTTCACGCCTCCCGAACGATGAAGGCAAGGGCGCCGCGGTCATCACTACGCTGGGGGCGTATGCGACACCTTCTCATCGGTTTCTTTATGCTGCTGACCGCATGCAATGCCAACAGCGCCGACATGCGCGCGCAGTTGGACGCATGCAGCGACAGCACGCTGCCCGACGCCGCCATAGCGGCCTGCGCCCGGGTGCTCGGCGTCAAGCACCTGCCGCCGGATGGGCGCAGCCATGCGTACTTCATGCGTGCGCGAGCGGCCATGGAAAAGCAGGATTTCGCCGCCGCCTTGGCTGACCTGGATGAGTCCATCCGTCTGATTGACTCCCAATCGGCCAGCTTCGCGACGCGCGGCATCGTGCACGGCACGATGGGTGACATGGAGGCGGCGATCACCGACTTCAGTCGCGCGCTCGAACTGAACCCGCAGGATGCCGCGACCTTTCAGAACCGCGGCAAGGCTTACTCCGATACCGGCAGGCAGCAACGCGCCATCCAGGATTTCACGCGTGCCATCGAACTGGGCAACGACGAAGCCGCCACCCGCAACGGCCGCTGCTGGGCGCGCGCGCTTTTGGGCCAGGAACTCGACCTCGCTCGCGAAGACTGCGAGACCGCGGTTCGCAAGGAACCCAAAGATGGCAACAACCACAACAGCCTCGCCTTCGTCCGCTTCCGCAGCGGCGACTACCCCGGCGCGATCGCCGACTACACCACCGCGCTGTCGCTTGATGCCAGCGGTGCCTCTTCGTACTACATGCGCGGCCGCGCGAAAGCGCTGACCGGCGACGCGACCGCCCAAGCCGACATCGACAAGGGCCTGAGCCTGGAACCCGGCGTCGCCGACCGCTACGCCCGCTACGGCATCGCCCCGTAGGGCGGGCTCAAGCCCGCCATCGCACGCGATCCACACACGTCGAACGGCGGGCCGGGGCCCGCCCTACGGCGTCCGGCGCAGTTCGGCCACCTGCGCCTCCAACTCAGCGATGCGCGCGTCGCGCTCGGCAAGCGCACGCTGCACGTCTTCGGCTTCGAAGCGCACCGGGATGTACTTCGGACAATTCCAGTCGAAGGCTTCCACGTGGATCGTCATCGTGCGCTCGGTACGTCCCGCGCCCGGTGACTCCTCCACGCTCAAGCGGCCCAGCAGCTTCAGCCGCTGCCGATGCGTGTAGTCCATCAGGATCAACGCCACACGATCGTCCTGTGCCACGTTGCCCACGCTGATGAACTGCCGGTTGCCGGGCAGGTCGGTGAACGACAGCATCTTCGCATCGACCACGCGCAGGAAACCCGGCGCGCCGCCGCGATGCTGCACGTACGGCCATCCGGTTTCCGACACGGTCGCCATGTAGAAGCTGCGCTGCGCGTGGATGAAGGCGGCTTCGTCGGCCCCGAGTTCGGCATTGCGTACCTCGTCGCCGGATTCGAAGGCCCGCGCGTACTGCGCGCGGCTGCCGTCGCGTGCCTGCACGTCGCGTACCGCGGGGGTGAAGGCGATGTTCGCGAACGCGTGTCTCATGTCGATCTCCCAAGGCGGCCTGTCGGGTGGGCTCAGGCCCACCTTCGCACGGTATCCGCCTCCATCCAACGGTGGGCCAGGGCACACCCTACGGCACCGGCCACACCTGCGCCGGCTGACGTGCCATGCGCTTCGTGGCGCCTGTGATCAACGACATCCGCGAGGGTGCGGATGACCGGCACCTCATCCCGCGCTGTGCAAGGCTTGGTCATGCCGGAGACGCGCCTCGGGCTTGCCGTGCAGGCACGTCCAGCCCCACAACCGGGGCCGGGGACGACCGACGGAGGCGGACCGGGTGTCATCGGTTGTCGCTGCCGACAACGGCTTATTCGTGATCGACGCTGGACGGAGGAAGGGTGTGGAGACAGTCAGGATGAGAACAGGAAGGCGTCGCGCGGCGCGCGCGCTGGTCGCGATGGCATTTGCGGCCTTGCCGGGCATGGGATGGGCGAACATGCTGATGCTGCACGCGCAAGGCGATCCCGGCGACCGGGAGCTCTACTTCACCCAGCTCATGATGGCCGACCGCACGCCGATGGACGCGATGCTGGGGACCACGTCGATCCGCGAGATCGAGGTCTTCGGTCTTTACGAGAATGCGGGCAAGCCGGACTGGACCGTGCTGAAGTTGCAGTTCGAATGTCCGGCCGATTCCGCGCCATCGGCGACGCCCAGGCGCGCGACGGGCCCCGCGGTTGCGGCGCCGCAGCGTTGGCGCATGGGCGAGCGCAGCTATCAGTTCACCCGCGACGCGGACAACGTGCCGCTGCCGGCCACCCCGTGGCAATCCCTTTCGAATCCCGCCTACAGAAAGGCCGGCATGCTGGCCTGCAATGAGCTCCTGACGCGGTCCGCACTCCATGCGGCAGGAGGATGGGACGCGTTGGATCCCGCCAGGTTCAACGCGGGCCTGGCGCCGCTCGGGATCGGCGAGGTCATCTCGGTCGCCCAGGCGACGAGCATCGTCACCGTGGGGAGCTTCGTCTGGCGGGATATCTGGAAGGCGCAGAAGCCGGGAGGGGCGAGGGACAGGCGATTGACCGAGGCGGAGATCGCGAAGAACCGGAGCGAACTGGCGGCGGTGGGCGCGAAGATGGAGACGCTGGATGCGGAGGCGCGGGCGTTCGCGCAACCGATCATCGAAGCGGACCGGACCGAGCAGGAGTTCCTCGCGATTGCGAGGAAGGTCCAGGCAGGCAGGAAGGTCACCGAACTGGAGGGGTCGATGCTGATGGTGTGGCTGGGCAAACCTGAGGCGCTGGCGCTGGCCCGGCTCGGCGCGAATCCGCAGGTGACGGAGGCATCCGGGATGCGGTTCATCAGCTACAGCGACGAGGCGGATACCCGGTCGGCGGTCGTGAGCGCGGCATCGGGTCGTGTGCTGTCGCAATCCGGCGCCTATACCTCGTGCGACGTCAGCTTCGTGACCGTTCCCGACAAGACCCAGGCGTGGCGTGTGGCGGACATCCGCATCCGTTCCGAAGGACCGGCGGGCGGCATGTGCCGATCCCTCCTCAATACCCCGGAGAACTGACGGACACGTCTGACGACCTCAGGCCGATGCGGATGCGGATGCGGACGGCGGGGTCGCCAGGAGCGACTGGACGTCGTCCCGATAGCGGCGCCCGGTCACGATCACCCGTCCGCAATCCAGCGTCAGGCGGTAGCGGCCGGAGCCCAGGGTCAGGATTTCCGTGACGGCGGCGATGCGGACCACCGAGGATCGGTGTGCGCGCAGGAATGCGGTGGCATCGAGTTCCTTGATGAACTCACCCAGCGGACGCCGGTACGTGAACGTACCCAGCTTCGTTTCGATGTCCAGGTAGTTGCCCTGCGCACGCACGACCTGGATATCCGCCTGGTCCACGCGCATGGTGCGGCGGCCCAGCTGCAGTGACAGCGGGCGCCCGCTGGCCGGCAACGTGCGCGGCGGTTTGTCGGGCAGCGCCACCAGGCGCGACACGGTGTCCCGCAGCCGCTCCGCCGAGACCGGCTTGAGCAGGTAATCGATCGCCCTGTCCTCGAACGCCCGTACGCCGTGCTGGTCGTAGGCGCTGACGAATACGACCTTGGGCGGCGGGCCGTTCCACCGTCGCAGCGCGGTGAAGCCGTTGCCCCCCGGCAGCTCGATGTCGAGGAAGAGCACGTCCACCTGCGTGCGCCGCGCCAGGCGCATGAGTTCATCCACATCGGTGCACTCCGCCACCACCTGGATGACCGTACCGGCGACCTTGCCCAGCAGGCGTCGCAACCGCTGCCGTGCCAGCGGTTCGTCGTCGACGATGACCGCGGTCAGCACGTTGCTTCCCTCGCGGCTGGCGCGGCGGTCAGTGGACGGGGATCGGGCAGCGGCACCTGCAGATCCACGCGGTAGACGTCCGGGTCGTTTTCGCCCCGATGCAGCTGGCCGCGCTCGCCGTAGAGCAGGCGTAGCCGTTCTTCCACCGCGCGTTGCCCCATGCCGTTGCCGTCCTTGCGCGCGCCTTCGACGGCGCGCGAGTTCTCCACCGACAGGTGCAGCGTCTGTCCCTGCTGCCAGGCGGCCACGGTCACCCAGCCCGGGGCGCGCGATCGCGCGATCGCATGGACGATGGCGTTCTCCACCAGCGGCTGCAGGGACAGTGTGGGAACCGGGATATCCAGGCACGCGTCGTCCACCCGCACGGTGGCGTTGACGCGTGGGCCCAACCGGATCTCTTCGATCATCAGGTAGTTGGTGACGTGCTTCAGCTCGTCGCGCAGTGGCCGCTCCTGCAGTTGGTCGGCACGCAGCCCGTCGCGCAGCATGTCGCAGATGGCGACCAGCATGCGGTCGGCCTGGTCCACGTCGGTCTGCATCAGCTCGGCCACCGAGTTGAGCGCGTTGAACAGGAAGTGCGGATTCAGCTGCGCGCGCACCGCCTCCAGCCGCGCCAGCGCCAGGCTTTTCTCCAGCGCCGTCACCCGGTGCTGGCGGTCTTCGGTGTGCTCGAAATAGACGATGCCGTGAACCATGGCGACCACCATGATGCCGAGGATCAGGTTGTTGCTGACGCTGGTACCCAGCAGGTCGAGCATGGGCGGCAGCGTCGGATACCAGGCGAAAAGAGGATTGGACAGCCAGGCGTATATCGCCTTTGCCACGATGAAGCCGGCCACCAGGCCTGCATTGATGGCGACGTTCCTCCCGAGGTGCTGGCCGCCCAGCGGAAAGCGCGACACCACCAGATACGCCACCACGGTCATCGGCACCCAGGCCCAGGTGCTGCCGATGGCGTACGTCAGCGCGCCTGTCCAGCCGTACACCTCGCCGTCGGCGGACCGCATGTCGACCAGCTGTCGCGCCAGCATCAGTCCGTACAGCGCCCACCACCCGGTGATGACCGCGACCAGCACGGCGAAGCGCACACGCCCGCGGCGCGGTGTCCCGTGCGTGCGCGGAAAGGCGGTGTCAGCGTGGTCGTGCATGGCGTGCGTCAGTCCCCGGCCTTCCGACAGATGACTGGCATTGTGCGGGACAGGGCAGCCGCGTGCATCGACAGCGCGGACGGCCGGGGTTGCTTCCGGCGGAGGGTGAAGGCCAGACCTGCGACGCTGCGCTCGCAAGGCGGTGTCGATGGACGGACGGTGCGCGGCGCGACGGTGCTCAGCGCGGGTTGCAGACGGGCGGGTTGGTCATGCCGAACGAGAACAGATTGCCGCCATTGACGGTGCAGGCATAGGTCTTGCCGTTGCTGGCCTTGAGCGTCACGTAGGTGTTGACGCCTTCGGTGCGGCGTTCGACGAGGGTCAGCTCCGACGGCGACAGGCCCAGCACGCCGCCGGTTTCGGACAGGATGCGCTCGTCGGACAGGGTGTTGGTCTTGGTGGCCACGGCCGAGCAGCCGGTGAGCGAAGCGATGAACAGCGCGCTGATGAGGAGGTGCTGGGTATTCATCCGGGTTCCTTTGAAGAGGCGGGTGCCTGCGGTCCACCCTGCGAGGGCGGCCGATGGCGCGACGCCATCATCGGATCCGGCTTCGAACCCGCTCAATCGGGTGGGGACGACCCGCACCGGCGCGGTGATCAACGACATCGGCACTCGCGGCAACTGCCGCTGCCACCGTCCTCATCCCGCCGTCCGCCGGTTCACTGCACCGGCAACACCTGCGCCGGCCCTCCGGTGACCTTCCCGCGCGTCTTGGCGGTCTCGCCGAGATAGGCCAGGGCGAACTGGGTGAACTTGACGCTGTGCTGCGCCGATTCCCCCATCGTCGCCAGTGTGTCCTGGGGCGTGTGGATGTAGGGGAAGCTGCCGTTCGGCCCGCCGGCCTCGAACATCATCGCCGCGGGATAGCCGGCGTTCGTCCATGACGCATGGTCGGAGCACGCGTAACCACAGGCCACGCTGCTGCGCGTCAGGCCCATCGGCGCCAGGTAGGTATCGAACAGGGTGATGAAGAAATTCTTCAGATCGGTGTTGGAGTAGTCGCTGATCAGTTTCATGTCCGTCACCGCGCCCGACTTGTAGTTGGTCATGTCCACCTGCAGCACGCTGACCACGTTGACGCCGCTGGCGCGGAACGACTGCGCGATGGCATGCGAGCCGCGCAGGCCGACTTCCTCGGCGGCATACCCCATGAACTTCACCGTGCGCCGCGGCTGCCAGCCGTCGGCCAGTGCGATGCGCAGCGTTTCGGTGAGCGTGGCGATGCCCGATGCATCGTCGTCGGCGCCAGGCGCATGCTGGTTGGGATCGTAGGGATTGCTGCCGTTGATCGAGTCCAGGTGCGCGCCCAGTACGACGACGTCGTTGGGCAGGTCCCGGCCCTGGATGGTGAGGATGACCGAAGGCTGCGTGCTGCAGTTCGCGCAGGCGGTGAACAACTCCGTGCTGACATCATCGCGGCCGGCGGCGAGCGATTGCCAGTGGTCCCGGATCCATTCGGCCGATGTCTTGCCGTGGCTGCTGGCGAAGTAGCGGTTGCGATAGCTGGAGAGGTGGTTGATGGTGTCGTAGAGGCGCTGTTCCTGCACCTGCGGCAACCAGCGGCTCACGGTGGCCTGGTTGTCGAGCGTGTAGCCGGCGGCCAGTGATTTCGTCATCGCCTGCTTCGCGCGATCCGCACTGACGAAGGCCTCGGCCTGCGCGCGGCTGGGGAATGCGAAATAGCCGCCGCACCGGCGCTCGCTGACATGCACGTAGCGGCTGATCTCGCCGAGGCGGTCGGCCCGGGTTTCGGAAATCACCAGCGGCGTGCCGGTGCTGTCGCGCCGCGCGACCGCATCACGGGCCAGGCCGCGGATCCCCTGCCAGGTGTCGCGCGAGGTCACGATGTACACCGGCGCGAACGGGTCGGTCTGCGACGGCGGCGCCACCACCACGGGCGGGGCTGTTGTCCCGCCTGCCTGGACGTGATGCACGGGGGGCGCCTGGGTCGCATCGGCAACGCGCGTCGCCTTCCATCGGGCCACCCCGTGGGAAACGGCAGGTGCGTGCACCCCGGACGCCTGCACCGCCCGCAGGGTGTCCGACCTCAGCAGGAAAAAGCTGATCAGCAGGGAGAGCAGCAGTGTCATCGGACCCGGCAAGAACAGTTTCATCGTGGCATCCCCCCGGATGACGGCCTGCAGCGTTGCGGCTGCCACGCTACCACTTCCACAGCCGGTCCACGCGGGTGAAGCCCGTCATCCGATACCCCGTTTCGTCGGATCTCCGGTGGCTTGGTCGCACGCGGGTTGCGTGTGCCCCGGCGCGCGCACGACCCTGCTCCCCGCCATCAGGCCGCAACGGAGCAATCGCATGAAGAAACTACGATCCACCGTGCTGATCATCGGCGGCGTGGTGCTCGCCACCGTCAGTCTCTACGATGCCTCCCTGCCCACGCGCGCGCTGGGACTGCCGCTGGCGGGAGGCGAAGCTGCGATCGCCGCGACCTTCCTGTCGTTGGCCGCTGTCCTGGTCTGGTTCGGCATCCGCGGCCTGCACAGGGCGGTGTAGGGCGGGCTCAAGCCCCCCAGCAGGGATGCGCCGACACACGGGATGCTTCGAGCGAAGCCGCCCGACCGATGGATGACCTTGTGTGCATGGTCATGGCGTTGGCATGGAGGAGCGCGAACATGGCCATTGCCCGGGTCGCGTCCCTCCTTCGCCACGGTCCCGTGAGGAACCCCATGATCGACAATCCGTTCGACGCGTTCGTTGGATCCAGGAAGCCCGTGCCGATGTACGACGCGGCCGAGGAAGGGAAGGCCTTCGCGTACCTGCTGTGGGGCGACGGGGTGAAATTCGAAGGCGCGCCGGGCACCGGCAGCCGGCGCAAGGTCACCGCGCGCGGCAGGACGGGATGGGTGCTGGCCTCCGCGCTCGATGGCACATCGCTGCTGGAGTTCTACTTCATCGATGTGGGGCAGGGCGACGGCGTGCTGGTGAAGACCCCCTCCTTCCAGCACATCCTCATCGACGGGGGATTTCCGCGCGACAAGCAGCCCAGCGGAAAATCGGCGGCGGATTTCATCGACTGGAAGTTCGTGAAGGATTACGGACTGTCGAGCGTGGAGCTGGACGCCCTGATCTCGTCGCACAACGACGAGGACCACTACGGCGGACTTTCCGATCTGCTGGGCGTCGACGTGACCGAGGAGCTGGATGCCGAGGCCATCCACGTCGACCGCTTCTATCACGCCGGTGTTTCGTGGTGGACGCTGGGCGGGAAGCGGTCGCTCGGCGAGGTGGTGGAACACGACGGCGAACGCTACCTGGTCGACCTGCTGGATGACCGCGATTCCGCGCTGCAGGGCCTGGATGCCGCAAGCCCCCGGCCGTTGCAGGGCGAGTGGGCGAAGTTCATCCGGCGCGTGGCCGATACCACCACCGCCGATGGTGGCCATTGCGTGTTCGCCAGGCTCAGCGACGAGACGCCCTGGCTCCCCGGCTTCGACCCCGACACCAGCGACGTATCCATCCGCGTGCTGGCCCCCATCGAGGCCGAGGTGCAGGGACGCGCGGCGCTGCGCAACCTCGGCCGGAGCGAGCTCAACACCAACGGCCACAGCATCCTGCTGCGCGTCGACTACGGGCGCACGCGCACCCTGTTGACGGGCGATCTGAACAAGGGCGCGCAGCAGGACATCCTGCACGCGATGGCCGGCAGCCTGCTGGAACTGCAGTGCGACGTGGCCAAGGCCTGCCACCATGGAAGCGCGGATGTGTCGCTGGCCTTCCTCCAGGCGATGGCGCCCTCGGCGACCATCATTTCATCGGGGGACGCGGAGGGACACGACCACCCGCGGCCGGCCATCGTGGCCGCCAGCGGCGCGACGGGCCACCTGACGGTGGTGAAGGACGAGATCGTGACGCCGCTGGTGTACTCCACCGAACTCGCCCGCTCCTACGCGGTCGGCAAGCTGGACAGGATCGAGGTGCCCGGCGGTGCGGCCGTCGAGGGCGACGATCTTGCCCGCACCACGCTGCATTACCGCACCACCAAGGCGGGCGATCTGCGCCCGAAGAAGGGATCCCGCAAGGCACGGGGGGCCTACGTGGTGTCGGGCCTGGTCTATGGTCTGGTCAACGTGCGCACGGATGGCGAGACCCTGCTGGCAGCGACGCTGGACGAGAAGAACGCGGAGTGGAGTGTCAGGACGTTTCCGGCGCGTTTCTGACGGTTCCCATGCGATGCACGCGCATGCCCTCCGCCACGATGGCGCCTTCGCCGGAAGCGTGCTTTAGTAGCCCTGTCGCGCCCTGGGGAGGGCGCCATCCACCAGGGGAATTCGATGTCCAGATGTCCGGGCTGGCTGGCCCTTCTGTTCGCCGTGCTGCCTGCCACCGCCTGGTCGCAGCAGTGCACGAAGCCGGCGCTGCCGGATACCGAGATCGAAGGCTGGCACCGGAGTGAACTGGGTGGCGTCATCGTGGGGACCGCGCGCTATTCCATCGCGTCGCCCAATGCCGGGCCGAACGAGACCTTCACCCTCGGCATTTCCTTCAGTCACGCTGCCTCGGATGAATCGCACGACCTGCGTCCCCCCGACCACCGTGCATTGTCGGACCTGATGACGTCCAGCCTGCAGTTCCGTGACGAGCTCAAGGACCGCACCCGTCCACGCACCTGGGACACCGACGCCGTGCGTGTGATGCTGGATGGCAAACCCTTCCCCGGTCGCTTCGATGTGCAGGGCTCGCCGGGCCGCGACCATGCCATCGCGATCAACTGGGAGGTCTGGTACAGCGACGAGAACCTGATGGACGCGCTGGAAAATGCGCGCGAGGTGGAGATCATGCTGCGCCACACGCCCACCGGCACCTTTGCCACCCGGCGCTTCGATGTGTCTTCGTTCAAGGGCATCCGCAGCAAGCTGATTCCGTACTGGCGTTGTACCGCGACTCCGTTCCACACCCACCGTCATTGAGGCAGGCCGACGGAGGTGGGAGGTCGGGTCGCCCCGCCTGCGGCACCCCTCAGTCCATCCCCATCAACGCCCGCGTCACCGCCGCAGCGCCCACGCCGGGGAACCGGCCGGGACGCGTGCCTGACCACAGCGGCGAGAAGTCATCCCGCCCGCGCGCTTCCGCCGCCGCACGCAGGGGGGCGAGGGCCTGCGATGCCCAGGGGAAGGCGGGCGGCAGCGTGGAGATCGCGCCGAGGTCGCGCATCAGGCGATTGACCAGGCCGCGCGCGGGGCGGCCACTGAACAGGTTGGTGATCGCGCTGTCGCGGCCCTCCTGCTGGAGCGCGGCGCGATGCACGGCCGAGGTGGTGGCTTCCGGGCACAACAGATAGGCGGTGCCGGCCTGCACCGCGCTGGCGCCCGCCGCCAGCAGCCGCTGCACATCGGTCCGGTCGCCGATGCCGCCTGCCGCGATGACCGGCACCGTCAGCACCTTCGACAGCGCGGTGACGAGGTCGAGGGTGGGCGGTTGCGCGGTGAGGTCGTCGGCAAGGAAATGCCCGCGATGGCCGCCCGCTTCGATCCCCTGCGCGATCACCAGGTCGACACCGCGTTGCTGCAGCCAGCGGCCTTCCTCCACCGTGGTGGCGGACGCCATCACCCGTGCGCCCCACGCCTTCATGCGCGCCATCAGGGCGGCGTCGGGCAGGCCGAAGTGGAAACTGAGGACCTTCGGCTGGAACGGTTCCAGCAGATCCACGGTGGCCGCATCGATAGGCCGGCGTGCACCGGCCGTGGAGGGCGGCGGAGGTTCGACGCCGAACGCGTCGAAGTACGGCGCGAGCGCGTTCCGCCATTGCTGCTCATCCGCCGGGTCGGGATCCGCCATCGCGTGGCAGAAGAAGTTGAGGTTGATGGGGCGGTCCAGCGTGGCGAACGTCTGCAGGGCCGCTTCCAGCTGCGTTGCGCTGAGCAGCGCGCATGGCATCGAACCGAGGCCGCCCGCGTGGGCCACGGCCAGTGCGAGCGCTTCATCCTGCACGCCCGCCATGGGCGCCTGGATGAGCGGAAGGTCGATGCCCGGCAGGGACGGGATGAGAGCCATGGCGGAACTCCGGCGACGTGCGGTGGGTAGCTTACGCTCGCGTCAGGTTCTCCATTCCATCGGCATGACCAGGCGCAGTGGTACGCCTCGCATGTGGCGCCCTTACTGCACAGCCATTCCCGATTCCAGCAGCAAGGCAACCGCCGCATGCAGGTTGTGCGCGCCTTCCGATCCGGTGTCCGGATGGCCCGGCAGTGCGGCTTGCAGATGCAGAAGATCATGGTGGTCCATCTCGCCGTGCAGCACGGCGGCGAGAAGGATGGGGCTGCGCAGACGGTCCACCAGAGTGGCGACGGATGCCATGCCCTGGCGTGCGACCAGCGCACGCACGGCACGGCGCTGCAGCCACAGGTCGATGGCGCTGAAGGGCGATCCGGTGCCGGGTGACGAGAGTGCGAGCCGGTGGATGCGATCGTCGTCGGGCGCATCACGCCGGAGGATGTCCAGTGCCACCGAGAGTTGCGGCAGTCGTTCATGCAGCAGGGCTTCGTCCCATGCCGGAGACGTTCCTTCCTGCGCGAGCAGCCAGCCGGCCAGGTACGCATCCAGCGCATCGCGCGCGTCGTCGAGGGGCAGGGGATGGGGTGGTTCGCCCTCCGTGTGCCGGAGCCACGCCCAGGCATCGGGCAGGTCGCACGCGGCGAGCCATTGTTGCAGGCGCTCGTGTAACGCAGGTCCCAGGACATCGCGCAGCGGCGTCCCGGTCTTCCCGTCCAGCCGGTCGGTCCACGCGCGACACAGCATCACGATGGCGGCGACGGGATCGTCCGGCGCCGCCGCGCGCAACCAGGTCTGCTGCCAGTCGGTGGCTTCCTGCAGGTGGACGGGCAGGAGGAGGGGATCGGGCGCAAGCGGTACGCGCGCTTCCAGCGCGACCAGATGCGCGGCGAACGCGCTGTGTTCCGTGCAGTAGCCGCACATGGGACAGGACTCCGGATCAATCGGGACATGATCAGGATTCGTGTCTCAGGGCGTGAGCCGGACGGCAGAGACGAGGGAACCGGCCTCTGCGGACGCGCGCGGAGCACGCCATGACGTGGTGATGACGCGCGCCGTCTTACGCTGTAACCCATCCCGGAGGAGCATGGCCATGGCACAGACCACCCGCGAAGACGTCATCCTGCAGCTGGACCGCGTGGACACCGCGCTGGAAGCCCCCGAAGCCGACAAGGCGGCGATCCTGCGTGACGCGCTGGAGTGGCTGGCGGACAACCCGCCGAAGATCGCCGCCGATGCGCTGTACTACCGCGAACGCCTGCAGGTGATCCGCGAGCGCCACGGCGCGGCGTGAGCGCTGCCGTCAGGCCTGGTACTGCTTCTCTTCGATGAAGCGCGAGCCGGCCAGGCGGTTGATCGTGTTCTTCACTTCGATGCGCTTGCCGTTGTGCTGCGCCACCGCGCGTGCCAGGGCGATGAAGTCGGCGTCGAAGGCCTGCGCCGCTTCCTTGGCGCGCAAGGCGTCCTGCACGTCCCACATCAATTCGTTGATGGTGCGCAGATCCACCTTCAGGCCCGCCAGTTCCGGCTGCGCGGCCGCCAGCCCGCTCCACAGGGCGTTCAGGCCATCCAGTTCCACCTGCACGTGCGCGCGCTTGCCGGCATCGTCGATGCGCTCGGCCTTGATTTCGAGGATGGAGAGTTTGTCGGCCAGTTCGCCGATGGAGACGGGGATCAGGATGGTATTCATGCCGGCATTCTAGCGCCCGTCCGTGCCGCGACGGGCTGCGTGGCATGATGCCCCGTCGTCCTTATGGCCGGAGAACGCCCGCATGCTGCAGCGCCTGTTCGTGTCGATCCTTGCCCTGGCCGTGCCCGCGTGGGCAGTCGCGGCGCCGTCGCAGGTCCGCATCGTGCAGCAGGAGGGCGCATACGTATTGCTGGTGGACGGAAAGCCCTTCCACGTGAAAGGGGCCGGCATGGCCGGCGCCGGTCAGGAGGCGCTGGCCGCGCGAGGCGGCAACAGCTTCCGCACCTGGAGCACGGGAACCGATCACGTCGACGTGCGCGCGATGCTGGACCGCGCGCAGCGCAACGGGCTGAAGGTGGCGATGGGCATCGAGGTGGGCAACGAGCGTCATGGCTTCGACTACGACAACGACGCCGCGGTGGCGGAACAGCTCGAACGCATCCGCCGGGAAGTGGGCCTCTACAGCGACCATCCCGCCGTGCTGATGTGGGTGGTGGGCAACGAACTGAACCTGCATTACAGCAACCCGAAGGTGTGGAATGCGGTCGGGCAGATCGCGGACATGATCCATCGCGAGGACCCGCACCACCCGGTGATGACCACGCTGGCCGGTTTCGACCGGAAGCTGATCGACCTGTTGAAGGCGCGCGCGCCGTCGCTGGACCTGATCGGCATCCAGCTTTACGGCGACATCGGCGCATTGCCGGAGAAGCTGGCGACCAGCGGCTGGACCGGTCCGTACGTGGTCACCGAATGGGGCCCGACCGGGCACTGGGAAAGCCCGCTGACGGCGTGGAAGGCGCCGATCGAGGACGATGCCTCGCGCAAGGCGATGCTGTTGCAACAGCGCTACGAAGAGGTGATCGCAGCGGATACGGAACAGGGACTGGGTTCGTACGTGTTCCTGTGGGGCAACAAGCAGGAGCGCACGCCCACGTGGTACGGCCTGTTCCTGCCGAGCGGGGAGAGCACGCCGGCGGTGGATGCGATGCAGTACGTCTGGACCGGCGCGTGGCCGTCCAACCGTGCGCCATCGGTCCAGCCGTTGACGCTGGACGGTCGGCGCGCCATCGACAGCATCACGCTGGAGCCGGGCAGGGAATACACCGCGCAGGTCGATGCGTGCGACGCCGACGGCGACACGCTGCGCTATCGCTGGACGGTGCTGCACGAAACCACCGCCACCAGCATCGGCGGCGATCGCGAGGACGTGCCGCCGGAGGTGATGTTGGCGATGCAGGACGACGGCGAGGGCGGGGTGCGTTTCGCTGCCCCCGGCAAGCCCGGTGCGTACCGGCTGTTCGTGGACGTGCTCGATGGGCAGGGCCATGCCGCATACGCCAACCTGCCGTTCCGCGTGACGGAACGCTGAGCCGAGCCGCAGGATTGCGCGCCCGGCCGGACTGCGATGGAATGGCGCATGCGCGCCGGGGGGCGCCTCCAGGGGAACTTGATGCGGAACTTGATGATGGGCCTGCTGCTGCAGGCGGGCGTGGCGGTGTCCGTGTCGGCGCAGGAGCAGGCGCCGCAGGCGGCGGTGGTGGAGACCGGTACGCTGGTGGTGGACGTCAAGCCGTTCACCAGTGAGAAGGAACTGCCGAAGAAGGTCGACGAGCAGCTGAAGAGCGGCGCGCTGGAATGGGGCGTGCGCGATGGCCAGGTGGTGTTCTCGCTGGTCAACAAGCAGTTCATCGATTTCCCGCTCAACCACATGACCCGCTACGGCCAGCAGGAGACCCTTTCGTTGCCGGCGGGCGACTACCGCGTCACCGGCATCGGCCTGGAGATGACCACCGCGTTCAGCGTGAAGAAGGTGCTGGAACGGGGCGCGTTCGTGAACGAGGACGTGGTGACGTTCCGGATCGAGCCGGGCAAGACCACCACGCTGTCGGTGAATCCGGTGATCCGTCGCGACGCGACCTTCGCGGTCAATTTCTGGATGCCCACACTGATGACGCGCGTCATGACCGAGGCCGGCGAAACGCCGGAAACCGCGCTCAACACGCGTGGCCCCGCCTCGATCGCCTGGCCGCAGTACACGGGACCGCTGAAGTTCGTCGCCAAGTGAGGCAGTGCGGGGGCTGACGGCGGATAGCGGACAGCGTTCCAGTCGTGGGGTCGACTGCGGCTGCTGCGCCGCAGCATAATGCGTCATGGACGTTACGCCCCCGATTTCTTTCCCTTCCGTCGCCGACCAGCTCACCGCGCGCCAGATCGGCCTGATCCTGTTCGCGCTGACGCTGGGGGGCTTCGCCATCGGCACCAGCGAATTCGCCAGCATGGGGCTGATGCCGAACATGGTGGCCTCGCTCGGCGTGACCGAGCCGCAGGTCGGCCACCTGATCAGCGCCTACGCGCTGGGCGTGGTGGTGGGCGCGCCGCTGCTGGCCATCCTCGGTGCGGGCTGGAAGCGCAAGACGCTGCTGCTCGCCCTGATGGGCTTCTATGCGCTCGGCAACCTGGCCAGCGCACTCGGGCCGACCTACGAAAGCCTGTTGGTGTTCCGCTTCATCGCCGGGCTACCGCATGGCGCGTACTTCGGCGTGGCCGCACTGACGGCGGTGGCGATCAGTCCGCCCAACAAGCGCGGCCGTGCGATCAGCCTGGTGATGCTGGGCCTGACGCTGGCCATCCTGATCGGCAATCCGCTGGCGACCTGGCTGGGCCAGATGATCGACTGGCGCTGGGTGTTCGCCTTCGTCGCGATCATCGCGCTGGTGACGGGCGTGTTGCTGGCGGTCTGGCTGCCGGTCGGCATCGATGGCCCGAAGGCCAGGCCACTGGATGAGCTGCGAGCCTTCAACCGCGTGCCAGTCTGGCAGGCGCTGGGCATCGGCGCGATCGGTTTCGCGGGCATGTTCTGCGTCTTCAGCTACCTCGCGCCGACGATGCTTGACGTGACGCGCGTATCGCCGGCCTGGATCCCGCTGGGCCTGGCCGGTTTCGGCGTGGGCGGCGTGATCGGCAACTTCGTCGGTGGCTGGCTGTTCGACCGTTTCCAGCTGCGCGGCGCGTGGATGGTGCTGGCGTGGGCGATCGTGGCGCTGCTGCTGTTTCCGTGGCTGGCGACCACGTTGCCGACGATCCTGCTGGCCACCGTCGCCATCGGTCTGATGGGCGCGCTGGGGCCGATCCTGCAGTCGCACCTGATGGATGTGGCGGGCGATGCACAGACGCTTGCCGCCGCATCACACCACGCGGCCTTCAATACCGCGAATGCACTCGGCCCCTGGCTGGGCGGCATGGCGATCACCGCCGGCCTGGGCTGGACATCGACCGGCTACGTCGGTGCGGCGACCGCCGTGGTGGGCCTGCTGGTCTATGCATGGGCGCGGCATACCGCCCGTGCCGAGGCGACGGCGCTCGCCTGCGAGCTGACGCGCTGAGCTACGCGCGCTGTCGTGCGGCAACATGCGTGTCATCAAACTGAAACAAAGAGATGGCGGTCGTGGATTGCGGAATGCAGGGCGGTGGCGCGTCAATTCGCCGTGCCGCGCGCCGCTAAGGAAGGTGTATTCCTTCCCAACGTCGTACCGCCATGTCGTCCTATTCCGCTTCCCGCCCCCTCAGCCTGCAGACCAAGCTGCTGGGCGCCCTGACCCTGGGGCTTGCCGTCATCCTGTTGTGCGCGCTGGCCGGCCTGGGTTCGGCGTGGCTCAGTCTTTCCACCGAGGTGCCCGAAGAGGTGGCCCAGGCCGCGGAGGGTGAGCGCCTGAGCCGCGACTTCCGCGTGCAGGTGCAGGAGTGGAAGAACATCCTCATCCGCGGACACGACGAGGAGCAGCGGGCGAAGTACGTCGGCGCCTTCGATCGGAAGGGGCGCGAGGTGGCCGCCCTGGCGAAGACCCTGTCCAGCGGGATCGCCGATCCGCAGGCGCGCAGGCTGGCGGCCGATTTCGCCACCCAGCATCACGCGTTGGAAGGCAACTACCGCGCCGCACTGGTGCAGTTCGCGGCAGGGGGCTACGACACGCAGGAAGGCGATCGCCTGGTGAAGGGCATGGACCGCCAGTTGGGCGAGACGCTCGAAGCCCTGGTGGCGCGCACCAAGACGATTGCCGATGCGGCAGTGGTGGCGCGCTCGCAGGACGCGCGTCGCATGCTGGTGGGGTGCGCGGCCCTGTCGGTGGTGGCGGCGATCGTGCTGGTACTGGTACTGGCGTGGTGGATACGGCGGTCGGTGATCCGTCCTGTGGTCGAGGCCGCCGCTGCCGCGCGGGCGGTCGCGGCCGGGCGCCTGGACAAGCGGGTCGACGTGCGCAGTGGCGACGAGATCGGCCAGTTGGGCACGGCGATGGCCGACATGACCGCGACCCTGCAGGGCGTCATCGCCGAGCAGGGCGAAATGGCGTTGCGCCACGACGAAGGCAGCATCAGCTTCCGCATGGACGATTCGCGCTTCCCCGGCGAATACGGGCGCATGGTGCGTGACACCAACGCGCTGGTGGCGTCGCACATCGCGGTGATGCAGCGGCTGGTGGAGATCATGCAGTGCTACGCGGTCGGCGACCTGTCCATCGACATGGAGGCGCTGCCCGGTGAGAAAGCCGCATTGACGGACGCCATGCGCACCACCAAGGCGAATCTCTCTGCGATCAACGCCGAAATCAGGCAGCTGGCACTGGCGGCGGCGTCGGGCGACTTCAGCCGTCGCGGCGACACGCAGCGATACCAGCACGATTTCCGCAACATGGTGGACGGCCTGAATCGCCTGATGGAAACCACGGATGGCAACCTGGCGGATGTGTCGTCGCTGCTGCAGGCCATCGCGCGCGGCGACCTGACGGCGCGCATGGAAGGCGACTTCCACGGCGTGTTCGCCACCATGCGGGACGATGCCAATGCCACGGTGGCGCAACTGCGCACCATCGTGCGCCAGATCCAGGGCGCGTCATCGTCGATCAACACGGCAGCGGGGGAGATCGCAGCAGGCAACAGCGACCTGTCGCGCCGCACCGAGCAGCAGGCGGCCAATCTGGAAGAAACCGCCGCTTCGATGGAAGAACTGACCTCCACGGTGCGCCAGAACGCCGAATCCGCACGCCAGGCGAATCAGCTGGCGATCGGTGCGGCCAGCGTGGCATCGGAAGGCGGTGCGACGGTCGCACGCGTGGTCACGACGATGACCGAGATCGAGCAGTCTTCCCGGAAGATCGCCGAGATCATCTCGGTCATCGACGGCATCGCCTTCCAGACCAACATCCTGGCCCTCAATGCGGCAGTGGAAGCGGCGCGGGCCGGCGAGCAGGGCCGTGGCTTCGCCGTGGTCGCCTCCGAAGTGCGTACGCTGGCACAGCGCAGCGCCAATGCCGCCAGGGAGATCAAGGGCCTGATCGAGACCTCGGTGGACAAGGTGGCCGATGGCTCGGCGCTGGTGAACCAGGCCGGCGCGACGATGGGCGAAATCGTCACCGCCGTGCAGCGGGTGACCGACATCATGGCGGAGATTTCGGCTGCTTCGCAGGAGCAGAGTGCCGGGATCGAGCAGGTCAACCAGGCCATCGTGCAGATGGACGAAACCACCCAGCAGAACGCCGCGCTGGTGGAAGAGGCATCGGCCGCCGCCCGCTCGATGGAAGATCAGGCGCGCGAACTCATCGGGGCGGTGAATGTGTTCGTGCTGGATCCGCGTGCGTCGCCTGGTCTCGCCCCTGGCCGTGTACGCGCACTGGCCGCTGCCTAGTCGGGTACCGGCGCTGGCGGACTATTCGGGTGAGGTGGTCGCGGGGGGCGAGCCCGACCGCCAGCGCCGCGTGGTGCGCTGGAAGAAGTGGCTGTTGGGGATCTGCAGCACGGTGTCGCCGCGTAGCGCGTCTTCTTCCAGCAGGGTGGTGTAAAGCAGATTGATGTCGATCACGCGCCCGCGCAGGCCGGGCTTGTCGCCGTTCTCCAGCACTTCGATGTGGTCGTGCACGCGGAACGGACGCGTGGTCAGGATCAGCACGCTGCAGAAGATGTTGGACAGCACGCTCCATGCGGCGAAGAACGCGACTGCGGCGACCGCGGTGAAGCCCGTCAGTGCGGTCCACAGCACGCTGCCCGATACGCCGAGCCGTCCCAATGCGAGCATGAACGCCGAAACGTAGAGCAGCACGCCGAGCAACCGGCGCGCGCTCACGGCAACCTGCGCGGGCAGCCGGTAGTGATCGCAGATCCGGCGCACCACGATGCGCAGCAGGCGCAACAGCAGCCAGGCGGCGAGCAGGATCCCGAGCGCCTGCGCGACGGGAATCGCGAGGCTCGCCCATTCCTGCAACCAGTCGGGAAGTCGCAGCGACGCCATCAGCCTTCCTGCCGCGATGCATGACGCGCCGTCGGCGCCTTTGCCAGTGAGAGTTGGATGTTCATGCTGGAAGGGTGGCCCGCGCCTCGCGGATGGTCAACCGCGCGCATCATGGGTCGAAGGGATGGGCCTTGCCGCATGCGTAGACGTGGTTGTAGTCGCTGGACATGCACTGGTAGAAGTCGCGCCGCGCGCCGGTGGCGGCCGCACAGTCTTCCGCGGTCAGTGCAGCCAGCAGGCGCTTCAGCGCCGGGGTGGCCGCATCGTAGGCGGGCTGGCTCATGTAGCCGGCGCGCAGGTTCTTCTCGCCGACCTCCAGCATGGTCTCCACGCCCCAGCGGGCGTTCTCCACGGCCTTGTCGCATGACAGGGCCGGCGAGGTGTCGCTCACCTGCGCCAGGTGCCCGGCGATCGCGGTGACATCGGCCTGGACGTCCGGAGGGAGTTCACGCGGGGCGGCCGGCTCGCCGCCGCAGGCCATGCCCGCCACCAGCGACAACGCTGCCAGCGCCGGAATGTGGAGAACCCCAGGGCGGTGGGAACGGCAGGGTCCTGCGGTCATGGATTTGATGCGCGTTTGAAGTTTGGTTGCGCATTCTATGGCAGGTGGATCGTGGGTCCGGTACGGCAGGTGCAGCGCGCGAAGGCACGGGCTGCTTGTGATGCACGGTCCCCCTTGCAAGAATGCCGTGGGGCCGGGTCTGGCGCGGGCAGGAAGCGCCGCCCGTCGTATCCGGACCCCAGACACTTCCACTATGTGAGGACCACATGACCTACAAGCTACTTGCCGCCATCGCGCTCGCCCTGTCGAGCGTGGCGCCCGCGGCCATCGCGGGTGAATGCGAGGACAACTTCAGCAAGTCCGGCAGCATTTTCTCCGGCACCGATTTCAGCAGCCGCGTCACCGTGCCGGACTCGACCGTCAAGGATGCGATGGGCCAGCTGCGCGGCATCATGATCGCCGAGAAGATGGACGTGATCACCGAGGATGCGGAGACCGGTTCCATGCTGGTCGAACAGCGTTCCACCGGCACCACGCGCGCCATTCCCACCCTGATCAACGTGAGCGCCGAGGGCAAGGATGCGATCGTGCAGATGACGGTCAAGACCGAGAAGGGCCAGATCGCCAAGGCCGATGCCATGCGTCCCTACATGTGCACGCTGTTCGCCAAGCTGAAGGGGGGCAAGGAAGGCCGTGCCGCCGCGGCCCAGGGCGCGAAGACGCAGAACAACGCCGATGTCACGGTGAAGGACGTCTTCATTTTCTCGCGCGAGATCGCGCGTGAAGCCAAGGGCAATGCCGTGGCCGTCACCGCGCGCCACAAGGGCCGCAACTACGCGTTGCGTGGCCGGGTGGACTACGTGCAGGAAGATGGCGAGGACTACAACGTGTCCTTCGAGATCCCCGACCAGAGCAAGATGCTGATCCAGGTGCCGGGCGACAACGAGCCGCGCGTGGGCGTGGCGTGCCTGTTCCGTCCCAACCAGCTGGCCAACGTGCTGACGTTCCGCAAGGGCGACAAGGTGACGTTCAAGGGCCAGTTCCTGCGTTATGACGATTTCAAGCGCGTACTGTGGCTGCAGAACTGCGTGCAGACGCGATGACCCGCATCCGGTCCCGGACGTGAACGGCCGGGAACGACGTGCAAAGGAAGGGCGCCCCATGGGCGCCCTTCTTGTGTCAGTTGCTGAGGGGGTGCGTGGCAGGCGTGGCGTTCCGCCGTGGCGTCAGCTGTCCTGGCGACGGTAGACGCCGACATTGGTATAGCAGCGGCCATCACTGAGATGGCCGCGCATGCGGATCACGAGGGTGTCCGGATCGACCAGCTCGCGCTCGGACCATTGCACTTCGCGGCCGTCGTGCCAAGTGGTGGAGTGCAGTTGCGTGGGAGATACGGACTCGAAGCTCAGCGCATCGGCATGCGGCGTGCTGTGGTACGGATACGGGGTGCCGTCGACACGGCCGTCGAAGGCGGCCCGATGCCGCTTGCCGTTCTTGCCCAGCCATTCCGACGCGATCGACAGCGCACCGTCGGCGGCGCAGTCGAGTTGATACAGCGCCCTCCGCGGAGGGCGCCCGAGTTGGTAGTCGCACTGCTCGGGTAGCAGGTGCCAGGTGCCGGCGAATCCGGCGGCCGCATGTGTGGTCATGTGCGCTCCTTGCGCGAGAACCGGGCCGGTGACGGCCCGACCACGCCATGCTAGCGACAACCCCCGGGTGGCCGGTTGCTAACACCGTCGCACTTCCACATTCCGTCGTGATGATGAACGGGGCAGCGCGGCAGGCGTTCGGCGTGACTGTGAGCCGGATTGCGACGCATGCCTCAGCATGCGGACGGGAAACGCGCGCAGCGGCCGCGACCGGCGGGCTGTCACGCCGTGGCGCGGTACGGCGTCCTGGATGGCATGGCGGCTCGAAGCGCTGTCATTCCATCCAGTCCAAGGGAGTCGATCCATGAAAGTCGTCGTTGTGGGAGGTACCGGTCTGATCGGGAAGCGCCTAGTCGCGCTGCTCACGGCCGAGGGGCATGCAGTGGTGGTCGCAGCGCCGTCCACCGGTGTGAACGCCGTGACCGGAGAAGGCGTGGCGGCCGCACTCGCGGGCGCCGATGTGGTGGTCGATGTCGCCAACGCGCCTTCGTTCGAGGATGCGGCGGTGAAGGCGTTCTTCGAAGCCTCCACCGGACACCTGCTGGCAGCCGCAGCGCACGCCGGTGTGCGTCACTACGTGGCGCTGTCGGTGGTCGGTACAGAACGCCTGCAGGGAAGTGGCTATTTCCGTGCCAAGTGGGCGCAGGAGCAGCGCATCCGGGCGGGTGGGGTGCCTTACACCCTCGTGCGCGCGACCCAGTTCTTCGAGTTCATGGATGGCATCGCGCAGTCCGGCGTGCAGGGCGAAGACATCCTGCTGCCGATGGCGCGCATGCAACCGATGGCGGCCGATGACGTGGCCGCCATGCTGGCGGGCGTGGTCGATTCGACGCCGGTGGAGGGCATCGTGGAGATCGCCGGGCCGGAGGCGCGCCCGATGGCGACATTCGTTGCGGACCACCTGCGAACCTGCGGTGACAAGCGCGAAGTCAGGGCCACCGCCGGGGCCCTGTATTTCGGCGTATCGCTGGACGACGACACGTTGCTGCCCACGGGCGCCGCCCGCATCGCGCCGACGAATTACGCAACCTGGTCATCGCGGAAGTAGGTTTGCGCGGAGCCGATCAGACACGCGCACGTGCCGTCAGCGCATCGACAAGGCCCTGGGTGGTCAGGATGGCGTGCGCGTAGGTGGGGGCGTTGATTTCATGCGCGGCATGCATCGCGGCCGCGCTGGCGGCTGCGGTGGCATCGCGCACAAGGGTCACGTGGTAGCCCAGCTCCGAGGCGAACCGGCCCGTGGTTTCGATGCAGGTGTTGGCGATCAGGCCCACCAGGATCACATGGGTGATGCGGTGCTGCTTCAACAGGTAATCGAGGTCGGTGTTGGAGAAGCCACTGCCTCCCCAGTGTTCCTTGGCGATGATGTCGCCGGGTTGAGGCGCGAAATCCGGGTGCCACTCGCCGCCCCAGCTGTCCTTTGCGAAGGGCTGCACGCGTGCCGCGCCCAACTGGTACGGCGTCGGATGGTCCCAGCCCTTGAAATCATCCGGCTCCGAGCGATGGTGCGGCACGATGAACACGGGCAATCCTGCCTGCCTGACGCAGGACACCACGGTGCGCAGGTGGGCATGCAGATCCACGCTGCGCGCAATGTCGGCCACCAGCGGCCAGAGTTTTCCGTCTTCCGCGAGGAAGTCGTTGTAAGGGTCTACGAAGAGCAGCGCGGTACGCCCGGCGGGATAGCCCTGCATGGGAGACATGGCAGCGTGTCCTCATGACGCGGACAGTGGTCCGAAGCGGCAGCATCGCGCCGCGGGCCTTCCCCGCATTGCATCGGCGTGCGCGACGGGCCGCAGCGTGGCGCCGTCATCAGGCGCGCTGGGCGCGCCCGCCCGCCGGTTCAGCCGTCGCGTCATCCGGCAGTTCGTCCATTGGCATGGCATCGCCGGCGCCCGCGTGGCCGACCCAGGGCGGCACGTCCATTTCATGGTCCAGGGCATCGGTGACCAGCAGTTGGACCAGCGCGTCATGCAGCGCTGGATCGGACCGTCTCAGGACGGCCAGGGCCGCAGCCTGCTCTTCATCGCCCATGTCCGAATAGGCGTCGAACAGTTCCAGCGCGAGCGTCAGGCAGGCCTTCATCCCATCGCCGCCCTGTCAGACGGCGGGAACGGCTCCGCTTCCGGGGCCGTGAACCTTTGAGGGAGGGGAAGGTTTTCGCTCACATCGGGATCATTCGCCTTCCGGCCGCAATCCCGGACGTCCGGCGTAATGAAAGATACGCGTGCTGCCCGGTCAGAACGGTTCAGGCAGCTCACCGTCGCCAAGGTGACTGAACAGGAACGCGCGCGCCTTGCGCCAATCCCGGCGCACGGTGCGCTCGGTCACCTTCAGCACGCCGGCGATCTCAAGCTCACTGAGGCCCCCGAAATAGCGCATCTCCACCACCTGCGCCAGCCGCTCGTCCAGCTTGGCAAGGTCGTTCAACGCCTGATCGAGGATCAGCAGTTGCTCCAGCCGTGAACCCTGCCCCGGCTCCGTGTTCTCGTCCAGCGGCAACAGGTCCATGCCTTCGCCGCGCTTTTCCGCCAGCGCACGCCGCACTTCGTCCAACAGCACGAAGCGCATCGCGCGCGCCACCAGTGCGACCAGATGGGCACGATTCTCGACGCTGAAATCGGCGCTGGCGAGCTTGAGCCAGGTCTCGCTGATCAGCGAGGTAGGAGACCTCACATGACTGCGGCGCTGCTGGCGGATCTGCGACCGGGCAATCTGGTGCAGGTCCCGGTACAGCAACGCGTAGATCTGGTTCCAGGCCCCGGGCTGCCCGTTCTCCACGTTGCGCAGCAGTTGGGTGACCGAATCCGGGTCCGGCGGGGCCAGATCCTCGTTGCCTCGGGGGTGCAGCATGCCGCTCGTATCAGGTCCAGCGCCATCCGGGTCCCTCTTCTCTCTCATGTCCGGACTGTGCCTTTCATCACGATCTCGTCCCATATATGACCCGGCTGCGCTTGGACATGCAAGCCGTAACGGCGCATTCGCGGGTCATGTCGCAGTGGAGAAGGCATCCCTGCAAAGGGGTGGGAAGTGGGGGGGCCTGGGTGTTTCCGGGCGAACGGTCGACCAGCAAGAGGGGTGTCATGCATAGCGCGAAAAGAGTCTGTGGTAGGGGTCTTCCAGCCAATCTGGCCATGACGCGGGGGTTTTCCCTCGCGGCGGCCCGAGGGGTTCCGCATGCGGCATGAGGCATTGATGGGCACGTTGCGTGAAGAAGGCGACGAACTCGTGACACGTCAGCACCCCCTCGTCGCAGGGCCGCAGTCCTGGCCTCTGCCCCAGGGGCTGGGTCCGCGTGCCATCAGCCAATGGCCGATTACGCAGCGGCTCAGTGCGGAAGAATGGAATTTCCTGATGCAGGCGCTCCCGGGCCGGGTTGGCGCGCGTGCGCGCCATGGCGGCAATGCGCGCCGGTTTATCGAAGCGGTTCTCTGGGTGGCGCAGACCGGCGCGTACTGGTCGGATCTGCCGCGCGAATTCGGCTCCTGGCATGGCATCTATGTGCGGTTCATCCGTTGGGCGCAGGACGGCAACTGGAACGAGGTACTTGCGCGGTTCGATCGGCAGGACCAGCGTGGGCGAGACCTCCAGGCCCTGGTCGAACGCTATCTCCATCGCAACAACACCAAGCATCTCAGCCGGGCAATGCGCGCATCGTGAGACGCGTTTCGCGCGGCATGTACAGGAAGTGGAAAGCAGGGCGCCCGGAGGAAAGCCTCCCCTGGGTGCGGTAGCCCGCGCTGCTTCGCATGGTGGCCCGGCGTCATCGCGCGACATGCATCTGCGGATTCATCACATGGTTGGGGGGAATGCTTCTGCAGGCGCAGCTGCCTGCGCGACATCGCCTCTTTCCGAAGGCTATCTGTCGGCGCTCCCCGCCCGACAGCTAGGTGGGCCGGCCCGATCCCCAAGGAACCGGCTCGCAGCCCGTCATGCCCGACACATGACGGGTATCGCGCTTCGGCGCCTGAGGGGGAGGTGCAATGCCTCCCCCTCGTTCTTTGCGCACACACGGATTGATTACATTCCGCTTCAGTCCGCTTAACGGTTCGCCGCCTATGCTTGGGCACCCTGCTGTCAGGAGCACCCGCATGAGCACCCATGTCTTCACGGCGCAGGATGCCGAGGGTCGTCGCTGCCGTATCGAGGTACATCGTGGCAACGCAGGCGATGCGACGCATGGCGACGCTCCCGCCATGCCGAGGTATGTGCTGGAGGATGGGAGCCGCGTACGCCGCATCGACAACGACACCTTCCTGGTCGTCGGCACGGGGGCCTATGTGAGCCGCGTCATCGAGTGAGCGCGGTGTCCGCGCCAGGCGGTGCGATGGATGTCAGAACACCACCGACGCGTACAGCGGCGCGGGATGGGTCCAGGCGCTGCGCGCTCCCAGGAAGCCGAGTTCGACCAGTACGCCTGTCCCGACCACCGTGGCGCCCTGATGTTCGACCAGCTGCACGGCCGCCTTGAGCGTGCCCCCTGTCGCCAGCACGTCGTCCACCACGATGACGCGTGCGCCCGCAGGCATGGCATCGGCGTGGATCTCGAGACGATCACGCCCGTACTCCAGTCCGTAGTCCAGCGCCAGCGTGTGCGCCGGCAGCTTGCCCGGCTTGCGCACGGGCACGAAGCCGACTCCCAGTTCGCGCGCCACCGCGGCGCCCAGGATGAAGCCGCGCGCTTCCACGCCCACCACCGCGTCGATGCCTGCGTCACGCCAGGGTTCGGCCATCGAGGTGATCGCATCGGCGAAGGCAACCGCGTGCGCCAGTACGGGCGTGATGTCCTTGAACAGGATGCCGGGCTTGGGGAAGTCGGGCACGTCGCGGATGTGATCGGTCCAGGCGGGCATGGGGAGCTCGGATCCAGGGAGGCCGCCGATGCTAACGCAGTCGCGTCATCCGCAGAAAAAAGAAGAGCCGCTGGCAGGGCCAGCGGCTCGTGGCTTGCGGTCGGGTGCTGCTTAGAAGTCGTAACGGACCTGAAGCTGCGCCAGGTCCAGATCGGCATCTTCCACTTCGAAGCGGCTGTACTCGCCGCGCAGGGCGACCGTGTCATTGAGCCGGTACTGCAGGCCGACGCCGTAGACCGGGTCGGTGCCGTTGTCGTCTGTCGTGCCGGTCACGCCCGGCAGCGCAGTATCCAGGTCCCAACGCTGGAAGCCGGCTTTGGCGTAGCCGGAAAACTTGTCGGTAAAGGGCACCGTGCCCACCGCGGTCAGGTAGACCGAGCTGGCCTCGATGTCGCGGCCGATGCCGTCCGTTTCCAGTTTGCCGAGATCGGCGTAGCCACCTTCAAGACCGAACCAGCGATTGAACTGGTAACCACCGAACACGGAGAACGCGGTGTCCTCGTCGTCGTACCCGGCTTCGTCCACCAGCGACTGGCCCACGCCTGCGCCGACATGGAACCCCTTGTCGGCGGCTTGCGCACCGAACGCGGCAGCGCCGACAAGCACGGCGAGGAGAGTGCGGGACAGGATCTTGTTCTTCTTCATTGCTATCAACTCCAGCAGGAACACCGCGGGGGGAGGGAGAGCGGTGTCGCCAGCGACAGGTCCGGGCGGAATGCCAGGGCAGCTGTCGTTGCACGAAGAAGATGGGCGTGTCGGGAGGGCGTCCAAGGTCGATGATGGCGACGCACTTTCCCGCGGATGGAACGCACGCGTGCCTGCTTCCTTCCTGCATCACGCAGCGCGTTCCGGCGCATCGCGCGCGGAATGGACACGATGGGATGCACTCTCCCGCGAACCGTGGCTAATCAACCACCACGCGCCCGACTATCCTCGCGCTCTTCTTTCTCCGGAACTCCGCCATGAGCGCAGCGCTGTCGATGTACCAGGCTTCCATTCCCGTCTTCCTGCGTGCGCTGGGCAACCTGCGCCAGGTCCTGGAGAAGGGTGAGGCGCATGCGCGCGAACAGGGATATGAACCTGCCGTACTGCTGCAGTCGCGGCTGTATCCGGACATGCTGCCCCTGGTCCGGCAGGTGCAGATCGCCACCGATACCGCGAAGTTTGGCGCGGCGCGTCTGGCGGGGGTGGAATCCCCACGCTTCGAGGACGTGGAGACCACGTTCGCCGAACTGTTTGCGCGACTCGATGCGGTGGCCGCGTATCTCGGCACGTTCGAGGAGAGCGCCTTCGAGGGCAGCGAAGATCGCGTGGTCACGCTGACCACGCGCACGCGCGGCGACCTGACGTTCAATGGCAGTGGCTATCTGCTCGGCTTCGCCCTGTCCAACCTGTTCTTCCACGTGACCACCGCCTACGCCATCCTGCGCCACAACGGCGTGCCGCTGGGCAAGCTGGACTACCTCGGCCCCGCCGCCTGAGCGGTGTCCTCCGCCACCACCGCATGGCGTTGTCAGGAGTGAACCGCGCGCTCCCTGCCGTGCGGTGGCTTCCCTGAGGAGCCGGTTGCCCTGCGGCGACGGATTGCTGCCCGTGTCACGGCATGCGACCCGCTGCTCCGATACTGTCGGCCGGGCATCCACGCCATGCGAGGCCACCTCGCCTGCGCGGACGCCGGGACCACATCAGGGAGGAAGCAGCGATGGCAACGGCACTACGTATCCTGTGCGTGCATGGCGTGGGCCAGCATCCGCCGGGCGGGGCATGGCAGCAGCAATGGGAGGCGGCGATCCACGACGCCTGCCGCCAGGTCGATGCCGAGCGCGCGCTCGACATCCAGTACTGCCACTACGACGATATCTTCGCCCTGCACAAGGTCAGCCTCGGGGACACGCTCGAAGCGCTGGCGCGGCTGCTGGCGAACGGCATCACTGCCCCGTTCAGGCGTGCGCGCGGCGACGATTCTAAGCTGCGCCACACCGCCGGCATGGTGGTGAAGTGGGTCGAGAGCGCGACGTTCCGCAAGCAGACCCGGACGCGGCTGGTACAGCGCATCGAGGCGATGAAGCCGCACGTGGTGCTCGGCCACAGCCTCGGGTCGCTGGTCTGCTACGACACCTTCACCCATGAAGAAACGCGCGCCACCGCGAATGGCCGCTACTTCGCATCGCTCGGCTCGCAGATCGGCAATCCCTTCGTGCGTGGTGAATACCAGGCCGGTCGCCTCAGCGCGATCGAGAAGGCGCGCTTCTGGTACCACCTCTACAACCGTTTCGATTCGGTGTTCACGGCGCGTGTCTCCATTGCTGCCGACAACTTCCGCCAGGTCGACACGCATTTCGACATTCCCGGCAACGCCGACCATGCGGCCGAGGAGTACCTGCGCCATCCGCAGGCCATCAGCACGTTCTGGTTCGATGTGCTCAACGATGAAACCACGCGCATCACCCGCGCCCTGCGCGAACAGACGCCGGTCGCCTGCCGCGTGGCGACGCCGCGCAAGCGTGCGCTGCTGATCGGCATCAACGACTATCCCGACCCGGACCAGCGCCTGGGCGGTTGCGTCAACGACGTCTTCCTGATGAGCGCGATGCTGCAGGAACAGGGCTTCGATGCCGGCGACATCCGCGTGGTGCTGAACGAGCGCGCCACCGCCGATGGCATCCGCGAGCGCGTGGACTGGCTGCTCGAAGGCGTGCGCAGTGGCGACCAGCGCATCCTGTACTACAGCGGGCACGGCGCCCAGCTGCCCAGCTACGGCCTGGGGGACCGTGTCGACCGCATGGATGAAACGCTGGTGCCCTACGACTTCGACTGGACGGAGGACACCGCGCTCACCGACGACTGGCTGTTCGAGCGCTACGTGCAGCTGCCATACGACGTGGATTTCAGCATCCTGCTGGACTGCTGCCATTCCGGCGGCATGGCCAAGGGTGGTCCGGCGCGCATGCGCGGACTCAACCCGCCGGACGACATCCGCCATCGTGCGATGAAGTGGAACGCCGCCCGGGAGATGTGGGTGCCGCGCGAACTGGAACTCAACGAGCGCAAGCAGCTGGCCGTCGACCAGGACACCATGCCGCTGGGCGACATGAGCGGCCGCCTGGGCTATGCATTGCCGGTACGCACGCTGCCGCTGGGTGAAGCGCGCCAGATGCGCAAGAAGCTCGGCCACAAGGGACCGTACATGCCGCTGCTGCTGTACGCGTGCCAGGAAGGCGAATTCGCCTACGAATACGAGCACGGCGCGGTCCAGCATGGTGCGTTCACCTATGCGCTGGTGAAGAACATGCGCCGCATGCTGGCCGGGGGCCATGGGGACCGGCGGCGGTTGAAGGTCAGCGATCTGGTGAAACACACCTCGCAGGAACTGCGCGAACTGGACTACGACCAGACTGCCGCCCTGGCCGGGCCCGAGATCCGCCTGTCGCGCTGGATGTAGCGGGGCTTACCCGGCGGCGCACTCGCGCGCGCGCGCCAGCAGCAGGGCCTGCTCGCGCGCGTTGCGGGTCATCGCCGCCGCGCGCTCGAACTCCGCACGTGCTTCGTCGCGGCGGTCCAGCTTGAACAGCAGATCGCCGCGCACGCTGGGCAGCAGGTGGTACTGCTTCATCGCCGGTTCGTCGCGCAGCCGGTCCACCAGCGGCAACGCACTGGCCGGACCGGCGGCCATCGACACGGCGACCGCACGGTTCAGTTCGACCACCGGTGACGGATTCACCTGTGCCAGTGCCGCGTACAGCGTTGCGATCCGCGCCCAGTCCGTCGCATCCGCCGTGCCGGCGCGGGCATGGCAGGCGGCGATGGCGGCCTGCAGCGCATACGGGCCGAATGCACCGCCCAGCTGTTCGGCGCGCTCCAGCGCGGCCAGTCCGCGCCGGATGAGCAGGTGGTCCCAACGGCCGCGATCCTGGTCCAGCAGCAACACCGGCTCACCGTCCTTGCCGGTGCGCGCGTGCAGGCGCGAGGCCTGGATCTCCATCAGCGCGACCAGCCCGTGCACTTCCGGTTCGCGTGGCGCCAGTGCGGCCAGCATGCGGCCCAGACGCAGCGCTTCCTCGCACAGCGCGGGCCGCATCCAGCCGTCACCGCTGGTGGCCGAATACCCTTCGTTGAAGACCAGGTACACCACGCCGAGCACCGACAAAAGGCGCTCCTGCAGCTCTTCCCCGCGTGGCACCTCGAACGCCACGTCGGCGTCGGCCAGGGTGCGCTTGGCACGCACGATGCGCTGGGCGACAGTAGGTTCGGAGGTCAGGAACGCGCGCGCGATCTCGTCCGTCGTCAGCCCGCACAGCAGGCGCAGCGTCAGCGCCACGCGGGCCTCCATCGACAGCACCGGATGGCACGACACGAAGACCAGCCGCAGCAGGTCGTCGTCGATGTCGTGATCCAGCGCGTCTTCGTCACGCGCGCGCCGTTCCTCCTGCACATCCTCCAGCTCGCGCGCCAGTTCCTCGTGCTTGCGGTCCAGCAACTGGAGCCGCCGCAACCGGTCGATCGCACGGCGCTTGGCGGTGGTCATCAGCCACGCCCCCGGGTTGTCCGGCACGCCGTCACGGGGCCAGGTTTCCAGGGCGGACACCAGCGCGTCCTGCGCCAGTTCTTCGGCCAGGTCCAGGTCGCGCAGCATGCGGGCGAGACCGGCGATCACGCGCGCGGATTCGATGCGCCAGACGGCATCGATCGCGCGATGGGCAGGGGAGGTCGACATGCCGCGCATCACACCACGGCGCCGCGACCGGTGAAAGTCGCAGCGCAGCGAACAGGGGCATCACGGTGTGCACGACGTTCCCGCACGGGCATCAGGCATCCTTCTCGCAGTTGATCATCCACGGCACACCGAACGTGTCGACCAGCATGCCGAAGCGTACCGCCCAGAAAGTCTGCGCCAGCGGCATCGTCACCTGGCCGCCATCGGAGAGCGCGGCGAAGATGCGTTCCGCGTCGGCGATGCTGTCCACCGACAGCGACACCGAACAGCCCTTCACGCCTTCGTACGGATAGGACGGGTGGTTGTCCGACCCCATCAGCACGGTCTGGCCGAACATCACATGCGTATGCATGATCTTCTGCTTGTACTCGGCCGGCATGTCCTCGCAGCCTTCGGTGCCCTCGAAGCGCATCATCGGCCCCAGCGTGCCGCCCGTGGCCTGCGCGTAGAAGGTGAAGGCGGCTTCGCAGTCGCCATTGAGGATCAGGTAGGGATTGACGTTCATGGTGCGCTCCTTGGGGTGATGGGTACGGGCCTGGCCAGCCCTGCTTCTTTCCTTCGACGAACCGGCGTGCCCGGAATCGACATGCCAGGCCGGTCTTCTTCATTCGGGGCGCACGCCGCTCAGCGGACCTTTCCGTCCGGGGCCGTCGCCCCTTCCCGGATCTCGGCACGCTGCCGCCGGCTCAACCTGTCCCAGGCGTACCGGTATGACCACGCCACCAAGTCCTTCAGGTGATCGGCCGGCACGGTGGAAACGTCCACCACCGTGACCCAGCGGTGGTGCCCCAGCCAGCGCGCGGGCTTGATGCCGGGCTGGTCGGTCAGTTCAAGGAAGCGCTCCGGCGGCACCTTGAAACTGAAACGCCACCGCTCCGGTTCGCTGGTCTTGAAGTAGGCGAAGCGCTTGCCGCCCACCGCATACACCAGGATGTTGGCCGGTGCGTCGTACCGTTGTTCGACGGCGCCGGGCAGGGACCTGCAATGGCGTTTGAGGGCGGCGACATCCATGCAGGCATGCTAACGCCGCCACGGCGGGCGAAGCGCCGGCCCCGACACGGTCGAGGGCAGCGGCTGTCCGCGAGACGACGATGTTCACACCCGCCTTCGTGCAACGGATTACCTTGCGTGCCTTGCCATGCACAGGATCGCCCGCCATGTCGTCCCCCTCCCTGTTCACCCGCGTGGCCAAGGCGGCCTCCACGTTCACCGGCAGGCCCACGTGTTTCGCGCTGGCGCTGGCGGTGCTGCTGGCATGGGCGATCAGCGGGCCGATGTTCGGTTTCAGCGACACCTGGCAGCTGGTCATCAATACCGGCACCACCATCATCACCTTCCTGATGGTGTTCCTGATCCAGAACACCCAGAACCGCGACACCGAAGCCATGCAGATCAAGCTGGACGAGCTGATCCGCGTCTCGCGCAACGCCAACAACGCGTTGCTCGACCTGGAGGAAATGGAAGAGAAGGAGCTCGACGCCCTGCGCGCCCGCTACGAGGACATGGCGCGGCAGGCGCGCGAGGCGCAGCAGGCGAAGGCGGATCGCAGGTAGCCCATGGATGCCGCGATTGCGCTTGGTTCCATCCCGGCCTTCGGGTGAGTGGAATCCCGGCGCGATGGTCCATCACGCCGGCAACCGCTTCTCCATCCGGTAGTTGTGGATGGCCACGCCGCCGAGCGACAGATCGTTGCGGCCCAGCATCAGGAAGCCGCGGCGCTCGAACAGCGGCCGCGACAGCTCGCTGGCTTCCACGAAGATGCGCGGCACGTGCAAGTGCAGCGCATGCGCCTCCAGTGCGGCGTACAGCAGCGAACCCACGCGCATGCCTTCGGCTTCCGGTGCGATGTAGAGGAAGTCGAGGTGCCCGTCGTCTTCCATGTCGCCGAAGCCCAGCACCGATCCGTCGGCATCCTGCGCGACCAGCACGTGGCGCCCGTCGGTGCAACGGGCTGCCGTCCCCTCGAGGGTCGCCGTCGCCGCCCAAGCGGACACCTGCGCCGCGGTGTAGGCGCGTGGCCCGTAGTGCATGACGGATCTGGCGTACAGATCGGCCAGCGTGGAAGCGTCGTCGGGACGGTAGGGGCGAAGCGTCGGCATGGACGAGAACGAGGACGAGGACACCGGGGCGGCATCCTCAGTATGCCGTGCCTCGGCTCACGCCGAGATATGCCCGCCCCCGTTGATGTGGATCAGCTGGCCGGTGATGTAGCGCGCATCCTCGCTGGCCAGGAATACATACGCCGGCGCGACTTCCGACGGCTGGCCGGGGCGCTTCATCAGCGTGTCCGAACCGAATTCCGCCACCTGCTTGCGGGTGAACGAGGCCGGGATCAGCGGCGTCCAGATGGGACCCGGTGCGACCGCGTTGACGCGGATACCCCGGTCCGCCAGCGACTTGGCCAGCGAGAACGTCATCGCATGGATCGCGCCCTTGGTCGCGGCATAGTCCAGCAGCGTGTCGTGGCCGCGCACGCCGGTCACCGAGCCGGTGTTGATGATGCAGCCGGTCTTCTCCGGCAGGTGTTCCAGCGCAGCGTCGACCAGGTGGAAGAACGAGAACAGGTTGGTCTCGAAGGTATGCCGCAGGCGCGCGGGCGTCAGTTCTTCCGGCGCATCCACGGGGTACTGCTGCGCGTGGTTGTTGACCAGCACGTCCAGCGCACCGAACTGCTTCACCGTACGCGCGACCACGCGGCGGCAGCGGGCCGGCGTGGCCAGGTCGCCGCGCACGACCAGGGCGCGGCGACCCGTGGCCTCGATCAAGCGCTGCGTTTCCCGTGCATCGCGATCTTCTTCCAGGTAGGCAATCGCGACATCGGCACCCTCGTGGGCGAAATGCACCGCCACCGCCCGTCCGATGCCGCTGTCGCCACCGGTCACCAGCGCCACCTTGCCCTCCAGCCGGCCGCTGCCGCGGTAGCCGGGGCGGATGGTTTCGGGTTCGGGCTGCATCCGTGGTTGGCGGCCGGGCTGGCGGCGCTGGGTCTGCGGACGGTTGACGCGCTTCTTGGTGGGCATGACGCACTCCTGGAAGGAACGTCCCGACCGTAAGTGCGCGGACGTTACGCCTCCGTCGGCAGGCGATGAAGATCGTCGTGATCGCTGCCGCCATGGGGGCGCGCGACATTCACGCTGCGCTTGCCGTGGGCATCCGGAAACCGGACTCGCGTCACCGATGACCGGGCGTGTCCGTGGAGAAGGCCGGCGCTTCTCCCGTCAAGGCTAGCGCGTGCGCAAAAAAAGCCTGGCGCTGCTCTCACTCGGGCTGGCGCATGAGGCGAAAAGCCTCGTTCTTCTCTCATCAAGCCTGGCGTGCCAGCCGAACAGCCTCTCTCTACTCACACATAGCCTGACGCGACAGCCAAAAAGCCTGGCGCTTCTCTCATCCGGGCTGGCGCATGAGGCGAAAAGCCTCGTTCCTCTCTCATCAAGCCTGGCGCGCCAGCCGAACAGCCTCTCTCTACTCACACATAGCCTGACGCGACAGCCAAGAAGCCTGACGCTTCTCTCATCCGGGCTGGCGCACGAGGCGAAAAGCCTCATTCCACTCACACATGGGCTGGTGGCTCAGGCAAAACGTCTCGCGGGTGGCCGCGGTCACCTCGCCGGGCTCCGCAGCAGGTCCTCAAGCGCCGTCTCCAGCGTGGGAAAGCGGAACGTGAACCCCTCTGCCAGTGCATGCGCGGGCAGCACGCGCTGGCCGGTGAGCAGAAGCTGGGCCATTTCACCGAAGCCGAGGGTCAGCGCGAAGGCCGGCGTGGGCAGTACGGCGGGGCGATGCAGGGCCTTGCCCAGCGCGCGTGCGAAGTCGCGGTTGGTCACCGGCGCGGGTGCGGTGCCGTTGTAGGCGCCGCCGGCCTGATCGCGTTCCAGCAGCCACTGGACCAGGCTGACCAGGTCGTCGCGATGGATCCAGCTCATCCATTGCCGGCCATCGCCCATCGGTCCGCCCACTCCCATGCGGAACGGCGGCAGCATCTTCGCCAGTGCGCCGCCCTCGGTGCCGAGCACGATGCCGGTCCGCACGCGGCAGGTGCGGACATCCAGGCTTTCGGCCTGCATCGCTTCGGTTTCCCAGTCCAGGCACAGGCGTGCGGCGAAGTCGTCGCCGGGGGCGGCGGATTCGTCCAGCGCCACGTCGTCGCGCGGGCCGTAGTAGCCGATCGCCGAGCCGGATACCAGCACGCGCGGGCGCGCGGCCTGGCGTGCCATCCACGCGATCAGCGCCTGCGTGGTGCCGATGCGCGAAGCCCGGAATGCCGCCTTGCGCTCCGCGTTCCATCGCCCGGCCATGAGCGGCTCCCCGGCCAGGTTCACGACCGCTTCCACTCCGCTGGCCTCCTCCAGCGTGGCGAGCGCGTCCACGCCCGGCAGCTGCGCACGGGCGCGAGCAGGGTCGCGCGTCAGCACGCTGACGGTGTGGCCGGCCTGCAACAGGCGGGCGCAGAGGGCCTGGCCGATGAAGCCGGTACCGCCGGTGATCAGGACGCGCATGCAGCAGGACTCGTGAGGGATGCCTCCAGCTTACGCAGGTGTGCGTGTTGCGGATGTGGAACGGACCGTCGACGGCGATCGGCGATGGTCCGGCATGCGGGTGATTACACTGTCGGCATGGCTTCGCTACCCCTGCTCCTGCTCCCCGGTCTGCTGTGCGATGAGCGCTTGTGGCATGCGCCCGCTGAAGCCCTGGCCGACGTCGCGGCGGTGCATCACGCCGACCTGACCCGGGACGACAGCGTCGCCGGCATGGCAGCGCGCGTGCTGGCCACGGCGCCGCCGGTGTTCGCATTGGCGGGATTGTCGATGGGCGGCTATGTCGCGTTCGAGATCCTGCGCCAGGCGCCGCAGCGCGTTGCGCGGCTGGCGTTGCTGGACACCAGTGCGCGCCTGGATCCGCCGAAGCGGCTCGCCGTGCGGCGGGCGGGGCTGGCGATGGCCGAGTCCGGGCGTTTCGCGGGGGTCACCCGCAAGCTGCTGCCGCAGCTGGTGCACGAGAGCCGGGTGGACGACGCCGTGGGCGCGGAGGTGATGGCCATGGCGCAGCGCGTCGGCCGCGATGCGTTCCTGCGCCAGCAGCGCGCCATCATCGATCGTCCGGATTCCCTGCCGCTGCTGCCCACCCTCGCCGTGCCGACGCTGGTCGGCGTGGGCGAGGACGACCGCATGACGCTGCCGGAAGAATCCCGGATCCTGCACGAGCGCATTCCGGGCGCGCGGCTGCATGTGTTCGCGCGCTGCGGACACCTGCCTCCGATGGAAGTCCCGCAGGAAACCTCGACGGTCCTGCGCGACTGGCTGCTGGCCGCATGAGCCGCCGCACGCGCATGCACGCCATGGCCGTGCGCAGGGCGGACAATGTGCGGGAACCTCTTCTTCTTGACTGACCACACGGGAGTACACATGGAACTGGCGATGATCGGGCTGGGGCGCATGGGCGCCAACATGGCCGAGCGGCTGGTAAGCGGCGGCCACGCGGTGCGCGGCTACGATCCGGGCGATGCCGCGCGCCAGCAGGCGGAGGCGCGCGGCATCGTCGCGCACGCCAGCCTGCAGAACGCAGTGTCGGCGCTGCCCACGCCGCGCGTGGTGTGGCTGATGGTGCCGGCGGGGCACGTGGTCGATGACACCCTGGACCAGTTGCGTCCGCTGCTGTCGGCGGGCGACACGGTGATCGATGGCGGCAACTCCAACTACAAGGACAGCCAGCGCCGTGCCGCACAGCTGGGCGACGCCGGCATCCACTATCTCGACTGCGGCACCAGCGGTGGCGTGTGGGGCCTGGCGGAAGGCTACAGCCTGATGATCGGCGGCGACGCCGGCGCGGTGGAGCAGCTGCGCGCCGTGTTCGCCACGCTGGCGCCTGCGCCGGACAGTGGCTGGGGCCGGGTGGGTCCGAGCGGTGCGGGCCACTTCGCCAAGATGGTCCACAACGGCATCGAATACGGAATGATGCAGGCGTACGCCGAGGGCTTCGCCATCCTGAAGAAAAAGCAGGAGATGGCGTTCGACCTGGGGGCGCTGGCCGACATCTGGCGCGATGGCAGCGTGGTGCGCTCGTGGTTGCTGGACCTGACGGCCGATGCGCTGAAGAAGAATCCGGAGATGCAGGGCATCGCGCCTTACGTGGCCGATTCGGGCGAAGGCCGCTGGACCGTGGCCGAGGCCATCGACCTCAATGTCTCCGCGCCGGTGATCACGCTGTCGCTGCTGGAACGCCTGCGCTCGCGCGATGACGATTCCTATGCCGACAAGCTGCTGGCGGCGATGCGAAACGAGTTCGGCGGGCATGCGGTGAAGCAGGGTTAGGCTCACCTGGCCTTATCGCAGGCGAGGCTAGTCTGGCCGCATCGACACGAGGGAAACGCCGATGAAGATCCTGATGGTACTGACGTCCCACGATCGCCTGGGCGATACCGGGCACAAGACCGGCTTCTGGCTGGAGGAATTCGCCGCGCCGTACTACGTGTTCAAGGATGCGGGCGCGGAGGTCGTGCTGGCGTCGCCGAAGGGCGGGCAGCCCCCGCTGGACCCGAAAAGCGACGCACCCGATGCGCAGACCGCCGCCACCGTGCGCTTCAACGAGGATGCGGACGCACTGTCCGCACTGGCCGGCACGCTGCGCCTGAAGGACGTGGTGGATGGCGAGTTCGATGCCGTGTTCTATCCGGGCGGGCATGGTCCGCTGTGGGACCTGGCCGAGGATGCCGATTCCATCCGGCTCATCGAGCAGGCGTTCTCCGCCGGCAAGCCGGTGGCGGCGGTGTGCCATGGGCCGGCGGTGTTCCGGCACACGCGCGGCGCCCTGGGCGAACCGCTGGTGAAGGACAAGCGCGTGACCGGCTTCTCCAACGAAGAGGAAGCGGCGGTCGGTCTGGCCGACGTGGTACCGTTCTCGCTGGAAGACGTGCTGAAGAAGAACGGCGGGCACTACGAGCGCGGCGCCGTGTGGCAGTCGTATGTAGTGACCGATGGCAGGCTGGTGACGGGACAGAATCCCGCCTCGTCCGAAGCCGCGGCCGAGGACGTGCTGCGCCTGCTGCGCTGATGTGTTCACGGCCGCTTACCGCGCCGGGACTAGGGTGGGCCATCCGCACGGAGCCGAGCCATGACGCACGCGCCACAGCATCTCTACACCCGCCAGGACGACATCGCCCGCATGGAGGCGCTGATCCTGCAATTGCCGGACGAGGCGATGGTGGAGTTGAAGCTCACCGATGGCGGCTCCATCACCGGCATCGTGCCGGTGCGGCCCAGCGTGCAGGTGTTCCGCGATGCCGAAGGCCATGAAGGCTTCAATGCCGTGGTCCGCATCGACGATGGCGCGCGCCCGCACGTGGCGCATTTCCTGTGGCTGGACCGAATCGCGTCGGTGACGGCGCTGGGCTCGGCCTGATGCCGCACCTGCCATCCGCCGACATCACCTGCCCGTACTGCGGGGAAGTCATCACGCTGGTCGTGGATGATTCGGCCGGCGACCAGCGCTACGTCGAGGACTGCCATGTCTGCTGCAAGCCCATCGAGGTGCGGGTGACCATCGATGCGGACGGAATGGCCGAGGTGGACGCGTGGGGACAGGACGAGGCCTGAGCCGTTGACGCGGTGTTCGCACCGCCGCGCCTAGGCTCGCAGCATTCCGTCGGGAGCGCGTGCCATGGTGCCGATCCGCTGCCTGTTGCCGGTGCTGCTGCTGGGCTGCCTCTCCTGCACCGGGCGCGCGCAATCGCCGGCCGAAACCGGGCCGCAGCCCACGCTGCCGGCACCGCAGGAGCGCTGGATTCCCACGGTGAACGTGGCCCCGGCCGTGGGCTGGCCGGAGGGTACTGCGCCGGCGGCCGCGCCCGGCCTGGACGTCACCGCGTTCGCGCGTGGACTGGACCATCCGCGCTGGCTCTACGTACTGCCGAACGGCGACGTGCTGGTTGCCGAGACCAATGCGCCCCCCAAGCCGGCACAGAAGCAGGGCCTGCGCACCTGGTTCATGCAGCGCGCCATGAAGAAGGCAGGTGCGGCCGCGCCCAGCGCCAACCGCATCACCCTGCTGCGCGATGCCGACGGCGATGGTGTGGCGGAGCTGCGCACGGCCTTTCTCACCGGCCTGTTCTCGCCGTTCGGCATGGCGCTCGTCGATGGTCGGCTCTACATCGCCAACGCCGATGCCATCGTCAGCGTGCCGTACCGCGAGGGACAGACGGTCAGCGATGCGACGCCGGTGAAACTCGTCGACCTGCCCGGCGGCCCGCTCAACCATCACTGGACCAAGAGCCTGCTGGCCAGCGTGGACGGGCGCCACCTGTATGTCGGCGTGGGCTCCAACAGCAATGTCGGCGAGAACGGCGTGGCAATGGAAACCGACCGCGCCGCGATCCTGCAGGTGGACGCGGCGACCGGCGCGCGCCGCGTGTTCGCCTCGGGCCTGCGCAATCCGGTGGGCCTGGCGTGGGAACCGCAAGGCGGCGCGCTGTGGACCGTCGTCAACGAGCGCGACGAACTCGGCGACGCGCTGGTGCCGGACTACCTGACGTCCGTGCGCGAGGGCGCGTTCTACGGTTGGCCTTACAGCTACTACGGCGACCACGTCGACGCGCGCGTGCAGCCGCCGCGCCCGGACCTCGTGGCACGGGCGATCGCGCCGGACTACGCGCTGGGCGCGCACGTCGCCGCGCTGGGACTGGCCTTCCACGACGGGGCGGGCTGGCCGGTGGCGCTGCAGGGCGGTGCCTTCATCGGCGAGCACGGGTCCTGGAACCGGCGCGAGCCGGCCGGTTACCGGCTGGTGTTCGTGCGTTTCGCCAACGGACGCCCGCAGGGCACACCGGCCGACGTGCTGACCGGCTTCCTCGACGCCAACGGCAATGCGCGTGGCCGGCCCGTGGGCGTCGCCGTGGATGCGCGCGGCGGTGTGCTGCTGGCCGACGACGTAGGCAACATGGTCTGGCGCGTGGCCCCGGCCGCGCGACCGTAACGCGCGTATCGCGACGGGCGGGCGTATGCTCCGCCTCGGTCCGACAACCAACCCTGGGGAGGGGAGATGAACACGACCAACACCGCTGCATCCAAGCGTCCGCTCGGCTTCTGGATCATCGGCGCGTTCGCGCTGGTCTGGAACCTGATCGGCGTGGCCATGTGGTACCTGCAGGTGAACATGTCCGCCGAGCAGTTGGCGGCGATGACCGAGCCGCAACGCCAGGTCTACGAAGCGACACCCGGCTGGCTCAACATCGCCTTCGCCGTGGCGGTGTTCGCCGGCGTGCTGGGCGCGCTGGGACTGCTGCTGAAGAAACGCTGGGCAGGCACGATGTTCCTGCTGTCGCTGATCGCCCTGCTGGTGCAGATGATCGGCGCCTACGTGGTGACGCCGGCCTGGGCGGCCTATGGGCCGGTGGGACTGGTGATGCCGGCGGTGCTGCTGGTGATCGCGCTGTTCCTGTGGCGGTACGCGGACAAGGTGAAGGCGCGCGGCTGGCTGTCGTGACGTGTTTTCCCCTCTCCCTGCGCAGCGGGGAGAGGGTGCCGAAGGCGGGTGAGGGGCGACGAAGCCCGTGCTTTTGATGCCGACGGATCGTATCCAGGATCGGATTCAAGACGCGAAGCGATGCGTCGCCGCGCTCGCCCCTCATCCGGCCTTCGGCCACCTTCTCCCCGCCGCGCGGGGAGAAGGACATCAAGCCTCGACATCCTCCAGATCCACGCCGATGAAACCGCCCGACTGGCGGCGCCACAGCGCGGCATACAGGCCGTCTTGCTGGAGCAATTCCTCGTGGCTGCCGCTCTCGATCACGCGGCCACCATCCATCACCACCAGGCGGTCGAGCACGGCGATGGTGGATAGGCGGTGCGCGATGGCGATGACCGTCTTGCCTTCCATCAGTGCGTACAACTGCTCCTGGATGGCGGCCTCGACTTCCGAATCCAGCGCCGAGGTGGCTTCGTCCAGTACCAGGATCGGTGCGTCCTTCAGCAGCACGCGCGCGATGGCCACGCGTTGGCGCTGCCCGCCGGACAGCTTCACGCCGCGCTCGCCCACCTGGGTGTCGTAACCGCTGCGGCCCTTGGCATCGGTCAGGCCGCGGATGAACTCGTCGGCGTGCGCGCGTTCGGAGGCCTGCATCAGCTCGGCCTCGGTCGCATCGGGGCGGCCGTAGCGGATGTTGTCGCGGATCGAACGGTGCAGCAGCGAGGTGTCCTGGGTGACCATGCCGATGTTCCGGCGCAGCGACTCCTGGGTAACGTGCGCCACGTCCTGGCCATCGATCAGGATGCGGCCACCTTCCACGTCGTAGAAGCGCAGCAGCAGGTTCACCAGCGTCGACTTGCCCGCGCCCGAGCGGCCGACGATGCCGACCTTCTCGCCCGGCTTGATCACCAGCGACAGGTCGTCGATCACCCTGGCTTCGCGGCCGTAGTGGAACTTCACATGGTCGAAGCGGATCTCGCCGTGCGTGACGTCCAGGTCCTTCGCATCCTTCGCGTCGGCGATCGCCAGCGGCTGGGCCAGGGTGCCCATGCCGTCCTCGACGGTGCCGATGTTCTCGAACAGCCCGGCCACTTCCCACAGGATCCAGTCCGACATCGAGCGGATACGCATCACCAGCGCGATGGCCACCGCGATCGCGCCCATCGAGATCGACGCCTGCAGCCACGCCCAGATCGCCACGCCGGCGATGCTGGCCAGCAGGAAGGCGTTGAGCGTGTGCAGGGCGACGGTCAGCTGGGTGACCAGCCGCATCTGCGCGTGCACGGTGACCATGAACTCGTCCATCGCGCCGCGCGCGTAGTCCTGCTCGCGCATGGTGTGGGCGAACAGCTTGATGGTCTGGATGTTGGTGTAGCTGTCGACGATGCGGCCGGTCATCTGCGCGCGCGCGTCCGACTGCGCCATCGATACCTTCTGCAGGCGGGGCACGAAGTGGAACACCAGCACCAGGTAGCTGGCCAGCCACACGACCAGCGGCAGCACCAGCCACACGTCGGCCTGCGCGACCAGCACGACGGTACCGACGAAGTAGACGACGACGTAGACGAACACGTCCATCAGCTTCATCACCGTCTCGCGGATCGACAGCGCGGTCTGCATGACCTTCTGCGAGATGCGGCCGGCGAACTCGTCCTGGAAGAAGCCGACGCTCTGCCGCAGCAGATAACGGTGCGACAGCCAGCGGGCGATCATCGGGTAGTTGCCGAAGATCGTCTGGTGGATGATCAGCGATTGCACCAGTACCAGCAGCGGGTAGGCCACCACCACCAGCAGGCCCATCCACAGCAGCTTCTGCCCATGCACCTGCAGGAAGCTGTCGCGGCCGGTGCTGCCCATCCAGTCGACCAGCTGCCCCATGTAGTCGAAGAAGGTGATCTCCAGCGCGGAGATCACGCCCGTCAGCACCGACATCGCGATCAGCCACGGCAGCAGCGGCCGCGAATAGTGCAGCAGGAACGGCAGCAGCTTGCGGGGCGGGGTGGCGGGTTCGCCCTTGGGGTACGGATTGATGCGGGTTTCGAAGAATCGGAACATCGGGTCGGTCCATGGCAGGTGCCGCCGTCACGGCGCACCGGTGAGTGGGGTTTGCGTGCTCAGCCCGCGGGATACGGCCAGGCCGCGCGTGCCTGGCGCAGCGCATGCCCGTACCACGCCAGCTGGTCGAGCATGCGTCGCGCCGCACGCTCGCTGGCATCGGCGTCGTGCGGTCGGCCGCCGGCGTCGAAGCGGCTCCAGGCCTGGGTGAAATACACACCGTCGCGGACCGGTGCAGCGTGCAGCCCGCTGAAGACCTGTCGCAACTGCTCCACTGCACGCGAGCCGCCGCTGAGCCCGCCATACGCGACGAAGCCGACCGGCTTCGCATGCCAGTGCGAGGCCACCAGGTCGATCATGTGCTTGAGCGCGGCGGGGTAGCCGTGATTGTACTCCGGCGTGACCACGACGAAGGCATCTGCGCGCCAGATGCGTTGTTGCAGATTCACCAGGTCCACGCTCGATGCGCCCCCGTGCCGATGCGGCAGGTCGAGCATGGCCGGATCGATCGCATCGACGGCGTAGTCGCGGCGCTGCGCCAGCAGGCCGCGCAGCCAGTCGGCCACGGTGTCGCAGAAGCGGCCTTCACGCGTGCTGCCGTACAGCAGGGCGAGGTTGAGGGGTGGCGTCATGCCGGTCCACGTATTGCCAGGGGAGAGGCGGGCAGGGTAGAACCTCAAGCAATCTTGAGGTCAACCCGCCATGCCTGGAAAACAGCATCCGCCCATCGAAACGGAACTCACCGTCGGCCAGGTGGCCGCGCGTTCCGGCGTCGCCGTCTCCACCCTGCACTTCTACGAAGCGAAGGGGCTGATCCACAGTTGGCGCAATGCGGGCAACCAGCGCCGCTATCCACGCGAGGTGCTGCGCCGCGTGGCCGTCATCAAGGTCGCGCAACGCACCGGCATTCCGCTGGCGGAGATCCAGTCCGCGTTGTCCTCATTGCCCGATAACCGCACGCCCACCGCCGCCGACTGGAAGAAGCTCTCCGCGCGCTGGCACGCCGCACTCGAGGCCCGCATTGCCAGCCTCACCCGCTTGCGCGACCAGCTCGACGGTTGCATCGGCTGCGGCTGCCTCTCGTTGAAGGCGTGCCCGTTGCGCAATCCGTGGGACGAACTGGGCGAGGAGGGCCCCGGCGCCCGGTTGCTGGAAGCGGACGGGTAGGCGGCACGGGAGATGTCCTATCCTGCGCGGGCGCCAAGGTCGGCGCCGAAAAGGAGGACGCATGAAAAAGTGGATGCTGTGCTTGTTGCTTGTCGTGGTGTCGCCCGCGTTCACTGCCGCCGCCGCGCCGGCCAGCGAAGCCTCGGTACGCGAGCTGCTGGACGTCACGAAGACGCGCCAGATGCTGGACCAGGTGTATGCCCAGGTGGATGCCATGTACGCCGGCTCGATGCGCCAGGCGTTCGGGGGCACGTTGTCGGCCGAGCAGCAGGCCCGCGTCGACCGGCTCAGCACGCGCATGATGGCGTTGGTGAAGAAGGAGTTGTCCTGGGAGGTGCTGGCGCCGATGTACGTCGACATCTACGGCAAGTCGTTCACCGAGGACGAAGTGCAGGGCATGCTCGCGTTCTATCGGACGCCAGCCGGGCAGGCCGTGGTCGACAAGATGCCGGTGGTCATGCAGCACTCGATGGAGGCGATGCAGTCGCGCATGGGCAGCCTGATGCCCGAGATGCAGAAGCTGCTGGCCGAGGAGCTGGAGAATGCCCAGGCCGAGCCCGAGGCGACGGCACCGCATGGCGGCCACTGAGCACACGGACGGACGGGACCTTGCGCTGTTCGACTTCGATGGCACGCTGACCACGCGCGAGACGTTTCCGGATTTCATGCGCCATGCCGTCGCGCGTTCGCGGCTGCTGATCGGCAGCGTGCTGCTCGCGCCGGTGGTGTTCGGCTACCGGCGTGGCTGGGTGGCGGGCAATCCCACCCGGGCCAGCATCGTGCAGGTGGGACTGCGCGGCGTGGATGCGGAACGCCTGCGCGCGCAGGGCGCAGCCTTCGCGCATGACGTGCTGCCCGGTGTGCTGCGGCCGGAAGCGATGGCGCGCCTGGCGTGGCATCGCGAGCGTGGCGACCGCATCGTGGTCGTCTCGGGTGGGCTGGATGTCTATCTCGCCCCGTGGTGCGCGACACACGGCGTCGACCTGCTGTGCTCGGTGCTGGCCGAGCGGAATGGACGCATTACCGGCTATGCGGGGCCGCAATGCGTCGGCGAAGAAAAGGTGCGCCGCGTGCACGCGCTGTGCGATCCACGGGCGTATGCCGCCATCCATGCCTACGGGGATACGCCTGAAGACCAGGCCATGCTGGCGATGGCGCACCATCGGACGTATCGCGGCAAGGCGGTGGCCTGAATCTGCGTTCCTGTAGGAGCGACGTAAGTCGCGACCGCACGCCATCCGCAACACAGGATCCCGGGCGCGCTCCCGACCTGTCGTCTGGGTGAGCGCAATGCAGGTGCCTGGTGACTCGGGTGATCCGGCCTTGCGGTCGCGACTCGCGTCGCTCCTACAGGGAAGCAGTCAGCCCAGCGGGATCGCGCGCTGCTCCTCGCTGCTCTGCACGCCCGACTCGATCAGGCGCATCACGTCCAGCGCTTCCTGTGTCGTCACCGGGGGCGCGGTGCCCAGCAGGATCGCATCGCGGATGCCGCCGTAGTAGCGGCGATAGTCGCCGGCCTCGGCCTGCGCGACGCCGGCGACGAGGCGGCCTTCGCGTTCGGCCACCCGTTCTCCCGCACGCGTATCCACGCCCCAGCCCGGCGCGCCCGGCACCACGCCGGCACGCAGCTGGTCCTCCTGCACGTCCAGCCCGTGCTTGAGGTAGCTGCCGCGCGTGCCGTGCACCGCGAAGCGCAGGCCGTTGCCGGCGACGAGGGCGGATGCATGCAGGAGGGCACGGTGGTGCGGATAGCGGAGCGTGACGTCGAAGTAGTCGGGTGCGCGCGCGCCGTCGCGCAGGCGGGCGATGTCCGCGGTGATCGCTTCGGGAACACCGAACAGCTGCACTGCCTGGTCCAGCAGGTGCGGGCCCAGGTCGTACCACAGTCCGCCGCCGGGTTCGTCGCGCTCGCGCCAGCGGTCCTGTACGGCGGGGCGGAAGCGGTCGAAGTGCGAGTGGAATTCGGCCACGCGCCCGATCGCACCTTCATCGATCAAACGCTGCACGGTCAGGAAATCCGCATCCCAGCGACGGTTCTGGAACACGCTGACCACGCGCCCCGCGTGCGCTGCGGCCGCCACGACCTCCCGCGCCTCCCGCAGCGTGAGGGTGAACGGTTTGTCCACCACCACGTGCTTGCCCAGGCCGAGCGCCGCGATCGCCAGCGGTGCGTGCGAGTCGTTCGGCGAGGCAATGACCACCAGGTCCACGGCGGGATCCGCGAACGCATCGTGTGCATCGGGAGTGACACGCGTGCGGGGCCAGTCGGCGTGCACCTTGCCGGCGTCGCGCGAAACCACCGTATGCAGCGCGAGGCCGGGCGTGGCCTGGATCAGGGGCGCGTGGAACACCTTGCCCACGAAGCCATAGCCGACCAGCGCGACGTTGAGTGAGTCAGTCATGCGGGCAGTGTCCGGGAGCCAGTGGACATAGTAGGTGCAACACGCGCATTGATCACGCGTCCACCTGCATGAACGTCACGCAACGCTTAACTGAACAGTACGGATCCTCTTCACGTGCGCTGTACCCCCGCGCCCCGACACTCCGAACGCACCACGAAAGGAGAAAGAACCATGAACCATGTACGCACACGTTCGATGTTGACCGCCGCTCTGTCGACGGCCCTGTTGTTCTCCAGCGCCCATGTGCTGGCCGACAATCCGCCCAACGAGCCCGAGGAGAACACGCAGAACGACTCCTCGCAGCCCGTCAATGACACCTGGATCACCACCAAGGTGAAAGCCGACCTGCTGGCCACGGAAAACGTGTCCGGCCTCGATATCAAGGTCGAGACCGTCAATGGCGTGGTGACGCTCACCGGCGCCGTTTCCAACCAGGCGCAGAAGGACAAGGCCATCGCAGTGGCCAAGCAGATCAAGGGCGTTTCCAAGGTTGACGCCAGCGGCCTGACGCTCGCCGCGAAGTAAGCCGCGGTTCCGAGGTGTGGCACGGAGCGGATGTACTCCAGCGTAGGGTGCATCCGCTCCTCTGTTTCTGCCGTATGCCTCCCACCTTTCTCATCCATCGAGGGCGTGACCGATGAACCGCCGACACCTGGGTACGATCACCGTTGCCGCGCTGCTGGCGTGCAGCATGTTCTCCGTGCAGGCTGCCGCGCCCGTCACCTCGGTGCCACAGCTGGACATCTCGCGCTATGCCGGCCAGTGGCATGAGATCGCGCATCTGCCGATGGCATTCCAGAAGCAGTGCGTGGGCGACATCACCGCGCGCTATTCGCTGGATGCGCCGGGGAAGATCGGTGTGCTCAATGCGTGCAGGACGAAGGACGGCAGCATCGACCAGGCCCAGGGCGTGGCACGTCCGGTGGAAGGTCATCCGGGTCGGCTGGAGGTCCGCTTCGCCCCCGAATGGCTGTCATGGCTGCCCTGGGTATGGGCGGACTACTGGGTGATCGCGCTCGACCCGGAATACCAGTGGGCGATGGTGGGCGAACCCGGCCGCGACTACCTGTGGATCCTGTCGCGCGAGCCGTCGATGGAGCGCGCGCAGTTCGAGCAGCTGAAGGCGAAGGCCGAAGCGATGGGGTACGACCTGGCCCCGTTGATCATGGCAGCGCCGCTGAGATAGAGGATGCATGTTGCCGTTGTAGGAGTGACGTGAGTCGCGACCGCGAGAACTGAGGCTCCAGGGAACCTGCGGTAAGCGCGGGGGCACTGGCGCTACAAAGACCATCACACCGTGCAGTCGCGACTTGCGTCGCTCCTACAAAAGCCGAAACGTCAAAGCCTGTGCGTATAGCGGAACTGCAGGAAGTTCTCGCCCGGGTTCGGCTTCTCGATGCGTGCGTTGGAAAAATGCTGGAAGCGCAGCGACCATTCGTGCTGGCGATCCGCGCCGAAGGCCTTGCCCACGGCGATGTGGTCGCCGAAGTTGAAGGTGGTGCCGAACTCTTTCTTCCGCGTGTTGTACTTCGGGAAGATCACGTTCACGCCGATGCCGCCTTCGACGAACCAGCCTTCGCTCCAGCCATTCGGACGCCAGCGCAGCGCGGGCGTGAAGCCGACCTGCGTGCTGTTGTCGCTGTCGCTGTGCCAGCGGCCGATCTCGCCCTGCCACTGGCCGCTGACGTGGCCGTAGCGGTACTGCTTTTCCCAGCGCCAGTCGCGGCTCGCGCCAACGGTCAGCGCGTGCGCGTCCTCGGCGACGCCGCCCTGCACGAACCAGGCCGCGCGCGGCTCGGCGGCGGTGGCGGTACCGGCGGCAAGCGCCAGCAGGCCGGCCACGGACCAGCGGCTCAGCAGGGGAAGGGGGGAGGGGCGACGGGCGCGTGAGGGGGTGACGGCAAGGTTCTGGTTGGACACGGACACACTCGATCAAGGGGAACAAGCCGCGCCCGTGGGCGCGGCGGTACATTTTCCAGGTTGGGTCAGGGCGAGTGAAGGCGACGCGTCAGGCTCAGGGCTGCGCCGCCAACGCGGGGGCCACGTCCTGTTCGCCCCAGCCGCCCAGCGATTTGTAGATCGCCACCACCCCGACATTCACGCCAGCCTCTGCCTGTGCCAGCGCGTCATCGGCGGCCAGCTGGGTACGCTGCGCGTCCAGCAGGGTGAGGAAGTCGGACGAGCCGGCACGATACCGGACTTCGGCCAGTTCTGCTGCACGGCGCGCGGCAACGGATTGTTCCAGCCGGAATTTCAGCTGTGCCTGCTGCTTGGCATAGGACAGCAGTGCGTTTTCCGTTTCCTCCAGGGCACCCAGCACGGTCTTTTCGTACTGCGCCGCCACGCCATCGGCCTGGGCTTCGCTGGCACGCAGGCGTGCGCGCACGCTGCCCATGTCGAATGCGGCCCAGCTGATCGAGGGCGTGACCTGCCAGGCCCGGTTGTCGCCGCTCACCAGGTTGCCCCAGCCGCCGGACAGGAAGCCGATGAAGCCGCGCAGGCTGACCCGCGGGAACAGATCGGCCGTCGCCACGCCGACGCGGGCCGTGGCCGCCGCCAGTCGACGTTCGGCCGCGCGCACGTCGGGGCGCTGGCGCAGCAGTTCGGTGGTGTCGCCGATCGGCAGGGCCTTGGCGAACGCCGGCGCCTCGCGCGGGGCGAGCAATGCGTCCAGTTCACCGGGGCGCTTGCCCACCAGCACGGCGAGCCGATGCCGCGACTGGCCTTCGCTCGCTTCCAGTGCGGGCACGTCGGCTTCCACCGCACGCACGCGCGCCAGGCTGCTCTGCACTTCCAGCTGGCTGCCGGCGCCCAGGTCGAAACGCGATTCGGTCAGGCGCTGGGTGTCGCCCAGCGTCTGCAGAATGCGGCGCGCCACTTCCAGCCGCTTCTGCGTACCGCGCAGTTCGAAGTAGTTGCGTGCCACCTCCGCAGCCACGCTCACCTGCGCGGCCTGCAGGTCATTGCGCTGCGCCTGCAGGTCCGCGTGCGCGGCTTCGGTATTGCGGCGCACGCGACCGAACAGGTCCAGCTCCCACGCGGCATCGAAGCCGGCGGAGTAGCTGTCGGTCTCCACGCGGCCCTGTCCTTCCACGGGCTGCTTGGTGCGCGTGCCTTCCACGCCGGCAGTGACATGCGGGGCCAGGTCCAGGCGGCGTTCGGAGAACACCGCGCGCGCTTCGTTGACGCGCGATATCGCGATGCGTACGTCGGGATTGGCCAGCAGCGAATCGCGCACCAGCTGGTCCAGCACCGGGTCGTCGAACTGGCCCCACCACGTGGCGACCGGATGGTCCGCCACGTAGCCGGCCGATGCCGCATGCTGCAGTGCCGCCGGTGCGGTCTGCGGTGCGGTGTAGTCGGGGCCCACGGTGACGCAGCCGGCGAGCAGCGCGGCTGCCACGCCCAGCGTGAGGGAACGGATCACCATGGCAGCACCTGGTCGAAGTAGAAGTAGCCGCCGGTCGGGCCGTCGTTGCCGATCAGGGCCAGCTGCACGCTGGTGCGCGCGCCTTCCGGCACGGACAGTTCGCCGTTCTGCTGGTCGCCGGACTTGTTCATGTCGGTCTGCACGTAGCCCGGATGGATGGTGTTGACCTTGATGCCGGTGTCCTTCAGCTCGTGCGCCAGGTGCACGGTCCACGCGTTCACCGCGCTCTTGGACACGTTGTAGGCCGGTACGCCCTTGAACTCGTAGATGAAGGAGGCCGGGTTCTGGTGCTCCGAGATCGAGCCCAGCAGGCTGGATACGTTGACGATGCGGCCCGCGTCGGACTTGCGCAGCAGCGGCAGGAAGGCCTGCGTGGTTTCGATCAGGCCGAACACGTTGGTCTCGAACGTGGTGCGCCAGGTCTCCAGCGACTGGCCGGACACGCCCTTGGTCATGTCGTCGACCATGATGCCGGCGTTGTTGACCAGGATGTCGAGCTTGCCGTGGCGCTGTTCGATTTCCTTCACGGCCGCAGCGATGCTGGCCGCGTCGGTAACGTCCAGCGCGATGGCTTCCACCGGCAGGCCCTGGGCCTGCAGGTCGAGCGTGGCTTCGACGGCCTTGTCGCGATTGCGGCCGGCAAGGATCGTGTGCACGCCGGCTTCGGCCAGCTGGCGGACGGTTTCGCGGCCGATGCCGCGGGTGGCGCCGGTGACGAGGGCGATCTTGTTGGATGAAGTGTTCATGGCATTGCCTCGTGAGGGAGGAGAGGAAGCGTCAGTGGGATGCCGTGGCATCGGTGGCCGGCGCATGGGAAACGAGCGGACGGTTGGCCAGCTTGCGCAGGGCCACGTAGAACACCGGGGTCAGGAACAGGCCGAACAGGGTGACGCCCAGCATGCCGGCGAACACCGTGATGCCGGTGATCGAGCGGACTTCGGCGCCGGCACCGCTGGACAGCACCAGCGGCACGGTGCCGGCGATGAAGGCTACCGACGTCATGATGATCGGACGCAGGCGCAGGCGACAGGATTCCAGTGCTGATTCGACGATGCCCTTGCCCTGCAGCTCCAGCTCGCGGGCGAACTCGACGATCAGGATGGCGTTCTTGCACGCCAGGCCCATCAGTACCACCAGGCCCACCTGCACGAACACGTTGTTGTCGCCACCGGCCAGCCACACGCCGAACAGGGCGGACAGCAGCGTCATGGGCACGATCAGGATCACCGCCAGCGGCAGCGTCCAGCTTTCGTACAGCGCGGCCAGCACCAGGAACGCCAGCAGCACGGCCAGCGGGAACACCACCAGCGCCGCGCCGCCCTGCGTCATCTGCTGGTAGCTCAGATCGCTCCAGCCGATGCCCATGCCGGTCGGCAGCACCTGCTGCGCCAGCTCGGTGACCTTGGCCATGGCTTCGCCGGAGGACAGCACGCGCGGATCGGCGTCGCCCAGCAGGTCCGCGGCGGGATACCCGTTGAAGCGGATCACCGGGTCCGGGCCGTAGGTCTGCTTGACGCTGACCATGCTGCCGATCGGCACCATCTCGCCATTGCCGTTGCGGGTACGCAGGTTGGCGATGTCCTCGACGTTGTCGCGGAACGGACCGTCGGCCTGGGCGATCACCTGCCAGGTACGGCCGAACATGTTGAAGTCGTTGACGTAGGCCGAACCGAGGTAGGTCTGCAGCGTGTCGAACAGCTCGGTCAGCGGCACGCCCTGCGCCTTCGCCTTCACCCGGTCGACCTCGGCATCCAGCTGCGGCACGTTGGCCTGGTAGCTGCTGATCGGGAAGCCCAGGCCCGGCGTCTGCGACGCCGCGCCCTGGAACGCCTGCACGGCGTTCTGCAGTTCGCCATAGCCCAGGCGGGTGCGGTCCTCGATGAACAGCGACCAGCCGGAACCATTGCCCAGGCCCTGGATGGGCGGCGGCATGAAGGCGAAAGTGAAGCCTTCCTGGATGGTGGAGAACTTCTGGTTGAGTTCGGCGGTGATCTCCTCGGCAGAACGCGAGCGCTCACCGAAGGGGTCGAGGGTGAAGAAGATCACACCGTTGTTGGGTGTGTTGGTGAACTGCAGCGGGTTGAGGCCCGGGAACGCGATCTCGCTGGCGACGCCGTCGACTTCGTTGGCGAGTGCCGCCATCTTCTTGAGCACGGTGTCGGTACGTTCGATCGAGGCGCCTTCCGGCATCTTCACGCCGGCGATCACGTACAGCTTGTCCTGCACGGGAATGAAGCCCGCCGGCACCGCCTTGAACATGAGGCCCGCACCGATCAGCAGCACCATGTAGACCGCGAACACCGCACCGCGCTTGCCGAGCGCGCGCGACACCGCGCCTTCGTAGCGCTGCGAGCTGCGGTTGAAGAAGCGGTTGAACGGACGGAACAGCCAGCCGAACAGGCGGTCGATCAGCCGCGACGGGCCGTCCTTCGGCGCATGGTGCGATCTCAGCAGCTTGGCGGCCAGCGCCGGCGACAGGGTCAGCGAGTTGATCGCCGAGATGACCGTGGAGATGGCGATGGTGACGGCGAACTGCTTGTAGAACTGGCCGGTCACGCCGGTCAGGAAGGCCATCGGCACGAACACCGCACAGAGCACCAGCGCGATGGCGATGATCGGGCCGGAGACTTCCTTCATTGCCAGGTGGGCCGCTTCCAGCGGCGTGGCGCCGAGTTCGATGTGGCGCTCGACGTTCTCCACCACCACGATGGCGTCGTCCACCACGATGCCGATGGCCAGCACCAGGCCGAACAGGGTCAAGGTGTTGATCGAGTAGCCCAGCAGGTACAGCACGGCGAACGTACCGACCACCGAGACCGGTACCGCCAGCAACGGGATGATGGAAGCGCGCCAGGTCTGCAGGAACAGGATCACCACCAGCACCACCAGCAGGGTGGCTTCCAGCAGGGTCATGACGACGGACTTGATGGAGTCGCGGACGAAGATGGTGGTGTCGTAGATCGACTGGATCTCCACGCCCGGCGGCAGCGTCGGGCGGATCTCGTCCATCTTGGCGACCACGGCGTCGCGGATCTCCAGCGCGTTGGCGCCGGGGGCCTGGAAGATGCCGATTGCCGAGGCGTTCTTGCCGTCCAGGCGGGCGCGCAGCGTGTAGTCGCCTGCCGCCAGTTCGATGCGGGCGACATCGGCCAGGCGCACGATCTCGCCGTCGGTGCCGCTCTTCAGCACGATGTTGCCGAATTCCTCGACGGTTTCCAGACGGCCCTTGGCGTTGATCGGCAGCAGGAAGTCGCTGCCGTTCGGCATCGGCTCGGCACCGAGCTGGCCGGCCGAGACCTGCACGTTCTGTTCGCGCACGGCGCGCAGCACGTCGCCGGCGGTCATGCCGCGGGCGGCCACCTTGTCGGGGTCCAGCCACAGGCGCATCGCGTAGTCGCCGCCGCCGAACTGCTGCGCATCGCCGACGCCCTGGATGCGAGCCAGCTCATCCTTGACGTGCAGGCGCATGTAATTGCGCAGGTACAGCGAATCGTACTTGCCGTCCTTCGAGGTCAGGTGCACGACCATCAGGAACACGGGCGACTGCTTCTGGGTGGTGACGCCCTGCCGGCGCACGTCCTCGGGCAGGCGGGCCTGTGCCTGCGCCACGCGGTTCTGCACGCGCACGGCGGCTTCGTCGGGATCGGTGCCCGGCTTGAAGGTCACCGTCAGCGACAGCACGCCATCCGAGCCGGCGACGGACTTGACGTACATCATGTCCTCGACGCCGTTGATGGCCTCTTCCAGCGGCGTGGCCACGGTTTCGGCGATCACCTTGGGGTTGGCGCCGGGGTAGACCGTACGGACGACGACCGACGGCGGTACCACTTCGGGGTATTCGCCGATCGGCAGCAACGGGATCGAGATCAGGCCGGCGGCGAAGATCACGATCGACAGCACGGCGGCGAAGATCGGCCGGTCGATGAAGAATCTTGAGAAGTCCATGGGTGGATTTCCTGGAAAGAAGAAAGAGCGTCCCCGTCGCCTGCCAGGAAAGTGGCAGGCGTGGGGTCAATCAGGGCGATGCGCGGAGCGTCAGTTCTTGGCGACGGCCTGGGTCGGTGGCGCGTCGGCCGCCCCCATCACCACGGCCTTGGCCTGCACCGGCATGCCGGGGAAGAAGACCTTCTGCACGCCGCTGACGATCACGCGGTCGCCGGCCGACAGGCCCTTCTCCACGATGCGCAGGCCGTCGGCCATGCGGCCGACCTGCACGTCGCGGCGCTGGGCCTTGCCTTCCTTGTCCACCACGTAGACGTACTTGCGGTCCTGATCGGTCAGCACGGCCTTGTCGTCCACCAGCGCGGCCTTGAATTCACCGCTGCCCAGCAGGCGTACGCGGGCATACAGTCCGGGGGTGAAGACGCGGTCGGCGTTGTCCAGCAGCGCGCGGGCGCGGATGGTGCCGGTGCTCCGGTCCACCTGGTTGTCGAGGAAGTCGACCACGCCCGCATGCGGGAAGTCGGTTTCGTCGGCCAGTGCCACCTGCACGGGCACCTTGCCGTCGCGTTCGCTGGGACGCTCGCCGTTGCGGGCCATCTCGGCGTAGCGCAGGAAGGCGCGTTCGTCGGCATCGAAGTGCACGTGCACCTTGTCCAGCGAGACGACGGTCGTCAGCACGCTGGCGGCATCGCCGGCGCTGACCAGGTTGCCGGCGGTGACCAGCGCACGACCGGCGCGGCCATTGATGGGGGCGCGCACCTGGGTCCATTCCAGGTTCAGACGCGCGCTTTCCAGCGCCGCCTGCGCGGCGGCGACATTCGCCTGTGCCTGGTCGGCGTTGGCGCGGCGCTGTTCGTACTCCTCGGTGGACAGGGCCTGCAGGTCGGACAGGCGCTTGGCGCGCGAGGCCTCGCTGCGGCCGAGTTCGGCCAGCGTGCGGGCGCGTGCCAGTTCGGCCTGCGCGCGTGCCAGTTCGGCACGGTAGCTGCGCGCGTCGATGGTGAAGAGAACGTCGCCCTTCTTCACTTCCTGGCCTTCGGTGTAGTTGACGCGATCGATGTAGCCGGACACGCGCGGACGCAGGTCGACGTGCTCGATGGCCTCGACGCGGCCACTGAATTCGTCCCACTGGCTGACCGACTTCACGGGTACGGCCGCGACGCTGACCTCCGGCGGGGGCGGCGCGCCGTGTTCGGCGGCCTGTCCGCTGCAGCCGGCCAGCACGGCAAGGGCGAGCGCACTGAACGCACCCAGCGCCAGCAGACGGCGGGCGCGCGGGGGAGTGGGGAGATTCGTGTTCATGGGTGGTGGTCTCTTGGGGGAGAGGAGGAAACGGGGGCCAAGACTGCGACCTGAAGTCAGGTTGAGGTCAAGCGGCGGATCGGATCGATGCAGGCGGAGACGGAGCGGTGCGTTGCGGCGTGACAGTCAGGCGGATGCGCGGCCATTGCGCCGGGCGCCGGCGACGGCCCACAACGCGTCTTCGAAGTCGCACGCCACGGTCTGCTCCGGCGGCTTCGCGTCGCGCGCGGACCAGGTGACGATGGATTGCGAAGAGCGGCCGGTGCGCGTCAGCAGCGATACCGCGCTGCGTCCGACGGCCAGCGCATCGGGCCATTCCGCGCACGCGTTGATCGCGTTTTCAGGCGTGCAGACCGGCTTGTCCACCGACAGCAGCTGCACGCGCACGCCGAGGGCATGCGCTTCTTCGTGCAGCACCTGCGCCAGCATGCGCATCGCGGCGCCGGTGACCGAGGCATGGCCATAGCCGGACCAGCCGCGCTCCGCATACGGCCCGCCGATCAGCACGTAGTTGGCGGCGGTCTGGCTTTCGGCCAGCACCGGCAGCAGGTGGCGGGCGGCGGCGAGATGCGGGATCAGGTCGGCTTCGAGCTTTTCCAGCAGGAACGATGCCGGGCGATCCAGCAGGCGTCCGCTCTGCAGCGGCGTGCCCATGCTGGCGAACACTGCACGCAGCGGGCGACCACGGTCGCGCACCTGCTCGGCCAGGCGCGCGGCATCGCGGTCGTCGTGGATGCAGGGGGAGTGGATCAGCTCCAGTCCTGGCTCGTCCTCGAAATGTTCCGCCAGCGCACTCATGCGCGGGCCGTCGCGACCGACCGCCAGCACCGGGCTGCCGGCTTCGAGCAGCGCACCGACCACGCCGAATCCGACGTTGCCGCCTGCGCCCAGCACCAGCGCGCCCGGGGTGAGGGTGTCCTTCATCGTGTTCACTGCTTGCTCCGCATCGAAAGCGGTGCGATACGCGCGCTGGCACCGGCCGCCTTCACCCGCAGGCGCAGACGACCGCCATCGGCCAGATGGCGGGGCAGCGTGAACTCGCGGAAGCCGGTGGCCTTGCTTGCGAACGGCAGGTGCACGGCGGACCGACCCGTCGCGGGGGAGGATGACGACGGGTCGGCCGGCCTGCGGAAGCGTTCGGCCAGCGCACGCGCAACGGCACGGAGCCAGCGCATGGCGGCACTCGGAAAGGAAAAAGGCATGGGCGCCAGTCTGGCGACCGGTGCGGTGATCGCGATATCCGGATCCTGTTGCGCGATTGCCTGATCCTGCACGCCCTCGAGGGCGGTGGCCACGAACGCTTGGCAGGTGCCAAGGCGCAGCGCGGGGGTGCTGCGGTCATCGGCACCGGGGGCGACGCCGTTCGTCGGAAGGCGACGGGCTAGTGTCCCGCTCATGGGATGAATCCTCCCGCGACCGGGATAATCCCAGCCAGCGAGGCAAACCCGCCCATGCGGCGTCCACCACCCAGCACGCCACCACGCTGCGACCGCGGCGCGGCCACGTGGCCCGGGAGATCCCGCAACAACAGGCTTTTTCCGCGACGGAAAGCGCGTGGTGCCGGGGCTTCCTGCGGATCTTCGGGGTGTTCCAGGGATTGGAAGAGGCGGGCGAACAGCATGGGGGCGGTACCCGGTGGAGGACGATGGGCGCCACGTTACGCCCCCAATGAGGACTTGATTAGTCCTGATTTAGGGGAATAATCATCCCGTCAGCGGGCCAATGTGCCCTTCGTCCTCTGGAGTCATACGATGAGCCACGATCTCAACGACACCCTGATCTTCGTCAAGGTGGTGGAGCAGGGCAGCTTCATCGCCGCTGCCAATGTGTTGCGCCTGCCCAAGACCACGGTCAGCCGCAAGGTGCAGGAGCTGGAGACGCGCCTCGGCGCGCAACTGCTGCACCGGACCACGCGCAAGCTGGGCCTCACCGAAGCCGGCAACGTCTACTACGAACACTGCCAGCGCATCGCGCGCGAATTGAACGAGGCCGCGAGTGCGGTCAGCCAGCTGCACGCCGGTCCCCGCGGCTGGTTGCGCTTCACCGCGCCGTACTCGATCGGCATCGACAAGATCTCGCCGCTGCTGGGCGAATTCCATGCGCAGTATCCCGAGATCCGCGTGGAGATGGTGCTCGCCAACGACACGCTCGACCTGATCTCCGGCGAGATCGATGTGGCGCTGCGCATAGGCAGCCTGCCGGATTCCAACCTCGTCGCGCGCCGGCTGAGCACCCTGCGCACGCAGGTGTATGCCAGCCCGAAGTACCTGGCGCGTTATGGCGAGCCGCTGCATCCCGACGACCTGCAGCACCATCGCGTGCTGGCCATGCAGAAGCACCGCCGCGGCAACGGGTGGGCGATGACGCTCAGTGATGCGAGCGGCGAGCGCGACTACCCGATCAACCCCATCCTGGTCGCGAACGACCCGGCCGCGCTCAAGGGTGCATTGCTGTGCGGGGAGGGATTGATGCTGGGCGCCGATGTCATGGTGAAGTCGTACCTGGAGCAGGGCCACCTGCAGCGTGTCCTGGCCGGCTGGACCGGGCAGGAGTACGAGTTCAACGCGGTCTTCCCGCGCGGCCACGTGCAATCCCCGAAGGTGCGCGCGTTCGTCGATTTCCTGGTCGAGCGGATGAAGTTCGACGTGGACTACATGATGGAACACTGCCCGGTCTACCTGAAGCAGCAGGCCGAAGCGCGCGCCGCCGCCGGGACGGCGCCCGAGGCCGAAGCCGCGGCAGCGGTGGGGCGCAAGGTGCTGGCCGACGTGCTGAGTTGACGACGGCAGCCGCGCAACGTCGTCCCAACGTTCGTTGCGTCCCGTTGGCGGTTGCGGCTGCCCCCGCGGCTTGCGAACACGAGCAAAGGCAAGCTGGGTCCCGGCGTTCGCCGGGACGACGGTGGATGCGGTCGGGTTCCGGCTAACGATTCCCGAACGCAAGCCGGCGTGCGGCTGGCTAGGATGGAGGCGCATCGCCGGAGCTGGGTTGTCGCGCCATGGATGGACCACCGCACCGCGTCTGCCACCTGACCAGGAATCCGAACGATGAACAAGCTGATGACAGCATCGATGGTGCTGTGCCTCGCGGCCTGCGCGCCATCTGCGCCCGAGGTGGATACCCGGGCCACGCCCGCGGCGGCGCCCGCGCAGGCGGCGGTGGTCAAGACGGCGACACCTCCCGCCGAGGTTGCGGACGATCCTGCGGCGGTCAACCAGACGATCGATGAAGTGCTGGGCGAGCACGCGCGCTATGAAGCCGTGATCCGCCAACTGCAGCAGGCGGTCGCAGCGAACGACGCGGCGGCCGTGGCCGCGCTGGTGGACTATCCGTTCTCCACCGTGCGGGAAGGGCAGCCGATGAAGGTGGCGGATGCCGAAGCGTTCGTGCGCGACTACGACAGGATCATGCTGCCGGCCATCGCCGAGGCCATCACGCGGCAGAAGTATTCGCAGTTGATGGTCAACTACAAGGGCGTGATGTTCGGCAACGGCGAAGCCTGGGTGAACGGCATCTGCAAGGATGACGCATGCAAGGATGTCGACGTGCGCGTGGTGGCGCTGCAGCCGACGTCCTGATCCGATCATCGCCCTTGCGAACTAAGGTCCCTGTAGGAGCGACGCGAGTCGCGACCGCACGGTGTAAGCGCCGGGAGGCGCCCAATCGGCAGGAACAGATCGAATGATGATGTTCCTTTGTTTGTCTTAGTGGGTGCGGCTTACGTGCGCCGATAGCGTGCGGTCGCGACTCGCGTCGCTCCTACAGGGGATTAAGAAAGGGCGGCCAATGGCCGCCCTTCTTCTTGACGCATCGTGCTTCGCTTATTCCACCAGCACATCCACGCGCCGCGCTTCATCGGCATCGCCGCCGCCGGTGGTCTGCGCCGGCTTGTCGAGCGCGATCCGCTCCACCGCCACGCCATTGACCACCAGCCATTGCTGGATGGCCTCGGCGCGCTGCTTCGCCAGCGCCTCGTTCGCAGCGGCATCGCCACTGGCATCGTGGAAGCCGGACACGCGGACACGCTTGCCCGGATCGGCACCGAGCGTGCCCAGCACGCCGGCCATCCGCGCGCTGGTATCCGAGGGCACCACCGCCGATCCGCTGTCGAACAGGATGCGCGCACTGCGTCCGTCCACCACCTCACCGGCGGCCATCGGCGCGGCATGCGCGGCGACCTCCGTCGACGTGGCGCTGCCCAGCCAGCCATTGACCGGCAGCACCGGCACCAGCAGCAGCGCGACGATGTTGATGATCTTGATCAGCGGATTGATCGCGGGGCCGGCGGTGTCCTTGTAGGGGTCACCGACCGTGTCGCCGGTGACGGCGGCCTTGTGCGCCTCGCTGCCCTTGCCGCCATGGTGGCCGTCCTCGATGTACTTCTTGGCGTTGTCCCACGCACCGCCGCCGGTGGTCATCGAGATGGCCACGAACAGGCCGGTGACGATGGTGCCGATCAACAGGCCACCCAGCGCCTGCGGTCCCAGCAGCAGGCCGACGATGATCGGCACGATCACCGGCAGCAGCGATGGCACGATCATTTCCTTGATCGCCGACTTGGTCAGCATGTCCACGGCCTTGCTGTAGTCCGGCTTGCCGGTGCCCGCCATGATCCCGGGGATCTCGCGGAATTGCCGGCGCACTTCCTCCACCACGCTGCCCGCCGCGCGGCCCACGGCTTCCATCGCCATCGCGCCGAACAGGTACGGGATCAGGCCGCCGATCAGCAGGCCGACGATCACCAGGTGGTTGGACAGGTCGAAGGTGAACACCGTGCCGGGGTGCGCGGTCTGCAGGTTGTGCGTGTAATCGGCGAACAGCACCAGCGCGGCCAGTGCGGCCGAACCGATCGCATAACCCTTGGTCACCGCCTTGGTGGTGTTGCCCACCGCGTCCAGCGGATCGGTGATGGCACGGATTTCCGGCGGCAGTTCCGCCATTTCCGCGATGCCACCGGCGTTGTCGGTGATGGGGCCGTAGGCGTCCAGCGCCACGATCATGCCGGCCATCGACAGCATCGCCGTCGCGGCGATGGCGATGCCGTACAGCCCGCCCAGCGCATACGCACCGAGGATGGCGGCGCACACCGCCACCACCGGCCATGCGGTGGAGCGCATCGATACGCCCAGGCCGGCGATGATGTTGGTGCCGTGCCCGGTGGTGGATGCAGCGGCCACGTGCTTGACCGGCGCGTACTGCGTGCCGGTGTAGTACTCGGTGATCCACACGATCACACCGGTCAGCACCAGTCCGACCAGCGCGCAGAAGTACAGGTTCATTGCCCCGTAGCTGGAATCGGCCATCAGCTGCGTGGTGATGGGGTAGAACGCGACGGCCGCCAGCACCGCCGACACGATCACGCCCTTGTACAGCGCGCCCATGATGGAGCCGCCTGCCTTCACCTTGACGAAGAAGGCGCCGATGATCGAGGCGATGATCGACACGCCACCGAGCACCAGGGGATACAGCACGGCGTTCTCGCCGGCCTGCGCCGCCATCAGGCTGCCCAGCAGCATGGTGGCGATGATGGTGACCGCGTAGGTCTCGAACAGGTCGGCCGCCATGCCGGCGCAGTCGCCGACGTTGTCGCCGACGTTGTCGGCGATCACGGCGGGGTTGCGCGGATCGTCTTCGGGAATGCCCGCTTCCACCTTGCCCACCAGGTCCGCGCCGACGTCGGCGCCCTTGGTGAAGATGCCGCCGCCCAGGCGCGCGAAGATCGAGATCAGCGACGAGCCGAAGGCCAGGCCGATCAACGCATGCAGCGCTTCGGCCTCGGTGTAGCCCATGTGCAGGTGGAGCACCGCGAAGTAGCCGACCACGCCCAGCAGGCCCAGGCCGACCACCAGCATGCCGGTGATGGCGCCGCCCTTGAAGGCCACGTCCATCGCCGCGCTGATGCCCTTTCTCGCCGCTTCGGCAGTGCGTACGTTGGCGCGCACCGAGACGTTCATGCCGATGTAGCCTGCCGCGCCGGACAGCACGGCGCCGATCAGGAAGCCGATGGCGCTGGCCCAGGAAAGGAAGAAACCGATCAGCACGAACAGCACGATGCCGGCGATGCCGATGGTGGTGTACTGCCGGTTGAGGTAGGCGCTGGCGCCCTCCTGCACGGCCGCCGCGATTTCCTGCATGCGGGCATTGCCCGCGGGCTGTTTCATGATCCAGCGCGCAGCCACCACGCCGTAGATGATCGCCACGCCGGCGCAGATCAGCGCCAGCGTCAAACCGTGTTGTTCCAGCATGACCCCTCCCAAGGTTGATGGATGTCGTCCAGCAGAACGCTTGAACACGCAACCCAATCCCGGTGGAGCCTGTTGAACGATTGAGCGCACTCGACCGCTGCGATGGACTGCAGCACGAAACCCTTGTTCAGACATCCCTGGAGCTGGCCCGAGTATGACCGGATGCGATGCGTGCCGCCAGCGGTGACGGGCCGGTTCAGGCATTCCGTGCCAGCCTTTCGCCCCCGATCCTGTTTTCGCATCCGTTTCAAGGAGTTGCCATGCGCCAGACCGTCGCACTACCGTTGTTCGCCGTCTGCCTCGCACTGGCGCTGCCCGCACAGGCGGCCGATCCGGCGCCCGAGATCCAGCGTCCTGCCGGCGCGCCGCAGGCGGTCGGTGCGGTGCACAGCCTGCGGCAGATCCCCGAGGCCTGCGCGCGGCTGGAAGGCGCCTTCACCGGCGACGCGACGCAGCCTTATCACTATGCCCCGGTGCGAACGAGTCCGCAGTGCCAGCCGCGCGCGCGCTTCATCGATTTCGACAAAGCGAAGCCATCGGTCGCGACAGGCTGGAAACTCAATGACGTGATCCGCGTGCCGAGCGCCGCGTGTCCCTCGCAACAGGCGGTCGTGCGTGTGTGGCGCAAGCCCGGCAGCGCCGCGCCGCCGCCGCTGGATGGACAGGGCCAGTCGCGCATCTACCTGCAGGAAGCGAAGCAGCAGGCAGGCGCTGCGGCACAGGCGCCGTCGCTGACGGTGTATGCGGCGAAGCTTGAGGTGGAAGGCAAGGCCTGCAAATAAGGACGGCGACGATCTCCCTGGGGGAGACCGTCGCCGCGGGGTCCGCTTCCGCGCTTACTTCTTCGCGGGCTTGAGCTCTTTCGCCATGCCGTTGAAGGCGGCCTCGTCGGAAGGCGACAGGTTCGGGCGACCGGCCATGAAGCCCATCGTGATCGAGCCAAGCACGTAGTAGGTCTCGCCTGCTTCCACTTCCAGTGTCAGCACGTCCTTGGCTTCGGAGTGCACGGTGTACTGATGGGTGCCCGGCGCGACGGAGGCGACGAAGTACGTGCCGCTGCTGAGCTTGCCGAGCTCCGTTTCGCCTTCGCGGACCTTGTACTTCACCGCGGCGCCGGCGAATTTCTTCTCGCGGAAGAACACGATCTGGCCCATGCCTTCGGACGGTGCGCCGATCAGGCTGTCGCCCGCTGCCGGCGCAGGCGCGGGCGCTGCCTCGGGTGCTTCCGTGGCGGCAGGCGCAGCGGCCTCCTGCGATTGGGCGTGGCCGGCCGCCATCGGCAGCAGCAGGGCGAGGCAGAGCAGCGAACGGTTCAACGGATGACGCATGGGTTACTCCTGTGTGTCGGGTGGTTTCGGGGTGGAGGGGATGTCGGGCATCGAGGGCGTCGGGGCCGCCGCGTCTGGCGCGATGCCGCTCGTGGTGGCTTCCGTGGAAAAGGAGCCGGCCAGCTTGGCCGTCGCCGTCGTCAGCGCGGGTATTTCGATTTCCTTGCCGTGGATGAAGTGCGCGAAGGGTCCGATGCCCAGCGACGCGCCCAGTGCGGCGCCGCTGGTGTCGCGTCCTGCACCGCCCAGCTTGAAGCCGCGCAGCCGGATGGTGTGGTCGCCGATCTGGAGGCGCCGCGCCGCGAGGATGAGTTCGCCGGGTTTGCCTCCACCGCGCGAGGGCTCGGCATGCACGATCTCGCCGGTGCCTTCGATGCCGGCGGGGATCACGACCGCATCGTCCACGACCACCGGTTCCTTCAGGCGCAGACGGAAGGCGTCGCCGCGGTGGGCGTGCGCGGAACTGATGGGGTCGAGTATCTCGATGACGAGCAGCGTGCCATCAGGCAGTACGCAGCACGCAGGCTGCGCTGCTTCACCGCTGACGGGAGCAGGTGGCACCGGCGCGTCCTGCGCGCCGCACGGCAAGGCGCACAGTACCGCGAGCAGGCCCGCGGCCACGCATGTCCATTGTCTTAGCATGTTCCCCCCTGGCGGCAACGCTAGCGCAACAGAAGGGGGTCGCCAAGCGGGGGAAGCGGCCATTCCGTGGCCAGGGCCGGGTGCCGCAGGCGCCCGCTACGAAGCGGCAGGGGTACCCTGGTGATAGGACAGCTGCCAGCCGAGCGCGGTATGTCGCCACACCGACATGCGCAGCGCGGCACTGTGCCGTGTGCCGTCGCCAGCGATTCCGTGCGAGGCGAAGTGCAGCAACGCCACGCGGTCCGAGAGCCGCTCGATGCGGTGATCGTAGGCGAGGACGCGGGGCGGAGACGGGCGATCGGCGAGAAAGTCGATGACGGTCTGCCGCGTGTAGCGCGTGCCCGAACGGCCCACCTCATGGAAGTCGGCATGCAACAGGCGCTCCAGCCGTTCGCGCGTGCAGGTCACGCCGGGGTGATGGAGTTCGGATTCGAGGGCCGACAGTTCGGCGAGCAGATCATCCATCGGGCCATGCTAGCGCGAGGAGACGGCGGTCAGGACGTTGTGCGCAGGGTGGAGCTTGCCGCGTCCTTGTGCGCGAGATACTGCCCGAAACGGTAGCCGGCGCCTGCTACAGCGAGCCCGATGGCGACGGCAAGCAGTCCGATGAGCACTTTGCGGAACATGGGAGCACCCGGTGGCGTGGCGACGGATCCACGCTAGCACCACCGCGCAAGCCGCGACGGTGCCTGAAGTCATCCTGCCTTGATGCTGGCGCCGCGTTCGGCCAGCAGCGCGCGCAGCACCGACCGGTGGCAGTGTGCTTCGTCCTCGCAGTAGCAGCCGACCGAGAAGTCGCTGCCGTGCGACAGCGCGGCGAGCAGGTCCAGCGTGCGGGCATTGTCGGGCACGGCCATCTCGGCGCGATACTTCCTGGCGAAGGCAGCCCAGGCCTTGGGTGTCGTCGCCTCCTGCGCCTGCTTCACCAGCTCCGTGCTGGGCGCGAGATTGGGATACCAGACGTCGTACCAGTCCTGCGCCGCGAACTCCGCCTTCGGCACGCCACGTGGCGGCCTGCGCACCGTGCCGATGCGCAGGCCTTCGTCCTTCGCGCGCGGACTGCCAAGCCGGACGATGCGCAGCGTCACGCGTCCGTCAGCCTTCCCACGCCGGCAGTTTCTTCTTCACCGCCACGTTTTTCAGCGCGACGTACTTGGGCAGGCCGTCGGTGCCATAGGGCGGATAGGCTTCGCCGCGGATCAGCGGCTGCAGGTACTTCCGCGCGGCGGGCGTGATGCCGTACCCGTCCTTGCGGATGAAGCCCGGCGGGAATTTCTTCTCGTGGTTGGCCACCTTCGACAGCGGCGCGGCCTCGATCTTCCAGCGGAACGGTGCGTCGGACGTGCGCACGATCACCGGCATCACCGCGTTCTGTCCCTTGAGCGCGAACTGCACGGCGGCCTTGCCCACCGCCTGCGCCTGCTCCCAATCGGTCTTCGAGGCGATGTGGCGCGCCGACCGCTGCAGGTAGTCGGGCAGGGTCCAGTGCACTTTCAGGCCCAACTGGTCCTTCACCCGGCCCGCCAGGTAGGACGCCACGCCACCGAGCTGCGTATGGCCGAACGAGTCCTTGCCCCCGCCGGCATCGGCGACGAAGCGGCCATCGGCATGCTGGATGCCTTCGCTGGCCACCACCACGCACCAGCCCACGCGGTCGACGACCTTCTTCACCTGCGCGAGGAACTGCGTCTCGTCATAGGCGCGCTCCGGGAACAGGATGATGTGCGGCGCCTCGTCGGGCGACTGGCCGGCCATGCCCGCCGCCGCGGCCAGCCATCCGGCGTGCCGGCCCATGGCCTCGTAGACGAAGACCTTGGTGGAGGTTTCCGCCATCGCCGCCACGTCCAGCGCGGCTTCCCGCACGGAGACCGCCGTGTACTTCGCCGCCGAGCCGAAGCCGGGGCAGGTATCGGTGACAGCCAGGTCGTTGTCGACCGTCTTCGGCACGCCGATGCAGGTCAGCGGGTAGTCGAACGCCTGCGCCAGCTGCGAGACCTTCCACGCCGTGTCGGCCGAATCGTTGCCGCCGTTGTAGAGGAACCAGCGCACGTCGTGCGCCTTCAGCACGGCCAGCAGGCGCTCGTACTTCGCGCGGTCGGCCTCCAGCGATTTCAGCTTCACGCGGCAGCTGCCGAAGGCACCGCCCGGCGTGTGGGCCAGGGCGCGGATGGCGGCGGCCGACTCCTTGCTGGTGTCGATCAACTCCTCGCGCAGGGCGCCGAGGATGCCGTTGCGTGCCGCCAAGACCTTGATTTTCCGGGCCCGCGCTTCGGTGATGACCGCCGATGCGGAGGCGTTGATGACGGCGGTGACACCGCCGGACTGCGCATAAAGTAGGGTGCCAGATGCCATGTGGGGTTCGTTCCGGGTTGCCGGGATGCGGTAAGCTTCACACAGATGACGCGGTGCAGCGCGGCGCCCGGCGCCCGGCGCGGTCCACCGCTCGCAGGATTCCAGTTTGGGAGTTACAGCATGCGATTGGTTCTACTGGGCCCACCCGGGTCGGGCAAGGGCACTCAGGCGGCGCGCCTGAAGGACTACCTGCAGGTACCACACATCTCCACCGGCGACCTTCTGCGCGCCGAAGTGGCCGCCGGCAGCCCGCTGGGCCTGCAGGCCAAGGAAATCATGGCGCGCGGCGACTTCGTCAGCGACGACATCCTGCTCGGCATGCTGGAAGACCGCTTCGCACGCCCCGACACCGCCAACGGTTTCATCCTGGACGGCTATCCGCGCAACCAGGCCCAGGCCGATGCGCTGGGCACGTTGCTGGCCCGGCTTGGCCAGCCCATGGACTATGCGGTGCAACTGGAAGTGCCGGCCGACCTGCTGGTCGAACGCATCGCCGGCCGTGCCGCCGCCGAAGGCCGCGACGATGACACGCCCGAGGTGGTGCGCAACCGCCTGGACAAATACACCACCCAGACCGCGCCGGTGATCGATTACTACCGCCAGCACGGCCAGCTGACCGTGGTGGACGGCGTGGGTTCGCTGGACGAGGTGTTCACCCGCATCACCGAGGCGCTGGCACCGGCCAAGGAAGTGGGCTGACGTCCCCGCATTCCCGGACGCGACTCCACGAAGCCCCGCCATGCGGGGCTTCTTCGTTGAGGGCTGTGATGGCGGGCATCGCGGGCCGCAGGGGCCGGCTGTTATGGTCCGGGTCCCGAGGGGACGCCCGGAGTCGTCGATGAAGCGCATCGCCTGCCTGCTGCTTGCCAGCCTGCTCACCGCATCGGCCGCCGAAGCCAGGGACTTCCTGCGCGCGCAGGGCACGCAGATCGTCAACGAGGCGGGCAGGCCGGTGATCCTGCGCGGGATGGGGCTGGGCGGCTGGATGCTGCAGGAAGGCTACATGCTGGACATCGACGGCACGGGCACGCAGCGCAGCATCCATGCGCGCATCGCCGAGCTGATCGGGCCGGAGAAGGCCGATGCCTTCTACCAGGCCTGGCGAGACAACCACACCACCAAGGCCGACATCGACGCGATGGCGCGCTGGGGGTTCAACTCCGTGCGCCTGCCGATGCACTACGCGCTGTACACGCTGCCGGTGGAACAGGAGCCGGTCGCCGGCCGGCAGACCTGGGTGGAAGAAGGCTTCCGCCGTACCGACGAACTGCTGGCCTGGGCCAAGGCCAATGATCTGTACCTGATCCTCGACCTGCACGCCGCGCCCGGCGGGCAGGGCAACGACAACAACATCGCCGACCGCGATCCCACGCAGCCCTCGCTGTGGGACGACCCGCGCCACCAGGACAAGATGGTGGCACTGTGGAAGAAGCTGGCGCAGCGCTACAGGGACGAGCCGTACATCGCCGCGTACGACATCATCAACGAGCCCAACTGGGGCTTCGCCGACAAGGCCGACAGCAACGGCTGCAAGGAAGACGGCAACGCGCCGTTGAAGGACCTGCTGGTCCGCACCACGCGCGCGATCCGCGAGGTGGACAAACGCCACATCATCGTCATCGAGGGCAACTGCTGGGGCAACAACTACCGCGGCGTGCTCGACGACGGCCCGTGGGACGACAACCTGGTGATCAGCTTCCACAAGTACTGGAACGTCACCACGCGCGAGAGCATCGCCGACCTGCTGGCGCTGCGCGACAGGCACCGCATGCCCCTGTGGCTGGGCGAAACCGGTGAGAACTCCAACGACTGGTTCGCCCGCACCGTGGCCCTTGTCGAAGGCGAGGGCATCGGCTGGGCGTGGTGGCCGCTGAAGAAGATCCGCTACAACAACCCGCTGCAGGTGGTGCCGAACGACGGTTATCGCCGGGTGCTTGCGTACTGGAAGGGCGAGGGTCCGCGTCCGTCCTCGGAGGAGGCAGAAGCGGCGCTCATGCACCTCGCCCGCGAGGACGTGCGCTACGAAAACAACGTGCAGCATCCGGACGTGATCGATGCGTTGTTCCGCGCGCCGCATTCGGACCAGTCGGTGCCGTTCAAGGCGCACGCGATCGGTGCGCAGGGCGGCATCATCGCGGCGGTCGATTTCGACATGGGCCGCAACGGCGTGGCCTACCACGATCTCACGCCGGCCAATCACCATATCTCCGACGGTGGCGAGCGCGTGGTGTGGAACCCGGCCATGACCTACCGCAACGACGGTGTCGACCTGGGCAAGGGCGACGACGGTGCACTCCATGTGGCGGGCATGCGACGCGGCGAGTGGCTCAAATACACCTTCGATGCCGGTGCCGGCGGCCATTATCGGCTGGCGCTGGACGGGCGCGGCACGGGCCGTGTCTCGCTGGTGCTCAACGGGGTACCGGTGAAGGCCGCCGAACGCGCCCGCGGATTCCGTGCGCTGCGACTCGCACCCGGGCGCAACACGCTGGTAGTGAAGGCCGAGAGCGATGGCCTGGATCTGCAGGCCCTGCATTTTTCCCGCTGAACCCGCGTCACGTCCACGCCTTGCAGGACGTGCCGAACCCGGCGCGCTCGGCTAAAGTTCGCGGACTCATTCCGGAACCGCAGTCTTGAAGATCCACATCCTCGGCATCGCCGGCACCTTCATGGGCGGCGTGGCCGCCCTGGCCCGCGAACTCGGCCACACCGTCGAAGGCAGCGATCAGGCCATCTACCCGCCCATGTCGACCCAGCTCGAGCAGCTCGGCATCGCGCTGGCGCAGGGCTACCAGCCGCAGAACATCGCGCCGGACTGCGACGAGATCGTCATCGGCAATGCCCTCTCGCGCGGCAACCCCGCGGTCGAGGCGGTGCTGGACCAGGGCCGGCGCTACATCTCCGGCGCGCAATGGCTGTCCGAACGCGTGCTGCCCGGCCGCGACACGCTGGCCGTGGCGGGCACGCACGGCAAGACCACGACGACGACCATCCTGACCTACCTGCTGGAAGCGGCCGGGCGTTCGCCGGGCTTCCTGATCGGCGGCGTGGCCGAGGACTTCGGCGTATCGGCGCGCATTGGTGGCGGCCGCGAGTTCGTCGTCGAGGCCGACGAGTACGACACCGCCTTCTTCGACAAGCGCAGCAAGTTCGTCCACTACCGCCCGCTGGTCGCCATCCTCAACAATCTGGAATACGACCACGCCGACATCTTCCCGGACGTGGCGGCGATCCAGCGCCAGTTCCACCACCTGGTGCGTACCGTGCCGCGCCGTGGTCGCCTGATCGTCAACGGCGAAGACCGGAAGCTGGAAGAGGTGCTCGCAATGGGGTGCTGGACCCCGGTGGAGCGCTTCGGCTTCGATGCCGCGCTGGAGTGGAGCGCGCGCCTGATCCGCGACGACGGCAGCGCGTTCGCCGTCCGCCACCACGGCAACGAGATCGGCGAGGTGCACTGGCCCATGCTCGGCCGCCACAACGTGCTGAATGGCCTGGCCGCGCTCGCCGCCTGCCATGCGGTCGGTGTCGATGTCGCCACCGTGCTGCCGGCGCTGGCGGCGTTCCGCAGCGTGAAGCGGCGGCTGGAAGTGATCGGCCAGCACGACGGCATCACCGTCTACGACGACTTCGCCCACCATCCCACCGCCATCCACACGACCCTTGAAGGTCTGCGTGCGCGTGTCGGCGATGCGCGCATCCTGGTGGCGATGGAGCCGCGCAGCAACTCGATGCGTTCCGGCGCGCATGCCGAGGCGCTGGCACCCTCGCTCGACATCGCGGACCTGGTCGTCTTCCTGCACCGGCCGGAACTCGCGTGGGATGCAGGCAAGGTCGTCGGCGCCATCCGCGGCGACGCACGCACCGTCCCCGACGCCGATGCGCTGATCGCGGCGTTGAAGACGCAGGTGCGGCCTGGTGACCACGTGGTGTTCATGTCGAACGGCGGCTTCGACGGTGCGCCCCGACGCTTTCTCGCCGCGCTGTCGGCGACACGGGGCTAGCCACGCGCTCGCGCGTGGCGCTGCGGCGGCGCAACACGGAAGCGTCGTCCATGCCGGCGCGGCCGACAAAGGGCGCGTGGCGGATTTCGCCGTGGCGTGGGTTTCCAGATGAAGTGTGACCTGACGAGTGCGTGACCGGTCTTGCCTTGCTTTACGTGGGCGGCAGCAAGCGAACGCGGACCCTAGAGTGGCGCGGCACGGTGGATGCCGTGCTTCCAATCACACTCGGAGGTATTTCATGCAGCAGATTGCCCGCGCCATCGTCATGGCGCTTGGTGTGTTCGGCTACGCTGGCGGCGCCCACGCGACCACGTACGTGGTGACCGCCAACTCGAACAGTTTCGACGGCCAGCTCGCCAGGAAACTGGAGGCCACGGGCGCACGCATCGTGGCGACGCTGCCGCAGATCGGCGTGGCGATCGTCGAATCGGACAATCCCGCGTTCGTCTCGCTTGCGGGCCGCATTCCGGCCGTGCGCTCGGCCGTGGCCGATGTTGCGATCCACTACGACCTGCCCGCCGCGGCGGAACAGATCACCGCCGACTACGCCAATCCGCCGGCATCCGGTGACAACGACAGCTTCTTCGATTTCCAGTGGGGCCACGCCGCCATCGATGCTGCGGGCGCCTGGAACGCAGGTTACCGGGGCGCTGGCGCGACGGTCGCCGTGCTGGATTCCGGCGTCTACTGCGCGCACCTGGACATCATCCCCAATCTCAATACCGCCAAGTCGGCGTCGTTCGTCGCGGGGCAGACGTACTGCAACACCAGTGGCAGCACGCACGGCACGCATGTGATGGGCACCATCGGCGCGGCCGACAACGGCATCGGTACCATCGGCGTCGCCCCGGAGGCGGAACTGATCGCAGTGAAGGTACTGAATCCGGTGACGGGCAGCGGCTCGTTCGCCGCCATCATCCAGGGCATCGTGCACGCCGCCGATGCGGATGCTGATGTCATCAACATGAGCCTGGGCGTGAACGGCGGGCTGCAGGTGGGTGGCAGCGAGGTGGCGGAACTGGTCAACGCCACCGCCCGTGCGGTGCGATACGCCAACAAGCAGAACGCGACCGTGGTCGCATCGGCCGGCAATGATGGCCGCGACCTGGATCACGACAGCGGTCGGGTCTGCGACACCGATGGCACCTGCACCACGGTGAACCTGCGTTCGTTCCCCGGCCAACTGCCGGGCGTCATCACCGTCAGCGCGCTCGGCCCGCAGGCCTGGCTGAAGAATCCCACCGGCACCGACTTCGACATCCGCGCCAGCTATAGCAACTATGGCCAGTCGGCCATCCACTTCGGCGCTCCGGGCGGCAACTACGACTACCCGGGGACCGAGAACTGCACCTTCAAGGGCATCCTGCGCGCGTGCTGGGTGTGGGACATGGTGTTCAGCACCACGTCCGGCACCTCGGGCTACGGCTGGTCCGCCGGCACCAGCATGGCGGCACCGCACGTCTCCGGCGTCGCGGCGCTGATCATCGGCAAGCACGGTGGCGAGCTCTCGCCGGCCGCGGTGGAGCGCATCCTGCGCGCATCGGCGGACGATCTCGGCAAACCGGGCAACGACGCGACATTCGGTGCGGGACGCGTGAACGCGCAGCGTGCCGTCACGCAGTGATGCGCTGACCTCCACGCTGCCAGACGCGAGGGCCACGCCTGTCACGGCGTGGCCCTTTCGTTTCCGCTTCCCCGCGCGGAACATCGGCCTTTAAACTGCCTGCATGCACTCGCTGGAATCCCTGCCGCTGTTCCCACTGCACAAGGTGCTGTTGCCGGGCGCCGCCATGGATCTTCGCATCTTCGAGCGGCGTTACCTGGACCTGGTGCGTGATTGCGGACGCGCCGGGAGCGGGTTCGGCGTCTGCCTGATCCTGGAGGGCTCCGAAGCGGGGGCGCCCGCGACGCCCGCGGCTTACGGCGTCGAAGCGCGTATCGAGAACTTCGACATGGGCGAGGACGGACTGCTGTCGCTGCGCGTGCGCGGCCACCGGCGTTTCCACGTGGTCCGCACGCGCGTTCGCGACAACGGGCTGGTGATGGCGGATGTGGAATGGCTGTGCGCCGACGAGGACTGGGAGATCCGTCCCGAGCACGCACTGCTGGGCACCTTGCTGCAGACCATGATGGAAAAGGTGGGCAGCGATCTGAATGGATTGCCGCCGCGCATCTTCGAGCACGCCGCCTGGGTGGGATGGCGATTGGCGCAGGTGCTGCCGATCACCCCGGAACAGCGCGTGTCGATCCTGCAGGAAGATGACGTGCACGCGCGCCTGCAGCGCCTGCTGGAGTGGATCGACTGACACCGGCCCGGCAGGGAGGGCTTCAGCCTCGACCGCACATGCTGAATTCCGGGATGCTTGACGGAAGGGCGTCGGGGTTGGATTTCAACAGCCAGCAAGGCTGGTCAGCCCCTCCTGCAGGAACCCTCCCGGTGAGTCAGGGCGGGACCGCCTCGCCACCGGTGCGCAAGCGCAGCACCGGCAACCCAGAATCCGGATGCGGCGCGATCGCGTGAGCGAGATCCGGCGTGGCCTGCGTCACCGCGTCGAGCGCCGTGCGCGCTTCGCGCAGTGGCCGCCACAGGCGCACCAGATTGAAGGCGCGCTGCTGCTGCAGCACCTGCGCACTGCCGATCCACAGCGGTACATTGCCCGGCTGCAGCCGCGTGTCCGCCGGCCACAGGCGCAGCACGAACACTTCGCCGGGCTGGTCGCCATTGCGCAGCATCAGCAGGCTCTCCGCGCGCGTATCCAGCGTGGCCGGCAGCACCGGCTGCTCATCGTCGGGCAGGTCGCTGTCCAGCAGGTTCAGGGCTTCCTCCCACCCGGCCTGCGGCTGTTCGCGCCAACCGGCGGCCGTCAGGCTGGCCTTCAATGGCGCCAGCGGCCCGGCGACCTGCACGTCCAGCGGCCAGCGCTGTTCGTCATCGAATTCGTTCCGGCGCGCCGGCAGTGACTGCCAGTCGCGTTGCCACCAGTCCTGCAGCGCAATCGTCCGTTCGATCACAGGTGCCTGGAACTGCGCCAGCATGGGCTCCACGTTGCGCGGCGCATGCCACAGTCCGGCCAGCACGAAGCTGCCGTAGAACAACCATGCGATGGGCTTGATCCAGAACGAACGCACCATGCGGCGGCGGTACGCGATGCCCAGCACCAGCAGCCACACCAGGCCGAACAACATGCCGCCCACCACATCGCTGAGCCAGTGCGCGCCCAGGTAGATGCGCGCGAAGCCGATCAGCGCCACCACGATGCCCGAGACCAGGTAAGGCCACACGCGCGTACGGCCCGGCAGTTCGCGCGCGATCAACACAGCGAAGAAGCCGAAGGTGATCGTCGACATCGTCACCGCGATGGAGGGAAAACCGAAGCCGCTGCTGACGCTGGGCGGCTTGGGGATGTCCACCGACGCGCCGAGCCATGCGGTCAGCGCCAGGCCGAAGGCGAGCGCCGCGAGCCAGTGCCCGGCCGCCATCCAGCGCCTGCGCCAGCACAGGTAGACCAGCACCAGCAGCGACGCCGGTGCCAGCACCTGTTCGTCGCCCAGCGAAGCGATTGCGGCCAGCGGATAGTCCGCCAGCGGATTGCGCAGCGCACGCATCAGTTCGTGGACCCACAGGTCCATGGCGAGCGGTTCGCCGTGGCCGATCACGATGATGAGAAACGCGAACCACACCCACACGATCGCCAGCAGCAGGATCGCCAGCAGCGCGAGCGGCACGGACTCGCGCCGGAAGGGGTCGAACACGGCCGCGGTGTAGCGCCCCAGCACGGGGTGCGCGTGCGACCACGCCAGTGCGCGCGCCAGCAGGGCGTCGGCGTGCGCGGCGAACCAGCGGTAGGTATAGAGCACCAGCGCCCAGGCCAGCGCCAGCACCAGTACCAGCAGGCCCAGCACCAGGGCCAGCCGGCCCGCCACGGCGGCGACGGCATCGTAGGCATGGCCCAGCACCCAGCCGGGCAGCAGGAACGCCGCCGCCCATGCCACGCTGGCTGCGCCACTGGCCACCAGATAACGGCGCAGCGGCATCCGCGATATACCGGCCACGGCCGGCACGAAAGGGCGGATGGGCCCGACGAAGCGCGCGACGAAGATGCTCTTCCACGCATTGCGCCGGAACAGCAGTTCGCCGCGATCGAGCAATTGCGGGTATTTGCGGAATGGCCAGACCGTCCGCAGCTGTTGCCCCCAGCGGTGTCCTATCCAGTAGCTGGTCGCATCGCCGATCAGGGCGCCCAGCGTGGCGCAGGCAACCGCATACGGGCCGGAAATCTCCCCCAGGCCGATCAGCACGCCCACCGCGAACAGCAGCGGCAGGGCGGGCACGATGGCGCCGATGATGATCGCCGCATCGCAGAACGCGATGGCGAAGATCACCAGGCCCGCGGCGACAGGATGTGCACTGATCCAGGCCAGCAGGTTGTCGAACCAGGAAGATTCCATCGCGGGATTATAGGCGGCTGTTCCTGACCCGCGTCTGCCACCCCCGGGCAGTAGAATGACGTCGTGGACTTGCGCTCGCCCTCCGAAATCACCGCACTCAAGGCCGACAGCTTCGGTCGCATCTCCCTGATGCAGGGTCCGTCGGGTCCGTTCGTGCGCCGCGATCTCGCGCACGTGCCCCTGTGGCTGCGGCTGCCCGCCTGGTGGCTGGCGCGGCGCGAGGCTCTGGCGTTGCGCAAGGTCGCGGGGATGGCCGACGTGCCCCAGCTGCTCGACTGGACCGGCCGCCGGCTCGACCGCAGCTACATGGAGGGGGCGGCGATGTACCAGCGCCCGCCACGCGGCGACCTGGCCTACTTCCGCGCCGCACGCCGCCTGCTCCAGCACCTGCACCGCCGGGGCATCGCCCACAACGATCTCGCCAAGGAGGCGAACTGGCTGGTGCTGGAAGACGGCCGCCCGGCGATCATCGATTTCCAGCTCGCCACCCGCGGCGACCCGCGCTCGCGCTGGATGCGCCTGCTGGCGCGCCAGGACCTGCGCCATCTGCTCAAGCACAAGCGCATGTATTGCGGCGCGTCGCTCACCCCCATCGAGAAGCGGGTGCTCAAGCGCACGTCCTGGCTGCGTGACCTCTGGTTCCGCACCGGCAAGCCCGTCTACCGCTTCATCACCCGGCGGTTGCTGAAGTGGGAAGACAACGAAGGGCAGGGACCGAAGCCGTGAGCTTCCGGCGAGCACGCGCGGTCTCCTGTGCGGTGCCTGCGGACAGCACGCTGCGCGCCACGGCCGACGATGCCTACTTCGTGCATTGCGCCGCCATCGGACTGTCGCGCGCGCCCGTGTCCGCCTTGCAGGTGTACCAGGACATCGCGCATCTGGTGCCCGCCTGGTTCGAGGGAATGATGACGGCACGCAACTGCGTGATGCGGTGGTTGGGCATGAAGGACCTGGGGCGTATCCGTGCCGCAGGCCGGGCACCCGATGTGCGGGTCGGCGAGAAGGTCGGCATCTTCACCGTGCTCAGCCACGCCCCGGACGAGATCGTGCTGGGTGACCAGGACCGGCACCTGCGGGTGTCGCTGTCGTTGCAAGTCAGACGGCAGCACGATGCCGCGCATCTCTACTGCGCCACGGTGGTCGAACACCCCAACTGGCTGGGTCGGCTCTACATGCTGCCGGTGGATCCGATCCATCGGTTGATCGTGCCCCACCTGCTGCAACGCTACGCGCGTCGGCTGTGCGACGCCTCCGCCCCTTTCCCACGGGATGCACCATGAATCCATTATCCGGCAAGACCCTCTTCATCACCGGTGCCTCGCGCGGCATCGGCCTGGCCATCGCCCTGCGCGCGGCGCGCGATGGCGCCAACGTGGCCATCGCCGCCAAATCCTCGGTACCCAACCCCAAGCTGCCGGGCACCATCCACACGGCAGCCGAGGCGGTGAACGCGGCGGGGGGACGCGGACTCGCACTGAAGTGCGACATCCGCGAAGAAGACGACGTGAAAGCCGCCATGGCGGCCACGGCGGATGCCTTCGGCGGCATCGACATCCTGGTCAACAATGCCAGCGCCATCTGGCTGGCCGGCGCGCTGGAAACCCCCATGAAGCGCTTCGACCTGATGCAGCAGGTCAACGCGCGCGGCAGCTTCCTGTGCGCGCAGGCCGCGCTTCCCTACCTGAAGCAGGCCCCCAATCCGCACATCCTGACGCTCGCGCCGCCGCCCACGCTGGACCCGAAGTGGTGGGCGCCGCACACCGGTTACACGTTGGCGAAGATGGGCATGAGCTTCGTGACCCTCGGGCTGGCAGGCGAATTCGGTCCGCAGGGCATTGCCGTGAACGCGCTGTGGCCGCGTACCATCATCGCCACGGATGCGTTGAACATGATTCCCGGCGTGGAGATCCCGCGCTGCCGCACGCCGCAGATCGTCGCCGACGCCGCGCATGCCGTGCTTGCCCGTGATGCGCGTGGTTTCCACGGTCACTTCCTGATCGATGAGGATGTGCTGCGCGAAGCCGGCGTCGCGGATTTCGCGCCGTATGCCGTTGATCCGTCGCAACCGCTGCTGCCGGACCTGTTCCTGGAATAGCGGGCAGGTGCGTTGCGCAACCTGTCTTCGATGCCGGTCATGAAGAGGAGCCACGACGATGTCGCCATCTGAAACCGCAGGACGCCAGGCGCTGGCGTTCATCCGCATGGCCCTGGCCACGCTGCTTTTCGTCCACGGCATCGCGCGCGTGCTGGCCGATGGCGTGGCACCTTTCGGCGTTTTCCTGGAGTCGCGCGGATTTCCGTTCGGACTGGGGATCGCATGGTTCGTGACGGTGTTCGAACTGGTCGCGGCACCGGTGTTCGCGGCGGGCCGATGGATCACGCCGATCGCGCTGGTGTTCAGCGCGATCTACGCCTGCGGCATCTGGCTGGTGCACGCGCCGGCGGGCTGGTTCGTGGTGGGCCTTGGCCGCAATGGCGCCGAGTACAGCGTGCTGATCATCGCCTGCCTGCTGGCCAATGCGTGGGCGCACCGCACCCGTTCTACCGTTCCGACATGAGGCTGTCATGAAATACCTGCACGCGATGATCCGTACACGTTACATGTGAGCAAATCGTTGCATACCATACATGTAAGAGTAGTGACATAAGCTGCCTGTATTGTCCTGACTGACTGGAATTCGCTCAGGACGCTCCGCGTGGCGGCTTCGATTGCAATATTCATTGGGCTCTCTCCTTGGCTCGGCGATCGCCATGGCCACGCTTGAGTTTGTGCATTACTCCAAGCGGAGCCCGGAAGTTCGGGACGGAAAGGTGGAATGGCAAGATCTGCCAGGGCCATCACATAGCCTTCCGCAAATCCTTTGGAGAGACGGTCAGACCTGGGCTGAGGCTAACGTCTGGGCGCTAAGTCGAATGCTGGACGGTCGTTTAGACAGAAGGACGATCTTGAGCGCCATGACGCACCTGCTTGCGTTTGCAAAGTGGTGCGAGGAAGAAGGTGTGGAATGGTGGCACTTTCCAGACAAGCAAAGTGAGCGATGTCTGACGCGCTTTCGCGGCGCCCTGGTGAAGCAGCGAAAAGAAGGTGAGCTCGCGCCGTCGACGACAGCGCAACGCATGAGGGCGGTGGTTCAGTTCTATCGCTGGCTACTTGAAAGTTCGCTACTTAGATCAGACCGAGAACTGTGGGGCGAGCGGACAGTGCGCCGAAGGTTTACCGACAGTTTTGGCTTAGAGCACTCAATAAAGGTGGCGAGCACAGATCTCGCGATTCCCAACAGGAGTGTTGCCGGCGCCCTTCAGTATGAAGATGGCATCCAGCCAATATCTATAGAGGCGATGCGTCAAATTCTCGATTTCTCAAGCGAGAGAACGAGTCTAGAAATATGGCTAATGCTACGCCTAGGCTTCCAGAGTGGGCTAAGGATAGGTTCCATTCTAGATCTCAAGATTCGAACACTTGAGAAGGCGAGCCTTGATCCGGTCGTTGAGTGGAACCGGATCGCTGTAGGTCCTGGTGCCAGGCCGCCGGTGGCAACAAAGTTTGGAGTCACAGGCAACGTTCCGATCCATACAGACCTCCTGCAAGAGCTCTTGGCATATGCCACCAGCACGCGCCGGCTCAAGAGGCAGGCAATGGCCTCAGGGGAAAATCGAGATCTGTTGTTTCTTACGCGCTTTGGGGAACCTTATAGTGGAAATGAATGCAGGGCCGTGAACGTGGCGATGTCGCGCCTACGCAAGGGCGCATTGATCGCTGGAAGAAGAGAGTTCGAAGACTTTCATTTCCATAGGACAAGGGCCACGTTCGCAACTATGCTCATTCGCGCGGCGCTCAAGTACATGACCGCGAGTGCGGCAGTAGAGTTTGTTAGAGACGCATGCCTGCACAGAGACGACGCAACCACTCTGAGATACATCAAGTCAATGGAGGAAGGTGCGGAGATGTCGGAAGCGGCAGATGCATTCAGCCAATCATTCATGGGTTTGGCGAAGCATAGGGCATGTCAATGACAAGATTGCCGGGTCTCTCTCTGGAGAAGCTCCACTACGGCTCGCACCAACAAGTATGGGATCTCGGGTTCTTGCTCTACAAGAATGGAGCACTAACGCGGCGCGACAACTTCGTTGAAGCAATGCGTTCAGGTCAATTCGGTGCTCCCCTGAGCGAGCGCATAGAACTCGTGGAACGTCTTCACGAGGTGGTTCTCGCACGTATCGAGGCCGGAAAATCTGAACAGACGATTCGTTCAAGTCTTAAGGCGCTGAAGCAGTTCTGGGGATATCTAGAAGACCAGCAAGTAGAAATATCTCTAAGCAGCATCACAAGCGGCTTCCTGCTGTGGTGCGAATCCATGATCCATAGGGTCAGGATCAAAGGGGACTTGCAGCCAAAGACAGCCTTGAGTTCTGCAAAGAAGGTAGGTGCACTATTGGGGAGAGTTCTAGGGAATGAGTCTCCCCGACCTGCAGCCGGCTTGCTCCGGCTGACTCGAATTGGTTCACTCGGGGGAGGAAGTAGCGGCTTTCCGTTGGTGAAAGCAGATGAGCAAGACCTATCATCTCTCCCTAACTTTGGACATCTTCTGGCAGACATTAGCCACGCACTTGATGCGGCTGCGATACGTGGTCCTAGGCCAATATCGGTGGATCTCAGTGATGGAAGCAGGCTAGTCATTGGCGGTGGCTTGCGTAAGCCAGAAATGAAAGTTGAAGAGATTGTGAGCCGTGACCTTCGATTGATGGCGACGAGAGCGAGGATGCCACTAGGCGAAGGCGAGAGCGTCATTGACCAGAGGCCAAGCTTGTTGAACCAGAGAATAGAAGCCGAGCTTCTGATCTTCATAGCTCAGACAGGGATGAATCTGAGCCAGGCTGCCAAGCTAAAGATTGGCCCTTTGCGCTGGCAATCGAAGGGCGAAGATCTGCTGGCGTTCAGAGTGTACAAAGATCGCCGCGCGGGAGAAGCAGAGTTTCGCTGCTTCAAGGAATACAGAGAGCATTTACGTCGCTATGTGTCATGGCTGGGTGAAGTCGGTCTCCGGGATATGGATGAGCGAATTTTTCCATTTGTTGCTGTGCAGGGGAAAATACCAAGCTCTGAAGCGCTGCCGACATTTCAAGCCACGCGCGGAGCCTGCGCTGAGCTTGGGGTGCTTTATATTGCGCCAAGAGAACTGAGGAAGAGCCGAGTTAACTGGCTTCTACGATACGTCCATAGGCGTGGATTAGTTGCCAAGATGGTCGCGAACAGTGAATTGACCTTGATCCGCGAATACATTCGGCCAAGCCCTCAAATTGCTGCCGTTGAGATAACCCGTTTTCATGCCAAGAATGAATCCTTGGTACTTGCGCCAGGTCCAGGTCTCTGCGCCGACAGTGAACGCGGTCCAATTCCAATTGCTGGTATCCCTGCTGAGGCACCTAAACCAGACTGCATTAGCCCGGATGGATGCTTGTTCTGCATCCACCATCGAGATGTCCTCTCGAAAGAATATTGTTGGAAACTCACCTCACACCTGCATCTGAAGAAGCTTGAGCTCGCGCTGACACGGCCCACTAAAAACGCACCCGATCACCCTGTGGTAGCGGTGATTGACCGCCTCCGAGGCAAGCTCAAGGGCATCGCGGCGATAGGCTCGCGTAATTCCGCCTGGTCCGATCATGCCGAAGATGCTATCCGCTCTGGGAACTATCACCCGGCTTGGGATGTGGAAATTCGGTTGTTGGAGGCGCTGATATGAATCCAAGCAGTCTTCCGGGCCTTCAAATTGATTCACCTCTATCCAATCCAAAGTTTGCTAACTTCCGGCCCTCCTCCTGGCCACCCGAACCGGATTTCCCGGTGGTCATCGATGAAGCAGGCCGCGTCGTGAGTCAATTCAATGACCTCATTTGGGATCTGACCGTATGGGCTGGGAAAGTTCTTCGCTGGAACTTTGGTGATGGTCCCACCCGAGGGACGCCCCTAGATCGGAGGAACGCGGACGTCATGCGGCTCGCCGCTGCCTGGTGGCTTTATGGCCCCCATGCGGTAAGGACTGCAGGAGCGCTCGTGCAACGACTTAGCAGTCTGAAGCCTCTTCTTGCAGCGTGCTCTGAAGCTGGTATCTGTGCATCAGAACTGTGGCGATATCCGAAAGTTATAGAGTTGGCTGCAAGCAGGTTGGCAAAATCAAGTGCTTCCACCGTCATATCGCATTTGCACGACTTATTCTCTGCTCGAGAGACTATAGGTTTCACTATTCTCGATGAGGCCGGACTCCGTCTACTTGCGCGAATGCTGCCTACGCACCATACGACGCAAACAGCGTACATACCGCCAAGAATATGGGCATACCAAGTATCAAGACTGCGCGAAGCGCTGGACGACTTTCATGCGCATCGAGAACAAGTGGAAGCGTGCTATAGGTTCTGTCTAGAAGCGTATCTGACGAATGCGAACGGGGATCCGGGGTCTATGCGGTCCCTAGAAGATGGACGACTACCATTTAAGAGAGATCCTTATCCGAAGCGGCAGCCAGAGTACTGTGTTTTCCATGGCCCGTTTAAGGATACGGCCCGTCGCTTTGGTGTCGATGCTCTTTTCGATCGTTGGATTGGATCTACTGAAAAGTGCGGAGTCAAAGCGATCTCTTCCTACATGAGATGTGTGACGTGGGTAGCTACTGCATATCTCATGAACTTCAGCCTTATGCGCATCGACGAAGCGGAGCAGCTGAGATCCGATTGTTACCAAATTATTCGGGATGAACTGGGGGACGATATCCACCTTGTCCGTGGTCCGACAACTAAGACGAAGAGTGATGGAGAGACGAACTGGATCGTTGGATCCTCTGTGCAGTTGGCCGTAGAGGCAATGTCCGCTATTGCCTTCTTACGCCTGGAAGCCGCAGTGCTTGACGGGCCACTCGATGGCGTGGATCGAGCCAATCCTTTGCTCCAAGCGCGATCTTATGAGCCATGGTCCCCACGTCAACTAGTCAACGCCAGGAAGGCTACCATGTCGCTTGTCGGATACCTTCGGAAATGGCCGCAGGTTCTTGAAGAGGACCAGCTAAAGATCACGAGGGAGGATCTGGAAGTTGCAAATCGCATGACCACTGGCTTGGATCCGGAACTGTTCTCGATTGGCAAGACCTGGCCGCTGGCATGGCATCAACTCCGGAGAACCGGCGCTGTGAATATGCTCGCAACGGGTATGGTGTCCGAGCTTTCTTTGCAATATCAGCTCAAGCATGCGACCTTGGCGATGAGTCGATACTACGGCCAGGGATATTATCGGCTCAAAAAATCCTTGGACCCGGAAGCCAGGGGCGTCTATTTAAGAGAGATGTTTCAGGCGACGGCGCGTGATTTCATGAGTCTTCATGATGCGCGACAAGCGTCGCCCCACGGAGACAAGCGCAAGGAACAGATTCTCGAGCCAGTTCGCGAGAGCGATCATCTCGCCCTGTTGCGCAGTGCAGAGCAAGGCAGGATCTCATACAGGCAAACCTTTCTGGGTGGTTGCGCCAATCCGGGGCCACCCTGTCCTTTGGGCGGCATCAGCAATATCAGTGGATGCATGGGTCACCAGAACATCAAGCCATGTGAGTGGATTGTCGTAGACAAGGCGAAGAAGCCAGTGATTGAAGCATTGCAACGAGAAATTGCGCGGCGCAGAGAGAGTGCTGAGCCAGATACACCTCTATGGAATTCGCTAGGAGCGAACTTGGAATCGGCGGAGCGTGCCCTGCGTCTTATCAATGGACATGGGGGGAGCTCCGATGGGGCGGGCTGAGAATCAGTTCCGGGAGGCTTTTGGACGGTTGAAGGAAGGTAAGCCGATTCATCTTCCTAAGGGTTCAAAGGTCAGTCAGAACAATGTGGCTAAGGAAGCGGGTGTCGATCCTTCTGCCCTGCGTCGATCACGCTTTCCCGCGCTGATTGAAGAGATTCAAGCGTGGGTCGCCGCCGCAGAGTCAGTTGATGTCGCGCAGAAGCCAAGCCAGCAGCAAGTTAGGCAGGAGCGCCGTGATCTGAGGATGCTTCTTGCAGACATGAAGGTTCAACGCGACGATGCTTTGTCAAAGCTTGTCGGTGCCGAGTTGCGTCTGGTCGAGCTCATGACGGAACTTGACCAGCTTCGACTAAAAGTAGCCCCATCTACAGTTGTTCCGCTACGCGCGGGGAAGTCGTGATCAGTACGCGCATCACTTAAGTCGGCGGCTGGGAGCCAAGGTTCAAGCTCGAAGTTTATGCTGTCGGATGAGCGTGTGCTAAGAAGGGAGTCGCTCCAATCTCTTCCAGAAATCGTGGTCTGGGTTTGGTGTCGAATACGGCAACCTCGATATTTCTAGGTTTTCTAGGTCCCATCGCCTGAACGATGGAAATCAGATGCCGTGCACCTCGTTCCATTTGATCAGCCTCAACTCCCGCATAGATGAGCAGGGTCGACTCACTTGTTTCGTCCTCCATCGAGATTTTCTCAAGGAGATAGATCTCCCAGATGTATGAAGGGAAGGGCGCGCTCGCGACAAGCATCCTCATCAATCCATCAGGAGGTGAGGCTGCCAATCGTATGTTCAACAACCCAGCGCTGAGATCGACCTTGTCGAAGGTTTCCAGAGTTCCTACATTCAGTAGGATGGCTACTTCTTCGGGATAGAGAACAGCCCCACCGTCATTTGGATTGACCATCAAGGTTGCCCCTCTTGTCTGCTCAAAGAGTGTAGCGCAAGGAAGACTGACCGTTCGAACGGCTTTGGAGCTCGCGCGCAGGGCGCGCTGAGATGAAGTGAAAAAGGGAATCGCGTCAAATCCATCAGGGTGACGGAACTGAATCAGCCTAACGTTCTTCGAATCATCGGAGATCGGAACGTGTACATAGACCCTCGCGCGGAGCAGGCACGTGAAGAACCTCTCTTCGTTAAGATGGCTCCTCTTTCCCTGCTCAAACCTGTCTTCCAACTCGCGTTCGCTGACGATTGACATCGCTCAACCTCCAATGTGCGGTCCGTGCTTGTAGCTACTAACCCACGCCGGATCGAATTCTGTAACAAGCAGGTTCGGGTAAAAGAGCGAGCTCGCTACCTCAAGGAGTTTCGCCTCGTTGGCAGCAATGGCCTGGACATCCGATACCGATGGAAAGTGCCGGAGCAGTCTGTAGGCCTCCGCACGAATGTCCTTAGGAACATCCATGTTGGCGGAGAGGTCGCGAAGGAACGCGCCAGCCTGAATGAGGTGGCGCGTGCGCTCGACAGGCATGGTCACGGAGACACCTTTTTGTCTTGGAGTCACTGCAGGTAGGGGCGAAAATGGGCACAGTGGAAGGTCATGCTTCGTAGCCTCGGTTGGATCGCTGGTCGTTACGACTTTCGTGACGTCTTGCTGCGACTTATGGCATCAACTAAGCGACTTGGGTGATCCGCCCAATAGGAAAGCCCAGGTGGCAGCACATTGGAAAGGAAGACGCTCAGTAGAACAGGCTTTTTCCACTGAGGATCGGGCACGAACTGATACTCCTCTGGAGAGAGGTCATTATTGGCTGATCTCACAGTGAGCCAGCGTGACCTGCGGCGCATCTCGGCTAGCATTGCCGTGCGTGCAGCATCTTGATCCATTCCATTGCGAAGTAGGGCAGCAGTACCACCTCGGGTTGCGTGCCAGGCAAGGTATCGCTTTCGGGCCAAACTCAATTCAGACCAGTCATTTGCCATCGCATGCACGATAAAGGATGCGTTTGCGGGCTCCAGAGCATGGCGACGAAAAAGATGAGCCAAGTAAGTCTCTATCTCTGCGGTTGAGAGTGCTTCCCAGAGTTCGACGATGCCGCCTACCGAGCCTTGACGTGATACAAGTTCAAGTAGCGCTGCCTGAAGGGTAACCTGTAGGTGAAAGCGCTCACCCCAGTCAGTGAGGTGGCACCACCCTAAGGGTTCGTAGAGCGCACGATGGATGCCGGAGTCATGCTCTGACGGGGTACGCAAAACACGGGCTTCTTCAAGTTGACGAAAGAGCGCTTGGCTTAGCGGCGCCCCGGTACTAAAGGGCGCTTCGACCTGCGTCGACAACTCAAGAGCGTACCAGGCAGCAAGGCGCAGTAAACCGAGCGACTGGGCAAAAGGCACCAGGTCGCGAGCGGCGGGCAGAAGAGTCGATTGGGTGCGGACACATGTCATTGCACCTCTCGCGAGTAGGCCGGGGAGCTTATCAGTGGCCGGGTCAAGATGCTACACAATTTTCATGTAATCGGTAGGTGCGCCATAGATTTCCCAGTCGTCCAGGACTGGTGGCGACATGGCATCAAAAACAATCTACCGGGACGACTATCGACGGCTGGTGGAGCAGTTGAGAGGGCGTCGCGAGGAGCTGGGGCTGTCGCAGAGTGACGTGGCCCGCCAGTTGGGGTGGCCCCAGCAAAGGATTTCCGCCGTCGAGGCGGGGGCCCGCAGACTCGACGTCATCGAATTCTTCCAGCTGACCACAGTGCTCGGGCTAAGCCCGTCAAGAGCAGTAAAGCTCATTCTCCTCACGGTGTAGGGGCTCTGGTGTTCGCCCTGCAGAGGTAGAACGCCACAAGTGCCGCGTATACAACAGCTCCGGATATGGACTAAGTGGACTGCGTCATATGAGGCAGCTTGAATACCTGACCTGCACCCATATTCGGAGACGCATCCGCCATCTCGCCTGCGATGGGCGGAGGGCGTGGCAGCTTCCGACCTATTCTGTTGAAAAAACCCGGTTGCTCGGATTTCTCACTAGGCGAAAAGCATGAGAGTGCGATATCCACAGGTTTCGAGCTTCAAACTGCATTGAAAACGCGCCGTTTTCGACCTTACCCACGTCGCTGGAGAGTTCTTCAACGGAATAGGCCGGAAGCTGACATCGGCTAGCGTACGTGTCAAATATCGTCATCGAGGCCAGGCAAAGATCCACTCTCACCCTATCGCAGTGCGTGCCGTAGATACGGCGCCGCCGCAATCTTGTTCGACCTCGCAGCCTCGGGCGGCGTGCCTTGTGCGACACTTTGCCCCGCTTTGATCGTCCTCACCCCCGTGCCGGCTTGCGGGGTTTTGATGGCAACGCCTGATGGATAGCGCTGGCAGCGATCGCGGCATGACCGAACGCAACCGCGATTTGATTGAGATCGCTCACCACGTCGCCAATGGCATAGAGTCCGACAATCGAGGTCTCCATCCGTTCGTCGGTCATCACCGTTCCCTGTGCGCCAATCTTCGCTCCGGCACCTCGTGCCAAATCACCACGCGCTGGTGCCCCCATGGCGGCATACACGAGATCGAAGCGATGGGTACGCCCTGTCAGGTCGGTGACGTCCCAACCTCCTTCGGTACAGGTCAACGTCTGTAGCGGCGGAAGAACGTGGACACCGTTCGTATCGATCTGCCGAGAGGCTTCCGGATCCCCTCCCTCCGAAGGTACGACGGTTACGTCTGCGGAGAATGTGGAGAGGTAATGCGCGTTGGAGGCCGCTCTGTCCAGAGGCCCGACGACGGCTATGCGCTGGTCCGTGGCTTCATACCCGTCACACAACGCACATGACCTGAGTAGACCGTTGCGCAATGCAGCCTCGGGATCGCCCGAGGCCAAGGGGGGCAGGTGATCAACTACGCCTGTGGCCAGCAACACCACGGGGGCGTGCCACTCCTGCCCGCCGGCTTCTACCCGCCATCCTGTCCCGATCCGTTCCAGGAGGTCGACCCGCATGTGGTGAATCGTTGTCCCATACGTGGATGCCTGGTCACGCAATCTGCGAAGCAGTTCGGTGCCCGAAACGCCCCTCGGGAACCCCGGACAGTTGTGGCTCTCAGGGATCCAGCGGGCGCGGCTGCGGCCATCGTCGAACACGACCACGTGCCGGTGGAGCCGTCTGAGGTAAGTGGCGGCGGTCAGGCCGGCCGGACCGCCGCCTACGATGATGCAGTCAAGTTCCATCGAAAGGTCACCGGGGGACTGAAAGCTGCGTGCCACGTAACGCCGCATGTTGCACGCCATGGCGCGCCATTCTCGCAAGCTTGGATAGCGAACGTCCGCAGCTCGTCGCGCGATGAACGCGGTGGCTCAGGAAACCTGATCACAAGCTTTCCACGAGATCTTCGAGAGCCTGCGTTCGCATTGCGTTGCGGCACCCTCGACGACGCCCGAATCGCCAGTGTGCCGGAGCCGGACATCATTCACGTTCAAGGAGAAGCATTTCATGCGGTTCTCACGTCTCGCCAGACCGGAAGGCAAAGGTTGGCGGCACAAGAAGGCTGCCATTCGCCGATGGCTCGAAGCGGATCCAGGCATGCTGTTGCCGACCACCGAGCTCAGATTGGCGCGACTGTTTGAGACGCTATCCGAGCGCGACCAGCGGCGGGCCCATCGATATGTCGATCGAATCTCTCCGGCATGCCGTGCCGTAAAAGTAGTGCCGCAAGCAGGCATGCACTCGTAGGACGCTGACTACGTCCTCAAGACTCAACGGAATCCCGTTCCGCCATCTGGTGGACGTTCTGCTCGCCTGAATTGCGCAAGGAATACGTGGTTGCGGTGTCTTACAAAGCGCATTATGCCGCGGCATGCGGCAAGCATTCCTTCGCTGCATCGACCGGCATTGATCCTTCCGGAAACATTTTCTCTTCACCAAGCAGGGCACACCATCCGTCTACCGACACTTTCCGCGTCGGACAACGGAGAACCGAAATGGGCCAGGGTCAGAACAACCAGCACGAAAACCAGCAGAACGAGCGCAACCAGGACCAGAGCCGCCAGCAGAACGAGCAGCAGAACCGTGAGCAACAGGACCGCAACCAGCAGAACCGCAACCAGCAGGATCGTGAAGAGGAATAGCGCCAGCAACAACAGCGCCGCTGAAACGCAATACAAAAAAAGGCCCCAGTCGGGGCCTTTTCTGACTCTGGATCTTGTCTGATAGGCCACTGAAGAAGAGGCATGTCGTTGAAAATCTGTTTCACCTTGTGACGCTTGCCTCGCTGACGACAGTCTGGAGTTACGCAGGGTCGTTTGCGCCAGCTGACCAAGACATTGGTATCGATCAACGGTCTCAGTCGATCGTCGGACGGTTCATAGATCGCAATGGTGGCCTGCCTTGGCGATCGAGCGAGATCGGTCGGTCACCGTTGCATATGCCAGTCCGCAACAGGCCGGGTGCTGCACGTGGCGACGTGGAGTGAGCCTGACCGCTGCCAACCAATAGGCGGACGAGGCGCTGCCCCGCCTGTTCTGTCATCCCGTAGCGCCAGCACCCGGGCCTGCACCCAGTTCCGCCCCGGTTACGGGATTGGAGTCCGGATCCGACGCGGTTCTGGCTGCCATCGCCTCCAGTGCGGCTTGGTGCGACTCGTCCAGAACCACCGAGGCACGGCCATCGCCGCCGTCGACGGCCGCTTGTGCGTCGCGGTCGTCGATCCGTTCCCACAGTTCGCCGCTGTTCCAAGGCCCCTGCACATCGCCTTCGCCCTGGGACATGTCGTAGAAGATGTCGGTGAATGCGGGATCCCCGGGCAGCTTTCCGGGAGGGAAGTTCGGTGTGATGGCGTACAGCGCCTTCTCGAAGGATTTCTGGTGCGCCACTTCGCGTGTCATCAGAAACGTTAGCGCGTCCTTGATGCCGGGGTCGTCGGTCACGTTGATCAGGCGCTCGTACACCAGCTTAGCCCGCGACTCGGCCGCGATGTTGGAACGCAGGTCCGCAGTGGGATCGCCGATGGTGTCGATGTAGGCCGCTGTCCAGGGGACGCCGCTGGAATTCACCAGCGCAGGTCCGTTGCCATAGAGGATCGACTCGGTCTGGGTGGTGCTGTTGCCACTCAGCGTGCGCATGGCGGCCATCTCTTCGAGGCCTTCGGCCATATCGGCTTTGGCGCCCTTGCCGAGCATGGCGATGATCGAACCGATGATCTCGAGATGGCTCAGTTCTTCCGTTGCGATGTCGTAGAGCAGGTCTTTCCTGCCTGGATCGTCCTCGGCCAACGCCTGGGTGAAGTAGCGCATTGCAGCGGCCAACTCGCCCTGCGGACCGCCGAACTGCTCCAGCATCAAGGTCGCGAGCAACGGGTCCGCCTTGGCCACGCGGACGGTGTATTGGAGACGCTTGTTGTGTATGAACATGAGGGGGGCTCCTGGAGTTTTGTCGCGCTGACGCGCTGACAGAATCGAATCTAGGAGTGCCAAGGTGATGCGGATATGACGAGAAAGAAGCGTTTATGTATATCAGGCGAATACACAACCTGCTCATGCGTGCACACCAAGAATGTTTCGGCACATTCCGTGCCTATCAGGAGACCTGAAATGAACCAGTTCCGCGTCGCTCTATTGCTGATCGCCCTCTGCACCGCCGTTGCCCTCGCCGGTTGCCGGAACGACAACAACGACAGCAACCCGAACGATGTTTCAACGGACACCGTCTGATCCATGGCTGCCGATGGCGAACAGGGCGGAACCGGTGCATTCGGCCGCTTCTGGGTATCGCGCCAACGTCTGACGGGATGGCTCGGCGCCACCATCCTCATCGGTGGTACCGTCTCCCTGATGTCGCATGCCTGGGACGCGGTGGCGGCGAGCGTAGCTACGCAGCGGGCTTTCATGGGGGGATCGATGGCCACCATGGCGACTGCATTGGGAGCGTGTCCGGTCCTGCTGTCGAGGCGGTTATCGGACCGCTGGTTCGATGCCCTGCTGGGCTTCGGGACCGGCGTCACGTTGGCGGCCTGTGCGTTTTCTCTGATCATTCCTGCGGTAGAGGTAGCGCGCGGGCTCCCGCTTTCAATTGAGAGCGTATCGCTCGCGAGTACAGTCGTGGGAGTGGCGGTCCTGCTGGGCGGTGCATGGATGATGGCCGTGGACCGCTAGCTCCCCCATGAGCACTTCATCAAGGGTGTCGAAGGCGCAGCGTCGAACAGGGTGGGGCGCACGTGGCTGTTCGTGGCTGCCATCGCGCTGCACAACCTTCCGGAGGGGCTGGCCATCGGCGTTGGATACGCCAATCCGGATGGTCTCTCGCAGGCTAACGCGCTTGCGCTGGGCATCGCCATCCAGGACGTGCCGGAGGGGTTGGTGGTGGCGATCGCACTGCTGGCTGCCGGTTACCGACGCCTGACATCCGTCGCCATCGGGGCGGCCAGCGGCGTGATCGAGCCGATAGGTGCGGTGCTGGGTGCCGCCGTGGCCACGCAGTCGCTGGCGGCCCTCCCATGGGGCCTGGGCTTTGCGGCAGGGGCCATGCTGTTCGTCACCAGCCACGAGATCATCCCGGAATCTCATCGCAAGGGGCATGAACGTCTCGCGACCACCGGCCCGATCGCAGGATTTGTATTGATGATGATGCTGGACACTGGGCTCGGGTAAGGCTGCTCCGCAACCGATGGAATCCTTTGCGCTTGTGCGTCGGGCATCCTGGAGTCGTTGCACGCCGCTTCACTTCCTGCCCACGCGACGCGTTCTACGGTTGCACGTGCCGTGCCGGGCACTGTATGCCGCGGGAGCGGCGCTCCACGCGCAAATCCACTGGAGATACCGCGATGACCGACGACAAGCGCAACATAGGGTCGCCCGACCGCGACCGCATCAATCTTGGCGAGGATTACGAGGTCGAGTACTGGTCGAAAGAACTGAGCGTTACTCCAGAGAGACTTAGATCCGTCGTGGAGGCCGTCGGCCCGAGCGTGAAGGCCGTGCGGGAACATCTCGGCGCCTGAAGACGTGTCGCTGCAGGACTATCGGCGAAAACGGCGTTTTGACGCGACGGCCGAGCCGGAGCCGGGTGCGCGTCCTCGCAGAGCCGGGCGCGCCATCTTCGTTGTCCAGTTGCATCATGCGAGCCGACGGCACTACGACTTCCGCTTGCAGGTCGGAGATGCCCTGAAGAGCTGGGCGGTCCCGAAAGGCCCGAGCTACGATCCCGGCGTCAAGCGCATGGCGGTCGAGGTGGAAGACCACCCATTGGACTATGCGGCATTCGAAGGCGAGATTCCCAAGGGCCAGTATGGCGGTGGCCACGTCGCCCGGTTCGATCAGGGGGTATGGGCGACCGAAGGCGATCCCGAGGAGCAGCTGGCAAGGGGCCATCTCCGCTTCGAGCTGTTCGGCACCAAACTGAAGGGTGGCTGGCATCTCGTGCGGTCGGGCAAACCGGCCAGGCAGCCACAGTGGCTGCTCTTCAAGGACAAGGACGGGCACATTGGAAGCGGACGATCTGCTCGCTGACGTGGCAACTGCACCGCAGGAAGACCTCAAGCGCGCCGGCAGTGGCAAGCGCGCGAAGAAGAAACTCAGCGTCTTGCCGGCGGCCCGCAAGGGCCGCAGGAAGGACTGGGCCGCTCTTGCACAAGCGCTGACGAAGGCGAAGAAGTCGAGGCCGCCGAGCGGCCCGTTCGAGCCGCAGTTGGCAAAGCTGGGAGACACGCCGCCGGAAGGCGAACACTGGATCCACGAACTCAAATGGGACGGGTATCGCATCCTGACGACGATCGCCGATGGACGCGTGCGCTTATGGTCGCGCAACGCGAAGGAGTGGACGGACAAGATTCCGGAGATTCGCGCGGCCATCGAACGTCTTGGTCTTGCTTCGGCCGCACTGGATGGTGAGCTGATCGCTGGGGCGGGTACCAAGCAGGATTTCAATCTTCTCCAGGCTACCTTGTCCGGCGAACGCCAGGACACACTCACCTATGCGCTCTTCGACCTGTTGCACCTGGAGGGCGTGGATGTGACGGCCGCGCCGCTTCTCGAGCGCAAGACCTTGCTGCAGGCGGTGTTGCAAAACACGCCACGCCATCTCGCATTCAGTTCGCATATCGAAGGGGTGGGGAGCGCCGCGTATGAACTCGCCGGCAGGCGGCACTTCGAAGGCATCATTTCCAAGCGCGCCGACCGTGGTTACCAAGGAGGGCGTAGCGACGACTGGCGGAAGACGAAACGACTCGCTTCCGATGAATTCGCCGTCGTGGGTTACACCGCGCCCAAAGGCAGCCGCACCGGCTTCGGCTCGCTGCTACTTGCCCGCCCCGACCCGGAGCACGGCTGGCGTTACGCGGGCCGGGTGGGCACGGGCTTCGACGACGAACGCATGCGTCAAGTGACCGCACTGCTGACCGAGGGTGGCAGCAGGAAACCTACCGCCCATGTCGGCGCGACCGACACGGATCTGCGTACCGCCACGTGGTTCGCGCCCCGGTTCGTCGTCGAAGTGTTCTATCGCGGTGTCGGACGACAGGAGCTGCTCCGCCAGCCTTCGCTGAAGGCCGTGCGCCCGGACAAGGACATCGCCGATCTCATCGATACCGACAGAGGGAACACCATGGGCACCACGCTTTCCAAAGCGACCAAGCCGCGCAAGCCAGTAACAGCGCGGCGCGGAAAGGCGCCGCTCACCGCCGAGCTGCCGTCGTTGTCCAGCCCCGGGAAGGTCCTGTTCCCGGCCGACAGGATCACCAAGCAGGAGGTCTGGGACTACTACCTCGCCGTCGCTGAATATCTCCTGCCGGAAATCGAGGGCAGGCCGGTATCGATCATCCGGTGTCCTTCCGGCATCGCGAAGCCGTGCTTCTTCCAGAAGCACATCACGGCAGGCCTGGAACGGGTCGCTGCCGTCAGTCTGAAGGAAGAATCGGGCGTCGCGGCCGAATATCTGGTGGTCGAGGACGTGCCGGGCCTGATGGAACTCGTGCAGTTCAACGCGCTGGAGTTCCATCCCTGGGGCTCGCATGCTGTCGCACCGGAGCGCGCTGATCGGGTGGTGTTCGATCTTGACCCGGGGCCTGATGTTCCCTTTGCCGAGGTCAAGCGCGCCGCTGTCGACATCCGCAAGCTGCTGGCCCAGCTCGAACTCGAATCCTTTCTCCGCGTGTCGGGGGGAAAAGGGTTGCATGTCGTCGTGCCGCTGAATCCCGGGTGCGACTGGGACCTGACCAAGCGCTTCGCACATGGGTTCGCGGACGCGCTGGCGCAGTCGGAGCCCCAACGCTTTCTGGCGACGGCGACCAAGAGCAAACGAAACTGCCGCATCTTCGTCGACTATCTCCGCAATGGTCGTGGTGCGACAGCGGTGGCGTCCTACTCCATGCGTGCCCGCCCTGGCGCGCCCGTCGCCATGCCGCTGAGCTGGAGCGAGCTGGCCAAGCTCAGCCGATCCGATGCGTTCTCGATCAAGGACGTGCCCGCCAAACTGAGGCGTCGTCGCAAGGATCCGTGGGAAGGTATCGGGAAACTCAAGCAGAACCTGTCGCGGTGGAGCGATGGCGGGTAAGGCCGCCGCACCGGGCCATTTCGAGGAGGTCGGGGTGGGCGACGACGAGCTCGCCACGACCGTCTGGACCATCGGACATTCCACGCGAACGCTCGACGTCTTCGTGCGCCTGCTCCATCACAATGGCATTGGGGCCATCGCGGACGTGCGCCGCTTTCCCGGCTCGCGCCGCTATCCCTGGTTCGGTAGCGACGCCATGGCGGCGAGTCTCCACTCCGCCGGCATTGCCTATATATGGCTGCCCCAGCTCGGCGGCAGGCGGCGACCGCGGAAGGATTCACCGAACAGGGCATGGCGGAACGCCGCCTTCCAAGGCTATGCCGATCACCTGGCCAGCGCCGAGTTCGCCGAAGGGCTTGCGCAGGTCGTCGCGCTCGCGCCGGAGGCGCGCACCGCGATGATGTGCGCGGAGTCGCTGTGGTGGCGGTGCCATCGGCGCCTGATCGCAGACCTGCTGGTGCAGCGCGGATGGACGGTGCTGCATGTTCTGGACGAGGATGCGCCAAAGCCCCATCCGCTGAATGTCGATGCGCGCATTCAGGATGGCGTACTCGTTTATCCGCCGAAGGCGTGATCAACGCGATCCGGTCCAGCGCGGGTCACATCCTCTTCAAGCCACCCACGCAACACTGGCGACATGGCTCGCTTCCCATCCTCGCCGGACGAGCCGCTTTGACAGGGCCGGTGTCCGCACCGGCCCTGTTTCTCCGGGTTGACGCCCTGTTTACCCGGGACGTGTCCCACTGACTGGTAGTCCCTTGTCGGAGCACGCGATGGGTCGGTTCGATTCAGAAAGATTCCGTGAGCTACTGGAACGGCTGCGGCCCGCCGGCGGTGTCGCACGATGCCTGCACTATCCGGGCATGACCCCGATTCCCGAAGGGTTCGACCGCTTCGCCAGCCACGACGCGCACGAGAGGGAACTGGCGTGGGGAGACGTGTGTCCGGCGTACGCACTGGCGCTGGTATCCCGCGGCAGCTACGCGCTGCCGCAGGACGATACCGAGATGGAGGTGCTCTGGGACGAGCTGGGCGGTGATTCCACACGCGTGTGGACGGAGGTCAGGGACGTGGTGGTGCGCGCCTGGGCGTGGCTGGATGCGCACCACCCGGACGCGCTCGCGCCCGGCTCGGGCGGGTAGGCCGCATGGCGCGCCGGAAGAAGACCCTCAGGATTGCGACGTTCAACGTCAACGGCATCAACACCCGGCTGCCGCACCTGTTGACCTGGCTGGAACGGGAGCAGCCCGACATCGTCGGCCTGCAGGAATTGAAGGCCGTAGATGCGGCGTTCCCGCAGGCTGCGTTGGCGGACGCGGGGTATGGCGCCATATGGCAGGGCCAGCGATCGTGGAACGGGGTGGCGCTGCTCGCACGCGGACAGGAACCGGTGGAAAGCCGACGGGGACTGCCCTGGAGCCCTGGCGACGACCAGAGCCGGTACATAGAAGCGGCGGTGCACGGGATCATCGTAGGCTGTCTCTACCTGCCCAACGGCAATCCCCAGCCCGGTCCCAAGTTCGACTACAAGCTGAAGTGGATGGGTAGGCTGCAGCGGCATGCGCGGTCGCTCGTCGATCTCCCGCATCCGGTCGTGCTGCTGGGGGACTTCAACGTCGTCCCCACGGACGACGACATTTACGATCCCAAGAGCTGGCGTAAGGATGCGCTGCTGCAGCCTGCATCCAGGGAGACCTTCGCCACGCTGTTGCAGCAGGGATGGACGGACACCCTTCTGGATATCCACGGACCGGGGAGCCGCATCTACACGTTCTGGGACTATTTCCGCCAGCACGCAGAGCGGGATCGCGGGCTGCGCATCGACCACCTGCTCGCCAATCCCGTGCTCGCGAAGCGCCTGATCGATGCGGGTGTGGACCGCTGGGTCAGGATGCTGGAAAAGGCCAGTGACCACGCGCCCACGTGGATCGAGGTCAAACGCTGATCGACGCGTTCACCCGTTGTGACCAGGATGGTGCTGGCACGTCGGGCAGAAGAAGGTGCGTCGCTTGCGCGTGCCGAGTTCCTTCAGCGTGAGCGGTCCGCCACATGCTGGGCACGTCTTCTTCGCATGCACCTGCCAGTGGCGCTTGAGTACGCCCGCCTTCTTCCACGCCAGGAAGTCGAAGCTGTATTCTCGCGCTTGCGCGATCAGGCGGCCCAGCTGGCGCGGCGGAATCCGGCCGAGCGGCGTGGCGGGGTGCAGCCGGACACGGAACAGCACCTCGTTCTTGATGATGTTGCCGACGCCCGCGAAGATGTCCTGGTCCAGCAAGGCGTCGCACACCAGGACATCCGGCTGTGCGCGAAGCTTGGCGCGTGCGCGGGCCGCGCTCCATTCGGGCGCCAGTACATCTGTCCGCCAGTCGTAGACCTCTTCCAGCGGTGCCTCGATGTACTTGAGGGACGACGCATAGACATTCAGCACGCCATTGTCGAAGCGTAGCGATACCCGAGGGACGGCCGGCTTCTCCTCATCGATCCGGTAGGAGCCGAACAGCAGCATGTGGACGCGCAGGCTGAACCCGCTGAACTCCAGCAGGAAATGCTTGCCCCAGCTCCTGACCGACCGCACGCGTCGGCCCTGCATGCGTGCGATATCGAGCGTACTGTTGCCGGTGACGGCGCGGACGGTCTTGCCGCGGAACTTCGCGGCGGCTTCCCGCATGATGACCAGGGAAGGACCTTCAGGCACGTCCCCGTTTCCTCGTTACGCGGGTACGCACGATCTCCTGCAACCGTGCTGCATTGGCGGTGGCGAAACCGTGGGCCGTGTTGTCGAAGACGATCCAGGGCGAGGTCGCCGCCCGGCTTGCCGCGACGTTGGCGGCAAGCGCCACCAACGCTGCTTCGCCATAGTCGCTGTAATACATGCGTGGCGCTCCGTGCCAGCGCCAGTACGACCAGCCTGGATGGCCACCCGGTGTGGCGGCGGCAGGCACCAGCGCAGGATCGGCCGCGACGCGACTGATACCGTGCTCCATCATCAGTGCGTCCGCCTTCTCCGTAAACCAGCTGGCATGGCGTGGCTCGCAGGCACACGGCACTCGGGTGCGACGCCGCAACAGGCGAAAGAAAACGGACACCACGCGTGCATCGAACGCATGTGAGGGCGGCAGCTGCAGCAGGTAGCCACCCAGGTGTACTCCGAGCCCCAGTGTCTGTGCCAGAAACGCGTCGAGCGGGGGAGCGGCGCCCCGCAAGGCCAGGTCGTGGGAAATCAGCCGCGGCAGCTTGACGGAAAAGCGGAAGCCGGCAGGCACCGACTGCGTCCATCGTGCATAGGTCTCCGAGCGATGCGGCCGATAGAACGAGGAATTGATCTCCACGATCGGGAAGCGCGTGGCATAGCGCGATAGCACGCTGCTGCCCTCGCCGAAGAGCTCCCGGTAGGGGCGAGGTGTCGCCCAACCCGCGCATCCGACACGCGCCGCCTTCACCGGAGTCACCGAGCGTTGCTGCATGGGGTGATTCAGGGCGTCAGTACCACCTTGCGGCACTCATCCTCGCGATCGTTGAACATCTGGTAGCCGCGCGCGGCATCGTCCAGCGTCATGCGGTGCGAGATGATCACCTCCGGTGCCAGCCGCCCCTCACCGATCGCCTCAAGCAGCTCGGGCATGAAGCCCTGCACGTGGGTCTGCCCCATCTTGAAGGTCAGGCCCTTGTCGAAGGCGTCGCCAAACAGGAAGCCGTGGATGAAGCCTGCGTACACACCCGGCACGCTGACCGTTCCGCCCCGGCGGGTGGCGGCGATGCACTGGCGGAGCGCCTTGCCGCTCGAACCCTCCAGCTTCAGTGTGGTCAGCAGGGTTTCGGTAGCGCTGCCCTTGGCCTCGAAGCCCACGGCTTCGATGCTGGCATCGACGCCGCGTCCGCCGGTGGCTTCGATGATCGTGCCGGCGGGGTCGTCGTCGTCGTCGAAGTTGATCGGAATGACGCCATAGGTCGTCTTCGCGAATTCCAGGCGGTACGGGTTGTGGTCGATCATGAAGATCGTTTCCGCCTCGAGCATGCGTGCGCAGGCGGCCGCCATGTACCCCACGGGCCCCGCGCCGAAGATCGCCAAGGTCGACCCTTGCTTGACGCCTCCATTGAGCACCGCCTGGTAGCCGGTGGGCAGGATGTCCGAAAGGAACAACACTTGCTCGTCGCGTAGTACATCGGGTACGGGAAGCGGTCCGACATTCGCCTTCGGTACCCGTACGAACTCGGCTTGGCCGCCGGGGACGCCACCGTAGAGGTGGCTGTAGCCGAACAGCGCCGCGGGAGGCTTGATGTTCTTGGGGTTCATGGAAGCCCCGCGCCCGGTGTTGGTGGTCTCGCAGGCGGAGTACTCGTTGAGGAGGCAGTGGAAGCACTGCCCGCATGCGATGACGAACGGTATCACCACGCGATCGCCCCGCTTGACGCGGGTGACGGCCGATCCGGTCTCCTCGACGATGCCCATGAACTCATGGCCGAGAATGTCGCCGTCCTTCATGCCTGGAATCTTGCCGCGGTAGATGTGCAGGTCGGAGCCGCAGATGGCGGTGGCCGTGACGCGTAGCAGGATGTCGTCGGCCTCGACGATGGAGGGATCGGGTACCGTCTCCACGCGGACGTCTTTGGAGCCCTGGTAGGTCAACGCTCTCATGGCATGCATCTCATAACGGACGGGACTCAAAGCTCCCGCATCGTTGGTCAACAGGTTGTGAGCAAGCAACGACGAGGCCGGTAAGGTCTGCAGGCTGCGGCTTCTTCATAACCTCACCATGCCGCCGTCACTAGGGTGAAGCCTCACTCATTCCAAGGCGAACACCCGCGATGGCTATCAAGGACATGCAGGACCTCTTCATTCATGAACTGTCGGACATCTACAGCGCCGAGAAGCAGCTGACAAAGGCGCTTCCCCGTCTGGCGCGCGCCACTTCAAACCCGGATCTCGCGGAGGCTTTCACCTTTCATCTGGAAGAGACGCAGGGACAGATCGAGCGCATCGATACGCTGGTGGAGGAGTTGGGCATCAAGCTCAAACGCATCAAGTGTGCGGCGATGGAAGGGCTGGTGGAAGAAGGCAAGGAGGCCATCGAGTCCATCGAAGAAGGCCCGCTGCGGGATGCCGCGCTGATCGCCGGCGCGCAAAAGGCCGAGCACTACGAGATCGCCAGTTACGGCACGTTGGCCGCTCTGGCTAAGCAACTGGGCCACAAGAACGCACTGGCCGCCCTGCTGGAGACCCTGGAGGAAGAGAAAGCCACCGACGAGAAGCTGACGATGCTCGCCGAGCAGGGCGGCAATCAGGCGGCGGCGGAGGACTGAATGCCATGCGTCGCCCCCGCGCGGACACCGTGATCGAGATGGATCAGCTCGAGCGAAGGTTCGATCATCTCGGCCATGGAGCGGTAGTTACTGATTTTTCAGCGTTCGTCCGGGAGTGCGACCGCGTGGTCGCACTCCTGCCTGCCGCAGACCGATCCTGGGCCCGGGAGCGCATCGAGCAGCTGCGCGCCCGCCTTCACCGCGTAAAGCAGCAGGAGGGAGGCTGCGATCAGGCCCATGACGCCGCGCAGGACCCGGACGAACACGTCGCGCCCGGAAACGACCGACGCCTGCCATGAAGACGGCGCGTACCCATCCCGTTTGGCGGGACGTCATGGCGGAGACCGCGTCCTGGTGGCGTGACGCACCTCCGCAGAAAGCGGACGTGGTCGTCATCGGGGCCGGCGTGGCCGGCCTGAGTACCGCGCTGCAGCTCGCGCGGGCCGGGCGCGATGTGTGCGTCCTTGAACGTCGTGGCATAGGGTCGGGAGAGACGCTGCGGACCAGTGCGCATCTTGCCTCGGCGCTGGATGATCGCTTCACGACGCTGGCGCGCTACCACGGTGAGGAGGGCGCACGGCAGGCCGCTGCCAGCCACGCCGCCGCGATCGACTGGATGGCGGAGATCGCCTTGGCCGGGCACATCGACTGCGACTTCCGGTATGTGCCGGGTTTCCTCTTCTCCTGCCACAAGCGAGCCGACGAACTGAAGGATGAAGCGCAGGCGGCGAGCCAAGCCGGTCTGCATGCCGTATTGCAGGCCGAGGGGCTGGCATCGCTGCCTGCGCTGGGGCCCGTGATTCGTTTCGAGCGGCAGGCACGAGTGGACATCGGGTCCTACCTGTTGGCTCTGGCACGACGGGCCCGCGACGCGGGTGTCGTGTTCGTGCGCGCAGACGTCACCGGCGTAACGGGCGGCACGCGACCGGAGATCACGTGCCGGAACGGTATGGTGTTGCGCGCCCGGGCGGTGGTCGCGGCGACCAATGTGCCCGTCCACGAAACGGGCGCGACCTACCTGAAGCAGGCCGCGTACCGCACGTACGTGGTGGTCGGCCGTGCACCGGGCGGGAGCATTCCGGATGCGCTGTACTGGGACGATGGCGATCCTTACCACTACGTCCGTCTGCGCAGGCCAGATAAGGGCGATGGTGCGGAGGTCGAGATCCTCGTCGGAGGCGGTGACCACAAGACCGGACAGGACGATGATCCGACCGTCTATGCACGCCTGCAGGACTGGACGCGCGTCCACTTTCCTTCGGTCACGCGCTTCACGCATGCATGGTCAGGCCAGGTCCTGGAGCCATCCGACGGACTGGCTTTCATCGGTGCCGATCCCGACAACGAAAACGTGTTCCTCGTGACTGGCGACTCCGGCAACGGGCTGACGCACGGCACGGTCGCCGCAATACTGCTGGGCGAGCTGATCGCCGGGCGCGACCACCCTTGGGCCGCGCTGTACGCGCCGGGGCGCCATCGGCTGAAGAGCGCGCCCACGTGGCTGCGCGAGAACGCGAACGCCGCGTTGCAGTACCGGGACTGGCTGGCACCGTCGCACGAGCAGGCGCTGGCGGCACTCCCGCACGGGAGCGGGGTCGTCGTCCGTCGCGGTGTGCACCGTGTTGCGGTCTATCGGGCAGGCGACGGCGCGCTGAACGCGCACAACGCGCGGTGCACGCATCTGGGATGCGTAGTCCGCTGGAGCAGCGAAGAGAAGTCATGGGACTGTCCGTGCCATGGCTCGCGTTTCGATGCGGCGACGGGCACCGTGCTCAATGGTCCCGCGAGTGAGCCGCTAGAGCCCTTCGACCTGAACGGGGACGACGCGCGTGACGCGGACATCCCGTGACCACCACGCTGTGGGGCTTGTATGCGGGATATCTGGTCTGGCTGCTGGCCGGCTGTGTCGACTTCCATTGCCATCGCCGCACGGATCTGCCGCATACCTCCGGTCTGCGGGAGTCGGGCCTCCATCTGCTGCAGACCGGCCTGATGGGCGGCATGCTGATGGCATGGATGCTGTTCGAGCCAAGCCTGGCGCTGGCGATGCTGATGGGCGTACTGGTACTCGCGCATGCGATGGCCGGCTACGCGGACACGCGGGCCGCATGGCCGCGCAGGGCCATCACGCCGCTCGAACAGCACGTGCACAGCGTGCTGGATACCGCCCCCTGGATCATCCTCGTCGTCATGCTGTACCGCGACGGTCGCCTGGCAATGCAGCAGGGCTGGGACTGGGCGTGGCGTTCCCCGCTGCCGCCGGCCTCAGCGTGGGCGGCGATGTTGGTGCCCGCGTTGCTGTTGTGCGTGCTGCCCTTGCTGCAGGAGTTGCGGGCGGCGTGGCGGGCGCGTGGCGAGCCGGGTGCTCATCCATAGACCCGCAGCGAAGGCCGCGTAGACGGCCACCATGCCCGCCGGCCCCACTTTGTGTTCGAATCCGGGGCTCAGCCGCCGCGGCACCACGTGGTAGTCCACCACGTAGGCCAGGGTGGCGATGCCCGCCGCGCGTACGGCACGACCGCTTGTCGAGGCACGGGCCGGTCGTGTGGCTTCGTACCCGGTGGCCCAGAGGAGGGAGCTGGCGTGATGGATGACATAGCCAACGGCCGTGTGCCGCCAGGAAGGCGCGCGCGCGAAGCGGGCGCGCGGATACCAGAGCCACTGGCTGGCGGCATTGGTGCCGGCGGAGGCCGAACCGACGCGCCACCGGCTGCAGAGCGAGACGGCGAGCGTCGACAGCACGCTGGCGATACTGCCGCTGCGGACCACATCGCGCCAGCGGACAGGAGGTTGCGCGTGCTGGTGGCCGGCGGTCGTGGCGTGATCGGGCGTCGGCTGGTAAATGCGCTTCGTGTGCGGGGTCATGAGGTGGTCCTGGCAACGCGCGACGGGAGCGGCAACGGCGTGGTGCTGGATTTCGCGCACATGCCCAGCCAGGTCGAGCTGGTCCGCGCGCTAACGGGCATCGACGTCGTCATCAATGCGGTGGGTATCTTCCGCGCCTCAGGGAAGCAGAGCTTCGATGCACTGCATGTGAAATCGCCGGCGTGCCTGCTGGAGGCAGCGCGCGCAGCGGGGGTCTTCCGGTTCGTGCAGGTGTCCGCGCTCGGCGCCGACACCGCGTCGTCGATCGCGTACCTCGCCAGCAAGGGCGAGATGGATGCTCGCGTGCTGGCATCGAGCTCACCTGCGGGCATCGTCGTACGCCCTTCGCTGGTGTTCGATCCTCGCGGCGCCAGTACCCGCTGGTTCGCGATGCTGGCCGTCCTGCCGGTCACGCCGCTGCCCGGCGGCGGCCAGCAACGGCTGCAGCCGGTGCACGTGGAGGACTTGGCGAAGGCGGTGGTGCGTCTTGTCGAGGCGGGCAGTGCCGGCATGTGCGTGGATGCGGTAGGACCCCGTGCACTGCGACTGCGCGACTATATACAGCACTTCAAGCGATCGCTTAACGCGGGCAGTCTTTTCGTTACCGTGCCTGGGTGGCTGGCACGCGTTGCCGCGGGCGTCGCAGGATGGTTGCCGCGTGCGCCGTTCCACAGGGATGCACTGCGGATGCTGGAGCATGGCAATGTCGCTGCGGCCGATACAATGGTGCAATGGCGCGGCGGCGCGCTGCGTGATCCGGCGGATTTCACGACAGGCGCATCGGACTTGCGTACGACGGCGTGGCTGGGCTGGCTGCTGCCCATCATGCGGATCACGCTGGCGGCGATGTGGATAGCGACGGCGCTGGTCTCGCTGTGGGGATATCCGCGCGAGGCCAGCCTTGCGTTGCTGGTGCGCACCGGACTGCAGGGCGAATGGGCGACAGCTGCACTGTGGACTGCGGCACTGCTGGATCTCGTGCTGGGCTTGGCGATACTGCGGCCACGCTGGCGTACGCCGTCCTATCTCTTCCAAGGGTTAGTGGTGGTGGCCTACACCCTGATCATCAGCCTGTGGCTGCCCGAGCAGTGGCTACATCCCTACGGCCCGGTGTTGAAGAACCTTCCCGTGCTCGCCATGATCGCCTGCCTGTGGGCGCTGGACCGTGGACATGGACCTGATCCTCGTTAAGTACATACATGTGCTGTCGTCGACGCTGCTGTTCGGCACCGGCGTTGGCACGGCGTTCTACCTGCTGGTCGTCAGCCTGACCCGCGACGCGCGCGTGGTCGCCGTGGTGGCACGCTACGTGGTGGTCGCCGACTGGCTCTTCACGGCCACCACGATCGTCGTACAGCCGGCGACGGGCCTCTATCTGGCGCACCGGCTGCAGATCCCGTGGGGCACGCCATGGCTGTACTGGTCGCTGGTGGCCTTTGCCATCGCGGCGCTGTGCTGGCTGCCGGTGGTGTGGCTGCAGATCCGTCTGCGCGACATCGCCGTACAGGCCGCCGCTGCGGGTCAGCCCCTGCCGGCGCGCTACAGCGCCTATCTGGGGTGCTGGGCTGCGCTGGGCGTCCCTGCCTTAATCTCATTTCTCGCGATTTTCTTCATGATGGTCGCCCGTCGCGTGCCTTTCGCAGGCTGACGTACACCTTCACATTCTTTTTTCCCTCCAAAGCGAAGAGTCGGTCATCGAATTTGCAGGGTGATCGACATGTCTTCACGTACCTCGTGTTTCCACCGCAATGGCTTGTCGCTTGTACTGCTGGCGCTGTTTCTCGGCTTCTGGGTGGCGCAGGTAATCACCGGCCATGCCGCATACAACCAGGAGCGTCTGGATCAAGGCCTGACGCTGCTCTCATTGTCGGCTTACTTGCGAAGCGGGCACTTCATTTCCGCCACCTTCGAGAATTGGGAAAGCGAGTTCCTGCAGATGGGCATGTACGTGTTGCTGACGGTGAGCCTGCGCCAAAGGGGCTCCGCAGAGTCGCGGCCGCTCGATCCAGCGGAAGAGGAGGAACGTATCGATGCAGGTCCGACCCCTTGGCCGGTGCGCATAGGTGGTTTCTGGAAGTCGCTGTATGCCCACTCGCTGTCGATGGCGTTCCTGCTGCTGTTCGTAATGACCTTCGTCCTTCATAGCTGGGGCAGCTGGCTGCTCGAGAATGAGGAACGTGCAGCTCAGGGGCAGGCTTCCCTTTCCTGGACAACGCATCTGCTGGACAGCCAATTCTGGTTCGAGTCGATGCAGAACTGGCAAAGCGAGTTCCTGGCGGTGCTGTCCATCGTGGTGCTGTCGATCTTCCTGCGCCAGGACAAGTCGCCCGAATCCAAACCGCTGCGTGCGCCGCATTCGCAGACGGGGACCTAGTGCTTTCATAAGCTCTTCCCATGCCGGGTGGGAGGGTGTCGGCATGGACGCCCTGCTGCTTTCCCGCATCCAGTTCGCCTTCGTCATCAGCTTTCACGTGCTGTTCCCGGCATTCACGATCGGGCTGGCAAGCTGGCTGGCCTTCCTGGAGTTCCGCTGGCTGCGCACGCGCGACACCGTGTGGCGCGACCTCTACTTCTTCTGGTTAAAGATCTTCGCCGTCTCGTTCGGCATGGGCGTGGTCAGCGGGATCGTGCTGAGCTTCCAACTGGGCACCAACTGGGCGGGCCTGAGCCGGTTCGCAGGTGCGGTCCTGGGACCGCTGCTGGGCTATGAGGTACTCACTGCGTTCTTCCTTGAGGCCAGCTTTCTCGGCGTCATGCTGTTCGCCTGGTCACGCGTACCCCCATGGCTGCACTTCCTGTCCACCTGCATGGTGGCACTGGGTACGTTGCTGTCCACGTTCTGGATCCTATCGGCCAACAGCTGGCTGCACACACCGCAGGGCCACGAGATCGTCGATGGCATCGCGCGGGTCGTGTCCTGGCGCGAGGTCATCTTCAATCCCTCGTTTCCCTACCGCCTGGTGCACATGACGCTGGCCGCCTATCTGACCACGTGCTTCGTCATCGGCGGCGTGGCCGGCTGGTATCTGCGCAAAGGCATGCACACCGATCCCGCATGGCGCATGCTGCGGCTGGCGACGGTCTTCGCACTGGTCACGGTGCCTCTGCAGATCGTGGCCGGGGATCTGCACGGCCTCAACACGCTGGAACACCAACCGGCGAAGATTGCCGCGATCGAGGCGCACTGGCGGCCGGCGCCTTCCGGGGAGAGCGTGCCTCTGGTGCTGTGGGCCGTGCCGGACGAGACCGCCGCACGCAACCGGCAGGAGGTGGTGGTACCGAAGCTGGGCAGCCTGGTGCTGACGCATTCATGGGATGGCGCGGTACCGGCGCTGGAGGAGTTCGCGCCCTCCGAGCGTCCGCCGGTGCGGCCGGTGTTCTACGCCTTCCGCATCATGGTCGGCGTCGGCGCGCTGATGCTGCTGCTGGCGCTGGTGTCGGGATGGTCATGGCGGCGCGGACGACTACGCGAGAGCCGCAGCCTGCACGTGGCCTGGAATCTGATGCTGCCGGCCGGCTTCGTGGCGATCATCGCGGGCTGGTTCGTCACCGAGATCGGGCGCCAGCCGTGGCTGGTGTACGGCCTGCTGCGCACGGCATCCGCGGTCAGCGAAGTGAGCGCGACCAGCGTCGCCCTGTCCCTGGCTGTCTACGTACTGGCCTACGCGATCGTGTTCGGCTTTGGCATCACCTACCTCTACCGCATGCTGCGCCGCGGTCCGCTCCCGCACGAACCCGAACCGGACACGGAAGAGGGTGAGCGCACGCCGGCGCGGCCCATCAGCGCATCCGACGCTTCGCTGGAGGATGGCTGATGGACATGGCGTACTGGCTGCCCGTGGCGTGGTTCGCGGTCATCGCGTTCGGGGTCTTCATGTACGTGGTGCTGGATGGCTTCGTCCTGGGGCTCGGCATTCTGGTCCCGTTCGCACGAGATGATGCGCAGCGCGATCTAATGATGAATACCGCCGCGCCGATCTGGGACGGCAACGAGACATGGCTGGTGCTCGGGGGCGCTGGACTTCTCGCGGCGTTTCCGGCCGCGTATGCCACGATCCTGCCCGCGCTATACCTGCCTGTATTGATGATGCTGGTGGCGCTGGTGTTCCGCGGAGTCGCGTTCGAGTTCAGGTTCAAGGCCCAGCGCACGCGATGGCTGTGGGGCTGGGCCTTCGCCGCTGGATCGCTGTGCGCGGCGTTCTGGCAGGGTGTGATCCTGGGTGCGCTGGTCCAGGGGCTGCCGGGCGTTGGCGAAGGGGCCTGGGCTTGGCTGCGCCCCTTCGCCATGATGACCGGATGCGCGCTCGTCGCGGGCTACGCGTTGCTCGGCGCGACCTGGCTTATCCTGAAGACCACCGACGACGTGCAGCGACTGGCGCGCCGCTGCGCGCGCCCACTGGTCGTCGTCGTGGCGGGCTTCATGGCACTGGTCAGCGCGGGCCTGCCCTTCCTGAGCGCGCGTGTGATGGAGCGCTGGTTCACCGGGGGCGCCTTCTGGCAACTGGCGCCGGTACCGATGCTCGCCCTTGTGGCGGTGTGGCTGTTGTGGCGGGTCACCGTCCGCGAGGGACGCGACGCGCGCCCGTTCCTACTGGCGCTGCTGTTGTTCGCGCTGGCCTATGCGGGCCTGCTGCTCGGCCTGTGGCCTTTTCTGGTACCGCCGGTGCTGACGATATGGGATGCCGCGGCACCGCCGTCGTCGCAAGGTTTCATGCTGGTGGGCGTGGTGTGTCTGTTGCCCTTGATCCTCGGATACACGGCGTGGTCGTACTACGTTTTCCGCGGCAAGCTCCAGCCCGGCCAGGGTTACCACTGATCGATCACAACCTTTCCACCTCGTTGCCGGCAGATTGGAAGGCCCACCCAGATCATCAGGCAGGCATCCATGGCACGCGACATCCTGAAAACGCTCAAGGCCGAGCACGACCAACTGCGCGCGTTGTTCGCTGAGCTCGGAGAGACGACCGACCGCGGCGTCAAGAAGCGTCAGTCGCTCCTGGAGCGGATCGAAAGCGCATTGATCCCGCACGCCAAGTGGGAGGAGGAAGTCTTCTATCCCGCGTTCCGCGACCGGGCCGACCGCGACGGCCAGCAGGTCTACGCCGAGGCGCTGACCGAGCACCATGCGGTCGAGAAGACGGTGATCCCGGAGGTGCATGCAGCCTCGCCGGGAACACCCGAGTTCGCAGGACGCGCCAAGGTGTTCGGTGAGCTCATCGACCATCATGCGACGGAAGAGGAAACCACCATGTTCAAGATGGCGCGCTCCCTCTTCAATGCGCAGGAGCGCGCCGAACTGGACGAAGCGTATGCGGAGTGGAAGGAGTCCGCCGGTGCGCAGGCTGTCATGGCAGGCGAAAAGGCCAAGGCGGCCGTCAAGGGCACCGTGAAGAGTCTGACCCAGTAATGCGATCGAACCAGAAGAGGACGACGAAATGAAGATCAGCGAAATAATGAGTGGCAACGTGTGCGTCGTGGCGCCGGACGACCGCCTGTCCCACGCGGCCGCACTGATGGCCGAGCACGATGTAGGTAGCCTGCCGGTGGGAGAGGACCAGCGCCTGGTCGGTTTCCTGACCGATCGCGACATAGCCGTGCGCGCGGTAGCACGGGGGTTGGGCGGCGACGCGCGGGTACGCGAGGTCATGTCCACCGAGGTCAAGTACTGCTTCGACGACGATGACGTGGAGCATGTGGCCATGAACATGGCCGATCTGGAAGTGCGGCGCTTGCCGGTGGTCAGCCGGGACAAGCGTCTGGTCGGAATCGTCTCGTTGGGAAATTTCGCCCAATCGGGCGAGCGTGGTGCATCACAGGATCTGCTGGAAGGCGTGGCCGCGCGGCATTGACATGCTGTTCGCGCGCATTGCGCTACAACGAATGCGCGCCCGGTCCGCTTGAGCAACGTGCCCTGCGGATCGCGGCGCGACTCTCTCTTTCCCATGAGATACCTGCCACATACGTCTGCCCGTTTCGTCGCACGCGCACCCTGCGGTTGCGTTTCGCTGACATCGGACGCCTGGGCGAACCGGGTCCGATGAGTCCCGTCATGCAGGGGTGGCCATGATGCCTCGCGATGTTCTGACGCAGCGCCAGCTGTGGGCCGATGTGGTGGTTGCGGGCAGGCAGATCGGCGAGGGCCTCGGCGAAGCATTGCGCGCTTGGCGGGGTGCGCTGGAGCGGGCGACAGATCACTGGCCCGTTCTGGTTACGGCAGGCGCACTGCTGCTTGTGTTCCTGGCGTTCGTACGCTTCAGACTGCTCTCCGTTATCCAGGCCCGTTCATTGCGCCGTTGGCCTCAGCACCGTGTCGGGGAGACTGCGGGTGCGGTCGCGGTGGCGATCGCGAGTGGTTTGGCCATGTGGCTGGCCGGCTCGCTGTTGCTGCAGGTGTTCGTGTGGGCCGCGCAGCCGGCGCTATCGGTGCGTACCATGGCCCGCACGCTGGTTGCCGTGCTGACCTTGGCGTCGGTGGTCACCGCAACGGGACGCGGTCTGTTGCAGATCGTGGCGGCCGGCGGAGCAGCGGCCACCGTACTGCGCCCGGTCCCTGGGGTGCTGGCGGGTGCGCTCGTGGTGGTCGCCTTCATCGAACAGAGCTGGGACGCACGGTCGATGGGTGAGGCAGCGGCTGGCGCCGTCCGGACGGCCTCCATCCCGGTGATGGTGCTCGCGTTGGCGTTCCTGTTGTCCCGAGGAGCGCGTGCATTGGCCCTGACCGCGTCCGCGGAGGGGCAGCGCTTGGTCCACGCCGCGCGCGCAGGCCTGCTGCTGGGATGGCTGGTGCTGGCGCTGGTGATCGGCAGTGCGGTGACCGGCTATGTCGCGTTGTCCGCCTTCGTGGCCAAGCAGGCGGTCTGGAGCGTGATCGTGCTCGCTTGGCTGCTGCTGTTCGTGCGCCTCATCCGGGATGCGGGCGACTGCGTTGTTCTACAGCGCAAGGGGCTACTGCACTGGTCGCGGCGATTGGGCATCGGGACCCGCCGGTTACGGCAGCTGGTCGTGCTGGCGAGCGGGGCCGCTACCCTGATCGTGGTCTGCCTGGTGCTGGTGCTGTTGAGCGCGCCCTACGGACTGGGCCCCGACGACCTCGCCGGGCGCCTGTTCGACGATGGTGGCCGGTTCCGCGTTGGGAACCTGATCTTCAGTCCGCTGCAGCTAGTACGTGCCCTTTTCGTGCTGGCGGTGGCGGTGCTCGCAACCCGGCTGCTCGCGCGCTGGATGTCGTCCCGTCTTCTGCCGACCACACGGCTCGACGCGGGCGTGCAGACGTCGGTGACCACCCTGGTGGGGTACGCCGGCGTCATCGTCGGGATCGGTCTGGCGCTGGCGGCGCTGGGCGTGGAGGCCAACCGCATCACGTGGGTGGTGAGCGCACTGACGGTGGGCATCGGCTTCGGTCTGCAAGCAATTGTGCAGAACTTCATCTCCGGTCTGATCCTGCTGATCGAGCGCCCGGTGAAGGTCGGTGACTGGGTCGTGGTGGGAGACGCCGAGGGCGATGTCCGGCGGATCAACGTGCGCGCAACCGAGATCGCGCTGCCGGACCGTACGACGGTGCTCGTTCCCAACTCGGAATTGATCACCAAAGCGGTGCGCAACCGCACGTTCACGGCAGGCGAAGGCTTGGTCAAGGTACTGCTGCCGGTACCGGCGGTGGCGGACATCCCGCAGGTGGTCGCGATCGTCGAGCAGGTGGTCCACGGGCAACGCGAGCTCATGGCCTCTCCGCCAGCGCAGGTGCAACTGGAAGAAATCAGGGACAACAAGGTCTGGATCAGCGTATCGGGCTATGTGGATGGCCCGCGCCAGGTCAGTCGCATACGCGGCGAATTGCTTTACGCACTGGTCCAGAGCCTGCAGGCCAGCGGTGTCGCGCTGGCCTGAAGCTCAGTTGCGAACTTGCAACGAGACGTGACCCTCGGGGTCGCGTTCGACGAACGCAGCCACGCGCCCACCCGCCTCACGGAATACCAGATCCACGCGTTGCTCACCGACCGCGATGTCATGGATGGTGACGTCCTGGATGCCGAAGGGGAGCTCGGCGCGGTGCACGTGGATCGCCTTGGCGGCTCCATCCACCTGTACGCCCAAGCATGCCTGCAGCAGCATGAAGGCGGAGCCTGCGGCCCATGCCTGCGGCAAGCAGGCAACGGGATAGGCGACTGGCGGGGCTCCCTGCGACCGCGCGAATCCGCAGAACAGCTCCGGCATACGCATGTCGAAATGGACCGCCGCTTCGAACGCACCGCGCAAGAGCCGGGTAGCCGCGCCGCGCACGCCGCTCGAAGCCAGCCCGCTGGCGCAGAGCGCCGAATCGTGTGGCCATACTGAGCCATTGTGATAGGAGATCGGATTGAAGCGCGCTTCGCCGCGTGCCACCGTGCGGATGCCCCAGCCGGTGAAGAATGCCGGAGACATCAGTTGCTCGGCCACCGCCAGGGCGCGTTCCGGTGGCGGCAGGCCGAACTGCAGCAGATGACCCGCATTGCTGGTGCGGACCGCGCACAGCGCCCCTTCGCCGTCCAGCGCCAGGCCGTAGTAGGCGGCGTCGTCCATCCAGAAAAGACGTTCCACCGTGGCCCGAAGCTCCTGGGCCCGCCGCGTCCAGTGTTCCGAGGCCCGCGAGTCCCAGCGTGCTCCCAACTCTGCCATCGTGCGCAGCGCGGCGTAGGCATATCCCTGCACTTCGACCAGCGCGATGGGGCCTTCCGCGAGCCGACCATCCGCGTGGAAGACCGAATCGCCGCTGTCCTTCCAGCCCTGGTTGGCCAGTCCACGGTCACTGGCGCGGGAGTACACCAGCAAGCCACGCGGATCGGCGTCGCACACGCGCTCGATCCATTGCGTCGCGGCCAGCAGCGCCGGCCAGAGCTCCTGCACGGTCTGCAGGTCGCCGGTCCGGCGCAGGTAGGCGCCCGCCAGAGCGATGAACAGCGGCGTGGTATCCACGCCGCCGTAGTAGAGGCCGAACGGCAGCTCCTTCAGCGCGGACATCTCGCCCTTGCGCGTCTCGTGCATGATCTTGCCCGGCGCGGCATCGAGGAAAGGCGATTCCTCCTTGGCCTGGTGCTCGGCCAAGAAGCGGAGCACGCCTTGCGCCAGTCCGGGATCCAGCCACAGGGTTTGCATGGCGGTGATCACCGCATCGCGGCCGAAGGGTGTGGAGAACCACGGAATACCGGCGTAGGGATAAGGCCCGGTATCCAGCTCGCTGGTAAGCAGCGCGAGGTCCGAACGGGACCGCCGCATCCACTGGTCGAACAGCGGGCCACTGCTGGAGACACGCCCACCGCGACGCTGTCGCCTGCGCATGTATCTGCGCGCCTCTGACGCTTCGTCCCGATAGCGTTGGCGGGAGGGAGCGGCTTCGCACTCCGCGCCGATCTCGGTGTACAACTCCTCGTGCGCACCCGGCGCCAGTACCAGGACGAACTCGATGCATCCCGGCGACACCTGCGCGGGCGGCCGCGAGAACAGCACGGTCGAGGTGCGCTGCACGCCGTCCAGACCCTCGTACCCGAACGCATAGCCCCACTCGTTGCTTTCCGGGCCGAGCAGGCGGCCACGAGCGGCGCGCCGGCTGCCGCGTACCTCGAACATATCGACGAAGTCGGCGTCCAGGCGGAAGCGCAGGGGCAGGCGCGCAGGACGGTTGCCGTAGTTGGTGCAGGTGATCCGCTCGTACATGCGCTGCCGGCACAGGAAGCGGCTGCGGGTGATGTGTATCAAACCCTCCGGTGCGCCCATCTCGTCGATCGCGGACAACGCCCGGTTGGTCAGGTGGGCGACGAACAGCACGTTGTCCTGGGTCACTGCGGAACTGAGCAGCGCCGGTTCCTGATCGCCCAGCAACATCTCGTAACGCGAGACGACGCGCGTGTCGTGCACGAAGAAGCCCTCGGCAGGGGCGACGACATTACCGACCGCGTCGGCGACCAGGAAGCTGTCGCCGTCCTTCAGCACATAGCGGGTGAGCGGTGCGGATGCGCCCTCCATCGATCAGGCCTTCAACCGGCGGGACGCACCCTCCACCATCCGCAGGTAGAGGCTTTCGTAGTCCGCCGCCATTCGCTGCGCGTCGAAGCGCTGCTCGAAGCGCCGACGCACGTCGCCACGATCCAGTCGCCGGCAGCGCTGGACCGCGTCCACCGCATCGGCGATGGCGTCCACGATAAAGCCGGTCTTGCCCTCGTCGACTACCTCGGGGACGGAGCCTTCGCGCCACGCTATCACCGGCGTGCCGCAGGCCATGGCTTCGATCATCACCAGGCCGAACGGCTCGGGCCAGTCGATGGGGAAAAGCAGCGCGGCGGCGTTGCCGAGGAACTCCGGCTTGCCCGCGTCATCGATCTCGCCAATGAACTCCACGCCTCCCTCCGCCAGCATCGGCTCGATGGTGTCGTGGAAATAGCGTTTGTCCGCCGCATCCACTTTGGCGGCGATCTTCAACGGCAGTCCCGCAAGACGGGCGATCTGGATGGCCCGGTCCGGTCGTTTCTCCGGCGAGATGCGTCCCAGGAACGCCAGATAGTCGCCTCGCGGCGCGGCTGGAGGACACAGTGCAGAGACCGGCATCCCATGCAGGATCGTCTGCCACCAGTTCGCCCAAGCGATGGGCCTGCGCTGGTGGTCGGAGATGGAAACCAGCGGGAACCGCGACCAGCGACGATAGGCCTGCGGGAGGTCCTGTTTGTCCTGGCGCCCATGCAGGGTGAACACGCACTTGTCGGCGATGTCGTCGAAGATCGGCAGCGGCAGCAGATCCACATGGAAATGCAACACGTCGAAATCGTCCGCGACCTCGCGGATACCCTGCAGCATGGACAGGTGCGCAGCGGCGGCCGACTTGAGTGGTGCCGGATCCAGCCGCAGCGCGACATCACGGTGGCTGACCAGATTGGCGGTGGTAACCGAGTCCCCGCTGGCGAACAGGGTGACATCGTGCCCGCGCGCGACCAGCGCTTCAGTCAGATAGGACACAATGCGTTCGGTGCCGCCATAGAGTTTAGGAGGCACGGATTCGAACAACGGCGAGACCTGCGCGATCCTCATGACGCGACTCCTTCGCCCAAGGCACGCATGGGCACGGCGCCGTGGTTGCCATGGGCAGGTTCGCGCACGGGCCCGGCAGGCGATTGCAAGCGCGCAAGGAATCCGTCCGCCCAGGCTCCGATTCCGCTATGCCGGAGCGTGTTGTACATGGCTGACCACCTCGCTTCGCGTTCGGCGCGCGGCATGCTCCGCGCACGGGCGATGGCCTCGGCCATCTCGTCGATGTCGTGAGGGTTCACCAGCAGGGCGTCCTCCAGCTGATGGGCGGCGCCCGCGAAGCGCGAGAGGATCAGTACGCCGGGATCGTGTGGGTCCTGCGCTGCCACGTATTCCTTGGCGACCAGGTTCATGCCGTCGCGCAATGGCGTGACCAACGCCACGTCCGCAGTCCGGTAGAAGCCGGCGAGGACATGGTGTGGGTAGCAATGGTTGACATAGCGGATCGGCGTCCAGTCGGGACGCGCCAAGCGGCCGTTGATGTGGCCGGCGAAGCGTTCGAGTTGCTCGCGCAGGTCGCGGTATTCGGGAACGTCCTCGCGGCTGGGCGGTGCGATCTGCAGGTAGGTGAGGCGGCCCACATCGTCGGGATGGGTGTCCAAGTAAGTGCCGAACGCCTGGAATCGTTCCGGCAGCCCCTTGGAGTAATCCAGGCGGTCCACGCCGATCGCCAGCCGCCGATCCTCCAGGCTGCGACGCAGGGCGCCCACCGCCTCGCAGCCACTGGCCGACACCGCGTCGCGGGCGACTTGGGCAGCATCGATGCCGATGGGGAACGCCTCGATAGTGCACTCCCGGGCATCGATACCCATCGCGTCGAAGTAGCGCCGAAGGTTGTCCGCGTCCGCTTGGGTCTGCACCCCGACCAGATCGTAGTGGGCCAAGGCGGAAAAGATCTCGCGATGGTCCGGCAGCATGCACAACACATCCCACGACGGCAGCGGAATGTGCAGGAAGAACCCTATGCGCTGTCCAAGCCCGCGAGCGCGCAATGCGGCGGCCAACGGAATGAAATGGTAGTCGTGTACCCAGACTTCGTCGTTGCCGCGCAACTCGCGGGCCAGGGCATCGGCGAAATAACCGTTGACGGCCAGGTATCGCGCGTACTCGCCGCGGTCGAAATGGATCAGGTCCACGCGGTAGTGCAGCAGGGGCCACAAGGCACGGTTGGCGAAGCCGTGGTAGTAGCCTTCGAAATCATCTTCCGGCACATCGAGTAGGCAGAACCGGATGCCGTCCCCGATCTGCACCCGTGAAGGGCCATCGCCGTACTCGCCGCTCCATCCGAACCACACCCCGCGACGCTCTTTTAGCACGCCATGCAGGGCCACAGCCAAGCCGCCGGCCTGCACGGCGCCCGGCAGCGCCACGCGATTTGATACCACGAACAATCTGCTCACTTCCTTTCTCCTTGTCGCTCTTCTCCACACTCTTCTACAGAGAGCCAGTGCAGCACCTCCTCCGGGTCGCGCAGTAGGTAACGCGCCGCACTCGCACGACGATCTTCGCCAACGCGCACGCTGATGCCGCCCAGCGCGTTGACTGTTTCGAATCCCGGCTCGTCTGCGGGATCGTCGCCGGCGAATACCGGCACACGTCCAGCGAAGGGCGCACGATGCATGAACGCAGCGATGGCCACACCCTTGTCCATCCCGTCGGGACGGATCTCGATACCGTGGCGGCCGATATGCAGCCTGTGGCTCGGAAAGGCCTGCGCGAAGCGCCGCGCGAATGCCGTCATCTCATCGGCAGCGTCCGGCGCCGCGCGCCAGTGCAGGTACAAGCACGGGCCTTGCGCTTCGACCAATGCACCCGGATGCCGGTCCGCGATCCGTCCCGCTTCGTTCACCCACGCGGGCGCCACCGATGGATAACGGCTCTCCGCGCCGGGTCGCAGTTGCACACCATGGAGACAGGCGGCGTGGGCAGGAAAATGGGGTCGCATGAGTGTGTCCAGCGCCGCAAGACTCCGCCCGGTCACCAGTGCCAATGCGCCACCCAGACGGTTCTGCAACGTCACCAGCAATGCACGCACGCGATCCTCCAGCACCACCGCATCGGCACGCTGCACGTGCGCCGTCAGCGTTCCGTCCACATCGAGAAACAGCGCCCAGTCGTCGCGTGGTGGGGGTGGAGATCGATCGGGTCCGTTCTGACTCATGCCCCCAATCTAGAGGGGCCCGCGTGATACGGGCGTGGAGCCGAATGTAAAGCTGACCCGCCCAAGGAGATCAATCGCGGCGCTTGGCAGGAATGAACGGCGAGACAGGATCGCTGGCAGGGAAGGTTTCTTCGAGCGCCTCATCCTGATTCTCGCTTGCATGGGTCTCACGCTCACGGCGTTGATTTTCCGTCTCTTCGACGATGCGTGGCTCGTCAGGTGCTGGTGGATCCTTGCGGTCCCGGGTCATGTCGGATCTCCATTCGTTTTATCGCGCAATCAAGCGTGGGCGCCACCCCTCCAAGCGGCGAGTGGCTCGCCGCATGTCTGCCGTTCCTCGGTGGTGGCTGGGCGTGCATCAAGCGCACCCGGCCGCCATCGGTTGGTCTGTAGCCCGGCTCCAAAACGGGTGCTGTATGCCGCGGACTATGCCAGTCGCAACTCACGGCATCGCTGCGTATGAACCCGACTCGGACGCGCACCCCACCTGCGGCCTGGGTGCATGACGGCGGCTTATCGCGACCATGGCCGAGAGTTGCGGCGCGCGCATCTTGCTCCAGCGGGCACCCCATCGGATGCCGGCAGCGGGAGACCGGACGGCGACGATCTGTGGATGGCTCGGCGCCGCCTCCTGTTGAAGGTGAATTTCGACGACCCAGCCCATGCGTTGCCGTCGGACCTCGAGAACCTCCACACTTTCCAGAAAAAGGCGATGCCGACCTTCATCATCCTCGACCCAGCGGAAGCAGTCGGGTAGTCGCGCGGGAAGTGCCTTGGTCATGCCTGTTCTCCTTCGGCACGGTCGACCATCGCGGGTTCACCACTGGCTTGGGCGCAATGGGCGCAGCAGAACATGCGGCCTCCGCTTTCCGCCCCGTGGCCGATGATCCGACACCCGCAGTGGTCGCACGCTGGCGCGAACGCATGGATGGCGCACTCGAACGAATCGAACGTGCCGTGTCGACCTTGCTGTTCGATCGTGAATGCCTTGTCGTAGGAATTTCCGCATACATCGCAGCGGTTCATGCTCTGCTCCTTTGTCGATCTTGTGATGTGCGGTCGCCGGAAGAGCAGGCCAGCCGGTGCAGCCATGCATGTGCTCTTCCATGTGGCAATCCGCTCAGCCGGAATTTTGGCTCTCTTCGCCGGATGCATCTGCAGCGTTCGAGCCTTCGGAAGGCGTGCGGGACGGCTTGCCTGCAACGCGGATCTCGTTGCGCACATCGTGCACGCCGCTGCACGCGTCGACGATGTCCTCGGCGCGGTGTTTCATCCAGCGGCTTTCCACCGAACCCTTGAGGGTGGCGACACCCTCCCTCACCTCCACGGTGATCCCGCTGGCGTCGAGCAGCGGATCCTCCGTCAACCGCTCGTTGAGGTCCTCGGTGATGCGTTCGTCCGAGCGCCGGTATCCCTTGGGCCCGTGGCCGCGGAAACAGCCATGGGCGCGCTGACCCTCGTCGCGGTAGCGGTCATCGCCGGAATCCGCGAAACGACCGTAGCCCCCCTGGCCGCGTTCGGGCTGACCGTATCCACCGACCCCCACGTCCGCGTCGGGTGACCTGCTGTAACCATGCCTGCCTTGGCTGTAGCCGGTGCGGTAGCCCTGCGCATCGCTCCCCTGTCCCGGCAGACCGGCGCGCCCCGCGTTCTGGCTGTCCGCGCTGAGTCCGCCTTCGTCTTCGTACTGCGCGGATGCGTAGCGCCTGCCGGAGCCTGACGGAGAATAGGTCTCCGCATACCCGTCGTGGGCCTGCATGTCGGGTTCGCGCCCGGGCTGCGGCCCGAACGGCGCGCGACGGCCTCGCCGTGCACTCTCGGCGCCCCGAAATCGGGCTTCATCACGCATGCGATCACCTCGCTCTGGCCATGTGCGCGATCCCTGCATGTCGTCGCTGTCCTTCCTTGCGTCGCTGCCACGCGCACGGTAGCCCGCATGGTAGTGCTGATCCTCTTCGTAACGGCTCATGTCGTTTCTCCGGTAGTTCCACCAGGCTCGACTCTCATCGAGCAGACGCGCTCCCAGGGTTTGCAGATCGCCGATGGCGGCTTTGAGTTCGGTACCCACGTGCTTATCCACGCATGTTCTCCAGTGACTCGTAGGAAGAGTTACGCAATGTGCGTGCCAGCTCCGCTATGCGAGGAAGATGCGCCTGAGTGCCGATCCCGGCCGCCGGGCGCGCAGATGTTTCCTGCGCTGCGAACATCTTTCGTGCTATCGACGACTGCTGGATGGAGTTCTCACGGAACTGGCATGGGGTTTGCGTGCCTGCTTTCATCCGATCAAGGGAGCCATCGCATGTATTCCCATCACTCAGTCAAACCCGCGTTGCTCGCGCTTCTGACCATCTGTGCGGTTGGCTGCGATCGAAGGGACGCACCCATGGTGGACGGCGACAGCAAGGCGGTCAGTTCTCCGCCCGGAGAAATCGTTGATCCCGGCCCTGAGGCATCCGCTCAGGCGGAAAGGATGCCGCGCCCCCGCACGCCGGACCGGCCGGCATGTCCCGAAGACGGACCGGTTGCCTGCAACGGAGACGAGCGTGCTCTGGACGCATCGGAACGTGTGCGGGACGCGCCCGCCGCCTCTCGCCACGACCCATGATCAGCCGGTGGGTTGCGATCCCGCGTCCGGTACGTTCAGCACGTCCACACAGCGGCCCAGCGCGCGCTCCATGCGGTCCAGCGTGTCGTGCAACTCGCGATGATCGCTGTACTCGAGCTCGCGCCTGAGGAGCAGCATGCCGACGGCCAGCACGTTCAACTCGTTGCGCAGGGAGTGTAGGTGGCGGCCACTCAACACAAGCGTCTTCTCGCCAGATGATTGTGCACGGTTCTCACGCTGACCCCCAGACTGCGCGCCGTAGCTGTCTTGTCGCCTTGGTGGAAGGCGAGCGTCCTGTCCAACATCCGTTCCTGCACTTCCTGGAACGTCATGCCTACACGGAAGCGCAGGTCGGCCGCATCGTCCGGGTCCCTGTCCTGCGGCCGACGTAGAGGCATTACATGGACTTCGCGGCCATCCTGGCGCAGATACGCATATTCCGTTGCTGCGCGCAGTTCGCGCACGTTGCCAGGCCATGGGTATCGCTCCAGTCCGGATATGCAGTCCGGTGCCAGTACCTTCGCGTCGCCGATCTCGTTGTTCATCACATCTACAAAGCGCTGCGCGAGCAGGCCGATGTCAGCCCCGCGAGCGCGCAACGGAGGCAACGCTATCGGATAGCGGGCCAGGCGGTAGTAGATATCCGGGCGAAGGCCACCTTCGGGCCCGACGGCCCGGTGTGTGGCCGCCACGACACGGACGTCGACCGGAATCTCGGTGCTGCCACCGAGACGGACCAGGCGTCCGGTCTCCAGTACCCGGAGCAGATACACCTGCAGGACCGCAGGCATGTCCCCTATTTCGTCGAGGAACAGGGTGCCGCCGCTGGCCTGCTCGAAAAGGCCGAGATGGCGCGCGTTCGCACCGGTGAATGCGCCACGCTCGTGCCCGAAAAGCTGGCTACCCAGAAGTTCGCCCGGAATGGCGCCGCAATTCACGCACACGAGGTTGCCGGTGCGGCCGCTCTGGTCATGGATCGCGCGTGCAGCCAGTTCCTTGCCGGTCCCGGTCTCGCCAGTGATCAGTACGCTGAACGAGGTGGGTGCGACACGCGCGATGTCTTCGCGCACAGTCGCTATGACCTCACTATGACCGACCAGCAGATGCGACTGTGCTTCCCTCGCGTGTTGCCGCCGCTCGAACTGCGACAGGGTCTGCCGCAGCAGCTGGTCAAGTTCATTCGGCGGCAGGGGCTTGCCGATGAACTGGGTTGCGGGCGTGGCGACCGCACGGCGGATCTCGTCGCGGTTCTGGGTGCCGGAAACGAACACGATCTGTCCCGAGCGGTCGTTGGGCAGTCGCGCGATGACGTCCAAGCCGGTCCCGTCGGGGAGCGCCATGTCGAGCATGGTCAGGTCGGCGTCGTGCGTGGAGAGCCAGGGACAGGCTTCCGCGACACTGTGGAAGCGATGGGCATCGAACCCGCGGCCGCGCGCGACCTTGGCGAGGAACGCACTGAAGTCCTGATCGTCATCGACGATGGCAAGGGTGGGTGCCAGCACGAAGCATCTCCTTGATACGGGCGGAAGATTTAGCGCACCCGACGTTACCCCGGCGCGATGGATCCGTGCATAAACTGCTGCCGGAAAAAAATGTCGAAGAGTGAAGAAGTTGCATCTGGCAATTCAAGACTGAACGCGATGCGTGTACTCCAGGCTTGGCACGTGTCTTGCGTCACAAGTAATTCCCCCACCTCTTCAGGAATCACCATGCGACGCTTCCCCCTCGTGCTTGTCGCCACCGGAATGATGCTGATAGGCGCGTGCCAACGTCAGGACACGACTGCCGACCCGGAAAGCGCGCCCGCCACGCGTCCTGCTCCGAAGGCCGATACACCGGGTGGCACGGCCGGCGGCTCGACAACTGAACAGGCTTCATTGCGCCTTTCGCAGGGAAGCCCTTCCTACCTGGTGGACAGCAGTGGCGCCTCGCTCTATTTCCTGGAAGGCAACCAGGATGGAGCGCGTTGCGATGCGACCTGCGAATATGCATGGCCTCCCGTGGCGACCTCATCCGCCAGCGTTGAAACCGGCGTCGAGCAATCACTGGTGGGGCAGATCGAGCGCAAGGATGGGCAGAACCAGCTGACATACGGCGGGCAACCGCTGTACCGGTATGCGGGTGATGCCGGCGCGGGGAGGACGTCCGGACACGGTGTAGAGGACCGTTGGGGGAAATGGCGACTTCTGTCGCCGTCGGGCGAAGCGCTGCAACATGCCGTCAACGCCGACAACCCGTCCGAGCGCAGCCCACCCTCTGCGGACAGCACGCGCGAGCCATGAGCGCTCCCGCATCGAGCGCTGGGGCGTATCCCATAAGTGCTGGCGCTTTCTGTTGCTCCCCTCGGCCGTACATGCGCCCGCATCGTGAAAGGCGCGCCTTCATTGGCGCAGCCTTTGATCGGCGCGGAACATCTCGACAAACTCCAGGCTGCAATCCGCATAGGAGGGATGACGAGGGTTGATCAGGAGGTTGAAAGAGGCAGGCGCCACGGCGCTGGGAATCCGAAGCGCCAGTTGGCGCGATGACGCCAGCCAGTCGTCTCCCACCCGCTGCACTCGCGCGCGATACGGCCATTCATCCCACTCATCAGGCAGCGTCTCAGGCACTTCGATGCATGTGGCGGGAAGCGCCAGCCGCCCGTATATAAGGGTAGCTGGCAGTGCATCCTGATGATGCACGAGAAACTCCAGCAGCGCCGTGGACGCCACGCAGGATGCATAGATGGCGTCGTACGTGCCGGTGCTCCAGCGGGCCGGCGCGTGACTCGGCCTGAACAACATGTCGCGCCGGGCTTGGGTATCGATCTGGAATGCGGTGATGGTGTCCATGCTGCGTGCGTCCTCGGGAGATAGTTCACTCTACGAAGAATGCGGCATACGGCATGTGGACATGCACACCGCGCAGCAGGTCGCTGCCGGCCCTCGGACGGGAGCCGGACCTGGCGACGCTACAAGGTAACGGCACCGCCTGACACGGTGAGCAAGGTGCCGGAGGTGTAGCTGGCCGTATCGGCCGCTAGCATCACGTAGGCCGAGGCGAGTTCGGCCGGTTGCCCCGGCCGCCCCATCGGAACGTGCGCGCCGAACTCCGTGACCTCTTCCTCCGACATGCCGGCTGGAATGAACGGTGTCCAGATCGGGCCCGGAAGGACCGCGTTCACGCGGACGCCCTTGTCGGCCAGCGTGCCGGCCAGCCCGATGGTAAGGTTGGCGATGGCGCCCTTGGTCGCCGCATAGGGCAGGATGTTCGGGCTCGGTTTCTTGGACTGCACCGAGGCGGTATTGATGATCGACGCGCCGGGGGACAGGTGGGGCAGCGCAAGCCGGACCAGATTGAATACCGCGTGCACGTTAGTGGCGAACGTCTTTTCCCACTCATCCAACGTGATCTCTTCGAAGGACTCGTAGTACTTCTGGTAAGCGGCATTGTTCACCAGGATGTCCAAGCCCTCCAGTGAAGCCACGGCGTCCTGCACCAGGCGCTCGGCCTGCGCGGGATCGCTGATGTCGCACGCAAGGGTTGCCACTTTGCGACCGGCTTCGCGGACGAGCGTGGCAATGTGGTCGGCATCCTTTCGTTCGGAGGGCAGGTGCGCGATGGCTACGTCCGCACCTTCCCGCGCGTAGGCGATCGCCACGGCTGCGCCGATGCCGCTGTCGCCACCGGTGATCAGCGCTTTCTTGCCTGCCAGAAGTCCATGGCCGACGTAGCTGTCCTCACCATGGTCCGGGCGCGGATCCATGCGGTCCGTCTTGCCGGGGAACGCCTGTTGCTGTGGCTTGAAGGGAGGCTTCGGGTAGTCGCGTACATTCATCATGGCGTCTCGTCGCGTAAGTGAGCGCCCAGTATGCGCAGCGTGCGAGAAGAGGATGCGAACGCGGTGACGGGTTACGACGCAGTCGTGTTACGCGGGCGGATGGCCGCGACGGTATGGGGCCGTCAGGCGGGATAGGCGAGCGAGGTCATCAATGCGTTCTCGGCCTGACGCGAGTCCAGGCGCGTGTGCTGGACGACGACCGGCACGCTGGCGACCACGACGCTTGCATAGGGCGTGGCGCGCGGCAACGGGGCCGGATCGTCGAAATCGTTGTAACGCAGGTGACGTGTCCGTCGAGCAGGCACGGTGTGCCGGTATGGCCCGACCGGTTCGCGATCGGTGTAGTAGATGGTTATGTCGACGTGCGCGTCGGCATCGCCCGTGTTGAGGATGCAACACGCTTCGTGGCTTTCCAGCTCGGGTGCGGGACCATGGCTACGGTCGGGCAGGTAGCCCTCCGCGATCACCCACGTCGTATGGCCGAGAGCGTTGTGAGGTGGTGGCGATGGCACGCTTGGCTCCTGTTGCGAAACGCGCAGCAAGGCTGCGGTCGCCCGCGTTAGGAGAATGTGCATCGTGGATTCACGCCGATGCCACAGGGCGTTCGTCTAGTGTCGCGGCATGGCGCTGATCGGCTACCACGCATCGCATGAACAATTTTCTCCTGCGGACCTGCTCGCATGGGTCGCAAGAGCCGAACAGGCCGGATTCCACGCGGCGATGTGTTCGGATCACTTGCTTCCCTGGAGCCGCGCCCAGGGCCAGAGCGGACACGCTTGGACTTGGCTCGGCGCGGCGATGTCGCAGACGTCGATGCCGTTCGGCGTGGTCAATGCGCCCATAGGCCGCTATCACCCAGTCGTCATCGCGCAGGCGGTCGCTACGCTGGGGTGCATGTTCGGCGACCGGTTCTGGCTCGGCGTCGGCAGTGGCGAAGCCCTGAACGAGCACGCCGCCGGTGATGCCTGGCCCGGCAAACCCCGGCGCAACGCGCGACTGCGCGAAGCGGTGGACGTGATGCGTGCCCTGTGGCGAGGCGAATGCGTGACCCACCGCGGTAGCTTTGAGGTCCGGGACGCGCAGCTGTTCACCCGGCCACCGCACATGACACCGGTCCATGTAGCCGCCCTCACTGCGGAAACGGCACGCTGGGCTGCTGATTGGGCCGACGGGCTCGTCACCATCGCCACCCCCACTGCCCCGGTGGCCGAGATTCTCGCGGCATTCCGTGAAGCCGGGGGTACGGGCAAGCCGATCCACCTGCAGGTCAAGGTGTCGTACGCGGCCAATGAGAACCTCGCACTGGAAGGCGCGCTGGAGCAGTGGCGCTGCAACGCGTTACCGGCGCGCGCGACGGAGGAACTGCGGACGATCGAGGACTTCGAGCGGGTGGCGCGGGATATCGGACCCCGTGAAATCCAAGGGGCTGTACACATCAGCGCCGATCCGGAGATCCACGTCGCTACGCTGCAGCGCTATCTGGCGATGAAGGTGGACTCGCTCTATCTGCATAACGTCAACCGCCAGCAGGCGGGCTTCATCGACGTCTTCGGTCGGCATGTGTTGCCGGCGCTGAGGCGCTGAGCCATGGCGGCATCCGGTTCCTCGATAGAGCGCCCCAACCACGATCGGGGGCTCGTGAACCTGCGTGCGCGGCCTCACCGCCACATCGTCAGCCATGGTGAAACCGCGCTGGTGGTCGACGCTGCAGGCGAAATCCGTCCGGAAGAGGATCTGGGCCTGTTCGTCCGCGGTACCCGGATGCTAAGTGCGTACGCTTGGCGCGCGGGGGGACGAAGACTGGTCCCCGTGTCGCTGTCCGCGGCGCGCCAGGACCAGTGGCATGGCTATTACTTGGTGCCTGCCCACGGAGACGATGAAGGCGATCCGCGCGCTGGCGCGGCGAAGCAGGGCATTGAGGTGCTCATCGCGCGCATTGTCGGCGAGGGTCTGCACGAAGACGTCTGCATCACCAATCACGCCGGCCACGCCGTCTCCTTCGTGCTGGAACTGCGTGCCGCCGCCGACTTCTTGGGGCAGGACGAAGCGGGCAACGTGAGCCCGGGACGTGGCCGCACGACCTGCGTGACGGCCGACACCGCCGATCAGGTGGATCGGCGCTGGCGTTACCGTGCACGCCGTACGGATCCCCGCGACGGGCGGGTGCGTCGCGTGGAAATGGACCTGCGGTTGCAGGTCGATCGCCAGGCGGAGCCGGGGAAGTCGGCGGACGAGGCACAGCACATCCGGTTTCGCGTGGCGCTTCCGCCGCGAGGGCAATGGCGCAGTTGCCTGGTATGGAGCGTGGAGCGAGACGGCAGGGAGCTGAATGCACCCCCATGTCCACGCCGTGCCACTCCGGCGCTGGAAGAACGACAGGAACCCGCGTGGCTGCGCGCGTCGCTGGCGGTAAGTGACGCGCGGGCAGGCTGCCGCGCCGCCTACGTGGATGTAGTCGGCCTGCTCGGTCGCGCGCAGCGCGATCTGCGTGCGTTGCGAATGCCGCGCCTGGATGACGGCGACGCTTGGACCGTCGGTGCCGGCGTACCGGCCTACTTGGCCACCTTCGGGCGGGACATCCTGACCACGGGTTGGCAGTCGGCGATGCTCGGGGATGAACTGATGCGCGGCGGTTTGGCCGAGATGGCGCGCACCCAGGGTCGTTGTCGCGACGACTGGCGGGATGAGTCGCCCGGACGCATGCTGCACGAGGCGCGCAGCGAACCCGCCGCCTGCCTCAATGAACGCCCGACCGCCCGGTACTACGGCAGCCTGACATCCTCCAGCCTGTTCCCGTTCGTGGTGGGCCAGCTCTGGCAATGGACCGGCGACACCGCGCGCGTGCAGGCGTTCGTCGAAGCCGCCGTGCGCGCGTTGCGTTGGCTCGATGAGGAGGCCATGCAGGTGCCGGGGCCCTTCTATGCGGTCCGTACGCGCTCGTCCCAAGGGCTGGACAACCAGACATGGAAGGACTCGTCCGAATCCGTCGTCGACCTCGGGGGGAGGATTGTCGAGCAACCTGTGGCCACCTGCGAAGAGCAGGCGATCGTCTACATCGCCAAGCGCGACTTCGCGGACGTGCTAGATGCCGTTGGGCGGCATGACGATGCCGCGACGCTGCGCCGGCAGGCCGAAGCCCTGAAGCGTCGATTCAACGAGCGCTTCTGGGTCGAGGAGACGGGGTTCCTCGCGATGGCACTGGATGCGCGCGGACGACGGATCGCCTCGATCGGATCCAACGCACTGCGATGCCTGGCCAGCGGCATCGTGGAGCCCGGCATCGCGAAGTGCATAGCGGACCGGGCCTTTGCGCCGGACATGTTCAGTGGCTGGGGCGTCAGGACCTTGTCCTCGGACCATCCTGCCTACAACCCGCACGGCTACCACGTAGGCACCGTATGGCCGGTGGAGCACGGCCCGTTCGCGCTGGGTCTTCGGCGATACGGTTTCGCTGAACAGTGCCAGCAGCTATGCCTGGCGCAGTTCCAGCTGGCCGACCTTTGCGAGGGCCAGCGCATGCCCGAATGCGTGACCGGGCATGCGCGCGATGCGATGCATCCGTTTCCGGCCATCTACGCGGCCGCAAATGCCCCGCAGGCGTGGTCGGCCTCTACGCCGGTAGTGTTGTTGCAAGCCCTGCTTGGCCTTCGCGCGGACGCACCGCGCGACACGCTGTGGCTCGATCCCTGTCTGCCGGAGTGGCTGCCGGAACTGCGGCTGCAGCGGCTCAGGGTGGGCGGGGCTTCGCTGGACATCGACTTCTTCCGCGATGACGCGGGCGCGACGCAATTCAACGTGACGCGGAGCGATGAGCGTCTGGTAGTGCGTCGCGGCGTGCCCGATGCACCCTGAGCCAGCGCAGCCTGGGCGCTCAGTTCGCGGGTGCCTTCGCAGCCAGGCGCTGCGCCTGCTCCAGATGCGCCGCCACGTGCCCGCGCGTCGTAGTGAGATGCTGGCGCACCTGTTCGGAGGTGGCAGCCGGGATCAGCCGGGTATCGAGCGCGTCAAGCGCCTCCGCATGGCCTTTGACCATCGCGTCGACGTAGGCGCGGGCGTAATCTTCGCCCGATCTGGCGTCCAGTGCCGCGAGTTGTGCCTCGCCTTTGCGGTGCTGCGCCACGGCGTCCGATGCGGAGGCATCCGGATTGAGCGCCAGGGTCTTGTCGCGGTTGTCGGTGTGCTGATCGATCATCATCTGCGCAAAAGCGGCAATGTCCCCCTTTACGCCCTTTCCCAGTGCTTGTTCGCCAGCGGCGATCTCGTGTGCATTGATTGCGTTGAGCACGCCAAGTGCAGCGCTCTCCGAGGTAGCGGAACTCGTAGATGCCGCAGCATCGTCGACGGCGGACGCGGCTGCGGCGGTCGGATCGTTGCCGGGCGCCGGCGTGGATGACGCCATGTCGGCGCCGTCGGGATTTGAGCGGTCCCCACACGCGCACAGCAGACCTACGCAGGCAAAGGACACAACGGTAAGAACAAATAGACGGTTCATGGGTTCTCTCCTGGATTGGGGGTCTCATGGCATGCCGGTTTGCAGTGCCACATCGGCAATGTCGACGCTATGGCATGAAGAGGATGTCCGTGGTGCCGGCGCCTTACTTGCAGTACCAACCGACTTCTTTTGGTGGTGCGTTTCGCCTAGCGCCACATTCATTGAGGTCTAAGGTGAAAGAGATGTCATTCGACGGCGGTGAATGAAGGCGTAGCCACGCCAAAGCACGTGATGGATAGCTCGGTGATTGCAATAACCTTCTATCGGATCGTGGCACTGTTTCACATCAGTCCGGATAGCAAAGTGCAAAGATGATGGCTCCTTCGCAAAGGACAATAATGTTGAGATCCGCCGCAAGGAATGCCGCACTAGATGCTTCCGCTGGTTTGCTTCGGCGAGCCTTGGTCATGGAGGAGGACTACCTGGTCGCGGACAGGAGTCGGGAGCTGAGGTCTGAAACGATTTCTCAGGAGTTGAAATGAAACCACGCATCCTCATTGTGGAAGATGAATCGCTTATTGCGATGCTGCTGGAGGATATTCTGACTGACGCAGGCTACATCGCCGACGCGACCGCCACCAACGTCGAGCAGGCAATGTCAATGATCGAAGCCGGCTCGTTCGACGCCGCCATTCTCGATGTAAACCTGGGAGGCAGTGCCTCGTTTCCTGCAGCGGAGATTCTCCGCTCGCGAGGAGTTCCCATCCTGTTTACAACTGGTTATGGAGAACAAGGACTTCCTGCAGCATACACATCCATCCCTGTATTGCTGAAGCCCTTCCGAAAATCGGACATTGAGGCCGCACTTCGATCGCTTCTGGGCAAGCCTTCAGCCACCCGATAGCCGACTTGCCGGTGTAATTCGCGCACTCTGCAACGCATCCCTTTGCGCGCGGACTAGAACGAGGTTCTTGTCGATATTGGCTTATGCTTACTTGAACCAGTTCCAGGCCTGATGAGAAATCTCTAGTCCGCCACGCATCCAAAGTGGTCTCATGAGCGTATCAGCCACTCGATCCATGAGTGGGCTGGGCCGATGAAGAAGCAACACATACTTCTCGTGGATGACGAGAGGGACCTGAGGCGTGTCGTGCGGCTGGCTTTAGAGGCGTTCGGCTTCATTGTCACCGAGGCGGCTAACGCAAGGGAGGCCGGCATCCGCCTACGCGACGGCACGAAGTTCAACGCAGTGATTACAGACGTCATCATGCCTGGTTCTGGGTCGGGGGTGGATGTGGCGTGTGCGGCGTTGCAAATCCAGCCGAAATGCGTCGTCATTGTGGTATCTGCTTCGCCCCTATCGCAGATTCGCGGCTTGCCAAGCAGGGCTCACTTTCTTCATAAGCCATATCGGATACAGGATCTGATGGGACTCTTGCGAAACGGGGTTTAGAATGTGAAGCATCGCAACATGCAATGCTTCTTCACGCAGATTTTCCGTATCCCTGATCAGAGTACCAGCATCGATTGCAGGAGACGCTGACATGGCGCGTCCCATCTGGACCGGAACCCTATCATTCGGTCTTCTCAACATCCCTGTTTCATTGATGTCTGGCGAGCGAAGAGTCGATATCAGCTTTCGCATGCTCGACGCCCGGGACAAGAGCCCCATCCGCTTCGAACGCGTCAACGCCGAAACCGGCGAGGAGGTGCCATGGAAGGACATCGTCAAGGCTTTCGAGTACGACAAAGGCAGCTACGTGGTAGTGGAAAAGGATGATATCGCCTCAGCCGCACCGCAAACACATGAGTCCGTAGACGTGGAGGCTTTCGTCGATCGCAACGAGATCGGCATCCGCTTCTACGAGAAGCCCTATATTCTTGTTCCTGGCAAGAAGGCCGAGAAGGGATACGTCCTGCTGCGCGACACGCTGCACGCCACCGGAAAAGCAGGTGTGGCCCGGGTGGTCATCAGAACGCGCGAGTATTTGTGCGCGGTCCTCCCTGAGCAGGACGCGTTGGTGTTGATGATGCTGCGCTATCCACAGGAGCTGGTTGATCCGGAAGAGTACAAACTGCCCGTTGGTAAGGCAGCGGACTTCCGCATCACCGCGAAGGAGCGGGAGATGGCAGAGAGCCTGATCGACTCCATGTCGGCTGCCTGGAAGCCCGATGACTACCATGACGAATTCCGGACTCGGCTCGAGGCGATAATCAAGAAGCGGATCAAGGCAAAGGGCGCAACCACCCGGATCGCGGATGACGAGGCGCGGGATAGCGAGGACGCCACCACCAATGTCGTCGACTTCATGGCGCTTCTGCAGAAGAGCCTGCAGAGCAACAAGCGCACACCCGCCAAGAAGGCGCCAGCCAAGAAGGCCGCCACAGGAAAGTCCGCAAAGAAGAGCACGAAACGAGGCAAGAAGGCCCCAGCGAAAAGGCCGCGCAGCGCGACAACTTCGCGCTGATGACAGCGTGTCGCGACGAACAGTGCGAATCGAGGGTATCGGCTCTGGCCCTGCAGGGACGGCATATCTGTATGTACTTCCATGCGCGTACGAGGATTTCGCCAAGCTCGGCATGGCGAAGGATCCGTTGGTACGTATGCATGCGTTCTCATCCCGGTACTACGAGTTCTTTGATCTGGATGGCGGATGGATAGCCGAGGCTTCCGACGTGAGGGAGGCGCGTGCATGGGAGACCCATTGGAAGCGCAAGTTGCGAGCGCACGCCGCACCTCCGCCATTGCTCGTCCCCAAGCATGCGGCGGGACGAACGGAATGGTTCAGGGGTGCGATGCCTCAGCTACAAGAGGCCGGCGCCCTCCTGGCCGCCCAAGGTTTCATGGTCCACAGGCCTCTGAAAGGGTGGGTGACAAAGCGGCTCCTTGAGCGACTCGATTACCTGGAGGCCGGAGAACAGGCTGCCGTCCTGCGCTTCGGGCCTGCCGATGAATGGCCAGAAGCACCGTCGAGCAATTCTCTGGCAGGCGTTAGGGATACCCTGGATGCCTATAGAGCGCTGCGGATACCTTTGGCTGACATCATCAGTCCGGCCATGAAGACATGGCTGTCGCGCAACAGCCTGGTTTCGGATGATTGACCACTCGATGCGTGTGATCGTCGATCACTGCAAGCGACTCGACGCCTTCTCGATACAAGGGTTGGCGGCGCGGTTCAAGCGACGAAGGAAAGGTACTTGGGTGGGCATGGACCCTTCGAGGCAGAACCCGGTCCGGAGGCATCGCAACGCCCGATGGCGACGGAGCGACTACTGAGACGGCCGCTGCGGGTCGCCGGTGAATATGCGCTCGATCGCCGAACGCAGATCTTGAATGCAATAAGGCTTGGCCAGGATCCTGATCCCTAGCCTCGATGCCTCGTTCGAGAATGCATCAGCGAAGCCGCTGCTCAGTATGATGGGGAGGCCAGGTCGCCGGGCCCACATCTCCTCGGAAAGCTCGATGCCGTTCATGCCTCCCGGCATCATGATGTCGGAGAGGACGAGGTCTATGACGCGATCATTGCCGAGAGCCCCCAGCGCTGAGGCCGCATTCTTCGCATGAGTGGCCTCGAAGCCAAGACTGTCCAACATGTCCAGGATCATCGATGCAACTTCCGCATCGTCTTCCACCAGCAGCACCGACCCCTTAAATGTCCCCTCCTGGTCTCTGGGAATCTCAGGCACCTGTTCTGGTGCCAACGAGGGCTCTGCCCGCGGAAGGTTCAGGGTGATCGTACTGCCGGCACCCACTTCGGACTCGATCTCCACGGAGCCACCCGACTGGCGCGCGAAGCCATAGACCTGAGCCAGTCCCAGCCCGGAACCTTTTCCCACTTCCTTGGTGGTGAAGAAGGGATCGAACACACGCGCCTTCACTTCTGGCGTCATGCCCGTTCCCGTATCCGAGACCGCCAGCCGCACCTGTTCGTGGCCTTGGGGCTCGACGGCATTGCAAGCCGAGATGGTGATCATTCCTCCGCTGTCCATGGCGTCACGGGCGTTCACGCAAAGGTTGAGGATGGCGATCTCCAGTTCGCCCGGATCGACATATACAGGCCAAGTGTCGGCGGAAAGCTCGAGCTTCACATGTATGTCGCCCCGCAGGCTTCGATTCAGCAGGTCGCGCATCTGGGTGATAAGCGTAGGAACGTCGACCACTTCCTGCCTGAGTGCGTGGCTGCGCGAGAACGACAGCAGTTGTCGGGTCAGGCTTGCGCCCCGTTGTGCGGCTTGTTTCATGCCGGCTGATATCCGTTGGCATCGTTCCTCGTCATCATGCCGCTCCAGCATGTCGATGCCGGCGGTGATGACCATCAGAAGATTGTTGAAGTCGTGCGCGACGCCTCCCGTCAGCTTACCGAGCGCATCCATCTTCTGGGCATGACGTAATGCGTCTTCCACGCGGGCCCGTTCCTCCATCTCAGATCGGAGCTGGGCATTCATCTCCAGCAGTTGTGCCGTCCGCTCATCCACCAGCGACTCCAGTCGGGCCGCCGCAAGCCGCTGATCATCGAGCAGTGCACTGATCTCGCGTTGGCGCCGACGGGCACGTAGCGCGCTCTGGACCACGCTGACCAGCGTGATGGGCTGCAGTGGGCGCTCGATCAGGGAGACATTTCCCAATTGCCGCATCTGTGCTTCTCTCCAAGCGGTGACCCGCGGCTGGACGTGATGACTGGTCAGCACGATGAAGGGAAAATCCGACCAAGGCTCCTGGTTGGCGACCCACTGCGTGAGGAGCTTCGCCTGATCGCCTACCAGTCCTTCCTCCGCCACGAAGGCGGTGCCGGCGCCCGCGTCAAGACCGGCGACCAAAGAGGCGATATCCGGACAGACCTCAGCTTGTATGTTGGAGCGCCGCAGTACCTCCGCAGCCGCGAGGGCGTCGCGGCCAATGGGCGCCAGCACCAGCACGGTCCTGTCCATGTCTCAAGCCGTTCTCTCGGATTCGCCGTCCAACAACGGCTCGCCACTTCCCACATACGTCGGAGTGCCCGAAAGAACCCCGCTGAACTCGCGGAGCGGCGGCCCAAGCGAGAGGCCGTGTCGACTCAACTTGAACTCACGAATGGTGTGCTCATGGTCGCCACTGCGCTTCTTGACTACAGAGAGTGCGCGCCTGACGACTCCGCCGTGCTCGAAGTAGCGGAGCATCAACACCGCGTCACTCAAATAGCTGATGTCCAAGGGTGTGTCCATCGGACCCACTAAACCATGTTGCGCCATGATCAGCAAAGTAAGTACTCCCTGTTGGCCCAGAAAGGTCAGCAGCTCATGCATCTGAAGAATCAGAAACCGCCCATCCGGCATGGCATTCAAATAGCCATTGAGGCTGTCGATGATGACGACGCGGACACCATCTTTCTGCACCCGCTCGCGCACGATCTTCGCGAACTCTCCTGGTGACAGTTCGGCCGGGTCGATCTGCTGGAACATGAGGAGACCGGCATCGAGCGCTGCCTGCAACGGCAGGCCCAAGCTCTGTGCGCGGGCTTCTATTGTTCCCCGACCTTCGTCGAAAGCAAAGAACGCGCTCTTCTCGCCACGTTGGGCCGCTGCTATGGCGTAGCTGACCGCAAGCGACGATTTGCCCACGCCGGCGGCCCCGATCAGCAGGGCATTGGTGCCCCGTTCGAGTCCACCCCCGAGAAGATCGTCCAGTTCGGTATTTCCACTACCGACGAATTCGCCGACAAAGCTGGCATGGTGCTCGGCTGCGATCAGGCGAGGGTAGACCTCGATCCCGCCTTTCTTTATGGCCATGTCGTGATAACCGCCGCGGAAGGGGATGCCGCGCATTTTCACGACGCGAAGACGCCTGCGTTCTGCTCCGTATTCGATGGCCAACTGCTCGAGCAGAACCACCCCATGGCATATGGAGTGCAGTTGCAGATCGTTGTCATGCGATGTCATGTCGTCCAGCACAACCACCGTGCACGATCTGATGGCAAAGAAGTGCTTGAGCGCGAGCACCTGGCGCCGATAGCGGAGCGAGCTTTGCGCCAGGAGCCTGAGTTCCGACAAGCTATCGATCACTACTCGGGTCGGATTGAGCGCAGAAACGCGGTCCAGGATCAGTTTGGTGGTCTCGGCCAGCTCCACTTCCGCGGGGTGGAGGACGGTCAACTCCTGGGACGGGTCGAGTGTGGTCTCCGGCGGAATCAACTCGAAGATCTCTATATCCGACACGTTCCATCCGTGCCGCCTGGCGACGAGCTCAAGCTCGCGCTGCGTTTCCGACAACGAGATGTAAAGCGTTTTTTCCGATTTTCCGGCTCCTTCCAGCAAGAATTCGAGCGCCAGAGTTGTCTTGCCGGTGCCGGGTCGGCCCTCGTAGAGATACATCCTGTCGGCATCGAAGCCTCCCCCGAGGATACTGTTCAATCCTGCGTTTCCCGTGGAAATGCGATGTTCCGATGCTGGCAGTGCAGGCGGCAGGTCTTTCTCCATGACAACCTCGACGTATGGGAGCAGAGGAAGAACTCCACGCGACCGGCGGCAGGCTTTCGGCCGCGCGCTGTGGGCGACTATGCAGCGAATGTCGTGAAGAATTGATGTTCGAAAGGGTGAATCCGCAGCTCCGTAGAGCTGATGAACCACCCTGCCCTAGATGTCGCGGACCGACGCAATTCCATCCGGCGCGTCGGCGGCGTTGAAACCACATTTTGTTCACCAATCTGACCTGCGGTGCACATCGTGGTCACGCCCGATATGAAACCTTGAAAAAACAACGCGAATGCGATTCCTGACGAAATTGGAGGCTGTGCTCATGACGCGCGACGCTTCACATCGAGACGAAAACAAGGATCCGATTACCGATGCCCCTGGCTCCCATCCTGTCGGGGTGGGTGTGGGCGGCGTTGCAGGCGGTGTAGCTGCAGGTGCCTTGGCCGGCACGGTATTCGGCCCCATCGGCACGTTGATCGGCGCCGCAGCAGGCACTATCGCGGGGGCAGCCGCAGGAAAGGGCGTGGCCGAGCGCATTGACCCGACTCTGGAACTGGAATACTGGCGCAAAGCCGCGCCCTCGCGCGCCTACTTTGCGGATGAAGACGACTTTCACCGTGACTATGCAGCGGCCTACCGGGCCGGGGCAATGGCCCGCAGCGAGTACCCGGATGAATCATGGGAAGACGCGGAGCGCAGATTGCAGGCGGACTGGGGCGCGGGTCGAGGCGATTCGCGTCTCGAATGGGAGCGGGCTCGCCCAGCCGCGCAGGACGCGTGGGGTCGCGTCGACCGCACATATAACGCATACGCCTGGAGTGACGACACCTATGCGCGGCGTTTTGACAGCGCACCCTATCGGCAGGATGACGATGAATTCGACGACTATCGTCCCGCTTACCGTTATGGCACCTACGCGCGAGGCGAATACTCGGAACGCGAGTGGGATGACGGCCTCGCGTCGGAGCTCGAGCGGGGCTGGGAGCGCTTCAAAGGGACTTCGCGGCTTACCTGGGTTCGGGCCAAGCATGCGGTCGCCGATGCTTTCAATCTTGATCGGCAGCGTCCGCACTGATGGTGCGGATGTCGCGATGTGATCAAGCCAGCATATTCCAGCCAGGAGCAATCTATGGAACCCCTACCTATTGATGCGCTGGTCGTTGTCGCTGATGGGGAAGGCGCCCGCGTGTTCCGCAACCGGGGGGAGCGAGGCAATGTTTCGCTTCACCAGTACGACCTGCTCGAACTGGTCAACATGAACGACGATGGACCTGCCGGGAGTATGCCCGGCGAGTCCTCGAGCCGCCAGATCGACGAGGCGACGTTTGCCAAGCAGCTCGCCACCGGGCTCAACAGTGCTGCACTCAAGCAACAATACGAACATCTCGTGCTCGTGGCTGATCCCACCACATTGGGGCGAGTTCGTCGCTTGTTGCACAAGGAAGCCAGACAGCGGCTTGTGGCGGAGCTTGGCAAGGATATGACCAATGTTCCATTGGAGGGGATCGAGCGCACCATCATGGCGCGATGAGCTACGCGGCATGCTATGCGGGAGTCGCGCCACTGCGCTCCGAAATCGACCGATTAAGAGGCTGGGTCCTGCTTGAGTTCGGTGCGCCATGGTGCGGGCATTGTCGCGTTGCGCAGAAGGCCCTAGAGGCAGTGCTGGAAGAGTATTCCTGCTTGCAACACGTCAAGATCGAAGACGGAAAGGGCCAACCGCTGGGGCGCTCCTTTAGCGTTAAGCTCTGGCCCACCGTGATCCTGCTCAAAGACGGAGAAGAGGCCGAGCGTATCGTTCGGCCGACGGAAGTCCATGACTTACAAGGTATTCGGCGCGCACTGGGAAAGCCGCACCCGGACTGTACCCAAGCGTAGGCGGCCTGCATTGAGCACATCACGTTTTCGGCTACCTGGGTACACTTTCCCGCACGTCCGGATAGTCGCTCTCGGGGGCACGACGTTCTTTCCTGCTTTCCGGCGTATCGGGTTGATCGTGATCCTTCCAGCGTGCTCCATCATTCCGGAACTTGTCGGGTGTATTGGCTTTCGCACCATCGCTGTGGGAATTCGGTTTATTGGGGGAATTACGGTTCATCGCCCTGGATCCGTTTCAACAAGACCCGATTGCGCGCCCACACCGGTTAAAGGAGGGTGACGCGGCAGTAAGTCGTTCACTCGGCACTCACTTCGTTCGCGCGAAAAAAGACTCATCAAACAATGAGGAGTGCGCATGACCGGTTCGCCCCCGCCCATGAGCGATGCAAAGCTGCCGCGGCGTGCGGCGATTCTTCGCTTCCTGTTCCGCTATCGAAAATCGGGCGTGTTCAACGGGCTCTCGCTGGAGCCGGCCATGGTTGACGGGGACGTAGTCGATGATGGGACGCCGGAAAAGTTTGCCGATGAACTGGAGGCGCTCGGCCCGACTTTCGTCAAGCTTGGACAGATGCTGTCCACGCGTCCGGATCTGGTGCCGGCCACCTATGCCGCTGCGTTGGAGCGCATGCAGGAACAGGTCACGCCAATACCTTACGAGACAATCCGGGAGCAAGTGGAAGACGCGCTCGGTGTCCGCATCAGCAAGGCTTATGCCACTTTCGAGGAAGCGCCCTTGGGTTGCGCCTCTCTGGCACAGGTCCACCGCGCGACCTTGCGCGATGGGCGCGAGGTCGCGGTCAAGGTTCAGCGGCCCGGAGTGTCGCAACAACTGATGGCCGATCTCGACCTGCTGCGTGGGGTCACCGACACGGCGGACCGCTTCACGGAGATAGGTCGTCATGTCCGATTCTCGGATTGGCTGAGCGAGTTCTCCCGTTCGCTGACGGCGGAGCTGGATTATGTGGCGGAGGCGGAGAACCTCGAACGCTTCCGGCAGCACCTGGCTCCCTTCCGGCAACTCTGGGTGCCGGCGCCAATATGGGACTACACGGCCAGGCGCGTGCTTACCATGGAGTTCGCGGATGGCAGTCGCGTGGATCAGGTATCCGGTGTACGGCGAACTGAGCAGAGTATGGTTCCCTTGGCAGAGGATCTGCTGCGCGGATATCTGGACCAGATCTTTGTGCACGGCGAGATCCACGCTGATCCTCACCCGGGAAATCTCAGGGTGACAGCGGATGGACGCTTGGCTATCTTCGACCTCGGAATGGTGGCCAACGTGCCGCCTCGGCAGCGCGACCGCCTGCTCAAGCTGCTGTTCGCCGCGGTCGACGGTCGTGGCGAGCAAGTCGCGGAGGAATGTATCGCACTGGGCATCCGCCTGGATGATTACGATGAGCCCCGCTTTCTGAGGGAGGTGGGCCAGTTGATCGCGCGTTATGCGGCCCACCAGTCGTCCATGTCGGAAGGTCATGTGGTATTGGAGCTCGTACGTATCGCTACGCAGTGCGGATTACGCCCGCCGCCCGAGTTGAGTCTCTTGGGAAAGACACTGCTCAATCTGGATGCGGTCTGCCATCTGCTGGCCCCGGATCTCGACACGCAGCGCCTGGTAGGAGACCAACTGCAGCACGTCATGCGTGCGCGATTGCGAAAATCGCTTTCTTCACCCAGTCTTGCCAGTGAGATGATGGAAGTTCAGGCGCTGCTGCGTGATGGGCCACGGAAGCTCTCCGACATCCTTTCGTTGGTGGCCGAGAACAGAATCCAGATGAGGGTGACGGGCCTGGAGGAGTCGAGGCTGATGGAGAACCTTCAGAAGATCGCGAACCGCATCTCGGTGGGCGTCATCACTGCCGCATTGATCCTGGCTTCGGCCATGATGATGCGGGTTCCGACACCCCATACGTTGTGGGGCTATCCGGTCATGGCACTGGTGCTCTTCCTGTCAGGAGTGGCTTTGGGCGGCGGCATCATCGCCAGTTCGCTGCTCAGCGATCATCGCGCCAGGTCGCGCGAAGAGCATGGCCCGCGCTGAGGTAGTTATGCTCGCTGCCAGTGATTCAGGGTGACTAGCTAGCGCCCCAGCCATTCTTGCGAGCCAGGGCGATGACAGCTTCCTCCGCGCTGTCGCGATGCGCATACTGTGCGGACGTAACGACGTCCGCCTGCGCGTGCCCATCCGCTACACGGAACATTGCGCGGCCCTGCCAGTAGGCCATCCCCAAGTGGTTGACCTTCTCCAGCGACTCAACGGTTAGTTGGTATCCATTCTCGGTGATCGTTCTGACGCTCATTGATTGGCTGCCATGCTGACGGCACTGGGGGAAATCTACCCAATTGAAGAAACAGTCTGTTCATCTGCAGATTGATCTGCTCGAAGAAGCGTGACGTATCGCACATCTCCCGAGACGGATTGCTTCCGGTCCGAGGAAAGGTCTCATGCCGCGGAAGATCTGATCTCCCTCGTGCGAAGGAGGATGTCCGGCCAAGCGGCCTACCAGCTTGTCACCCCCGAACCCGTCTTGGTTCTGAAAGAAATGTGCTTTCATGTCAATGGCTTCACCCTTTCTATGGACATATTCATCGCTGCAATTAAACAAGTACTTTCAGGTACTTGGGTGATGTCCGTGGCTGGGCACGTTACGTGTGCACCGGCGTCCACGATCTGGAGGCCACCGGCCGCTTCCTCACCGAAGGCCTGGGCCTGGTGGAAACCCGGCGCATGGACAGTCCCCAGGGGCGATTCACCCTGGTCTACTTCGGCGCGCCGGCCAATCCGGAGGCGGAGATCGAACTGACCTACAACTGGCCGCCGGAAGACGGATCGCCCGCCGAGGACTATGGCAGTGCGCGCAACTTCGGCCATCTCGCGTTCGAGGTCGACGACATCCATGCGACCTGCGCGCACCTGCAGTCGCTGGGCATCACCATCAACCGCCCGCCGCGTGATGGCCGAATGGCCTTCGTCCGCACGCCGGACCTGATCTCGATCGAATTGCTGCAGAAGGGAGCCGCGCTGCCACCGCAGGAGCCTTGGCTGTCGATGGGCAATACCGGCGTCTGGTGAGGGCCGGGGACGGCCGCCGGATACTTCCGCGCCCTCTGCCTGTTAACACCCGCGGCGCCCACGACGTCCTACGCAGGAAGAACGAGCAGGGAGTGGCGTGGACGCGACGGAGACCCTCGCGGCACTGGTGAAGGCCGCACGGACCGGTCAGCGCGCGGCGCTGGAGGCCCTGTATCGCCGTTTCGCGCCGGTGGTGCACGGCATCCTGCTGGCGCGCCTGCAGCCGGCCGATGCCGATGACCTGACACAGGATGTATTCGAGACCGCGCTCGCGCGCCTGTCTTCCCTGCGGGAGGATGCCGCGTTCCCGGGGTGGATCGCCAGCATCGCCCGCCATGCGGCGCTCGACGCCGCGCGCCGGCGCGTGCCGCTGACGGGCGTCGCGATGGACGATCTCACCGATGGCACCGACGTCGAAGCGCACGTGGAAGCCCGGCGCGCGATGGAGGCCATCCGCAGCTTGCCGGAAGCCTATCGCGAGACGCTGCTGCTGCGCCTGGTGGAGGGCCTGACGGGGCAGGAGATCGCAGAACGCACCGGCCTGGCGCCCGGCAGCGTGCGGGTGAACCTGCATCGTGGCATGGCCCTGCTGCGCGCCGCGCTGTCCACGCCTATACGAGGAGCATCGACATGACCCCGATCGACGACGCTTCGCCCGGCGACGACTACCTGTGGGATCGCAGTGGCGCGATCGACGACGACGTTGCGAGACTGGAGCGGCAGCTGTCGCTCTACCGCTGGCGTGACGTCTCTTCCGTGCGGGTCGCGCGTGTTCCCGCGCCCGCCCCCCGACGCCCGCTGCGCGCGCGTATCGGCTGGGCGATGGCTGCCACCCTGGCGATGCTGGCGGTGGGCCTGCTTGGCGGTTACGAGCGCCGCCTGCGTTGGCCGGTGGATCAGGCATGGCAGGTCGCGGACGTTGCGGGCACGGTGCGCATCGATGGTGCGACGGCAGGCGCGCACGCGTCCTTCAGTCCGGGGAGCGTGCTGGAAACCGGGCGTGGCGCGCATGCGCGCGTGCGCGTGGCCCGCATCGGCGAGCTGGTATTGGGAGAAGGCGCGCGCCTGCGGCTGGTGGAAACACGCAGCGGCCGCCATCGCACCCGGCTTGAGCACGGTCGCATGTGGGCGCGTATCTGGGCGCCACCGGGCTCCTTCGGCGTGGATACGCACGCGGGCGAGGTCTTCGACCTCGGGTGCGAATTCGTACTGGAGGCGGGCCAGGAGGGCGCGGGATCACTGACGGTGCGCAGTGGCTGGGTGCAGGTGGACAACGCGTGGCGCGAAGTGCTGGTTCCGCAGGGCGCCCGCGTCGACTTCGAAGCGGGCGGCCGGCCCGGCATGCCCTACGACCTGGGCGCGAGCGCGGCTTTCCTGTCGGCCTTGCGCGATGTTGATGCACGCGTGGCGCAGGGGCAGGAGGGCGATACGCAGGAAGCGGTTGCGCGCCTGCTGGCGCATGCCCGTCCACAGGATGCGATCAGCCTGCTGTCGCTGGTGCAGGCGCACCCCGCTCTTGCCGACGGGCCGGTCTTCGATCGCCTGTCGTCATGGATGCCTGCGGATGCGCGCGTCACCCGCGCCGGCATCCGCGCCCAGGGCGCGCTGGCGCTGTCGCCGTGGTGGGACGCGTTGCCGTATCCGCGCATCAAGCACTGGTGGATGCAGTGGCCGGACGTGTTCGAGGCGCGTGCCGACGCGAGGACGCTGCTGCGGGAAACACCACGCTGAGTGACGAGCACGGGTTAACGCGGCGCGCACCGGTGGCGTCTTTTCCCATGCGCGGCAACGTCGCGCGGCACGCCGCACGGCGTTGCCCCATCACCGGAGAACCGTCATGAAGATCGTCCCGCTGCACCTGCGTGCCTGTGCCGTCCTGCTGGGCCTCAGTGCCCTGTCCATGCCCGCGCATGCCGGCCCGCCATTGCTGTGCGAACCGTTCGACACCGCGGGTGCGCCATCGCTGCCCTGGGGCGCGGGGTGGAACACGCCGTCGCCGGCCTATGGCCTCGACCGCCTCGTCGCCGACACCCAGCGCCTGCTGGCCGACGACACGCCGGTCATCGCGCGGATGGAAACGCTCCGCCGCGCGGCGATCTACGCCAGTCGCGACGGCGCTGTGCTGCGCGACCTGTCCGCGCGACTGGAAGCGCGCGTCGCCGCAGCCACGGGCGCGTCGGCGCTCGCGCTCGCGCTGTTCGATGCGGGCTACTTCCGCGAAACCCTGCAGGATCTGCTGCGCCTGCAGCGGTATGACATGCCGCGGACCGGCCGGATCGATGTCGCCGCGTTGCGCGCGCAACTGGCACGCGAAGACGGCAGCGTGCGGATCGCCCAGGCCGTGGCATTGCGGCCGCAGGACGCTTCGCTGCGTTTCGCCGCTGCGCTGGTGGCGCGCGCGGACGAACGGGCCGACGACGCCGGGCGCCTCGCGCTCGAGGCGCGCCAGGGGCTCCCCGGCGATGCGCTGCTGGCGCGCAACATCGCGCAACTGGCGCGCTGAGGGACGGTGGCGGCCCCGTCGATGATGAGGAAGTGAACGACCTCCGCGCCCGCACCTTGGCAGTGCGGGCGCGATGAGGGAAGCTGGCAGCCTGTTCCCTCAATGCAGGTGCCCGATGAACCTCGCCCTGGTCGTGATCGATGTGCAGCGTGGCCTGTTCGAGCCGCAACCGTCGCCGGCCGATGCCGATGGCGTGATCGAGCGCATCAACGCGCTGTCGGCGAAGGCCCGCGAAGCCGGCATGCCCGTTGTTTTCGTGCAGCATGAGCGCGCAGGCGACCTGGAGCCGCAATCCACCGGTTGGGCGCTGCATCCCGCGTTGTCGGTGGCCGAGGGCGACCACCGCATCCGCAAGAGCACGCCGGATTCGTTCCTGCGCACCGGACTGGACGAGGTGCTGTCGTTCTGTGGCGTGGAAGGCGTGGTGCTGTGCGGTTACGCCACGGAGTTCTGCGTGGACACCACCACGCGCAGCGCGGCGGCGCATGGGTACCACGTGGTGCTGGCCGCCGACGCACACACCACCCACGACAAGGCGCACGCGACGGCCGACCAGATCCGCACGCACCACAACGCCACGCTGCCGGCGATCCGCAGTTTCGGCGTGAGCATCCGGGCGCTGCCGGCCGACGGGATCGCCTTCACCGCCTGAGCGGCGGGATGGTGCGGCGCCCGCTGGCGCGGACCCCGCGATCGGCGACAATACACGGCCATTTCCGCTGCAGAGCCGCTGCCATGAGCGCCACGACCGCCGCCGACCTGCTGGCCAACGGCCAGCGCTACTACCTGCCCGTGTATCGTCCGCGCGACGTCATTCTGGAGCGCGGCCAGGGCGCGCGCGTCTGGGACAGCGAGGGACGCGAATTCATCGACCTGTCCGCCGGCATCGCCGTTTGCGGGCTGGGCCACAACGACCCCGATCTGGTCGCGGCGCTGACCGAGCAGGCGGGCAAGCTGTGGCATACCAGCAATGTCTTCTACAGCGAGCCGCCGCTGCGCCTGGCCGAGGAACTGGTCACCGCGTCGCGCTTTGCCGAACGGGTCTTCCTGTGCAACTCCGGCGCGGAGGCCAATGAAGCGGCGATCAAGCTGGTGCGCAAGTGGGCCGCCTCGCAGGGCCGCGCGCCGGACCAGCGCGTGATCGTGACGTTCCGTGGCAGCTTCCATGGCCGCACGCTGGCCACCGTGACAGCGACGGCGCAACCGAAGTACCAGGAAGGCTACGAGCCGCTGCCCGCCGGGTTCCGCTACGTCGATTTCAACGACCTGACCCAGCTGGAGATCGCCATGTCCTGCGGCGATGTGGCGGCGGTGATGGTCGAGCCGGTGCAGGGCGAGGGCGGCGTGATGCCGGCCGCGCCCGGCTTCCTTGCCGGCGTGCGCGCGCTGTGCGATCACCATGGGGTGCTGCTGGTGCTGGACGAAATCCAGGCGGGCATGGGGCGCACCGGTACGCTGTTCGCGCACTGGCAGGACAGCGTGGTGCCCGACATCGTGACGCTGGCCAAGGCGCTGGGCGGCGGTTTTCCGGTCGGCGCGATGCTGGCTGGCCCGAAAGTGGCCGAGGTGATGCAGTTCGGCGCACATGGCACCACCTTCGGCGGCAATCCCCTGGCGGCGGCCGTCGCGCGCGTCGCGCTGCGCAAACTGGCCTCCCCCCAGATCGCCAACAACGTGGCGCGGCAGGCCGCGGCGCTGCGCAAGGGGCTGGATGCGATCAATGCGGAACTCGGTCTGTTCTCGCAGCTGCGTGGACGCGGCCTGATGCTGGGTGCGGTGCTCGGCGCGAAGCATGCCGGCCGGGCCGGCGAAGCCCTCGACCGCGCGGCGGCGCAAGGCCTGCTGCTGTTGCAGGCAGGCCCCGACGTGCTGCGCTTCGTGCCCGCGCTGAACATCACCGACGAGGAAGTGGCCGAGGGCCTCCGGCGCCTGCATGCGGCGCTGCGGGCGTTCGCTGCCTGAGCGGTGCAGCCCTCCCGATGGCGGGCATGATCAGGCGGCCGGCAGGGTAAGGCGCGCCACGGTACGGCCGGGCACACTCTCGATCCGCAGGTCGATGCCGTGGCGTTCGCAGAGTCGCTGCACGATCGACAGGCCCAGGCCAAAGCCTGCACTGTCGTCATGCCTGATGAAGGGCTGGAAATCCACGTCGCGCACGCCGGCGCCCGGGTTGGAGACACACAGCGTGTCGCCGTCCATGGCGATGGCGATGCGACCTCCGCGGGTATGCGCGAACGCGTTGCCGACCAGGTTGGACAGCAGGATGTTCAGCACCGTGGTGGGCAGGTTCGTCGCGTGGTGGCTGGCGACATCGACGTGGACGTCCACCTGCTTGTTGTCCAGCAACGGCGATTGCTCGACGACGACGCGTTCCAGCACCGGCAGCACCGCGGTGGCGCTCGCGGGCCCCGGCGCTGCCTGCTCGCGCGCCAGCGACAGCAGCAGCATCACCGTCTGTTCCAGTTGCCGCGACGATTGCGCGATGTGGTCCAGGCTGCGGTGCGCCGCCTCCGACAGCCCCGGCTCCGTGCCCAGGCGCTCGGTCGCGGTGCGGATCACCGTCAGCGGCGTCCTCAGTTCATGGCTGGCATCGCGGGTGAACTCGCGTTCGCGCTCGACGAAGGCGCGCACGCGCGCGATCAGGTCGTCCAGCCGGCGCGCGAGCAAACCCACTTCATCGTCGGGGAATGCGGCGGCGAAATTCGGCGGCAGTCGCTCCGGCGTGGCGTCTCCCACCGCCTGGGCCAGTCGCGACAGGGGCGCTGTGATGCGATGGGCCAGCCAGCCACCGAGCAGCAGGGCCAGGGTCACCACTGCGACGCCTGTCCAGAACAGGAGGTGCAGGATCTGCGTCCGCATCGGCCGGACCGCCAGCAGAGAACTCACTTCGGCGACCAGCCACGCACGCGGACCCGCCGCGCCGGGCGGATCGAGGGGACGGAGGTGGTAGTGCCGGCCCGCGGCACCGGAGAATTCCCGCCGCCGCGGTTCCTGGCGCAGCACGTCGGCCATGCCGTCCGGGAGCGCGGACATGTCGGTGACCACGGACATGAAGCCGTCGCGCGGCGTCGCCCACGTCCCGTGGTCGCGATGATGCTGCAACTGCGCGGCCACCTCGCGTTCGAGCATCGCCTCGAAGAGGTGGTCTTCGACCGTGTAGACGAACAGCAGTACGTACAGCGCGAACACGGCCGCGACCACCACGGTGAACGTGGCGAACGCCAGCATCAGGCGGTTGCGCAGGCGCCTGCGGGGCGCGTGGGCGTTGCGGCTCATGCGTCGGCCTGCAGGCGGAAGCCCACGCCGTGCACGGTCTTCAGCATCGGGGTGGTGAAGGGCTTGTCCAATGCCTGCCGCAGCAGATACAGGTGCGTGCGCAGCGGATCGGACTCCGGTGGCGCGTCGTTCCACAGGCGCTGGATCAGTTCGCTGCGCGTCAGCGTGCGCGGCCAGGCCTCGGCCAACGCCAGCAGGATCTGGTAGCTGGTCTGGTGGAGGTCCAGGTCGTGACCTTCCCGTCGCGCCCGGCCGTTGCGACGGTCGATATGCAGCGAGCCGATCTGCAGCACATGCGTCTGCCCGGCACGATGCCGTTGCGACAGTGCGATGCAGCGCGCCAGCAGTTCCGCGCCCGCGAACGGCTTTACGAGGTAGTCGTCGGCACCGGCCCGGAAGCCCTGCAGCTTGTCCTCCAGCGCATCGCGCGCGGTCAGCATCAGCACGGGGACATGCCGGTCGGCTTCGGCCCGCAGACGCTCGCAGAGACGGACGCCGTCGAGCCCCGGCAGTCCCAGGTCCAGCACCACCACGTCGGGCGGCGCGTCCAGGGCCATCTGCAATCCGCTCCGTCCATCCCCGGCGAACTCGGCCTGGATCCCCTCCGCTGCGAACAGGCCATCGAGCTGCGCGCGCAGCAACGGGTTGTCCTCGATCACCAGGACGCGGAGCGCGGAGGCCTTCATCGGTTCAACCGTCGATGCGTTGCAGGAGGGCCCTAGCTTCTTCCATGTCGGGCTTGCCTTCCAGCACGCGCTGCACCAGTGCCCTGGCCTGCGCCTGTTCGCCGAGCCGCAGGTGCGCTTCGGCGGCACCGAGTTTCAGCTCCGGTTGCGCCATGTACGGCATCGCCAGCTGCATCAGCTGCAGCGCGTGGCGGATGTCGTCGTCGCGGGAAGCGGCCTGCGCCTGGTAGTAGCCGAGCAGGCCGAGCAGGTCGACGTGGTAGCGCGCGGTCTCGGCGGCCAGGGCGGCCGCGGCGCTCCGGGTGTCGCCTTCGCGTGCCTGCGCTGCAAGTGCCATCGTCAGTTCGTCGCGCCACGCCGTGCGTACGACCGGCGTACGGCCCGTGGCGCGCACGATGGCCTCGGCGACACCGGGGGTGGAGTAGGGGTTCTGTCCGGTGACGAGACGGCCATCGACGACGACCTTCGGCATCATCAGCGGCGCCTCCTCCCAGCGTGCACCGCGCTCGCGCAGCCTGTCTTCCAGCAACCAGGGAAACTCCTTCGCCCAGCGCTTGCCGAACAGGGCTTCCTCCTCGTTGGTGAAGCCGGTCAGGGCCTTGCCATCCACGAGCGACGCGCCATTGCGCAGGCGGACGTCAACGAGCGCGGCCGGTCCATGGCAGACCGCGCCGATCACGGCACCGTGTTCGTACGCATCGGCCAGCAGCGATGCCAGCGCAGCATCGCGCGGCAGGTCGAACATCGCGCCCTTGCCGCCGACCACGTAGATGGCGGCGTAGTCGCTCGCCTTCACGTCCCGGGTTTTCCGTGTGTCCGCGAGCACGCGTGTGGCGTCCGCATCGGCGAGCAGGGCCGCATTGAACGACTCCTGCGGGTTGTACTTGTCGGCTTCCACGGCACCCCCTTGCGGACTGGCGACCTCGATGGCGAAGCCGTTCGCCTTGAAGATCAGCCACGCCTGCGACAGCTCGTCGAACTCGTAGCCCGGTCGGGTCTTGCCCTGGTCGCGGCCTTCGCCGCTGACGACGATCAGGATCCTGCCCGCATCCGCCGCGTGCAGCGGTGCGGCGAGGGTGGCCAGCAGGAGTGTGCAGGCGAGGTGGAACGTGCGTGGAATGAAGCGCATGACGACGGTTCTCCGGTGGGTGGGCACCAGTGTCCTGTCGCCGGATCAATCAAGCTTCAAACCAGGCCGGTCACCAGCCGGTCTGGGGGCCGAAGGCGTAGCGTTTCAGCGCCTTGCCGAGCGTGCGCCCGTCGGTGACGGTCTCCGCGTGCAGGCCGGCTTCGCGCGCGCCCTGCACGTTGGTGAACTTGTCGTCGACGAACAGCGTGCTGGCGGCATCCCATCCGAGCAGTTCCAGCGCATGCGTGAAGGTGGCCGGGGCCGGCTTGCGCCTCTGCAACCCGCCGCTGGTGAGTACCCGGCCCTCGATCCGCGCCGCCAGTGGCGCGACGATGCGCGGGATGGCCTGCATCATCATCGCGCCATTGTTGGTCAGCACGCCCATCGCCACGTCCGCGTGCAGCGTGGCGATGCGGGTCAGCACGTCGTCCATGGCCGTGCTGCCGGCCATCCGCGACGCGATCCATGCGTCCTCGTCAATGGCAGCGCCGATCCCTTCGCCGAGCCGCTGCAGGTAAGTGTCCGTGTCGACACTGCCGCTGTCGTACTCGGTTTCCAGCCCCGACACGAACAGCACCTCGCGCACGCGCGCGTGTTCGCAGCCGGCATGCGCGGCCAGGTGTGCGATCCGGACTTCGTGCCGGTAATGCGCCAGGACGCCATCGAAATCGAACAGCACCTGCCGGATGCGCGGCTTCATCCGGCCGCGACCACCTTGAATGCGTCGCGGGCGGCGGTGAGCGTGGCCTCGATCACCTCGGGCGTGTGCGCGCTGGACATGAAGCCGGCCTCGAACGCCGACGGTGCCAGGTACACGCCGCGTTCCAGCATGGCGTGGAAGAAGCGGTTGAACGCCGCCGTGTCGCAGGCCACCGCCTGTGCATAGGTGTCGACCTGCTGATCCGTGAAGAACAGGCCGAACATCGCGCCGACGCGGGTCGTGGTCAGCGGCACGCCGGCAGCACGCGCGGCAGCTTCCATGCCTTCGCACAACGTGGCGCTCGCGGCGGCCAGTGCGTCATGGAAGCCCGGCGCCTGGATCAGGTCCAGCATGGCCAGGCCGGCGGCCATCGCCACCGGATTCCCGCTCAGCGTACCGGCCTGGTAGATGGGACCGGCCGGCGCGATCTGCTGCATCAGGTCGCGGCGACCACCGTAGGCGCCCACCGGCATGCCGCCGCCGATGATCTTGCCGAAGGTGGTCAGGTCGGGCGTGATGCCGTAGTGCGCCTGCGCGCCGCCCAGCGCCACGCGGAAGCCGGTCATCACTTCGTCGAAGATCAGCAGCGTGCCATGCTGCGTGCACAGCGCGCGCAGGTGCTGCAGGTAGCCTTCGCGCGGCGGCAGGCAGTTGGCGTTGCCGACGACGGGTTCGATGATCAGGCAGGCGATCTCGCTGCCGTACTGCTCGAACAGCGCGGTCGCGCCCTCGAAGTCGTTGTAGCTCAGCGTCAGGGTCAGTTCGCTCAGGCCGGCCGGCACGCCGGGCGAGGTCGGCACGCCGAGCGTGAGCATGCCGCTGCCGGCCTTCACCAGGAACGAATCGCCGTGCCCGTGGTAGCAGCCTTCGAACTTGACGATGCGGTTGCGGCCGGTGGCGCCACGCGCCAGGCGGATCGCCGACAGCGTGGCCTCGGTGCCGGAATTGACCATGCGCACCATCTCGCACGACGGCACCAGCCGCGTGATCGTTTCCGCCATCGTCACTTCGGCCGGGCAGGGTGCGCCGAACGACAGGCCGTTCTGGATCGCCGCCTGCACCGCGTCGCGTACCGCCGGATGGTTGTGGCCGACGATCATCGGGCCCCACGAGCCCACGTAGTCGATGTAGCGATTGCCATCCACATCATGCAGCCAGGCGCCATCGGCGCGCTGCACGAAGAACGGCTCGCCGCCCACCGACTTGAACGCGCGCACCGGCGAATTGACGCCGCCGGGCAGCAAGGCCTTGGCTCGGGTGAAGAGGGCGTGGGACTGGTCGTGGTTCATGGGGGGTTCCAGTAAGGGATATCTGTAGGAGGGGCTTTAGCCCCGAGAGCTTCGGCAACGAAGGCGGTCGGGGCTAAAGCCCCTCCTACACGGGTCAGATGCCGAAGCCACGTCGATAGGCGATCGCCGCCGCCACCGGATCGGGCGCCTCGAACACGCCGCCGATCACGGCAACCAGGTCGGCGCCGGAGGCGACCAGCGGCCCCATATTGTCCGGGGTAATGCCACCTATCGCCACCCGCGGCACGCCCAGCGCCGCGGCACCCGTCAGCAGGGCCGATGCCGCGCGGCGAGTGGTCACCTTGCTGGTGGTGGGGAAAAACGCGCCGAAGGCCACGTAACTGGCGCCTGCGGCGACCGCGCGTTGTGCGTGCACGGCCTCGTCGTAACAGGAGGCCCCGACGATGGCGTCTTCACCCAATCGCGCGCGCGCGGTAGCGATATCGCCGTCGTCCTCGCCCAGGTGGACCCCCGCTGCCCCCACCGCTTCGGCCAGGGCGACATCGTCATTGATGATCAGCGGCACGCCGGCCTGCACGCACAGCGCGTGCAGCGCGGTGGCCTGTTCGCCCCGGCGGTCAGCGCCGGCAGCCTTCTGCCGGTATTGCAGCCACGTGGCATAGGGGAGTACGGCCGCCACGCGCGCCAGCAGGCGGGCGGTGTCCGGCTCTTCCGGCGTGATCAGGTACAGCCCGCGGGCAGTGCGGACGGACGGCGGCAGGGCTGTCATGGGTGAACTTCCGGTGCACGGGCGGCGGTGGGACAATGGCCGCTCCTTCCAGCGTGCATTATCCGATGACCGACGCCACCGCCACCATCTTCCGCACCTGGATGTGCGTGGTCTGCGGCTTCATCTACGACGAGGCCGATGGCCTGCCGGAAGAAGGCATCGCCCCGGGCACGCGCTGGGACGATATCCCGGCCGACTGGACCTGCCCGGATTGCGGCGTGGGCAAGGACGATTTCGAGATGGTGGAGCTGGACTGACATGCTTCCTGCGCCCCTGTAGGAGCGACGTGAGTCGCGACCGGAGGCGTCGGATGTCCGTAGTGCGACCCCGGCAGGGGATGGTTGTTTACGGCGAAACAGCGTGAGGTAACGCGCGCGAAGCCGGGACGATGGAGTTCATGTTGTGCGGTCGCGACTCACGTCGCTCCTGCAGGGGACGCAGGAAGTGGCCTGCTCCTGACGCTCAATGCATCCGCGACGAACGCACCGCGCTGAGCTCCACCAGTTGCTCGCGGATCGCCGACGTGTCGTTCGCCTCCGGCGCCAGCTGCAGATAGCGCGTCAGGTCGCGCTGGGCGCCATGGCGGTGATCCATCTTGAGGTACGCGAGGCCGCGGTCGCGCAGGGCATCCGGTTGATCGGGCGTCAGCTTGAGCACGCGATCGACGCTGCGCGCGGCGCGGTCCCACTCCTCGCGCTCGGCGTACACACCGTGCAGGTTGCGCAGCGTACGCACCAGGATCGCGCGTGGTGAAGCCGGGTTGAGGATGTGCAGCAGCGCTGCATCGTCGGGAACATCGCCGCCCAGATGCGGCTTGGCGCGTTCGCGCAGTTCGTCCACGCCCAGCGGACGGCCACCGTTGAAGGGATCCATCACCAGCAGGCCGTCGTCCACCGGCAGGCGCACCAGGAAATGACCGGGGAAGGACACACCGTCCAGGGGCACGCCCAGCCGGTGGGCCACTTCCATCTGCACCATCGCCAGCGACACCGGGTTACCCAGCCGGCGCTCGAACACCTGGTTGAGGTAGCTGTTGCGCGGGTCGTAGTACTCGTCGTGGTTGCCGGTATAGCCCAGTTCGTCGAACAGGTGCCGGTTGATCGCCGCCATCTTCAGCGGCCACGGCTCGATCGTGTCGATCTCATGGCGCAGGTGTTCGGCGTGGCTCTGGACCAGCGTGTCGTAAAGGTCCGGGTCCAGGTCGGGGTACTCGTCGCGCGCGATCAGCAGCGCGGTTTCCAGCAGCGGCACGGTTTCATCCGCCTGGCTGGCCAACGCATTCCATTCCGGCAATGTCAGTCGATCCCCCATGGCCACAGAGTGCGGCCGTTCGCGCCGACAATCAAGCCTCAGCGGACGGGCGGAATGCCATCGCCGAGGCCCAGTTCCGCGCCGTCCTCGAGCTTCAGCCGTTCCGCTTCGCCGGCATTGAGTTCAAGCACGTAACGGGCCGGCCGGGCGCTGGGGTAGGACGGGCAGGCATTGCCGCCGGAACAGGGCGGCACGTTGCGCTGCTGCGACACCAGCTTGCGGCTGTTGTCGAAGTAGAGGATGTCCAATGCGATGCGGGTGTTCTTCATCCAGTACGCCTGCGGCTCTTCGGCGTCGTGGATGAAGAGCATGCCGGTGCCATCGGCCATCGCATCGCGGAACATCAACCCGCGCGCACGCTCGGCATCGTCGTCGGCGATCTCCACCGTGAAGCGCTCGCCCCCCACTTCGACCCATGGCCCGCCGTTGGCGCAGCCGCTGAGGAGAAGGGCAAAAGCGAGCACGGTCAGCTGGGGGAGGCGCATGTCGAAGTCCGCTGTTCGAGGAGGGCCGTAGTGTAGCGCCGTGCCCGGAGCATGTCGGTCTGCGGTGATGGGTGCGCGCGCCGTAGCGGGTTCAGTCCGTGCGCAGCTTCGCGGCGATCCTCTCCGCCGCGAGCCGGTTGTCGCGATAGTAGGCGGCGTTCTCCGCCAGCGCGTGCCAGCGCTGCTGGTCTTCCACGTGATGGCGCAGTTGGCGGACGACGCCCGGCATCAGCTGGTGATGACGGGCGCTGTCCGCGCGCTGGGCGACCTGCAGCAGGTCGAGCAGCAGCAGGATGCCGTCATGGTTGCGTTCGGCCTGCCTGCGTGCCGCGAGGAACAGCCTGTCGAGCCCGGCCGGCGGCAGCCTGGCGAGGCCCGGGTCCGCCAGGCTGTGGCCGGGATCGGCCTGCAGTACGTGCAGTGCGTCATCCAGCGGGATGAGGGGCGGTGCGGACATCGCCACATCACATGTATCGGCGGTGGGCGCTTCGTGCCCGTTGGCTTCCATCAATGGCATCGACATCTCCTTGTGTCTGTGGGAAGGCTCGCGGTGGCCCGGCTTCCGTGGGCAGGAACGCCGCCACGCGATCGGTACCGACTTTATGAACTCGATAAGTTCACGTCAATTAACTTAATTAGTTAATAAGTGTGATTCGCCGCCGCTAACGTTCCCCGCATGGGCAACGAGCGTGAAAAATTCTCGCAGCGACTGGCGCACGCCATGCAGCAGGCTGGCTACGAGCCACGCCCGACGGTGTTGTTCCATCTGTTCAACACCCGCTATCGCGGCCGCTCTGTCACTTTCCAGACCACGTCACGCTGGCTCGGTGGCCGCGCGATTCCCGCGCAGGACAAGCTGCAGGTGCTGGCGGACCTGCTGGGGGCGGATCCGCATACCCTGCGCTTCGGCACGAGCACGCGCTCACGCGTGGCCGAAACGCGGGCCACGTGGCCTGCCGGCGCCGGTAGCCGCGAGCGCCAGGTGATCGATGCCTTCCTGCGGTTGCCGCCGAAGAAGCGCGAACTCGTGGGCGAACTGGTGAAAGCGCTTGCGGACGAGGCGTAAAAGCGCTCGGCCGCCTGTGCCGGTCGCCTAGCGCAGCACGACCGGCGGTTCGCCGCCGACGATGACGATATCTGCCGGACGGCGGGCGAACAGGCCCACGCTGACCACGCCGGGGATCTGGTTGATCTCGCGTTCCATCGCGACCGGGTCGGTGATCGACAGGTTGTGGATGTCCAGCACCACGTTGCCGTTGTCGGTGGTCACGCCGTCGCGCCACACCGGCTGGCCGCCGGTCAGCGCGAGGATCTCGCGCGCCACCAGGCTGCGCGCCATCGGGATGACTTCCACCGGCAGCGGGAACCTGCCCAGCACGGGCACCTGCTTGCTGGGGTCGATGATGCAGACGAACTGCTTGCTGGCCTCGGCGATGATCTTCTCGCGCGTCAGCGCCGCGCCGCCGCCCTTGATCAGGCGCTTGTGCGGGTCGCACTCATCGGCACCGTCCACGTACAGGGACAGCGTGCCGGTGTGATTGAGGTCCAGCACCTCGATGCCGTGCTGCTTCAGGCGCGCCGTGCTCTGTTCGGAACTGGATACTGCGCCCTTGATGCGGTCCTTGATGCCGGCCAGCGCATCGATGAAGAAGGCCACGGTGGAGCCCGTGCCCACGCCGACGATCATGCCGTCCTCGACGAACTCGATGGCCTTCTCGCCGGCCAGGCGCTTTGCTTCGCTCATGGGTTCAACACTCGTGTACAGGATGGGGTTGTTGTAGGAGCGACGTAAGTCGCGACCGGGAGGGTGGGGACGCAGGGGAAGGCAGGGGACGTGGGAAGCGCGGTGCTGTCATTCGCCCCCGGTCTGCAGGGCGTGCGGTCGCGACTTACGTCGCTCCTACAGGGGCATGGCTACTCCAGCGCCAGCAGGTACTTCCACTGTGCGGCCGTCACCGGCGATACGGAAAGGCGGCTGCCGCGCTGGGTCAGCGCGAAGCCTTCCCCCAGCGCATCGGCATGCTGCTTGACCTCTTCCAGCGTGATGGTGCGCTTGAGCTTGCGCTCGAACGTCACGTCCACCAGCGACCAGCGCGGATCTTCGCGCGTGCTCTTGGGGTCGTGGTAGTCGGATTTCGGATCGAACTGCGTTTCGTCCGGATAGGCGGTACTGGACACGGTGGCCGTGCCGACGATGCCCGGCTCCTTGCAGTTGGAGTGATAGAACAGCACGCCATCGCCTACCTGCATGCTGCGCATGAAGTTGCGCGCCTGGTAGTTGCGCACGCCGTTCCACGGCTCGGTGCCGACCTTTTCCAGGTCATCGATGGAGAAGGCATCCGGTTCCGACTTCATCAGCCAGTAGCGCTTGCGGGCGGTCATGGTGGGGCGTCCGGCAAAGAGGAAGGAAGCAGCGTGTCGCGCTCGGTGCAGATGGCATCCAGCGGTACATCCCAGGCCTGCGCGCCGACCGTGTCGATGCGCTGCGCCTCGAAACCGACGCCGATCAGCCACGGCGGCGCGGGGCGTTGCAGGCGTGGCGCCAGCGTGCGGTCGTACCAGCCGCCGCCCATGCCAAGACGGTGGCCCGCGGCGTCGAACCCCACCAGCGGCACGACGATCAAGGCCATCTCGGTGGCGGTCAGGCCAGTGCGTGGATCGACATCCGGTTCGGGAATGCCGTAGCGGTTGGTCACCAGCTCGTCGCCCGGCCGCCAGGGTGCGAAGCGGAGTGTTTCGTCGTCGGCCAATACAGGCAGGCAGTAGACCAAGCCGGGTGGCAGGCGCAGCTGCCAGCTGTGCAGGCCGATTTCGCCGTCCATCGCCCAATAGCCGGCGACGTAACCTGTGGCAGGGAAGAAGGGGAGGGCGAACAGGCGCGTGGCCAGTGCGTCGGCCCCGGCGATGCGCTCGGCGGCGGGCAGGGCGCGGCGGCGCGCACGCAGTTCACGGCGCAGCGCATTGCGCTCGGCGGCCATGGCGGAAGACGGGGAGTCGGGCATGCGTGAATTTTACGGCATGCACACCGGCGCTGCCGGTGGGACCGCGGGAACGGCGTCAGTCACGGCCCTGGGCGTCGGATCCCTAGTGCAGTCGGCTTCGTTTCGAAGTCATCCCGCTCAAGGGCGGGTGCAACAGGACCGGCCGGGTCGCGGCTGATGCCGCTGCCGCGGGAAAAATACGTCCTCCGCCATGCACGATGTTCGCGAAACGACCTTGAACCCGGGGTTCAAGTGGGAAGGTTGGGCAACCATCGGGCTTTCCGCTGCGAGGCAGACCTGCACTCCCGGTAACCGTCACCATCCCGTGGTCGTAATTAAGGGACAAGGCGAATGTTTGCGCTCACTGTCGAGTACAGCAGAGGACGCGAGGCCAGTATAGCGATTGAGGACTTTTTGCCTAGCCCGTTCGTCGGCCGATTCAGTGCGCGGTCGGCGACATGCACATGCTGTTACGGCGTACCCAGCACGCCGTCGAGCTTGCGGTGCAGGTCCTGCAGCGTGCGTTCGACATCGCGGTTGCGTGCGTGCTGTTCATCGCGCAACTGTTGCAATTCGTGTGCCAGGTTCAGCGCGGCCAGCACGGCGATGCGATCGACCGCGGCCATGCGGTTGCTGCCGCGTACCTCGCGCATGCGGCTGTCGAGCAGCTTGGCGGCCGCCATCAGGCTGGAACGTTCATCGGGCGCGACGCCGACGGTGTACTCGCGGTCCAGGAGGTGGACGCTGACCGGTTCGTTGGCGCTCACGTGTGCTGCTCCAGGGATTTCAGGCGGCTGATCATCGCTTCCACCCGCGAACGCGCCTGTTCGTTCTTGGCCAGCAATTGCGAGCGTTCACCGACCAGCTGTTCCTGCTGCTGGCGCAGGCTGCGGTTCTCGTCCGCCAGGCGATGGCAGCGGTCCGCCAGGTCCTGGATGCGCGTGCTGAGCGCGCGGAGCTGGTCGAGGAGGTCGGCGTTGTCCATGGCGGGCACATTAGGCATGCGCTTGGCGGGCGGTCAAGGGCGGCCGGGGGCGTGGGAGCGACGCCCGTCGCGATACCGGGACCCTGATCGCCACCGGCGCCGCTCCCGCAAGGGAATTCAGGAGGCGACGCGCATGCCCGAGCCGGGGTAGTAGTCGCGGATGAAGCGCAGGCACTGGTCCGGGCTCAGTGCCTGCGAGACCCAGTGGCCCTGGACTTCGTCGCAGCCGTGGTTGCGCAGGAACTCGTACTGGTCCCACGTTTCCACGCCCTCGGCCACCACTTTCAGCGCCAGCGACTGGCCCATCGTGATGATGGTGCTGGTGATCGCTTCATCGTCGGTATCGTGGGTGAGGTCGCTGATGAACTCCCGGTCGATCTTGAGCGTCGTCAGCGGCAGACGCTTCAGGTACGCCAGCGATGAGTAGCCGGTGCCGAAATCATCGATCGCCAGCGAAATGCCCAACCGGCGGCAGGCGCGCAGCGTGTCCGCGTTCTGTTCGGGGCTGGCCATCACCACGCTTTCGGTCAGTTCCAGCTCCAGCCTGCCGGCGGGAACGCCCGTCTCCTGCAGAGTGCGCGCCACCACTGTCTGCAGGTCGCCGCGCTGGAGCTGGGTGGCGGACACGTTCACCGCCATGGAAAGTTCTTCCAGGCCTTGGTCATGCCAGTTGCGCAGGGTCAGGCAGGCTTCCCGCAACGCCCAGGCGCCGATCTCCAGGATCATCCCGGATTCTTCGGCCAGGGGAATGAACTGTGCCGGCGAGACCATGCCGAATTCCTTGCTGTCCCAACGCAGCAGCGCCTCCACGCCGGTGATGCGCTGGCGCGAGATCGACAGGCGCGGCTGGAACACCAGCGACAACTCGTTGCGGTCGATCGCGCGGCGCAGTGCGCTGGCGAGGATCGCGCGGTGACGGTTCTTCTCGTCCATCGACTCGGAGTACATCTCGTACGTGTGCCGGCCCATCGCCTTGGCCTGGTACATGGCGGTGTCGGCATGCTTCAGCAGTTCGGTCGGCACCTGCGCGTGTTCGGGATACAGGCTGATGCCGATCGACGGCGACACCGCCAGCTCCAGCCGTTCGCCGAAATTCAGCGGGGCACGGAACGCCTGGATGATGCGCTGTGCCACGGCCTCCGCGTCGGGCATGCCGTTGATGTCCTCCAGCACCACGGTGAACTCGTCGCCGCTCAGGCGCGCCACCGTGTGCTGGGTGCCCACCGTCTGCTGCACGCGCGCGGCGGCAGCGCGCAGGATGCGGTCGCCGGTGGCGTGGCCCAGCGAGTCGTTGATGTCCTTGAACCGGTCCAGGTCGATGAACAGCACCGCGACGTGCCCGTGCTCGCGGCGTGCACGCACGATGGCGCGCGACAGGCGTTCGGACAGCAGCGAACGGTTCGGCAGGCTGGTCAGCGTGTCGTAGTTGGCCAGGTAGCGCAGTTCCTGCTCGGCCCGCTTCTGTTCGGTGATGTCGGTGAGCACCTGCACGTACAGCGGGCGTTCGCCACTGGCATCGGGCACCACGTTGGTCTCGATGCGGCAGAGGATCTCCTCGCCGTCCTTGCGTACCTTCCAGATCTCGCCGGACCAGCGTCCGGTGAGCCGCAGCTCGCGGTTCATCCGTTCGAAGAACGCATCCTCGTGCTGGTCGCTGTCCAGCATGGTCATCGGCTGGCCGATGATCTCTTCTTCGGCGTAGCCGGTGATGCGGGTGAACGCCGGGTTGATGGTGATGAACTGGTGCGCCCAGTCCAGCACCGCGACGGCCTCGTTCATGCTGCGCATCACCTCGCCGGCGATACGGTGCTCGTATTCGGCATTCCGGCTGGCGGTGATGTCGCGCGCGGTGCCGGCGATGCGGATCGGCTGGCCCTCGTTGTCGCGGTCGACCACCCGGCCGCGTGCGCGCACCCACACCCACGTGCCGTTGCCGTGCATGTCCATGCGGTGCTCGGACGTGAATATCGGCGCCTTGCCCTGCAGGTGCAGGCGCAGGCGCTCCATCACCAGGGGCAGGTCTTCCTCGTGGATGGTCGGCACTTCGCCCTGCCGCGTGAGCACGGTGATGTCGCCCGTCTGCACGGCGGTCTCGTCGGCGCGCATCCGGTACAGCCTGCGCTGCACCAGGTCGTAGTCCCAGAACTGTTCGCCGGATGCCCATAGCGCCAGCTTCAGGCGCTCGTCGCGGTTGCGCAGGGATTCGCTGCGCAGCGGTTCCTGCGGCAACTGCCGGGCCGCCAGCCAGGCCTGCCACCAGCGGCGCGTGCCGATCACCACCACGCCCGCCAGCACCACGCCGGCAAGCAGCATGACCGGCACCCGGGACGACAGCGGGGACGCCGTTGCGAGGAGTGCGACGACAGAGAGGGCGTGCATGCGGGTGGACGGACCGTGCCGAGCCTGAGCGATGCTGGAGTGTAGGCATGCGTACACACGCACAACAAGCCGGGACGCGGGTTTTCGTTGCTACACTTGCGAGGTTGTCCGAAACCCTTGGCGGATTGCGTTCTTCTATGCCCGACCTTCCCGATATCGCCGACGTGACCGCCGCTTCCCGCCAGTTGGGACTGGCCATGGAGGCGCCGGAACTGCATGGCGCACTGTGCGGCTGGCTGGCCGGTGGCGGTGCCGCCGACGGCACCTGGCTGGCCCGTGCGCTGGCCGACGATCAACTGCCTGCCCCGGCCGCCGGCAGTGCCCTGGACCAGTTGCGCCAGACCGCCGTGGCGCAGCTCGAAGACCGCAGCTTCGCCTTCGACCTGCTGTTGCCGGCCGCCGACCGTCCGCTGGACGAGCGTGCCGAAGCGCTGTTCTCGTGGTGCCAGGGTTTCCTGGGCGCCTTCGGGCTGGCGACGGGCGCTTCGCCGCCCCTGTCCGAGGAAGGACAGGAAGCGCTGCAGGACCTCGCGCGGCTGGCCCAGGCGTCGGCCGAAAGCAGCGACGACGATGAAGATGAAGACGCCCTGGCCGAACTGGAAGAGTTCGTCCGCGTCGCCGTCCTGTTGCTGCATGGCGATTGCGTGCTCGGGCCCCGGCATCGCCGGAGCCTGAACTGATGAAGGCACTGGCCGGGATCAGCGCGGCCGAGTTCGCCCGCCGCCGCAGGCAGTTGATGCGGCTGGCCGGCAACGATGCCATCCTCGTCCTGCCCGCGGCGCCGGAGCGCGTCCGCAGCCACGACACGCACTATCCGTACCGGCAGGACTCGGACTTCTGGTACCTGTGCGGGTTTCCCGAACCGGATGCCGTGCTGGTGCTGGTGCCGGGCCGCAAGCACGGCGAAACCATCCTGTTCTGCCGCGAACGCGACCCCGAACGCGAAGGCTGGGATGGCCCGCGTGCCGGCCAGGAGGGTGCGGTCAACGATTACGGCATGGACGATGCCTATCCCATCGACGACCTGGACGAGATCCTGCCCGGCCTGCTGGAAGGGCGCTCGCGCGTCTACTACCACTTCGGCCGCGATGCCGATTTCGACCTCAAACTGATCGGCTGGGTGCGCCACGTGCGCGCGCACGTCAAGCAGGGCGCGCAGCCGCCGCACGAATTCCTCGAACTCGGCCACCTGCTGCACGACCTGCGGCTGTTCAAGTCCAAGGAAGAAATCAAGCTGATGCAGCGCGCCGCCGACATCAGCGTGCTGGCGCACCAGGCTGCCTATCGCGCCGCGAAACCCGGCATCCGCGAGTACGAACTGCAGGCCGACGTGGAGCGCGTGTTCCGCGCCCACGACGCCTGGCCGGCCTACAACAGCATCGTGGGCGCCGGCCGCAATGCGTGCGTGCTGCATTACCGCGCCAATACCGCACAGGCGCGCGATGGCGAGCTGGTGCTGATCGATGCCGGCGCCGAATACCGTGGCTATGCCGCCGACATCACCCGCACCTTTCCGGTCAACGGCCGGTTCACCGCCGCGCAACGCGCGCTGCACGACCTGGTCGGCGACGCCCAGCGCGCTGCGTTGTCGTGCGCGCGCGTCGGCGTGCCCTACGAGGCCGGGCACGTCGCGGCCGTGGAAACCCTCACCGAAGGCCTGCTCAGGCTGGGCTTGCTGAAAGGCAAGCTGGAAAAGAACCTCGCCGAAGGCACCTATCGCCGCTTCTACCGCCACAAGACCGGCCACTGGCTGGGCCTGGACGTGCACGACGTGGGCGACTACCGCATCGAGGGCGAGTCGCGGCTGCTGGAGCCGGGCATGGTGTTCACCATCGAGCCCGGCCTGTACGTCGGCCACGATGACGAGACCGTCGACCCGAAGTGGCGCGGCATCGGCATTCGCACCGAGGACGACGTGCTGGTCACCGACGGCGAGCCCGTCGTGCTGACCGACGCGCTGGCACGCAGCGCCGATGAGATCGAGGCGGCGATGGCGGGGTGAGGGGCATGGCGTGGCCAAGGAAATTTTCCTCGCTGCCGAGCCGTTGAGCCTCGCGCCCGCACCTCGGTGGTTCAACGTCGAGGCGACAAGCTTTGCGCCCGAACCGGAATGGATCGACCGCAAGGCGAACTGCCTTCTCGCCTGACCTGAAAGCATCCCGATGCCGAGGCAAACTTCCTTGTCATCCCACCTTCGAGGTGCGCGGCCGAGGAAATTTTCCTTGGCGGCGTTCCAGCGTGCCTTGCGGTCGAGGAAAGAATCCTCGCCATCTCACCTCGATGTCTTGCGTGCGCACCTTTCTGGTTCGGGTTCTGGCAGCGGCGGCGTGCTGGGCGCGGTCAGCCCTGCAGAGGGGCTGTGTCGCCCGCGAATAGTTTCCGTGCAGGGGACAGGCTGACGGTGTCGGGCTTCGGTGCGCTCATCCCCAACTATGGTTCCGGGGACGACTTGCCCGGCAGGCACCTGCACGCTAGCGTTGCCATCTTCAGGGAGGACTCGCATGCGCATCCGGAAGGGAATCGTGGTCTTCGTGGCGTATACGTGGGCTGCCCTGGCGCAGGCCACTTCGTTGCCGCCCTCGCCGGCCGGCATCGAGCCAGAGACCGTGGAAGCCCTCCTCGACCGCGACGCCCCGCCCGCGACACGCGACCGCGCCATGCAGAGCCTCGTCGCCAGCGCACAGGCGGGCGACGGCTACGCTGCGTTCTACCTGGGGGCGCTCTACCGGCATGGCATGGACCATCCGGCGAGGCGCGTCGAGCGCGACGTGGAGACCGCGCGATTCTGGCTGGAAAAGTGCGTGGCCTCGCCCCGCTGTCCGCTGGTGGCCCTGGCCTCGCTGGCGGAACTTGAACTCGCCGCCGGCAATGCCAAGCCTGCCATGCAGTGGGGACAGGCATGGGTGGTGCTTGACCGGGAGTTGGAAAAGCGCACGCGCGGTCCGCGGCCGCACGACAACACCATCGACATTCCGTTCCGCCATACCGCGTACCACGCCTATCTGCTCGATCGCTGCTACAAGGCGATGGCGCCGGCGCGTGATGCCGAATCGCTGGGCCGCGCCTGGTTCGACGAACTGGCGCGCACGCACGGGCCGCAACTCGACCGCATGCTGTTCACCGCGCTGGACGAACAGTCATCCGGCGGCAGTGAGGGCGAGGACCGGCCGCACTTGCAGATTGCGACCGAGGCACAGCGAACGAAGACCATGGGCGGCGATGTGCGGATTCCCATCGGCCCGTCGCTGGGCTACTTCCTCTACCGCGGCAGTCCAGCCGGCGGCCGAGCCGACGGCGTGTGGATGATCGAAGCGCTGCCGAATCCCGCTGGCGCGCGTGGGCTGGAAGCGCAAGCGCGTGGAGTGCGGACACGGCCTTACACCCCGGCTGCGGACGGCCGACGCGCGTATGCCTATCTTCCGCTGACATTCAACGATGGCGCCTACTCGCTGACGCCACAGCGTTAGACCCGTACGCACGTCTGCCGGACCGTGAGCGCGACGCTGCCGGGCGGACAGGCTTGCTGGACTCAGCTCAGCAACCGGACATCGCCGACCCATAGCTGACGCCAGCGGGCCGTCTTTTCGTCCGCAGACAGGGTCTGCGGCGATGCAGGAACGGATGCGGCGAACGTGTCGCGTGCGGTCAGGCAGGCGGTGTTCACGGCCGCATATCCGCGCTCGCCGCACTCATGCAGCACGCCCACCAGCACGCCGCACTCGCCACACAGCAGGAACTGAGCCGCCAGGGAGCCCTGTCGGTACCGGCGAAGGCGATCGGCCTGCGCGCGGATGACCAACTGGCCGGCGGGATCGGATATCCATGCGGCGCCGTGCGCCCGGCAGAAGCTGCAGTCGCACGCGCGCGGCGAAGTCGTTTCCGGTGTCAGGGCGGTGGAGAAGGCGAGGGTGATCGCGCCGCAATGGCAGCCGCCTTCAAGCGTGGGATGTGCCGCGGTCATGGGCGTGGATCAGCCTTCGTCCGGACGCCAGGCCGGGGGCGTCTCGTTGGTCACGTCCTGCGCGCGGGCACGGGCGGCTTCCAGCGGCCGGATCTCCAGCGTCAGGCCGTACGCGAGGCAGGGATTCTCGGCGGCGATCCGTGCGGCGGCGTCCAGCGAGTCGGCGACGATGAACCAGTAGCCGCCCACGAGTTCTTTCGCCTCGGCGAACGGTCCGTCGGTGATGCCATCGCGCGTGACCCGCTTGCCGTGGGTTTCCAGCCGGCTGCCGGGCTTCAGCACGCCATCGGCCAGGCCCTGTTCGTACCACGTGTAGAAACGGTCGATCGCGCTCTGGACATTCTGCGGCGAGGCGGTTTCGTCCCACTGACCGCGGGAGATCAGCAGGTATTCGGACTTCGACATGGGCATACCACGTTGGGACGGGGTGGGCGCATCGTACTGCGCAGGGCAGCGGGACGCACGGCGTGGTGCGCCGGCAATGCGCATCCACATGGGTAGTACGCGGCACCAGCGCTTCCTTCCCTGTCAGGTGTGTACCTTGTGTGCCTGATTCGAAGGAGATGCAGCATGGAGCGATTCACCGGTGGTTGCCTTTGCGGCAACGTGCGGTTCGTGGCGTCGGGGCGCCCGTATCGCGTTGGACTCTGTCATTGCCTGGACTGCCGTAAGCATCACGGGGCGCTGTTCCACGCCTCAGCGATTTTCCCGCGCGACGCGGTGACGGTGGAAGGCGAGACGTGCGACTACGCCGGACGCTCCTTCTGTCCTCGCTGCGGCTCGTCGGTGTTCGGCGGCAGCGGAGACGAGATCGAACTCAACCTCGGGTCCCTGGATGCCCCCGACCAGCTGACGCCCACCTACGAGCTGTGGACGATCCGTCGCGAGTCCTGGCTGCCCGCGTTTCCGCTCGCGAAGCGATATGCGCATGACCGTGATGCGGGAGGTCGGTTCGAGGCGTAGGGCCGTCCTTGCGCGGGGCAGAATTTCCTTGAGTGGCGTCGCCATGAAGGGACCTCAATCCGAATGAATTTTCAGGCCACATCATGACTGGCACTCGGCACGAATGGATCTGATATTGCCTGTGCTGAGCGCGATCTGCAGCCAGCACGACGACTGGGAGCTTGGGTATTCCATATAGGTGCCATCTTCCCGGTCGGCCACCAGCGGCGGACCGTATTTCGTCTTGGCTCTAGCGAAGGGCATGCCAGGACAAACATCGATCGGCGTGCAGTGTTGTGCGGTTGTGCTGAGTATCTCGCCGACACGACGCTCCTCGCCAAGCCAGACTGTCAAACCCGGATAGTCCATGCGGATGCTGAGGAAGTCACCGGTGTCCGTGGTGCGGAGTGGCTTTCCGAGCCTGTGCAGAACGGAGGCCTCCGTATCGCCGAGAGCAATGCCGCCGAGAGAAAGCTCGTTGTCAGCAACCAGTGAAGGCTCTGCAGCCAGCGCGGTGGAGGCACAGAAGACTGCGGCGGCAAGAATCTGTCTCATGAGGCCTAACGTTTGAAGGGTGCTGAGCCACAAGGCGGCATCGGTTTGAGTGAACTGCTCGGCGCGCACCTAGCCAGCGCTACGGTAGGTGAAGATGCCTGCGGCGACGACCTCGTAGCTGGGATCTCCATTGTGATTTGGTATGAACGTTGATGCCGGGTCAAGGATGAAAACACCCTGCTGCTCAACAAAGAACTCGTATGTACAGATGTAGACACCTTGATGATTGCGGTAAACGCGCTTTGGTTTGAGGTTGGTCACAACCTCTGGCCAGCTGGTTTCAGGAATGTCTCCCTCGGGGTGCGCGAGAAGGGCGGCACTCGCCGCGGCCAGACTCTTGGATTGATCGGGGGAGATGGATGGCGTGCAGCCGAGCACGGTTGTCATGAAGGCTATGAGGCATAGCTTGTGTAGTCGCGTCATGGCGCCTAGTGCCTGGGTTGGGTCGAGCCGCGAAGCGGGCTCGGATTGAATGAAGTGTTCCGGCCGCTGCGCGGGATTTGGAGGCACAGGCGCGCAGCGTGCGCATGAAGCCTTCGCGGGACGGCAGCCGGCTCAGCCCGCCTCCGCGAACGCCGGCCGGGTCAGGTTGTCGGCGTCGCCGGTGGTGCACAGCACTTCGTCCTCGATGCGGATGCCGCCATACGGGCGGAACGCATCCACGCGCGACCAGTCCACGCTGGCGGCGTGGCCGTTCTTCTTCACCTCGTCCAGCAGCAGGTCGATGAAGTAGAGACCCGGTTCGATGGTCACCACCATGCCCGGCTCCAGTACGCGGGTCATGCGCAGGTAGGGATGGCCGGCGGGGCGTTCGATGCGGCCGCCGCGGTCGCTGGCGGCGAAGCCGGCCACATCGTGCACCTGCAGGCCGATGGGGTGGCCCAGGCCATGCGGGAAGAACGCCGCGCTCACGCCGGTGGCCACGGCGGCTTCCGGCGACACGGTGATCACGCCGAAGTCCTTCAGGATGCCCATCAGGGTGAGATGCGCATCCACGTGCAGCTGCTTGTAGTCCACACCACTGCGCACGCTGGCGCACATCGCCTGCTGCGCGGCATCGACCGCATCGATCATCGCCTGGAACTCGCTGCCGGTGTCGTAGGCATGCGTGCGCGTGATGTCGCTGGCATAGCCGTGGAAACTCGCGCCGGCATCGATCAGGAAGCTGCGCAACGGGTCGGGCGCGACGCGCTGCAGTTCGGTGTAGTGCAGCACCGCGGCATGTTCGTTCAGGCCGATGATGTTGCCGTAGGGCAGGTCGTTGGCGTCCTGGCCCACCGCCGCGCAGTAGGCCATATGGATGCCGAACTCGCTCTGGCCCGCGCGGAACGCCGCCTCGGCGGCGCGATGGCCGCGCACGGCCAGGCGCTGCGCCTGGCGCATCAGGGTGATCTCGTACGGCGTCTTGTAGGAGCGCTGGTACTCCAGGTACTGGATGACCGGCTCGGGATTGTTCGGTGCGTAATGCGTGCCGGGAGCTGCGCCCAGCGCGCTCTGCGGCTCGCCAAGGATCGCGCTGCGCGCGGCGGGCGGCAGCAGGGCGAGCGCTTCGTCGGGCTTGCGGATGATGTGGATGTCGAAGTGGTCCACCCACCAGCCGCCGGGTGCGTCCGGTACCACATGCCAGTAGTCGAACGGCTGGTAGAAGATTACCTTCGGGCGTTCGCCCGGCGTGTACACCAGCCAGCTGTACGGCATGCGCGTCAACGGCAGCCAGGCCTTGAACTGCGGGTTGACCGCATACGGATAGTCGCGGTCGTCGAAGACCTGCCAGTGCTGCGTACCACTGGGTACGACCAGGTGATCGAAACCGCCCCGCACCAGGGCTTCGTCGGCGCGGCGCTTCATCGTCGCCAGGTGGTCGGCGTAGAGCGGGACGAGGTCGGTGTCGAAGGAGGCGGGGGCGTTCATGGCGGCGGCTCGTGCGAAAGAGCCGCCATTTTGCCGCATCCGGCCCGCGCAGGCCGTGGCGTGGAGCCTACTCGGCCTCGGGCCCGGCATTGACCCACTGGCGCAGGCGCTCCAGCGGCTCGCGGTCGATGGTCAGGAAGCGCAGGCCGGCGAAGGCCTGCCCGGGCGTATTGGCCTGGGCGGACCACAGCAGGTGTGCGCCCACGTCGATCGGCACGTCCTGGCCACGTTCATCGCGCAGGTGGAAGCGCAGCTGGTACAGCGCATCGTCCACCACCGGTTCGGTGGCGACCAGCAGCATGCCCGACTCGGAGAGGTTGCCCAGGCGGCCGATGACCTGTTCGGTCATCAGGTCGAACACGGGAACGGACTTGGGCACGCTGCGTCGGCGGGCACGGCGGAACTCGCGCATCATGCGGCGTCTCCTGCGGCTTCGGTCTCGCCACGGCGGCCAGTGAGGCTGCGCAGCGCGCTGAGGGTGGCGTTCCATGCACGGTCGATCAGGCGGCCGCGGTCTTCGGTGACCACCTGCGCCTGACCCTTGGCCATCAAGTGCGCGAGCGTGTCCAGCGAGTGCTCGCCCACGCGCTGGCCACGCTGGTTGACGAACAGCGCATTGCCGGTGACCGGGCTGAACCACGACAGGCGCTGCCGCTGCAGGTCGCCCTGCTGGTTGCGGGTGAACTCGAACCAGGTGCCGAATGGCAGCGTGCGCAGGTAGTCGTAGCACTCCTGTTCCTGCGGCGTGCGCGGCTGCGCCGGCTTCTTCTTGATCTCGCCCTGGCCACCCAGCCGTGCACGTGCCTTGAGGCGCGCGGTCAGCTCGGTGCGCGACGTGGTTTCATCCTCCTCGGCACTCGACAGGCGACGCGCGATCGCGGCCGCTTCGTCTTCGTGGTAGCCCACCTGCACCAGCGATTTCTCGATCTTGTCGGCCAGCGCGGGGCTCGGTTCCTGCGAGGTGGTGGTGGCGGCGACGATCTCCAGCGTGGTCTGCAGCTGGTCGGTCCACTCGGTGGACGATTCGCCGTTGCGCAGTTGCGTGAGCGTGAGTACGTCGGCCCAGGCCTGGCTGAGCAGGGCCTGCACGAACTTCTGTGGCTTGGCCTCGGCCATCGCGGATTCGATGGTCTCCGCAGCGCGCTGCTTGGCGACTTCCAGCCGGTCCTTGCCGCGTGCGGCCTCGATCTGCCGGCGCTCGGCCAGTTCGGCCTTGCGCGCGGCGGCCTGCAGGTGCTGCTGGACATCGCGGTTGGCGTCCTCGAAGACGGCTTCGTCGCCTTCGTAGGTCTCGACCACCGCCTCGACCGCGCGATGCAGTTTCTGCACCAGCTGCGGGTCCACGTCCTCGTCGCCCAGCCAGGTGGCGCCGGATTCGGCCACCGTGTTGAGCAGGTCGCGCGCCGGGTGCTGCGCGCGCAGGAAGAAGTTGCGGTCGCGCAAGGCGGCCTGCACGACCGGGACCTGCAGCCGCACCAGCATGTCGGCGGCGGGTGCGTCGTGCTGCACCTCGCGCTCGATTTCGTTGTAGAGCAGGTCCAGCAGTTCGAAGGTGTCCGAATCCGCGCTGGCCAGGGTGGCGTTGGGGCCGTGCTTGGCACGTACTTCGGCCAGCATGGCCTGCTGCAGGTCGGCCACGGTGCGACGCGGCTGGTCGGGCGCGCGCGGTGGAAGCGGTGCCGTCTGCAGGGCCTGCAACGTGCTCAACACATCGGGCGTGGGCAGCAGCCGGTGGGCCGGTGCGGCCGGTGCGGTCGCGCCGGTGGCATCGCCCGTCGGGGCGCTGCCCTGGCCGCCGCCCTGGTCACTGCCTTCTCCGGTGCCAGTGCCCCCTCCCTGGCCACCTTGTCCTTCGTGGCCACCCAGGCCGCCGAGGCCACCCGCGCTTCCGTATCCGCCGGAAGCGGCGAGGGCATGGGCATCGGCTTGCAGACCGCCGCGCCGGATGGCGAGCAGCTTCTGCAGCACTTCGAACGAACCTGCGGTGTTGTCGGCCGCCGGTGTTTCCGCCGCAGCCGGTGTCGCGGCGGCGCTCGACGGTGCCGGCGGCGATGACCCGCCGTGACCCGGTTCGGGTGCCCTGCCGTCGGTCATGGCGCCGGCGACAGCCTGCAGCTGGTCCGGCGTCAGCGTGGCCCAGTGCGAAGCACCGGCCTGGCCCTGCCAGGCGGTCATCGGGCGTGGTTCAGCACTGCCTTCGTCGAGCGGGTGCCGCCGTATCGCTTCCTGCACGCGGCCCCGGCGCGGCATGTAGACCAGCCCCGGCAGGATGCCCTCGCGCGACAGGAACTGGTTCACCGTGCTGGCCCACTCGCTGTAGTTCAGCATCACCTTGTGGTCGAAGGTGCGGTAGAGCACCAGCTGCGCATCCAGCGACAGCTCCAGGCACGCCGCAGCGTCCTTCAGCACGTGGCAGAGGCGGTTCGGCCCGAGCGGCAGGGTGTCCGCGTCGTAGGCGGGCGCGCGGGCGAGGACGCCAAAGCGCTGGCCCAGCATCAGGATCTGTGCGTTGCCGCGCTGCTCATGCCGCCGCGCGACTTCGCGCAGCACGATCTCCTGGTCCATCACCGCATCTTCCACCAGCGTCAGTGTCTGGTAGTCAAGGCGGGGCGCCGTCGACGCATTCGCTTCGGCGCGCGGCGCGCGGAGGCCCGCCAGTTCGCCTTCCAGGCCGAACATGTAATGCGGGACCAGTTCGGTGCGGTGCTTCTGCAGGGCGCGCAGGTCGACGAAGATCTGTGTCTGCAGGTGGTTGCTGCGGGCGTGCTCCGCCTGCTTGAACAGCTGCTGCTCGAACTCCACCAGCATGGCATTCAACGCGGTGATGAAGTCCGGCGAGATATGGTCGAACAGGTTCTGCAGCACGCGGCGCACGCGCGGCGGCAGCGCGGCCGATGCGATGGTGGTCGGCGCGGCGGCAGGCGAAGGCGATCGTGGCGCGGTCATCGGTGCAGTGAGCTCCCCTGTAGCCCCATCATTATCACACCCGGCGTTGCCTGCGCATCCATCCGTCGCCACGCGGAGAGGACGTGGGCTTCAGGTGTCGAGGAACAGTTCGATCACGTCGTTGGTGAACCGGCGGCCCAGGGCCGTGGGCCGCACGTGGGTATCGGACAGGTCGAGCCAGCCACGCCGCCGGGCCAGTTCCAGCGCCGCCTCGATCGTTGCCACGGGCAGTCCGGTGGTGGCGGTGAAATCCGCCAGCGCAAAGCCTTCCTGCAGCCGCAGTGCATTGAGCATGAACTCGAACGGGCGGCGCTCCGACGTGATGTCGTCATCGCCGCCGATGGCCTGCGGCGTGCCAGCGGTCGCCAGGTAGCTCGTGGGGTGTTTCACCTTCCAGCGACGCAGGATCTGCGCGGTGGCGCCCACGGTGATCTTGCCGTGCGCGCCGGCGCCGATGCCGATGTAATCGCCGTAACGCCAGTAGTTCATGTTGTGCGCGCAGCGACGGCCGGGCTGCGCATAGGCGCTGACTTCGTAGTGGCCATAGCCGGCAGCGGCAAGCAGTGCCTGGCAGTGTTCCTGCATGTCCCAGGCGTGGTCGTCGTCGGGCATGCCCTGGGGCGGCCGCGAGAAGAACACCGTGTTCGGCTCCAGCGTCAGCTGGTAGTGGGAGATGTGCGCGGGTCGCAGCGCGAAGGCGCATTGCAGGTCATGTTCGGCCATGGCCAGGGTCTGGCCGGGCAGGGCGTACATCAGGTCGAGGTTGATGTTGTCGAGGCCGGCATCCTGCGCCAGCTTCACGGCCTGCTCGGCCTCGCGGCTGTCGTGGATGCGGCCCAGCTTCTCCAGGCTCCCGTCGTCGAAGCTCTGGATGCCGAAGCTGATGCGGTTCACGCCGGCCGCGCGGTAGCTCTCGAAACGGCCATGCTCGGCGGTGCCCGGATTGGTCTCCAGCGTCACTTCCAGCCCCGGTGCGAAGCGCAACCGGCTGCTGGCGGCCTGCAGGAAGCGGTCGATGGCCTCCGGCGGGAACAGGCTGGGCGTGCCACCGCCGAAAAAGACGCTGTGCACCGTGCGCCCCCAGACCAGCGGCAGGTCGTGGTCCAGGTCGCGCAGCAAGGCGTCGACATAGGCATCGAACGGCAGCTCGCCCTTGCCCTGGTGCGAGTTGAAATCGCAGTAAGGGCATTTGCGCACGCACCACGGCATGTGGACGTACAGCGACAGGGGAGGCGGGATCAGCATGGGTCTATTGTAGGAGCGGGCTTCATGCCCCGCATGGGGTACATGCCCGAGACGCTTCGTGCGTGGCCGCAGGGCAATACATCGCGCCCATTTGTCCCGAGGGGGCATGAATACCCCGATGGGGCATGAAGGGCGCGCCTACAGGATCGTCTGCAGCCGCTGCTTCAATCCGGCCAGCGCCTTGCCGCGATGGCTGATGCGGTTCTTCTCGTCCAGCGGCATTTCCGCTGCCGACTGGCCGAACTGGGGGTCGAAGAACACCGGGTCATAGCCATGTCCGCCGGTGCCGCGGCGCTCATGCAGGATGCGGCCCTGCCACTCGCCTTCGACGATCAGCGGTTGCGGATCGTGCGCATGGCGCAGCAGCACCAGGACGCAATAGAAGTGCGCGCCACGTTGTTCGCCAGGCGTGTCCTTCAGGGCGTCCAGCAACTTGTCGATGTTGCGGTCGGCATGGCCGTGCTCGCCGGCGTAGCGTGCCGAATACAGGCCGGGCGCACCGTTCAGCGCGTCCACGCAGATGCCGGAATCATCAGCCAGTGCGGGCAGCCCGGTCTGCAGGCTGGCATGGCGCGCCTTGATCAGGGCGTTCTCGATGAACGTGGCGCCGGTTTCGTCGGCATCCTCCACGCCCAGGTCGGACTGCGCGATGAGTTCGATACCGGTGTCGGCCAGCAGGCTGCGCAGTTCTTCCAGCTTGCCGTGGTTGGACGAGGCGAGAACGAGCTTCATGTCGGATCAGTCCTTGGGTTGCAGCAGGTCCCAGCGGTTGCCGTAGGCATCGCGGAACACGGCGACGGTGGCGTAACTCTCCTCGCGCGGGATTTCGAGGAACTCGATGCCGGCGGCGACCATGCGCGCGTGGTCGCGCCAGAAGTCGTCGGTCTGCAGGAAGAAACCCACGCGCCCACCGGTCTGGTCGCCGATGCGCGCGCGCTGTTCGTCGGTGCTGGCCACGGCCAGCAGGAGGCCGGTTTCGGTGCTGCCCGGCGGGGCGACATGCACCCAGCGCTTGCGGCCCTGATCCGTGTCCTCGCGCAGTTCGAAGCCCAGCGCGCCACAGTAGTGCGCGATGGCGCGGTCGTAGTCGTCGACCAGCAGGGTGACCAGGCTGAGGCGTTGTTTCATGTCGGCTTCCGTGGTGGTGCCCGGTTGTGGGAGCGACGTCAGTCGCGAAGGTCTACGGTGAAGCCTCGTCGTGACTGACGTCGCTCCCACCGCGGATCTCAGCCCGCCAGCGCCGCCCGCTGCGCGGCGAACAGCTCGCCGATGCCCTTCTCGCCCAGGGCGAGCAGCGTATCCAGTTCATCGCGGCGGAACGCGTGGCCTTCGGCCGTGCCCTGCAGCTCGATGAAGCCGCCGCCGTCGTTCATCACCAGGTTCATGTCGGTGTCGCAGTCGCTGTCCTCGGCATAGTCCAGGTCCAGCACCGGCACGCCGCGGTAGATGCCCACCGATACCGCAGCCACCGCGCCATGGATCGGATCGCGCTTGATCTCGTTGCGCGACTTCAGCCAGTTCACCGCGTCCACCAGCGCCACGTAGGCGCCGGTGATGGCGGCGGTGCGGGTGCCGCCGTCGGCCTGCAGCACGTCGCAGTCCAGGGTGATGGTGCGTTCGCCCAGGGCGCCACGGTCCACGCAGGCGCGCAGGGTGCGGCCGATCAGGCGCTGGATCTCCAGCGTGCGCCCGCCCTGCTTGCCGCGCGAGGCTTCGCGGTCGCTGCGGGTATGGGTGGAGCGCGGCAGCATGCCGTATTCGGCGGTCACCCAGCCTTCGCCCTTGCCGCGCAGGAAGCCCGGCACCTTGTTCTCCACGGTCGCGGTGCACAGCACGCGCGTATGGCCGAAGCTGACCAGCACCGAGCCTTCGGCATGGCGGGTGTAGTTGCGCAGGATGCCGACGTCACGCATCTGGTCGGGAAGGCGGGCGCTGGGGCGGGAGAAGGACATGGGGGCATCCGCGATGAGGGGGGCGAAGTCTAGCAGTCCAAGCCGTTTGGCCCGGTTGGTCCCGCCCGCCCCGGTCCGCGCCACGCGTACTGCTAAGATGCGCCGCTCACTGGTCCGATGGGCACCTGCATGATCCGCAGCATGACGGCGTTCGCCACCGCCGAGCGCGCCACCGATGGCGGCTCGCTTGCCGCCGAACTGCGCGCGGTCAACCACCGCTTCCTGGAACTGGGTGTCCGCCTGCCGGATGAACTGCGCGTGCTCGAACCGGCGCTGCGCGAACGGGTGGCCTCGCGCGTCTCGCGCGGCAAGCTGGACCTGACGTTGCGCCTGCGGGCGCCCGAAGGCGAGGGTGCGCTGCAGATCAATCCCCGCGTCATCGCACACCTGTCGGAACTGGCGCTGGAACTGTCTTCGCGCCTGCCCAACCTGCGTACCGAGCTGACCGACCTGCTGCAGTTCCCTGGTGTGCTGCAGAGCAAGGGCGTGGATATGGACGCGCTTCAGGCCGAGGCCCTGGCCTTGCTTGACGCGGTGCTGGACCAGTTCGTCGCGGCGCGCGAACGCGAGGGCGGCAAGCTGGTGGCGGCGATCCTGGAGCGCGTGGACGGCATCGCAGCGCTGGCGGCCGAAGTACGGACCCTGATTCCGCAGATCCGTGCGGGCCAGCGGCAGAAGCTGGAAGTGCGGCTCGCCGATGTGGCGCAGAACATGGAGCAGGGACGGCTGGAGCAGGAACTGGTGCTGTGGCTGCAGAAGCTCGACGTGGACGAGGAGCTCGACCGCCTCGACAGCCACGTCAAGGAAATCCGCCGCGTGTTCACCCAGAAGGAGCCGCAGGGCCGGCGGCTGGACTTCCTGCTGCAGGAATTCAACCGCGAAGCGAACACCCTCGGCTCCAAGTCCGTCGACATCCGCACCACCAACATCGCGGTGGAACTGAAGGTGCTGATCGACCAGATCCGCGAGCAGGCGCAGAACATCGAATGAAGCGCGGAACCCTTTACATCGTCGCGGCGCCGTCGGGCGCGGGCAAGAGCAGCATCGTCAACGCCGTGCTGGCGCGGGACGCGGACATCGCGCTGTCGATCTCGTTCACCTCGCGCGGCGCGCGTCCGGGCGAGCGCCATGCGCAGCATTACCACTTCATCAGCGCCGACGAGTTCAAGGCGATGATCCGCGCCGGCGACTTCTTCGAGTACGCCGAGGTGCATGGCGACTGGAAGGGCACGGCGCGCCAGTCGGTGGAGCCTCAGCTCGACGCCGGCAAGGACGTGCTGCTTGAAATCGACTGGCAGGGCGCCCGCCAGGTGCGCGAGAAGGTGCCGGACGCGGTCAGCGTGTTCATCCTGCCGCCGTCGCGCGATGCGCTGGAGCAGCGCATGCGTGCACGGGGCCAGGACAGCGAGGAAGTCATCCAACGCCGGCTGGCCGCCGCCCGCGAGGAGATGTCGCACTACGCGGAGTTCGACTACGTGATCGTCAATGATGTGTTCGAGACCGCCGTCGAGCAGATGCACGCGATCTTCACCGCCAGCCGCCTGCGCCGGGAGGCCCAGGATGTCCGGCACGCCGGCCTGATTGCCACCCTTCTGGCCGAATAGTGGTCCAGCTGCAGGAGGGGCGTCAGCCCCGACCGCAAGGCAATGGTGTTCGCTGGCCGCTGGCCGCTGGCCGCTGGCCGCTGGTCGGGGCTGAAGCCTCCACCTGTAAGGGATTGGCTTCTAACTAACTGATTTTCAAGGAAAGGCTTGCATTGCCTGGGCCGCCCACCTACAATCGCCGCCCCTTTCCCCATTCACTGGGCGGCCAACAGGCTGCCGGGAGCCCGCATGGCCCGCATCACCGTTGAAGATTGCCTGGAAGTCGTCGATAACCGTTTCGACCTGGTCACGATGGCTGCCAAGCGCGCCCGCCAGCTGGCGAACGGCGTGGAGCCGACCATCGACAACAGCGAACACCAGGACAAGCCCACCGTATTGGCGCTGCGTGAAATCGCCGCCCGCAGGATCGACAACGACCTGATCGACCGCGTCGAGAAGGCCGAGCGCGAGCGCGCCGAGCGCGAGGCGCTGGAATGGGCCGCCGCCGAAGTGGTCGCCGACGACGACCTGTCCAAGGGCGACGACTGAGATCGATCCCGCCTCGGGTTTCCACCGAAACCCGCGATGACCGGAAAGCCCGCGCAAGCGGGCTTTCTGCGTTTCAGGCAGGCGCGCGCGCGTTGCCGTTGCGACGTGACTGGCATAGGCTGGCGGCATGAGTTCAGGTCGCATCGCCAAGGCAGTCCGCACCCCCGCTTCGCCGCACGACGAAACGGTGCCGGAGTACGTCGCGCAGTTCGAGAAGACCGCGCGCTACCTGCCGAAGGACCAGCTGCCGTTGCTGCGGCGCGCCTGGGAGGTCGGTGCCGCCGCGCATGTCGGCCAGACCCGCAAGTCGGGCGAGCCCTATATCACCCATCCGGTGGCGGTGGCCGGTGTGCTGGCCGAACTGGGCATGGACGCGGAAACGCTGATCGCGGCCATCCTGCACGACACCATCGAGGACACGCCGCTGACCGGTGCGGAGATCGCGGCCGAGTTCGGCGAGTCGGTGGCCGAACTGGTGGAAGGCGTCACCAAGCTGGACAAGCTGAAGTTCCGCGACCGGCAGGAGGCGGCGGCGGAGAGCTTCCGCAAGATGCTGCTGGCCATGTCGCGCGACCTGCGCGTGATCATGATCAAGCTGGCCGACCGCCTGCACAACATGCGGACCCTCGGCGCGCAGAGTGCCGAGGCGCGTGGCCGCATCGCGCGCGAGACCCTGGAGATCTACGCGCCCATTGCCCAGCGGCTGGGCATGAACCTGGTCAAGTCCGAGCTGCAGGACCTGGGATTCCGCGCGCTGCATCCCTGGCGGCACGCCGTGATCGAGAAGCACATCCGCAGCCAGCCGGTGATGCGTCGCGAATCGATGGCGCAGATCGAGGCGCACCTGTCGCAGCGGCTGGCGAAGGAAGGCCTCGAGCATCGCCTGGTCAGTCGGGTCAAGACGCCCTGGAGCATCTACAACAAGATGCAGGGCGAAGGAAAAAGCTTCGACCAGGTGATGGACGTGTTCGGGTTCCGCGTCGTGGTCGATTCCGTGCCGTCGTGCTACCACGCGCTCGGCGCCGTGCATGCGCAGTACAAGCCGTTGGATGGTCGCTTCCGCGACTTCATCGCCATCCCCAAGGCCAACGGATACCAGTCGTTGCACACGGTGCTGTTCGGACCCTACGGCTCGCCGATCGAAGTGCAGATCCGCACCACCGAGATGGACCTGATCGCCGAACGCGGCATCGCGGCGCACTGGACCTACAAGTTCGGTACCGATACGCCCAACAGCGCGCAGAACCGCGCGCATGCATGGATCGTCGAGCTGATCGACAACCAGCACGCGGCGGGCTCGTCGCTGGAGTTCCTGGAGAACGTCAAGGTCGACCTGTTCCCGGACGAGGTCTACCTGTTCACGCCGAAGGGGAAGATCCTGTCGCTGCCGCGCAATTCCACCGCGCTGGATTTCGCCTATGCCGTACACACGGATGTGGGCAACCAGGCCGTGGCCTCGCGCGTGGACAAGAAACTGGTGCCGCTGCGTACCAAGCTCGCCAGCGGGCAGAGCGTGGAGATCATCACCGCCAAGTCGGCCGCGCCCAAGCCGCAGTGGCTGGAGTTCGTCGTCACCAGCAAGGCACGTACCGCGATCCGGCACCAGCTCAAGCAACTGGAGCACGAGGATGCCGTGCAGCTCGGCCACCGCATGCTGGACCGCGCGCTGGAGGACCTCGACAGTTCGCTCGAGCGCCTGCCGCAGCAGCGCCTGGAAGCCTTCCTGGCCGAGCACAAGTATCCGCGCCTGGAAGCCTTCCTGGCGGACGTGGCGCTGGGCAACTGGATGCCGGCGCAGGCGGCGCAGGCACTGACCGCGTTCGCCGAGCTGCGCGCCGGCGGCCACTCCAAGCACTCGCAGGAAAAGATACTGATCACCGGCGGCGAGCGCGGCGTGGTCAGCTTCGCGCAATGCTGCCAACCCATCCCGGGCGACGAGATCATGGGTTACCACACGGCCGGCAAGGGCATCGTGGTGCACCGGCTGGATTGCCCCAATGTCACCGAGTTCCGCAAGTCGCCGGAACGTTGGGTGCCGATCGCCTGGGATGCGCGCGTCACCGGCGACTACGACGCCGCCCTGCTGATCGACGTGGAGAATCGTCCCGGCGTGCTGGCGCAGGTCGCCGCGGCGGTCGCCAAGAGCCAGTCGAACATCGAGCGCGTGGAATATCTGGAGCGCGACATCAACGTCGCCGTGCTGCGCTTCTCGATCCAGGTCCGCGACCGCAACCACCTGGCGGAAGTGATGCGGCGGCTGCGGCGCCTCAACGTCGTGCACGGCGTGCGCCGGCAGTGAAGTAGGGCGGGCCCAGGCCCGCCGTCGTGGCGCCCATGTTCGCAATGGCGGCGATCTGCTTGGGTTGCCTGTTTCCATCAATGCGAAGGTGATCGGGTCGCGCGCGATGGCGGGCCTGGGCCCGCCCTACGTAGAATCGGCTATCCACTGAGGAGTCGCCCATGACCAAGCAGATCATCCACACCGATCACGCCCCCGCTGCCATCGGTCCGTATTCGCAGGCCGTGCGCGCAGGCAATACCGTGTACTTCTCCGGGCAGATTCCGCTGGATCCGGCCACCGGCAACCTGGTGGAAGGCGACATCGGCGCGCAGGCCCGCCGTGCTTTCGATAACCTCAAGGCGGTCGCCGAAGCGGCGGGCGGCTCGCTGGAGCGCATCGTGCGCCTGGGTCTGTACCTGACCGACCTGTCGCAGTTCGCGGCGGTCAATGCGGTGATGCAGGAATATTTCGCCGCGCCTTACCCCGCACGTTCGACGATTGAAGTGTCCGGCCTGCCGAAGGGTGCGGCTTTTGAAGTCGATGCGGTGATGGTGCTGGAATGACCGCGGTGTCCGCGCAGCGCTAAGTTTTCTCTGCGCTGCACGGACTCCTGTATCCCGTCGGCAGAGGGGCAGCGGAGCAATCTGCGCTCTACGCGGGGCGCCGTCGCGTGTCGCTGGGCGTGTGCCCGGTCCAGCGTTTGAACGCGCGGCGGAACTCCCGCACATCGTTGAATCCTATCTGGCTACCGACGGTGGCAATGGTGGTTTCTTCGTCGTGCAGAAGTTCCAGCGCACGCTCCGTGCGGACGCGGTCGTGCACCGCGCTGAAGCTGGTGCCTTCCTCGGCGAGCTGGCGGCGCAGCGTGCGTTCGCTGAGATGCAGCGCGGTGGCCACGTCGGTCATCTGCGGATTCTCGCGCAGGCGTGGACGCAACTGCCGCTCCACCGCCGCCGTGGTCTCGCCACGCAACGACATCGCCGTCAGCTGTGCCTGGCATAACGCGAGCGCCTGCCGTGACGTCACCGGGTTGTAGCTGGCGAACGGCAGTTCCAGCCAGCGACGGTCCACCACCATGGCGTGCCGCGGCTGGTTGAAGCGGACCTCGCAACCGAACAGGTCGTCGTAGCGGGCAGCGTAGCGCGGTGCGGGATAGCCGAGTTCCAGCCGCAACGGACGGAAGTCCGGGCCCGCCAGTTCGCGCGCCAGCATCAGCGTGCTGGCGAACATTTCCTCGCACAGGAACGGCAGCAGGTCGGTGGCCTCTTCCGGTGCCGTCGCGATCACGGCCAACGCGCCTACATCGCGGTCTTCCAGTTCCAGGTCCATCAGCGGCCCCAGGTTGCGCTGGTACTCGAGGCCGATCTGCACCGCATCGCCGAACGTGGGCGCGGTCTTCATCGCCAGCCCGAGCAGGCCGAAGTTGCCGCCGTTCTGCTTGCCGCCCATGGCCAGGCCGACGCCATCGATGGGCAAGGTGGGCAGGGCGCGGCGGATGATCTCGCTGGCCTGGCGGTAGGACACGCGGGCCTGCGGGTCGTGGATTTCCTGCACGTTCAAGCGCATGCCGGCGAACCAGCTCTCGGCATTCACGCCGAATTCGCCGGCCAGCAGCACCAGCCCGCACAGCATGTTGGTGGGCAGATTGGCGATCGACAGAGGATTGCCCAGTCCGGTTTTCCAGCGCATCGAAGCCCCTCCAGCTTGTCCGCTTTGCCCCCCTTAGTATGCCGCTCCCGCCCTCCGTGTCATACGTGCCCGCACACCAGACTGGCCTGCACTACGCAGGCGTATGGGAGGGGAGACTCATGCAACGCAGCATTTCCTTGGCGATAGCCGGCGCGCTGGCGCTGCTGGCGGTGGGCTGCCAGCCCGGGACATCCGGGACCGACACCGTCGCGGCCGCCGATACAGGCTTCGCCGCCACCTTGCAGGAGCGCCTGCTGGATGCCAAGCGGGGTGATGTCATCGAAATCCCGGCCGGCCGCCACAGCTTCGACCGCAGCCTGAGCCTGCGCGCCGATGGCGTGACGATCCGGGGCGCCGGCATGGACAAGAGCGTGCTGAGCTTCAAGGGGCAGAAGGCGGGCGCGGAAGGCCTGCTGGTGAACGGCAACGACTTCACCATCGAGAACCTCACCATCGAGGATTCCAAGGGCGACGGCCTGAAGATCAGCGAGTCCGCGAACATCACCATCCGGGGCGTGAAAGTGCAGTGGACCGGTGGGCCGAGCACCAAGAACGGTGCCTACGGCATCTACCCGGTGCTGACGAAGAACGTGCTGATCGAGGACACGGTGTCCATCGGTGCGTCCGATGCAGGGATCTACGTCGGCCAGTCCGACGGGGTGATCGTGCGCCGCAGCCGCGCCGAACAGAACGTCGCCGGCATCGAGGTCGAGAACACGATCAACGCGGACGTCTACGAAAACGTCGCCACCGGCAACACCGGCGGCATCCTGGTGTTCAACATGCCGGGCCTGTCCCAGCAGGGCGGCAACATCCGCGTGTACAACAACAAGGTCATCGCCAACAACCACGAGAACTTCGGCGCCAAGGGCACACCGGTCGCCAGCGTGCCGGCGGGCTCGGGCATCGTCATCAACTCCAACGACGACATCGAAGTCTTCGCCAACGAGATCCGCGACAACGCTACGGCCAACATCATCGTGTCCAGCGTGTATTCCACCGGGTACAAGGACAGCAGCGCCTCGCCCAACTTCGATCCTTATCCCGAGCGCATCTTCATCCATGGCAACACGCTCTCCGGCGGCGGGGATTCGCCCGACGGCTTCGACCTCAAGGCGCTGAAGGTGGCGGTCTACGGCCTGCGCGGCAGCTTTCCCGACGTGCTCTGGGATGGCTACTTCAACCAGGATCGCGTGGTGGATGGCAGGAAGATCGGTCCGCAGATCTGCCTGCGCGATGTCAGCGGCGTGGTCAATGCCGACGGGCCCGGTGGCTACAAGAGCCCTGGCAAGGACATGAAGGCGCACGATTGCGAACTGCCGCGATTGCCCGCAGTCGACCTGAAGCGCGGTTGAGGAAGACGCATGCGGCATCGGTGCACGGCGTTCCTCCTGCTGCTGGTAGCGTGCCTGGTGCTGGTCGCCTGCCAGCCTGCATCCCGTGTGCATTTCATTGCCGAGGGACAGCCGGCGTCCCTGGCGGAGTGGGGTGTGTTGCGGGTCGAAGACGGCTGGTTGCGCCTCAATGATGGCGTGGTGCCCTACGACCTCAATACGCCGTTGTTCAGCGACTACGCGCACAAGCTGCGCACCGTCTGGATGCCGGTGGGCATGACGGCCACCTATCAGCCGGAACGGAGTTTCGACTTCCCGGTGGGCACCATCCTCAGCAAGACGTTCTACTACCCGTTGCCTGCAGGCAAGGCATGGGATGGGAAATCGGTCGCGCGCACGCCGCCGTCATCGTCTTCGCTCGAAGGCGAAGCGCTGGACCTGTCGAAGGTCCGCCTGGTCGAAACCCGCCTGCTGGTGCACCGTGCGGAAGGCTGGGTCGCGCTTCCCTACGTGTGGAACGATGCCCAGACCGAGGCCACGCTGAAGCGCACCGGTGAGCTGGCCACGTTCGACCTGGTCGATGCACAGGGTGGTCGCGAAGTCGCGAACTACCAGGTGCCCGACCAGAACCAGTGCGGCGGCTGCCACATCACCGACAACAAGTCGCGCAAGCTGCTGCCGATCGGGCCGAAGGCCCGCCATCTCAACCGCGACTTCGACTACGCGGGTGGTCGCGACAACCAGTTGGCCCACCTCGCGCGGGTCGGCTATCTGGCCGGCGTACCCGCGCAGCCGCCGCGGCTGGCGGATGCGTCCGATGCGCGTGCTTCGCTCGACGCGCGTGCACGCGCCTATCTCGACATCAACTGCGGGCATTGCCACAGCGCCACCGGTCCGGCCATCACCTCCGGCCTGTGGCTGGATGCGGGCACGCAGGACCGTTTGAAGCTGGGTTTCTGCAAGCAGCCCATCGCCGCGGGCAAGGGCACCGGCAACCGGATGCACGACATCGTGCCAGGCAGCGCGGAGGAGTCTATCTTCGATTTCCGCATGGACAGCAACGATCCCGCGATCATGATGCCCGAGCTGGGCCGGTCGGTCGTCCACCGCGAGGGCGTCGAACTGATCCGCGCGTGGATCAATGCGCAGCCGGGAAGCTGCGATGCAGCGAATGAAACAGACATTCAACCGCCGCCGGCCGTCTGAAGCCGGTATCCGCACAACGCTTCTCGGGAGGGAGTGATGAAAGTGATGCAACGGAATCTGGTCGTGGGTCTGCGTCGCGCACTGTTCGGCGGCTGTGTGGTGCTGGGCACGGGCGGCACGGCCTGGGCGCAGGCCACGCCCGAGGGCGAGCAGCAGGCGACCGACCTGGACACCATCACCGTGACCGCGCAGAGCCGTTCGCAGGAGCTCCAGGACGTGCCGATCGCATTGCAGGTAGTGGATCAGCAACTGCTCGACGACGTGGCGGCGGAAAACCTCGGTGATATCGATGCGTTCGTGCCTGGCCTGGTGGTGGATGCCGTGCAGCCCACGCAACCTTCGTTCCGCCTGCGTGGCGTGGAGACCAGCGACTTCGGCATCGGGACCGATCCGGCGGTCGGCATATTCGTGGATGGCGTGTACGGCGGTCGCGGCGGCGGCGTGTTGCTGCCGTTCCTCGATGTCGAGCGCATCGAGGTGCTGAAGGGCCCGCAAGGCACGCTGTTCGGCCGCAACACGGCAGCGGGTGCGATCTCGCTGGTGACGCGCCGGCCGCAGGACGAAACCGAAGCGCGCCTGCGGTTGCGACTGGGGAACTACGGCAAGCAGTACGCCGATGCGATGTGGAACATTCCCACCAGCGAGACGTCCGCGTTGCGCGTCAACGCGCTGTTCAACCACAGCGATGGCTGGTTCCAGGATGGCGCGACGGGCAAGGACCTGGGGGGAGAGAACGTGTGGGCGGCGCGCGCAGCCTGGCAGGTCCGCATGGGCGAGAACACCACCGCGCTGGTCAGCTGGGACCACGAGAGCCTTGACCAGAACGGCCGGGTGACCACCGGCATCGTGCCGTTGCCGGCCTACCCGCAGCGCCCTCCGGTGCCCGTGGATCCGGACGACTACTTCGATCCGCGCGAAGTTCCGACCTACAGCGATGCGGAGAACGCCGAGTGGCGCACGTTCGACGGCGTCACCCTGATCGTCGATCACGCGTTCACCTGGGGCAACCTGACGTCGACCTCGTCGTGGCGGCAGTACGATTCGCTGAACCAGACCGAGGAGGACGGCACCAACCGGGCTGACCTGTACATCGATTCGGTCAATACCGAAAGCAACGAGACGTTCTACCAGGAGTTCAAGTTCGCCGGCAGCAACGCGCGCCTGGACTGGGTGGCCGGTGCCAGCTTCTTCAAGGAGGATGCCGACCAGACCAGCGAGGTCAACACGAATACCGAGGCGGTGGACAACATCGTGCGCAACCTCGGCGTGGCTTACGAGATGGGCGTGCCGGACGGTAGTCTGTTCAACTTCACGTCCATGCTCGCGCAGAGTGTCGGCATCCCGGTGTCCCTGGTCGGCGACCGCTGGAACGAGCGTTTCACCAATACGTTGTCGACCACCGCGTACGCCGCCTTCGGTGACGTGATCTGGCGCGCGTCCGACAAGCTCAACCTGACCTTCGGCCTGCGCTACACGCGCGACGAGAAGGATTTCACCTGGCTCAACACGCCACGCAATGCACCCGAGCTGGAGGGCAAGCTGGATATGCTGGAATCGCTCGGGTTCTTCGCTGCGCTGGAGCAGATGGGAATTCCGATCACGCGTGAACTGCTGACCTTCGACATGGCGTTCATCGATCCGCCGGCCATGGTGAACAAGGGCGTGCTGGTGCGCGACAAGCGCAGCTGGAGCGATTTCAGCCCGCGCTTCGTCGTGGATTACCACGTCAACGACAGGACGATGGTGTTCGGTTCGCTGGCCAAGGGCTACAAGGCCGGTGGCTTCAATGCACTGCAGATCGGCCCCGCGTTCGAGAACGAGGATGTATGGAACCTGGAGGCCGGCATCAAGCAGTCCTTCGGCCGCTTTTCGTACAACGCATCGCTGTTCCATTATCGCTACGACAACCGGCAGTCGATCCGGCTGATCGATCCTGACCCGAACAATCCGGTCGACATCCCGCGCTTCGTGTTCGATACCGGCGACCTCGAAGCGACCGGCATCGATTTCGACATGCGCTGGAAAGTGACGGATGCATTCACGCTGGATGCGCAGGCAGAATGGATCGATTCCAAGTACAAGGATTACGTGACGCCGGAAGGCATCGACCTGGATGGCGAGCCCACCGGTGAGCCGCGGTTCACCGCGTCGATCGGCGCGGCGTATCGCGTGGACCTGGCCGGACACGGCGATCTGCGCTTCTCCGCACGCCATGCCTACCGCGGACGCAGTCGTTGCAATGCCGGCTCCGACCTGCAAGGCGACTGTGGCGTCAATGCGCTGCTCGATATCGGCGAAGCGCGTGACCGCACGGACATGCGTGTCGGCTGGACAGCGCCAAGCGGACATTGGAGCTGGGCGATCTATGGCAACAACGTGTTCGACAACCAGTACGTGAAGGGCCTGAACACCTACGGGCGCGGACCGCTGGGCGTGGTGGGCGCCACCATCAGCGAGCCGCGTACCTACGGCATGGAAATCGTCGTGAAGTTCTGAGCCGCGCGGAGACGCGCTGGACGTGGGCCCCGGCATCGTGAGGTGCCGGGGTTTTTGTTTCGGGCCGTTCCCGGCATCCTTGCGCCATGCCCGCACGTCGTGAAGCCCCCCCCATCGATCTTTCCGCAGAACCCCTGAGCCGCCTGCCGGGCGTGGGGCCGCGCGTGGCGGAGAAGCTGGCCGCGCGCGGACTGTCGACGATGCAGGACCTCTGGCTGCACCTGCCGCTGCGCTACGAGGATCGCACCGCGCTGACCCCGATCAGGCAACTGCAGCCCGGTGTGCCCGCGCAGGTCGAAGGTCGGGTCGAGGCCGTGGAGCGCGGCTTCCGCTACCGGCCCGTACTGCGCGTGGCCGTGGGCGACGAATCGCATGGCACGCTGGTGTTGCGTTTCTTCCACTTCCGCGCGGCGCAGGTGGCGCAGTTCGCCGTGGGCGCGCGCATCCGCTGCTACGGCACGCCCAAGCCGGGCCAGAACGGGCTCGAGATCGTGCATCCCAGTTACCGTGTGCTGGGCGATGACGACGAGATGGCATTGGGGGATGCCCTCGACCCGGTCTACCCGGCGGTCGATGGCATGGGACCGGCCACGCTGCGCAAGCTGATCGGGCAGGCGCTGGAGCGGCTGCCGGCCGCCGATGCGCTGGAACTCCTGCCCGCACCGCTGCTGGCAGGCCTGGGCCTGCCCTCGCTGCGCGACGCGTTGTTGACGATGCATCGTCCGCCGCGCAACGCCGACGTCGCAGCGCTCGCACTGGGCACGCATCCTGCGCAGCGCCGGCTGGCCATCGAGGAGTTGCTGGCCCATCACCTGAGCCTGCGTCGCCAGCGTCTGGCATTGCAGCAGCGCCACGCGCCCGCGCTGGCGGGGAAGGGCGCGCTGGCGAAAGCGCTGGTCAAGGCGTTGCCGTTCAAGCTGACGGGCGCGCAGCAGCGCGTGTTCGCGCAGATCCGCGAAGATGTCCGCAAGCCGTCGCCGATGTTGCGGCTGGTGCAGGGCGATGTGGGCAGCGGCAAGACCGTGGTGGCCGCGCTGGCGGGCATGCTCGCGGTGGAAGCGGGCAAGCAGGTGGCGCTGGCGGCGCCCACCGAGTTGCTGGCGGAGCAGCACCTGGCCAACCTGCGTGCCTGGCTGGAGCCGCTCGGCGTGCGCGTTGCGTGGCTGGCCGGCAAGGTCACCGGCAAGGCGCGTGCGAACGTGCTGGCGCAGGTGGCGTCCGGTGAAGCGCAGGTGGTGGTGGGCACGCATGCGCTGATGCAGGAGGCGGTGACCTTCCACGACCTTGGCCTGGCCATCGTGGATGAGCAGCATCGTTTCGGGGTGCACCAGCGCCTGGCGCTGCGCGACAAGGGGGCGGGCGAGCACCATGTGCCGCACCAGCTGGTGATGACGGCCACGCCGATCCCCCGCACGCTGGCGATGGCGGCGTACGCGGATCTGGATGTATCGGCCATCGACGAACTGCCGCCGGGGCGCACACCCGTGCAGACCGTTGCGCTGAGCGCGGAGCGGCGGCCGGAACTGGTGGAACGCATCCGCACCGCCTGCGCCGAAGGACGCCAGGCGTACTGGGTGTGCACGCTGATCGACGACAGCGACGAAGTCGTCGCGCAGGCGGCACAGACCACGTTCGAAACGCTGTCGGCCTCGCTGCCCGCGGCGCGTATCGCGCTGGTGCACGGGCGCATGAAGGCAGCGGACAAGCAGGACACGATGCGGCGCTTCAAGCAGGGCGAAGTGGACCTGCTGGTCGCGACGACGGTGATCGAAGTCGGCGTCGACGTGCCCAACGCGTCACTGATGATCATCGAGAACGCGGAGCGCCTGGGCCTGGCCCAGTTGCACCAGTTGCGCGGTCGCGTCGGTCGTGGCGCGGCGGCGTCCACCTGCGTGCTGATGTACCAGCCGCCCCTGTCGATGATGGCCAAGCACCGGCTCGCGACAATGCGGCAGACAAACGACGGCTTCGTCATCGCGGAGAAGGATCTGGAACTGCGTGGCCCCGGCGAATTGCTCGGCACGCGGCAGACAGGGCTGGCGGCCTTCCGCGTAGCGGATCTGGCGCGTGATGCGGCCCTGCTGCCACAGGTACATGCGCTGGCTGAGCGGTTGCTCGCCGACGACCCCGGGGCGGCGGATCGCGTGATCCAGCGCTGGGTCGGCGGCGCGGCGCGGTACGCGTCCGCGTAGCCCGCTTCTTGTAGGAGGGGCTTCAGCCCCGAGGCTCTTCGGCCAGCCAACTGAAGCCAGATCGAAAAGCATCGGGGCTGAAGCCCCTCCTACAAGACGCGCATGCTTCCATGGCGCCGCCTGCGGTGCGAGACTCGGCGGCCGAGAAGACGAAGAGAAGACGATGACGGATAGGATTCCCCTGCTGATCGACACCGACCCCGGCGTCGACGATGCGTTGGCGTTATTGATGGCGTTCAATGATGCGCAGCACGACATCGTCGGCCTGACCATCGCGGCCGGCAACGTGGGCCTGCAGCACACCGTGCGCAATGCGCTGAAGCTGTGTGAAGTGGCCGGTCGCGAAGACATTCCCGTATTCGCCGGTGCGCCTGCGCCGCTGCTGCATCCATCGCCGGATGCGGGCTACGTGCATGGGCAGGACGGCTTCGGTGATGTCGGCTTCCCGCCGGCTGCGCGCCAGGCGGAAGCCGAACACGCGGCGCTGGCGATCCTGCGCCTGTCGCACGAACACGCGGGCCGGCTGGTGCTGGTCGCACTGGGGCCGCTGACCAACATCGCGCTGGCGCTCAAGCTGGACCCCACGCTGCCCCGGCGGATCGCACGCTTCGTGGTGATGGGGGGCGCGGTGACCTGCCACGGGAACATCACGCCGGCGGCCGAGTTCAATTTCTTCTTCGATCCGGAAGCGGCGCACCTGGTACTCGAGGCGTTCGAGCGCTACGACCTGGCCGACTGGGAGGCCACCATCGCCCACGGTCTCCATCATGAGCGGGTGGCGGGCTGGCTGGGTGCGGATTCCGACCGCGCCCGCTTCTACGACCGCATTTCCGAGAAGACCCGCCTGTGGTCCGCCGACCGACGTGGCGACCACTGGTATGCGGCCGATGCCCTGGCCATGGCCTTCGTGCTGGCACCGGAGGGGGCGCTCGAACTGGCCGAACGGCCGCTGGCCATCGAACTGGCGGGTGTCCAAGCCCGCGGGGCGTCCATCGTGGACTGGCGCCGAGAAGGCGGACGGCCCGACAAGGCCAATATCCTGCTGCGCTACGACCAGCAGCGGTTCGAGGCGCTGATCCAGGCGGCCCTGGCGGCGGTCTGAAGCGCGGGTTGCGCCGGACCGGGAGGGCGGTCTACAATGCCGCTCTTCCATTCCCGCGACACGGTGTGCCCGCCATGAAGGCCGACATCCATCCCAATTACCGCGAAGTCGTCTTCCACGACGTGACCTCCGATTTCAAGTTCCTGACCCGCTCCACGCTGGGCAGCAAGGAAACGACGAAGTGGGAAGACGGCAACGACTATCCGCTGATCAAGGTCGAAATCTCCTCGGCTTCGCACCCGTTCTACACGGGCAAGCACAAGGTCATCGACACCAGCGGCCGCATCGACAAGTTCCAGAAGCGCTACGCGCGCTGATCGAACCGTCGTTCGCCTGATCCGCCTGCGGCCGCGCCTAGTGCGCGGCCGTTCGCGTTTGCGCGTCCCCGATGATGCGCGGCGCCGGAACGCACGGTTGCGCCAGCGGCCTCATTCTTTGGTCTGACTTTGGTGCTGTATCGAGCGACGGCTCCAAACCCGCTGTGCGATAATTCGGGTCATCCAAGGTTCACTCCCTGGACTCCCGTCCCGCGCCGCCCGGCCTCCGGCCGGCGTTACCCCACGAAGGAGCGCACACTGTGTCCGAACTTGACCAGGTCACGCTGAATGCCGGCGACAAATCCGTCGTCCTGCCAGTCCTGAAACCCACGCTTGGCAACGACTGCGTCGACATTTCCAAGCTGACCAAGGAAACGGGTCTTTTCACCTACGACTCCGGTTTCACCGCTACCGCCAGTTGCAAGTCGGCCATCACCTACATCGATGGCGACAACGGCGTGCTGCTGTACCGCGGCTACCCCATCGAGCAACTGGCGCAGCATTCCAGCTTCCTGGAAGTGTCGTACCTGCTGATGAACGGCGAACTTCCGACCAAGGAAGAGTTCGCCGGCTTCGAGCACGAAGTCACGCATCACACGATGATGCATGAGTCGCTGAAGAACTTCCTGCACGGCTTCCACTACGACGCGCACCCGATGGCCATGCTGGCCGGCACGGTCGCCTCGCTGTCGGCGTTCTACCACGACACGCTGGACCTGGAAGATCCCGAGCAGCGCCGCCTGGCCGCCATCCGGCTGCTGGCGAAGATGCCGACCCTGGCCGCCGCTGCCTACCGCTACTCGATCGGCTGGCCGATCCGTTATCCGCGCAACAACCTCGAGTACGTCGACCGCTTCCTGCACATGATGTTCGAAGTGCCGAGCGAGCCGCTGGAACTCAATCCCGTGGTCGCCAAGGCGCTGGACCTGCTGTTCATCCTGCACGCCGATCACGAGCAGAATGCATCGACCTCGACGGTACGCCTGGTGGGTTCGACCGGTGCGAATCCGTACGCCTCGGTTGCCGCCGGCATCACCGCCCTGTGGGGCCCCGCGCATGGCGGCGCCAACGAGGCCGTGTTGAAGATGCTGGAGGAAATCGGCGATGCGAAGAACGTCGCTTCCGCCGTCGCCAAGGCCAAGGACAAGGAATCGGGTTTCCGCCTGATGGGCTTCGGCCACCGCGTCTACAAGAACTTCGATCCGCGCGCCAAGATCATCCGCGAGATGACCCACAAGGTGCTCGGCGAGCTGGGCGTCGACGATCCGCTGCTGGAAGTGGCGATGAGGCTGGAAGAAGCGGCGCTGAAGGACGAGTACTTCATCCAGCGCAAGCTGTATCCCAATGTCGATTTCTACAGCGGCATCATCTACAAGGCGCTGAAGATCCCGACCGAGATGTTCACCGTCATGTTCGCCATCGGCCGCACCGCCGGTTGGGTGTCGCACTGGCTGGAACAGCAGGTCGATCCGGAAGCCAAGATCGGCCGTCCGCGCCAGATCTACACCGGCTACGCACCGCGCGACTACGTGTCGGCCGACAAGCGCTGAGTGCTCCTGCCGTGCCACGAGAAAGGCCCCGCGAGGGGCCTTTTTCTTTGTGCGTAAGGCGCGGCACTGGGGTCAGCGCACTGGCACGTCCGGCAGGTCCAGCAGCGCCTCCTTGCCGCCGCGCAGGCGCGGGGCGGTCGCGGCGACGATGTCGTGCGGAAAGCCTGGCGGGATGGCGCTGGCTTCCTCCAGGCGCGCGCGCTGCGGTGCGCTCAAGGTGACCGCGGTTGCGGCCAGGTTGTCCGCCAGCTGTTCCGGCGTGCGGGGACCGATGATGGGCAACACGCCACGCCCCAGCACCCATGCGATGGCGATCTGGCCGGGCGGAAGGCGGGTTTCCTCCGCGACGGCAAGCACCGCATCGACCGTCGCCGTCTTGCGGGCGTCGCTCTCGCCGTGGATCACCACGCCCAGGCCCTGCGCGCGTCCGGTTTCACCCTTGCGGTACTTGCCTGTCAGCAACCCGCCACCAAGCGGCGACCAGCCCACGGTGCCCAGGCCGAAAGCGCGGGCCATCGGGAGCAGTTCGCGCTCCACGGTCCGTTCGACCAGGCTGTATTCCAGCTGCACGGCGGAGATGGGCGCCCAGCCGCGCAACTCGGCCAAGGTGGCGGCGGTCGCCACCCGCCAGGCGGGGAAGTCGGAGAGTCCCGCGTAGACGATCTTGCCGGCACGCACCAGCGCATCCAGTCCGCGCGCGATTTCCTCGACGGGCGTGTGGCCATCCGGCATGTGGACCCACAGCAGGTCGATACGGTCGGTCTTCAGGCGGCGCAGGCTGCCCTCGACCGACTGGATCATCGTCTTGCGGCTGTTGCCGGTCTCCTGCAGTCCGGCGTCGGCGCGCGCCCCCAGCGAGAACTTGGTGGCCAGCACGAGCGCATCACGGTCGCCGGCAATGAACTCGCCAACCATCTCCTCGGACTGGCCGAACTGGTACTGGTCCGCGGTATCGATGAAGTTGCCCCCGGCATCGCGATAGTGGGCGTAGATCTGCGCCGCGTCCTCACGGTCGCTGCCGTAACCCCATCCTTTGCCGAAGTTGCCGGTGCCCAGCGCGAGTGTTGAAACGCGCAGGCCGGTGTTGCCGAAGACGCGGTAGCGCATGCTCCCCTCTCCCGACGATGCCGCCGCTGCATGGTGCGGGCGTGCGAAGCGGGAAGTGGACGCCGACCGGGCGGCGGCGTCTTGCACGGCGTTGCGCTTTGCCGCGCTCTCAGCGCTGCGGCGCGCCGGATTCGTAGCGGGCGATCTCCTCCTCCGCCAGCAACTGCCGCAACTGCGTGGCGGAGGCCCGCTTCATCGGCCTTTCGTCCACCGAGGACAAGGGCGCCTGGCGCAGCGCGTCGTGCGGCAGCACGGTGAGGTCGAAGCCCAGTTCCTCTGCGCTGAATACCCACACGGGCAGGTCCGCCACGCGCTCGCGGTCGAGGCGCAAGCGGCGTTCGCGCGGTTCGGCCGGGATGCGATGCTCTTCGAGGAAGCGAGTGACCGCATCCGGGTCGTCGCTGTGGACATGCATGTGGACGGGCGTGTTCGCATCGGCCGTGCCTTCCAGCACCGGGCCCACCAGGCGTGGCGAGAATCCCGACAGGAACTCCATCGCGCGCAGCGCAGCTTCGCGCCGCTGCCTCAGGCCCGCCGCGTGCGCCTCGCCGACGAACAGGCGCTGGTACTCGCGCAGCGCGTCCTCGATCTCGCGGTTGCGGGGCAACGACGCATCGTCGTGGATGCCGAGCCGGTTGGCCGCCTTGAGCTTGGCCTGGTGGAAGTCGCGGATGCCGCCCTCGGCCATCAGCCGGGCAGCCTCGTGGGCAAGGCGCTGGCGGCGCTCGCGCGTGCGGGTTTCGGCGTGTTGACGGGCGTGGTGCATGGTGAGCCTCCGCGTCGAAACTGACCGCGAATGTACACCATGCGCCCGACGTGTCCATGACGGCGCCGAAGCGCCGTCATGCGGTCTTCATCGGCCAGGCGGACCGTCAGAAGATGTCGAACGCTTCCTCGTCCGGCACGGCATCTTCGGGGCCGTACAGGTCGTAGTCCTGGATGCGATCCATGTCTTCGACCTTCACCCATTCGGTCACGCCGTTCAGCGTGGCCTGCACCATGCCGTCGGGCGGATCGTTGAGCGCGACCGGCTTGTCCTTCAGCGCCACGCGCATGTAGTCGATCCAGATCGGCAGCGCGGCCTTGCCGCCGTATTCGCGATAGCCGAGCGACTGGAAGTTGTCGCGGCCCACCCACACCACGGTGGCGTACGTGCCGCCGAAGCCACCGAACCATGCGTCCCGGTGGTCGTTGGTGGAGCCGGTCTTGCCGCCCACGTCTTCGCGCCCCAGCACCTTGGCTGCGGTGCCGGTGCCGCGCTGGACCACGTCGCGCATCATCGACACCAGCTGGTACGCGGTGCGCTCGTCGATGGCGCGCGGCGCGGTGACGGCATTCGGGTCGGCCGGCTTCGCTTCTTCCGTAGGCTTCTGCGTAACGGCGGCTGCGGCGGGCTTGGCGGCATCGGCAGGACCGAAGTTGAAGCCGTCCACCACCTGGCTGGACGGCGTACTGCCGCCATGCTGGCCCTGGCCGCACCCGCGACAGGCGACGGCCGGATTCTCCTTGAACACCACGTTGCCCTCGCGGTCCTTCACTTCGTCGATGAACCACGGCGTCACCCGCGAACCGCCATTGGCGAACACCGCATAACCCCGTGCCACGGAGAGCGGGGTCAGCGAGGCCGTGCCCAGTGACATCGACAGGTTCGGCGGCAGTTCGGCTTCCTCGAAGCCGAACTGGCTGATGTAGGTGCGCGCGAACGGCACGCCCATGCCGTCCAGCAGGCGCACCGACACCAGGTTTCGCGACTGCACGAGCGCTTCGCGCAGCCGCATCGGGCCGCGGAAGCCGCCGCCGTCGTTCTGCGGGCGCCACATGTGGCCGCGGCGGTCGCGGAACACGACCGGTGCGTCCAGCACGATGGACGCGGGATTGAAGCCCTTCTCGAACGCTGCCGCATACACGAACGGCTTGAAGCTGGAGCCCGGCTGGCGCCGCGCCTGGGTGGCACGGTTGAACTTGTTGCCAGCGAAGCTGTAGCCGCCCACCAGCGCGCGCAGGGCGCCGTTGTTCGCGTCCAGCGATACCAGCGCGGCCTGCGCGCGCGGGATCTGGTCGACCACATAGGTGCCTTCTTCCTTGCCGGCCTTGATGCGGGCCATGTCGCCGCGCTTGAACAGCTTGGCGGGCGTGCGACCGGTCCACTTGCTGGCGGCGGCAGGCAGCACGAGTTCCTTGCCATCCGCCATCACCACCGTCGCACTGCCGTCAGCGGCGGTACGCGCCACCACCACCGGCATCATGCCGTTCTGCGCCGGCACGCCCCGCAGGTGCGCGGCCAGCGCGGACGCATCCGCGTCGGCGCCCACGTCGAAATGCTGTTCAACGCCGTTCCATCCATGGCGGTGGTCGTACAGGCCCAGCCCGTCCCGTACCGCGTCGTTGGCAGCAGCCTGCAGCGTGGCATCCAGTGTGGTGGTCACGTGGTAGCCCTTGGTCAGCGCCTCGGGCCCGAAGCGCGCGATCATCTCCTGGCGCACCATCTCGGTCACGTAGGGCGCATACACCTCGATCGGCCGCTCATGCGGCTTGGCGTGCATGGGCTCGGCCTTGGCCTGCGCGGCATCGGCGGCAGTGACGTAACCATCCTCGCGCATGCGTTCCACGACATAGGCGCTGCGCTGCTGGTTGCGGCCGGGATTGCTGATCGGATTGCCGCTGGACGGGAACTTCAATGCGCTGACGAGGGTGGCGGTCTCGGCCAGGGTCAGCTGGTCGAGCGTCTTGCCGTAGTAGTACTCGGCGGCGGCGGCCACGCCATAGGAGCGGTTCCCGAAGAAGCTCTTGTTGAGGTACAGCTCAAGGATCTCGTCCTTGGTCAGCATCTTCTCGATGCGGATGGCGAGCATCATCTCCACCAGCTTGCGGGTGTAGCTGTACTCGGAGCTGAGGAACCACTGCCGGGCCACCTGCTGGGTGATGGTGCTGCCGCCGGCCACGCGGCCTTCCTTGCGGCTGACGATCTGCCAGACGGCACGGGCGATACCCGTGGGGTCGATGCCGTTGTGCTCGTAGAACTTGCTGTCCTCGGCCGCGACGAAGGCCTGCTTGACCCGGGCCGGGACCTTGTCGATCTGGACGGGATAGCGCCGGATCTCGCCGTACAGCCCCATCAGCCGGCCGTCGCTGGCGTAGATGTAGAGGGGTTCCTGCAGTTCCACGTTCCGCAGGGACTGGACGTCCGGGACCTTGGACGAAACCGTGTAGTACAGCACCCCCAGACCGACCAGGCCGGCGAGGGCAAGTATCAGGAACGTGATGAGGGTCCAACGGAGAAGACGACGGAAACGGGACATCCAGTGCTTTCCGATTGCAGAATTCGTAGCGGCAGAGTATAGATGACCGCCGGGATCACCACGGGTGATCCCAAGGGGAACAGGGACTTGGGGAACAACCCTCGTGAAACGTGACAAGCCGCACAGCCACGTCAACGTCGGTTGCCAAGAGTAAAAACTTGGTTATTAATGTCGGCGCGTGTCGTGCGCCCAGTGCCCGTCGGAAGGGGAAAGACCGTGGGGCTAATCCCAAAAAGCCAGTCGTCGCTGATCGGCGTCGATATCAGTTCGACTGCGGTAAAGCTGCTGCAGCTCTCGCGTGTGGGCAACCGTTACCGGGTTGAGCACTACGCCGTCGAGCCGCTGCCGCCCAATGCCGTGGTCGAGAAGAACATCGTCGAGGTGGAAGCCGTCGGCGAAGCCATCCGTCGCGCAGTGAACCGCGCCGGCAGCAAGGCCAAGCACGCCGCTGCCGCAGTGGCCGGATCCGCGGTGATCACCAAGATCATTCCGATGCCCGCCGACCTGGACGAGAGCGATCTGGAGGCCCAGGTCGAGCTCGAGGCCGTCAACTACATCCCGTATCCCATCGAGGAAGTGAACATCGACTTCGAGGTGCTGGGCGCCATGCCCAACAACCCGGAGATGGTGCAGGTGCTGTTGGCCGCCTCGCGTTCGGAGAACGTGGAGCTGCGGCAGTCCGCGCTGGAACTCGGGGGCCTGACCGCCAAGGTCATGGACGTGGAAGCCTTCGCGGTAGAGAACGCCTTTGCCCTGATGGCCAACGACCTGCCCGTGCCGCAGGACGGTGTGGTGGCGCTGGTCGACATCGGCGCCACGATGACCACGCTGAACGTCCTGCGCCGTGGCCGCAGCCTCTACAGCCGCGAACAGGTGTTCGGCGGCAAGCAGCTGACCGACGAAGTCATGCGCCGCTACGGGCTGACCTACGAGGAGGCCGGCCTGGCGAAGCGCCAGGGTGGCCTGCCCGAAAGCTACGAAGTCGAAGTGCTGGAGCCTTTCAAGGAGGCGACGGTCCAGCAGATCAGCCGCCTGCTGCAGTTCTTCTACGCGGGCAGTGAATTCAACCGCGTCGACCAGATCGTCCTGGCAGGCGGCTGCGCCGCACTGGCCGGCTTGCCGGAGATGGTGGAAGAGCAACTGGGCGTACCCACCGTGGTCGCCAACCCGCTGGCGCAGATGACCCTCGGCCCGCGCGTGCAGGCACATGCGCTGGCCCAGGACGCTCCCGCGCTGATGATCGCCACCGGCCTGGCTTTGAGGAGCTTCGACTGATGGCAAGAATCAACCTACTCCCGTGGCGCGCCGAGCGCCGCGCCCAGCGGCAGCGCGAGTTCTACGTGATGCTGGGTGCAGCGGCGATCGCGGGCCTGCTGCTGTCCTTCCTGCTGTGGTTCCACTACGACGGCCAGGTATCCGGCCAGACCAAGCGCAATGACTTCCTCAAGGATGAGATTGCCAAGGTCCAGGCGCAGAACAAGGAAATCGAGCGCCTCGACGAGCAGAAGCGCCGCCTGCTGGCCCGCAAGGACGTCATCGAGAAACTGCAGGCCAACCGTTCGCAGATGGTGCACCTGTTCGACTCGCTGGTGCGGACCATTCCGGACGGCGTGATGCTGGCCAACATCAAGCAGGAAGGCGAAGTGCTGACGCTGCAGGGGCGCGCGCAATCCAACGCGCGTGTCAGTACCTACATGCGCAACCTGGAAACGTCCGGCTGGATGACCAAGCCTGAACTGTCGATCATCGAAGCCAAGCCGGAAGAGGTCAAAACGCTGACCAATACCGGTGCAGGCAGCGCGCTGCCGTACGTGTTCACGCTCCAGGTGCGGTTGGCGAATCCGACGGCGGAACAGGAAGCGGAAAGCGCCGCTGCCGGCGCTGCACCTGCCGACCCGAACGCCCCGGCCACGACCCCTGCTCCGGCAGCGCCGCTGGAGGGGCAACCGTCGGCACCCGCGCCCGCCACACCCGCCGCGCCTGCGCCCGCCACCCCGCCACCGGCCGCGCCCGCAGTCGGTTCGCCCCAGGCTTCCGGGAGCAACACATGAGCCAGAAGACGTCGCTCAAGAACCTGGACATCAACAACATCGGTGCATGGCCGCAGAACGCCAAGATCGGATTCTGCGTGGTGCTCGCCCTGTTCATCCTTGTCCTGTCCTACTTCCTCTTCGTCAAGGGGAAAGTGGAGACGCTGGATTCGCTCGAGCAGGAAGAGGTGCGCCTGCGCCAGGACTTCGAGAAGGAGCAGGCCAAGGCCGCCAACCTCGAACCCCTGAAGCAGCAGTTGGCCCAGATGGAGCAGGTGCTCCAGCAGATGCTGCGCCAGTTGCCCAGCAAGACGGAAATGCCCGACCTGATCATCGACATCTCGCAGACCGCGCTGTCCAGCGGCCTGACCAACGAGCTGTTCCAGCCGGAGCCCGAAACGCTGAAGGAGTTCTACGCCGAGAAGCCGATCCAGCTGCGCATGGTGGGCAACTACCACCAGTTCGGTGCCTTCGTCAGTGGCGTTGCATCGCTGCCGCGAGTGGTGATCCTGACCATGCACGACATCTCGCTGCAACCGAAGGAAGGCAAGGGCGGCATCAATCGCGGCGCCCTGGAGCTCTCGGGCACGGTGAAGACGTATCGCTACCTGGATGAAACCGAGGTTGCGGAGCAGGAGGCCGCGGCGGCTGAAGCTGCCAAGGCGAGCGGCAAGGGCAAGGCGCCCGCAGCGGGAGGGCAGCAATGATGCGCGGCAACTGGCACTTCATGATCCTGGCTGCGGTCGTGCTGACGTCCGGCTGCGCCCGCGGCATCACCAGCACGCCCGGGGATGCGCCGAATCTGCAGACCTGGGTGGAAGACGTGCGCGCCCGTCCCGCACCACCGCTTGAACCGCTGCCCGTGATGCAGCAGTTCGAAACCTTCGAATACGCGGCGCAGACGCTGCGGGATCCTTTCAGCAACGCCTGGAGCAATACCGATGGCGGCGGGCTGCGGCCGGATCCTGACCGGCGCAAGGAAACACTGGAGCAGTACCCGCTGGACAGCCTCGACATGGTCGGCACGCTCGGCAAGGGGGCAGGTCTGGTGGCACTGGTGATGGGACCCGACAAGGTCACCTACCGGGTACGTCCGGGGAACTACCTGGGGCAGAGCGATGGCCGGGTCACCTCGGTCCGCGAAGATGGCTTGGAACTTGTCGAACTAGTGCCGGATGGCGCAGGCGGATGGCTGGAACGGCCGGCGTCGATTGCGCTTGAAGATCAATGATTGGGGGATACACGATGACCGCTACGAATGCCCACCGCCCGCGGCCGTCCCGGCGCCTGGCTACTTTCCGGGTCTGCTCTCTTGGGCTGGCCATCGGCCTGCTTGCGGCTGCCAATGCTGCAGGCGCCGCGTCGCCAACGCCACCGGCCACGTCCCCCGCCACTGTCGCGACGCCTGCGTCCGCAGTTTCGGTGTCGAACATCGACTTCCGTCGCGGCGAAGATGGCTCGGGTCGGCTGATCGTCAAGTTCGATGGCCAGGGTGCTGCCCCGGACCTGCGCAACCAGGGCGACAGCGTCGTGGTGAATGTCGGCAACGCGACACTGCCCGCTTCACTGCAGAAGCCGCTCAACGTGGTCGATTTCGCCACGCCCGTGCAGCGCGTCGAAGCGCAGAGCAAGGGCGGTGGAACGCAACTGGTGCTCAGCACCCGCGGTGATTTCGAATCGCTGGCCTACCAGTCGGGCAACGAGTATGTCGTGGAGATCGTGCCGCGCGCCGGACAGAAGGCCGTGGGCGGGGCGAATGCCACCTCCGGGACCAGTGCTTCTGCCGTGGTCGCGGCAGCGCAGAAAGTGGCCTCCGAGGCACGCCGCTACAGTGGCCGCCCGGTGACGTTCAACTTCCAGGACGTGCCCGTGCGCACGGTGCTGCAGCTGATCGCCGAAGAGTCGAATCTCAACATCGTCGCGTCCGACACCGTCCAGGGCAACGTCACGTTGCGCCTGGTCAACGTGCCGTGGGACCAGGCGCTGGACATCGTGTTGCGCGCCAAGGGCCTGGACAAGCGCCGTGATGGCGCCGTGGTCTGGGTCGCTCCGCAGCCCGAACTGGCCAAGTTCGAGCAGGACAAGGAAGACGCGCGCATCGCGATCGAGAACCGCGAGGACATGGTCACCGACTACGTCCAGATCAACTATCACAGCGCCTCCGCGATCTTCAAGGCACTGACCGAAGCCAAGGGCATCGGCAACCAGAACAGCGGTGGTGGCGGTGGCGGCGGTGGTAGTGGCGGCCGGGACCAGGAGAACGGCTTCCTCTCGCCGCGCGGTCGCCTTGTGGCCGACGAGCGCACCAACATGCTGATGATCAGCGACATCCCGAAGAAGGTCGCGCAGATGCGCGAACTGATCTCGATGATCGACCGGCCCGTCGACCAGGTGCTGATCGAGGGCCGCATCGTGATAGCTAGCGACACCTTTGCACGCGATCTCGGCGCCCGCTTCGGCATACAGGGCCGTCGTTTTGGCGACCGCAGCCAGGGTATCGGTGGTTCCCTGGGTGGAAACGCCGGCAATGTCAGCGACCCCAGCCGGCCCATCACCCCGGGCGGCCTGAACGTCAATTTGCCGGCGGACGGGTTCACCGAAGCGGCGGCAGGCGCGCTGGCTTACACCCTGCTGGGCCGCAATTTCGCCATCGATCTCGAGCTGTCGGCGATGCAGGAAGAGGGACGTGGCGAAGTCATTTCCAATCCGCGCATCGTCACCGCCAACCAGCGTGAGGGTGTCATCCGCCAGGGCCGGGAAATCGGCTATGTCACCATCACCGCTGGCCAAGGTGGCGTCGCCACGCCGAACGTGCAGTTCAAGGAAGCCTTGCTGGAATTGAAAGTGCTGCCGACGATCACCAACGACAATCGCGTCTTCCTGAACCTGAATGTCAAGAAGGATGAGGTGGCGGAGCTGATCACGCTCGAAGGCTATGGCACCGTTCCGACGATCGACAAGCGCGAAATCAACACGGCGGTGCTGGTCGAGGATGGCCAGACCGTCGTGATCGGTGGCGTGTACGAGTTCGCCGACCGCAGCAGCGTGGCGAAGGTGCCGTTCCTCGGCGACATCCCGTTCCTGGGCAACCTGTTCAAGAAGAAGGGACGCAGCAAGGAAAAGGCGGAGTTGCTGATCTTCATCACGCCGAAGGTGTTGTCGGTTACCAAGCGCTGACGCGTCGCGCTCATCGCATCATCGAAACGGGCCGCGATTGCGGCCCGTTTCGTTTCTTCCCACCTGAGGCTGAATCCGGTTCCGATCCGTTGTTCCCTGCGGGAACCGCCATGGCAAACTGCGGTCACAGGCAGGCCATGCCTTCCGGAACGCCCATGGATCATCCGTCTCAGGACACCCGTACGCTGTTCGATCGCTTCATCGCGTTGCGCGAGGACCTCTCCCGGACCATCGTCGGCCAATCCGCGCTGGTCGAGCGGCTGTTGATCGCGTTGCTGGCCGATGGGCACCTGCTTGTCGAGGGCGCCCCGGGACTTGCGAAGACGACGGCCATCCGCGCGTTGGCGTCGCGGCTGCAGGCGGACTTCGCGCGCGTGCAGTTCACGCCGGACCTGTTACCCGCCGACCTTACCGGCACCGAGGTCTGGCGACCGCAGGATGGCCGGTTCGAATTCCAGCCCGGGCCGGTTTTCCACCCCTTGCTGCTGGCCGATGAAATCAATCGCGCGCCGGCCAAGGTGCAGTCGGCATTGCTGGAAGCCATGGGCGAACGCCAGGTGACAGTGGGTCGGCATACCTACCCGTTGCCGGCACTGTTCCTGGTGATGGCCACGCAGAATCCGATCGAGCAGGAAGGCACTTTCCCGTTGCCGGAGGCGCAGCTGGACCGTTTCCTCATGCACGTGAAGATCGGTTACCCCGAGGCGGCGGCGGAGGCCGACATCCTGCGGCTGGCACGTGATCGCGCGCGCGAACAGATGCAGTCGGTCCCGGCGGCGGTCGAGCGCATGCCGCTGGAGGATGTCTTCAGTGCGAGGGCACAGGTGCTGGACCTGCACCTGGCACCGGCACTGGAACGCTATCTGATCGAACTGGTCCTCGCCTCGCGCGATGCCGCGCGCTACGACGCGACGCTGGCGCGGCGGATTGCCTGGGGCGCGAGCCCGCGGGGTTCCATCGCGCTGGAGCGCTGCGCACGTGCGCGCGCCTGGCTGGCGGGCCGCGACTACGTGACGCCCGACGACATCCGCGCCATCGCGCCGGACGTGCTGCGCCACCGGGTATTGCCCAGCTACGAGGCGACGGCCGAGGGCTGGGATGGCGATCGCCTGGTGAAGGCGTTGCTCGACGTGGTCCCGCTGCCCTGAGCGCCTGCGCGAACGTCCGCACGGCATGCCCATGAGCGAAGGCATCGTACCCACCCTTGCCGAGTTGATCGCGTTGCGGGCCAGCGCGCAGCGACGACCTCCGGCGCGGCGCGGACGGCATTCCATCACCGGGCCCGCCGCCTCGCCCTTGCGCGGGCGCGGCATGGAATATGCGGAGTCCCGCGAGTACGTGGCGGGCGACGATGTCCGCCACATCGACTGGCGACTGACGGCGCGCAGCGGGCGCACGCATACCAAACTGTTCCAGGCCGAACGCGAACGCCTGACGCTGGTCGTGGCCGACACGTCGCCCCTGCTGTACTTCGGCACGCGCACGCGCTTCAAGTCGGTACAGGCCGCGCGTGCCGGCGCGGTGGCGGCGTGGCAGGCCGTGCGCGACGGCGATCGCCTGGCGATCGTGCGGGGCAGCATGACCGAAGCGCCTGTTCCGCCCGCATCGGGTACGCGTGGAGCGTTGCGTGTCCTCGATGCGCTGGTGCGCTGGTATACGGCGCCACCGCCGGAGGATCTCGGGTTGGCGTTCGCGCTCGACCACGCGGCGCGCCTGCTGCGACCGGGCTCGCGCCTGCTGGTGCTGGCCGATCCCCACAGCCTGGCCACCATCCCGGAGACGCGGTGGCCGGCACTGGCCGCGCATCATGACGTGGTCGTGCTCTTGCTGACCGATCCGCTGGAGACGGATCCGCCAACGCAGCGCCTTCCCTTCGTCACCGGAAGCCAGCGCGTGGAGCTCGATCTTGCCAGCACCGCGCAACGCGACGCGTGGCGTGCCGAGTTCGAGCAGCCCCTCGACCGCGCGCTCGATCGTTTGCCTGCACGCGGCGTGGAAGTAAGGACGCTGTCCACCGATGCGGACAGCGACGCGTGGCTCGTCGCGCTGGGCCGCGCGCAGCCGCAGGTGGCCTGAGCATGGGCATGGCGACGCTGGTGTTGCGTGATGTGCATGTGCCGGCGTCGCCGTCGTGGTGGCCGCTGGCGCCGGGCTGGTGGTTGTTGATCGCTGTCGTCCTGCTGCTCATTGTCGGCGCGATGGCATGGCGACTGCGTCGCCATCGACGTCGCCAGGCATGGCAACGCTGGTTCGATGCGACGAACGAAGAAACATCGCCTGCCGGACAGGTGGCCGCGATGTCGGAGCTGCTGCGGCGTGCCGCGCGCCGCCTGGATGCTTCGGCGGACAGGCTGGAAGGCGAGGCATGGTTGCGTTTCCTTGATGGTGGACACGGCCACGCGTTCACGCAGGGGCCCGGCCGCCTGTTGCTGGAGGGCGGTTACCGCCGCGACGTGGACGCGGCCGAGTTGGCTGCAGCGCGCACCGTCGCGCGCGCGCGCTTCCTCGAACTGATGGCGGGTTCGCGTTGAGCGGTTCACTGCCGATGCTGCAGTTCCTGCAGGACGGCTACGCCGGCTTCGCATGGCCGTGGTTCTGGCTGGCGTTTCCCTTGCCCTGGGTAGTGCGCTGGCTGCTGCCCGCGCGGCGAACCCAGGACGATGCGCTCAGGGTGCCTTACGGCCGTTCGGTGCAGGCCATCGCGCAGCGCGGCGGCCGAGGCATGCCGGGGCGGGCCGCCGCGCTGGCCTGGCTCGTGTGGTTCCTGCTGTGCGCCGCTGCGGCGCGTCCGCAGCAGTTTGGCGATGCCGTCACGCCGCCGGTGAGTGGACGCGACCTGATGCTGGCGGTCGACCTGTCCGGCAGCATGACCGAGCCGGACATGGAGCTGGGAGGCGCCGTGGTGGACCGCCTGACGGCTGCGAAGGCGGTGCTTGCCGACTTCCTCGACCGTCGCGAGGGCGATCGGGTCGGGCTGCTCGTGTTCGGACAGCGCGCGTATGCCATGACACCGCTCACCCGCGACCTGCAGACCGTGCGCGACCAGTTGCGTGACGCCGTGGCCGGGCTCGCTGGCCGCGAGACCGCCATCGGCGATGCGATTGCCCTGGCCGTGCGTCGCCTGCGCGCACAGCAGGACGGCCAGCGTGTGCTGGTCCTGCTCACTGACGGCGTCAATTCCGCCGGCATCCTGACACCGCAGAAGGCGGCGGAGCTGGCGAAGGAAGAGGGTGTCCGCATCCACACCATCGCGTTCGGCAGCGACGGCGCGATGAGCGTGTTCGGCATCCCGCTGCCGCTGCCCGCCAGTTCGCCGGAGGACATCGATGAAGCCACCCTGCGCGAGGTGGCGAGCAGGACGGGGGGCCGCTTCTATCGCGCGCGCGATACGGGCGAGCTGGCCGGCATCTATGCCGAGTTGGACCGTCTTGAGCCGGTGGAACAGCCCGGCAAGGCCGTGCGTCCGCGCATCGAACGCTATGCATGGCCGCTGGCGGGCGCGCTTGCAGTGGCTCTGCTGGCCTTCGTGTTGCCAGGGAGGCGCAGGTGAACATCGACTGGACCGCCCTGCATTTCCTGCGGCCACACGCGTTGTGGGCCCTGCTTGCGCTACCCGCGCTGGCGTGGGCGTGGCGAATCCGCCGGCAACGCGAGAATGCCTGGCGGGGACATGTCGATGCCCATCTGCTGCCGCATCTGCTGGTGCGGGGCGGTGCCGGCGCGCGAACAGGAGTGCTTGCGGCCGCCATCGCCTTCGTACTCGCGGTGCTCGCGCTGGCCGGCCCCAGCTGGCGCCAGGCCGACCAGCCGCTGTGGCAGGCGCAACGCCCGCTGGTGGTGGTGCTGGATCTCTCCAGTCGCATCACCGCCACGGATCTTCCGCCGTCGCGCCTGCTCCAGGCGCGGGCGAAACTGGCCCAGGTGCTGGAGGTCCGTGCAGGCAGTCCCCTTGCACTGGTCGCCTACGCGGACGACGCGTTCACGGTGACGCCACTGACCGACGACACCGCCAATATCCGCCTGTTCCTCGATGATCTTGCGCCGGACATCATGCCGGTCGACGGGCAGCGCGCCGATCGCGGCATCGCCTGGGCAGCGCGTCTGCTGACGCAGGCCGACGTCCGGAAGGGGGACATCCTGCTGCTCAGCGACCAGGCCGATGATGCCGCGCTCCGCGCCGCCACCGATGCCCGTGCACAGGGCTTTGCCGTCTTTGCGCTGGGGGTTGGCACCGCCTCGGGCGCTGCGTATCGCAGCGGCGACAGCGTGATCGGACGTGCCGCACTGGATGCCGCATCGCTGCGCGCACTGGCGGCTGCGGGAGGCGGTCGTTACCACACACTGACCGCGGACGAGTCCGATCTTGCATCACTCGGCCTGCGCTCGCCGGAACAGGTGGGTGAAGGCAGTGCCGCCGCGGGTGGTGGCAAGGCATGGCGCGATGAAGGCTACTGGTTGCTGATTCCGATCCTGATGCTCGCATTGCTGTGGTTCCGCCGTGGCGCCGCGCTGGTGCTGGTGGGGGCGCTCTGGCTCCCGCTCGCGCAACCGGCGCATGCGGCTGGCATCGAGTGGTGGCAGCGCCCGGATCAGGCCGAACACGCGCGCATCGCCGAGGGCGCCGATGCGTACCGGCAGGGCGACTTCGCTGCCGCCGAGCAGGCGTTCACCGGTATCGATACCGCCGAGGGCTGGTACAACCTCGGCAACGCGCTGGCGAAGCAGCAGCGTTACGACGACGCCATCGCGGCGTACGACCGTGCATTGCGCGCGCAGCCGGGCATGGCCGACGCACTGGCGAACCGTGCGGCCGTGGACGCGGCACGCAAGCGCCCCCCGTCGCCAGGGGAGGGCCAAGGCAAGCCAGGACCGCAGGGCGACGGAAAAAATCCGTCGGAGGCGCAGCAGGACGACGCGAAGCCCGATCCCGCGGATGGCAGGAACGCATCGCCATCGCCTGCGGACACGCCTTCCGCCTCCCCAACAGCGCGCGATGCGGGCAAGCCGTCTGCTGACTCAGATCCATCGCGCACCGGCGCGCCACCATCATCCACGCCGGATGCTGCCGCGCAGGCTGCTGCCGATGCGGCACAGCGTGAGCGCATGCGTGCGGCGATGGCGCGCGAATCCGGAGCTGGGAAGGATGCAACCGAGAACACGCCTGCCGTTCCGGTCGAAACCGCGGAGCAGCGCGAACGGCGCCAGGCGGTCGATGCATGGCTGAAGCGTGTGCCGGACGAACCCGGTTCGCTGCTCAAGGCAAAGTTCCGGCTCGAACACGAACGCCGGCAGAGGGAAGGGCGATGAAGCATCGGGTATTGATCCTGTTGTGCCTGCTGGTGGCATGGCCGTTCTCGTTGATGGCCGCCACCCGCGCGTGGCTGGAACAACCCACCGTCACGCTCGGGCAGGCGGTCACGCTGAATGTGGAAACCGATGCGGTGTCCGCCACGCCCGACCTGACCCCGCTGATGCGCGATTTCGAGGTGGAAGGGCAGTCCGACAGCCGCAGCGTCGGACTTGTGAACGGGCGCGTGCGCAGCAGCACCATGTTCGCGCTGACGCTGCGTCCGCGGCGCGCGGGCACGCTGGCGATCCCGGCGTTGCAGGTCGGCGGCGAACGCACCGCCCCGCTGATGCTCGAAGTGACCGCGACCCCGACCGCCAGCGCGGCATCGAACGGTCTCGTATTCGTGGAAACCGAGATCGACGATCCAAGCCCGTACGTGCAGCAGTCGGTGGGCGTCACCGTACGGCTCTACTACGCCACGCCGCTGGTCTCCGGCCAGCTCGACCTGGATCCGCCGGAGGGCGCGTTGCTGCAGCGGGTCGGTGACATCGTGCAGTCCAGCCGCGAGATCGACGGGCGGCGTTACAGCACCGCAGAGCGTCGCTTCCTGCTGGTGCCGGAGCGCAGCGGCCCGCTGACACTGCCCGGCCCGCGTTTCAGCGGACGGGGTGCGGGCGGCTGGATGGACGACCTGCTCGGCGGCAACAGTCGCGAGGTCGACATCACCGGCTCGCCGCGTACGCTGCAGGTTCGCGCGCAGCCGGCGAACGCACCTCAGCCCTGGCTGCCAGTGCGTGATCTGCGCCTGCGCTACACCGCAGTGCCCGATCAACTGCGTACGGGTGAAGCGGCCACGCTTGCCATCGAGACCACCGTCATCGGCGCCACGCAGGCACAGCTGCCCGAACTGCCCGTGCCCTCGATACCCGGCGCGCAGGTGTTCGCGGAGCCGCCGCAATACGATGAGACGTTCAATGGCGGTACGCCGCAGGTGAAGCTGACGCATCGCTACTCCGTCGTGCCCTCGCAGCCGGGCTCGCTGTCGGTGCCCGGCGTGGCGATGGCGTGGTGGGACGTGCGTACCGGCACGGCGAAGCGCGCGACGCTGCAGGACCTGGCGATCCCGGTCGTGCAGGGGAGCGGGCAGGCGGCGCATCCGCCGGCACGGGATGCCGCAGCGCCCATGGCGCCGGCCGCCACGGACGACGGCGTCATGGCGCTGTCCGGCGATCGACGCCTGCCAGCCCACCTCTGGCCGTGGCTGGCCGCCGGTTTTGCGTTGCTGTGGCTGGCCACGCTGGTGTGGGGGCTGTCGCGTCGGCCGGGTGGCGCGAACGTGGCCCGCAACCGCGGACATGTGACGGACCCGGCCCGTCCGATGACATCCTCCGCCACCCACACGGCGGCCGACCTGAAACGCGTGCTCGATGCCGGTGATCTCGACGATATCGAAGCCGTGCTCTGCGGCATGGCGCGTCCTGCGGCCATCGACCTGGACGACCTGCAGCGTCGCCTCGCCATGCCGGCGCAGCGTGCCGCAGTGGACCTGCTGCGCCGTGCCCGCTGGGCCGGCGGCGATCCGGCACAGGCCCGCCTTGCGCTGCGTGAAGCCTTCCGTGGAGGGCCGCAGTGGCAGGCAGGCAACGTCGGCGTGGCGGACGAACCGCTGCCGCCGTTGTATCCACGGTAGGGGAAACCAGGCCGATGTTCGTCATCCCTCTGCCGTAAGCGATGCCCTTCAGGCGGCACCCACGCGCGCCGCCATGCGTGGACGGGCCGCCATGCCGGGTTTGCTAAGCTCCCGACTTTGTCGCTGCAGGACCCGCCGATGACCGACGCCACGCCCGCCAACCGCGCCAAGCTCCCGTTGCACTGGAAGATGGCCATCGGCTTCGGCATCGGCCTGATCGTCGGTCTCATCGTGCATGCCTCCGGCCAGGGCGACGCGGGCTGGGTGCAGGACGTCACGAAGTACGTCACCACGCCCTTCAGCAAGATCTTCCTCAACCTGATCTTCATGCTGATCGTGCCGCTGCTGTTCTCGGCGCTGGTCTGCGGGATCGCCGAGATGGGCGACATCCGTGCGCTGGGCCGGATCGGCTGGAAGACGCTCGCCTACACCATCGTGCTGTCCGCGGTGGCGGTGCTGCTGGGGCTGGTGCTGGTGAACGTGCTGAAGCCGGGCGTGGGGGTCGATCCCGCGCTGGCGCAGCAGCTGATCGCCGAGAACGCCGAGCGGACGAAGGAGATCGTTGCCAGCGTCGGCAGCCAGCCCACCGGCATGGACATGCTGCTGTCGATCGTGCCGGACAACGTCATCGGCGCGGCGTCCAGCAACGCCGCCATCCTGTCGCTGATGTTCTTCGCGGTCATGTTCGGTGTCGGCCTGGTGCTGACCCCGTCGGAGAACACCGGCGTCCTCAAGCGCGGCATCGAAGGCGTATTCGAGATCTCGATGACGCTGATCGGTCTGGTGATCCGCCTGGCGCCGTACGCGGTGGCCTGTTTCATGTTCAACCTAGCGGCGATCTTCGGTTTCGACCTGCTGGTGCGCCTGGGGGCGTATGTCGGCGTGGTGGTGCTGGCGCTCGCGCTGCACCTGGTGGTCAGCTACTCGGTCGCGTTGAAGCTGGCCGGCTACTCGCCCCTGACGTTCTTCCGCGGCGCGCAGGAAGCGATGGTGATGGCGTTCTCCACCGCCTCCAGCAACGCCACCCTGCCCACCGCGTTGCGCGTGGCGGACGAGAAGCTGGGCCTGCCGCGCACGGTGTCGCGCTTCGTGCTGACCGTGGGCGCGACCGCCAACCAGAACGGCACCGCGCTGTTCGAGGGCGTGACGGTGATCTTCCTGGCCCAGTTCTTCGGCGTGGACCTGTCGCTGGGCCAGCAGTTCATGGTGATGCTGGTCTGCATCCTGGGCGGCATCGGCACGGCCGGCGTCCCGTCCGGCTCGCTGCCGGTGGTGGCGCTGATCTGCGCCATGGTCGGTGTGAACCCCATCGGCATCGGCCTGATCCTGGGCGTGAACCACTTCCTCGACATGTGCCGGACCACCCTCAATGTCACCGGCGACCTGACCCTCGCGTCGCTGGTGGCCAAGGGCGAACGCGTCGACGTGAAGCTGCCCGGCCAGCCGGGCTAACACCCCGCGCAGGCCCTCGCAACCGCGACAGGGCGGGCGGGGGGTGGGACAATGGGCAGCCCGCAGCCCGCCGGGCGCCGCCCCTCTGCCCCGATCCCCATGACGACGCCCACCCGCCGCCAGCTCGCCAACGCCATCCGTTTCCTCGCCGCCGACGCGGTGCAGGCCGCCAATTCCGGCCATCCCGGCATGCCCATGGGCATGGCCGATATCGCCGAAGTGCTGTGGAACGACTACTACCGCCACAGCCCGTCGAACCCGCACTGGTTCAACCGCGACCGCTTCATCCTCTCCAACGGCCATGGCTCGATGCTGCAGTACGCGCTGCTGCACCTGGCCGGCTATGACCTGCCGTTGCAGGAACTGAAGAATTTCCGCCAGCTGCACAGCAAGACCGCCGGCCACCCGGAGCGCCACGAGACGCCGGGCGTGGAAACGACGACCGGTCCGCTTGGCCAGGGCTTCGCCAACGCGGTCGGCTTCGCGCTGGCCGAGAAGCTGCTGGCACAGCGCTTCAACCGCGAAGGCCACGCCATCGTCGACCATCGCACCTTCGTGTTCATGGGCGACGGCTGCCTGATGGAGGGCATCTCTCACGAGGCTGCCTCGCTGGCGGGCACCTGGGGCCTGGGCAAGCTGGTGTGCTTCTGGGACGACAACAAGATCTCCATCGACGGCAACACCGATGGCTGGTTCACCGACGACACGCCGGCGCGCTTCGAGGCCTACGGCTGGCAGGTGGTGCGCAACGTCAACGGCCATGATCCGGTCGAGATCAAGACCGCCATCGACACGGCGCTGAAGGCTGCTGACAAGCCCACGCTGATCTGCTGCCGCACGACGATCGGCTTCGGTTCGCCGAACAAGGCCGGCAAGGAATCCAGCCATGGCGCGCCGCTGGGCAAGGACGAGCTGGACGCGACCCGAGCCGCGCTGGAATGGCCGTACGGCCCGTTCGAGATTCCTGCCGACATCTACGCCGGCTGGAACAAGGTCGATGCCGGCAAGGCGCGGGAAGCCGACTGGAATGCGCTGTTCGACGCTTACGCCACGCAGTATCCGGAGCAGGCCGCCGAACTGAAGCGTCGCGCCTCCGGCGAACTGCCGGCCGACTTCGTCGCGCAGGCCGATGCCTACATCGCCAAGGTGCAGGCCGAAGGCCCGGTGATCGCCTCGCGCAAGGCGTCGCAGAACACCATCGAGGCCTTCGCGCCGCTGTTGCCGGAACTGGTCGGCGGCTCGGCCGATCTGGCACACTCCAACCTCACGCTGTGGAAGGCCAGCAAGTCGGTGTCCACCACCGACCCGAACGCGAACTACGTGTACTACGGTGTGCGCGAGTTCGGCATGACCGCGATTGCGAACGGCCTGGCGCTGCACGGCGGCTTCGTGCCGTTCGACGCGACCTTCCTGGTGTTCAGCGACTACGCCCGTAACGGCGTCCGGATGAGCGCGCTGATCCCGGCACACGCCATCCACGTGTACACCCACGACTCCATCGGCCTGGGCGAGGACGGCCCGACCCACCAGCCAGTCGAGCACCTGGCCTCGTTGCGCTACATCCCGAACAACGACGTGTGGCGTCCGTGCGACGCGGTGGAATCGGCGGTGGCGTGGAAGCAGGCCATCGTCCGCCAGGACGGCCCGAGCTGCCTGGTGTTCTCGCGCCAGAACCTGCCGCACCAGCCGCGCACCGAGGCGCAGGTGGGCGACATCGCACGCGGCGGCTACGTGCTGGCCGATGCCGATGGCACGCCGGACGTCATCCTGATCGCCACCGGTTCGGAAGTCGGCCTGGCCACGCAGGCCAAGGCGACGCTGGACGCGCAGGGACTCAAGACGCGCGTGGTGTCGATGCCGTCTACCGATGTGTTCGACCGCCAGGATGCGGCTTACCGCGAGACCGTGCTGCCGAAGGCCGTGCGCAAGCGCGTGGCGGTGGAAGCGGCCATCAGCGACTTCTGGCGCAAGTACGTTGGCCTGGATGGTGCGGTGATCGGCATGACGGGCTTCGGCGCGTCCGCCCCCGCCGACGCGCTGTACAAGCACTTCGGTATCACCGCGGAGGCGGTGGTCGAGGCGGCGAAGTCGCTCTGAAGCGGTCCATCTGCCGCTGTAGGAGGGGCTTTAGCCCCGACCGCGTCGGAATTCTGCCCGCTCGCTGAAAGGGTTTCACCGATAGTTGCTGGAGCCATGGCGCATCACCCTGCGCCATGGCTTTTCAACATCCGGGCTCTGGTCACCAAGCGTTGCGCCGAGGTCGTTGGTCCGAGCCGGGTCGCATCTATCTGGTAACCACTACGACTTACCGGCGCGAGCCTCATTTCAGTCAATGGGAAGTGGCCAGCAGGATGTCGGAGGTGCTCGCCTGTCGCAGCACATGGTCGCCGCACGCAGAACTGCTTTGTTGGGTGCTGATGCCAGACCATTGGCATGGATTGGTGCGGTTGACCGGCACCGCGCCGCTCGCGCAGGTAGTGGGCTTGGCGAAGGGACGGTCAGCGCATGCAACGCGTAACGTCTTGGCCGGGAAGCGGGTCTGGGCAGGCGGATTCCATGACCGCGCGCTGCGAAGGGACGACGACACCCTGGTAGCCGCTCGCTACATCATAGCCAACCCTATGAGAACGGGACTGGTTGCGCGCGTTGGTGACTACCCCTTTTGGGATGCAGTCTGGTTGGAGTAATGGGACGGCGGTCGGGGGGGGGGGCCCCCCCCCCCCCCCCCCCGCGGGGGGGGGGGGGGGGGCCCCCCCCCCCCCCGGGCCCCCCCCGCGCGCCCCCC
>NZ_JBIXJW010000002.1:0-299566 GCF_052871755.1 Pseudoxanthomonas sp. LARHCG66 | reverse complement strand
TGTCGGGGGGGGGGGTGGGTTCTCCCCCCCCCCCCACAGGTCTCCGTTTGTGGGGGGGGGCCCCCCCCCCCCGACGCCTTGGGCCATCAGCGGGTCTCCCGCAAGCCCAACGCCAGCAACTTCGCTTCGATCCGCTCACCCAGGCTTCCCGGTGCTGCCAGTCCCATGCGCACCATGGCTTCCTCGTCGTCGGTCCGCGCGCCCATCGCGCGCAGCACGATGCCCGCCTTCTTCCACGGCGTGGCGGTATTCGCCTTCAGCCAGCCCAGTGCGTTGACGATGCGCTGTTCCACCCCGGTGAAATCGCTGCCCAGCGGGTAGTCCGGCAGCGTGCCGTCGTGGCGGAAGGCACGCAGGCGCGCTGACAGGTGCACGGGCGTGTTGTCGATCCAGTGCGCAGCCGGGTGAAAGCCGGTGCGCAGCTTGCCCGCGCGCTGCGCCTGTTCCATCAGCCCCCGCTGGAAACGCGAGTCGGTGATGCCGCCCATGGCGATGATGCAGTCCTCGTCGTTCTTTCCGCGCAGGTCGGCGATGCCGTACTCGTTGACGTACAGATCGCGCAGGTGGCGCGGGATGGTCGTGTGGCCGTAGTTCCAGCGTACGTTCGATCCGGCGCTGCCGGCATCCTCGCGTACCGCGCGGAACATCAGCACGCTGCGCGCGCCGTCCAGGGCGTTCGACATGTCGACGAAGTTGTATTGCCCGCCCACGCCGGACACCACCCGCCCGTCGTCGAGGCCATCGGAGACGGCCGCGCCCAGTACCGTCGCCATCATGCAGGAATTGAAGAAGCGCGCATCGCGGCGCTGCAGGCGTGCGAGGGTTTCCTGCCCGTGCTGCAGTTCGTTGATCATGCTTATCCGGCGCATGCCGATGGCGCGGCGTTGGTCGTCCGGCAGTTCGCGCAGCCAGTCGTAGAATGCGGGCGAGCCAAGGTAGAAGGCGCCGTGCAGGTATTCGCCATCGCGCTCCAGTCGCGCATGGTCGCCCAGGTTCGCGCTGCCGTCGGCGATGCGCTGCATCAGTGCCTCGTCGTCCGCCACCTTGCGCCGGATCACGCCGGTTTCCACCAGCCGCTTGAAGCCTTCGTTGACCATCTCGCTGCAGCCATACAGGCCGATGGCGAACGGGTCGAGCCCGCCACTGGCGAGGACGGCGGGATGCCGCTCCAGTTCCGGATCCAGGGCCGCGAGCACACGCCGGTACGTGGCGTTGTCGGTATGGCGCAGCACCAGGGCATGGCTCAGTGCGTCGGCCAACGCACCGATGCCGATCTGCAGCGTGCCGCCGTCGCGCACCAGCGTGCTGGCATACAGCCCGATGGCGTAATCCACATCCGACACCGGCTGGCGCGGCAGGCCGAACAGCATCGGATAGGGCCCCGGCGGCGTGACCACGATATCGAAGTACGCTTCGTCCACCGCCGCCGTTCCACCGATCCAGGGCAGCTGCGGATCCACTTCGGCCACCAGCAAGGGGCGGGGCAGGCCGCGGGCCATGACAGCATCCACGGTGTCCTGGGTCAGGTCGTTGTTGCACGACATCGAAAGTCGCGTGCCACCGGGCTCGCGCGCGACCTTCTGCACGATCACGTTGAGCGCACGATCGGCCAGGGCGCGCGCGACATGGGTGTAGTTGAGGCTGGCGTAATGGCGTTGCGCGGTGCTCGAACGCAGCAGGGCGCCGCCCTGCATGTAGAACTCTTCCACCTCGATGTTCGGCGGCAGCGCGTCGCGCTTCATCGCCTGCACGTAGTCCAGGCGCGGGAAGTCCCCGCCGAAGTGGCGCGCGGCGAACGGCGTCACGAAGCGGCCCTCCAGGCCTTTGCCGCCGGCGGGCGGGTCCAGCGACAGCGCGGTGTAGAGCGACCACGGACGTGCCGGATCGCGTGCGATGCGCGCGTACAGGGCATTCAACAGGCGATGCGGCTTGCCGATGCCCAGCGGGGCGCCCATGCGCAACGGGCCCGGCGTCCGGGACAGGATCAGGTCGACGGCTTCGTCGAGCGTAGTGAGGTGCTGTGTCATGGTGCCAGCGTAACGAGCCGCGCGTTGATCGGCCATGGCCTCATTGCTCCAGCATGTCCGGACGGAACAGGCGCCGCCGCGATACCTCGCGGCCCGACACCATGAAACGGCCGTCGCCGCGGTAGTGCAGGGTGCGGGGGATGCGCGGCGAGGCGGCGACGCGCGCATGCATCACGCGCCACACGAACAACGGGTAGTCGGCGGTGATGCGGGTCTCGTGCAATCGGCATTCGAACTGCGCGTGGCATTCGGCGATCCGCGGCGCATCCACCTCGCGCGAGGGCAGGGCGGTAAGGCCGAAGCGGTCGAACTTGTCCTGTTCGGCGCTGCTGCAGTTGCCGATGCGCACGACAGTGTCCAGCAGGTCTTCGGTCGGCAGGTTGATCACGCACTCGCGGCTGGTGCGTGCCAGCGCGTGGCTGCGGTTGGCGTCCCAAATGTAGGTGCCCACCAGGTCGTAGCCCAGCATCATGTGCCAGCCCAGCGTCATGATGGCGCGTTCGTTCTTGTGTGCCGTGCTGAGCAGCACGACGGGACCGGGTTCCAGGTAGCGACGTACCTGGTCCACCGGCAACTCCTTCCAGCGCTTCTGCCTGGTCATGGCGCCGCTCCAATATCGTGGCGGCAGGATACGCGCCGCTCAGTCGAGAACGTGTACGGAATCGGCGACGCGCCGCACTTCGTCCGGATGGTGGCTGACGTAGACGATGGGCAGGCGGATCTCGTCGCGCACGCGCTGCAGGTACGGGATCAGTTCCTCGCGCCGGGCCTGGTCCAGTGCGGACAGCGGCTCGTCGAACAGCAGCAGCGAGGGTTGCGAGAGCAGGGCGCGGCCGATCGCCACCCGCTGCGCTTCGCCGCCCGACAGGTTGCGCGTACGGCGGGCGAGCAGGGGCGCGATGCCGAGCAGGTCCACGACGGCGTCGAAACCGAACTGCGGCGCGCCCCGTCCGCCATGACGGCCGTATTGCAGGTTCCGGCGCACATCGAGATGGGGGAACAGCCGCGCATCCTGGAAAACGTAGCCCACGCGGCGGCGATGCACGGGCACGTCGACGTGGCGCGCGCTGTCGAACAGGCAATGGCCGTCCACGTCGATGCGGCCGGCCGCTGGCGTGAGCAGTCCTGCGATGGCATTGAGCACCGAGGTCTTGCCCGCGCCCGACGGGCCGACCAGCGCGATCACGCGTGCATCGTCGTCAATGTGCACGCGACGATGGAAGTTCCCGCGGCGCAGTTCGATGTCCAGCCGCAGCATCAGCTGTCCTCTCCCTGCCGTGTGTGGTGGCGTCGCACCAGCCATTCGGAGAACAGCAGCGCGGCCAGCGAGATCACCACGGCCACGGCCGCCAGGCGCCAGATGCCGGCTTCGCCGCCCGGTACCTGCATCAGGCCGTAGATCGCCGACGACAGCGTCTGTGTTTCGCCGGGAATGTTCGACACGAAGGTGATGGTGGCGCCGAATTCCCCCAGCGCCTTGGCGAACGCCAGCACGCTGCCGGCGACCAGCCCGGGCCAGGCCAGCGGGAGGGTGATGGTGAAGAACACGCGCCACGGGCCGGCGCCGAGGGTGGAGGCTGCCTGCTCCAGCCGGCGGTCGGTGGCTTCCAGCGAGAGCCGGATCGAACGCACCATCAATGGAAATCCCATCACGGCGCACGCCAGTGCCGCACCGGTCCACCGGAACGCGAACACGATGCCGAGCTGTTCCTGCAGGAAGCGGCCGACAGTTCCCTGCGTGCCCAGCGTCACCAGCAACGCGTAACCCATCACCACCGGCGGCAGCACCAGCGGCAGGTGCACGACGGCATCCAGGAGTGCCTTGCCGGGAAAGCGCGTGCGCGCCAGCAGCCAGCCGACGAGGACGCCGAAGGGCAGGCTCGCCAGGGCCGCCACCAGCGCCACCTTCAGGCTGAGCCGGATCGCGGTGAGTTCTTCCGGGCTGAAGACGTCGAACACGTCGGCGTCAGTCCGTCGTCGTGAAGCCATGCCGCGCGAAGATCGCATCGGCAGCGGGTGACGCCAGCCATCGCACGAAGGGCGTCGCCCGTGCCGTACGCGGGCCCCGCAGCGCAGCCACGGGATACACGATGGGAGGATGCGAATCCTCCGGGAACGTCGCCAGCACGCGCACGGCCGGCTCGGCCTTCGCATCCGAGGCGTACACGATGCCGAGCGGCGTCTCGCCGCGTGCCACCAGCATCAATGCCGCGCGCACGCTTTCCGATTCGGCCAGGCGCGCCTTGACGCCCTTCCAGAGCGACAGCGACTCCAGCGATGCGCGGGCGTATTTGCCTGCCGGGACCGTCGCGGTCTGCCCCACGGCGAGGCGGCCCTGGCCCAGTGCGGCCAGCAGTGTCGCCGGGCGCTTCAGGTCCACGCTTGTCTGGCGCGCTTTCGGTGCGACCAGCACCAGCCGGTTGCCCAGCAGGTCCCGCCGCGTCGCGACCTGCAGCTTGCCGCGCTGTTGCAGGTAGTCCATCCATTCCAGGTCGGCGGAGAAGAACACGTCTGCCGGTGCGCCTTGTCCGATCTGGCGCGCGAGCGCGGAACTGGCGGCGTAGGACACGCGGACCGACACCCCCGTCTGCTTCTGGTAGGCCGCTGCGGCCTCGTCCAGCGATTCCTTCAGGCTGGCGGCGGCGAACACGGTGAGCGGTGCGTCGTCCTGCGCCTGCACGGCAGGGGCAACGAAGGTGGCCGCGAGCAGGGCCAGTGCAGCGGATGCTCGGCGGAGCGACGTGGGCAGGTTCATGCGAACGACTCCTGGGGGAACGGACTATTCGATGATCTTCGGCAGTGAGCGGTGAGCGGTGAGCAGGAGGTCAGTGATGGTCGAGGGCCTTGTTCAGCACGGCAGCCAATGCCGCGCCGCCTGCCCGAAGTTGGCGTTCGGCCACCGGCAGGTGCTGGTCGACGTAGCGCTGCTCGAGTTTCGCGCGAGGCGGATAGAAACCGGGCTGGGTCGCCACGCGGCACGATTGCTCGGCCCAGGCGGGCGAGGGCGGCGGCAGGGTGATCGTGTCGAGGGATGGCTTCGGCAGCGCGCGAAGATGGCGCAGGTAGTCGGCTTCGCTGCGGCCGGTGGATGCCAGCATGCGACTGTCCCAAAGGGTGTGCAGGTTGGTGCCGCGTCCGTTCCAGTTCACCTGCACATCGTTGCCGCCCTTGTCGTGCGCGTAGCCTGCATGCAGCGGCTGGTGCACGTCGCCGACGAAATGCACGACGAACTTCAGCGCCTGCACGCGTTCGGCGCGTGTGCGCCGGGTGTCCGCGAGGATCGCGGTCTGTGCCCTGATGGCTTCCACCACGCAGTTGCCGCCCGGGCAGTCGCGCGGCTGCTCGTAGACGCAGTCGTGCTCACCGATGTTGACGAAGTGCCAGCGTGCGGTCTTGCGGCCGAGGACCGGATCGTTCTCGCGCAGGTCGTCGGCCCAGCTGGCGACGCCGGCCAGCGTCGGATCCGGTTCGCCCTGCAGCAGGGCTTCGACCTGGCGTCGCGTATCCGGCGCCAGGTCATCCCATGCCAGCAGCGCCACCAGCCGATGGCCGAGGGGGCCCCACGCATGCGCAGGCATGGGAAGCAGCGCGAGAGCAAAGGAGAGGGCGAGGGAGGCGGCAAAAAAGAGAGGACGGACCATGCCGGTACTTTAACCGACACGGGCCGTCCCCATTTGACCTCGTCAGGCGATGCGGCTATCTGCTCAGAACTTCACGACATACGCCACGCCGTAGACCAGCGGGTCGATGTTGGCGGTGCCGAGCTTGGCGCCATCGACCTTGACGTCGGAGTCGATGTCGATCCAGCGCGCATCCACGCGCACGGCGCCGCGCTCACTGACCTTGATGTCCATGCCGACATGTGCGGCCAGGCCCCAGGAATCGCCCAGCTTGAGGTCGGTGCCTGCGAGCGCGCCCTTGGTGTCTTCGCTGAAGAACGTGGTGTAGTTCAGGCCGGCGCCGAGGAACGGCGACACCTTGCCCTTGCCGTTGAAGTGATACTGCAGCGAGACGGTCGGCGGCAGGTGCTTGGTGCTGCCCACCGTGCCGACGCCGTCCACGGCGATGTCGTGCTTGAACGGCAGCGCGGCGAGCACTTCCAGGCCCAGGTTGTCGCGCAGGAAATACTCGTAGGTGATGGTCGGCTTGACGTCGCTGTCGATGTCCAGCGGCAGCGTGCCGCCGGCCAGCGAGCCGTTGTCGGACTTGGGGTTCACCTGGTGCGCGCCCACGCCCAGCGTCCACTCGCCCTTGGACTGGGCGAAGGCGGGAACGGCGGCGCCCAGTGCGAGGGCGATGGCAATCGGGATCAGGGTCTTCTTCATGATGGTGACGCTCGTTGGAATGTGGTGCCAGTCTCTGCCCGTGCATCCGGCGCCGCCTTGATCCTGATCAATGCCCGTGCGGCGTCGCCGCGGGGGCGGCCTGTTAGAATGGCGGCCCCCGTCAACCCCGCCGCGCCGCGCGCGTGGCCGCAGGAGTCCTGAGCAATGTCGATCAAGGTGGGTATCAATGGCTTCGGCCGCATCGGGCGCAACGTGCTGCGTTCCGCCGTGCAGAACTTCGGCAACGACATCGAGATCGTCGCCATCAACGATCTGCTGGAGCCGGACTACCTGGCGTACATGCTGCAGTACGACTCCGTGCACGGCCGCTTCGATGGCGACGTGAAGGTCGAGGGCAATACGCTGGTGATCAACGGCAAGCCGATCCGCCTGACCCAGGAACGCGACCCCGCCAACCTGAAATGGGACGAAGTGGGTGCCGAGGTCGTCATCGAATCCACCGGCCTGTTCCTCGACAAGGCCACCGCGCAGAAGCACCTGGATGCCGGCGCGAAGAAGGTCATCCTGTCGGCGCCGTCGAAGGATGACACGCCGATGTTCGTCTACGGCGTCAACGACAAGACCTACAACGGCGAGGCGATCATCTCCAACGCCTCGTGCACCACCAATTGCCTGGCGCCGATCGCCAAGGTGCTGCACGACAAGTGGGGCATCAAGCGCGGCCTGATGACCACCGTGCACGCGGCCACCGCCACGCAGAAGACCGTCGATGGCCCGAGCAACAAGGACTGGCGCGGCGGCCGCGGCATCCTGGAGAACATCATCCCGTCCAGCACCGGTGCAGCGAAGGCCGTCGGCGTGGTGATCCCGTCGTTGAACAAGAAGCTGACCGGCATGTCGTTCCGCGTGCCGACCAGCGATGTGTCCGTGGTCGACCTGACCGCCGAACTTGAGAACCCGGCCACGTACGAAGAGATCAAGGCCGAGATGAAGGCGCAGAGCCAGGGCGCGCTGAAGGGCATCCTGGGCTACACCGAGGACAAGGTGGTCGCCACCGATTTCCGCGGCGACACCCGCACCTCGATCTTCGACGCCGAGGCCGGCATCGCGCTGGACCCGACCTTCGTCAAGATTGTCAGCTGGTACGACAACGAGTGGGGCTACTCCAACAAGTGCCTGGAAATGGTCCGCGTGGTCGCCGGCAAGTAAGCCGCCACGCCGGCCGGTCCGGCCGGTCCGGCCGGAAGTTGCGTACACGAGCGCCCCAGGGCGCTCGTGTCGTTTCCGGGTATTGCGAGGTGATACCCGGCGCGCCGTCCGTGGCCACCTGCGGATCGGAATCTTGCAAATCGTCGGGCCATGCCCGAGTCTGCGGACGCGGCTGCAGGGACGGCCGGAGGGCGCGGCATTCCGCGTCCTTGCACCGGAAACACGCACAGGCGAGGTCGGGGAATGGATGACGTGGTCGGGTTGTTGGTGCTGGTGGGGCTGGCCGTGCTGGCGATGCCGGTGCTGCTCATCGTCGCGCTGGTGGCGGTCAGCGGGCTGAAGCGCCGCGTGGCAATGCTCGAGGATCAGGTGACCCAGTTGCGCAGTGCGCGCGCGACCGAACCTGCACCCGCCCCCGCGCGCGCCGCTGCGCCCGCACCCACGGTGCAGGCTGCGGTACCGGAGGAAGGTCCCACGCTGGCGGACCTGATGCGCGAACCCGCGCCACCCCGTCCGGTATCCACCACCACGACGCCGCCGTCGCGCCCGGCCGGGCCACCGCCCATTCCGCCATCGCCACGCCCCGAGGCCTATCAGCAGCCTGCGCCGTCGATGCCGCCGCGTCCGGCTGCACCGTCGCGCCCCGACTTCGCGACGAAAGCCGTGCGCGCAGTGCAACGCTGGTTCACCGTCGGCAACGTGCCGGTGAAAATCGGTGTGCTGGTGCTGTTCGCCGGCGTGGCGGCGTTGTTGAAATACGGCGCCGACCAGGGCTGGTTCACCCTCCCGCCCGAGCTTCGCCTGGCCGGGATCGCGGCGGCCGCACTCGGCGCGCTGGCGTTCGCGTGGCGCAAGCGCGAGAGCAATCGCACGTTCGCGCTCAGCCTGCAGGGCGGCGCCATCGGCGTGCTGCTGCTGGTGGTGTTTGCGGCGTTCAAGATCTTCGGCCTGATGCCTGCCGGTGCCGCGTTCGCGCTGAGCATCGTGCTGGTGGCCGGCGCGGGCATGCTCGCGGTGCTGCAGGATGCCAGGTCGCTCGCGGTGTTCGCGCTGCTGGCGGGCTTCCTGGCGCCGATCTGGCTGTCGACGGGAAGTGGCAACCACGTTGCGCTGTTCTCGTACTACGCGGTGCTCAATGCGGCCATCGTGGGCATTGCCTGGTACAAGTCGTGGCGCGTGCTCAACCTGCTCGGCTTCGTCTTCACCTTCGGCATCGGCACGGCGTGGGGCCTGTTCGACTATGCGCCGGAGAAGTACGCCACCACGCAGCCGTTCCTGGCGTTGTTCTTCGTCTTCTATCTGCTCATCCCGTTGCTGTTCGCGCGACGGCAGCCGGCGAGTCGGCGCGACTTCATCGACGGCTGCCTGGTGTTCGGCATGCCGCTGGTCGTGTTCTCGCTGCAGGCCGGCCTCATGCAGGCCGGCACGTTCGAGGACAGCCGGCTGCCGCTGGCGTTCTGTGCGCTGGGCCTGGGCGTGCTGTACGCGGGATTGTCGTGGCTGCTGCGTCGCCGCGAGAGCTACGACACGCTTGCGCACTCCTACGCGCTGCTGGCGGTCGGCTTCGCCACATTGGCGGTACCGCTGGCGTTGTCGGCGCAGGCCACGGCTTGCGTGTTCGCGCTCGAGGGCGCGGCGCTGGCGTGGCTGGGCCTGCGGCAGTCGCGGCTGTTGCCGCAGCTGACCGGCGCGGGGCTGCAACTCGCGGCGGCTGTGGCGTTCTTCATCGCGAGCGCGGATGTGGCGTCCGGGTATGCGCCAACGGCCATGCCGATGTTCGCGAATGCCGCGTTCATGAGCGCGTTGCTGATCGCCGTTGCCGGTTTCGCCAGTGCATGGGCGTACCGCGGCCGCTTCGGTGGTGTGGCGCTGCTGTATTACCTCTGGGGCCTGGCCTGGTGGCTGGGCGACGGTGCGGTCGAGATCCTGACCCACCTCGGCCACCGCGACGAACCCGACGCGATGCTGGCCTTCGCCGCACTGACCGGTTGGCTGGCAGCGGAAGTGCACCGCCGACGTCCCGCCACCGCACTGGCGTGGACCACGCTGGCCGCGCTGGCCTCGGCCGTGCCGCTGGCCCTGTGGCAGTCCGGCGCGCACCAGCAACCGTTCGCCGGTCACGGTGGCTGGGCGTGGCTGGCTTACGCGGTGCTCGGCGTGCGCAGCCTGATGTGCCTGCGCGACAGCGAACATCGCCTGGCCGGCGCCGCACAGTTCGTGTGGTGGCTGGTGTGGCCGCTGGTGGCCAGCCTGTTGCTGGCATGGCTGCCCGAACACGTGGAAGGCATGGGCGACGGCTGGCAGGCGGGCCTCATCGCGCTGCCATGGCTGGTCGTCGTGGCGTTCGCGCTGTTCCGCTGGCACTGGCTGGCCGCGCCGCTGGGCGGGCGCTTCGACGCCTGGCGTACGCCGCTGTTGGGCACGCTGTTCGCCGCGCTGGGGCTGTGGTGGATGGGGTCGCTGTTCGTGGCCGGTGGCGCCGCCCCGTTGCCGTGGATTCCCGTGCTGAATCCGATGGAGCTGGCGCAGCTCGCCACGCTGGTGCTGCTGCTGCGCTGGTGGATGCCGGAAGCACGCGTGCTGCCGCCGACGCAGATCGTCCTGCTGTCCACGCTGGCATTCGTCTGGATCACCTCCGTGGTGCTGCATGCCGTCCACCATTGGGGTGGGGTGCCTTGGAGCGACAGCTTGATCTCCGGCAGCCTGGCGCAGACCAGTCTGACGGTCACCTGGAGCGTGCTGGGCGTGCTGGGCTGGGTGATCGGTTCGCGTCGCGGCCAGCGCATGCTGTGGCTGGGCGGTGCGGTATTGATGGCCGTGGTACTGGCGAAGCTGGTGTTCGTGGACCGCCAGCACCTGGGCAACCTGCTGGGCATCGGCTCATTCATGGCCTATGGCCTGCTGTGCACTGTGGTGGGTTATCTGGCGCCGGCGCCGCCGCGTCGATCGGGACAGGAGGAGGCCGCCGCATGAAGACGTTCCTGGTGATGCTGTTGCTGCTGCCGGCCACCGCGCTGGCGCAGACGCCCGCGTCCTACGCCAAGCGTTGGCCGCTGGTGCTGTCCGGCGAGCAGGCCGGCGCGTACCGGGTGGTGCTGGATCGCGAGGTCTACGCCACCACGGCATGGCCCGACCTGCGCGACGTGGACGTGCTGGATGCGAACGGCAAGCCGGTGGCAGCCGCGTTGTTCGGGCCCGAACAACCGACGGCGCTGCCCGCGCGACGCATCGTGGTGCCTTGGTTCGCGCTGCCGGCAACGCCACAGGACGCCGGCACCTCGTCGCGCGTGTCGGCGCAGTTCGGTGAGAACGGACGCATCGTCCGTATCGAGGCCGACAGCGCGGGCACGGGAACCACGGCGCCCGCGCGCGCCTTCCTGGTGGACCTGAGCGGGGTCCGCGACAGCATGGAAGCGCTGGAAATCACCTGGGATCCGGGCACCCCGCGCGAGGCGAGCTACCGCGTGGAAGGCAGCCAGGACCTGCAGGCATGGGAGGTGCTGCAGGCACGTGCGACGCTGGTCGAGCTGCAGCGCGGGCCACAGCGCCTGCTGCGTGACGAAGTGTCGATCAACGGCGGCTTCCGCTATGTCCGTTTCGTGCCGCTGGATGCATCGCCCGCGCTGCCCATCCGCCAGGTGCGCGTGCGTCTGGACGCCGAGCACCTGCAGCAGGCGGTGCAGTGGTCGGAACTCCAGGGGCGCAGGACATCCGAGCAGGGCGTGGAGAGCTACGTCTACCAGGGCGATGGACGTTACCCGATCGCGCTCGCCGACCTGGCGATGGACGACTACGCCGTGGGCGAATGGACGCTGGAGAGTCGCGACGCGACCGACGCACCCTGGCGCCTGCGTGCCGGCCCTTGGGTGGCCTATCGCGTGGGCGGCGACCGGCCCAGTGCATCGCCCGAACAACCCCTGGCCAGCGGCCCCGCGCGCGACCGCTATTGGCGCTTGCGCAGTCGCGGCGCGTTGCAGGAACAGGCGCCCACGCTGCGCCTGGGGTATCGCCCGGAAGTGATGGTCTTCCTTGCGCAGGGCACGCCGCCTTACGCGCTGGTGGCGGGAAGCGCAGCGGCGCGTCGCGCCACGGTGCCGATGCCGGAACTGCTCGATGCACTGCGTCGCGATCGCGGTGCCGAATGGCAACCTTCGCCCGCCTACCTCGCCACTTCCGCATCGCTGGCCGGCGATGCCGCGCTGGTGCCGCCGCCGACTCCGCGCGACTGGAAGGCCTGGTTGTTGTGGGCGCTGCTGGTGCTGGGCGCAGGGCTGGTGGTGGCATTCGCCTTCAGCCTGCTCCGCAACCGTCCACCCGCGTAGTCCAGGCGTTCGTTTGCGGCACGGGTGGGCAGGCGGGACAATGAGCATCTTCCCCGCTGCCCAGGACCCAAGATGCCCATCGTCCGCATGACCGACCTCGACCTCGCCGGCAAGCGCGTGCTGATCCGCCAGGATCTGAACGTGCCCATCGACGATGGCCGCATCACCTCCGAGCAGCGCATCACCGCCTCCCTGCCCACGCTGAAACTGGCGTTGCAGAAAGGCGCGGCGGTGATGGTCACCTCGCACCTGGGTCGACCGAAGGAAGGCGTGTGGAGCGAAGCCGACTCGCTGGCGCCGGTGGCCGCGCGCCTGTCCGAACTGCTCGGCGTTGACGTGCCGCTGGTGAAGGACTGGGTGGACGGCGTGGACGTGCGGCCGGGCCAGGTCGTCCTGCTCGAGAACTGCCGCATGAACATCGGCGAAGGCAAGGATGACGAAGCGCTGTCGAGGAAGTACGCGGCGCTGTGCGACGTGTTCGTGATGGATGCCTTCGGCACGGCGCACCGAGCGCAGGCGTCCACGCACGGCGTGATCCGTTTCGCTGCGGTGGCGGCCGGCGGCCCGCTGCTGATGGCCGAGCTGGATGCGCTCGACAAGGCGCTCGCCAACCCTGCGCGCCCGCTGCTGGCCATCGTCGCCGGCAGCAAGGTCTCCACCAAGCTGGAGCTGTTGACCAGCCTGGTCGGCAAGGTCGACCAGCTGATCGTCGGTGGCGGCATCGCCAACACCTTCATCGCCGCGGAAGGCCATGCCGTGGGCAAGTCGCTGTACGAGGCCGACCTGATCGACACCGCCAGGAAGATCGACGCCGACGCGAAGGCGCGTGGCGCCGAGATCCCGCTGCCGACCGACGTGGTGGTCGCCACGGCGTTCGCCGCCGATGCGCCGGCGACCGTGAAGGCCGTCGACGCGGTCGCGGCCGACGAGTTGATCCTCGACATCGGTCCGCAGACCGCACAGCGCTATGCCGGACTGATCAAGTCGGCCGGCACGGTGGTGTGGAACGGGCCCGTGGGCGTGTTCGAGTTCGACGCCTTCGGCAAGGGCACCGAGACGCTGGCGCGTGCGATCGCGCAATCCGGCGCATTTTCCATCGCCGGTGGCGGTGACACACTCGCGGCAGTGGACAAGTACGGCATCGCCGGTGACGTCAGTTACATCTCCACCGGCGGCGGCGCATTCCTGGAGTTCCTGGAAGGCAAGACGCTGCCCGCCGTCGCAGCGCTGGAGGCACGCGGTCAGTGAGTCGTGCCGCGCTGTTCTTCGATCTCGACGGTACGCTGATCGATTCGGCCGTCGGGATCACGCGCTGAATCGCGCATGCACTGACGCAGCTGGAGCACCCGATACCGACGGAGGCCGAGCTGCGCGGCTGGATCGGCCCGTCGCTGCGGACCAGTTTCATGCCGCTGCTGGGCGACCCGGCGAAGGTCGAAGCGGCGGTCGAGCTGTACCTCGAGCGCTTCGAGTCGCACGGGTGGCTGGAGCACCAGGTCTACGCCGGTATCGGCGAGGCGATCGAACGGTTGCGTGCCGACGGCCACCGGCTGGCGGTGGTCACCGCGAAGAACGAGCCGCATGCGCGCAAGATCCTCGCGCACCTGCCGTTCGGCCACCATTTCGAGGACATCATCGGCGCCACTGCTGATGGCCGGTTGAGCCACAAGAAGGACCTGATTGGCGAAGCATTGCGACGCCTGTCGCTGGCACCGGGGGCGTGCTGGATGATCGGGGATCGCCACATGGACATCGACGGTGCGCGCCATCACGGCATGCGCAGTGTCGGCGTGTTGTGGGGATTCGGTGGCGAACAGGAGCTGCGTGAGGCCGGCGCCAGCCACCTCGCGGGCGCGCCCGACCAATTGCGGCCACTGTTCGCCTGAGCCGGAACGCGTGCGGTCAAACGCGCGTTTCATCGCTCGGTTTTTTGCGCACTCGGGTGTGCGTGCGCAGCATGCGGCTTGCACGCAGAGACCAAAAAAATACCAGTCGCGCGTGTGCGCGGATCACCAGGAAAGTGCTTTGAAACAGCACTTTCCTCGCGCCACACCCTGTGCGCGGAGGGCTGTCCCGGGACAGCGGCATGACGTGGGGAATGTCAGTCGTTCCGAAGAAGTTTCGCTGTGGTAGCGTTTGCGCGATCACAGGGAATCCGCACCATGACCGAACGCCAGCGCCGCACCAAGATCCTCGCCACCCTCGGACCGGCGACGGACCCGCCCGGCGTGCTCGAGGAATTGTTCCGTGCCGGCGTCAACGTGGTGCGCCTGAACTTCTCCCACGGTGATCCGTCGGGCCAGGCCAAGCGCGCCGCAGCGGTGCGTCTGGCGGCACAGCGAGTGGGCGCGGAGGTCGGCATCCTCGCCGACCTGCCAGGACCGAAGATCCGTGTCGAACGGTTCGCCGAAGGCAAGGTGGTGCTGAAGACCGGCGACCGCTTCGACCTGGTGGCCAGTGTCGACGCGCCCCCGGGCGATGCCTCGCAGGTGGGCGTCAGCTACCTCGGCCTGCCGGGCGACGTGGAAGCCGGTGATGTCCTGCTGCTGGACGACGGCCTGATGCAGTTGCAGGTGGTGAAGGTCGATGGCGAGCGCATCGTCTGTACCGTGCTCAACGACGGCGTGCTGTCCGACCGCAAGGGCTTGAACAAGCAGGGCGGCGGCCTGTCGCTGGGCGCGCTGACCGAGCGCGACCGCGAGCTGATCGCCTACGTGGCCGAGAACATCGGCGTGGACTTCATCGCCGTGTCGTTCTGCCGCAATGCCGACGACATGAACGAGGCGCGCCGCATCGCGCGCGAGCATGGTTGCGATGCGGCCTTGGTCTCCAAGATCGAACGCACCGAGGCGATCGAGAACCTGGCCGAGATCGTCGACGCCAGCGACGTGGTGATGGTGGCGCGCGGCGACCTGGGCGTGGAGATCGGCGATGCCGAGCTGCCCGGCCTGCAGAAGAAGATCATCCGGGAGTCGCTGGCGCGCAACAAGGTGGTGATCACTGCCACCCAGATGCTGCAGTCGATGGTGGACAGCCCGATCCCCACGCGCGCCGAAGTGCTGGACGTGGCGAACGCCGTCATCGACGGCACCGACGCAGTGATGCTGTCGGCGGAAACCGCTGCGGGCAGTTATCCCGTGCGCGCGGTGGAGGCGATGGCACGCATCTGCCTCGGCGCAGAGAAGCAGTTCGAGATGGACACGGATTTCGAGAAGGCGCCGCGCAACCTCGAGCGCGCCGACCAGGCCATCGCGATGGCGACGATGTTCCTCTCCGAGCACATCGGCGTGCGCGCGATCGTGGCGATGACCGAATCCGGCGGTACCGCGCGCTTCCTGTCGCGCTTCCGTTCCAATGCGCCGATCTACGCGTTCTCGCGCCACGACGGCGCACGCCGCAAGATGGCGATGATCCGCGACGTGTTCCCCATCGCCTTCGACAGCCGTGGGCTTGCGCCCCGTGAGGCCGCGCGCGATGCGATGCGCGTGCTGCACGACCGAGAGCTGCTGGCCGAGGGCGACCGCGTGATCTTCACCAGCGGCGACCACATGGAGAAGCACGGCGCCACCAATACCCTTCGCCTGCTGCAGATGGGCGAGCGCGGCAAGGCCGAGGGGCTGGGCGAGCTGTAACCGCTTTCCCGGGATTCCCGCCGCGTCCGGATCCGGGCGCGTTGCGGCGCGTCCGTCGTCATGGTTGCCCGCTGCCGGCGCGGCGCGGGCTACAATTGGTATCTTTCCCGCCGCTTCCCCAGGAACCCCATGAGCATCGAACAGCTTGCCGAAACCGCCCAGGCCATGGTGGCCGCGGGCAAGGGCATCATCGCGATCGACGAGTCCACCACCACCATCGCCAAGCGGTTCGAGGGCGTGGGCATCGAGAACACGGAAGAGAACCGTCGCGCCTACCGCGAGCTGTTGCTCACCACGCCGAAGCTGTCGGACTACATCTCCGGCGCGATCCTGTTCGACGAGACCCTGCGCCAGTCCACCAAGGACGGCGTGCCGTTCGCCAAGTACATGAGCGACAACGGGATCATTCCCGGCATCAAGGTCGACAAGGGCACGCATGCCCTGGCCGGTTGCCCGGGCGAAGTGGTCACCGAAGGCCTGGACGGCCTGCGTGACCGCCTGAAGGAGTACTACAAGCTCGGCGCGCGCTTCGCCAAGTGGCGCGCGGTGATCACCATCGGCGAAGACATCCCGTCCGGCACCTGCATCGAGGCCAACGCGCACGCGCTGGCCCGCTATGCGGCGCTCTGTCAGGAATGCGGCCTGGTGCCGATGGTGGAACCCGAAGTGCTGATGGACGGCGACCACAACATCGAGGTCTGCTACGAAGTGACCGAAGCCGTGCTGCGCTCGCTGTTCGGTGCGCTGTACGAGCAGAACGTGCTGCTGGAAGGCACCATCCTGAAGGCCTCGATGGTCATCGCCGGCAAGGACTGCGAAGAGCAGGCCGACGTCGACGAGGTGGCCGAGTCCACCGTGATGTGCCTGAAGAGCACCGTGCCGGCGATCCTGCCGGGCGTGGTGTTCCTGTCCGGCGGCCAGACCGACGAGCAGTCGACCGCCCACCTCAACGCCATGAACCAGCTGGGCAACCTGCCGTGGCCGCTGAGCTTCTCCTACGGCCGTGCCATGCAGCAGGCCGCGCTGAAGCTGTGGTCGCAGGACCTGAAGGGCAACTTCGCCAAGGCGCAGGCCGTGGTCTATGAGCGCGCCAAGGAGAATGGCCTGGCCGCGCTGGGCAAGTGGGAAGGGTAAGCGCCCGCGCCACCGTGCAGTGATCGCGACGCCGGCCTTGTGCCGGCGTCGTCGTTTCCGAGGGGCGGGATCCGGAATCCGGCGGTGGCGTCCATTTCTCCGACCGTCATTCCCGCGCGGGCGGGAACGAGGACCCCTCTGTCGCTTGGCCCGGGCATCCATCCCGTCAAGGAGTGAGGGGATGGTCTCGTCATGCGGGGAGCGAGCGGTTCGTTCCTGAAACAGTGGCCCGTGACGAAAGCGCGGCTGAACGAAATTCTATGCCTTGAACATTACTGCTTAAGCATCTATATCATAGGCACCCATGAGCACTGTAAACGCCAAGAGCACCATCGGTTACCTCATCGCGGACCTCAGCCGGCTGTTCGGTCGCGTGTTCGACCGGCGCGCCGCGCACCTGGGCCTGACCCGCGTGCAGTGGCGCGCGCTCAAACGGATCCACCAGAGCGAAGGCATCACCCAGTCAGAGCTGGCCGACCTGCTCGACATGGAGCCGATCGCCGTCGGACGCGTGCTGGATCGCCTGCAGAAGGCCGGCTTCATCGAACGCCGCAGCGACCCGGACGACCGCCGCGTATGGCGCCTGCACCTGTTGCCGCAATCCGACGCGGTGATGCACGACATCGAAGCCGTCGCCGTCTCCGTACGCGAGGACTGCCTGGCCGGCGTCGATGCCGACGAATTGGCGACGACCCTGAAGGTGCTCGGCCAGATCCGCGAAAACCTTTCCCAGCTCGACCGCGCCAGCCGCGGCGAATCCTCCCTCCGCAAGAGCTGACCCCCACCATGACCAGCAAGATCAACCAGGCCGGCGAAAACGCGGCCACCCCCTCCGCTCCCAAGCGTCGCCGCGTGCCCGTGTGGCTGTGGGTGGCCGGCCCGCTGGCCGTCGCCGGCTTCTTCGGCTGGGAGTACCTCGCCTCGCAGCGCGAAGTGAGTACCGACAACGCCTACATCAAGGCCGAGCGCATCCTGATCGCGCCGCAGGTCGGCGGCCGCGTGGTCGAAGTCGCCGTGCGGCAGAACCAGCCGGTGAAGAAGGGCGACCTGCTGTTCCGCATCGATGCCGATCCGCTGACGATCGCGGTCGCGCAGAACGAAGCGCTGGTCGCGCGCATGGCCAATTCGGCCAGCGCCAGCCGCGCCAAGGTCGTCGGCACCGGCACCTCGATCCAGGCCGCGCGCGAGACGCTGGCGTGGGCGCAGCGCGATTTCCAGCGCATGCAGCAGCTCGCCGGCCAGCAACTGGTGTCGCGCAAGATGCTGGACGACGCGCGCCACGCCGTGGCCGAAGCGCGCACCGACCTGGGCGACGCCATCGCCACGCAATCCGAAGCCACCGCTTCGCTGAGCGGCAGCCCGGGTACGCCTACGCAGGACCTGCCCGAGTATCGCGCCGCGATGGCGATGCTGGCCAAAGCCAGGCTGGACCTGGCGCACGCCGAAGTGCGCGCGCCCGCGGACGGCATCGTCGGCCTGCACGATCTGCAGGTGGGCGAATACATCAACGTCGGCCAGTCGGCGATGCCGCTGGTCGCCACCTCGCCGATCTGGGTGGAAGCCAACTTCAAGGAAACCGAGCTGACGAAGATGCAGGTCGGCCAGCCGGCGACCATCGAGGTCGACTCGTATCCCGGCGTGAAGTGGAAGGCGCACGTGGCCTCCATCGCACCCGCCTCCGGCGCCGAGTTCAGCGTGCTGCCGCCGCAGAACGCCACCGGCAACTGGGTGAAGATCGTCCAGCGCATCCCCGTACGCCTCGAGATCGACAGCGCCGCCGCCGACGCGCCGCAGTTGCGTGCCGGCATGAGCGCCGACGTGCATGTCGAGCTGCGCGAGGGCGGTACCGCCTCCAGCCGCGCCACCGCCGCGCGCTGAGTTCCTTTCCATGTCATCCCGGGCGTGCGCGGACGCGGGCGAGGGCACTGTGGTGGGGCCCGGCCCCGCTGACGCCGCGCCCCGGGTGACCTCTGGATCGTCGCGCACCGCGTGCGTCGATCCCCTCCGGATTTTTCCATGAGCACGACTGCCGTCCCCCTTGCAGCCACGCACGACGACACCGGCAAGCGCACGCTGCTGGTCGGCTCGGTGATGCTGGCCACGCTGATGCAGGCGCTGGACACCACGATCGCCAACGTCGCGCTGCCCGACATGCAGGGCTCGCTGTCGGCCACCCAGGACCAGGTGTCGTGGGTGCTGACCAGCTACATCGTCGCCGCCGCCATCCTGACCCCGGTGACCGGTTGGCTGGCGGGCCGACTGGGGCGCCGCCGCCTGCTGATCATCGCGGTCAGCGGCTTCACCGTCGCCTCGCTGCTGTGCGGCATCGCCAGCGGCATCGGCGAGATGGTGATGTTCCGCATCCTGCAGGGCGTGTTCGGCGCCTCGCTGGTGCCGATTTCGCAGTCGCTGCTGCTGGATGCCTTCCCGAAGGAAAAACACGGCGCCGCGATGGCGATGTGGGGCATGGGCATCATGGTCGGGCCCATCCTGGGGCCGCCGCTGGGTGGTTTTCTGACCCAGAACTACAGCTGGCACTGGGTGTTCCTGATCAATCTGCCGATCGGCATCCTGGCGCTGGTCGGCATCATGGCCAGCGTCAAGAAGGACGCGGTGCAGGAGCGCAAGCTCGACGGCATCGGGCTGGGCCTGCTGGCGCTGGGCATTGGCGCGCTGCAGCTGTTCCTCGATCGCGGGCAGAGCGAGGACTGGTTCGGCAGTGTCGAGATCCAGATCGAAGCCGCGCTCGCCTTCCTCGCGCTGTACATGTACGGCCTGTGGTGGTGGCGCAAGCGCGACCACGCGCTGCTCGATCTTGGCCTGTTGAAGAATGCGAATTTCGCGGTCGGCTGCGCGCTGATCTTCGTCGTCGGCATCGTGCTGTTCGCCACGCTGGCGCTGTTGCCACCGTACCTGAGCACGCTGATGAACTATCCGGTGCTGACCATCGGCCTGGTGCTGGCGCCGCGCGGCGTGGGCACGATGTTCAGCATGATGGTCGTCGGCCGCCTGCTGGGCCGCATCGATGCGCGCTGGCCGATCCTGGTCGGCATGGCGCTGATGGTCGTTTCGCTGCATGGCATGACGCAGTTCGGGCCGAACGCGTCGATGCACTCCATCGTCTGGCTGGGCGTGGTGCAGGGCATGGGGCTGGGTCTGGTATTCGTGCCCATCTCCACCGTCGCCTACGCCACGCTGGAGCCGCACCAGCGCACCGAAGCTGCGGGCCTTTTCAGCCTGGTGCGCAACATCGGCTCGTCGGTCGGCATCTCGGTGGTGATGACGATGCTGTCGCGCGCGATGCAGGTGAACCACGCCGAGATCGGCGCGCGCATTCCCGCGTTTGGCGCAGAGACCACGCTGCTGCCTGCGGCGATGGATCCGTCCACGGCCACCGGTCTGGCGATGCTCAATGCCGAGGTCAACCGGCAGGCAGCGGCCATCGGCTATCTCAACGACTTCAAGCTGATGATGCTGCTCACCCTGGTGTCGATGCCGCTGGTGCTGCTGATGCGCGGCGGCAAGGCGCCGTCGGGGGGTGCCGGTGCGGATGCCGCTGCGGCGCATTGAGTGCCGGAGAGCGGTAGCGATGCCTGCGTTTACACTGCCCGCATGAAGATCGAAGGCCTGCACCACGTCGCGATCATCGCGTCCGACTACGCGCGCTCGAAGCGCTTCTATACCGACGTGCTCGGACTGCGCGTGGTTGCGGAGCACTATCGCGCAGAACGCGATTCCTGGAAGCTCGACCTCGCGCTGCCCGATGGCGCGCAGGTCGAGCTGTTCTCCTTTCCCTCGCCGCCGCCGCGTGTGTCGCGACCGGAGGCGTGCGGACTGCGCCACTTGGCGCTGCGCGTCGCGGACCTTGATGCTGCCGTCGCCCATCTTTACGCGCATGGCGTGGAATGCGAGCCGGTCCGCGTGGACGAGTACACGGGTCGTCGCTTCACCTTCTTCGCCGATCCGGACGACCTGCCGCTGGAGCTGTACGAGCAGTGAGGTGCTCACTGCAGGAGCGACGTGAGTCGCGACCGCACGCCATCCATGTTGGGATCTCGCAGACAGCGCATCATCTTGCCGCGCCCGGCTTGACCAGAGGCCAATATGGCGGACGACAGACGGTCGCGATTCACGTCGCTCCTACAGGACCCCGTACAAACGTGGATTCGCCCGCGTCGGCCTGCTAACGTGCGTGCCGTTCACTCGGGGGATGTCGGATGTTCTGCAGACAATGCGGCCAGCAGCTGGTCGACGAGGCCGTCGCGTGCCCGCAATGTGGCGTGGCGACGGGATACTTCCAGCAGGCCGTGGCGCAGGGCAAAAGCCGTACCAATTTCATCCTGTTCGGTGCGTTGCTGGGATTGATCGGCGTGCCGGGGGTGCATAACTTCTATGCCGGCTACAACCAGAGGGGATTGATCCAGCTGCTGGTCAGCGTGCTCTCGTGCTGGCTGCTCTGGCTGCCGATGTACATCTGGACGATCGTGGAGATCTGTACCGTCACCGTCGACAGCGACGGCAAGCCGATGTATTGAGGCGTCACGTCGATGAGGGCAATGCCATGAAGCCAACCGTCCCGTGCATGACCGGCCTGCTGCTGGCGATCGCCTCCGGCGCACACGCCGGAGAACTGGAGTGGCTGGCGGGCCACTGGTGCGGCCAGCATGGCAAGACATTCAGCGAGGAAACCTGGATGGCGCCGCGCGGCGGCCTTCTGGTCGGCATGCAGCGTGACTCGCGCGATGGCAAGGCGACAGGCTTCGAGTTCATGCGCATCGCGCAGCAGGACGGGCGCTGGGTGTTGCTGGCGCAGCCGGGCGGTGGCGCGGTCACCGCGTTCCCGGCGGCCAGCGTGGAGAAGGATCGCGTCGTGTTCGCCAATCCTTCGCACGACTTTCCGCGTCGCGTGATCTACCAGCGACGGGACGTCGACACGCTGCATGCCCGCGTCGACGACGGCCGCGATGACGGCAAGGCGCTGGAATGGACGTGGCGGCGCGAATGCGACGCGCCGCCGTCCGGCTGATCCGTCACGGCAGCGCGGCGTCGCCCAGCGAGGCCAGCCAGTCGTCGTCCGAACCCTCGTTGACGCCTTCGAACAGCGGCGTGGAGAAGTAGCGCTCGCCAGTGTCCGGGAGCATCGCCAGCAGCACGTCGCCGGGCTTGGCCTTCTGCGCAACCTGCAGCGCGGCAGCGACCGTGGCGCCGCCGGAGATGCCGACGAAGATGCCTTCCTCGGCCGCAAGGCGGCGCGCGGTGGCGATGGCCTCCACGTCGGTGACCGGCAGGATCTCGTCGGCCACCTCGCGGTTCAGCACGTCCGGCACGAAGTCCGGGGTCCAGCCCTGGATCTTGTGCGGCTGCCATTCCTTGCCCTGCAACAACGAGGCGCCCGCCGGTTCGGAGGCGGTGATGCGCACTTCCGGACGCGCGACCTTGAGCACTTCGCCCACGCCCGTCAGCGTGCCGCCGGTACCCCAGCCGGTGACGAAGTGATCGAGTCGCTGGCCGGCGAAATCGCGCAGGATTTCCGCCGCCGTCGTCTGCCGGTGATAGGCGGGATTGGCGGGATTGGCGAATTGGCGGGCAAGGAACCAGCCGTGCTGCTTCGCCAGTTCCTCGGCGCGGCGCACCATGCCGCTGCCACGCTCGGCGGCCGGTGTCAGGATCACCTTGGCGCCGTACGCGCGCATCAGCTTGCGGCGCTCGATCGAGAAGGTCTCGACCATCGTGGCCACGAATTTGTAGCCGCGCGCGGCGGCGACCATGGCGAGTGCGACGCCGGTGTTGCCGGAGGTCGCTTCGACGATGGTGTCGCCGGGTTTCAGCAGTCCCTTGGCCTCCGCATCGAGGATGATCGCCAGCGCCAGGCGGTCCTTCACCGACCCGCCCGGGTTGAACGATTCGACCTTGGCGTAGAGCGTGACGTGCTCGGGTGCGATGCGGTGCAGCTTGACGACCGGGGTGCGGCCGATGGTGTCGAGGATGCTGTCGTAAACGGCCATGGGGTCTCCGTAGGTAAGCGGTGGATCAGGCGGCCTGCAGTGTGGGCGCCGGGAGGTTGCGGGAATGTGTGGGCGCGCCTGCACCGAGCGGCGGCGCGCCGAACCAGTGCAGCGCGTCTGCCAGCGCGGCCACCTCGCCGAGGACCAGCAGGGCAGGTGAACGTACCTGATGGAAACGCGCGGTTTCCGGAAGATCGGCCAGGGTGCCATTCAGCACGCGTTGCTCGCGGCGCGTGCCGTTTTCGATCAGAGCGAAGGGCGTGGACGCTGCTCGGCCGTGCTGCACCAACCGGTCGCGCAGGCCTTCGAGCCCCGCCACGCCCATGTAGACCGCGAGTGTCTGCCGCTCCTGCGCCAGCGCCTGCCAGTCCAGCGTGTCGAACGACTCCTTGCAGTGCGCCGTCACCAGCTTCACCGACTGCGCGTGGTCGCGATGGGTCAGCGGGATGCCGGCGTACGCGGCGCACGCGACGGCGGCGGTGATGCCGGGCACCACCTCATAGGGAATGTCGTGCGCGCGCAGGAATTCCAGCTCTTCGCCGCCCCGGCCGAACACGAACGGATCGCCGCCTTTCAACCGCACCACGCGCTTGCCGGCGCGCGCGTGCTCCAGCATCAGCGCATGGATCTCCTCCTGGCGGGTGCTGTGGCCAGTGGCCGACTTGCCTACTTCAATGTAGGCCGCATCGCGGCGGCCGAGGCGCAGCACGTCGTCGCTGACCAGGCGGTCGTGCAGGATGACGTCGGCCTCGTTCATGGCGCGCAAGGCGTTGAGCGTCAGCAGGCCGGCATCGCCGGGGCCGGCGCCAACCACCGCGACGGAACCGGCGTGCGTGGTAGCGGCGCGCTCATCCAGCATGGCCTGGAAATGCTGTTCGGCCTGCGCGTGCAACTGCTGGCGGAACAGGCGGGGCAAGGGGCCCGCCAGCAGCTTCTCGAAGAAGCGGCGGCGTTCGCCAGGCTGCGGGAAGCGCTGGCGGATGCGCAGGCGCTGCCGGGTGAACAGGTCGGCCAGCGAGGCCCAGGAATCATCCAGCAGGGTTTCGAGCTGGCGACGCAGGTGGCGGGCCAGCATCGGTGCGCCGCCGCCGCTGGAGATGGCGATCTGCAGCGGGCCGCGTTCGACGATGGCGGGCACCTGGAAACTGGAGAGTTCGCCATCGTCCACGACATTGGCGAACACGTGGCGCGCTTCGGCGGCGGCGGCGACCGCGCGGTTGACCGACGCATCGTCGGTCGCCGCGACCACCAGCCATGCCCCCGACAGCCAGTGGGCATCGAAACGCCCGGCAATCCAGTCGATGCGTCCTTCCTCGTGCCACGTGCGCAGCTTCGGCGTGAGCTCCGGCGCGCCGACGCGCGGACGGGCGCCGGCATGCAGCAGCGCGGCTGTCTTCCTTTCCGCGACCGGGCCGCCACCCACGACGAGTACCCGGCGGCCTTGCAGGTCGGCGAACAGGGGGAACAACGGAGCACTCACGGGCATGGAGAGGATGGCGGCTGGGTTGCTGACCGTACTGCCGCCTCATGGCGGTCGGAAATGACATCCCACGAGAACCATATATCCTGCGGTTATAAGGCCGGCCGGCTACGGTCCGGACAAATCCTCTACAGTCCAAGGCCCCCTTCCGGTGGGCCGATGCGCGCCCCACGCCGATGACGCTGACCCAACTTCGCTATCTGGTGGCCATCGCCGATGCCGACCTGAACATCACGCTGGCGGCGGCGCGGGTGCATGCCACCCAGCCCGGCCTGTCCAAGCAGCTCAAGCAACTGGAAGACGAGCTGGGCTTCCTGCTGTTCGTGCGCAAGGGCAGGAGCCTGGAAGCCGTGACGCCTGCCGGCAACGAAGTGATCGAGCGCGCGCGGCTGGTGCTGGCCGAGGCCAACAACATCCGCACCTACGCCGCCAACCAGCGCCGCGAGAGCCAGGGCCAGCTGGTGCTGGTGACCACGCATACGCAGGCGCGCTTCGTGTTGCCGCCAGCCATCGCGCAGATCAAGCGGGATTTCCCGCAGGTGAGCGTGCATCTGCAGCAGGCGCCGGAAAGCCAGGCGCTGGACCTGCTGACCCAGGGCGATGCCGACATGGCCGTGGTCAGTACCGCCGGCGATCAGCCACAGGCGGGCATCGCCGTGCCGCTGTACCGCTGGCGCCGGCTGGTGCTGGTGCCACGCGGCCACGCGCTGGAAGAGCTCGGTCGCGTGCCGGGGATGGCCGATCTCGCCGGGCAGCCCCTCATCAGCTACGAATCCTCCACCCGGCCGGGGTCATCGCTGCAACGCGCGTTCGCCAAGGTGGGGCTGGAGCCGAACATCGCCCTGACCGCGCTCGATGCCGACCTGATCAAGACCTACGTCCGCGCCGGCCTCGGCGTGGGTCTGCTGGCCGAGATGGCGGTGAATGCCACCGACACCGATCTGCGAGCATGGCCGGCACCGGCGGAGGTCAAGGAATGCATCACGTGGGCGGTGCTGCCGCGTGAGCGCGTGCTGCGCGATTACGCGTTGGACCTGGTGCGCGCGCTGGCACCGCAGATCGACCGCCGCGACCTGCGCCGGGTGATCGACGGCAACCAGGATCCGGATTGGCCCGAGCCCCCAACGTGGGCAGCGCTCACCCAGACGATCACCAGTTGAATCGTCCCCCGATCACGTGATTGACGGCATCCCCCGACCTGCGCGAGCCTGAAGTCTCGTCGACACGGTCGGATACCGCGATGAACCGCATATCGAAGATGGTGCTGCGCATGTACGTGCCGGCGGTCGTCATCACCCTCGGCGGGCTGGCGACGGCCGAAGCCGTCACCCGCACCGAGCGCGTGCTGGTGGGTATTCCACCGCAACGACTGGCGTCGTTGTCGTTCCTGCTCGCCATCCTGTTGGGCACCGCGTGGGCGCTGCATTCCAGTTGGCGGCTGTACCGCTGGGCACGGGGCCGCGAGCTGCGCTGCGCCTGCGGCGGCATGATGTCGCGCGTGCGCTACAACCGGCAGCGACAGAAGTACCGCAAGTGCCTGGCCTGTGGTGGCAAGTCGCTGGAGGGCGCGCATTGCGCTGGCGGCTGACGGGCGGCGCGCACGCATGAGGTGGCGGTTCGACGCGGTCTCCGCCGCCTGGGCGCTGGCATTGCTGGTATTGCTCGTGTTGCTGGCGACCGTCGGCGCGGGGCTCGGCTGGACAAGGGGCTTCGTGGGCGACGTGCTCGCAGTGGTCTGGGTGCATTGCCTGCTTGCCACCGTCGCCTGGATGCGTCCGCCGGTGCGGCCTTTGCTGGCGCTCGCCGTGGGGCTCGCGATCGAGGCCGCGCAGTACGTCAGCCAGCAGACGGGCTGGCAGGTGTCCTCACCCGTGCTGCGCGTCGTGCTGGGCAGCACGCCGGATGCGCTGGACGTGTTGGCCTACCTGATCGGCTTCCTGCTGGCGCTCCTGCTGGAGCGCCGTCATCTCGGCGCCCGGGCGGCATGAGGCGCACATGGGTTCCCGTCTACGAGGGGCAACTCTCCCCGACCTGCTGTTGCGCCACGCATTCCCGGTAGCGGGTGGGCAGTCCGCGTATCTCATGGGTCTTGCCGGGCGCCAGCGCGAAGTTCTCCAGCGTCGTGCGCGTGCAGGGCGCAGGGTTTTTGCCCGGTGCGGGCGCAGGGCAGTGTTCGGTGTAAACGAGGTAATGGCACTGGCCGCTCTCGCTGGCGAAGCACTCGAACCTCGCCACGCCCTCCCGCACCGTGGTCTTGCTGAAGAGCGTGTCCACGCCGTTGGCGCTGCTGTGGTGGATGGTGGTGACGCTGGGCTTCTCGTTGCATCCTGCCAGGGCCATCAGGCAGGACAGCAGGGACGTGACGATGCGCATGGCGTTTCCTCTGGTGTTTCGATGGGCAAAGGCAAGCCATCCACGACGCAGGCGCGCCGTGCCGGTGATGCCACGTTGGATGCCGCGCGGAGCGGCCGGGTTTAGAACGGCGACTACATGTTGCGGAACAGGCTCATGAAGGGCTGGCTGACGGTCAGGGTTTCCGGACGCGTCTTCAACTTCAGCCGGCCACGGCCTGCGTCATCGCGGCTGACCGAGGCGACGGCCTTCATGTTGACGATGGTGGAGCGGTGGATCTGTTTGAAGGTGTTGGCATCCAGCGAATCGAGCAGCTCGCGCAGTGGGGTGCGCAGCAGCGATTCGCCTTCGGCGGTCATCACGGTGGTGTACTTGTTGTCGGCCTGGAAGTAGGCCACGTCGTCCACCATGATCAGCCGGGTGTCCTTGCCCGCGCTGGCGGTGATCCACACCAGCGGCGGCTTCGACGACGTTACTTCTCGTGCCGACAGGTGGCGCAGAAGCGCTTCCAGCGTTGCGCCGTCGGGATGGCCCGCCGCGGCGCGTGCCTGGATGCGCTGCACGGTGGCCAGCAACCGCTCGCGCGTGATCGGCTTGAGCAGGTAGTCGATGGCGCCCTGCTCGAACGCATCGATGGCGTACTGGTCGTAGGCGGTGACGAATACCACCTGCGTGCGTGGACTCGCATCGGCCAGGCCGCGAGCGACCTCGATGCCGGTCAGGCCGGGCATGCGGATATCGAGGAACGCCACGTCGGGCTGCAACTCGGCGATGGATTCCAGCGCGCTGGCGCCATCCTCGCACTCGGCCACGATGTCCAGCTGCGGCCAGGCTTCCTTCAACAGCGAGGACAGCGCGGTGCGCAGCAGCTCCTCGTCTTCGGCGATCACGCCCCGGAAGTTCATGCGGCACCTGCCTTGCCGGTCAGCGGCAGCGTCAGCGTGGCGGCTACGCCGCTGGGGAAATTGGACACGATGGCGAACGAAGCCTCGCTGCCGAAGGTCAGGCGCAAGCGTTCACGCAGGTTCTTCAGGCCGATGCCGGTGCCGGTGCTCTGGCCACCGAAGCCCTGGCCGTCGTCGGCGACGGTGAGCGTGGCGTGGTCGTCGTGCTTGCGGGCGAGGATCCAGATGGTGCCGCCGCCGGTCTTGGGCTCCAGGCCGTGTTTGATGGCGTTCTCCACCAGCGTCTGCAGCATCATCGACGGCATAGGCACCGGCTTCAGTGCGTCCGGTACTTCGACCTGCACGTTGAGGCGGGTGCCCATGCGGATCTTCAGGATCTCCAGGTAGGCCTGGGTGCGCTCCAGTTCCTCGCCCAAGGTGGACAGCGCCTCGTCGGTGCGCGGCAGCGAGCTGCGCAGGTAGTGGATCAGGTGGCCGAGCATGATGTCGGCACGCGGTGGATCGGTGCGGGTCAGCACCTGCGCGCTCGCGAGCGTGTTGTAGAGGAAGTGCGGTTCCACCTGCGCGTTGAGCAGGTTCAGGCGCGCCACGGTCAGTTCCTTCTCGCTGACGGTCTTCTCGACGTCGGCCTGTTCCTGCCGGCGCTGGTCGGCGACGCGGCGGGTGATGGCGCGGGTGACGGCTTCAGCGTTCTCCACGTTCACGCCGTCGTCCAGCACGAACAGGTCGAGCCAGGCGCTGGCATCCGGGCCCAGCATCAGGGTGATGCTGCTGGTGCCATTGCCGGGGGTGACGGTGGCCTGCACCAGGTCACGCTTCACCGCGAAGCGGGCCATGATGTTGAAGCGTGAGGGCTGGCTGGGACCGTCGAAACTGTCCACCCGACGCACCTTGACCCGTACCTGCAGACTGTCGGGGGCGCTCTCCGCCTCCTCCGCGCGCGGCAGTTCGCGCAGCGCGCCTTCGATCAGGGCGAAGGCGGCGGCCGTATCCAGCGGCACTTCGATCTGCCGGCGCTGGCGGCTCGACAGTGTGGTGCTGTCCAGCCGTCCCGTGATCAGCCAGATCCGGCGCAGATGGCTGATCAGGCCGATCAGCACCGACAGCATCACCAGGGTCGAGGCGAGGTTGAAGAGCCATTCGGCCGCACCCGACAGCATGGTCCGTTCGAAGATGCCGTTCCAGATGAAGCCCGCCATGAGCACTGCGCCGAACCAGGCGACGAGGATGCGGACGATCAGGAGCAGGCTTGGGAACACGTGGGACACCGCGGCTTCGGGAGTGCCGTGGAGGATAGCCCGCCCGTCCCGGGAGGGAAGAGGGTGCGCGACGGACCCCGCGATGCGGCGACGAAACCGGGCTGGCCCGACGCGAATGCCTCAGGCCGGCGGGGCTGCCATCAGACGTCGATGTGGATGCCGCACTCGCGCTTGAGGCCGTTGAAGCGGGTGTCTTCCTCGCGCATGCCGGGCTCCCAGCGGCGCGTGGTGTGGAAGTCGCCGATCGACACGTAGCCCTGCTCCCACAACGGGTGGTACGGCAGGCCATGCTGCTTCATGTACTGCCAGACGTCGCGGTCGGTCCAGTCGACGATGGGGTTGAGCTTCCAGCGGTCCTCGCGTTGTTGCAGCACCGGTGCGTTGGCCCGGCTGGTGGCCTGGCTGCGGCGCAGGCCGGTGAACCAGGTGCCCACGCCCAGTTCCTTCAGGGCGCGCTTCATCGGTTCGACCTTGCGCAGGCTGTTGTACTGCTCGATGCCGACCAGGCCCTGTTCCCACAGGCGGCCATGGCGCGCTTCCATCCATGCGCGGCTGACCAGCGGGCGGAACACCTGCAGGTTGAGCTGCAGGCGTTCGGTCAGTTCGTCGGCGAAGCGATAGGTCTCGGGGAACAGGTAGCCGGTGTCGATCAGCACCACCGGGATGTCGGCCTTCTGCTGCGTGACCATATGCAACAGCACGGCCGCCTGCGCACCGAAGCTCGACGACATCGCCGCTTCCGCCGGGCCATGCTCCAGCGCCCACGCGATGCGCTGCTCGGCGGTCTGCGTCTCCAGCCACGCGTTGTGCTCGGCGATCTGGTCCGTGTCCAGGGAAAGGGCGAGGGCGCTCATGCGTGCAGTTCCAGTGCGATCTGTCGGTGGGTGGGGTAGGCGGGCAGGGCGACCACGCCGCTGCGGTGGAGGAAGTCGCCGAAGCCTTCGCCGTCGTCGCGTTCGCCGGCGTAGCGCGCGAACAGGCCGTCGAGCGTGTCGAGGATGGCGGCCTCGTCGATGTTCTCGCGGTGCAGCGTGTTGAGCCGCTGGCCACGGGCGTCGCCGCCGAGCATCAGGTTGTAGCGCCCCGGCGCCTTGCCGACCAGCGCGATCTCGGCCAGGTAGGGACGCGAGCAGCCATTCGGGCAACCGGAGATGCGCAGCACGATCGGCGCCTCGCGCAGGCCGTGCTTGTCGAGCAGGGGCTGCAGCCGGTCGGTGAACCCGGGCAGGTAGCGTTCGGCCTCGGCCATCGCCAGGCCGCAGGTGGGCAGCGCCACGCAGGCCACCGCCGCGCGCTGCAGGGCGGTGCCCAGGCGTTCACCGGCATCCAGACCGTGCGTCTTCACCAGCGCGTCGATGCGCTCGCGTTCGCCCGCCGGCACGCCGGCGATGACGAGGTTCTGGTTCGCGGTCATGCGGAACTCGCCACGGTGTACGTTGGCGATCTCGCGCAGGCCGGTGAGATGCGTCGTGGTCCCGGCGTCGGCGATCCGGCCGGCATACAGGTGCAGGGTCAGGTGCCAGCGGCCGTCTTCGCCCTCGACCCAGCCGTAGCGGTCGCCGTTGTGGTCGAAGCGGAAGGCACGCACGGGCTGCAGGGCCGCGCCGCTGCGGCGTTCGATTTCGCCGACCACCTTCTCCAAGCCATGGTCGTCGATGGTGTACTTGAAGCGCGCACGCTTGCGCAGCTCGCGGTTGCCGAGGTCGCGCTGGGTGGTGACGACGGCCGTGGCGACCTCGAGCAGCTGGTCGGGCGTGATGAAGCCGACCACGTTGCCGATGCGCGGATAGGTCTCCGCATCGCCATGGGTCGCGCCCATGCCACCGCCGATCACCACGTTGAAACCGGCCAGGGCGCCGTCTTCGAGGATGGCGATGAAACCGAGGTCGTTCGCGAACACATCCACGTCGTTGACCGGCGGCACCGCGAAGCCGATCTTGAACTTGCGCGGCAGATAGGTGGCGCCGTAGATGGGCTCTTCTTCCTCGCCGCTGCCGGCCACTTGCTCCTCGTCCAGCCAGATCTCGTAGTAGGCACGGGTGTTGGGCAGCAGGTGTTCGGACAGCTTTGCCGCCCAGGCCTGCACCTCGGCGTGCGCGCGCGACTCCAGCGGATTGGCGGCGACCAGCACGTTGCGGTTGACGTCGCCGCAGGCCGCCAGCGTGTCGATCAGTGCGGCGTTGATGGCCTGCATCGTCGCCTTCAGTTCGCGCTTGATGACGCCGTGGAACTGGAAGGCCTGGCGCGTGGTGATGCGCAGTGAATGGTTGGCGTACTGTGTGGCGATGGCGTCCAGCTTCAGCCACTGCTCCGGCGTGACCACACCGCCGGGCGTGCGCGTACGGATCATGAACTGGAACGCGGGTTCGAGCTTTTGGCGGCGGCGCTCGTCGCGCAGGTCGCGATCGTCCTGCTGGTAACTGCCGTGGTACTTGATCAGGGTCTGGTCCGACTCGCGCAGCGCGCCGGTGACCGGATCGGCCAGGCTCTCGAGCAGGCTGCCGCGCAGGCGGTTGCTCTCGGATTTGATGTCTTCGACGGAGTGGTTGCTCATCGGTGTTCCACTGTAGGAGCGACGTAAGTCGCGACCGGAAGGTTGCAGGTCGCGACTTACGTCGCTCCTACAAAAGCGGGGTCGTCAGTACACGTCGCGCCCGTAGCGCCCCTCCGTCTGCAGCTGCACCAGGTACTCGCGGGCGGCCTCCTCATCAAGCCCGCCATGCTCGGCGACGATGGACTGCAGCGCCGCATGCACGTCCTTGCCCATGCCGATGGCACCGCACACGTACAGGTGCGCGCCGTTCTGCAGCCAGTCGTAGACCTCGCGGCCGCGTTCGCGCAGGCGGTCCTGCACGTACACCTTGCGTGCCTGGTCGCGCGAGAAGGCCAGGTCCAGCCGGTGCAGTTCGCCGCTGCGCAGCGCGTCCTGCCACTCGCTCTGGTAGAAGAAGCCGTGGTTGAAATGCTGGGCGCCGAAGAACAGCCAGTTGCGGCCGCGCGCGCCGGTCTCGGCGCGCTCCTGCACGAACCCGCGGAACGGCGCCACGCCGGTGCCGGGGCCGATCATCAGGATGTCGCGGCTGCCATCGGCGGGCACGCGGAAGCGTTCGTTGGCCTCGATGTAGACCGGTACCTGGTCGCCTTCCCCGCGTGCGGCGAGAAAGCCGCTGGCCGCACCGCCATGTGCATGGCCGAAGGCGTCGTAACCCAGCACGTCGACGGTCAGGTGGGCTTCTTCGCCCACGCGCTTGCGGCTGGAGGCGATGGAGTACAGGCGTGGCGCCAGCGGGCGCAATGCGGCGACCAGTTCCTGCGCGGACCAGTCGGCGGGCCAGCGACGCAGCACGTCGATGATCTGGTGGGTGCCGAACAACTGCGCCAGCGCCGGTGCGTTCGCCGGGCCGAGCAGGGTGTTGAGTTCTTCCGCCTGCGCGTGTGCGGCATGCGTGGCCAGGAACGGACGCGACACGCGGGTCAGTTCGCGGCGCGCCGCGAGCCATTCGCGCAGCGGCAGGGTATCGCCGCCTTCGCTGACGGCGCTCTCGCCGTCCAGCTGCAGCGCCTCGATCACGCCATCGACCAGCGCAGCGGGATTGCGGTGGCGCACGCCCAGCGCGTCGCCGGGTTCATAGTGCAGGCCGCTGCCTTCCAGCGACAGTTCGATATGGCGCACGTCCTTGTCGGCAACGCCGTGCTGGCCGAAGCGCGGTCCCTTGAAGTCGCGACCGCTGATGCGCTGGTTGAGCAGCAGCTCGGCGGGGAACGGGTGCTCGTGCGACCACGCGGCCGCATGGCCCGGGCGCAGCGGGGTGACGGATGCGAGCGAGGTGACGGCGGGTGCCTTCAGCAGCTCGCGCGCATGTCCCAGCGCCTGTTCGCGCCACGGGGCGGCGACGGTATCGATGTCGAGATCCGCCAGACCGGCAGCGAACAGGCGGCTGCCGCCCAGTTCGGCCAGGCGCGCGTCCAGGCGCGTGGCGATGCCGCAGAAGTCGGCATAACTGGAATCGCCCAGTCCGAGGACGGCGTACTTCAGTTCGGGCAGCTTCGGCGCGCGCTTGCCGCGCAGGAATTCCACCAGGCCGATGCTGTCGTCCGGCGGGTCGCCTTCGCCCTGGGTGCTGATGACGATGTACAGCAGGCGCTCGCTGGCGAGCTCGCGCTGCGGGTAGGCATCGGCCCGCAGCAGGCGAACCGACAATCCGGCGGCTTCGGCCTGCTGCGCCAGCGCTTCCGCGGTGCGGCGGGCATTGCCGGTCTGGCTGCCGTAGACGATGGTCAGGCGCTGGCCGGCCTGCGGGCCGGCGGCCGGCACGACGGCCAGAGGTTGGGGGGCGGCGTGGGCAGCCGGCGCGAGTTGCGCCTGGGCCAAGCCGGCCGTGTACCCCGAGATCCACCACAGGCTGGCGCCATCCAGGCCAGCGACCGCCTCGGCCAGCAGCGCCCGCCGTTCCTCCGCGAGGGGGATGGGGGCAGGAACAGGCTGGGTGGCGGACATTCGGTATGGCCCGTGGGCGCGACTGGGACGACCGATGTTAGGAAGGCGACGCCACGCGTTGAAAGGACGCATGGTTATGGGCTTATGGCCTGAGCTTATTTCGCCGGCATGAGGCGCGAGCCGAATACTTCCCGGCCTCCGGACCCGGCACCAACGCCCTGCTAGGCTAGCGTGTCCGGGTCCTCCGCCCCCTTTGCCTGCCTCGATGACCGCCGTACCCCGCCTCTCCCATCTCGACCGCCTGGAAGCGGAAAGCATCCACATCCTCCGCGAGGTCGCTGCCGAATTCCGCAATCCGGTGCTGCTGTACTCGGTGGGCAAGGACAGTTCGGTGCTGCTGCACCTGTTGCTGAAGGCGTTCGCCCCGGCCCGGCCGCCCATCCCGCTGCTGCATGTGGACACCCGCTGGAAGTTCCGCGAGATGATCGCCTTCCGCGACCAGCGCGCCGCGGAGACCGGCGTGGATCTGCGGGTACACATCAATCCGGACGGGATTGCCCAGGACATCGGGCCGATCAGCCACGGTGCCACCGTGCACACCGACGTGATGAAGACCCAGGGCCTGAAGCAGGCGCTGGACCAGTACGCCTTCGATGCCGCAATAGGCGGTGCCCGCCGCGACGAGGAGAAGTCGCGCGCCAAGGAACGCGTGTTCTCCTTCCGCAACGACAAGCACCGCTGGGACCCGAAGAACCAGCGCCCCGAACTGTGGAACCTGTACAACGCGCGCATCCACAAGGGCGAGAGCGTGCGCGTGTTCCCTCTGTCCAACTGGACCGAACTGGACATCTGGCTCTACATCTACCGCGAGAACATTCCGGTGGTGCCGCTGTACTTCGCCGCCGAACGTCCGGTGGTGGAGCGCGACGGCGCGCTGATCCTGGTGGATGACGAGCGCCTGCCGCTGCGCGACGGCGAAGTGCCGCAGCAGCGCCGCGTACGCTTCCGCACCCTGGGTTGCTACCCGCTGACCGGTGCCATCGACTCCGACGCCGATTCGCTGGAGAAGATCATCGCCGAGATGCTGGTGACTACCAGTTCCGAGCGCCAGGGCCGGGTGATCGACCAGGACCCGGGTGCATCGATGGAGAAGAAGAAGCTGGAGGGCTATTTCTGATGAGCATCCCTCCGCCGTCGTCCCAGCGAACGCTGGGATCCAAGTTGGTGTTCGCGCGATCAATGACGCTTGCCTGGGCTCCCTGCAAGATCAAGATGGATCCCAGCGTTCGCTGGGATGACGATACCGGTCTGGAGTTGACGCGCATGAAGATGATGTCGGTGGCCGCTGCATGAATACTGCAGGCGACATCGCCACCTACCTGAAACAGCACGAATCCAAGCCGCTGTTGCGCTTCATCACCTGCGGCAGCGTGGACGATGGCAAGAGCACGCTGATCGGCCGCCTGCTGTACGACAGCAAGCGCCTGTTCGACGACCAGCTGGCCGCGCTGGAAAAGGACAGCCGCAAGCACGGCACCCAGGGCGAGCGCATCGACTACGCGCTGCTGCTGGACGGCCTGGCCGCCGAACGCGAGCAGGGCATCACCATCGACGTGGCCTACCGCTACTTCGATACGGACAAGCGCAAGTTCATCGTCGCCGACTGCCCCGGGCATGAGCAGTACACGCGCAACATGGCCACCGGCGCATCCACCGCGGACCTGGCCGTGGTGCTGGTAGATGCGCGCAAGGGCCTGCTGACGCAGACACACCGGCACAGCTATATCGTCTCACTGCTCGGCATCCGCCACGTGGTGCTGGCGGTGAACAAGATGGACCTGGTGGACTTCGACCAGGCCGTGTTCGAACGCATCGCCGCGGATTACCGCGCGCTCGCGCAGCGGCTCGGCATTGCATCGATCACCTGCATCCCGCTGTCGGCGCTGGAAGGCGACAACCTGTCCACGCGTTCCGTGCGCACGCCGTGGTACACCGGCCCCGCCTTGCTGGAACACCTGGAAAGCGTGCAGGTCGACGCGCACGATACCGGCGCGGGCCTGCGCCTGCCGGTGCAATGGGTCAACCGCCCGCACCAGAATTTCCGCGGCTATGCAGGCACGATCGCGGCGGGCGAGGTGAAGCCGGGCGACGAGGTGGTGGTGCTGCCGTCCGCGCGCCGTTCACGCATCGAGCAGGTACTTGGCCCGGATGGCGAAGTCGCCACGGCGCACGCCGGCCAGGCCGTGACGTTGACCCTGGCGGACGAGATCGACATCAGCCGCGGCGACGTGATCGCCGCCGCCGGCGATCCGCCCGAGGTCGCCGACCAGTTCGCCGCGCACCTGCTGTGGATGTCCGACGCGCCGCTGCTGCCGGGCCGGCCCTACTGGCTGAAGATCGGTGCGCGCACGGTGTCGGCCACGGTGACGGAGATCAAGCACCGCATCGACGTGAACACCCAGGAGCACCTGGCCGCCAAGCGGCTGGAGCTCAACGAGGTCGGCTACTGCAACCTCAGCCTGGATGAACCGGTCGCTTTCGATACCTACGCGCGCAATCGCGCGCTGGGCAGCTTCATCCTGATCGACCGTTACGACAACGGCACGGCCGCCGCGGGTACGCTGGACTTCGCGCTGCGCCGCGCCGGCAACGTGCACTGGCAGCATGTCGATGTCGACAAGGCCGCGCGTGCGCGCCAGAAGGGGCAGGTGCCGAAGGTCCTGTGGTTCACCGGCCTTTCCGGCGCGGGCAAATCCACCATCGCCAACCTGGTCGACAAGCGCCTGCATGCACTGGGCTACCACAGCTTCCTGCTGGATGGCGACAACGTGCGCCATGGGCTGAACCGCGACCTCGGCTTCACCGACGAGGATCGCGTGGAGAACATCCGTCGCGTGGCCGAGGTGGCGAAGCTGATGACCGACGCCGGCCTGATCGTGCTGGTCAGCTTCATTTCGCCCTTCCGTGCGGAGCGGCGGATGGCGCGCGACCGGTTCGCCGACGGTGAGTTCATCGAGGTCTTCGTCGACGTGCCCCTCGATCTCGCCGAGGCGCGCGATGTGAAGGGCCTGTATCGCAAGGCCCGCGCGGGGTTGATCCCGAATTTCACCGGCATCGATTCGCCGTATGAAACCCCCGAGCACCCCGATGTGCATCTGCACGCGGGCGAACAGGACCCCCAGACCCTGGCGCTCCAGGTGCTGGCGAAGCTGGGCCTGGAGTAACGCCGGGCCGACCTCGCCGCAGCCGGCAAGGGTCATAGGTCATGGTTTGGCATGTGCACCACATGCCTTCTGGCGCGTTTCCCGCACGAACCGCCGCATCCGCTGCAGCGTGTTTCACGTACGGCCGGTAGACTGCGTGAATAACGGAAATTACGGGAAGTTCCATGCTCAACCGATTCGCCCCCCGCGCCCTGCTGGTCGCGCTGCCCCTCTTGCTGCTTGCCGCCTGTGGCGGTGACAAGGGTGCGCAGGCGAAGGGCAACGGCACTGGCGGCGCGGGCGAGCGGCCCATCCCGGTCACCACCCAGGTCGTCCGGCAGGCCGCATGGAACGACACCCTGCAGGCGCTGGGCACGGCGAAGGCACGCGAGTCCGTCACCCTGACCGCGAAGGTCAGCGAGATCGTGCAGGACGTGCATTTCGAAAGCGGCCAGCAGGTCAAGGCTGGCCAGACCCTGGTCACGCTGAAGGGCGACGCCGCGCAGGCCACGCTGGTGCAGGCGGAGGCGACCTACGCGGAGGCCGAACGTCTCTACCGCCGACAGAAGGAACTCGCCGACCAGCAGCTGATCGCCCGTTCGCAACTGGATACCCAGCTCGCGCTGCGCGATGCCGCCGCCGCGCGCGTGCGCCAGGCGCGCGCCGACATCGGTGACCGCAGCGTGCGCGCGCCGTTCGCCGGGGTCCTGGGCATCCGCCAGGTCAGTCCCGGTTCGCTGATCACCGCCAACAGCACCATCGCCACGCTGGATGACATCTCGCGCATGTACGTGGACTTCCAGGTGCCGGAGGCCGCGCTGGCGTCCGTCGAGGCCGGCAACACGGTGACCGCGACTGCTGCCGCGTATCCGGGCGAGTCGTTCGAGGGCGAGGTGGAGACCATCGAAGCGCGCATCGACGCGACCACGCGTGCCGTAACCGTGCGTGCGGTGTTCCCGAATGCCGAGCGCAAGCTGCGTCCGGGCATGCTGCTGGACGTACGCCTGTTCCGTCCCGAGCGGCAGGCGCTGGTGATTCCCGAGATCGCGGTGGTGCAGGTGGGCCGCGATTCGTTCGTCTACCGGGTCAAGCCGGATGGCAGCGTCGAGCAGGCGGCGGTGACCGCAGGCGTGCGGCGTGACGGTCAGGTCGAGATCGTGAAGGGCATTGCCGCCGGCGACCGCATCGTCATCGACGGCACCGGCAAGCTGCGTCCGGGCGTGAAGGTGGCCGATGCCGCCCCGGCGGCGGCGCCCAAGCAGGACGCCCCCGCCGCCGACGGCCAGGGCTGAGCGCATGAAGCTCTCCGATCTGTCGATCAAGCGCCCCGTCTTCGCGGTGGTGGTCAGCCTGCTGCTGGTCGTGCTGGGCGTGATGTCGTTCCTGCGGCTGACCCTGCGCGAACTGCCCAACATCGACCCGCCCATCGTGTCGGTGGAGGTGAACTATCCGGGCGCATCGGCGGCGGTGGTCGAAACACGCATCACCCAGATCCTCGAGGACGGTCTGTCGGGCATCGAGGGCATCAAGACCATCCAGTCGAGCAGCCGCAACGGCCGCGCCGACGTCACCATCGAGTTCAACCTCAGCCGCGACATCGAGGCTGCCGCCAACGATGTGCGCGACCGTGTCAGCCGCGTGATGAACCGCCTGCCGGACGAAGCCGATCCGCCGCAGATCTCCAAGGTCGAGGCCGACGCCGACGTCATCATCTGGTTGAACATGCGTTCCACCGTGATGGACACGATGGAGCTGACCGACTACGCCGACCGTTACGTGCTGGACCGCCTGTCCGCGCTGGATGGCGTGGCGCGCGTGCAGCTCGGCGGCGGTCAGCGCTATGCGATGCGGATCTGGCTGGACCGCGAGGCGATGGCGGCGCGCGGCGTGACCACCGGCGATGTCGAGACCGCGCTGCGCGCGCAGAACATCGAGTTGCCGGCCGGCCGCATCGAATCGGCCACGCGCGACTTCACCCTGCGCGTCGAGCGCGGGTACCAGCGGCCGGAGCAGTTCGCCCAGTTGCCGCTGCGCAAGGGCGCCGACGGTTACGTGGTGCGGCTGGGCGACGTGGCCAAGGTGGAACTGGGTGCCGAAGAGCGTCGCTCCTACCTGCGCAGCAACGCGGTGCCGAACGTCGGCCTGGGCATCGTGCGCACGTCCACCGCGAACGCGCTCGACGTGGCGCGCGCGGCGCGCGCCGAGGCCGAGATCATCCAGCAGACGCTGCCGGAAGGCACCGACATCTTCGTCGCCTTCGACAGCACCACGTTCATCGAGGCCTCGATCGAACGCGTCTACTGGACGCTGGGCGAGGCGATGGTGCTGGTGTTCCTGGTGATCTGGCTGTTCCTCGGCAGCCTGCGCGCGGCGCTGATCCCCGCAGTGACCGTGCCCGTCTGCCTGATTTCCGCCTTCATCGCGCTCTATGCCTTCGGCTTCTCGATCAACCTGCTGACCCTGCTCGCGCTGGTGCTCTGCATCGGCCTGGTGGTGGACGACGCCATCGTGGTGCTGGAGAACGTGCAGCGCCGCGCCGATCTGGGCGAACCGGCGCTGGTGGCCGCGCGCCGCGGCACTGCCCAGGTGGCCTTCGCGGTGATCGCGACCACGGCGGTGCTGGTGGCGGTGTTCCTGCCCGTCGGCTTCATGGAGGGCAACACCGGGCGCCTGTTCCGCGAGTTGTCCGTGGCGCTGGCGGCGGCGGTGGCGATCTCGGCCTTCGTCGCACTGACGCTGACGCCGATGATGTCGTCCAAGCTGGTGCGGCCGCATACCGAGCCGCGCGGCCTCAACGCGTGGACCAACCGCACGCTGACCCGCGTCAGCGATGGCTACGGCCGGCACGTGGAGCGCCTGGTCGGCCTGACCGGCAAGCGCATCCTCGGCCTGGTGCTGGCGGCCATGGCGCTGTGCGGCATCGCCATCGTCGTGCTCGGCCTGCGCGTGCCGAGTGAACTGGCGCCTGCGGAAGATCGCGGCCGCTTCTTCGTCATGGTCGATGGTCCGGAAGGCGCGGGCTTCGACTACATGGTCAACCAGATGCAGCAGGTCGAGCGCATCGTGATGGGCCAGGTGGGCGGCGACAAGCCGATCGAACGCGCCAACTCGCGCGTGCCGCGCGGCTTCGGCGGCAGCGAGGACATGCATACCGGCCAGGTGATCGTGTTCCTGCAGGACTGGCACGAGCGCGAGGCCACCACGGACGACGTCGTCAACGGCCTGCGCGCCGAGCTGTCCAAGCTGCCGGGCGTGCAGGCGCGCGCCAACGTGGCCGGCGGCCTGGTCGGCAGCCGTGGCCAGCGCTACCAGCTGGTGCTGGGTGGCCCCGACTACGTCGAGCTGGCGCAGTGGCGCGACCGCATCCTGCAACGGATGGAATCCAACCCGGGCATCCAGGACCCGGATTCCGACTACAAGGAAACGCGGCCGCAGATGCGGGTGAACATCGACCGCGACCGCGCCGCCGACCTCGGGGTGTCGGTGCAGGAGATCGGCCGCACGCTGGAAACGATGATGGGCTCGCGCCAGGTGACCACGTACGTGGACAACGGCGAGGAGTACGACGTCATGCTGCAGGCCGGCCGCGACAAGCGCGCCAACACCGAGGATCTGGCGCAGACCTACGTGCGCGGCAGCGACGGCGCGCTGATCCCGCTGTCCAACCTGGTGACGCTGAGCGAGATCGCCGAACCGGGCACGTTCAACCGCTTCAACCGCCTGCGGGCGATCACCATCAGCGCCGGCCTCGCGCCCGGCTACACGATGGGCGAGGCGCTGGAATGGACGCGGCAGACGGTGGCCGAGGAGTTGCCGGACTATGCGCAGATCGACTGGAAGGGCGAGTCGCGCGAGTACCAGGAAGCCGGTGGCGCGATCCTGCTGACCTTCACGCTGGCGCTGCTGATCGTCTACTTGGTGCTGGCAGCGCAGTTCGAGAGCTTCATCCACCCGCTGATCATCATGCTGACCGTGCCGCTGGCGGTGCTGGGCGCGCTGATCGGCCTGTGGGTCACCGGCGGCACGCTGAATCTCTTCAGCCAGATCGGCATCGTGATGCTGATCGGCCTGGCGGCGAAGAACGGCATCCTGATCGTCGAGTTCGCCAACCAGCTGCGCGATGACGGGGCGGATGTGGCGCGCGCCATCGCCGAATCGGCGCGCGTGCGCCTGCGTCCCATCCTGATGACGTCGGTGGCCACGGTGATGGGCGCAGTGCCGCTGGTGCTCGCCGGCGGCCCGGGTTCGGCCAGCCGGGCGACCATCGGCGTCGTGGTGATCTTCGGCGTGACCTTCTCCACGCTGCTGTCGTTGTACGTGGTGCCTGCGTTCTATGCGCTGCTGGCGCCGTACACGCGCTCGCCCGAAGCCGTCGCGCACGAGCTGGGCAAACTGGAAGCGGAAACCCCTTCCGTGGGCGGCCATGGCTGAGTCCGGCGGACGTCCGTTCGCCGGCGTCCGGCTGGAGGGCGAGGGGTTCGTGCTGCGTGCCTGGCAGCATGATGACCTGGACGCCCTGGTGCGGCATGCGGATGACCCGCTTGTACCGCGCGGGTTGAGCGACCGCTTCCCGCATCCCTATACGCGCGCGGATGGCGAAGCCTTCCTCGCCGGTCGCGTGGTCGACCTCGATCATCCCGTGCTCGCGATAGAAATCGACGGCGAGGCCTGCGGCGGCATCGGCGTGCGCCCGCGCCACGGCGAGAAGGCCCATGCGGCGGAACTGGGTTACTGGCTGGGACGCCGCCATTGGGGGCACGGGCACATGACCCGTATCGTCGCGGCCTACCTGAAATGGGCGGTGCCTGCGCTCGATCTGCATCGGATCGAGGCCAACGTGCTGGACGTTAATCCCGCCTCGGCACGGGTGCTGGAGAAGAACGGCTTCCAGCAGGAAGGCGTGCGCCGTGCGGCCGTGCGCAAGCCCGACGGGCTGCACGACCTGCGGCTCCTGGGCCGGATCTGGCCCTGAATCCACGTGGGGACTGCGCAGCGGCGCAGGTTACGGGTATCTTTCAGGGACTTGGCAGCGCTCGCCCGCCGCTTTCCCGCATCCCTGCATCAACGACCGGAGACCCATCCCCGTGGAAGCCTTTTTTGCCTGGTTGAACGGCATCATCTGGAGCAATGCGCTGATCGCGCTGTGCCTGGGTGCCGGCCTGTGGTTCACCATCCGCACCCGCGTCATGCAGGTGCGCGGTTTCGCCGAGATGTGCCGCCTGACGGTGACGGGCCAGAAGTCGGACGCCGGCGTGTCTTCGTTCCAGGCGCTGGCGATCTCGATGGCCGGACGCATGGGCATCGGCAACATCGCCGGCGTCGCCACGGCGATCGCCTATGGCGGCCCGGGCGCGGTGTTCTGGATGTGGGTGATGGGCTTCCTGGGCGCGTCGACCTCGTACATCGAGTGCACCCTGGCGCAGATCTACAAGGAGAAGGACGGCGAAGGGCGTTATCGCGGCGGCCCGGCGTACTACATCGAGAAGGCGATGGGGCTGAAGTGGTATGCGGTGACCTTCGCCGTGGCCACGGTCATCGCCACCGGCCTGCTGCTGCCGGGCGTGCAGGCCAACGCGATCGCCGACAGCGCCACCAACGTGCTGTGCGGCATGGGCGACTGCGCCGCCGTGGGCGGCACCGGCGCGCTGAAACTCTGGATCGGGCTGGGCGTGGCGGCCGTACTAGCGGTCATCATCTTCGGCGGCATCAAGCGCATCGCGACCTTCGCCGAGGTCGTGGTGCCGTTCATGGCGCTGGCCTTCATCCTGATGGCGGTGATCGTGATGATCGCCAACGCCGGCAAGGTGCCGGCGATGTTCGCCGACATCTTCTCCAGCGCGTTCGGCGCGCATGCGGCCTTCGGCGCGATCATCGGCCAGGCCATCGCCTGGGGCGTGAAGCGCGGCATCTACGCCAACGAAGCCGGCCAGGGCACCGGCCCGCACGCCGCCGCGGCCGCCGAAGTCTCGCACCCCGCCAAGCAGGGTTACGTGCAGGCGTTCGCGATCTACTTCGACACCATGCTGGTGTGCACCTCGACGGCGTTCCTGTTGCTGTCGACGGGCATGTACAACACGTTCAAGACGGTCAGCGAGAACGGCAAGGACACGCTGGTCGAGATCTTCTCCGGCGTTCCCGGCCTGCAGCCATCGGAAGGTGCGCAGTTCACCCAGGCGGCGGTGGAATCGGTGCTGCCGGGCTGGGGGGCAGGCTTCGTGGCGCTGGCGCTGTTCTTCTTCGCCTTCACCACGATCATGGCCTATTACTACATGGCCGAGACCAACCTGACCTACCTGGCCGGCGTGAAGAAAACCCACCCGCTGGCGACGCTGCTGCTGCGCCTGGGCATCGTGGGCATGGTCGTGTTCGGCGCGTACCACAACGCCGCGATGGCGTGGACGCTGGGTGATATCGGCGTGGGCCTGATGGCATGGTTGAACGTCATCGCCATCCTGATCCTGCAGAAGCCGGCCCTGATCGCGTTGCGCGACTACGAGCGGCAGAAGAAGCAGGGGCTGGACCCGACCTTCGATCCGGAAGCGCTCGGCATCCGCAACGCGCACTTCTGGAAGAAGCAGGCCTGACGTGAGCAATCCCTGGAACACCCGTCCGCCGCGTCCGCCCGGCAATCCGCCGGATCGCCGGCGTCCGCCAAGGGCGCAGGATGAGCGTCCACCCCGCGTCCAAGCCTCCGGCGGCGAACGTCCTGCGGACGCTTCACGCGAGGAACTGCGCCTGTACGGTCTGAATGCCGTGCAGGCGGTGTTCGCGCGGCGCCCCGACGCCATCCGCAAGCTGTATCTCCTCGAAGCGCGCATCCCCGCGCTGAAACCCCTGCTGGCATGGTGCGTCAAGCACCGTGTCGGCTACCGGGTGGTGGAGGAGGGTGATCTGGATCGCCTGGCTGCCAGCACGCACCACGAAGGCGTGGTGGCCGACGTGCTGAAACTGGCGCCGTCGCCGATGACGGACTGGTTGCGTGCGCTTCCCGAGGGACAGCCGGCCGCAGCGCTGTGGCTGGACGGCGTGGGCAATCCGCACAACTTCGGCGCCATCCTGCGCTCGGCCGCGCATTTCGGCGTGGCCGGCATCCTGCTGCCGCGCGACTCCACGCTGGCGCTGTCCGGTGCGGCGGCGCGTGTGGCCGAGGGCGGCGCCGAACAGGTGCCGCTGGTGCGGATGGGCAACCCGGAGAATGCGCTGGCGCAATTGCGCGGCGCAGGCTTTGCGCTGGCCGCCACTGTCGTGCGCGGGGGAGATGACCTGTTCGCGGCAAGACTGCCGCGACGCTTGATCTACGTGATGGGCGCGGAAGGCGAGGGCATGGATGCGCGCCTCGCCGAGGCCTGCGACCTGCGCCTGTCGATTCCCGGCAGCGGTGCAGTCGAGAGCCTCAACGTCGCCGCCGCGACGGCGGTGTTCCTGGCGCAGTGGAAGCAGCGTCTGTCGACAAAACTGTAGGAGGGGCTTCAGCCCCGACTTCGTTTTTTTGCGATCTCGGTAGTCAGCAGTGAGGGTCGGGGCTGAAGCCCCTCCTGCAGGTCTACTCCTTCAGCTGGCTGCCGAAATCGCCCTCGGCTTCTGCCGCCAGGTACGCGAACACCGTGTACGCCGCGACATTCTGCGCCAGCGCCGCCGGGTCGATCTTGTCCAGCGTGTCGTCGGCGTTGTGGTGCAGGTCGAAGTAGTCGCTGCCGTCCTGCGCCAGCCACGCCCACGCCATGCCCTTTGCGGCGAATGGACTGATGTCCGGGCCTGCGCTGCCCTTGCCGGGTGCGTACTCGATGCCCAGCGGCGCCAGTGCCTGCGCGATCTGTTCGGTCGCCTTGCGCGCATGGTCCGGCGCGCCGGTATTGAACGCGTAGATGCGGCCCGCGCCGAAGTCGCTTTCGGCGGCGATCTGGTGGCGCGTGATGTCGGCCAGGTACTTCTCCGCGTAGGCCTTGCCGCCGTAGAGGCCCTGCTCTTCGTTGGCGAAGGCGATTACGCGGATGGTGCGCTTCGGCGCCTGCTTGAGCTGGCCGATCAGATGCCCCGCCGCCATGGTGATGCCGATGCCCGCGCCGTCGTCGATCGCGCCGGTGCCCAGGTCCCACGAATCCAGGTGGCCACCGATCACCACCACTTCCTTGGGCAAGCTGCGCCCGGTGATCTCGCCGATGACATTGTGCGAGGTGTACTCGCCGTCCCAGCCGCAATCCAGTGCGAGCGACACGCGCACCGGGCCGCGCTGCAGCAGACGCGCCAACTGGTCGGCATCGGGGATGGTCAGCGACGCGGACGGTACCGGCGTCAGGCCCTCGTCGAAGCGCGTGATGCCGGTATGCGCGACGCGGTGGTTGTCGGTGCCGGCCGAGCGCATCAGGAACGCGATGGCGCCCTTGCGGATCGCCGCCGAGGGTCCTTTCGAGCGGATCGCGCCGCCGTTGCGGTAGTCGCTGCCGTCACGCGCGGCCTTCATCGGATAGTCGACGAAGGCGATCTTGCCGGCCAGCGAGCCCGCCGGCGCCGCTTCCAGTGCGGCCAGGTCGGCGAAGCGCACGATCTCCGCGTCCACCTTGCCCGCGGGGCTGCCGCCCAGCGCGGTGATCGTCAGCGGTTGCGCGTGCGTGCCGAGCACGGCCGCGCTTTCGCTGCGGCGCACCCACTTGGGAAACGTCACCGGTTCGATCCAAACCTTGTCGAAACCCAGTGCCTTGAACTTCGCCTGTGCCCACGCGACCGCCTTCGCGTCGGCCTCGCTGCCGGCCAGGCGCGGGCCCACTTCGGTCGTCAGTGATTCGACGACGTTCCAGCCGGTGCGGTCCGTGAGGGCCTGCTCGCGCAGTTGCGCGGCAGTGGCCAGTGCGGTGTCGGGGATGCGGGTTTCGCGGGAGGCGGCGAAGGCGGGCGCGGTGACGGCCAGGGCAAGCAGCAGCGGAGCAAGACGCATGGAGGGTCCCGGAAAAACGAAGGCCACGAGCTTACCAGCCCGTGGCCCCGTGTTTCCGTCGACGGCGTTGCCGATCCGGAACGCCGCGTGCCGTTATTTCTTCAGTGCGTCCCGGATCTCGCGCAGCAGCACGATGTCCTCGGGCGTGGCGGCTTCCGGCGCGGGTGCACGCACGCGGTTGTAGGCTTTCAGGAACAGGAAGATCACGAACGCGATGATCAGGAAGTCGATGGCGGTCTGCAGGAAAGCGCCATACTTCAACAGCAGCGCCGGCACGATCTCCTTGCCCGCCGCATCCACCTGCGCCGCGCGCAGGGTCACCGCCAGGTCGCTGAATTTCACACCGCCCATCGTCAGGCCCACCAACGGCATCACGATGCCATCCACCAGGCTGCTGACGATCTTGCCGAACGCGGCACCGATGACCACGCCGACGGCCAGGTCGACCACGTTGCCGCGCGATACGAACTCCTTGAACTCGCTGATCATGCCCATCCCATGTCCTCGTCAGTCGGCGCCTCTGCGGCGTCGGCGCCGACTATATCGCACGCACCGTCGATCAGCCGGCAATACGGCCGCGCAACTCGACCACGCCGTCGAGGGTGGCGGTGAACGTGTCGCCCGGCACCAGCGCAGCCACGCCTGCGGGCGTGCCCATGAAGACCAGGTCGCCCGCCTTCAGTGCGTAAAGCGTGGACAACTCGTGCAGGATGTCGGCCACGTCCCAGATGAGGTCGTGCAGCGCGCCATGCTGGCGCATGTCGCCGTTCACCCGCAGGGTCAGCGTGCGGTCTTCCAGCACCCCGACATCCGCCGCTGGAACCAGTTCGCTGACCGGTGCGGAATGATCGAAGCCTTTGCCGGTATCCCAGGGCAGGCCCTTGGCCTTGGCCGCGCCCTGCAGGTCGCGACGGGTCAGGTCCAGGCCGACGCCGTAGGCGATCACCAGCGCCTTCGCGGCCCCGGGGGAGAGCGGTCCGGGTGGTGCGTCGGTGCCCAGTGCGACGACCAGTTCCACCTCGTGGTGCAGATCGCGCGTGCCCGGCGGGTAGGGAACATCCGCATTCCCGGTGACGATCGCGTCGCCCGGCTTGTGGAAGAACACGGGGCTGCCGCGCTCGGCCTTCGAAGCGGGTGCGGTCGCGCCCATCTCGCGCGCGTGCTCGGCGAAGTTGCGGCCCACGCAGAAGATGCGGCGCACCGGGAACGTGCCGCCACCGCGCACCGGAACGCGCGGAACAGGCGGAGCAGGGATGATGTCGGTCATGTCGGCCACCCGGGGAATGTGGCCGCAGAGTTTAGGCGGGAACGCGCTCGCCCCGCCAAGATGCTCAATGCGAGAGGGGCAGCACCGGCTTGCGGACCACGTGGTACTCCGCGTCGACCACCCGCGCATCGCGCGCGCTGGGCTTGCCCCGCTGGCGCAGGAGCTTGTAAGCCAGGCCGCCGGCGATCATCGCGGCACCGACGAACACGCTGAAGAACACCAGCACACCGAGCAGCAGTACACCCAGCAGGCCCAGGCCGACCCGCAGCAGCGGATGGCGCGGCTTGCGCGGAGCGAACACGTGGCGGAAGGCATTGAACTGGAAATGGCGTGCGTACATGGCGTTGCGTCGTGACAGAATGCGGCCGGAGCCGGTACGCGCAGTATCGGATGACCGTTTGATGACCGTGTGAGGACTTCGTTAAGCGACATGCGACTGAGCGCACTGAATGACATCGCCGACGGCGGTTTCGCCGAGGTTGAAGCCGTGATCGGCGACGATGCCGAGTCGTTGATCCTGCATCGCGATGGCGGCGATGTGCGCGCATGGCTCAATGTCTGTCCCCACGCCGGCAGACGGCTGGACTGGGCGCCTGGTCAATTCCTCAAGAGCAAGAACGGCCACCTTGTCTGTGCCGCCCACGGTGCCTCGTTCGAACTCGTACGCGGTGACTGTGTCGCCGGGCCCTGCCGCGGCGATTCGCTGTGCGCCGTCGCCGTGCAGGTGCGTGACGGCGAGGTGTGGCTGGACTGAGCCGCGCTGCTGGCGTCAGTCGACGCCTTGCACGATCACGCAATGCCAGCCGGTGCGGTAGGTCTCGTAGCCGGGTGACGCGGCCTGTGCCACGCAATGGGCGCGGCCCTCGATGGATACGTCGATCGCGCCACGGGGCTGGGCGAACAGGGATGCATGCCCAGGAAAATCGAGTCGCGAGGCATCCGCGCCGGACTGCGTGTCGGCCAGCAGCCGGCCCTGCGCATCGACGATGCAGACCCGGCTACGGCGCCATTCCACCTCCGACAATGGCGTCCGTTCCACGATGGTCTGCGCCAGTGCGTCCCATCGGAACACAATGCCGAGCACGCCCAGCACGCGCCCCTGTACGCGACCGCCTTCGCGCACCGTGCAGGCGTAAACCAGTACGCGCTCACCGCCCGCAAGCGTGCTCGCATGCATGGACTGGAAGCCGAACTCTTCGCCATTGCGCGTGGACATGGCGGACTGGAACCATTCCTGCTGCGCGACCGAGTGGCCTGCGGACGGGTACTGGCGTGGCCGGCCATTGGTCAGCACATTGCCTTGCAGGTCGGTGAGCACGAGGTCGAAATAGACGGTGTAGGAATCCAGTATCTGGCCGAGCCGCTGGCTGGCATGCGTGAGCGCGGCCGGTTGCGGGTCGTGTGCGGCGGCGACGATCGCCGCATCGGTAGCCCACCAGCGCACATCGCAACTGCGCTCGTACAGGTTGCGGTCGATCAGGTCGATGTTGGCCAGCGCCAGGTCCGTCAGCCGCGTCCGGCGCACGTCGGTCTGCAGTTGGTCCAGTCGCTCGCGCAGATCGGTGCTGGTGCGACCCGCCATGCGGTCGATTTCCTGCGCGGTGTCGCTGACCCGTCGCGACAGCGTGTCCATCTCTTCGGCGATCACGCCGAAGCTGCGTCCGGCGCTGCCGATACGCACGGCCTCGATGCGTGCATTCATCGAGATGATGCGGGTGATGCGGTTGATCTCGTCGATCTTCTGCAGCGATTGACGCAGTTGTTTCAGCAAGGAATCCGACAGTCCCGATACCGACTGGATGTGGTCGTCGATGCCGGCGTCGGGCACGGGGGCGACAGCGCATGCGTTCATGGAGCTCCTTGTGGGGAAGGGGGCGGGGCAACACGGCGCCAGAATGCGGCAGCGTGAAGTCGCTCCCCGTATTGAGGCGCTATCGGCGCGCAAGCGGAGCGCTTTAATCGGCACCGTCGCGGTGCGCGATTTCCCCGGGATGGGGCGGCCGGGCGTCGCGTGTTGGACGCATGCGCGACGCTTGCCTGGAATCCGCGCACCACGGACAGGAGACCGGCATGGGCGACGCGAGCAACTGCATCGCCGTCCGCGTTGGCGACCACGTCCAAGTCGATCGGCGATTGGATGAACGCCTATTTCGCGGCTGCGACGTTGCTGCTGTTGCCGTTCGAAGCAGTGGCGTTCCGGTTGGCCTTTCACCGCGTCGGTTCGCTGAACTACCCGGAATGGCTGGTGATAGCGGCCTTCCTGACCGTCCAGACCTTTGTCTTCTGGTCGATCGCGCTGCTTCTGCAACGCTGGGTCCCGGGACGGTTTACGGCATCTTTTCGTTGATGCAGCTGTTTCAGCCGTATGCGCGCTGGAAATCGCTGCTGCGCGGCCTTCTGGATTGTGGGCTCTTCTTCGTTGTCATCCAGGTGGTAGTGGGGGTAGCGGTGGCAGTGGTGATGGCGACCTCCGCCGGAGGGTAGTACCCCACCTTGCATTCGATTGCCGCACATTTGCAGGTCGAACGCAGTGACCGATCGCAGACGAGAACGCCGGCACAGGGCCGGCGTTCTCGTTGGGCAAGGTCAGAGGCGATCACGCATCTGTGCGCGCGAACACGTCACTTCAGCGCCTTGAACCGCAGGCGGTGCGGACGGGCGCCGTCTTCGCCCAGGCGACGCTTCTTGTCTTCCTCGTACTCGCGGTAGTTGCCCTGGAAGAACTCCACGTGCGAGTCGCCTTCGAAGGCGAGGATGTGGGTGGCGATGCGGTCCAGGAACCAGCGGTCATGCGAAATGACGAAGGTGTTGCCGGGGAACTCCAGCAGCGCGTCTTCCAGCGCACGCAGGGTTTCGATGTCCAGGTCGTTGGACGGTTCGTCGAGCAGCAGCACGTTGCCGCCCTGCAGCAGCGTCTTGGCCATGTGCAGGCGGCCGCGTTCACCGCCGGACAGCGAGCCCACCATTTTCTGCTGGTCCTGGCCCTTGAAGTTGAAGCGGCCGATGTACGCGCGCGACTGGATCTCGACGCCGTTGATGTTGAGGATGTCCAGGCCGCCGGAAATCTCCTGGAAGACGTTGTGGTTGCCTTCCAGCTTCTCGCGGCTCTGGTCCACGTACGCCAGCTGCACGGTCGGACCGGTGGTGATGGTGCCGGAATCCGGCTTTTCCTGGCCGGTGATCATCTTGAACAGCGTCGACTTGCCCGCGCCGTTGGGGCCGATGATGCCGACGATCGCGCCGCCCGGGACCAGGAAGCTCAGATTGTCGATCAGCAGGCGGTCGCCGAACTTCTTCGAGACATTCTTGAACTCGATGACGTTGTTGCCCAGTCGCTCCCCCGGCGGGATGAAGATCTCGTTGGTCTCGTTGCGGCGCTGGTAGTCGACCGATTGCAGTTCTTCCAGACGTGCCAGGCGCGCCTTGCCCTTGGAGCGGCCGCCCTTGGCGTTCTGGCGCGACCATTCAAGTTCCTTCTGGATCGCCTTCTGGCGGGCCTTTTCCTGGTTGTCTTCCTGCTTCAGGCGCTCGTCCTTCTGCACCAGCCAGTCGGTGTAGTTGCCCTTCCACGGGATGCCGCGACCGCGGTCGAGTTCGAGGATCCATTCGGCGGCGTTGTCGAGGAAGTAACGGTCATGGGTGACCGCCACCACGGTGCCGGTGTAGCGGGCGAGGAACTGTTCCAGCCACTCGACGGACTCGGCATCCAGGTGGTTGGTCGGTTCGTCGAGCAGCAGCATGTCCGGCTTCTGCAGCAGCAGGCGGCACAGCGCCACGCGGCGCTTCTCGCCGCCGGACAGCTTGCCGACGATGGCGTCCCACGGCGGCAGGCGCAGCGCGTCGGCGGCCACGTCCAGCTGGTTTTCCAGTGTGTGCGCGTCGCCGGCGGCGAGGATCGCTTCCAGACGCTCCTGTTCCTTGGCCAGGGCGTCGAAGTCGGCGCCTTCTTCGGCGTAGGCGGCGTACACGGCTTCGAGGGCGGCCTGCGCCTGCAGCACATCGCCCACGCCTTCCTCGACGGCCTGGCGGACGGTGTGTTCAGGGTTGAGCTCCGGCTCCTGCGCCAGGTAGCCGACCTTGATACCGGGCTGCGGGCGGGCCTCACCCTCGAAATCCTTGTCCACGCCGGCCATGATCTTCAGTACCGTGGACTTGCCGGCGCCATTCAGGCCCAGCAGGCCGATCTTGGCGCCCGGATAGAAGGACAGCGAGATGTCCTTGATGATCTGCCGCTTGGGCGGGACCACCTTGCTGACCCGGTTCATGGTGTAGATGTATTGCGAGGACATGCAGGCTCCGGTACGCAGGCCCCGGCGCCCGGCCGGGGACGGCGGGCGGGGAGGCAAATTGGGAATGCGGCGATTATAGCCGCTAAGGCTCGCCCGACCGCTGGCTGAATACGTTTCGCCAACCCGCCTTTGACACAGCCGTAACCGTTTTCCAGCGGGAATCGGTTCAGATGCGATCCGCATCATGGACTCACGTGCCACACAGAGGGGTTTCCATGAATACCAAGCGCATTTTCCAGAGCATGGCCTGCGCCGTCCTGGCCTTCGCCGTCACCGCTCCCGTGCTGGCGCGCGACGATGATCGCGGCCACGACCGGGGTCGTTCGCACCACTACGACCGCCGGGATGACCGGCGGGATGATCGCCGCGACTGGCGCGAAGACCGCCGCGATGACCGTCGCGACTACCGTGATCAGCGCCAGGCGTACCGTCACGGCTACCACGATGGCCGTCGTTACGACGACCGCCGCTACTACGCACCGCCGCGCGTGGTCTACCGCCCGGCGCCCGGCTACCATCGCTGGGCGAAGGGCCAGCGTTACCGCGACTACTACCGTGGCCCGGTGTACGTGGTGAACGACTACGATTACTACGATCTGCGCCGCCCGCCCCGGGGCTACCACTGGGTCCGCGACGACCGCGGCAACATGCTGATGGTGGCCATCGCCACCGGCATCATCGCGGACCTGCTGCTGCATCACTGACGCCCCAGGTCGGGTGTGACCGAAAAGCGCGCTTCGGCGCGCTTTTCTTTTCCCGGCGGTGGGCAAGCGGGACCGGGAGGGCGCTTCGTCCGTGGGGTCCCGGGCGGGCTACAATCGGCCCTCCCGACCGACCTTGCCCCGGAGACCCGATGTTCCCGCGCGACGCCCGCATCGAAACCTACGATCCCGAACTGGCCCAGGCCATCGCCAACGAGGCGCGCCGGCAGGAGGATCACGTCGAGCTGATCGCCAGCGAGAACTACGCCAGCCCCCGCGTGCTGGAGGCCCAGGGCAGCGTGCTGACCAACAAGTACGCCGAGGGCTACCCGCACAAGCGCTATTACGGCGGTTGCGAATACGTGGATATCGCCGAGCAGCTGGCGATCGACCGTGTGAAGCAGCTGTTCGGCGCCGACTACGCCAACGTGCAGCCGCATTCCGGCTCCCAGGCCAACCAGGCCGTGTACTTCGCCCTGCTGAACCCCGGCGACACCATCCTGGGCATGAGCCTGGCCCACGGCGGCCACCTGACCCACGGCGCCAAGGTCAACGCCTCGGGCAAGCTGTTCAACGCCATCCAGTACGGCGTGAACGACCAGGGCCTGATCGATTACGACGAGGTCGAGAAGCTCGCCCTGGAGCACAAGCCGAAGATGGTCGTGGCCGGTTTCTCCGCCTACTCGCAAGTGGTGGACTGGGCGCGCTTCCGCGCCATCGCCGACAAGGTCGGCGCCTACCTGTTCGTCGACATGGCGCACGTGGCAGGCCTGGTGGCCGCCGGCGTCTACCCGAATCCGCTGCCGCATGCCCACGTGGTCACCTCGACCACCCACAAGACGCTGCGCGGTCCGCGCGGCGGCATCATCGTGGCCAAGGGTGCGGGCGAAGAGATCGAGAAGAAGCTGCAGAGCATCGTCTTCCCGGGTATCCAGGGCGGTCCGCTGATGCACGTCATCGCGGCCAAGGCCGTGGCCTTCAAGGAAGCGCTGGAGCCGGAATTCAAGGACTACCAGGCGCAGGTGGTGAAGAACGCGCAGGCGATGGCGAAGACGATCATCGCGCGCGGCTACAAGATCGTGTCCGGCGGCACCGAAAACCACCTGATGCTGGTCGACATGATCGGCAAGGACGTCAGCGGCAAGGATGCGGAAGAGGCGCTGGGCAAGGCGCACATCACCGTCAACAAGAACTCCGTGCCGAACGACCCGCGCAAGCCCTTCGTGACCTCGGGCCTGCGCATCGGTACGCCGGCGGTGACCACGCGCGGCTATGGCGAGCAGGACTGCATCGACCTGGCCAACTGGATCTGCGATGTGCTGGACGCGCCGACCGACGAGGCCGTGCTGGCGAAGGTGCGGGACAACGTGACCGCGCAGTGCCGGAAGTACCCCGTCTACGGCTGATCGACGATGCACTGCCCCTTCTGCCAGCACACCGATACCCGCGTGATCGATTCGCGCGTATCCGAGGACGGCGCGACGATCCGTCGTCGCCGTGAGTGCGAGGCGTGCGGGGAGCGGTTCTCCACGCTGGAGAACATCGAGATCAAGCTGCCGGCGGTCATCAAGGGCGATGGCCGCCGCGACACCTTCGATGCGCGCAAGCTGCGTGCCGGCTTCGACCGCGCGCTGCAGAAGCGGCCGGTATCCGAAGAACAGATCGAAGCGGCCGTACGCGCGGTGATCCATGCCATCCGCATGAGTGGCGAGCGCGAGATCGCCTCGCGCAAGATCGGCGAGTTCGTCATGAACGAGCTGCGGAAGCTCGACCATGTGGGCTACGTGCGCTTCGCCTCGGTCTACCGCAGTTTCGAGGACGTGGCCGATTTCCGCGAGGAGATCGAGAAGCTGGAGCGCGACCTGCCTGCGGGCGCCGGCCAGCTCTCGCTGCTGGGCGGTGATGTGGTGCCGTTCGACAAGCACGCGGACAAGAACAAGAAGCGTTGATTCGTGCACATCGACTGGATCGGTCGGCACCGGCAGTACATACCTGCGCTCGCCGCGTGGCACCACGCCGAATGGGGCGGCCTGTACGACGACTGGACCCTGCAGGCGGCCACCGATGAGCTGGAGGATCACGCGGCGCGCACGTCGGTGCCGACGACGCTGTTGCTGATGGATGACCGGGCGCTGCTGGGGTCTGTCAGTCTGCTGCTGGAGGATGCGCCGGCGCTGCAGGATCGCGGCAGTCCCTGGCTGGGCAGCCTGTTCGTATTGCCGGAGGCGCGCGGTCGTGGCGGTGGACGGGTCCTGGTGGATGCCGCCGTTGCGCACGCTGCGCAGGAAGGCGTGGCAGTGCTCCGGCTGTTCACCCTGTGGCATGAGGATTTCTACACCTCGCTGGGCTGGCAGGTCGATGAGTGCACGTCGCTGCATGGGACACCGGTGGTGGTCATGTCCATCCGGCCCGCGCAGCGCGTGGCGCATACTGGTTCACATGCCCCTGACGTGCCGCGTGGATGACGCATGACCGAATTCGCTTTTTCCTCCCTGGATCACACCTGCATGGCGCGAGCGTTGCGTCTGGCCGAACGCGGGGCGTACACCACGCGTCCGAACCCGATGGTGGGTTGCGTGATCGCGCAGGGTGGGGAGATCGTGGGTGAAGGCTGGCACCAGAAAGCCGGCGGGCCGCACGCGGAGGTGTTCGCGTTGCAGGCGGCGGGCGAGCGCGCGAAGGGCGCGACGGCCTACGTCACCCTGGAGCCGTGTGCGCATACCGGTCGCACGGGCCCGTGCGCGGATGCGCTGATCGCGGCGGGTGTGGTCCGGGTGGTGGCGGCGATGCGCGATCCCTTCCCGCAGGTCGATGGTGCCGGTTTCGACAGGCTGCGCGCGGCAGGCATCGCCGTGCAGTCCGGACTGATGGAGACGCAGGCGCGGCGCCTGAATCGTGGATTCCTGTCGCGCGTCGAACGCGGCAGGCCCTGGATGCGGGTGAAGCTGGCGACCAGCCTGGATGGCCGCACGGCGATGGCGAACGGGGATTCCAAGTGGATCAGTGGCGAAGCCTCCCGCCGCGACGTGATGCGTTGGCGCGCCCGTGCGGGGGCCATCCTGACCGGCGCCGGTACCGTGCTGGCGGATGATCCGTCGCTGACGGTGCGCTTCGGGGATGACACGGTGTTCGAGCCGCCCCTGCGGGTCGTGCTGGACCCCGGGCTGGCGACGGTGGCGCGCGGCAATGTGCGGCAGGGCGAAGCCCCCACGCTGTACGTCCATGCCGCGGATGCCAAACCGCCGCGCGACACGGCGGTGCAGCGCGTGGTGGCGCCGGCGACGGGCAGCAATTTCGATCTGAAGGCGGTGCTGGAGCTGCTTGGCGCGCGCGGCATCAACGAGGTGCATGCCGAGGCGGGCGCCACGCTGGCCGGCGCGTTCCTCGCCGCCGGGCTGGCCGACGAGGTGCTGCTGTACGTCGCGCCGATGCTGTTGGGCGACCAGGCCCGGCCGTTGTTCGGGGGACTGGGCATCCAGGCGATGGCGGACCGCCTGCAGCTGGAGATTGTCGACAGCCGCATGATTGGCGAAGATCACCGCCTCCTGCTGCAACCTGCCCGCTGACCGCCCGCCATGGTGGCTTTCAAGGATCATTTTTCCGGCGTCGCCGATGTCTACCTCGCTTCGCGCCCCACGTATCCCGAGGCGCTGTACGAGGCGATCGCGTCGGCCGTGCCCGCCAATGCGCGGGTCTGGGAGCCCGGCTGCGGCAGCGGCCAGGCGACGCGCGGGTTGGCGGCGCACTTCGCCCATGTGTACGCCACCGACCCCAGTGCGGCGCAGATCGAGCGCCACTGGGCGAAGGAGCGCGCCGTCGCCAATGTCAGCCTGGCGGTCGAACCGGCCGAAGACACCCGCCTGCCGGACCTCAGCGTGGACCTGGTGGCCGTCGCGCAGGCGCTGCACTGGTTCGACCGCTACCGCTTCTTCGATACCTGCGACCGCGTGCTGCGGCCAGGCGGCGTGCTGGCCGCCTGGACCTACCAGGACATCATTTTCGAAGACGATCTGGCCGAGGTGGCCGAAAAGGTCCGCGACGATATCGACCCCTACTGGCCGCCCGAACGCGCCGACGTGGACATGGGGTACGGCGACTACGTGTGGCCGTTCGAGGCCGTACCCACGCCACGCCTGTGGCTGACCGCCGAATGGAACCTGCCCACGTTGCTGGGCTACTTCGGCAGCCTGTCGGCGACCGGCAGCTACCGCGCCGCGACCGGCGAGGATCCGGTCTACGCCCATACACCGGCCCTGGCCGAAGTTTGGGGCGATCCGCAGCGCGTCCGCACCATGCGCTGGCCGCTGATCCTGCACCTGCGCAGGAAGGCCGTGTAGGAGGGGCTTCAGCCCCGACCGGCCGTTTCCGTCCGCGGTGGCGCCGGAAGCATCGGGGCTGAAGCCCCTCCTGCAGTGGCGCGGAACGCTGCGTTCAGGGCCTTCGCCGGATCGAGGCGTTAGAATGCCCCGGCCGGTTCGCCGGCATACCACCAACGACGTCTTCAGGGCGGGGTGCAATTCCCCACCGGCGGTAGGTCGCCCAGCGACGAGCCCGCGAGCGCCTTCGGTCCCACCGAAGGGTCAGCAGATCCGGTCAGATGCCGGAGCCGACGGTCATAGTCCGGATGAAAGAAGACGGCATCGCCGATGCCATGCGCGAGCGTGGCGTCGTGCGCCTGCCTTCGCGCCCGGAGGCGTCTCCGCTCTGTTCAAGCGAGAGACGTTCCATGCCTTCCACGATTTCCTTTGCGTTCCCCGTCCTCCTGCCGGAGGTGTGCTGATGTTCACCGGCATCATCGAGGGCGTCGGCCGCATCGCCGCGCTGCAGCCGCTGGGCGGTGACGTCCGCCTGACCGTCGCCGTCGGCACGCTGCCGTTCGACGCCGTGCAGCTCGGCGAGAGCATCGCGGTGAATGGCGTGTGCCTGACCGTGATCGCGTTCGATGCATCGAGCTTCCAGGCCGATGCGTCCACCGAGACCTTGTCGCTGACGACGCTCGGTGGCCTGGGCGAAGGCGCACTGGTGAACCTCGAGCGTGCGATGCGCCCCACCGACCGCCTCGGTGGCCACCTGGTCAGCGGGCATGTGGACGGTGTCGGCCGGGTGCTGTCGGTGCACGAGGACGCGCGTGCGCAGCGCTGGCGCTTCCGCGCGCCGGCCCCCCTGCTGAAGTACATCGCGAAGAAGGGCTCGATCTGCGTGGATGGCGTGAGCCTGACCGTCAACGAGGTGGATGGCGAGGGATTCGAGGTCGCGCTGATCCCGCATACCGTCTCGCACACCGCCTTCTCGCAGACCGCCGTCGGCGATGCGGTGAACCTGGAGATCGACCTGGTGGCCCGCTATGTCGAACGCCTGCTGGGCGCGCGCGCTGGCGGAGACGCCGCATGAACTTCGCACCGATTCCCGAACTGCTGGAAGAGATCCGCAACGGCCGCATGGTCGTCATCGTCGACGACGAGGACCGCGAGAACGAAGGCGACCTGATCATGGCCGCCGAGCTGGTGAAGCCGACCGACATCAACTTCATGGTCACGCATGCGCGCGGCCTGGTCTGCCTGTCGCTGACGCGCGAACGTTGCACGCAGCTGGGCCTGGCGCCGATGGTGCAGACCAACACCGCGCAGTTCCACACCAACTTCACCGTCAGCATCGAAGCAGCGGAAGGCGTCACCACCGGCATTTCCGCGTACGACCGCGCTCACACCGTGCGTACGGCCGTGCGGCCGGATGCGAAGCCCAGCGACCTCAGCCAGCCCGGGCATATCTTCCCGCTGATCGCCCAGCCCGGCGGCGTGCTGACGCGCGCGGGGCACACCGAAGCCGCCAGCGACCTGCCGATGCTGGCCGGGCTGGAACCGGCCGGCGTGCTGGTCGAAGTGCTGAACCCCGACGGCAGCATGGCGCGCCGCCCACAGCTGGAGGTGTTCGCACGCGAGCATGGGCTGAAGATGGGCTCGATCGCCGACCTGATCGCCTACCGGCTGGCCACCGAGCACACGGTGGAGCGCATCGACGAGCGCGACATCGAGACCGAGTTCGGTCCTTTCCGGCTGGTGACCTACCGCGACCGTATCGCCCATGACCTGCACTTCGCCCTGGTGCGCGGCACGCCCGAGGCGGCCACGCCCACGCTGGTACGGGTGCAGGTGGAGAACCCGCTGAGCGACCTGCTGCACTGGCGGCGCGACGATTTCGGGGTGCACGCCACGGACGCACTGCGGGCGATCGCCGCCGAAGGGCAGGGCGTGATGGTGGTGCTGGCCGAACCCCGCAGCGCCGAGGCGCTGCTGGCGCGGCTTCGCAAGCAGCCCGAAGTGCGCGCCAACGCCAAGGACGTGGGCCAGTGGCGTCGCAACGGTGCCGGTGCGCAGATCCTGGCCGACCTGGGCCTGGGCAGGTTGCGGGTGCTGGGCACGCCGCGCCGGCAGGTCGGCCTGGCCGGATTCGGACTGGACGTGGTGGAGTACGTCCAGCATTGATCCCCACCGGGCGGACCCGTCACCGCGCCCGGCTGTTAGACTTTCCCACCCCCAAGGAACCCGCCATGTCCCACTACGAAGGCGATCTGCGCGCGCCCGACGGCGCCCGCTTCGCGATCATCGCCAGCCGCTGGAACCCCCGCATCACCGATGTGCTGGTGGCCGGCGCGCGCCAGAGCCTGGCCGGCAACGGCGTGGGCGAAGAGGCGATCGACGTGGTGCGCGTGCCTGGAGCGTGGGAGATCCCGGTCGCCGCCGCGCGTCTGGCCGGAGACGGGCGCCACGTGGCGATCATCGCGCTGGGCTGCGTGATCCGTGGCGACACCCGCCACTACGAGCACGTCGCCGATGGTTGCGCTGAAGGCCTGATGCGCGTGCAGCTGGATTCCGGCGTGCCCGTGCTAAACGGCGTGCTGGCGGTGGAAAGGATCGAGGATGCCGAGGCACGCGCCGGCGGCAGCCATGGCAACAAGGGCGAAGAGGCCGCACTGGCCGCCATCGAGATGGCGCAGTTGCTGGAACAGTTGCCGTAACCCAAGAATCGCAGGAGCAGACGTGAGCCGACATCATCAATCCCACCGCAAGGACGGCGTCGATCCGGTCACGCGTGCCCGTGCGCGCCGCCGCGCGCTGCAGGCTGTCTATGCGTGGCAGATGTCGGGTGGCGAAGTGGGGCAGGTCATCGCGCAGTTCGCCCATGAGCAGGCGCACGAGATCGCGGACCTCGAGTATTTCGAAGACCTGGTGCGCGGCGTGGTGAAGCATCGCGCCTCGCTGGACGAGGCGCTGCTTCCGTTCCTCGACCGGACGGTCGAAGAGGTCGACCCCATCGAGCGCGCGGTGCTGCGCATCGCCGCCTACGAGTTGATCCACCGCATCGACGTGCCGTACCGCGTGGTGCTGAACGAAGCCATCGAGACCGCCAAGCGTTTCGGTTCCGAACACGGGCACACGTACATCAACGGCGTGCTCGACCAAGCGGCCGTGGCATGGCGCCCCACCGAGGCGCAGGCACGGCGCTGACGTGTCGGGCGGCGACACACGGTTTCCCCTGGAAGAGCGCGATGCGTTGCTCGCGTTGAAGGGGATGGGCCCTGCTGTCGTGCAGCGGCTGGAACAGATGGGCATTGCTTCGCTGCGCCAGCTGGCCGCCGCGGAACCATCGGAGATCGTCGCCAGTGCCGCAGGGCTGACCGGTTCCAGTTGCTGGAAGAACAGCCCGCAGGCACGTGCGGCGATCCAGTCCGCCGTCGATTTCGCGCGATCGCGCGCCTGACGCCGCCATGAGTGCCGGCGAGTTCGACCTGATCGCCCGCATCCGTGCCCGCGCGGGGACGCGCGCCGACATCGTGCTCGGCATCGGCGACGACGCTGCGCTGTTGGCGCCACCGCCGGGCTTGCAGCTCGTCGTCACCGCCGACACCTTGAATGCCGGCGTCCATTTTCCCGAAGACAGCGCAGCGGCCGACATCGGCTGGAAGGCGCTGGCGGTGAACCTGTCCGATCTCGCCGCGATGGGTGCCGAACCCGCATGGTGCACGTTGTCGCTGTCGTTGCCACAATCCGATGCGGCATGGATCGATGGATTCCTTGATGGTTTCCTGATGCTGGCCGCACGCTACGGCATCGTGCTGGTCGGCGGGGACACCACGCGCGGGCCGCTGTCCATCTCCGTGACGGCGATGGGTCTGGTCGACCCCGGCCATGCCCTGCGACGGGATGGCGCGCGCGTTGGCGATGACGTCTGGGTCACCGGCACGCTTGGCGATGCGGCGGGCGGCCTGGCGCTGCTCGACCGCGAACCGGCTCATGCGCTGCGTGCGCGGCTGGATCGTCCCACGCCACGCGTGGAAGTGGGGCGCGCGCTGCGGGGCTTTGCTACCGCCTGCGTCGATGTTTCCGACGGGCTGCTGGCGGATCTCGGCCATATCTCATCGCGGAGCGGCGTGGGCGCGCAGGTCGACATCGACGCGTTGCCGGCGTCGGATGCGTTGATGGCGACGTTCGATGGGGCGACGCGTGTGCCGTTGCAGGCCAGCGGCGGCGACGACTACGAACTCTGCTTCACCGCACCTGCCGATGCGCGTGAACGCATCGACGCCGTGTTCTCGCAGCTTGATCTGCGGGTCACGCGGATAGGACGCATCGTGGCAGGCGAGGGGGTGCAGCCCATGCGTTCCGATGGCGAACCATGGTCGTCGCTGCGCCGCGGTTACGACCATTTCGCTGAGCGTTGAGGCAGTTGCAGGAGCGACGTGAGTCGCGACCGCACGTCGTCGACGTTCGTGGCCCGGCATCAAGCGCAAGAGGGAACGGAGAAGTCTGTCGGTGGCTTTCCCGGCGCGCATGGCGCACGGTCGCGACTCGCGTCTCTCCTACACGGGCTTCCGCGGTGGCAGGACCTTGCCGGGGTTCAGGATGTCGTCGGGGTCGAGCGCGGCTTTGACCGCACGCATCGCGTCGAGCGTCGCCACGTTGAACGCATCCGCCATGAAATCCCGCTTGCTCAGGCCGATGCCGTGTTCGCCGGACAGCGTGCCTCCCAGCGCCAGCACGTGCGCGAAGACCTTCGGCAAGGCCGCATGCGCGCGTGCCGTCTCGGCGGCGTCACCGTCGTCGTACATGATGTTGACGTGCAGGTTGCCGTTGCCGGCATGGCCGAACACGACGATCGGCAGCGCGGCCTCGATCGACAGTGCTTCCATTGCCGCCACCAGATCCGGAATGCGCGACACCGGCACCACCACGTCCTCGTTGATCTTGCCGGGTTTGATGGTGCGCAGCGCTGGCGACAGGGCGCGCCGTGCGGCCCATAACCGGTCGCGCGCGGTACCGTCCTGCGCGACATCCAGCGTGAGCATGCCATCGCCTTCGGCGGCGTCGGCCAATGCCTGCAGCGAATACGGCAGCGTGTCGTCATCGCCGTCGGCTTCGACCAGCAGCATCGCACCCGCCTCGGGCACATCGCTGCCGTTGCGCCGGATCAACGCGAGGGCGCTGCGGTCCATGAATTCCAGCATGGTCGGCGTCGCCGGGCGCGCCATGATGCGCGACACCGCCGCCGCGGCCGTGGCGGCGTCGCGATAGAGCACGCGCAGTCCGGCCTGCGCACGTGGTCGCGGCGCCAGCTTCAGGGTTGCTTCCACGATCAGCGCCAAGGTGCCCTCGCTGCCGACGAGCAGGTGGGTGAGGTCGTAACCCGTCGCGTCCTTGGTGTAGGCGCCGCCGCAGCGGATCAGTTCACCCGCACCGGTCACGGCGACCAGCCCCAGCACGTTGTCGCGTGCGGTGCCGTACTTCACCGCGCGCGGTCCGCCGGCATTCGTGGCAAGGTTGCCGCCCACGCTGCACAGGTCGGCACTGGACGGATCGGGTGGCCAGAACAGGCCATGGGGTGCGAGTGCCTGTTGCAGGTTGCCGTTAAGCACGCCGGGTTCCACCACCACGCACCGGTCGGCAGCGCGCATGTCGATGATCCGGTCCATGCGCGAGAACGAGACCACCACGCCGCCCTGTGCAGGCACGGCGGCGCCGGTGGTGCCCGTGCCTGCACCACGCGCGACGACGGGAACGCGATGCGCACGGCATGCGCGCACCAGGGCCAGCACGTCTTCGTGCGTGCGCGGCAGGGCAACGGCCCACGGCATGGCCCACTGGCGCGAATCGTCGCCACCATAAGGACCGCAGGCATCGCCGGTGAGCCAGCTGTCCCCCAGGCGCGTGGACAGGGCTTCGTGCAGTTCGGTGGGCAAGGACGGATTCACGCCGTCATTGTAGGCGCGGCGTGCACGGCTCAGGTTTCGTCGGCGCGGAATGCGTCGCGGATCCAGGTGAGCCGGGGTGCGGCAGGATCACCCTGCGCGTCGATCACGTCGAACCGGCAGGGGGCATCTGCGAGTGCGGGGTGGTCCTGGAGGAAGCGCAGGGCCGCATGCACCAGGCGGCGGCGCTTGCCGGCATCGACCGATGCCGCGCCTCCACCGAAGAGCTGCGATTGGCGGTAGCGCACTTCCACGAACACCACGGTCGGCGTGCCGGGGCGCGTGGCGTCCCGCATCACCAGATCCAGTTCACCGCCGCGGTAAAGGGCGTTGGCAGCCAGATCGGTCAGGCCGGCGCGGCGCAGCAACTCGCGCGCCGCTGCTTCGACGGCTTGCCCGCGTTTCCGGCGGTCAACCGCCATCCGCCACGGGCACGGCCTGGCCACCACTGAACACCGACCACGAGGGCGTGCGCACTACGTTGCCGAAGCCGTCCAGTTGCAGGCGCCCGGTGGCGCCACGGATCTCGGTGTTCGCCCCCAGCGCCAACTTCTCCAGATAGGCCGTCAGCAGCCAGGCGTCATAGCCGAACGCGAACAGCCGTGCGGCAGCACCCCGTGCGGTCGGCACGCGTTCGCCGGTCACGCTGGCGGCGGGCAGTGCCGGCACGCCGCGCGAGGTCCAGGTTTCGGTCGGGAAGGCGATGCCGTCCAGTGCCATGTCTTCCACCGGCTTGCCGGTGCCCGAGGTCAGTTGCGAAGTGCCCACGCGCGTCTTGCCGCCCAGGCCGGCCAGCGCCAGTTGCGGGGTCAGGACGCGCGCCGTGCTGCCGCGCACGGCCAGGAAGACCGCATCGACGCCCTCCTGCGAAGCGGTCGCAAGGATGGTCGACAGGTCGCCGGGGGTTTCCGCCACGCTGATCACCCGCGTGACCTTGCCGCCGCGTTCGCTGAAGCGCTCGCGGAACGCCTGGGATGCGCGGCGGCCGTTGTCGTCGCTGCCCTCGATGATCAGCGCCATGCGGCGCTCGCGCGCCAGCAGATACTCCGCGGCGGCCAATCCATCGTCTTCCGGGGCCAGCGAGAAGCCGGCCTTGCCGTCCGGCGGTGCCACCACGCCGCGATTCAGCACCAGCATCGGGACAGCGAGCTGCGGTTGCTGGAAGAGCGCACTGACTTCGTCGCGGCCGAGCGGGCCGATCACGAAATCGGCGCCTTCGGCCGCTGCGCGCGCGTATGCGGTGGTCGCGCCCGCTGCCGTGCCGGTGGTGTCGTAGAACTGCACTTCGGGGCGGCGGCGGTGTTCGCCGTAGTAACCCGCCAGCAGGCCGTCGCGCACGGGTGCGGCGGCGGTGGCGAGGGTGCCGGACAGCGGGAGCAGGACGGCCACTTTCATGGGGGGGCGGTAGCCGTCGGCATCCGCAGGCGGGCGGTTGCCCGCATCGAAATGCCATTGCGTGCCGCGGTCGAACGGGCGCGGCAGCGGCAGGTCGCGGCGCTGCAACGCGCGACCGGCGAAGTTGTACAGCGGATCGCCAGCCTGCAATGCGGCGGCGTCGCGAGCGAGCGTGGCATCGTCCAGCGTGGCGAGCAGGCGGTCGATCTCGCGCGCATTGTCGCTGCGTGCCTGCCCGCTCAGGGTGGCATCCTGCCGGGCCAGCGCCGCGGCATTGCCGAACGCCGGGGCAAAACGCACTGCCGATGCGGTGGGGCCGGCGCCGGGCGTGGTGGCGCAACTGGCCAGCAACGCGGCCAGCAGCAGCGCGAGCAGGGCCCTTGCGGGGCGGATGCGTACGGAAAGCATGCTTGCAACAGGCGGGTTCATGGGCGGCATCGGCGATCGGGCAGGGGAACCGGCTACGATTCTACCCTCAGCCATCGAGCCCCACTGGAATGCCTGCCGGAACCCTGTTCATCGTCGCCACGCCGATCGGCAATCTCGGCGACCTCACGCCGCGCGCGCTGGAGACACTCCGCAACGTCGCGGCGATCTGCGCCGAAGACACCCGGCGCAGCGGCCAGTTGCTGTCGCATTTCGGTGTTTCCACGCCCCTGCTGGCGCTGCACGAGCACAACGAGGACGCCCTGTCGCAACGCGTGGTCGAACGCCTGCTGGCCGGCGACTCGCTGGCGCTGGTCAGCGATGCCGGCACGCCGCTGGTCAGCGATCCCGGTTTCCGCCTGGTGCGTGCGGCGCGTGCGGCGGGCATCAAGGTCAGTCCCTTGCCGGGCGCGTGTGCGGCGATCGCGGCGCTGAGCGTGGCCGGGCTGCCGAGTGACCGGTTCACGTTTGAAGGCTTCCTGCCTGCCAAGGCGTCCGCGCGGCGGGAGCAGCTGCAGCGCCTGGCGGGCGAGGCGCGCACGCTGGTGTTCTATGAGTCTTCGCACCGCATCGCCGAATCCCTCGCGGACATGGGCATGGCCTTTGGCGCAGACCGTCCTGCCGTGATCGCGCGTGAGCTGACCAAGCTGTTCGAGACCGTGCTGGATGGCACGCTCGCCGAGCTGCAGGCGCGGGTCGATGCCGATGACAACCAGCGTAAGGGGGAGTTCGTGGTGATGGTGCAGGGCGCTGCGGACGATGAAAGTGCGCAACTGGTGGAAGGGCGCCGTGTCTACGCCCTGCTCAACGCGCACCTGCCGCCATCGGCGGCCGCCAAGCTGGCAGCCGAGATCACCGGCGCGCCGCGCAAGGCGCTGTACGGAATGAAGGCGGAAGACTGATGGCGTGGCGCAAGCCTCGTTGACGCCATGGAAGCGTGGCGCGTCTTCCTTGTTTTCCTGCGTCTCGGGCTGACCTCGTTCGGCGGGCCGATCGCCCATCTTGGCTACTTCCGCGAGGCGTTCGTGGTGCGTCGTCGCTGGCTGGACGAGGCCGAGTACGCGGACATCGTCGCGCTGTGCCAACTGTTGCCGGGGCCGGCCAGCAGCCAGGTGGGCATGGTGGTCGGCCTGGGCCGTGCGGGTCTTCCCGGTGCGCTCGCGGCCTGGTGTGGCTTCACCCTTCCTTCCGCACTGCTGATGATCGGCTTGGGTGCCGGCATCTCGCATGGATGGGGCGATATCCCGGAGGGCCTGGTCCATGGACTCAAGCTGCTGGCGGTGACCGTGGTTGCGCATGCGGCATGGGGGATGGCGCGTGCGTTCTGCCGGAATGCGGCCACGTGGCTGCTGATGCTGGGGTGCGCGGCGGTGCTGGTCGCGTGGCCGGCGGCATGGATGCAACTGGCCGTCATCGTCTCGGGTGCGGTGGCGGGGCTGGCGTTGCGGCGGGACCTGAAGAGTGCGCCGACGCCATCGATGCGTGGCGTACCCTCGCGCCGGGTGGGCGTCGTCGCGCTGGTGGTGTTCACCGCGTTGCTGATGCTGCCGTGGTGGCTGTCCGGGCCAGGTTCTTCCGCCGACGTGTTCGGTCTTTTCTATCGCGCGGGCGCGCTGGTGTTCGGCGGCGGGCACGTGGTGATGCCGTTGTTGCAAGCGGGTGTGGTCGCGCCGGGCTGGTTGGCGCAGGACGCCTTCATCGCGGGCTACGGGGCGGTGCAGGCGGTGCCGGGACCGATGTTCACCTTTGCCGGCTACCTGGGTGCGTCCATGAGCGCTGGATCCGGCGGGTGGGCCGGCGGCTTGCTGGCACTGGTCGCCATCTTCCTGCCCTCGTTCTTGCTGGTCATCGGGGTGCTGCCGTTCTGGTACCGCATCGTGGCGCTGCCGCGCATGCGTGGCGTCCTGGCGGGCATCAATGCGGCTGTGGTGGGCCTCCTGCTTTCAGCGCTTTACGATCCGCTCTGGACGGAAGCGGTGTCCGGGGCATGGGACGTGGTAGCCGTGGTTGCGGGCATCGCCGCGCTGGCGATGCGGGTGCCGATGGCGTGGGTCGTGCTGGGGATGCCTCTGCTCGGCATGTTGCTGCACGCATTCCCCTGATCATTCGCGACGGGGCGGGGGCGGCAGCTGTGCGACAATGCATGCGGCGGAGCCGGCCAGACAGTCGCGTCATTGGAAACAATGCCGAGGAAAGTCCGGGCTCCACAGGGCACGGTGCCAGGTAACGCCTGGGCGGCGCGAGCCGACGGAAAGTGCAACAGAAAGATACCGCCTAAGACTGTTTCGGCAGGACGGCAAGGGTGAAATGGTGCGGTAAGAGCGCACCGCGAGTCCGGCAACGGACCGGCACGGCAAACCCCACCGGGAGCAAGACCAAATAGGGACCTCATGGCGCGGCCCGCGTCGGGTCCGGGTAGGTTGCTTGAGCGTAACGGTGACGTTGCGCCTAGAGGAATGACTGTCCACGACAGAACCCGGCTTACCGGCCGGCTCCGCCGCTTTCCAAAGCGCCACCGGCGCTTCGGAAAGTCCCAAGGTTTGCGGCGCAAACCTTGGGCCCCAGGCCCTTGGCCTCCAGACCCCCCGCTCGTGCTTTGCGCTCGCCGTCTCCTGACTCAGGGGGCTCGTAAGCAGGTGCTCGCTGTTTTCTTGTAGGAGCGACGTCATTCGCGACCGCACGACTTCAGACGTGGAAGGGTCGACTACGCGCCCGTTCCTATCCGCAATGTCGTCTCCCCCTCGAACACCCCCTCCGGACCGAACCGGCGCTCGCTTATCCAGCCATGTCCGCCGTGGTCGATGGCGATCAGGGTGCTGGCGCGGGTGCCGTAACGGGCGTCGCGGATGAAGGCGGACGAGAGCATTCGCTCCAGGTCCCGTCCAACACCCGTGTCGGGCAGGCGTGTATCCGGCGCGCGGGTTTCGTCCGACAGGGCGTGCCACAAGGGCGTCACGTCATCTTCCCCGGAGGCGACCCACGCGGCCAGTCGTTCCTTCAGGGCCATCGTCTTGGGCCAGGGTTCGTCCAGGTCCCCATTGGAGACGGCGTGCAGGCCGGGTGCCAGGGCGATCCGGCGTGGAGTGGGGTAGTTGCTGACGTATTCGCATGCGACCGCATCGGCCAGCACCAGATTGAACGGGGCAAACCCTTCCGCCGCCGTCAGCAGACCCGCCGCACGATGGTCGGCGCCGCCGGGAGAGCCCAGGAATCCCGCCGCCAGGTGGCCCCGGGAGGGCGCCCCCGGCACCTGGATGGCCGGGTCGCGCACATTGGTCACCACTGCCATCCGGCCCTGCTGGTCCACGCCGGCCCAGGTGCCGCCCGACTGGAGGTCGCGGCCCGCCAGGACGCCCGGCGCCTCGGCCCAGGCGGCCAGCGCTGCGGTCGGGCGCCCGTGGAACTCGTCACGGTTGCCCGCCAGCAACAGCCGCCAGCGGGGATGGACGTTCCAGGCGAGCGCGACCAGGCACATGGGGAGGATTCTGGACCGGCGGTTTGCGCAGTTCCACTCCGGCCCCGGCCTCGCCGTCAGCCGATATGTGAAACGACGATCACCTCACTGAATCCTTCCTCAATCTCAAAATTTGAGACGAAACAGCAACTTGTGGATAAGGCTTGAACAAGTCTCTGAAGTTTGCTGCAAGCCATTGATCCGCCAAGCGATTTCCCGTCCGCTTTCCTGTTGACAACCCTGTGCGCAGTGCTAAGGTGGGTAGCAGAGGGAAAACCGGGTTTTTAGTGGTTTTCCGTGGTTCAATTGATCGCTCTTTTAGCGAACCGGGAAGGCAGGGGCCGTGTTTCAGGGTGAGACCGCCATCACAGTGGACGACAAGGGACGGCTCGCGGTGCCCACCGCGTACCGCGACCTCGTCGCGCGCGAGTGCGGCAATCGCCTGGTCATCACCTACAACCCCTTCGAAGCCGGCAGCCTCTATCTCTACCCGGAACAGGTCTGGCAGCGCGTACGCGATGACGTCAACAAGCTGCCCAGCACCCAGCGCGCGCACCGCAATCTGCAACTGAAGCTGGTCGGTGCCGCCTCGCCCGTGGAACTGGACGGCAATGGGCGCATCAGCATCCCGGCCAGCCATCGCAGTGCGGTGGGCATCGAGAAGAAGGCCGTGCTGCTGGGCATGGGCGAGAAGTTCGAACTCTGGAGCGAACAGGCGCACCACGCGCAGATCCGTCAGACCCTCACTGACGACGATCTGAGCGCGCACATGCTCGAGCTGCGCTTGTGAGCAAGGGTGACGGCATGCGGCAGTCCGCGCCGGCCGGTCACCTCCCAGCGCTGCACTTGCCGGTGTTGTACACGCAGGTCATGGAAGGGCTGCAGGTGAAAGAGGACGGAACATACCTGGACGGCACCTTCGGGCGCGGAGGCCACGCGCGCGGCGTGCTGCAACAACTCGGCCCGGGAGGCCGGCTGCTGTTGATGGACAAGGATCCCGACGCGATCGCGCATGCCGAACAGATGTTCGCGGGCGACGCGCGCGTGGCGATCCGTCGCGGCAGCTTCGCCTCGATGGCGCAATGGGACGAAACCGCCGCAGGCCTGGATGGCGTGCTGCTCGACCTGGGCGTGTCGTCGCCCCAGCTCGATGTCGCCGAGCGCGGCTTCAGCTTCGGCAAGGATGGTCCGCTGGACATGCGCATGGATCCCGATGCCGGCGAAAGCGCCGCCGACTGGATCGCCCGCGCCGAAGAGCGCGAGATCGCCGACATCCTCTGGACCTACGGCGAAGAGAAGCAGAGCCGCCGCATCGCGCGCGCCCTCGTCGCGCGCCGCGCCACCCAGCCGTTCGTGCGTACCGCCGACCTGGCCGCCGCGATCGCGTCGGTGATGCCGCGCGGCGACAAGATCCATCCGGCCACGCGCAGCTTCCAGGCCATCCGCATCCACATCAATCGCGAGCTGGCCGATCTCGAGGCAGGACTGGAGGCGGCGCTGGCGCGGCTCAAGGTGGGCGGCCGGCTGGCGGTGATCAGCTTCCATTCGCTGGAAGACCGCATCGTCAAGCAGTTCATCAACCGGCACGCGAAGGCACCGCCAGCCAATCGACGCCTGCCCGTGGCGGATACCTTCGCGCCCACGCTGCGAGCGATCGGCAGTGGACAGAAAGGCGAACCCGACGAAGTCTCCTCCAACCCGCGCGCACGCAGCGCGGTGTTGCGCGTGGCGGAGAAGCTGGAGGTGGCGGCATGACCCGCTTCCTGCTGATCGTGCTGGTGCTGGCCAGCATCGCCTCGGCGATCGGCGTGGTGTACGCGCGCCATCGCCACCGCGTGCTGTTCGATGAAGTGACGCGGCTGGAGCGTGCCCGCGACGAACTGAACGTCGAGTTCGGCCGCCTGCAGCTGGAGCAGGCCACCGTCGCCGAGGCCACGCGCATCGACCAGGTGGCACGCGTCCGCCTGGGCATGAAGTTCCCCGAGACGGCTGACGTGGTGGTGATCAGGCCATGAACGCCGCGCCCGCGAAAAACCGCAACCGCGCCCGGTTCAACCTGCGCGGACGCCTTGCGCTGGTGCTGGGCGCGATGGGCCTGTGCTCGATCAGCCTGGTCGGTCGCGCCGCCTATGTGCAGCTGATCAACCACGACTTCTACCAGCGGCAGGGCGATGCGCGCTTCCTGCGCGAGATCCCCATCCCCACCTCGCGCGGCATGATCACCGACCGCAATGGCGAGCCGGTTGCGGTGTCGTCCCCGGTGGAATCGGTATGGGGCAATCCGCAGGAGCTGTTGAAGGCGCCAGATCGTCTGCCCGAGCTGGCGAAGGCGCTGGGCGTGCCGGTCGACCACCTGACCAACCGCCTGTCGCAGCGTGCCGACAAGGAATTCCTGTACCTCAAGCGCCGGATCAATCCGGACGAGGCGCAGCGGATCCTGGCGCACAAGATTCCCGGCGTGTTCTCGCAGCGCGAATTCCGCCGCTTCTATCCGCAGGGGCCGGCGATGGCCCACGTGCTCGGCTTCACCAACATCGACGACCGCGGCCAGGAAGGCCTGGAACTGGCGTTCGACGAATGGCTCAGCGGCACGCCCGGTGCCCAGAAGGTGATCCGCGACAACCGTGGCCGCATCGTGGAGAACGTCGACCTGATCCGCTCCGCGCAGCCGGGCAAGGACCTGACGCTCAGCATCGACCGCCGCATCCAGTACCTCGCGCACCGCGAGCTGCGCAATGCACTGCTCGAGCACCAGGCCAGCAGCGGCTCGATCGTGATCATGGACGTGGCCACGGGTGAAGTGCTGGCGATGGTCAACCTGCCGACCTACAACCCCAACGCGATCGAGCGGGTGAAGCCGGACGCGCGCCGCAACCGCGCACTGACCGACATGATCGAGCCGGGCTCGACGATGAAGCCCTTGACCGTGTCGACGGCGTTGAGGGCCGGCGTGGTCACGCCCTCGACGCTGATCAACACCAATCCGGGCTACATGGCGTTGAACAGCCGCTACACCATCAGGGATGTTCCCCGGAACAACGGCGTGCTGACCGTCACGGGCGTCATCACCAAGAGCTCGAACATCGGCTCGATCAAGATTGCAGAGAAGCTCCCGAACGCCTACTTCTACGAGAGCATCCACAGCTTCGGCTACGGCCAGAAGCCCGGCAGCGGCTTCCCGGGCGAGTCCGCCGGCATGCTGGCGCCGCCGGATCGCTGGAATGGCCTGCAGAAGGCGACCATGTCGTACGGCTACGGCCTGGCGGTCACGCCGCTGCAGATCGCACGCGCCTACTCGGCGCTGGGCAATGGCGGCCGGCTGGTGACGCCGACGTTCGTGAAGGGCCAGCGGGGCGAAGCGCCGCAGGTGCTGGATCCTGCGATCGCGCGCGAAGTCGTCGGCATGATGGAAACCGTGGTGACCGAGGGTGGCGCCAAGCGTGCCGGCGTGCTCGGCTATCGGGTGGCGGGCAAGACCGGCACCGCCCGCATCGCGTCCGGCGGTGGCTATGCGAAAGGTCGCTACGCGTCGTTCTTCGCCGGCCTGGTGCCCGCCAGCAATCCGCGTTTCGCCGCCGTCGTGGTGATCAACGACTCGCAGGAAGGCGGCTATTACGGCGGCCTGGTCGCCGCTCCCGTATTCCACGACGTGATGGACGGAACGTTGCGCCTGATGGACGTGCCGCCGGATGACATCGAGGCGTGGCTCGCCGCGCAGGCCAGGAACACGCAGAAGCCCAACGGAGGCGGCGCACCCGTGCCGGCGGCCCTCGTCGACGACGCCGTCGACACGATGGACCCGTCCGCGTTCGACGCCCCGCGGGCCGTGTTGCCGGCGACGGGGGCGACGCGATGAGGCGGATGATGGCCCTGGCCGAACTGCTGCCCGACGTGGAGGTGCCGCGCGACATCGTCGTGCGTGGCCTGACGCTGGACAGCCGCAGCGTGCAGCCGGGCGATGCCTTCGTCGCCATCGCCGGGTTCGGCGCGCATGGCCTGAACTTCGCCGTACAGGCGAAGGAAAACGGCGCCAGCGCGATCCTGTTCGAGCCGCCGGTGCCGGACGGACTGGAGGCGCCGCGCGATGCGATCGCGGTGCCCGGCCTGCGCGCGCGCATGGGCGTCATGGCCGACCGTTTCCACGCGGCGCCGTCGCACGACATGAAGATGGTCGGTGTCACCGGCACCAACGGCAAGACATCGACCGTACAGCTGCTGGCGCAGGCGTGGCACCTGCGCGGCGTGCGCTGCGCGACCGTGGGCACCCTGGGCGCCGGCATGTACGGCGAAGTGGTGCCCACCGGCTTCACCACGCCGCTGGTGCTGCAGATGCATGCGCTGCTGGCGCAGTTCCGCGACGCCGGCGCCAAGGCCGTGGCGATGGAAGTCAGTTCGCATGCGCTGGACCAGGGCCGCGTGGACGCCGTGCATTTCGATGTCGGGATGTTCACCAACCTCACCCGCGACCATCTGGACTACCACGGCGACATGGAACGCTACGGCGCCGCGAAGTCGCTGCTGTTCTTCCGTGCCGGCCTGAAGGCCGGCGTGGTCAATCTCGACGATGCCTACGGGCGCGACCTGTTCGCGCGCCTGCCGCATGGCGTGCAGCGCATCGGCGTGAGCTCGCGCGGACAGGCCGAGGCCAGCGTGCGCGCGGATGCACTGCGCCTGGACGGTAACGGCATCGCGTTCGAACTGGTCGTCGGCGACGATGTGCAGCCCGTGCAGTCGCGCCTGCTGGGGCGCTTCAACGTGGACAATCTGCTGGCGGTCGCCGGCGCGCTGCATGCACTGGGCGATACCACGGCCGACATCGCGCGCACGCTGTCGCGCCTGGCGCCGATCCATGGCCGGATGAACCGGCTCGGCGGCGACAGCGATGCCGCAGGCAACCTTCGCCCGCTGGTCGTCATCGACTACGCGCACACGCCGGACGCGCTGGAACAGGCGCTGGCCAGCCTGCGCGACCACGTGCAGGGCAGGCTCTTCTGCGTGTTCGGCTGCGGCGGCGATCGCGACGCGGGCAAGCGTCCGCAGATGGCCGCGATTGCCGAGCGCCTGGCGGACGTGGTGGTAGTCACCGACGACAATCCGCGCACCGAAGATGGCGACCGCATCGTGGCGGACATCATGGCGGGCTTCTCCCGTCCGGACGCCGTCACGGTGCGGCGCGACCGCGCACAGGCGATCGCGCAGGCGATCGCGCAGGCCGACGCCGACGACATCGTACTGGTCGCAGGCAAGGGTCACGAGCCTTACCAGGAAATCCATGGCGTGAAGCACCCGTTCGATGACACCGCCGTGTCGCGTCAGGCACTGGAGGAGCGCCGATGAAGCGTCTTCCCCTTTCCCTGTTGGCGCACTGGGCGGGCGGTGAACTGCTGGGCGATGACCTCGTGATCGGCTCGCTGACCCACGATACGCGCACGCTGATGCCGGGCAGCCTGTACGTCGCCCTGCGCGGCGAGCGGTTCGATGGCCATGATTTCGCCTACGACGCGTCCATGCGCGGCGCTGCCGCAGTGCTGGTCGACCATGAGGTGAAGGTCGACGTGCCGCAGGTCGTCGTGCCGGACACGCTGCTGGCGATCGCGCGCATCGCCGCCGGCCTGCAGCGCGACCGGGTGGAGAAGACCGTGGCCATCACCGGCAGCAACGGCAAGACCACGGTCAAGACGCTGGTGGTCTCCATCCTGCAGCGCGCTGGCGTCACCTACTTCAATCCCGGCAACCGCAACAACGAGGTCGGCTTGCCGATGGCCGTCATCGACGCGCCCGACGATGCCGACTTCTCGGTCTACGAAATGGGTGCGGGCAAGCCGGGCGACATCGCCTACCTGACCGACATCGTGACGCCGGAAGTGGCGCTGGTGAACAACATCGCTGCCGCCCATCTGGAGCGCATGGGCTCGTTGATGGGCGTGGCGGAGACCAAGGGCGCCATCTACGACGCCTTGCCCGCCGACGGTACCGCGGTGATCAACGCCGACGATGCCTTCGCCGAGTACTTCGCCAGCCGCGTGCCGGATCGCCGGATCCTGCGCTTCGGCCTGGAAACCACGGCCGACCTTTCCGCGCGCGATATCCGCGCGACGGCGGAGGGTTCGGATTTCGTACTGGTCGCTCCGCACGGCGAGGTAGGCGTGAGCCTGCACCTGCCGGGCCGGCACAACGTGTTGAATGCGCTGGCGGCCGCCGGCATCGCGATGGCTTGCGGTGTATCACTCGCCATCATCGCCGAGGGCCTGTCGGCCGCGCAGCCGGTGGCGGGTCGCCAGGTGGCGCACGTGCTCGCCAATGGCGCGGTAGTGATCGACGACAGCTACAACGCCAATCCTGGCTCGCTGGTGGCCGCCATCGACACGCTGGCCGCGGCGAGTGCGCAGGCCGGTGGCGAAGGGTGGCTGGTACTCGGGGACATGCGCGAGCTGGGCGACGATGCCGAGGCGCTGCATGCCGATGCCGGTCGTCGCGCCAAGGCCGCCGGGATCCGTCGCCTGTACACGCTGGGTCCGCTCAGTGCCGCCGCTGCCGCCGCCTTCGGTGAAGGCGCGCATCCGTTCGACAGCCATGCTGCGCTGGCCGATGCCCTGGGCGTCGAGCTGGGGCCCGGTGTGCGCTGCCTGGTCAAGGGGTCGCGTGGCAGCGCGATGGACCGGATCGTCGCCATCTTGCTGTCCACCGGGGAGGACACATCGCATGTTGCTTGAGCTGGCTCGCTGGTTGCAGAGCCTGGAGAATTTCTTCGGCCTGTTCGGCTACCTGACGTTCCGCGGCATTCTCGCTGCGCTCACGTCGCTGTTCCTGTCGCTGTGGCTCGGCCCGGCGGTGATCCGCAAGCTCGGCCAGTTGAAGGGCGGGCAGCCGATCCGCAAGGACGGCCCGCAGTCGCACTTCTCCAAGGCCGGCACACCGACGATGGGTGGTGCGCTGATCCTGGTGACGGTACTGCTGTCGGTGCTGCTCTGGGGCGACCTGCGCAACAAGTACGTATGGGTGGTGCTGCTGGTGATGGCGACGTTCGGCGCCATCGGCTGGTACGACGACTGGATCAAGATCGTCAAGCGCGATCCCAACGGCCTGAAGTCGCGCTGGAAGTACCTGCTGCAGTCGATCTTCGGCCTTGCCGCCGGCCTGTATCTCTATCTGTATGCCGACGTGCCGGCGGCGACGACCTTCTACGTGCCGTTCTTCAAGTCGATCGCGCTGCCGCTGGCGGGCATCAGCTTCGTCGCCATCGCGTACTTCTGGATCGTGGGCTTCTCCAACGCCGTCAATCTGACCGATGGCCTGGATGGCCTGGCGATCATGCCCACGGTGCTGGTGGCCTGTGCGCTGGGCGTGTTCGCCTACGCCTCGGGCAACGCGGTGTTCTCCAGCTATCTGCAGATCCCGCAGGTGCCGGGCGCGGGCGAGCTGACGATCATCTGCGCGGCCATCGCGGGTGCCGGCCTGGGCTTCCTGTGGTTCAACACCTATCCGGCGATGGTGTTCATGGGCGACATCGGCGCACTGGCGCTCGGCGCCGTGCTGGGCACCATCGCGGTGATCGTGCGCCAGGAGCTGGTGCTGGTGATCATGGGCGGCATCTTCGTCATCGAGACGCTGTCGGTGATGATCCAGGTGGCGTCGTTCAAACTGACCGGCAAGCGCGTATTCCGCATGGCGCCGATCCACCACCACTTCGAACTGAAGGGCTGGCCGGAGCCGCGCGTGATCGTGCGCTTCTGGATCATCTCCGTCGTGCTGGTCCTCATCGGCCTGGCCACGTTGAAGGTGCGCTGATGAACGACACGCCGCGCCAGGCCACACGTCTTGAAGCCATCGGGGGCCGCTTCGACCCCTGGTTGCTCGGCGCCATGCTGGCGCTGGCGTCGCTGGGCGTGGTGATGGTGGCGTCGGCGTCGATCTACCAGCACGGCAATCCGTTCTACTACCTGGTCCGCCACGGCATGTTCCTCGTCGCCGGCGCGGGACTGGCGTGGTGGGTGATGCGTACCGAGCTGAAGAGCATCGAGGCGCGCAACCACCTGCTGCTGTTGGGGTGCGTGGTATTGCTGCTGCTCGTGTTCGTGCCCGGGCTGGGCGTGAGCGTGAAGGGCGCGCACCGCTGGATCAACCTGGGCGTGTCCAACTTCCAGGTCGTGGAAGCGGTGAAGGTCTTCTTCATCGTCTGGCTGGCCAGCTACCTGGTGCGCTTCCGCGACGAGGTCAACGCAACGTGGGCCGCGATGCTCAAGCCGTTGGGCGTGGTAGTGGTCCTGGTCGCGCTGCTGCTGATGCAGCCGGACTTCGGTTCGTCCTCGCTGCTGCTGGCGATCACCGCCGGCATGCTGGTGCTCGGTGGCGTCAACATGCCGCGCATGTTCGGTCCGGTGCTGGTGGGCCTGCCGATCCTTGCGGTGATCGCAATCGCCGAGCCGTACCGCATGCGCCGGCTGACCTCGTTCTCCGATCCCTGGGCCGACCCGTTCGGCAGCGGCTACCAGCTGACCAATGCGCTGATGGCGATCGGTCGCGGCGAGTGGGGCGGCATCGGCCTCGGCGGTTCGGTGCTCAAGCTCAACTATCTGCCGGAAGTGCACACCGATTTCATCTTCTCGGTGATCGGCGAAGAGCTTGGCTTCGTGGGCGTTTGCCTGGTGGTGGCGCTGTACGCGCTGCTGGTGGGGCGCGCCTTCGTCATCGGCCTGCGCTGCGTGGAAATGCGCAGGCACTTCGCGGGTTACATCGCATTCGGCGTCGCGCTGTGGATCGGCATGCAGAGCTTCGTGTCGATGGGCGTGAACCTGGGCCTGCTGCCGACCAAGGGCCTGACCCTGCCGCTGATCTCATCGGGCGGTTCCAGCATCCTGATGACCTGCGTGGCGATGGGCCTGCTGCTGCGCGTGTCCTACGAGCTGGAGCGCACGCAGCGCCAGGTCGCGCTGCGCGGGGAAGTCATCCAGGGTGCGGGCGATTCGCCTGTGCCGGTCGATCCGCGCCCGGTGCCTGCCGCGCCTGCTTCGTTCTCGGAGACGCTGCGCGGCACCAGCCGCCTGCAGCAACGCGTCGAGCCCACGTTCGAGAGGATCGCATGAGCAGTGCGGGCGCTCCCGTCATGATCATGGCCGGTGGTACCGGCGGCCACATCTTCCCTGCGCTGGCCGTGGCGAAGGTGTTGCGCGCGCGCGGCGTGCCGGTGGTCTGGCTGGGTGCGGACGGGGCAATGGAAACGCGCCTGGTGCCGCCGCACGACATTCCGCTGGACACGCTGGCCATCACCGGCCTGCGCGGCAAAGGCCGGTTGGCGTTGCTGGGTGCGCCCGTGCGCGTGTTGCGCGCGATCCGCGCGGCAGGCTTCGTGCTGCGCCGCCGCGCGCCGCGGTCGGTGGTGAGTTTCGGTGGTTTCGCGGCCGGTCCCGGCGGTGTCGCCGCGCGCCTGATGGGTTTGCCGCTGCTGGTGCACGAACAGAACCGCGCTGCGGGCTTCACCAACCGCATGCTGGTGAAGGTCGCGCGCCGCGTGATGACCGGTTTCCCCGGTGCGTTCCCGTCGCGCGAGGAAGTGGTCGGCAATCCGGTGCGGGACGAGATCGCGGTGCTGCCGCCACCGGCCGAACGCCTGGCGGGCCGCAGTGGCCCGCTGCGGGTGCTCGTGTTGGGCGGCAGCCAGGGCGCGCGTGCGCTGAATCTCGCGGTTCCGCAGGCCATCGCGACGTTGCCGGCGGGCAGCATCGAGGTGCGTCACCAATGCGGCGAAAAGCTGCGCGACGAAGCCGCCCGGGCCTACGCCGACGCCGGCGTGGTCGCGAGCGTGGAAGCCTTCATCACCGACATGGCGGCCGCGTACGCGTGGGCCGATCTGGTCGTCTGCCGCTCCGGCGCCTCGACCCTGGCCGAGCTGTGCGCGGTCGGCGTGGGCAGCGTGCTGGTGCCCTTCGCGCAGGCCGTCGATGACCACCAGACCCGCAACGCCGAATACCTGGTCGAGCGTGGTGCAGCCGTGCTGCTGAAGCAGGACGACACGCTGGCCGACGCGCTGGCCACCACGCTGCGGCAGCTGGCTGGCGATAGCGACAAGCGCCTGGCCATGGCGCAGGCCGCGCGCGCGCTGGCGAAGACCGATGCGGCCGACCGCATCGCCGACATCATTCTCGAGGAAACAACGAACATGAGGACGCAGGCATGATGATGGCTGCTGCACGCGAGCGCCGCCTGCAACACACCGGCAACCTGGCGAAGGAGTTCCGCCGCGTGCACTTCGTCGGCATCGGCGGCTCCGGCATGAGCGGCATCGCGGAAGTGCTGTGCACGCTGGGTTATGAAGTATCCGGTTCGGACAACGCCGACAACGCCGCGACCCGTCGCCTGGCGTCGCTGGGTGCGCGCGTGATGCGCGGCCACAATGCCTCCAACGTGCTGGGCACCGATTGCGTGGTGGTCTCCAGTGCGATCAGGCAGGACAACCCCGAACTGATGGAAGCGCGCAGCCAGCGCATCCCGATCGTCCCGCGTGCGGCGATGCTGGCCGAGCTGATGCGTTTCCGTCGCGGCATCGCGGTCGCCGGTACGCACGGCAAGACCACCACGACGAGTCTCACGGCCGCCGTGCTGAGCGAAGGCGGGCTGGATCCGACCTTCGTCATCGGTGGCCAGCTGCTCGCGGCCGGTGCCAACGCCAAGCTCGGCGACGGGCAATGGCTGGTGGCGGAAGCCGACGAAAGCGATGGCAGCTTCCTGCGCCTGAATCCGCTGATCTCCATCGTCACGAATATCGACGCGGATCATCTCGAAAACTACGGCAACGACTTCGAGCGCGTGAAGGCGGCCTTCGCCGAATTCCTGCAGCGCCTGCCGTTCTACGGCCTGGCGGTGCTGTGCATCGACGATCCGGAAGTCGCCGCCATTGCCGCGGAAACGCCGCGCCACGTGATGAGCTATGGCTTCGCGGAGAACGCCGACGTGCGTGCCGAAGACGTGGAGCAGGACGGCGGCCGCATGCATTTCACCCTGCGCCTGCCGGAGGACGCGAGCATCCGCGTCAGCCTAGCGTTGCCGGGGCGCCACAACGTGCAGAACGCGCTTGCTGCGGCGGCCATCGGATGGCAGCTCGGCGTGTCGCCGGAGAACATCGCGGCTGCGCTGGAGAAGTTCGCCGGCATCGGTCGCCGCTTCAACGACCTGGGCGAGATCGCCACGCCGCAGGGCGCGCGCGTGCAGCTCGTCGATGACTACGGCCATCATCCGAAGGAACTGGCGGCGGTGTTCGCCGCCGCACGCGGTGGCTGGCCGCACAAGCGGCTGGTCGTGGCCTTCCAGCCGCACCGTTACAGCCGCACGCGCGACCAGTTCGACGCGTTCGCCGCGGTCCTGTCGGAGGTCGATGCGCTGGTGCTGAGCGAGGTGTACCCCGCCGGTGAGCAGCCGATCGCAGGCGCCGACGCGAAATCGCTGGCGCGCGCCATCCGTGCGCGTGGCCGCAACGAACCCGTGGTGGTCAGCCAGGTCGCGGACCTGGTCGACGTGCTGCCGGACGTGTTGCAGGACGGCGACCTGTTGCTGCTGATGGGGGCCGGTGACATCGGCCACATGTCGCAACACATCGCCGCGCATGGCTTCACCGCGAAGGACCCGGCATGACCACTGTGACCGTGCAACCGCCGCGTTTCAAGGATCCGGCCCGTTTCGGCCGCGTCGCCGTACTGATGGGCGGCGTGTCCAGCGAGCGCGAAGTGTCGTTGAACTCGGGCCAGAACGTGTTGGCGGCGCTGCTGGCGCGCGGCGTGCAGGCGTTCGCCGTCGATGGCGTGCCGGCCCTCATCGAGGCGATCCGCGCGGGCAAGGTCGACAGGGTGTTCAACATCCTGCACGGCGGCGATGGCGAGAACGGCGTGCTGCAGGGCCTGCTGCAGTCGCTCGGGGTGCCGTACACCGGCCCGGGCGTGCTGGGTTCTGCGCTGACGATGGACAAGATCCGCACCAAGCAGGTGTGGCAGGCGGCCGGTCTGCCGACCGCAGGCTTCGTGCGGATTCCGCCGGGTGGCGACCTCGCGGCAGCGGTCCGCGCGCTGGGCTTCCCCGTGTTCGTGAAGCCGAGCGCGGAAGGGTCCAGCGTCGGCGTGTTCCGCATCCTGGGTGAAGACGACCTCGTGCCCGCCGCGACGTTCGCATCCACCTACCCCGGCGAGCTGCTGGCAGAGCAGATGCTGACCGGCGGCGAGTTCACCGTGGCCGTCCTGGGCGACCTCGCACTGCCGTCGGTGCGTATCGTGCCGGCGCAGGGCTGGTACGACTACCACGCCAAGTACATCGCCGACGATACGCAGTACCTCTGTCCCGGTCTGGATGACGCGGCCGAGGAAACACAGATCCGTGCACTGGCGCTCGAAGGCTTCCGCGCCGCCGGCTGCAGTGGCTGGGGGCGGGTCGACGTGATGCGTCACGCGGACGGACGTTTCCTGTTGATGGAGGTCAATACCGCCCCGGGCATGACGAGTCACTCGCTGGTGCCCAAGGAAGCGGCGCAGGTCGGCATCGGTTTCGAGGAACTGTGCTGGCGCATCCTGGAGCAGACCGTGCCGGAGGTCGCCGGCTGATGAATGCCGCCCTGCGCATCATGGCCTGGTTGCTGGCGCTGGCGCTGGTCGCGCTGCCGGTCGTGGCCGTGGTCAATGGCTGGATCGGCGCCGACCGGTGGCCGTTGTCCAGGCTGCGCGTGCAGGGCGAGTTCGAACGCGTGGACGCGGCGCAGTTGCAGGCCGCCGTGCTGCCGTACGCGAAGCGCGGCTTCTTCGCCGTCCCGCTGGAGGACGCCAAGCACGCGGTCGAGCGGTTGCCGTGGGTGGAACGCGCGGACGTGCGCAAGCGCTGGCCGGACGTGCTGGAGGTACGCATCACCGAGCACAAGCCGTTCGCGCGCTGGGGCAACGACAAACTGCTGTCCGAGCACGGCCGCCTGTTTCCGCTGCCGAAGGAGCTCGCCGGCCTGGATCTGCCGCAGCTGGGTGGGCCGGACTCCCAGGTGCAGGAAGTGACCGCGCTCTACAACGAATCGCGCCAGCTGTTCGCACCGCTGGGACTGGACGTCACCACCCTGGTGATGGATGCGCGCGGCAGCTGGTCGCTGCTGCTGGGCAACGGCACCCAGGTGGTCGTCGGCCGCACCGATGCGCGTCCACGCCTGGGCCGCTTCGCGCGGATGCTGCCGCAGCTGCTGGCCACCGCGCAGGCACAGCCGCTGGTGCGCGCGGACCTGCGCTACACCAACGGGTTCGCGCTCAGCTGGGGCGAAGCGCCCAAGGCGCCGCCGCCAGCTTCCACACCGTCTCCATTGCCTGCGCCGATCGCGGTCGCAGGTCGTCTTCTGCAGGGCACTACATGAATCGCAAGGGTGACAAATCGCTGATCGTCGGGCTGGACATCGGCACCTCCAAGGTGACGGCGCTGGTCGGCGAGTACGCACCGGGCAATCCGATCGAGGTGATCGGCATCGGCTCGCACGAGTCACGCGGCCTCAAGCGCGGCGTCGTCGTGGACATCGAGTCGACGGTGCAGTCCATCCAGCGCGCGATCGAGGAGGCCGAGCTGATGGCCGGCTGCGAGATCCGCTCGGTGTACGCGTCGATCTCCGGCAACCACGTGCAGTGCCGCAACTCGCCCGGCATCGTGCCGATCCGCGACGGCGAGGTGACCTGGGGCGACCTGGACCGCGTGCTGGAAGCGGCCAAGGCCGTCGCCATCCCGGCCGACCAGAAGATCCTCCACGCCATCCCGCGCGAGTACAAGCTGGACAATTCGCAGGAAGGCATCCGCAACCCGGTCGGCATGACCGGCGTGCGCCTGGAGGTGGACGCGCACCTGGTGTTCTGCGCACAGTCGGCCGCCGCCAACATCAGCAAGTGCGTGCAGCGCTGCGGCCTGCAGATCGACGACCTGATCTTCTCCTCGCTGGCCTCCAGCGTGGCCGTGCTGACCAGCGACGAGCGCGAGCTTGGCGTGGTGCTGGTCGACATGGGCGCGGGCACCACCGACCTGGCGGTGTTCGTGCAGGGCGCGATCTGCCACACGGCATCGCTGCCCATCGCCGGCGACCAGGTGACCAACGACATCGCGCACATGCTGCGCACGCCCACGCCGGAAGCCGAGCAGATCAAGGTGCGCTACGCCTGCGCGCTCGCGCAGCTGGCGACGGCGGAAGAAAGCATCCAGGTGCCCAGCGTCGGCGACCGCCCGCCGCGCCGCCTGCCGCGCCATGCGCTGGCGCAGGCGGTGCAGCAGCGTTACGAGGAGATCTTCGAGATGGTGCAGGCGGAACTGCGCCGCTCCGGGTTCGAGGAGCGCGTGCGCGCCGGCATGGTGCTGACAGGTGGCGCATCGAAGATGGAAGGCGTGGTCGAACTGGCCGAGGAAATGCTGCAGATGCCCGTGCGCGTCGGCATTCCGCAGCACGTCACCGGCCTGGGCGAAGTGGTCGGCAACCCGGTGCATGCCACCGGCGTCGGCCTGCTGCTGATGGGCAGCCAGATCGAACATCCCCGGCGTCCGTCGCTGCCCACGGGCAAGGCGGGCAGCTGGTTCAAGAAACTGCAGAACTGGTATCGCGGCGAGTTCTGAGTGAGGCGACATCCTCCGCGAAGTGAAAGGCATCACGACGTTCGTTCCACCCAGCAACACATAACTAAATAAACGAGGACAAGGACATGGCACATTTCGAACTGGTTGAAAAGATGGCCCCGAATGCGGTGATCAAGGTCGTGGGCGTGGGCGGCGGCGGCGGCAACGCCGTGGCGCACATGGTCAACGGCAGCGTGGATGGCGTGGAGTTCATCACCGCCAACACCGACTCGCAGGCGATCAAGAACTGCGGCGCCAAGCTGCAGCTGCAGCTCGGCAGCAACGTCACCAAGGGCCTGGGCGCCGGCGCGAATCCGGAAGTCGGCCGCCAAGCGGCGCTGGAAGACCGCGAGCGCATCATCGACGCCCTTGATGGCGCCGACATGGTGTTCATCACCGCCGGCATGGGCGGTGGTACCGGTACCGGCGCCGCGCCGGTCGTGGCGCAGCTGGCCAAGGAGATGGGCATCCTGACCGTCGCCGTGGTCACCAAGCCGTTCCCGTTCGAAGGCCGCCGCCGCATGCAGGTCGCGCTGAAGGGCATCGAGGAACTGAGCCACCACTGCGATTCGCTGATCACCATCCCGAACGAAAAGCTGATCACCGTGCTGGGCCGCAACGCGACGATGATCCAGGCGTTCCGCGCCGCCAACGACGTGCTGTTGGGCGCCGTGCAGGGCATCGCAGACCTGATCGTCCGTCCGGGCCTGATCAACGTCGACTTCGCCGACGTGCGCACCGTGATGAGCGAGATGGGCCTGGCCATGATGGGCACCGGCTCGGCACGCGGTGATGATCGCGCGCAGGCCGCCGCCGAAGCCGCCATCCAGAACCCGTTGCTGGACGACGTCAACCTCAACGGTGCCAACGGCATCCTGGTCAACATCACCGCCGGTCCGGACTTCACCATGGCCGAGTTCGACGAAGTGGGCCGCACCATCGAAGGCTTCGCCTCGGAAGACGCCACCGTGGTGGTCGGCACCGTGCTGGATCCGGACATGCAGGACGAAGTGCGTGTGACCGTGGTGGCCACCGGCCTGAACCGCAATGCCGCCCGCCAGCCGGTCGGCCGTGGCAGCGACCTGCGCGAGCCGATGCGCGCGCCGATCAAGCTGGTCCGCGACGCCACCACCGGGATGGCGATCGACGACGGCTTCGCCGTGGACCCGATCAGCGCCGCCACCAGCGGCATGGGCCTGCGTCGTGGGTCGGCTGCGCCGGCATCGTCCGCGCCGGTATCGGCCCCGATCGCGGCCGACCTGCCGCCGGACTACCTGGACATCCCGGCGTTCCTGCGCCGCCAGGCGGACTGATCACGTAGAAGTTGAACCCTCCCCGGTAAACAGGGGAGGGCGCAGATGATGTGCCGTTTCATCGCCGTGTCCCTTCGCTGCCGGACCTTCACCGGTCCGGCGGCCCTTTCCCGACGGCCGTAGCATTCCGTTGTTGCAGGGGTGGGACAGACCGGTTCTTCCGTTAAGATTCAGTGGTCTGCGTGATATTCTCGCTGCCCGCTCAGGTTCCCCCCACCTGCGATTCCTTCGAATGGCCCAGCAACGCACCCTCAAGAACGTGATCCGCGCGACGGGCGTGGGGCTGCACAGCGGCGAAAAGGTCTACATGACCCTGCGCCCGGCTCCCGTGAATACCGGCATCGTGTTCCGGCGCGTCGACCTGGAGCCGGTGGTGGAGATTCCCGCCAGCGCGGAGCTGGTCACCGAGACCACACTGTGCACCGGGCTGACCTGCGAGGGCGCCAAGGTGCAGACCGTCGAACACCTGATGTCGGCGATGGCCGGCCTGGGCGTGGACAACGCCTACGTGGAACTGTCGTCGGCCGAACTGCCGATCATGGATGGCTCCGCAGGCCCGTTCGTGTTCCTGATCCAGTCCGCCGGCATTGCCGAGCAGGACGCCCCCAAGCGTTTCATCCGCATCACCCGTCCCATCGAAGTGACCGAGGGCGACAAGGTGGCGCGCTTCGAGCCGTACGACGGCTTCAAGCTGGGTTTCACGGTGAAGTTCGATCACCCGATGATCCCCGCCTCGCAGTCGCGGGCCGAAGTGGATTTCTCCACCGGCGCCTACATCAAGGAAGTCGCGCGCGCGCGCACGTTCGGTTTCATGCGCGACCTGGAATACATGCGCGAGCGCAACCTAGGCCTCGGCGGCTCGATGGACAACGCCATCGTGCTGGACGAGTTCCGCGTATTGAACGAAGACGGCCTGCGCTACACGGACGAATTCGTCCGCCACAAGATCCTGGACGCCATCGGCGACCTGTACCTCGCCGGGCGCCCCATCCTGGGCGCCTACGAGGGCTTCAAATCGGGCCATGCCTTGAACAACAAGCTGGTCCGCGCCCTGCTGGCCGAGACCTCGGCCTGGGAAGAAGTGACCTTCGAGGACCGCACCGCGCCGTCCCCGGTCACCTATGCGACGCCCGTCCTGGCGATCTGAGACGCCCGTCCGCTGCGGACGGTGACCTTGCTGTCGACCGGTTTCCCACCGTCATCACGCAGTGGTGTGCGAATGGTTACGCCTTGGTCAAAATGTGAACTGTGTCAGGAAATCTGGCCAAAAATAACGTTTTCCTAACCTTTGGCTAACGCCCCGACCGACGGTGGCCGGTACCATGCCCCGTCCCTCGTGATGGCCGGCTCAACATCCGCGGCGTCTACGATGACCACCCCCCGGGGTGGGCGTACCGGCGGAGTCCGGGGCGGACAGGAGGTCGAGGGCCGCTTGCAGCCCTTTGCGGGACGCCTCCGACACAGGTACGACCGGATCTTGCGCAGGCTTCACGGGATGGAGCGGCGCGAGGCTCGTCTTGGCGGTGACTTCGGTGACCGCCAGTCCGATGGATTGGGCCACGTTGATCAGTTCGGGTGCGGCCAGGCGAAGCCTGGCGTGCCACACCGGGGAATCGACGATAAAAACGAGCCGTTTGCCCGCCACGTTCGCCAACCGGCAATGGGGCGCCAGGGCAGGCGGCAGGCAGGGGCGAAGCTGCTGTTCCAAGGCGTCCAGCCACATGGCACGACGCACCGGGTCGGTGGCGGCATCCGTCAAGGCAGCCTGCAGGGCAGGTTGCGCGGTGCCGGTACGGCGCGGCTTGGACTTCGAATCAGACATCGGTATCTATGAGCTTTAAGACCATCGTAAACAATTCGCGTACCTGGTGGGCCCATGCATCGGCCCATGGTGCCTATCGAATCCGCCTCGCGTTCCACGCCCGGCCGCTCGCCAGCGCTGCGGTGCTCGTCGCCGCCGGCCTGCTGGTGGGCATGGGGGGGCGCAGCGCCCTCGGCATGGCGCAGGTCTCGATGCTGCAGGCCAAGGCCGAGCAGCGCGATACCGAGCTTGAGCAGGTCCGCCGTGGTGCCCAGCAGGAAATCAACGCCATGGCCGCGCGCCTTGGCGAATTGCAGGCGCAGGCCAATCGCCTGAATGCGCTCGGTGAACGCCTCACCCGCGTGGGCCAGTTGCAGGACGGCGAGTTCGACTTCAACGAGCCGGTCGGCGTGGGCGGCAACGACGTGTCCTACGACATGAAGCCCGCCGACCTGACCTCCGGCGTGGACAAGCTGGAGAAGCAGTTCGCCGCGTCTGGCCGTCAGCTGTCCGTGCTGGAGGCGCTGCTGTTCAACCGCGAACTCGACAGGAATGCGACCCCGGGCCGCATGCCGATCGCGAACAGCTACATCACGTCCGGTTTTGGTGGTCGCGCCGATCCGTTCGGTGGCGGTGGGCAATACCACAAGGGCATCGACTTCAAGGCCAGCGTGGGGGATCCCGTGCTCGCGGTGGCCGACGGCGTGGTCAGCTTCGCCGGCGTGAAGGGCGGCTACGGCAACGTCGTCGATGTCGACCACGGCAACGGTTACGTCACCCGCTATGCACACAATTCGCGCCTGACCGTACGTGCCGGCGACCTCGTGCGCGTGGGCCAGGAAGTGGCCAAGGCCGGTTCCACCGGTCGTTCGACGGGCGCGCACGTGCACTTCGAAGTGTGGGAGAACGAGCGTGTGGTCAATCCGCGCAAGTTCCTGGGCGAAGGCCCCACGCCGGTGGGGCAGGTCAAGCGCGGCTGATAGCGCGCGGAACCAAACGGGCAGGTCGCGGTCCTACCGCCGGCCTTGATTCCCCGGGCGGCGCCCCAAGCTACAATACGGTGTTGCCAGACAGGGCGCCTAGCGCCCTGTTTCGTTTTGGGCCCGCAACCGCCGCGCGGCCCCGGCGTCCTTTTCCCATCCGGTTCCCTACATGATCAACAACCTGCTTACCCGTGTCTTCGGCAGTCGCAACGAACGCCTGCTCAAGCAGCTGCATCGCACCGTCGACAAGATCAACGCGCTGGAAGCGGAGCTGCAGCAGCTCACCGACGAGCAGCTGAAGGCCAAGACGCCGGAGTTCCAGCAGCGCATCGCGGGCGGGGAAGCACTCGACAAGATCCTGCCCGAAGCCTTCGCGGTCTGCCGCGAAGCCAGCCGTCGCGTGCTGGGCATGCGCCACTACGACGTGCAGCTGATCGGCGGCATGGTGCTGCACCTGGGCAAGATCGCCGAAATGCGTACCGGTGAAGGCAAGACGCTGGTCGCCACGCTGCCCACCTATCTCAACGCGCTCGAAGGCAAGGGCGTGCATGTCGTCACCGTGAACGACTACCTGGCCCGCCGCGACTCCGCCTGGATGGGCCGCCTGTACAACTGGCTGGGCCTGAGCGTGGGCGTGGTGTACCCGGGCATGCCGCACGGCGACAAGAGCGCCGCTTATGCCGCCGACATCACCTACGGCACCAACAACGAGTTCGGCTTCGACTACCTGCGCGACAACATGGCGATGTCGCGCGCCGACCGCTTCCAGCGCGGCCTGCACTACGCCATCGTCGACGAAGTCGACTCCATCCTGATCGACGAAGCGCGCACCCCGCTGATCATCTCCGGCCCGGCCGACGAATCGCCGGAGCTGTACATCCGCGTCAACCGCATCGTGCCCCAGCTGATCAAGCAGGAGAACGAGGAGGCCGAAGGCGACTACTGGGTCGACGAGAAGGGCAAGCAGGTGCACCTGTCCGAAGCGGGCATGGAGCACGCCGAGGAACTGCTGCTGCAGGCCGGCATCATCAGCGAGGAAGAACCGCTGTACGGCGCCAACAACCTGTCGGTCGTGCACCACCTCAACGCCGCCCTGCGCGCGCATGCTATCTACCAGCGCGACGTGGACTACATCGTGCGCGATGGCGAAGTGGTCATTGTCGACGAGTTCACAGGCCGCACCCTGACAGGCCGCCGCTGGTCCGACGGCCTGCACCAGGCGGTCGAAGCGAAGGAAGGCGTGCCGGTCCAGCGCGAGAACCAGACGCTGGCCAGCGTGACGTTCCAGAACCTGTTCCGCATGTACAACAAGCTGTCCGGCATGACCGGTACGGCCGATACCGAAGCCTTCGAGTTCCAGAGCATCTACGGCCTGGAAGTCATCGTCATCCCGACCAACCGCCCGACCGTGCGCAAGGATTCGCCCGACCAGGTGTTCCTCAACCGCCAGGGCAAGTTCAAGGCGGTGCTGGCCGACATCCAGGAGTGCTACCAGCGCGGCCAGCCGGTGCTGGTCGGCACGACCTCGATCGAGACGTCGGAAATGTTGTCCGACTTCCTCACCAAGGCCGGCGTGCCGCACGAAGTGCTCAATGCCAAGCAGCACGAGCGCGAAGCGCACATCGTGGCGCAGGCCGGTCGCCCGGGCGCGATCACCATCGCCACCAATATGGCCGGTCGCGGTACCGACATCGTGCTGGGCGGCTCGCTGGAAGCCGAGTACGAAGCGCTTCCCGAGGATGCCAGCGACGCCGACCGCGCCGCGGTGAAGGCCGAATGGCAGAAGCGCCACGACGAAGTGAAGGCCGCCGGCGGCCTGCACATCGTCGGCACCGAGCGCCACGAATCGCGCCGCATCGACAACCAGCTGCGTGGCCGTTCCGGCCGTCAGGGCGATCCGGGTTCGTCCCGCTTCTACCTGTCGCTGGAAGACAACCTGATGCGCATCTTCGCCTCGGACTGGGTCCAGAAGGCGATGAAGCTGATCGGCATGAAGGAAGACGACGTCATCGAGGACAAGCTGGTCAGCCGGCAGATCGAGAAGGCGCAGCGCAAGGTGGAAGCGCACAACTTCGACATCCGCAAGAACCTGCTCGATTTCGACGACGTCAACAACGACCAGCGCAAGGTGATCTACGCACAGCGCGACGAACTGCTCGACGCCGATTCGGTGAAGGACAACATCGACGGCATCCGCGGCGACGTGGTCGCCGAGACGGTCGCCCGCTTCGTGCCGCTGAATTCGGTGGACGAGCAGTGGGACCTGCAGGGCCTGGAGCGCGAGCTCGGCGAGGAAATGGGCGTGGAGCTGCCCGTGAGCCGCTGGCGCGAGGACGCCGAGGAACTCGATGCCGAGACCATCGAGCGTCGCGTGCAGGAGGCGATGGACAAGCACTTCGCCGACAAGGAAGCGGTGATCGGCGACGAGACCATGCGTGCGCTGGAAAAGCACATCATGCTGACCGTGCTGGACAAGAACTGGAAAGAGCACCTGGCACGCATGGACTACCTGCGCCAGGGCATCCACCTGCGCGGCTATGCGCAGAAGCAGCCGAAACAGGAGTACAAGAAGGAAGCGTTCGAGCTGTTCTCCAGCATGCTGGAGCGGGTGAAGAGCGAAGTGGTGACCCTGCTGTCGCGCGTCCGCATCCGCAGCGAGGAGGAAGTCGCCGCGCTGGAAGCGCAGGAGCGCGCCATGGCCGAGGCGCAGGCCCGGCAGATGCAGTTCCAGCACCAGGATGCCGGCGGCTACAGCGCCGACGAGGAAGCCGAACAGGCCCGGCAACTGGCCGCGGCGCAGGGTGGCTACGTGCAGTCCGGTCCGATGCCGGCGCACCGCGATGCGCCCAAGGTCGGCCGCAACGATCCCTGTCCCTGCGGCAGCGGCAAGAAATACAAGCATTGCCACGGCCAGCTGGGCTGAGTCGCCGCAACACCACCCCGCCTGACGGAAAAGCCGCGCACTGCGCGGCTTTTTCTTTGCGCGCGACATCCGGTCCGGGCGAGACTATTTGCGTCTACCTGACCGTTCCCGGCAAGCTTCTTCCATGCTTACTCCGCTGCGCTCCATCCACGTCATGGCCGCCGTCATCACCGACGCGCGCGGCCGCATCCTGCTGACCCGCCGGACGGAAGGACGCGACCTGGCAGGGCGCTGGGAGTTTCCTGGCGGCAAGCAGGAGCCCGGGGAACGTCCCGAGGAGGCGCTGGTGCGCGAACTGCGCGAGGAACTTGGCATCGAGGCCCGCGTCGGCGACCACATCATCAGTGTGCCCCAGCAATACCCCGACAAGCGCCTGTGCCTGGAAGTGCGGCACCTGACCGGATGGGAGGGCACGCCGCGCGGACACGAAGGCCAGGCGCTGGCCTGGGTCGCACCGGACAAGCTGATGCGCTATGACATGCCGCCGGCCGATCGCCCAGTGGTGGCCGCGCTGCTACAGCCGGATCGCTATCTGGTCACCCCGGAGCCGGACGACGTCCCGCGCTGGCTGGATGGCCTCGAGCAAGCGGTGGCGCGCGGTACCCGTCGCGTGCAGATCCGCGCGCGCGGACTGGAGGGCGAGCCCTGGCGTGCGCTGGCCCGCCAGGCCGTCGCGCGCTGCCGCGAGGCGGGCGTCGAGACGCTGCTCAACGGCGACATCGACCTGGCGCGCGAACTGCAGGTCGGCGTCCACCTGCGCGCCACGCAACTGGCGGCCCTATCGACCCGGCCGCTGCCGGAAGGACTGCCGGTCGCGGCGTCCTGCCATGCCGCAGCGGACCTGCGGCAGGCGGAGGCGCTGGGATGCGATTTCGCGGTGGTGGGCAGCATCTACCCGACCCAGAGCCATCCCGGCGGCGTGTCGCTGGGATGGCCGGGCTTCGCCGGCCTGCGCGAGGGCGTGTCGTTGCCGATCTATGCCATCGGCGGCATGACGACCGACGACATCGCCGACGCGCGCCGGCATGGTGCGCAGGGCATTGCCGCGATCCGCGGGCTGTGGCCGGCCGCCGCCTAGGAAGCGCCGTGGATGACGTAGAGCCGAGTGTGTTCGGTTACGCGATGCGCTTCCGACAGGCTCCAGCAGAGCAAGCTTCGCGCTACGAGGAAACGAATCCAGCCAACGCCAGGTAGCGCAGGTGCAGTCCATCGGCTGCATGCTGCAGGTGGGCGATGTCGCCGTCGTTGACGACGATGTCGTCGGCCAGTGCGAGGCGCTCGGCGCGCGAGGCCTGGGCGGCCATCATCTTCTCCGCCAGTGCCGCGTCGATGCCGTCACGCTGCATCAACCGTGCCTTCTGCACGGCGACCGGGGTATCCACCACCACGATGCGGTGCAGCCAGGGATAGGCCCGGCGGCCCCCGCCTTCGGTGAGCAGGGGGACCGTCGCGATCGCATAGGGGCTGTCGGCAGTTCGACAGAGGGCGAGCAGCCGCGCGCGGATGGCCGGATGCAGGATCGCTTCCAGCGCACGCCGCTCCTCGTCGTTCCCGAACACGCGCACGCGCAGCGCCGCCCTGTCCAGTTGGCCATCCGCCATCAGCACATCGCGCCCGAAGCGCGCCACCACGGCGTCCAGCGCAGGTTCGCCGGGGCGGACCACCTCGCGTGCGAGCAGGTCGGCATCCGCCACCGTGATGCCATGTGCGGCAAACGCCTTCTCAAGCGCACTTTTCCCGGATGCGATGCCGCCGGTCAATCCGATGAAGTAGTCGCTCATGGGCGGATTATGTACGAGCGCCCGCGGGGCGCCCCTACTTCAGACCGGCGAAACGCAGGTAGGCGTCCACGATCTGCTGACCCCAGAAGAACACGATCCAGCCGGCGATGGCCAGATAGGGGCCGAACGGAATCGGCGTGGCGCGGTCGCGGCCCCGCATCGCCAGCCAAGCCGAACCGACCACGGCACCCACGAGCGAGGAGATCAGGATGATGGGCAGCACGCCATTCAACCCGACCCAGGCGCCGAGGGCCGCGAGGAGCTTGAAATCGCCCCGGCCCATGCCTTCCTTGCCGGTGATCTGCTTGAACAGCCACCACACCAGCCACAGCGACACATAGCCGGCGATGGCGCCCAGCAGTGCCGGCTTGGCGGGCATGTAGAGATTGTCGAGGCTGCCGATCAGGCCCAGCCACATCAAGGGCAGCGTCAGCTGGTCGGGCAGCAGCCGCGTGCGCAGGTCGATGCCGCTCAGCGCCACCAGATAGCAGCTCAGCAACGCCGCGCCGAAACCCTGCCAGCCGAACCCGAACTGCCATACCGAGGCCACCGCCAGCAACGCGGTCAGCAATTCCACGATGGGGTACTGCGGCGAGATCGGAGCCTTGCAGTGGCGGCACTTGCCGCGCAGGGCCAGCCAGCTGAACAGCGGGATGTTCTCGTACCAGGACAGCGCCGTCTTGCAGTGCGGGCAGTGCGAGCGTTCCACCACGATGCCGGGAGGCGGCGGATCGTAGATCTCCGGCTCTTCCAGCACCTCGCGGGCGTCGCGCTTCCACTCCCATTCCAGCCGCCGCGGCAGCCGCAGGATGACCACATTGAGGAAGCTGCCCACCAGCAGGCCGAGGCCTGCCACCACCGGGTACCCCAGTTCGGGGTGTTGATCCAGAAACGCCACTTAGGAACCGACGACCGTAGCGGCAATCTTGAAGATGGGCAGGTACATGCCGATGACCAGGCCACCGACCAGCACGCCGATGATGACCATGATGAAAGGCTCGATCAGGCTGGACAACGCATCCACCGCGTTGTTGACCTCCTGCTCGAAGTACTCGGCCACCTTGAACAGCATGGTGTCCAGCGCACCGGCCTCCTCGCCGATGGCGGTCATCTGCACCACCATGTGCGGGAACAGCTGGGTCTGCTTCATCGCCATGTTCAGCGGATAGCCGACCGACACGTCGTCGCGCATCCGGTGTACGGCTTTTTCATACACGGTGTTGCCCGTCGCCCCGGCTACGGTGTCTAGCGCCTCCACCAGTGGCACGCCAGCCTTGAACGTCACGGCAGTGGTGCGGGCGAAGCGGGCGACAGACGAGTTGTGCATGATCTGGCCCACCACCGGCACTCTCAGCACCATCTTGTCGACGGCATGCTGGAAAGCAGGTGATCGCTTGAACAGGAAAATCGTCGCGAAGATGGCGCCTGCCACCACGATCAGGATGGCCCACCACCAGCTGACCATGATGCGCGAGGCGCCCATGATCAACTGGGTGAATGCGGGCAGCTCGGTGCCGAAGCTGGCGAAGGTCTTCTCGAATTCCGGGATCACGAACATCAGGATCACCGAGGTGACCAGGATGGCGACCGCGATCACCGCTGCCGGATAGAATAGCGCCTTCTTGATCTTGCCCTTGAGGGCTTCGATGTTTTCCTTGTAGTTGGCGATCGTTTCCAGCACCGTTTCCAGCACACCGGCGGACTCGCCCGCACGGACAAGGTTGCGGTACAGCTCGTCGAACTGCACGGGATGCTTGCTGATCGCTTCGTATAGCGAGGAGCCCCCTTCGATGTCGAAGCGGATCTGCTCAACCATCTTCTTCATGCGGATGTTCTTCTGTCCGCTTTCGATGATCTCCAGCGACGACACGATGGGTACGCCGGATTTCATCATCGTCGCCATCTGGCGGCTGAAGAAGGCGATGTCCTTCGGTGTTACCGGCTTGCCGGCGGAGCCGAACAACGGTTTCCCCTTCACCTTGACCACGTTGGGCGTGATGCCCTGCTTGCGCAGCTCTGCGCGCAGGAAGTTGGCGTTCTTGGACTGCTGCTCGCCCTTCATCTTGACGCCGCGCTTGTCGGTGCCCTCCCAGACGAACAGGTTCAGCGGGTTCTCGCGGACGGGCGCGGAGGCGGCTTTCTTGGCGGCGGAACGGGTCACGGCCATCGGATTTCCCCTGTCCGGCTTTCCCCATCCGGACTTCATCGCCCCATGTTAGCCGGTTATCCGCCCAAGGGAAGCGCCGCGCCTGTGACGGCGGCCGGGTTTCGGTGATATGGCCGGACCAGGTCGGCTCCCGGGCGGGACCCCATCTTGCGTCTGTAGGAGCGCCTTCAGAAGCGATGCTCTTGCCCGAAGCGCATCACAGACAAGGTTGCCAGCCCAGCCCAGCTCATTTGTAGGAAGGCGCTTCGGCAAGACGCCTTCGAATCTGGTCCGAACGAAAAGCATCGGGCCTGAAGGCGCTCCTGCAAACGCGAGGGAGCGGGATATCAGGTGCGGAATTACGGGGCGGGGGCCAGTGTCTCCCGCCTCAATCCTTGGTAACGCGGTTGATCTCGGCCAAGCTGGTGATGCCATTGCGCACCTTCAGCAGTGCCGACTGGCGCAGGTCGCGGATGCCGGCCTTCTGGGCCTTTTCCGCGATCTGCATGGCATTGCCGCCTTCCAGCACGATCTCCTGGATCGCGTCGTTCATCGGCATCACCTGATAGATGCCCGTACGGCCCTTGTAACCGCTGGTGCACTCGTCGCAGCCCACGGCCTCGTAGACGGTGAAGCCGGCGGCAATCTCGGCCTCGCTGAAGCCTTCCGCCAGCAGGGCCTGCGGGGGCAGCTGCACCGGGCGCTTGCACTTCGAGCACAGCCGGCGCGCCAGGCGCTGCGCGATGATCAGGGTCACCGAGCTGGTGATGTTGTACGGCGCGATGCCCATGTTCATCAGGCGGGCGACGGTCTGCGGCGCGTCGTTCGTATGCAGCGTGGACAGCACCATGTGGCCGGTCTGTGCGGCCTTGATCGCGATTTCGGCGGTTTCCAGGTCGCGGATTTCGCCGACCATGATGATGTCCGGATCCTGGCGCAGGAAGCTGCGGAGCGCGGCGGCGAAGGTCATGCCGCGGCGGTTGTTCTGCTGCACCTGGTTGACGCCGGGCAGGCGGATTTCCACCGGGTCTTCGGCGGTGGAGATGTTGCGCGTCTCGTCGTTGAGGATGCCCAGCGCGGTGTACAGCGACACGGTCTTGCCCGAGCCGGTGGGGCCGGTCACCAACACCATGCCGTAAGGCTTCTGGATGGCCTCCTCGAACAGCTTCTGCTGGTCAGGCTCGTAGCCCAGCTTGTCGATGCCCAGCTTGGCGGCGCTGCCGTCCAGGATTCGCAGCACCACCTTCTCGCCGAACAGGGTGGGCAGTGTGCTGACGCGGAAGTCCATCTGTTTGCTCTTGGACAGGTTCAGCTTGATGCGGCCGTCCTGCGGTACGCGTTTTTCCGCGATGTCGAGCTGCGCCATCACCTTGATGCGCGCGGCAATGCGGTCCTTCAGCTTGGTCGGCGCCTTGGCCACCTGCTTCAGGATGCCGTCCACGCGCAGGCGTACGCGGTAGTCGTTCTCGTAGGGCTCGAAATGGATATCCGAGGCGCCGCGCTTGATGGCATCCACCAGGACCTTGTTGACGAACTTCACGACCGGGGTGTCATCGCCCTTCGAGTCGACCGCATTGTCGGTACCGCCGTCCTCATCGGAAGCATCCACCTCCAGGCTGTCCAACCCGTCCTCGTCGTCACCGAAGTTGCTGGACAGGTTGTTGGCGGCGTTCTGCCACTGTTCGAGGGTACGACGCAGCTGGTCCTCGTCCACCAGCACCGGCTCGACGATCAGGTTGGTGTGGAACTTGATCTCGTCCAATGCGCCATGGCTGCGTGTGGGGTCGGCGACGCCGACGAACAGCTTGTTGCCGCGCTTGAAGAGGGGAAGCACCTGGTGTTTCTGCACCAGTTCCTCGCTGACCAGCTTCAGTGCGCCGTGGCTTGGGTCGAATGCGGACGCATCCAGCAGCGACATGCCGAATTCCATCGCATTGGCGGCGGCCAGCTGGGGCGCGGTGACCAGTCGCTTTTCGGCAATCCACTGCGGCAACGGGAGCTTGGCTTCGGTGGCGTTCGCCATGGCAGCGCGGGCAGCGGCTTCATCCAGCGCTCCGTCCTGCACCAGTCGGCGGGCGATGCCGGTGATGCCTACGAGATTGGGGGCAGCGACTGCGTTCATGGCGAATTCTGATCCTGTGACAACGGCGGGAACTTCAATTCAAGTCGTCCACGCATGGTTTTGCAGAGGTGGTGATATTGGTATCCGGGAGCAGGTATCTGCACGACCGGGATGGTTCATTCGAGCTGGCAGTCGCCCGTGGTCATGTTGCAGACCGCTTGGCGGTCGCCCGGCGCCAGCGGTGTTCCCGAGATGGCCACGCCCTCGGCGGTCGCGTCGTCGGCGTTCTGGCAGGCGGCCCTGGGTGCGGCGTCGGGAGCGTCACCGTTGCGGATGACCGCCAGTGAGATGCCGGCATAGGCCTCCATCTCGGCCAGGCAGGCATTCTCCGCGCTGCGGACGCGGTACCCGTTGTAAGCGGGAAGCGAAATGGCGGCCAGGATCCCGATGATCGCAACGACGGTCATGAGTTCGATCAATGTGAAGCCTCGTGCATCGCGACGCATGCTGTCCACCTGTTGTAGGGTCCCTTGACGTTTAATACATGCAAGTAGCGAGCCAACTCTAGACGAGCGGGGCACGTAAGCGGTAGGCGCTCGGGTGAATCTGTGACGGATGTCGGTGGAAGGTTGTTGCAGGCGGCTTTTCCGGCGGAGCCACACCGTCCAGCAGCCAGCATTGGGGTAAGGGTTGGCCTATGGGGCAATATGCCGCTGCCCGGTCCGATGGGTTCCCCGTGGCGGGGGCTTCCGGATACCCTATCGCAAAGGGGAAAAAAATGACCATATCCGTCATCCTGCCTGCCAAGAACGAGGCAGAGGGTCTGCGCCGCACGCTGCCGGCATTGCGCGAGCGCATGCCCCACGCGGAGATCATCGTGGTGGACGACGGATCGACCGACGCGACCGCCGAGGTGGCCGCATCGTTCGGTGCGAAGGTGTTGTCTTCCCCGTATTCCATGGGCAACGGCGCCGCCATCAAGCGCGGGGCTCGCGCGGCGGCGGGAGATGTCCTGGTCTTCATGGATGCGGACGGCCAGCATGACCCTGCCTGCATCGCGGCCCTGCTGGAGACGCTGGAGAAGGGCTATGACATGGTGGTGGGGGCTCGCGACTGGGCCGGGCAGGCTGGTGTCCATCGTGGGGCAGCGAATGCTTTCTACAATTGGCTGGCCAGCCGGATGACGGGCTTCGATGTCAAGGACCTGACGTCGGGATTCAGGGCGGTGCGCGCCGAGCGGTTCCGGGAGTTCATCCACTTGCTACCCAATGGGTTCAGCTACCCGACCACCAGCACCATGGCGTTCTTCCGCAGTGCCTACCCGGTAGCATACATGCCCATCCCGGTCGCCAAGCGGCTGGGCAAGAGCCACATCCGACCGATCAGGGATGGCATCCGATTCCTGCTGATCATCTTCAAGATCGCTACGTTGTATTCGCCGTTGAAGCTGTTCGCGCCCTCGGCAGTAGCGTTCTTCCTCACGGGCCTGAGTTACTACGCATATACCTTCGTCACGCAAGGGCGTTTCACCAACATGAGCGCACTCTTGTTCAGCGCAGCGGTCATCATTTTCCTGATCGGCTTGATCTCGGAGCAGATCACTGCACTGACATACCGAAGAGATTGAATCTCAGTGGTGGAGAAATTGGGCGTGACGCAGGAACAATGGGCCGCAAATGCTGATTGATCCCCTTTTCGGAGTGATGGCCCCGGAACTTGGATGGGTTCCCACGCCGCGGTTCCTGTTGCGCAGGGATCGCATCCTTCGTTTGCTGCGTGGTCCTTCCTTGGGGAATCTCGTCGAGGTTGGCTGCGGGAGTGGAGCGATTCTTCACGAGTTGGCGCTCAGGAGCGAGGATGCCGTGGGCATCGAAACATCTTCGCGCGCCCGCGCGCTCGCAGCTTCCATAGCTTGCTCCGGGCGAGGCAAGCAAAGAATCGTCGAGGCGCCAGACAGTGAATGGCGACGAGATCGCAATCTCGTTTGTGCGTTCGATGTTCTAGAACACATCGAACACGATGGCGCGGCTATTGCTGAATGGTCGAATTGGTTGACCAAGGCTGGGGCGCTCTGCATTTCGGTGCCTGCGCACCAGAGGCGGTGGGGCGCGGGAGATGAATGGGCTGGTCATTGGCGCAGATACGACAAGAGTCAGCTTGAATCGCTGTTGGCAGCCAACGGGTTCTCGATAGAGCATATCGAGTGCTACGGATTTCCACTGGGGAATCTCACCGAATGGTACGGGGAGCGGTTCTATCGCCGCGAGTTGCTGGAGCGCAAGGGCGACGTGAGCAAGGCGGAAGCCACTGGTGAGAGCGGCGTTGATCGCAACTACTACGTCAAAAAGTTCGCGTGGCTAGACTCAGGGCTAGGGCGCATGGCGTTTCGTTTGGCCAACGCCATGCAGAGCCTGGCATCCCGCACCGATTGGGGAACGGGCTATCTTGTATTGGCCAGAAAGCTATGAGTCTTGTCTGGCGTGGCTTGGCATGGGTCCTGGCCATATCGTTGGTCGTGTACTTCGTGATCCAGGCTTCAAAGGCGCTCGATCTTGCCGTCTTGCGTGAAGCGCTCTCACAGAGCGATGTGTGGTTGGCATTGCTGGTTGGCTCTTTGCTCTACGCTTGCATTATTCCCGTCACCGGTTGGGCATGGGCGATTCTGCTGAGTGCACGCTCGGAATCCTGGAGGCCGTCGACGCTAGCCGTAATTCTCGGCCTCTCGCAACTAGCCAAGTACATTCCGGGAAACATCGCGCAGCACGCTGCACGCGCGACCATCGCGATGCGTCAAGGCATGAAGCCGACGTCACTGATAGCGACGGTTGCTCAAGAAACCGTGTTGGCTATAGCCGCCAGTGTGGTGATCGGTTTGTTGGCACTATTCATAGGTAATCATGGACTGACAGTTCTCGACCCGAGACAGATCAAGATCATGTTGATCGCTGGCATATTGTTGCTGACCGCATTCGGGGTTCTCCTGCTTTTCAACAGGTCAATGCTTGCGAGCCAGGGCCAAGGGATGGGAAGGCTAATATCAGCCTTGACGACCCTGCCCGGCTGGAAAGCCACGTCCGCTGCGTTGTTGGCGTACTCGCTCAACTATCTGCTGGTCGGTATCGGGCTGTGGTGCGTGGCGTTCGCGCTCGGTGAGTCAGATAGTCTTTCCTATTTGGCGGTAACGGCTGCTTTCTCGCTCTCCTGGCTGTTGGGATTCATGACGCCGGGAGCCCCAGCTGGGCTGGGGACTCGGGAGGGCATCATGTTGGTACTGCTGCAAGGCACCTCCACTTCGGAGATCTTGGTGACCTTCGTGCTGCTGGCACGAGTTGTCACCATGTCTGGAGATATCATCAGTTTCTTGGGCGCCGCGTTCATGCAGGCGAGGATCAAGCGGTTTGAGGTGAGTCGATGACAGAGCTTGAAGTCTCAGGCGAGCGATTGATCGAAGATGCATATATGCAGTCATTGGATGCCTATGTCATCTATATCATGCATATAGCTTCATATAATTTCGCCAGAAAATTTTGCGATGGGAAAGTCGTTCTGGATCTTGGCTGCGGCAGTGGATACGGCGTTGCCCGGATGGCTGGGCATGCAGAAAGAGTTGTTGGAGTAGATGTCGATAGTGATGCAATTTCGTTCGCGCGTGAGCGATACGCACGCCAGAACGTGAGCTTCGCCAAGATCGAAACGGAGGCGCCGCTTCCGTTTGCCGATGACTCTTTCGATGTGGTGCTTTCCTTCCAAGTCATCGAGCATGTGTCCGATGATGGCAGGTACCTGGACGAAGCCTGTCGGGTCTTGAAACCGGGAGGTGTAATGGTCGTGGTGACGCCGGACCGGGAGCATCGGCTTCTGCCGGGCCAACGCCCTTGGAATCGATGGCATATCCGCGAATATTCCGCAACGCAACTGAATCGCAAGATGGCGCGATGCTTCCAGATTGAAGCGTCTTTGAGAATGGGAGCCGAATGGAATGTCGCCGGTATAGAAATACGACGCTACAGGAAGACCAAGTGGCTGACTCTGCCGTTTACACTTCCGTTTGCCCCGGAGGTCTTGCGTCGCAGGGGGTTGGATTTCCTGCACAGACTCCGAGCCAAACCTGAGGTGATCGGCGCGAAGCGACATGCCCCGGTGACGGAATTTGGCTTTGACGATACGGCGATGCTGATAGAGGCGAGTCCGCCGAATCCACTTAACCTCGTGGTCGTTGGTCGGAAGAAGGGCGGCACGGTATCGTGAAGCGGCTCTTGGTAGCGGGCATCGCGATGCGAGGGGATGGCTATCCGAACGCGGAGAATACCGTTGCTCTGTTGAAGCATGTCGAGCATTGGCACGTGCAGGATAACGCTGATTGGCTGTCACCTGAGACGCGGTTGTGGCATCTGGTGCGCGGGCCGCTACGGCAACGACTGAAGTTGTTGTTTCGATTGCTATGGGGTGGCTTCGTTCAGGCCCTGCGTCTTGGCTTGAATGCACGTGCAGGTGACGTGGCATACCTGCCGTATCCTGCGCCAATGACGTTGTGCTGGCTGTCGATTTTGCCGTCACGTTGGCGCCCGAGATGCATCGCAGATGCATACATATCGGTTTGGGACTCCATGTTCAGGGACCGCGGCATGGGCAGCAAGGATGGGATGCTGTCTCGCGCAGTGCGCTGGTTCGAAGGACGTAGCTTGCGTGCTGCCTCCTTGGTGCTTGTTGATACGGAGGCCAACAAGCGACAGATCACGGCTGATTTCGAGCTGCCTGACGGAAAGGTGAGGTCAATACCGCTTGTGATCGATGAGCGGACATTCCGCCCTAAGTCGAGCATATCTCTGCCTCCTTCAGCCAAGATGCGGGTTCTGTTTGTTGGGACGCTGGTCCCCCTGCATGGCATCGATGTGGTTCTCGCGGCTGCAGGGAGGCTGGCGGCCGCTTCGGACATTGAATTCCGCGTTGTCGGCGACGGACAGCAAAGCGAACTGGTAGAGGCTTTCCTGCGCGATGGAGTGCCGACTAATTTCACCTGGATTCGTGAGTGGCAATCGCTCGAGGATATTGCCAACGAAATTGCAGATGCCGATGTCTGCCTGGGTGTGTTCGGTGGATCCGCGAAGGCGGCGCGGGTGCTTCCGTTCAAGCTGTACTACGCGCTGGCCGCAGGTAAAGCTATCGTGACCCAGGGAAACTATTCGTTGCCGGCGGGCGCGCCGCCTCTTCCGGCGATGTTTGTGGCGACCCATGCGACAGATGAAGGCGTTGAGCAACTGGTTGCAGCGATCAGACGCATAGCTTCGGTGCCCGAGGAAAGATACTTGCTGGGACTAGCCGCCCGGAACTATTTTGCAGATCATCTCTCGTGCGAAGTGATCAAGAAGAAGTGGGAGCATGTTCTCGGTGACTACTAACCTACACTGCTGAGGATCTTCATCGATCCAGTTTGGTGTCGCCAGCGCCAGCGTTTGAAGTGCCTGCAGTGCCGAGACGCGTCAGGCTTAATGTCTCGATCTTCTTGGCTAAATCTGGTCTGCCCTTGGCCCTGAGCTCTGCTCCCAACTGCCTAGGGAATGGATCGCTCGGGGGGCTGGCTTCGATGGCCTCCACGAAATAGGGTATTGCCAGGTCCGGTTCCGACAGATCGTTCATGATGAAGTAGCCGATCGAGGCGGTATTGAAGGGGCCGAGTGCGCCGCGTCCGGCTAGGCTGGCTAACGTCTCCAGGAGCTCTTGTTTGTCCAGCTTCACGCCTTTGCGCGAGTGAAACGTGAGGATCATGAAGATTCTGGCGTTATCGCTGGTCATTGGTACAGTCTCCAGTCTTTGCTGGAGGTGGTTCCAGTCCTGCGGCGTGACGTCGCCACGAAGTGACTTCAGCACGATCAGAAGCGTAGGGCTGTTGAGCGATTGAGGCACAGCAGCAGTTCCTGCCATACAGCTCTCTATCGCTTCGTCTAGACGCGGATTGTCTTGAACGGCACCGCCGCCCGCGCTGAAGTGGCTCGCACACAACTGAGTCCAGGCTCGTCCGGAGCCGGGCGCATGCTCTGTGGCGCTACGTGCTATGGAGAGTGTGCTGTTCCAAGTGTGGGCACGCAGTAGCGTGGCGCTGGCCAGCACCACTATCACGAATGTACAGCCGATAGCCTGCATGATCGGCCGGAGATGCAACCGCAAGCTAACGTATGCCAATAGGCTGCCCACGGCCAGTACCGCACCAACAAGGGCGAAGTGATTGCGGTGCTCGAAGGCCAACTCCAACCCGATCACGTTGCTGGTGATGAAGTGGGCACTAAAAAACAGGAGAACGCCCAATGAGAAGAGCGGCCGGCGCGAGCGTAGTCGCCATGCAATGCCGAGTAGCACCAACACGAATGCTATGGCTGGCAAGGTTGTCCACGGATACCATAGGCTGCGCGAAGGCTGAATCCAGTCATAGTAGAACACCATGTGCTTCGGCCATGGCACGAGGATCTGCCACAGGTACATGCACAGCACGCGTCCTTGGGTCAGCAGACGCTCGGCCGCGGAGTAGTCGCGGCCCAGATAAGCTTGTCCCTGCCAGAAATTAGGAATGATCACCAGTACGTAAACGGCCGCACCTACCAGCATGGCCAGCAAGTAACTGCGACGCAGCATATTGGCCAAGCGCAGGTCGGCTGCAGCAAAGCGCAGTACGGTCAGTTCCAGTGCCAGCATGTAGGCGGGCAACAACGCCGAGTCTTCCTTGCATCCCATTGCCACTACCCACAACAGCAGGGTTAGTAACATTCCCGTCCTGCCGGGGCGTCCTTCTATCTGAGCCTGCCGTGCTAGCAAGTAGGCCCAGAGCGCGAGCACCAGAAATAGCGTGCCCATGGATTGGAGGCGCTGCACTACGTAGAGCACGGAAGACACTTGCAGGGGATGTGCAGCCCAAGCCAGGGCGAGAGAGGGTGCTAACCATCGTATCCGCGCGTCTGGAACGCTCGCAGCGAGCAGCAAGCTTCGGAAAAACCATGCGAGCACGAAGGCAGTCAGTGCATGCAATACGATGTTTGTTGTCTTGAAGGTCAGCGGATCAGGGCCGCCGGCACGCCAATAGTCGACCGCGAAAGTGAGCATCGGCAGTGATCGTGTGGTACCGGAGAGCTGCAGACCGGTAAGCACTTTGCCTAGCGCTTCTGCGTTCAGTTGTGTCAGATGTAGTGCTTGGTTGGTCGTGATGTTCGGGATGTCATCGAAAATGAACTCGCCGGGCAACCCCGGTGTGAACAACAATCCAGCAAGCAGGGCGACAATCAAGCTGGCAAGCAGAAACTGGCGGTTGGCGGCAGGCATGCTCAGTCGCTTGGTAAGGAAGGAAGATCAATGATTATCGATGATGGCGTAAGGAATCTGGCCGCCTTCTCGTGACGATCTCAGTAGGGACTCTACTGCGGTGCCGCTCAGCCACGCTGGGCGAAGTGGGCCGTCCAGCTAGTTTGCTCGTCGTTAGTCAGTTCAATGAGCAACTGCCTGTGTTCATGTCGCACGTCGTCTCTCGGTTACCCGGCGATTGGGGCGTGCCGTTGATGGGCGTGTTGATGTCAGAGAATGTGTCGATTTCAGTGCAGGCGCCGAGGACCGGGTCTGTTGGCGATATTTGGTTATAGGCCGCAGCCAGGGCCATGCTTGCGTAGTTTTTCGTCTCTGCTAGGCAGGCGGTCTCGGCGGACCGTATCCGATAGTTGTTGTAGGCCGGCAGCGCGATGGCGGCTAGGATGGCGATGATGGCGACGACGATCATCAGTTCGATGAGGGTGAAGCCGCGATTGGTGGCGCGCATGATGGTGTCCCCGGACAAGAAGTGTCCCCAATGATCGGCGCACGCAAGACTCACGCCAGAAGACGGGAGGGGCGAGCGGGGCGGTGCGGAAGCGTGAGCGCCATCACTATCCTTGCGGGTTAGAGCCATGGTCTCGCTACGCACCCGCTCTATTGCGCCCATGAGGGGTTCCTATGGCAATGACTTCTGAGCGTCAATCTTTCAGGAGTTCAGCCAAAAAGAAGGCCCCTCATGCGAGGGGCCTCCTAAATCACGCGTACAGATGCGTTCTGAGCTTACAGCGAGCAGGTCGCCGTGGTGGCATCGCAGGTGATGGTGGCGTTGCCGGGATCTTCCGCTGCCGTGGTGCCGTCGGCCGGGGAGTTAGCTGCTTCGCAAGCCGAGCCAGCCCAAGTCGGCAGGGTCATGTCGGAAACCGACGCCGCCAGCCAGGAGTTCATGTAGGCCTTGGCTTCGCCGAGGCAGGCGTTGTCGGCCGAACGGATGCGGTAGTTGTTGTAAGCCGGCAGCGCGATGGCGGCCAGGATGGCGATGATCGCGACGACGATCATCAGTTCGATCAGGGTGAAGCCCTGGGCGTTCTTCTTCATGGTGTTTCCCCTTTCAGGATTGGCTTGATGGTTAGGGACACAAGCCCCGTGTCCCTACATGGACCGTGGGCGCCGCGTTTAAACGACGCGTGCACGGGATGTAGAGCAGGTTGCGTGCCAACTTCTGATACCCCCAGCGATTCCCCCACACTTCCCCGGAAGGAAACCCTGACGCCGAAGTCGGGCGGGACTATCGCATCATTCCCGGCAGTTGTGTATCGGGAATCGTGGTCAATGCCGGAGCAGTTCACAGATTGCGACATCGGCCTGTCGGGGTGGTACGCGTCAATCCAATGGCGCTCGCACGGCCATGTGACCATTCGTGTCAGAAAGTGACGCGAATGGTCACCCGGGTCACTGTGGGATGCTGCGCACGTTTGTGCGGAGGCAGATATATAAGGTGTCTCCGCAGGCCGCGTCCCACGCATCGCGCATGCGGGAGCGGTATCCACGGCGCCCCGGTGCATGACATACGTCGTGCAGGAGCACCCTTCGGCGCGATGCGTTCACGAGTGACCCATCCAGGAGCATCGAGCCCCGGGGCCGATCCTGCGGGTACGTTGGGAATGGCGCGCGGCGTGCGCTGGCCTATTCCATCCCCAGCTTCTTCAGCTTGTAGCGCAACGCCCGGAAGGTGATGCCCAACTGGGCGGCGGCCTTGGTCTTGTTCCAGCGATTCTCTTCCAGCGCCTTCTGGATCGCGGCGCGCTCCAGTTGCTCGATGTACTCGGGCAGGGCGCCGGCAGCAGGGTCGACATCCACCGCGCCCGGGACATCGCGGATCACTTCCCCGGGGCTGAAATCGCCACCGAACTTCTTGCCGGCAGGCGCCTGCGGCAGATAGAGGTCGTCGATCTCGATGCTGTGGCCCTCGGACATGGCCAGCGCGCGCTCCAGGATGTTCTCCAGTTCGCGCACATTGCCCGGGAACGGGTAACGGCCCAGCGCTTCCATCGCTTCCGGCGAGACCGACGGCGCCATGCGGCCGTGCTGGGCCGCCAGGCGTTCGAGGACGGCGCTGGTCAGCTGGGCCAGGTCGCCCGTGCGCTCGCGCAGCGGCGGCACCCGCAGTTCGATCACGTTGATGCGGTAGTACAGGTCATGGCGGAAGCGGCCGTCGGCGGCCAGTTCGCCAAGATCCTTGTGGGTAGCCGACAGGATGCGTACGTCCACCTGCGCCTCGCCGGACGCGCCGACCGGGCGCACCGCTTTTTCCTGGATGGCGCGCAGCAGCTTGACCTGCATGGGCAGCGGCAGCTCGGCCACCTCGTCGAGGAACAGCGTGCCTCCGCTGGCGGCCTGGAACAGGCCCTGCTTGTCGGCGTGCGCACCGGTGAAGCTGCCCTTCTTGTGGCCGAAGAACTCGCTTTCCATCAGCTCGGCGGGAATCGCGCCGCAGTTGACCGGAATGAACGGACCGGCAGCGCGCGCACCCTGCTCATGGATGGTGCGGGCCACCAGCTCCTTGCCGGTGCCGGACTCGCCCATGATGTAGACCGGCGCCTGGCTGCGCGCCACCTTGCCGATCGTCTCGCGCAACGCATCCATCGCGGCCGATGTACCCAGCAGGCGGCTGGCCTGTTCGGGCGGAGGAGGGGGCGGCGGAGCGCGATCGGTGTTGTTGAGTTCAAGCGCGTGCTTGACCAGCCCGCGCAGGACGGCGAGGTCCACGGGTTTGCTGACGAAATCGAAAGCGCCAGCCTTCAGGGCTTCCACCGCCAGCTCGATGTTGCCGAACGCCGTGATCATGGCGACCGGCGTATTGGGATAGTTCCGGGAGATCTCGCCGACCAGGTCGATGCCGTTGCCATCGGGCAGGCGCATGTCGGTGAAGCACAGGTCGTAGGTGTTGCGTGCCAGCAACTCGCGGGCCTCACCTACGTTGGCGGCGGTGTCGATGCGCAGGCCCATGCGGCCCAGCGTCAGCGTCAGCAGTTCGCGGATGTCGCGCTCGTCATCGACGATCAGGGCACTACGGCTTTGATTCATGCATCCCCCCTCTTGCCCCTGTGCGGGCAGTGTACCGGCTGAATGTGAATCATGGTAGGCAACGGCCTGTGATCGTGGCGTGCCATGTACGCCGTGCGTCCCGGGCTTGCCCGCATGGGCGCTCTTGGGCAAAAAGCGGTTGCATGATCACATCTGAAGGCATCCTGCCCATGTACTCCGGCGGGGCATGAAGGGCCTCCTGCAGGGGATTCCGGCGGCGCGGCCAGCCGTGCCTACGCGGGTAACAACGCGTGCGGCCCGGGCAGGATGATGCGGAAACAGCTGCCGCCGCCCGGCACCGGGACGTATTCGAGCGTGGCCTGGTTGGCCCGGCACAGCTCGCGGGCGATGTAGAGCCCCAGGCCGGTGCCATGCTCGGACGTGGTGAAGAACGGCCTGAACAGTTGCGCCGCCACGGCCTCGGGGATGCCGGGGCCGCGGTCCATCACGTCGATGGTCGGGCGCCCATCGGCATTGAACACGCGGATGCGGATGCGCGCGGGTTCCCCCGGCAGGCGCCCGTAGTTCAGCGCGTTCTGCACCAGAACCGTGACCACCTGCTGCAAGTGGCGTGAATCCACCAGCGCAGGCACCGGCTTGGCCCCGATGATGGTTTCCAGCGTGTCGGTCTCGATGGAGAGCGTCTGCTGGTACTCGTCCACGAAACGCCGCGCGAAGGTGTTGAGGTCCACGTGCTCGGGCGTGGCGCGCTCGCGGCGGGCCAGCCCCAGCACGCTTTCGACGATGCCATTCGTGCGTTGGCACTGCTGGTGGATGATCTGCAGCAGGCGGCGGTCGCCGTCGCTGACCTGCTGGGATTCCTCCAGGAGCTGCACGGCGTAGTTGATCGCGGCCAGCGGATTGCGGATCTCGTGCGCCAGGCTGGCCGAAAAGCGGCCGAGCGCAGCCAGGGTCAGGGATTCGGCCCTGCGCGAGACCACCGTGGCATCGTCCAAGAAGATCAACGAGGTGTCGCTGTCGGCCAGCAGGCGGGCGAAGCGGGGCTGCACTTCCGGCTGGTCCGGCGAGAACTGCATCGGGGTTTCGTCGGTCTGCCAGCCGTTGCGCCAGCGCTGCAGGCGACGGGCGAGTTCGGGTGCGGCGTGCTGCAGCGAAAGCCCCTTCCCGTCGACGCCCTTGCCATCGCCGCCGTCGCCGAGCAGCAGACTGGCGGCCTCGTTGGACAGCTTGATGTTGTTGTCGGCGTCGACCACCAGCACGCCGGTCCGCATGCGCCGGATGATCAGTTCGTTGACTTCGAACAGGTTGGCGACTTCCTCGCCACGCTTGTCCGCCAGCGCCTGGCTGGCACGCGCCTTCTGCCCGGCCTGGTGGGCGAGGTAGGCCAGGGCCAGGTAACTGACCGCGAACATGATGACTTCGGCCAGCGAGCGGCTGCTGTTCTGGTCGTGGAACAGGGTGAAGAAATACTCGCCGAACAGCGCGGCAATGGCGATCAGCGCCACCACCAGGGCCATCCGGGTGGACGGCAGCAGCAGGGCCGCTGCGGACACATTGAACAGCAGCATCATCGCCACGCCGGCCGTGGCGCCAGGCAGGGCGTGGGTGATCAGTCCGGCGACAAGCACGTCCAGGCAGACGCTGACGAATACGATCCACACCAGCCACTGCACGCTGCGACCGACGAAGAACAGCACCAGTGCCAGCACCAGGTAGCCGATGGCCACCAGCATGCCGAGGTCTTCGTGGCGGGGCTGGCCGAGCACATCGCCCAGCGGGCTGAACATCAGTGCGGCCAGGATGCCCGCTTCCAGCACGCGGTACAGCGCGAAGAAATACAGTTCGCGGCGCGGTACTGATTCGATGCGGGACAGGAGCGACTGGGCCTGACGCAAGACTCGTACTTCCCCGTGACGAGGCGGCCAGTATAGGCAGGCTGGCCCCCGGCTGCGCGCCGGGACCGTGTTTCCGCCTGTTCCACCAAAGGCTTAGGTGCCGGGTTTTGCGCCATCCGGCCCGGTCGGCGACAATAGGGGGCTCGCCCGCGCCGCCGCCCCCGTGGCCCCGGCCGTGGGCGATGTCTTCTGTTCCCTACCCACGGTGACGCATGAATTTCCACGAATATCAGGCCAAGCAGCTGCTGGCCGAGTACGGCATCCCGGTCCCGGCCGGCAAAGTCGCCTCCACGGCGGACGAAGCAGTGGCTGCCGCCCAGTCCCTCGGCAACGGTCCCTGGATGGTCAAGGCCCAGATCCACGCGGGCGGCCGCGGCAAGGCCGGCGGCGTCAAGTTCTGCAAGACCGTCGATGACGTGAAGGCGGCCGCCGGCAAGATGCTGGGCACCAAGATGGCCACCTACCAGACCGCCGGCGTCGAGCTGCCGGTCAACCTGGTGCTGGTGACCACCGCCGGCGAGATCGTCAAGGAGCTGTACCTGTCGGTGCTGGTCGACCGCGGCACCCGCACCATCACCTACATCGCCTCGTCCGAGGGCGGCGTGGAGATCGAGCAGGTCGCGGCCGAGACGCCGGACAAGATCCACAGCCTCAACGTCGACTTCGTCGAAGGCGTGCAGCCGTACCAGGGCCGTGAATTCGGCTTCAAGATGGGCCTGACCGCCAAGCAGGCGGGCCAGTTCGCCAGCATCATGGTCAACCTGTACCGCATCTTCAACGAGAAGGACCTGGCGCTGGTCGAGATCAACCCGCTGGCGATCCTGGACGACGGCAACCTGTACGCGCTGGACGGCAAGTTCAACAGCGACGACAACGCCGCCTTCCGCCACAAGGACCTGGTCGCGATGCGCGACAAGAGCCAGGAAGACGAGACCGAAGTGCTGGCCTCGGAGATGGACATCAACTACGTGACCATGGACGGCAACATCGGCTGCATGGTCAACGGCGCGGGCCTGGCCATGGCCACCATGGACGTCATCAAGCTCAACGGCGGCGAGCCGGCGAACTTCCTCGACGTGGGCGGCGGCGCCAACAAGCAGCGCGTGATCGAAGCGTTCAAGCTGATCCTGTCCTCGGACAAGGTCGAAGGCATCTTCGTCAACATCTTCGGCGGCATCGTCCGCTGCGACATGATCGCCGAGGGCATCATCGCCGCGGTGAAGGAAGTGGGCGTCAAGGTGCCGGTGGTGGTCCGCCTGGAAGGCACCAACGTGGAAGAAGGCAAGCAGCTGCTGCGCGACAGCGGCATGGCCATCATCCCGGCCGACAACATCAACGACGGTGCCAAGAAGGTCGTCGCTGCCGTCAAAGCTGCCGCCTGATCCACGACACCGAAGGAACTATCCATGAGCGTTTTGATCAACAAGAACACGAAGGTGATCGTGCAGGGCTTCACCGGCCAGCAGGGCACCTTCCATGCCACCCAGATGATCGAGTACGGCACCCAGGTCGTCGGCGGCGTCACCCCGGGCAAGGGCGGCACCACCCACATCGACCTGCCGGTGTTCGACACCGTCGCCGATGCGGTCAAGAGCACCGGCGCCGATGCATCCGTCATCTACGTCCCGCCGCCGTTCGCGGCCGACGCCATCCTTGAAGCGGCCGCGGCCGGCATCAAGGTCATCGTCTGCATCACCGAGGGCATCCCGGTGCTGGACATGCTGCGCGTGGACAACGTGCTGAAGGGCTCGCACCCGGACACCGTGCTGATCGGGCCGAACTGCCCCGGCGTGATCACCCCGGGCGAATGCAAGATCGGCATCATGCCGGGCCACATCCACAAGCCGGGCAAGATCGGCATCGTGTCGCGCTCCGGCACGCTGACCTATGAAGCGGTCAAGCAGACCACCGAAGTGGGCCTGGGCCAGTCGACCTGCATCGGCATCGGCGGCGACCCGATCAACGGCCTGAACTTCGTCGACTGCCTGAAGCTGTTCAACGAAGACCCGCAGACCGAAGGCATCATCATGGTCGGCGAGATCGGCGGCGACGCCGAGGAAGCCGGTGCCGAGTACATCGCCAAGTACGTGAAGAAGCCGGTCGTCGGCTTCATCGCCGGTGCGTCGGCTCCGGCCGGCAAGCGCATGGGCCACGCCGGTGCGATCGCGTCGGGCGGCAAGGGCACGGCGGAAGGCAAGTTCGCGGCGATGGAAGCCGCGGGCGTGGTCACCGTCCGCTCGCCGGGCGACCTGGGCGCGGCGATCGCGAAGCTGGTGAAGTAAGCCTCGCTGTCGCGCGTCACGCAGGAAGCCGCCTTCGGGCGGCTTTCTGCTTTCTGGGCGGCGGGTGAAAGGGAGTGACGTTCGGGTTGTTCCGGGCAAGTGTGGGGACACAGGCTTCGTTGCCCCCACCCCAACCCTCCCCTGCAAGCGGAGGAGGGGGCCTTGTCCGGGGCCCGCAAAGTTTCCCGGTTCCGGTCCAAGATCCCAGGTTCCGGTCCAAGATCCCCGATCCCGATCCCGATCCCGATCCCGATCCCGATCCCGCGCGCGGTCCGCCCCTTCCCCCGCTTGCGGGGGAAGGCTGGGATGGGGGCAAAATGGCCACGAAGCCCAAGCACAGGACGTGCACCTTGCGACAAGGACAGAAACGCAACCGCGCGCGCGAACTGCGGCGCGGCATGACGCTCGCGGAACGCCGGCTCTGGAGCATCCTCTGTCGTCGGCAACTTGAAGGCTTCCGCTTCCGTCGGCAGGTTCCGATAGGCCCATACATCACCGATTTCGCGTGCCTCGAAGGCGCACTGGTCGTCGAGGTGGATGGCGGACAGCATATGGACGCCGAGACAGACTGCGCGCGCGATGCGTTTCTCCGTGGGAAAGGGTTCTGCACCCTGCGCTTCTGGAATAATGAGGTCATGGCGAATCTTGAAGGTGTCCGGGCGCTGATACTCCGTTGGCTCGGACACTCGCCCCCATCCCAGCCTTCCCCCGCGCACGGGGGAAGGGGCAGTTTCAGAAGGCCGACATGACCCAGACCCTCCGCATCGCCATGGCGCAGTTCGACTTCCCGGTCGGCGGCGTCGCGCAGAACACGGCGAGCATCCAGCGCATGATCGCCGAGGCGCGCGACGAATACCGCGCCGACGTGGTGTTGTTTCCCGAACTCGCGATCAGTGGCTATCCGCCGGAGGACCTGCTGCTGCGGCCGCGCTTCCTGGCCGACTGCGAGACGGCACTGACGGAGATCGCTGCCACCACGCACGGCATCGTCGCCGTGGTCGGCTGGCCGCAGAGTGCGGGCAGCGTGGTCTACAACGCGGCCAGCGTGCTGCGCGACGGCGCGGTCGAGGTGACCTACCGCAAGCGCGAACTGCCCAATTACGCGGTGTTCGACGAGCGCCGCTACTTCGATGTCGATCCGGACGGTGGCAGCTGTGTCTTCGAGGTGAAAGGCACGCAGGTGGGGCTGGTCATCTGCGAAGACCTCTGGTTCCCCGAGCCATTGGCCGAAACCGGGAAGGCCGGCGCGGTGCTCACGCTGGTGCCGAATGCCTCGCCGTTCGACCGCGACAAGCATGCGCAGCGCGACGCACTGATCGCCGAGCGTACGCGCGAGACGGGCATGGCGCTGGCCTACCTCAACGTGGTGGGCGGACAGGATGCGGTGGTGTTCGACGGGGCCTCCGTGGTCGCCGATGGCGACGGCACCGTGCATCCTGCGGCGGCGGCATTCACCGACCAGTGGCTGGTGGTCGATTTCGACGTGGCCACGCGCAAGTTCAGTCCGGTGGTCTGGATGGACGATGGCGACGAGAGCCGCGATGCGCTGGCGTGGCGTGCCATCGTGCGCGGCATCCGCGACTACTGCGGCAAGAACGGCTTTTCGAAGGTGTGGCTGGGCCTGTCCGGCGGCATCGATTCGGCGCTGGTGCTGGCGCTGGCCGTGGATGCGCTGGGCGCGGAGAACGTCACCGCGGTGCGGTTGCCGTCGCGTTACACGGCCGGCCTGTCGAACGACCTGGCCGCCGAGCAGTGCGCGGCGATGGGCGTGAAGCTGGAGGCGATCTCCATCGAGGCGCCGTTCAAGGGGTTCCTTGAAGCGCTCGGCCCGGTGTTCGGCGACACGCCCGCCGACACCACCGAGGAGAACCTGCAGTCGCGCAGCCGCGGCGTGATCCTGATGGCATTGAGCAACAAGTTCGGCGGCCTGCTGCTGACCACCGGCAACAAGAGCGAATACGCGGTCGGCTACGCCACCATCTATGGCGACATGTGCGGTGGCTATGCGCCGATCAAGGACCTGTACAAGACCGAGGTGTTCGCGCTGGCGCGCTGGCGCAACACCGTGGGCGGTGCGCCGGTGATCCCGCCTGCCGTGATCGACCGTCCGCCGTCCGCGGAGCTGCGCGAGAACCAGAAGGACCAGGATTCGTTGCCGCCGTACGATGTGCTGGACGCCATCCTGTTCCGCTACGTGGACCTGGAGCAGTCGCGGGACGAGATCGTCGCTGCCGGCTTCGATGCAGCGACCGTGGACCGCATGCTGCGACTGGTGCGCATCAACGAGTGGAAGCGCCACCAGGCGGCGCCCGGCCCCAAGGTGTCGCGCCGGGCCTTCGGTCGCGAACGCCGCTACCCGATCACCAACAAGTACGCGTTGTAGGAAGGAAACGGCATGGCAAGGAAGAAGAAGCGCTCGCCGCACCGCGACCGCACGGCATCCCCCGCACCCCGTCACGCGACACCGCCGGACCGGGTGATGCTGGCACTGGCGGCGCTGGGCCTGCTGATCACCGGCTACCTGGCCTGGACGGCGGGCAGCGGTTCGGCTTCGGCGTTCTGCACCAGCGACGGCGGCTGCGATGCGATCCAGCGCAGCGGCTGGTCGACCCTGCTCGGCGTGCCGATGGCGCTGTGGGGCTTCGGCCTGTACGCGGTGGTCGGGCTGATATCCGTGATGAGCAAGGCATCGCCGCTGCTGCGCTGGCAACGGCAGTGGCGGCTGGTGCTGCTGGGGCTGGCGATCAGCGTTTACCTGACGGTGGTCGGTGCGTGGGTACTGGATGCCTTCTGCGTGGGTTGCCTGGCATCGCTGGCGGTGCTGGTGGCGATGTTCGCGTGGCTGCAGGCGCGTCGCCCTGCGTCCGCGCCAGGCCAGTCCTGGGGCCGCTGGTGGGGCGTCCACGCACTGCCGGTGCTGCTGGTGGTCGCGGTCCTGCATGTGCACCAGAGCGGGCTGCTGCACCAGCGTCCGGAGAGTCGACGTGCGGAGGCGCTGGCGCAGCATCTGTCCGCGTATGGCGCGAAGTTCTACGGTGCTTCGTGGTGCGTGGAGTGCAGCCGGCAGAAGCGCCATTTCGGGCACGCGGCGGAGCAGTTGCCCTACGTGGAATGCTCACCCGGCGGGCGCAACGCGCCGATGACGGCTACCTGTGCGGCGGCGGGCGTGACCGTGTTCCCCACCTGGGTCATCGATGGCATCGAGCACAACGGCGTGATCGAACCGCAACAGCTGGCGGTGCTTACGCGCTTCGACTGGGAAGGTGCTGCGGACGACGAGTGAGTCGCCGCGCTCCGGGCGGTGCCGGAACACCTGCGCATGCAGGGCGCGCAGGCATCCGGACATGAAAAAGGGCCTTGCGGCCCTTTTTCGTTTCCGTGTCCGGTTGGATCAGTCGTCGTTGCGCCTGTCGGCGGTATTGATCGACTTCTCGGCGCCGAACGGGTTCAGGCGACGTACCATCCACGGGTAGTCGGGCCACTTGCCGGCCAGCCAGGGGTGCTGCGGATCGTTGATTTCCAGCACGCGCTTGGCGTCGGCGGCGAGGGTTTCGTTGCCCAGCTGGGTGTAGGCCTCGGCCAGCACGGCGATGGCGTCGTTCTGGTGGCTGCTCTGCGGGTAGGTTTCCAGCAGGTACTTGGCGCGGCTGGCGGCGGACACCCACGCATCGCGGCGCAGGTAGTAGATCGCGGTGTCCAGCTCGTGCAGGGCGAACTGGTTGCGCAGCACGCTCATGCGCTGGCGCGCATCGGCGGCATAGCGGCTGTTGGGGTAGTTCTCGGCGACCCGGTTGAGGTCGTTGTAACCCTGCATCGGCGTGGCCAGGTCGCGACGGCTGGCTTCCAGGCGCCAGACCTTCTGCAGGAACACCGTGTCGCGGTTGGAGTTGGCCAGCCCGCGCAGGTAGTACATGTACGGGACGTTGCGATGGGTCGGATAGGTGCGGATGAAGCGGTCGATGGTGGTGACCGCATCGTCCAGCTTGCCCGACTTGTACTCGGCGTAGGCCGATTCCATCAATGCCTGTTCGGTATAGGGGCCGTACGGATACTGGGCGATCAGGCGGCGGAAGTTCTGCAGGCCGCGGTCCCAGTTGTTGTTCATCATCGCCTGGTGGGCTTCCTGGTACATCACCTCGACAGGCTGGTTTTCCGCTGCTTCCTTCTTCTTGAAGATCTTGCCGCAGCCGGTCCCGGCGAAGGCGATTACCAGCGCCAGCAGGACGAAACGGGCGGGCGCGGAACGGCGGGTGGAGCGGGGAAGGGCACGCTGGGTCATGGGCTGGCGGCAGGCCGCGGCAGGGAAACAGGCTGTCGATGATAGCCTAGGCGCCGCCTTCGCCATGAACAATCGGCCAATACGGACCGAGCATGGCCTCCCTGGATGTCTTTCCGCATGACCGATACCGATTCCCCCGACAGCCTCCGCACCGCCATCGTGCCCGCCAACGCGGCCGGCCGGCGCTTCGACGCCGCGCTGGCGGAGCTGTTCCCCGAGTTCTCCCGGTCGCGCCTGACCGAGTGGATCAAGTCCGGCAACGCCCTGCTGGACGGCCAGGTGGTGCGCCCGCGCGACCCCGTGCGCGGCGGCGAGACCGCCAGCCTGGACGTGGTACTGGACACCCAGACCCACGCACTGCCCGAAGACATCCCGCTGCACGTGCTGTACGAGGACGAGCATGTGTTCGTGCTGGACAAGCCTGCCGGGCTGGTGGTGCATCCCGGTGCGGGCAACCCCACCGGCACCCTGGTCAACGCGCTGCTGTTCCGCGACCCGTCGCTGTCGGCGCTGCCGCGCGCCGGGATCGTGCACCGGCTGGACAAGGACACCTCCGGCGTCATGGTGGTCGCACGCACCGTGCCGGCGCATACCTCGCTGGTGGCGCAGTTGGCCTCGCGCGACGTGCACCGCCAGTACCTGGCCGTGGTGGTCGGGGCGATGGTCTCCGGCGGCACGGCGAATGCGCCGATCGACCGCCACCCGCGCGACCGGCTGAAGATGGCGGTGCGCGAGGATGGCCGCGATGCGGTCACCCACTACCGCCTGCGCGAACGCTTCCGCGCGCACACCGCGCTGGAGTGCCGGCTGGAAACGGGCCGCACGCACCAGATCCGCGTGCACATGGCGCACATCAAGTACCCGATCATCGGTGATCCGCTGTACGGCGGGCCGCTGCGTTTGCCCAAGGGCGCCAGCGAGGAACTGATCGCCGTGTTGCGCAGCTTCCGGCGACAGGCGCTGCATGCCGAGACCCTGGAGTTCGCCCACCCCGCCACCGGTGAACCGGTCCGCGTCACCGCGCCGGTACCGGCCGACATGGTGGCGCTGCTGGCGGTCCTGCGCGCGGACAGCAAGGCGCAGCGCGGATGAACCGCGCGCCGGTCGTATCCGCCGGCTGGCCCGCGCCTCCCGGCGTGCATGCCTTCACCACCTTGCGTCATGGCGCGGGATGCTCGGCGGCACCGTTCGACACCTTCAACCTCGGCAACCGCTACGCAGCCGATGGCGATGACCCGGCCACGGTGGCGCGCAATCGCGCGCAACTGGTCGAACTCGCCGGCCTGCCGTCGGTGCCGCACTGGCTGAAGCAGGTGCATGGCATCGACGTGCTGCGTGTGGATGCGCCTGCCGATCCGGATGCCGACGAACCGGTGGCCGACGCGCTGGTGACGGCGACCCCCGGCGTGGTACTGGCCATCCTCACCGCCGACTGCCTGCCGGTGGTGTTCGCCGCGAAGGACGGTCGCGAGATCGCGGCCGCGCATGCCGGCTGGCCCGGCCTGTCGAAAGGGGTGCTGGAAACCGCGCTGGACGCGATGACGACGCCGGCGGCGGAGGTGATGGCGTGGATAGGTCCGGCTGCGGGGCCGCGGCGGTATGAAGTGGGCAAGGACGTCTTCGACGTGTTCGTCGCACACGATGCGGATGCCGAAGCCTGCTTCGTGCCGACACGCGAGAACCATTGGCTGGCCGATCTGCCGGCGCTGGCACGCCGACGGCTGGCCGCGCATGGCGTAACGCCTGCGGACATCCACGGCGGCGATCTCTGCACGATCAGCGAGCCCGCGCGCTTCTTCTCGCACCGCCGCGATGGCCGCAGCGGCCGCATCGCCACGCTGGCATGGATGCAGCCGTAAGGTCGTTGTTCGCGCAGGTGCTGGGGCCGGCGTTCGAAGGGCTGCCGGCGCCGGTGCGCGCGTTGCACATGGCGCAGGGCGTGAATCGATATCGGGGTGGCGTCGAGGTCGAGCGCGGCGGTCGATGGCTGTCACGGCTGATCGCCGCGGCCACCCATCTTCCGCCGCCTGGCGCCGGCCCGCTATGCGTGGAGATCGAGGCATCGCCTGACACCGAGCGTTGGACGCGCTTCATCGGCGGGCGTGCGATGCCCTCGCGCCTGTGGCGCGACGGTGAGGTGCTGTGCGAGCGGCTGGGCCTGGCGACGTTCGGCTTCCGACTGGAGGTCGTGGACCACGCCATCGCATGGCGCGTCGTTCGGGTGAGTGTGTTCGGCGTGTCGTTGCCGGCGCGTTGGTTCACGGGCGTGGGCGCACGAGAGTTCGGCGAGGATGATCGCTACCGGTTCGACGTCTGGGCGTCGTTGCCGTTCACCGGATTGTTGGTGCACTACCGCGGGTGGCTCGATGTCCGCGACGCGTGATGGGCCTTCCTTCTCCCCGCGCGCGGGGGAGAAGGTGCCCGGAGGGCGGATGAGGGGCGCTTTTCGTCGCTCGCAAGACGAGCGTATGTCCGTGCATCGCCTGTTGCATCAGCGCAGTGGGCCGACGGATGGCGGACTCCGTTCGCCCCTCACTCGTCGTTGGCACTCTCCCCCCGCATGCGGGGAGAGGGGAGCCCTCAAGCGTCACGGAGAGGTGGAATGACCCCAAACGACCCCTCCGCTGCACAAGGCCCCATCATCGTCTTCGACGGCATCTGCGTGCTGTGCAATGGATGGGTACACTTCCTGCTGAAGCATGATCGCGTGGGACGTTATCGCTTCGCCGCCATGCAGTCGGGCGCAGGGCGCGCGCTGCTGGCAGGGCATGGGCTGGATCCCGACGATCCTGCGTCGTTCCTGCTGGTCGATGGTCATCGCGCATGGACCGACAGCGATGCGATCCGTCGCGTGCTGATGGGATTGGGCGGTGCGTGGCGGCTTGCCCTGGTGATCGCCCTGGTGCCGCGTGGTGTGCGCGATCCGCTATACCGCTGGATCGCGCGACACCGGTACCGGTGGTTCGGGATGACGGCATGCCGGGTGCCGACGGAGGAGGAGCGGGCGCGCTTCCTGTAGGAGCGGCTTCAGCCGCGACCGCACGGCGACCGTGCTCGTGATGATGCCTGTCGCGGGCGATGGCAGCCGATACGCATGTGTTTCCTGCGGCGTGCAGGTATCCGGTCGCGGCTGAAGCCGCTCCTACAGGTTGTTCGTCATCCGGGCGCGTGGCGGCGAGTTCTTCATGCTTGGCTGCAAGGCGGCGTCCCTGTTGTTCACCGTCCGGGCGCATTGCGATGCGTTCGTGGTCTGCGGCCCCCGGACGATCAGTTCGTCGTGCCGCCTCCGTGAGGGAGGCGGCGATGCCCGTGGCACTCAGAAGGTGTAGCGCACCCGCGTGTAGTAATACGCACCGTTGCTGCCGATCGGTGAGAGCACGTCGTACGGCAGGTTGCCGAAGTAGGCGATGTCCGCGCTCGACAGGTCAGGGTACTCGTCGGTCAGGTTCAGGCCGCCCAGCGCGACGCTCCACTGCGGCGAAAACCGGTATTCCACTTCCGCGTCCAGTTGCCACTCGGCGCCGTAGGTCTGTTCCGGCTCGAAGCCGCCGCCGAAGTTGAACACGCGCTTGGCGCTGCCATGGCGGCTGACGCGTCCCAGCAGCGACCAATCGGTGTTGTTCCAGCTCGCGGTGAAGATGCCACGCGTGCGCGGTGCGGCATCGGTCAGCGTGTTGCTCTCCTCAACGCCGAACAGCACGTAGGTGGGGTCGATGGCGAGCAGTTCGGCGGGCGTAACGGCGATGTTCTTCAGTTCCGTCTTCGCGTAGCTGTAGGCGCCGGTCAACAGCAGGTTGCCGTCACCCAGCACCTGCCGCCAGTTGGCCACCAGCTCCGCACCTTCGGTACGGGTGTCGGCGGCATTGATGAAGAAGTTGGCGCTCTGCACGCCCGGCACGCCGAAATTGTCCAGCACGAAATCGGTCAGCGCATCGCCGGTGATGCGTTCCGTGATCGCCACGCGGTCGTCGATGTCGATGCGGAACACGTCCAGCGACACGTCGAAATGCTCACCGATGCGGCTGGTGAAGCCGAGACTGAGGTTCAGCGCCTTCTCGGGGTCCAGGTCCTGCGCGCCCAGGGCGCGGGCGATGGGGTTGTTGACCGACAGCAGGCGGCCCTGGGTGAGTTGGCCGGACGCGTCGTAACCGGTGGAGGTGGATTCGAAGCCGATCTGGCTCAGCGACGGGGCGCGGAAGTTGTTCGACACCGAGCCGCGCAGCGCGAAGGCGGGCGCGAACTCATAGCGGGCGGCCAGCTTGCCGGTCAGTTCGCCGCCGAAGTCGTCGTAATGTTCGTAGCGCGCGGCGATGTCGGTGGTGAACTTCTCGCCCCACTGGCTGCTGAGGCTGGCGTAGACGCTGGACACATCGCGGTCGAGGTCGGCGGTGTCCTGCGGCGTCAGCCCGCCGCCGGCCTGCGAGCCGGTCGGGCGGTCGGTGAAGGGACCGGCTGCGTACGAGGCGGGATCGCCTGCGCCGGTCTCGAAGGTTTCATGACGGAACTCGAGGCCGGTGGCGAACGTATGCGCGCCGAACACGCGGCTCAGGTCGAGGTTGGCGAGCGTCTGTGCGGATTCGTAGTCGCCGGTCTTGAAGCGCGTGGGACTGCTGGGGCCCAGCGAGGCGTTGAGCGAATTGCGCAGCCGGTAGGTGAACTCATTGCGACCATGATTGAGGCTGGCGTCGTAATCCCATTCGCCCCATTGGCCGCGCACGCCCGCCACGCCGGCCAGGTCGAGGTTCTCGCCTTCGGAGATCGGGCGATAGCCGTTCGGATAGACCTCCTTCCAGTTCGCCACACCATCGGGGTAGCGGAAGTAGTTCGCGCCTTCGGTATCGCTCTGGTGGTAGGTGCCGAAGGCGTACAGCTCGGCCGATTCGCCCAGCGGCACGGCCGCGTTGAGCCACGCGTTGATGTCCTTCGAACTGCCGTCGCCCAGCACGTAGTTGCGCTGGCCGGCCAGGGCGAGGTTGTCCGGGGTCTGCTCCTCGAAGAACGGGATCTGGTCGAAGCCGGCGCGGTTGGTGCCTTCGCGCTGCTTGTACTCCAGGCCCACGCGGAAGAAGCCGCCGTCGCCGATGCGGTCGCCGACCTGCGCGCTGAAGAAGCCGGTCTGGCCGTCGGTGACGGTCTGGTCGATCGGCTCCACCTTGGTGTGGTGCGCGCCATAGCTGGCTTCGATGGCGCCGCCTTCCGGCGTGTCATCGAGGATGACGTTGATGACGCCGGCGACGGCATCGGAGCCGTACTGCGCGCCAGCGCCGTCGCGCAGCACTTCGATGCGCTTGATCGCGCTGACCGGGATGGCATTGAAGTCCACCGGCGTGTTGCCCTTGCCGATCTTGCTGTCGGTGTTGACCAGCGCGCTGGTGTGGCGGCGCTTGCCGTTGACCAGCACCAGCACCTGGTTGGGGCTCAGGCCACGCAGCTGCGCGGCGCGGATGTGGTCGGCGCCGCCGGAGTTGGACTGGCGCGGGAAGTTCAGCGACGGCAGCAGCGCCTGCAGCGCACTGCCGAGCTCGCCGTTGAGCACGCCGGCCTGGCGGATGTCTTCGGCGGTCAGCACATCGATGGGCGAGGTGGATTCCAGCGCGGTGCGATCGGTGGCGCGTGTGCCGGTGACGATCACCGCATCCAGGTCGGTGGCGCCGGCAGGCGCGGTCTGGGCATGGGCGGGGACGGCGAGCGCCAGCACGATGGCGGCGCCGAGCGGAGCAAGGACGGGGTGGGACATGCGGGTCTCGTGGGGCGAGGGAGGGAGCAGGGCGGAGTCTATCGCTATATTGCGATGAAGCGATATATTAACCGCCGCTGCGGACCGTGTGTCATCTCCGCTGTCCATCACCTTATGCCGCCGCGTCATATGGCCATCGCGGCGGCATGCTCCATCCTGTCCTTCTCCCACGAGGTCTTCCCCCATGTCGCATCGTGCTGTCTGGCTGCTGGTCCTTCTTGCGCTTGCCGGGTGTGCGTCCACGCCGCCCGTCGCATCGCCCTCTGCCACCACCGCCACGCTGGAAGGCGACACGTTGCGTCCGGCCAGCGCGAGTGGCTGGGTGCGCAGCGAGCTGTACTTCGGGGTGGGAGAGGAGACGGGACCGGCGGACCGCCCCCAGGCCGAGCCCATCACCGAAGCGACGTGGCGCGCCTTCCTCGACAAGGAAGTGACCTCGCGCTTCCCGGACGGCCTGACCGTGTTCGATGCCTACGGCCAGTGGCTGTTCCGTGGTGCGAAGGAACCCAATCGCCTGAAGACCAAGGTGCTGGTGGTGCTGCACGAGGACACGCCGCAGCGCCGCGCCGATGTCGAGGCGATCCGCCTGGCGTGGAAGCAGGCCACCGGCCACCAGTCGGTGCTGTGGTCGCGCCACGCGGTGGACGTATCGTTCTGAGTCGATCTGCTCCTTCCCCCGCGTGCGGGGGAAGGCTGGGAGGGGGCGAGCGCATGCATGTGGGCCTGCTGGCCAAGGCACTCCCGGGCGCGTGCGGCGCTGCATCCGCTGTTCCTGCGAGTCGGAGATTGATCGGCTCCGTCGCCCCCGCTCCAACCCTCCCCCGTGAACGGGGGAGGCGGCTTATCCTGTGGTCCGCCATTCCCTCCTTTCCCTTTTCCTTCTTCGGCCTCCCATGACCGCATCGGCTTCTCCCGTGCGCCGCTGGTTCGTTCCCGGCGACCTCAACGGTTTCTTCGGCCTGGTGGTGGACAACCTGTCCATCCTCGGCTTCATCGCCGCCGCATTGATCGGCATCTTCCAGTTCCCCGCCGAGGTGGTGTTCACCCGCATGTTCCCCGGCACCGCGCTGGGCGTGCTGGTCGGCAACCTGATCTATACGTGGATGGCGCACCGGTTGTCGGCCAAGACCGGGCGCGATGACGTCACCGCGATGCCGCTGGGCCTGGACGCGCCCACCAGCATCGGCATGGCGCTGCTGGTGCTGGGCCCGGCCTTCGTCGGCTTCAAACAGGCCGGCCTGGACGAACAGGCCGCGGCCACCGCGACCTGGCAGCTCGGCATGGCCTCGCTGGTGGTGATGGGCGGGCTGAAGCTGGTGCTGTCGTTCTTCGGCGATGCAGTCACCCGCGCGGTGCCGCGCGCCGGCCTGCTGGGCTCCATTGGCGGGGCGGCGCTGACGTTGCTCGGCTTCCTGCCGCTGATCGAGACGCTGCGCCAGCCCATCGTCGGCTTCGTCACCTTTGGCCTGCTGCTGTACGTGCTGGTGGCCAAGGGCAAGTTGCCGGTGAAGATCCCGGGCGTGCTGCTGGCCTTCATCGTCGGCACCACGCTGTACTACGTGCTGGGCCTCGCTGGCCTTGGCGCGCCGGGCTTCAAGGTGCCGGATGCCGTGCCGCTGGCGGTGACGCTGCCGCTGCCCACGCTGGGCTGGCTCGACGGCCTGGCCTACACCGTGCCCTACCTGCCGCTGCTGCTGCCGTTCGGCCTGCTGATGGTGGTGGGCGGCATCAACGTCAGCGAAAGCGCGCGCGCCGCCGGCGACGACTACCGCACGCGCGACGTACTGCTGGCCGAAGCGGTGTCCACGTTGGTCGCGGGCTTCTGCGGCGGCGTGGCGCAGACCACGCCCTACATCGGCCAGCCTGCGTACAAGCACATGGGTGCGCGCAAGGGCTACACGCTGTTGACCGGCCTCTTCATCGGCCTGGGCGGCGTGCTGGGCTACGTGTCGGGCCTGGTGCAGTGGCTTCCGGTGGCGGTGCTGGCGCCGATCATCGTCTACGTGGGCCTGGACATCACCGTGCAGGCCTTCACCGAAACGCCGCGCAAGCACGCCATTGCGGTGGCGCTGGGCTTCCTGCCGTCGGTGGCCTACCTGCTGACGATCAAGTTCGGCAATCCGGCGTGGATCGCCCCCGACCATTTCGCTGGCCTGTACGAAGGTGTCGATGGCCACGGCTTGCCCGACCTGGCCACCATCGTGACGCTGGGCAACGGCTTCATCATCACCGCGATGATCTGGATCACCGCGCTGGTGGCGATGATCGACGGGCGCAACGGCCGCGCCGTCGTCGCGCTGCTGGTCGGCGCGGTGCTGACGCTGTTCGGCATCATCCATTCGGTCGATCCGCGCGGTGGCATCTACCTGCCGTGGGACGTGGAAGGACTGCGCGCGACGATCCTGTGGCAGTTCGCAGGGGCCTACGCCGCGCTGGCCGTGCTGCTGGGCCTGCTGTCGCTGCAGAAGAAACAGTGACCCCTGTAGGGGGGGGCTTTAGCCCCGACGCTTTTTGCCCGCGATGCCACAGCGTGCATCGGAAAGCGTCGGGGCTGAAGCCCCTCCTACAGACAGTCCGCGCTGAACCGGCGTCTCGCGGGGTCTTGAAACACCGCCGCTTAACCGCATCTGGGTAGCATCGGCTGGCGTTCGCCGGCCCCTACTTTCCTTGAGGTTCTCCCGATGCGGATGGACAAACTGACCTCGCGTTTCCAGCAGGCGCTGGCCGACGCGCAGTCGCTGGCCGTGGGCCGCGACCACACCATGATCGAACCGGTGCACGTGCTCACCGCGTTGCTGGAGCAGCAGGGCGGCAGCACGCGTCCGTTGCTGTCGCAGGCCGGCGTCAACGTGCCCCTGCTGCGCGAGCGGCTGGGCGAAGCGCTCGACAAGCTGCCCAAGGTGACCGGCCAGGCCGGCAACCTGTCCATCGGCAACGACCTGTCGCGCCTGCTCAACGTCACCGACAAGCTGGCGCAGGACAGTGGCGATACCTACATCGCCAGCGAGTGGTTCCTGCTGGCTGCGCTGGACGACAGCGGGGCCGCCGGGCAGGAACTGAAGGCCAGCGGCGCCGACAAGCAGAAGCTGCGCGCCGCCATCGACCGTCTGCGTGGGGGCGAGAAGGTGCAATCCGAGAATGCCGAAGACCAGCGCCAGGCGCTGGAGAAGTACACCATCGACCTCACCGAGCGCGCGGAGATCGGCAAGCTGGATCCGGTGATCGGCCGCGACGAGGAAATCCGCCGCACCATCCAGGTCCTGCAGCGCCGCACCAAGAACAATCCCGTGCTGATCGGCGAGCCCGGCGTGGGCAAGACCGCCATCGTCGAAGGCCTGGCGCAACGCATCGTCAACGGCGAGGTGCCGGAAGGCCTGAAGGGCAAGCGCGTGCTGAGCCTGGACATGGGCGCCCTGATCGCAGGCGCGAAGTTCCGCGGTGAATTCGAGGAGCGCCTGAAGGCCGTGCTCAACGACCTGGCCAAGAACGAAGGCCAGATCATCCTCTTCATCGACGAACTGCACACCATGGTCGGCGCCGGCAAGGCCGAAGGCTCCATGGATGCCGGCAACATGCTGAAGCCCGCGCTGGCGCGTGGCGAACTGCACTGCATCGGCGCGACCACGCTGGACGAATACCGCAAGTACGTGGAGAAGGACGCCGCGTTGGAGCGCCGCTTCCAGAAAGTGTTCGTCGGCGAACCCAGCGTCGAGGACACCATCGCCATCCTGCGCGGGCTGAAGGAGAAGTACGCCGTGCACCATGGCGTGGAGATCACCGACCCCGCCATCGTCGCCGCGGCCACGCTGTCGCACCGCTACATCGCCGACCGCCAGCTGCCGGACAAGGCCATCGACCTGATGGACGAAGCGGCATCGCGCATCCGCATGGAGATCGACTCCAAGCCGGAAGAAATGGACCGCATGGAGCGCCGGCTGATCCAGCTGAAGATCCAGCGCGAAGCACTGAAGAAGGAGAAGGACGCGCAGTCGAAGCAGCGCCTGGCCGATCTGGAGACCGAGATCGAATCGCTGCAGCGCGAGTTCAACGACCTGGAAGAAATCTGGAAGGCCGAGAAGGCCACGCTGACCGGTGCGACGAAGATCAAGGAACAGATCGAGCGCGTGAAGCTGGAGCTGGAGGCCGCGCAGCGCAAGCAGGACTACGCGCGCATGAGCGAACTGCAATACGGCCAGTTGCCGGAGCTGGAGAAGCAGCTGGCGGCCGCGCAGGAGGCCGAGCAGAAGGGCTTCCGCCTGCTACAGGACAAGGTCACCGACGAGGAGATCGCCGAGGTCGTCAGCCGCTGGACCGGCATCCCGGTCAGCAAGATGCTGGAAGGCGAACGCGAGAAGCTGCTGCAGATGGAGCAGTCGCTGCGCGGCCGCGTGATCGGGCAGGAGGAGGCGATCAAGGTCGTGTCCGACGCCGTGCGCCGTTCGCGAGCCGGTATTTCCGACCCCGACCGGCCCAGCGGCTCGTTCCTGTTCCTCGGTCCGACCGGCGTGGGCAAGACCGAGCTGTGCAAGGCACTGGCCGAATTCCTGTTCGACAGCAGCGACGCGATGGTCCGCATCGACATGAGCGAGTTCATGGAGAAGCACGCGGTCAGCCGTCTGGTCGGCGCACCTCCGGGCTACGTGGGCTACGAGGAAGGCGGCTATCTGACCGAGGCCGTGCGCCGTCGCCCGTACAGCGTGATCCTGCTGGACGAAGTGGAAAAGGCACACCCGGACGTGTTCAACATCCTGCTGCAGGTGCTGGACGACGGTCGCCTGACCGACGGCCAGGGCCGCACGGTGGATTTCCGCAACACGGTCATCGTGATGACCTCCAACCTGGGCTCCAGCCTGATCCAGGACATGAGCGATGGTGGCGGCGCGGGCGACACGCCGGAGAGCTACACGCAGATGAAGGCGGCGGTGATGGGCGTGGTACAGGCGCACTTCCGGCCCGAGTTCATCAACCGCCTGGACGACATCGTCGTGTTCCATCCGCTGGACAAGGCGCAGATCCGCGAGATCGCCCGCATCCAGACGCGCTACCTGGCCAAGCGCCTGGCCGAGCGCCAGATCGTGCTGGAACTGGACGATTCGGCGTTGATGCTGCTGGGCAATGTGGGCTTCGATCCGGTGTATGGCGCGAGGCCGCTGAAGCGCGCGATCCAGGCGCAGCTGGAGAATCCGCTGGCGCACAAGATCCTGTCGGGCGAATTCGGAGCAGGCGACAAGGTGCGTGTGCACGCCGACGGCGGGCACCTGCAGTTCGAGCGGCGCACTGCGGACGTCTGACCGGTGAAGGGTGACCGCGCCATCGTGCGCGGTTCAAATCACACTTGCATGCGCGGTATCGCGCATGCACGAATGCCAGAGTAGTGTGCCTCCCTAGCGGGGGTGGCACGTCGATGCGTGCATCCCGTCATCACGTGAAGGGATGCGCGCCACGATGGACACACGACCCCGCGCCTGGTGGATTGATGCTGGCCTCGTATCGCTGGCCTGTCTGGTGCTGCAGAGCATCGAGGTCGGGTATGGCGCGCACTTCTTCGGTGAACGCTGGCAGGGCGGACAGGCCTCGCTGCTGCACGCCCATGCCGGCCTGCTGATGGCGATCGCCCTGTTGGGGGGCGACTGGCGGGTGCTGGCAACGGCGTTCCTGGCCAATTTCGTGCAGTGGTGGTGGCGTGCGCAGCTGCAGATGCCGCTGTCGCCCCTCTACATCGTGGCCGTTGCCGCGGCGATGATGCTGCAATGGCGCTGGACCGTGGCATGTGCAGGATGGGCCGGCGGCCCCATGGGCCGTCGCCGACGCATGCAGGTGTCGGGCATGGGGCGTTACCTGCTCGTGTGCCTGCTGCTGTTTCCTTTCGGCTGGGCGACCCTGGCAGCCGCGCTGTACACATTGATCGGGCAGGGTGCGCCCGTAGTGGCGAGCGCGTCGCTGCAACTGCTGCTCGCCAAGCATGTCGGCGTGGGCATGCTGACATTGCCCTTTCTGCTGGTATGGAGCGATGAGCGCCTGCGACAGGTTCCCGGGCATCGCTGGTTCGTCATCGTGGCATGGCTGTGTCTGGTGCTGGCGGTGGGGGCGCTGCTTGAGCACTCGAGCGATGGCGTGATCCGGCCATGGCTTGAACTGGTTTACGAATACCGCACGTTGATCGGCGCATTGATGGCCATCGCCATGCTGCTCTGGCGCGTGGAGTATTCGATGCCGTTGCTGACGGTGACCCACCTGCTGTTGTTGCATGCGCTGACGGACCAGGCCCAGCAGGCGGAGTCTGCAGTGCAGATGCAGCGCCTGCTGGTGCACATGGTCGAATGCAATTTCATGGTGCTGGTGCTCGCATTGCTGTTCCTGCTCAACCGCGAACGCATGGAACGCTATCGCCATGTGCGCAAGATGGGACGGCATGATGCGAGCAGCGGACTGGCCAATGCCCACGCCCTGCAGGAAGCCTGGCGAATGCTTCCCGCGACGCCGCCCGTCATGGGCTTCCTGCTGCTTGATCAGGTGGAACGTGTCCTCGGCAGTTATGGCTGGCGCGCCGAAACGCTGTTGCTGCGCGAAGCGGGGCGGATCATGGAACCACTGGCGCGCACCTTTCACCTGGGGGGTGGGCATTTCGTCCTGCTGCCACGCCAGCCTGCCGGCACGGGCGGCGAGACGTGCGCATGGGACGACATCCTGAAACGCCTGCAGGGGCATGTGTTCCAGTGGAAGGACGCGCAGCTGCGACTGAACCCCTATCTGGGCCTGGTGCGTCCCGAACGGCTGGGCGCGCAGTCGCTGGACGAATGTCTTGCCAACGCGTGCGATGCAGCCCTGTGCGCACGTCGCGAGGGGGAGTGCAGTCCGATGCACTACGTATCCACGCGGGAGGGGAGCGCCGTGTTGGCGAGGCAGCATCGGCTGGTGGCCTCCGCGGAGGCCCTGGAGTGCGTGCACGCAGGGCGCATCGAACTGCATCTGCAGCCTATCGTCCGTATCGATGGAGGTGCCGCGCTGTCCGGGTTCCAGGGCGAGGTGTTGTGCCGCCTGCGCACAGCGCAGGGGCGGCTGCTGATGCCGGCCGAATTCATCCCCGACCTGGAGGAAAGCGGCCATGTGGCGGATCTGGACATCGCCGTCGTCGAATGCCTGTTCGACTGGCTGAAGGCGCATCCCGACGCCATGCCCGGTATCGCGCGCCTGGGCATCAACCTGAGCGGTCGCAGCCTGGCGTCCGCCTCGTTCCGCGCGCGTTTTGCCGACCTGTTGCGATGCTCGCCGTTGAATCATCGCGCGCTGTGCTTCGAACTGACCGAGACCGCCGTGATCGCGAGCCAGGATTCCGCCCTCAAGCTCTTCCAGGAGCTGCGGGCACATGGCTGCCGGTTGGCGCTTGATGATTTCGGCAGCGGAGTGCAGAACTTCGAGCGCCTGAAACAGGTGCCGGTGGACAGCCTGAAGATCGATGGCCAGTTCATCCGGCACCTGGATACCGAGCCGGGTGACCTGGAAATCGTGCGGGCGGCCGTAGCGGTCGCCAAGGCTCACGGCCTGGCGACGGTTGCCGAATATGTGGAGAACGCCAGCCAGGTACTGCAGTTGCGCGCACTGGGGGTGCAGTGGGGGCAGGGCTACCATCTGGGTCGCCCCCGCCCCATCTTCGACTGGCTGCTGCCCGATTCCGGCCTCCACGCGCGCTGATGTTCGTTTTCCGGTGGTGGCCGGCCGGCGCCGCCCATTCCGTTGAGCCTGAATCTGGGCAAGTGCGATGGCGATGGCCTGCCCTCAGGAATCCGTGGCAGGATGGCGACGCGTCGGGGGACCAGCAGACTGATGGTTGCCAACGGTGTCCACAGGGAAGAGCACGGAATGGGTGGAAGCACGAAAGTGCTCCTGCTGGGAGGGCTGTGCCTGCTGTTGCAGCAGATCCCCGTCAGCTACCGCATCGATTTCTTCGGCGAGCTGGCCCACGCTTCACTGGTCCACCTGCATGCGGGCCTGCTGCTGGCCATCGCCATGCTGGAAAGGGACCGCCGCGTGGTGGCGGGCTGTTTCCTGCTGACGTTCGTGGGCTGGACCGTGCGCCAGCTCTATTTCGACCAGTGGCAACCGGGTCCGGTGCTTGCCTGGGGCGCGGCCAGCTATCTTTTCACGCTGGGCTGGAGCCTGGCGTGCGCGCGATGGATGCGGTGGCCGCGTGCGCCCGGCCAGCGCGTGCAACGGCGCGACCTGGTCCGGTTCGCTTCGATAGGCCTGTTGCTCTATCCGCTGGTGCTCGCGCTTGCCGGCTTCAGCATCGCGGCGATTTCGACATCCGCGCTGGCCATCAGTTCGGCGTTCCAGATGTTCTTCGCCAAGCAGTTCGGCGTGGCCGTGGTGACATTGCCGCTGGTGGTGGCGTGGCGGGAACGCGGGTATCCCGCGCCCAGGCTAGATGCTGCTTCGCACTGGATGTGGCCGGTCGCGCTGGCGGCCGGGCTGGTGCTCAGCGTGTGGATGGCGGTGCTGGTGCGGCAGGCCTACATGGCGGACGGCACCGCGCCGCGCATGGTGCTGATGGACTATCGCTTCGCGCTGCTGCTGGTGTTGGGCTGGAGCATGCTGCGGTTGTCGTCGCGGTGGGCGATGGCGGCCCTGTCGCTGACCTTGCTGCTGCTGGTGGGCATGGTGGCGGGCACGGCCGAATACGCGAACAGTCCGGTGGGCTTCTTCAACCTGCTGCACATCACGCTGGAGTTGAACATCCTGCTGCTGGCGATGATGTACCTGTGGCTGACCAACCGTGACCGTTTCGAACTGGCCGAACGGCTTTCCAGCGAGACCCTGCGCGACCAGATCACCGGCCTGCCCAACCTGAAGGCGTTGCGCGAGCGGGTGGCGCGGCCGCTCGCGCGGACCGAACTCGGGTACCTGCTGCTGGACCAGACCGACACGCTGGTGGCGGGCTTCGGCCTGGATACGCAGGCGCAGGCGATGAATGCGACCGCACGGCGCCTGGAGGACATCGTGGAGACGTATTACGTCGGCACCGGCCAGTTCGCGCTGCTGCCGAAGTTCTCGCGCGATGCCGATCTGTGGGAGCGGGTCATGGCACGCGTGGAGCACGCGGAGATCGATGCGGGCGGGCAGCCGATGCGCTTGCTGCCCTACCTGGGAGTGGCCGCGTTCAACGGTACGCAGGCGAGCGTGATCGATGCGGCGGTGGTCGCCGCTTCGCATCTGGCCTTCGAGGCTCGCCACCATGGCGAACTGAGGCCCCGCTACACCGATATCGGTGATAGCCAGTTGCGGCGCACGCATCGCCGGCAACTGCACGACGCCACCGAGGCCCTGGCGAGCCTGCGCAATGAGCGCGTGGTGTTGTACTTCCAGCCGATCCGCGAACTTGCCGATGTCCATGGCGAGCCACGTGGGCTGACGGGGGAGGTGTTGTGCCGCTTGCTGGATGAGCGGGGCGAGATCATGTCGCCCGCGCGCTTCATGGCGCCGCTGGAAGCGGCTGGCCGGGGTGCGGAACTGGACCTGGCGGTCGTGCGCGCGTTGTTCCGCCTGCTGCGCAAGTCGCCCGCCGCGCTGCCGCATTGCCGCGAGATCGCGATCAACCTGACCGGCCAGAGCCTGGCCTCGATGAGTTTCCAGGTGGAACTGCGCACCCTGCTGGCAGGTTCGCCGCTGCCGATGAGCGCGTTGTGTTTCGAAGTCACCGAAACTGCCGCCATCTCCAACACGGCCGCCGCCAGTCACCTGCTGGCCGACCTGCGCGCGCTGGGCTGCCACATCGCCATCGACGATTTCGGCACCGGCATGCAGAGTTTCGCGCGCCTGCGCGAACTCCCTGTCGATGTCATCAAGATCGATGGCTCGTTCGTCCGCAACGTAGCCCAGTTGGGCAAGGACCATGCGGTCGTGCAGGCATCCGTTGCCGTGGCCAACGCCTTTGGCGCGATCACCGTGGCCGAGTTCGTCGAGGACGAAGCCACGGAGCACTGCCTGCGGCAACTGGGCGTGCAGCGCGTGCAGGGTTACCTGTACGGTGCCCCGCGGCCGTTGGCCGAGGTGCTGGCGGAAACTGCCGCAGAGGCCGCCGTTTTTCGCAGCTGATCCGTCGGCTCAGCCATTGATGCGTTGCGGGCGGTAGGGCGGTGTCGACATCACCATCTCCGCCAGCGAGAACGCCAGTTCGCGTTCGGCCAGCACGGCACCGTCGGCACCGTGCTCGAGCAGATGCTTCACTTCGCCCTCGCTGTGCGCGCGGGCGAGCAGGGTCAACGAAGGATTGATCGCACGCAGCTTGGCCAGGGTCTCGCCGGCCTCCAGGGGCTGGGGAATCGCCAGCACCGCGATCTTGGCGCGCTCGGGATGCGCTTCGGCCAGCACCTTGTCGGCTGCCGCGCTGCCACGGATGGCCGGAATGCCGGCATCGTGCGCGCGTGCCACGTGGTCGCCGTTGTCGTCGATAACGATCAGCGGTACGCCGCGGTCGCGCAGTACGCGCGCCAGTTCGCTGCCCACGCGGCCGTAGCCGATGATGATGGCGTGGTCGGTGACGTCCAGCGATGGTCCGGGCGGTATCTCGGGCTCCGCCGGCACCGGTGCCAGCGCCTCCTGCTTCTTCTGCCAGCGGTCCAGCCATGAGAACAGGAACGGGTTGGCGATGATCGACAGCAGCGAGCCGGCCAGGATCAGGTCGCGGCCTTCCGGGGGCAGGATCTTCAGCGAGACGCCCAGGGCGGCGAGGATGAAGGAGAACTCGCCGATCTGCGCCAGGCTGACCGAGATCGTCAGCGCCGTGCCGGTGGGGTGCTTGAACGCCTTGACGATGTAGTACGCCGCCACCGACTTGCCCACCACGATGATCCCGAAGGTGGCCAGCACCTGCCACGGATGCGCCACCAGGATCGCCGGGTTGAACAGCATTCCGACCGATACGAAGAACAGCACCGCGAAGGCATCCCGCAGCGGCAGCGAGTCGTTGGCCGCCTTGTGGCTCAGCTCGGATTCGTTGAGCAGCATGCCGGCGAAGAACGCGCCCAGTGCGAACGACACCCCGAACAGCGTGGCCGAGCCGAACGCCACGCCCAGGGCGATCGCCAGCACCGACAGCGTGAACAGCTCGCGCGAACCGGTGGCGGCGATCTTCTCCAGCGTCCACGGAATCACCCGGCGGCCGACCACCAGCATGAAGGCGACGAAGGCGCCCAGCTTGATCAGCGTCCACACGATGGCCACTGCGAAGGTACCGAAGCTGGCGGGTTCGCCGCCTGCGGTGTCGCCGAAGGTTTCCGCCAGCACCGGCAGCATCACCAGCGCCAGCACCATCGCGATGTCTTCCACGATCAACCAGCCCACCGCGATGCGGCCGCGCTTTGTATCCAGCAGGCGTCGGTCCTCCATCGCGCGCAGCAGCACCACGGTGCTCGCCACCGACAGTGCCAGCCCGAACACGAAGCCGTTCAACGGCGTCCAGCCCATGCCCCATGCCAGCGCCCAGCCCAGCGCCGTGGCCACGACGATCTGCGCGATGGCGCCGGGGATGGCGATCGCCTTGACCTCCAGCAGATCCTCCAGCGAGAAGTGCAGGCCCACGCCGAACATCAACAGCATCACGCCCAGTTCCGACAGCTGGTTGGCCAGCTCCTGGTCGGCCACGAAGCCGGGCGTGAACGGACCGACGAAGATGCCTGCAAGCAGGTAACCGACCAGTGGCGACAAGCGCAGCTTGTGGGCGATCGCACCCAGCACGAAGGCCAGGGCCAGCCCCACCGCGATGATGTTGATCAGGTCGGTGTCATGATGCATCGATGGGCGTTTTTCCTCGGCATGAGCGTCGAGTGTCGCCGATGCGGACGCTCCGCCGCAAACCGGCACAGGCCGTCGGGCGTGTCGTGTCCCGCGCCTTTCGTCATCGCCACAACGGAAACGCCCCGCACGGGGCGGGGCGTTCCGGGTGCATCAGGCAACGCAGCGTGTTACCACGTGTAAGCGATGCGCCCGTACACGTACGCGCCGTTGAAACCGCCCGGTGACTGGCTGCTGTAGGGGAACTGGCCACTGTTCGAGTTCGGGAAGATGGTGCGGTCCGGATACTCGTCCAGCAGGTTGTCCGCGCCCAGCGTCAGCGTCCAGTTCTCGCTTGGGCGGTAGCTGGTCGAGGCATCCAGGATCCACTTGGCGCCGTAGGTCTGGTCGTTGACCGGATTGCCGGTCTCGCTGACGCGGGTGGTGAACTCGCCGTAGCGGGTGGCGCCGAAGGTGAAGTCCCAGCGTGCCAGGTTCCATGCCGCCGTCAGCGTGGTCTTGTCGCGCGGATAGCCTTCCTCGATGCGGCCCTGCTCATCGCGGCCGATGCGCCACAGGTTCGCACCCAGGGCGGTCAGCTCCGGTGGATTCGGTGCGATGCGCTGGATCTCGGTCTTGTTGTAGTTGTAGCCGGCGGTCAGGGCGAGGCTGCTGTTGGCCAGCGGCACGGTGTACTGCGCGATCACGTCGACACCGCGCGTGCGGGTGTCGGCCGCGTTGGTGAAGTAGCGCGCACTGGTGACACCATTGACGCCGAGGCTGGCCAGCAGCGCCTGCGCCGCCGCGTTGCCGCCCAGCAGCAGGTTGGAGGACAGCACGATGCGATCATCGATGTCGATCTGGTACGCATCGATGGTGACGTACAGGCGGTCCACCGGCTGCAGCACCAGGCCAAGTCCGTACGACAGCGAGGTCTCGGCGGTCAGCGCATCGGCTCCCAGCGCCTGCGCGACAGGGCCGGTGGCGGGGAACGTGCCCGATTCGAAGAAGCGGTCGAGGGTGGCGTTGTACTGCGATGTCACCACCTGGTAGTACTGCTGCGCCAGCGCCGGCGCGCGGAAGCCGCTGGCCACGGTCGCGCGCAGCGCCACCGCATCGGTGAAGGCATAGCGCGCCGACAGCTTGCCCGACACCTCGCTTCCGAAGTCGGAATAGTCCTCGTAGCGACCGGCGATGCCGGCCGAGAACTTCTCGGTCAGGTCGGCTTCCAGGCCCACGTAGGCCGCATAGCTGTCGCGGTCCGAATGCACCGCGTTGGCCGGGGTGAAGCCACCGAAACCCTGTGCGCCGCTGCCGGTGTAGGAGGCCAGTTCGCCAGGCGACTGGTTCCACTTCTCCTCGCGGTACTCCGCGCCGAACGACAGCGTGGCCGGATACGCCAGCCCGATCTCAAGCGCCTTGCTGATGTCGGCGTTCAGCACGTTCTGGGTGTACTCCAGCGCGCCGTCGTAGAAGCGACGCGGGCTGGTCGCGCCCAGGCTGTAGTTGATGCTGTTCTGGGTGTGGAACTTCAAATGGTTGTAGCCGTAGTTGTAGCTGACGTCCCACTTCCAGCCGCTTTCGGTGTCGCCCTTGACGCCCGCCACCAGCGAGCGGTCCTGCGAGAGCTGGTTGATCTCCGGCACGTAACCTTCCGGATACACCTGCGGCACCAGCGCGTTGTGGCCGATCGAGCGGTAGAAGGCGAACGAGACGATGTCGCGGTTGCTGGCGATGGCGGTGGCGTAGGCGCTGACGTTGTCGCTGAAGTCGAAGCCTGCGTTGGCCGACACCGCGCCGGCATCCACCTGCGGATCACCGTAGACAAAGGCCACCGTGCCGATGGCGGGATTGTTGCCGGTGTTGGGCGCGGTGCCCTGGTAGGGACCGGCGCGGTTGGTTTCGTCCTGCTGGGTCAGCTGCCCCGCGACGTGCACGAAGCCGCGACCACCGCCGAAGGACACCCCGGTATCGCCGGACAGCTGCGTGCTGCGCCCGTCGCCGGCGGAATAGCCGCCCACATCCACCGCCAGGCGGCCGCCTTCGCCCGCGCCCTTCAGCACGACGTTGACCACACCGGCGATGGCATCGGAACCGTACTGCGCCGAAGCGCCGTCGCGCAGCACTTCCACGCGTTCGATCGCCGACACGGGGATGGCGTTGAGGTCCACCGCCGACGAACCGCGGCCGATGCTGCCGTTGACGTTGACCAGCGCCGAGATGTGGCGGCGCTTGCCGTTGACCAGGATCAGCACCTGGTCCGGCGACAGGCCGCGCAGCTGCGCCGGACGGACGCCGCTGGTGCCGTCGGTGACGGCCGGGCGCGGGAAGTTCAGCGAGGGCAGGGCGCGTGCCAGTGCCGTTGCGAGTTCGGTGGTGCCGGTGGCCTGCAGGGCCTCCGGCGTGATGATGTCGATCGGCGACTGCGATTCGGCGACGGTGCGGTCGGAGACGCGCGTGCCGGTGACGATCAGGGTGTCCAGCGTGCGCGCCTCGGCAGGGGCGGATTCCTGGGCGAATACGGCGGGGGCGACCAGCGCCAGGCTGATGGCGAAGGTCAGGGGCGACAGCTTGCGGGTCATGGGGGGCTCCGGGAAGGACTGCGAAGTGATGCTTGAAGTGGATCAGGGCTTGCAAAGTTTCCTTTGAAACCATGGACTTAGGCGCTACAGACTCTGGTTACAGGGCCATGACATGGATGTCAATGGTTTCTTAACAACTGTGGACAGAGGCGCTATCGATAAACTACGCGGCCGCTTCCCCCCAAATCCCCTTAGGTTGTTTCTTGATCTCCCTTCGTAATTTCGCGCTGCGCCGCGGTGAGCGCCTGTTGCTGTCCAACGTCGACCTGACCCTGCATGCGGGCTACCGCGTGGGCGTGGTCGGCCGCAATGGCGCGGGCAAGTCCAGCCTGTTCGCCGCCGTGCAGGGCGAACTGGAAGCCGACAAGGGCGACCTCGACCTGCCCGGCAAGGTACGCATCGCCAGCGTGGCGCAGGAAACCCCGTCGCTGCCCGATCCGGCACTGTCGTTCGTACTCGGGGGCGACACCGAGGTGGCCTCCGTGTTGCAGGCCGAAGCCGACGCCACCGCACGCGAGGACTGGGAGGCGGTGGCCAACGCGCATACCCGCATGGCGGAGATCGGCGCCTACGACGCGGAGGCGCGCGCCGGCAAGCTGCTGCACGGGCTGGGCTTCCCGGCCGATACGCACCACCGGCCGGTGTCGTCGTTCTCCGGCGGCTGGCGCGTGCGCCTGAACCTGGCGCGTGCGCTGATGATGCCCAGCGACCTGCTGCTGCTCGACGAACCCACCAACCACCTCGACATGGACGCGGTGCTGTGGCTGGAGCAGTGGCTGCTGAAGTATCCCGGCACGCTGCTGCTGATCTCGCACGACCGCGAGTTCCTCGACAACGTCGCCACCCACACGCTGCACCTGCACGGCGGCGGCGCGAAGCTTTACACGGGCGGCTACACCGATTTCGAACGCCAGCGTGCCGAGCAGTTGCGTCAGCAGCAGATCGCGCACGAGAAGGAACAGGCCGAGCGCGCGCACCTGCAGAGCTTCATCGACCGCTTCAAGGCCAAGGCCTCGAAGGCCGCGCAGGCGCAGAGCCGCATGAAGCGCCTGGCCAAGCTGGCCGGCACCGAGGCGGTGCGCGCCGAGCGCGAGTTCCGCATCGAGTTCGCCGAGCCGGCCAAGCTGCCGTTCTCACTGATCCGCCTGAATCATGTCGAAGCCGGCTATGGGCCGGATGCGGTGATCCTGCACAACGTCGGCTTCGGCCTGGAAGCGGGGCAGCGCATCGGCCTGCTCGGCCCCAACGGCGCCGGCAAGACCACGCTGGTGAAGACACTGGTGGGCGAGTTGCCCGCGCTGGCCGGCGACCGCATGGCGCACCCGGACCTGCGGATCGGCTACTTCGCGCAGCACACGGTGGAATCGCTGCACGAAGGCCAGTCGCCGATGGACCATTTCCGCGATCTGTCGCCGGATGCCAGCAACCAGTCGTTCCGCGACTTCCTCGGCAAATGGAATTTCCCCGGCGACCGCGCGTTCGAACCGGTCGATGGCTTCTCCGGCGGTGAGCGCGCGCGCCTGGCCCTGGCGCTGATCGCGTGGCAGCAGCCCAACGTGCTGCTGCTCGACGAACCCACCAACCACCTCGACCTGGAAATGCGCGAAGCGCTGGCCGAAGCGCTCAGCGACTTCGATGGCGCCATCGTCATGGTCTCGCACGACCGCCACCTGATCGGCCTGGTCTGCGACACGTTCTGGCGCGTGGCGGATGGCGTGGTCGAGCCGTTCGACGGCGACCTGGACGAATACGCCGCCTGGCTGCGCACGCGTGCCTCCGCGCAGGGCAGCAAGCCGCTGCGCAGCGAGCCTGCGCCGCCGCCGAAGTCCGTGCCGGCACCGTCGCGCAAGATCAATCCCGTCAAACTCGCCGAGGCCGAAGCGAAAGTCGCGGAACTGGAAGGAAAGCTGGCGGACGTGGACGCGCAACTCGCGGATTCGCAAACCTATGCCGATGCCGACCTGGCCGCGCGACTGGGCCGGGACCGCGAGGCGCTGCAGCAGCAACTGGCCAAGGCGGAGCAGGCCTGGTCGGCGTTGTACGACGACGCTTGAATCGCGCACCTGGCATCCCCACACCACCCCCCGTCCGTTCGGCCCATCATTCCCATGCCCATCTACGCTTTCGAATGCACCCAGTGCGGCCACAGTTTCGACCGACTGCAGAAGCTGTCCGATCCCGACCCCGATACCTGCCCGTCATGCGGTACGCAGGCGGTGAAGCGTCAGCTCACCGCGCCGTCGTTCCGGCTGGCCGGCAGTGGCTGGTACGAGACCGATTTCAAGAAGGACGGCGACAAGAAGCGCAACCTGGCCGACGGTGGCGAAGGCGCCAAGCCGTCCAGCGAGTCCAAGCCTGCCGAGTCGTCGCCTGCGAAGACCGAAAGCGCGCCTGCGAAGACGGACGCCAAGCCTGCAACGCCGTCGTCGACGTCCTCGACCTGAGGCCGGCGGTGTAAGGTGCATCCCTTCCTGCAAAGAAGGGATGCCATGAAGAAGACCCTGCTCGCGTTCGCTGCGTTGTCCGTCGCCGGCTGCGCCACGTCATCCACGGGCGCGTCGTCATCGACGCCTGCCGACGCCTTCCTCGCTGCGCTGGGGGCCCAGTGCGGCAAGGCCTATGCGGGCCGTATCACCGCCAACCAGCCCGCGTCGACCACGCCGGACGCGTTCGAGGGCAAGGCGCTGGTGATGCATGTACGTGGCTGCGATGACCCTGCGCGCGAGATCCGCGTGCCGTTCCATGTCGGCGACGACCACTCGCGCACCTGGGTGGTCACGCGTACGACGGCCGGCCTGCGTTTGAAGCATGACCATCGCCACGAAGACGGCAGTCCGGACGCGGTGACGATGTACGGTGGAGACACGGTGGATGCCGGCACGGCGCAGCGGCAGGCGTTTCCCGTGGATGCCGAATCGGTGGCGATGTTCAAGCGCGAAGGCCTGAATGCTTCGCTCAACAACACCTGGGCCATGGAACTGGTGTCCGGGAAGACCTTCGTCTACGAACTGAGCCGGCCGAATGGCCGGCTGTTCCGGGTGGAGTTCGATCTGACCGCGCCGGTTGGACTGCCGCCAGCGCCGTGGGGTAGCAGCGGGGGCGGCTGAGGCGGTGGCCTCGTTGCCAAGCGGGAGGCAAGAGCCACAATGGGTCCCAGCTTTCGCTGGGACGACGAAAGTCTGCAGTCACTCAACACCCTCGTCCCAGCGAAAGCTGGGACCCAAGTGGACGTTGCTGTCTGGTCCGTTGACGGGAACGCAACCTGCTGCGGCGGCTCAGCGTGGCCCGAAACGGCCGCGGCAACCGCGATCCACCCACACCTGGGTGCCGGAGTAGCCCCAGCTGTAGCCTTCGCGGCAACTGGTATTGGACAGCTGCTGCTGCAGGATCGGCCGGCCCTGGCGTGGGTCGTAGGCGCAGGTCTTGCGGCGGTTGTCGTCGCTGCTGCACGTGATGGTGTAGCCGTTGTTGCCACCACCGCCCCACCCATTGCCCGAGTCGCGGAACTCGGCGCGGCAGCCGCTCCGCACCCAGATCATGCCCTGGCGCTGGCCCCAGTTCTGGTTCTCGTTGCAGCGGGTCGAAGACAGGTTGCGCTGGACCACCGCGCGTCCGCGGAAGCTGGTACGGCATTCGCGGTAGGCATTGTTGGCGCTCTCGCAGACCACGGTGGAGCCGCCCGAACCGCCCCAGCCTCCGCCCGACCCTTCGGTGAAACGGCCGCGACAGCCGCGATCCACCCAGACCACGCCATTGCCGCTGCCCCAGTTCTGGCCCTCCACGCAGCGGGTGCTCGAGAGGTTCTGCGCGAGCACGGCGTTGCGCCGGAAACCGGTCCGGCATTCCCGGCGACGGTTGTCCTTGCTTTCGCAGGTGACCTGGCCGTTGGCGGGTGGATTCGGATTCCAGCCGCCATTGTTGCCGCCGAGCGACTGGGCGATGTCCTGCTTGATGCGGCTGAAGGTCCAGCTGGAGCGGTTGACCTGGTCGAGGTAGAAGCGGAGCTGGTCGTCCGGGATACGGCGACCGCGGGACTGCTCCGAGTATTCCAGGCTGATCACGCGCGTCTGGTCCTGGACGGACAACTGGCGCAGGTCTTCCGGGGCGTAGGCCCGCGTACCGACCTGGGCGAACGCGCTGCCGGCCATGAAGGCCAGCAACAGTACGAGGACGGACTGCAACAACGGCTTCTTCATGGCGGTACCCTCCGAGGGAGGCGCCAGCATACGCCGGACCCGTTAAGGCCATGCAGGGAAGGCCGGGAGGGTAGGCGGGCGGATGACGGGGTAAACTAGCCGGCTTGACCAGCCAGTGGCTGTTTTGAAACCTTCCGGCACTGCCGGACGACCTGTGGAGCCCCCATGCGTACCCATTTCTGCGGCCTCGTCGACGAGGCCATGATCGGCCAGACCGTGACCCTGTGCGGCTGGACCGATGTCGCCCGCAACCTCGGCGGCGTGTGCTTCATCGACCTGCGCGACCATGAGGGCATCGTGCAGGTGACGGTGGACCCGTCGAGCGCCGAGGTGTTCAAGGTCGCCGCCTCGCTGGGCTACGAGGACGTGCTCCAGGTCGAGGGCGTCGTGCGTGCGCGCGAAGCGGTCAACACCAAGATCCGCACCGGCAAGGTGGAAGTGATCGCCACCAAGATCACCGTGCTCAACAAGGCCGAGCCGCTGCCGTTCCACGCGCATGAGAACCCGGGCGAAGACATCCGCCTGAAGTACCGCTACCTGGATCTGCGCACCCCCGACATGCAGCGCAAGCAGCGCACCCGCATCAAGCTGGTGCAGGCGCTGCGCCGCTGGCTGGACGCGCGCGGCTTCCAGGACATCGAAACGCCGATCCTCACCAAGGCCACGCCGGAAGGCGCGCGCGACTTCCTGGTGCCGGCGCGCATGCACCCAGGCGAGTTCTACGCGCTGCCGCAGTCGCCGCAGCTGTTCAAGCAGATCCTGATGGTCGCCGGCTTCGACCGCTACTACCAGATCGCGCGCTGCTTCCGCGACGAAGCGCTGCGCGCTGACCGCCAGCTGGAATTCACCCAGCTCGACATGGAATTCGCCTTCGTGCGCGAGCGCGACGTGCAGGACGCCGTCGAAGGCATGATCCGCGACATCTTCGCCGAAGTGATGGACGTGCAGCTGGATGCGCAGTTCCCACGCATGACCTGGGCTGAGGCGATGCGTCGCTACGGTTCGGACAAGCCCGACCTGCGCATCGCGCTGGAGCTGGTGGACGTCGCCGAACTGGTGAAGTCCAGCGAGTTCGCGGTGTTCACCGCCGCCGCCAACGACGCGGACGGCCGCGTGGCCGCGCTGCGCATCCCCGGCGGCGCATCGCTGAGCCGCAAGCAGATCGACGAGTACGCCGCGCATGCCGCCAAGTACGGCGCCAAGGGCCTGGCTTACATCAAGATCGACGAGGCCGGCGCGGTCAGCTCGCCGATCCAGAAGTTCTTCGCCGAGGACGCCTTCGCGGCGCTGGTGAAGCACGTCGGCGCCGGCAACGGCGACATCGTGTTCTTCGGTGCGGGCGGCTACAACAAGGTCAGCGACTTCATGGGCGCGCTGCGCCTGAAGGCCGGCAAGGACTTCGGCCTGGTGCAGGACGGCTGGAAGCCGTTGTGGGTCACCGACTTCCCGATGTTCGAGTGGGACGAGGAAGCGCAGCGCTATGTCGCCCTGCATCATCCCTTCACCGCACCCGCGGTGGACGACATCGCCGACCTGCGCGCCAACGCCAAGACCGCGGTGTCGCGCGGCTACGACATGGTGTTGAACGGCAACGAGATCGGCGGCGGTTCGATCCGCATCCATCGCCCCGAGATGCAGAGCACGGTGTTCGAGCTGCTCGGCATCGGCGCGGAAGAAGCGGAAGCCAAGTTCGGCTTCCTGCTGGACGCGCTGCGCTTCGGCGCGCCGCCGCACGGCGGCATCGCGTTCGGCATCGACCGCATCGCGGCGCTGATGGCCGGCACGGAGTCCATCCGCGACGTCATTCCGTTCCCGAAGACCACCACCGCGCAGTGCCTGATGACCGGCGCGCCGTCGCCGATCTCGGATGAGCAGTTGGCGGAAGTGCACATCCAGGTCCGACCGAAGAAAGACTGATCGAGAGAACCAAGAAATGACGGAACTTGCTTTTTCGCTGGAATGGGAACGCCTGGGCAATGAAGGCGCCGATGCGGCGCTGGTGACGGAGCGCGCACGCGTGTTCGGTGGCTGGCTGGTGCGGGTCGGCACGTCGCCGGCGGCGATGGCGGTGACGTTCGTGCCGGACGGCCAGGGCCGCTGGGACGGCGAGGATTTCGGCGAAGACGATTACGAAGAAGAAGACGAAGAAGACGAAGAAGAGTACGAAGAGGACGAGGACGCCGACGAGGAAGACGAGGCGGACGAAGACGAAGAGGAAGAAGAGGACGCGTAAGCGTGCGGATCCGTCGCGCCACCGTCGATGACGCTGCCGTGCTGTCGGACCTGGCGTCGCGCACGTTCACCGAGACCTTCGGCCATCTGTATCCCGCCGAGGATCTGGCGGCGTTCCTCGCCGATGCCTACGAGGTGGGCAAGCAGCGGACGATCCTGTCTCACCCGGACTACGCGGTGTGGTTGCTGGAAGACGACGGTGTGGCCGTGGGTCATGCCGCCGCCGGGCCGTGCGGGCTGCCGCATCCGGAGGTGCAGGCGGGCGATGGCGAGCTGAAGCGGTTGTACGTGCTGGCGTCGCACCAGAACGGCGGGTGGGGCGGGAACCTGTTCGCCGACGTGGAACGGTGGTTGTTGAGGGATGGGCCGCGGACGCTGTGGATCGGGGTGTGGTCGGAGAATTTCGGCGCGCAGCGGTTCTATGAGCGGCAGGGGTTTTCGCGCGTGGGTGGGTACAAGTTTGCGGTGGGGAAGACGCTGGATGATGAGTTCATCCTGCGGCGGGATGCTTCATTCGGCTGACGCAAAAGCATTCCGCTAGCCCTACGGGCCAGCGGGTAACTTTTCTTTGTAAGCGCAAAGAAAAGTCACCAAAAGAAAGCGCTTTTCCCGACGAAGCAATCTCATAACTCGGGCGCTATGTGGATTTTCCGGTTCGCCTTCCTGGCGAATCGGAAAACGGCGGGCGTCCTGCCCGCCGCCCTTCGGGTCTGGTCGGCTCGCTGGCGCATCGACGCAGGAAAATCAAAAGCAAACGGCCGCGTTAGCGGCCGTTGCTGTTGGTGGAGCTGTGCTTACTTCTGCAGGAAGGTCAGCAGGTCCTGGTTGACGCGGTCCTTGTGGGTGTCGGTCAGGCCGTGGGGGGCGCCGGGGTAGATGATCAGTTGGGCATTCTTGATCTGGGCGGCCGAGGCTTTGCCGGAGGCGTCGATGGGGACGATCTGGTCGTCGTCGCCGTGGATCACCAGGGTGGGGATGTCGAACTTCTTCAGGTCGCCGCGGAAGTCGGTGGCCGAGAACGCCGCGATCGAGTCGTAGGTGTTCTTGTGGCCGGCCTGCATGCCCTGTGCCCACCAGCTGTCGATCAGACCTTGCGACACCTTGGCGCCCGGGCGGTTGAAGCCGTAGAACGGGCCGGATGCGATGTCCAGGTAGAGCTGCGAGCGGTTTTCCAGCGAACCCTTGCGGATGCCGTCGAAGACTTCGAGCGGGAGGCCGCCCGGGTTGTCGACGGTCTTCAGCATCAGCGGCGGCACGGCGCTGATCAGCACGGCCTTCTTGACGCGGCTGGTGCCGTGGCGGCCGATGTAGCGCGCCACTTCGCCGCCGCCGGTGGAGAAGCCGACCAGGGTGACGCCCTTGAGGTCCAGCGTATTGATCACGGTGGCCAGGTCGTCGGCATAGTGGTCCATGTCGTTGCCGTCCCACGGCTGGCTGGAGCGGCCGTGGCCGCGGCGGTCGTGCGCAACCACGCGGTAGCCCTTGGAGGCCAGGAAGATCATCTGCGATTCCCAGCTGTCCGACGACAGCGGCCAGCCGTGGCTGAAGGTGACGACCGGGCCGTTCTTCGGGCCCCAGTCCTTGTAGTACAGCTGCACGCCATCGGCGGTGGTGATGTAGCTCGCCGTGCGTTCGACAGCGACCGGGGCGGTGGTGGATGCGGGCTGCGCGGCGAAGCTGGCCTGGGTGGCGACGGCCAGCAGCGTGGCGACGAGGGTGCGGGTGAAGGCGTTCATGGTGTCGGTTCCTGCGAGGGGTGGTGGGTCAGGAAGGAAGGTCAGTCGGCGATCACCAGCGTCACGTCGATGTTGCCGCGCGTGGCGTTGGAGTAAGGGCAGACGATGTGGGCGGCGTCGACCACGGCCTGCAGCTGCTCGCGGGCGACACCCGGGGCGGCGATGGTCAGTTCGGCCTGGATGCCGAAACCGGTGGGGATCTGGCCGATGCCGACCTTGCCGGTGACGGTGGTCGTGGGGGGCAGGGCGACCTTCTGCTTGCCGGCGACGAACTTCAGCGCGCCCAGGAAGCAGGCCGAGTAGCCGGCCGCGAAGAGTTGTTCGGGGTTGGTGCCGTCGCCGCCGGCGCCGCCCAGTTCGCGCGGGGTGGACAGCTTGACGTCCAGCACGCCGTCGGACGAGGTGGCCTGGCCTTCGCGGCCGCCCGTGGCGGTGGCGGTGGCGGTGTAGAGGATCTTTTCGATGGACATGGCGGTGTTCCTTCTGGTGAGTGGGTGGTCCAGACGGGGTGTCGTCCGGTGAGGTGTACTTTGCGCCGCCAGGCAGTACGAAGGGTGATGTAGAATCCTGAAAACTTGATCAGGAGTTTCTTCATGGTCGACAGGCTGGCGGTCCTGCTGGAACGTTTCTCGGTCACGGCGCAGGTGTTCCATGCCGGCGCGCTGTGCGGCATCAACACGCTGGAAGGCGAGGCGGGCGTGGGCCAGTTGCACCTGATCCGGCGCGGGCCGCTGGAGGTCTTCCACGGCAACACGTCCCTGGGCATCGACCAGCCCAGCCTGCTGCTCTACCCGCGCGCGATGTCGCACCGGTTTGTCAGCGATGCGGAAAAAGGCGCGGACATGGCGTGCGCCAACCTGCGGTTCGAAGGTGGCGCGCAGAACCCGATCTGTGCCGCGCTGCCGGACGTGGTGTGCCTGCCGCTGGACGGCATCTTCGGCGCGTCGGACGTGTTGGCATTGCTGTTCGAGGAAGCCTTCACCCAGCGCTGTGGGCGCACCGCGCTGGTCAACCGGCTGTTCGAAGTGGTGATGATCCAGATCCTGCGCCAGCTGATGGAAACGGGCGAGGTGAAGGGCGGCATGCTGGCCGGCCTCTCCCATCCGCGCCTGCGCAACGCGATCGTCGCCATGCACGAAGCGCCGTCGAAGGACTGGACGCTGGATGAGCTGGCGCGCGTGGCGGGCATGTCGCGCAGCGTGTTCGCCACGCATTTCCGCGAGGCGCTGGGCATCACGCCGGGCCAGTACCTGCAGGGCTGGCGCGTGGGCCTGGCGCAGCAGGCGCTCCAGCGCGGCAAGCCGTTGAAGGTGGTTGCGTCCGACGTGGGCTATGGCAGCGAGGCCGCGCTGTCGCGTGCGTTCAAGGCGCACAGCGGCCTGTCGCCGCGCGAATGGAAACGCCAGGCCGGAGCGGCGGCCTGAGCCGCGTCAGGCGTCCTGCCGGCGTGCGGCCGGCTGCGCACGCAGCTGCACGATCTCCGAACGCGGCGGCGCGCCGAACAGGCGCTTGTATTCGCGACTGAACTGCGAGGCGCTCTCGTAACCGACGCGACGCGCGGCGGTGTTCGCCTCCAGGCCTTCGCCCAGCATCAGGCGGCGGGCCTCGTGCAGGCGCAGGTGCTTCTGGAACTGCAGCGGCGACATCGAAGTGGCCGCCTTGAACTGGTGGTGCAGTGACGACACGCTCATGTGCAGCGACTCGGCCATCGCATCGATGCTCAACGGCTCGTGGAAGCGGTCGCGCAGGGCCTGCACCGCGCGGGCGATGCGGTGCGAGCGGCTGCCGGCAGTGACCAGTTCGCGCAGGCGGTGGCCGAGGTCGCCGGTGAGCGCGCGGTAATAGATCTCGCGCTGGATCAGCGGAGCGAGTGCGCCCACGTCCTCCGGTTCCTCCAGCAGCCGCATCAGCCGCAGCACCGCATCGAGCAGGGCGCCGCTGGCGCGCGCCGAGTACAGGCCGCGGTCCACCGCTTCGGCCGTGCGCGAAGCCGGTGTTTCGAGCATCAGCGCGCCCAGCTGGTCCATGTCGATGTCCAGGCGCAGGCTCAGGTAGGGGTGCTCCGGCGTGGCCTCGATGATCTGGCCCAGTGCCGGCAGCGTCATCGACACCACCAGGTAGTGGAGCGGGTCGTAGTGGTAGGTCTCGCCCGCCAGGATCGCGATCTTGCGGCCCTGCGCCACGATGCACAGGCGGGGTTCGTACAGCACGGCACTGCACGGCCGCGGTTCGCTGAAGCGCATGAGGAAAAGCGACGGGATGGCCGTGGCATGCACGCCGTCGTCGGTCGCCAATCGGGCAATCCGGTCGGCGAGTTCCGCTTGCGGTGCGTGGCGCGGAAGTTGCGCGACGCTGTCGGGAAAAGCATTGTCGTTCATGGCGTGGGGGTCCATGCGGCGAAGCGTGACTTTAGCGCGACGAAGCGTGGGCGTGCATCGTCGCGCCTGCGTGGTTTGCAGAATCGGGCAAGTTTCGCGCAGCAATGCACTAACCGCTAGGGCAGGCGCTGGCCTATCGTGCCTGCATGTCGTCGCGTTGCGCGATGCGGCGGCATCTCCTCCCCCAAGGCTGACGGAAAACATCCCGATGTGGATCGTCGAATACGCGCTGTCGCGCCGATACACCATCGGCGTGCTGGCTATCCTGATCCTGTTGTTCGGCGTGCAGTCCGCACGCCGCATGCCCACCGACATCCTGCCGGAGGTCGGCATTCCGTCGGTCAACATCATCTGGACGTACAGCGGCCTGCCCGCGGCGGAGATGGCGGCCAAGCTGACTTCGTTCTCCGAGATCGCCGTCCTCAACAACGTCGACGACATCAAGGAAGTCCGCTCGGAAAGCCTGAGCGGCATCGGTATCGTGCGGGTGGACTTCCAGCCGGGCGTGAACCTGGAACGTGCGCTGGCGCAGATCACCGCGGTCTCGCAGACGATCCTGCGGCGCATGCCGCCGGGCACGTCGCCGCCGCTGGTGGTGCGCAACAACGTGTCCAGCACGCCGGTGCTGCAACTGGTGCTGTCGTCGGATGCCTTGAGCCAGGCGCAGCTGTACGACTACGCACGCCTGCAGCTGCGTTCGCAGATCCAGTCCATCCCCGGTATCCGCATGACCCTGCCGTACGGCGGTGCTGCGCGGCAGATCATGGTGGACCTGGATCCGCGCGCGCTGCAGACCCATGGGCTGACGCCCGCACAGGTCACCGGCGCACTGGAGCGCGGCAGCCCTACCTTGCCATCCGGCACGATCCGCGAAGGCACGCGTGAACTGCAGATCGCACTGGAAACCAGCCCGGCCGACGCCGTGGGGTTCCTCGACCTGCCCATCACTACGCGCGGCGGCAACGTCATCTACGTGCGCGATGTCGCCTCGGTGCGCGACGGCGGCGCGCTGCAGACCAACATCGCGCGCATGGACGGCGCCAATGCCGTGTCGGTGGCCCTGATCAAGATGGGCGGCGCCTCGGCGGTGGAGATCGTGCGTTCCGTGCGCGAGCGCCTGCCCGAGATCGAGGCTTCCGCGCCGCCCGGCATGCGGATCGAACCGATCTTCGACCAGTCGGTGTTCGTCGACAACGCGATCGGCTCGATCCGTCACGAGGCCATGCTGGTCGGCGTGCTGGTGGCGCTGGTGGTGCTGGTGTTCATCGGCTCGTGGCGCTCCAGCCTGATCGTGCTGTCGGCGATCCCGCTGGCGCTGCTGGCCTCGGTGACGATGCTCTACCTGCTGGGCTACACCTTCAACGTGATGACGCTGGGCGGGCTGGCCCTGGCCATCGGCATCCTGGTCGACAACGCGGTGGTGGACGTGGAGAACACCAACCGCCACATCGCCGAGGGCAAGGATGTGCGCAGCGCGATCCTGGCCAGCGCGAAGGAAGTCGTGTTCCCGGAATTCGTTTCCACGGTCTCCATCTGCATCGTGCTGACGCCGATCCTGCTGATGACGGGCCTGTCGGCGTGGGTGTTCACGCCACTCGCACTGGCGGTGATCTTCGCCATGGCCGCCTCGTTCCTGCTCTCGCGCACGCTCATCCCGGTGCTGTGCTACCTGCTGCTGCCGGCCGACATCCGCAGCCGGCAGGCGCCGCGTTGGGCGGCCGAGCGCCGCCTGCTCGCGGTCAATCACCGCGTGGAGCACGTGCTCGACGGCCTGCGCGACCGCCACCACGCGCTGCTGGTGAAGCTCGGCCATCATGGTGGCGTGCTGCTGGTGGTGGCGCTGTTGATGATCGGCGCAGGCGCGGTGTCGGCGCTGTCGCTGGGCCGCGAGTACTTTCCGCACGTGGATGCGGGCCAGATCCGCCTGCAGGTCCGCCTGCCCACCGGCCTGCGACTGGAAGAGACCGCACAGCGGCTGGCCGACATCCAGCGCGAGATCCGCGAGATCGTGCCGGCGAGCGAACTGCAGACGGTCTACGAGCAGATCGGCATTCCCGATGCGGTCAACCTTGCGTGGGTGGACAGCGCGGTGGTCGGTTCGTTCGAGGCCGAAGTGATGCTCCAGCTGCGCAGCCCGCACGGACCCAGCGCGGACTACCTGGCGAAGATCCGCGAGCGCGTGGCGCAGAAGTATCCCGACGTGAAGGTATTCGAGCGTCCGCCGGACGCGACCAGCCGCACGCTGGCCGGCTCCGCCGTCGGTGCGCTGGAAGTGCGCGTCAACGGTCGCGACGCCGCCGGTAACCTGGTGCTGGCGCGCGAACTGGAAGCTCGCCTGCGCGACGTGCCCGGCGCGGTCGACGTGATGCTGCGCCAGGTGCTGGACCTGCCGGAGTACTACATCGCCATCGACCGCACGCGGGCCGCGCAGCTGGGCATCAGCGCGCAGGACGCCAGCCGTGCGGTGCTCGCGGTGCTGGGCTCGGCCGGCACGGTCAGCCCGGTGTACTGGGTGGACCAGGCCAATGCCACGTCGTACACGGTGCAGGTGCAGGCGCCGCCGGCGAACCTGGCCGGGCTGGAAACGCTGCTCAACACGCCGGTACGGATCGGCGACGACGGCCAGACGGTGCTCCTGCGCAGCATCGCGCAGGTGTCGCCGCGCACGGTGCCGGCGAGCGTCGGACGCACGATGATGGCGCCCACGGCCAGCGTGATGGCGAACGTGCAGGGCACCGATCTCGGCGCCGTGCATGCGGCTTTGGGCGACATCGTCGCCGACCTGGAGCCGCGCCTGAAGCCGGGCAACCGCATCGAGATCGTCGGCCAGGCCGGCGAGATGCAGAACGCGTATGGCGAACTGGCCACGGGCCTGCTGATGTCGGCGGTGCTGGTGTTCCTGGTGCTGGTGGTCAACTTCCAGTCGTGGATCCAGCCGCTGGTGGCGATGTCCGGTCTGCCCATCGCGATCGCCGGCGCGGCGGTCGGCCTGCTGGTCACCGGCACGCCGCTCAGCGTGCCGGCGCTGATGGGCGTGATGATGGTGATCGGCGTGTCCACCGCGAACAGCGTGCTGGTCACCAGCTTCGCCCGCGGCCTGATCGCCGACGGCCACGATCCCGAACAGGCCGCGTACGAAGCCGCCGCCGTGCGCCTCCGTCCGGTGCTGATGACGGCCAGCGCGATGGTGCTCGGCATCATCCCGATGGCGCTGGGCCTGGGCGAGGGCGGTGAGCAGAACGCGCCGCTGGGCCGCGCGGTGATCGGCGGCCTGCTGTTCGGCACGCCGGCCACGCTGATCATCGTGCCGTCCATTCTGGCCGTGCTGGGCCGCCGCCTGCGGCGTTCCGAATCCCGAATCGAAGCCGGCGCTCAGGGCGCCGATGCAGGAGTAGCGATATGAAGCCGATGCTTGCCATGCGTCAGTATTTCCCCATCGCGCTGGCGCCGGTCGCGCTGGTGCTGCTGTCCGCCTGCAGCCGCAGCGCGGCGGAGGCGCCTGCGGCGCAGGCCGTGCCGGAAGTGCTGACGGCACAGGCGCGCGCCGCCGAGGCGGACTTCGCGATGACCCTGCCGGCGCGCGCGCTGGCCGGCGAAACCGCGCAGCTTTACCCGCGGGCCACCGGCTTCGTCAGTGAGCGCCTGGCGGACCTGGGCGACCACGTTGCGGAAGGGCAGGTGCTGGCCGTGATCGCCAATCCCGAGGCCGACCAGTCCGTGCGCGAAGCGCAGGCCGAAGTGGTCCGCCTGCGCGCGGCGCTGGACCTGGCACGGGTGAACTATGACCGCGCTGCGGCGCTGGTGGAATCCGGCGCGATCTCGCGCGAGCTGTACAGCGACCGCAGCGCCAACCGCGATGCCGCACAGGCCGCGCTGGCAGCGGCCCAGGCACGACTGGAGAGCGCGCGCGAGCGACAGGGGTTCCAGCGCGTGCGCGCACCGTTCGCCGGCGTGATCGCCGCGCGCAACGTGGACCGGGGTGACCGCGTGGTCGGCGATGCCGCCACCGCCGCACCGCTGTTCGAACTCAACGCACTCGATCCGCTGCGGATCCTGGTGGACGTGCCGCAGGGCGCGGCCTTGCAGGTGCGACCGGGTCTGCAGGCGGAAGTGACCTTCCCCGAGCTGCCGGGCCAGCGCTTCGCCGCGGAGATCGTGCGCAGCGCGCAGAGCATTTCCGACGAGGCCGGTGGCATGCGGGTGGAGTTGCGCCTGCCCAACCCGGACAACCGCATTCCCGCGGGCATGGTCGGCCAGGTCAGCCTGCAGGTACCGCGCGCCGCGCCGGCGGTGCTCGTGCCGCTGTCGGCGATCTCCGGTCCGGCCGGGCGCTCGCGCGTGGCCCGGGTGGGTGCGGATTCGGTGCTCGAGTTCCGGCCCGTGCTGCTGGGGCGCGACCTGGGAGGCGATGTCGAAGTGCTCGAAGGGCTGAGCGTGGGCGACCAGGTCGTGTTGTCGCCCAATGCGCTGCTTCAGGCAGGGACGCGGGTGACGGTGAAGAAGCCCGCCTCCTGATGCGATGGTGTTCCGGCGGCGGCCACGCCAGACTGGAACCATGGAAAAAGTCGAGGCGGGTTCAAGGCCACGTGTCTTGCTGGTGCACGGCATCTGGAACGCGAAGTCCTGGTTGACGCCGCTTGCGCGGCGCCTGCGGCACGAGGGCTTCGAGGTGGAGGTGTTCGGCTATCCGAGCATCCTGGGCGGCCCCGAGCCGGCGATTGCCGCACTGATCCGCCGCCTGCAGGACGGCCCGCCCACCCACCTGGTGGGCCATAGCCTGGGCGGGCTGATCGGACTGGAAGCGCTGCGCCGCGCGCCCCGCCTGCCCGTGCAGCGCATGGTCTGCCTGGGGTCGCCGCTGTGTGGCAGCGGCGCGGCCCGCAGCCTGGGCCGGCGTGCATGGACGGCGGCCGTGCTCGGCCGCAGCGGTGCGCTGCTGCAGGCAGGTTGCGTGCCCTGGCAGGGAACGGTGCCGGTGGGGATGGTGGCCGGGAACGTGGCGCGCGGCATCGGTCGGCTGATCACCCGCTTCGACGGCGAATCCGATGGCACCGTCGGGCTGGATGAAACCCGGCTGCCGGGGTTGGCCGCGCATTGCGTGGTGCCGGCCAGCCATACGGGGCTGGTGTTCTCGGCCGATGCCGCACGCCAGGCGGCCCGTTTCCTGCGTGATGGCTGCTTCGACGGGCAGGACTGACGTGCGCATGGGGGCGCGTATAATCCGCGCCCTTGTCAGTGCACTCCGGAAGTCACCATGGGCAGAGGCCCGTCCATCGAAGCCCGCAAGAACGCCACCGACGCCAAGCGCGGCAAGATCTTCACCAAGATCATCCGCGAGATCGGCGTGGCGGCCCGCGCCGGTGGCGGCGAGCCAGCCAACAATCCGCGACTGCGCGCAGCGGTGGACAAGGGCCTGTCGGCCAACATGTCCAAGGACGTCATCGAGCGCGCCATCAAGAAGGCGACCGGTGAGCTGGAAGGCGTGGTCTTCGAGGAGATCCGCTACGAGGGCTACGCGCCGGGAGGCGTGGCGGTGATCGTCGACTGCCTGACCGACAACCGCGTGCGTACCGTGGCCGAAGTCCGCCATGCGTTCGGCAAGTGCGGCGGCAACATGGGCACCGAAGGCTCGGTGGCCTTCATGTTCAAGCGGCTGGGCGTGCTGAGCTACGCCCCCGGCGCGGACGAAGAGAAGATCACCGAGGCCGCCATCGAGGCCGGCGCCGACGACATCGTGGTGTATCCCGATGACGGGTCCATCGACGTGGTCACCACGCCCGAGGCGTTCTCGTCGGTGAAGGACGCGATGGAGGCCGCCGGACTGGCGCCTGGCCACGCCGAGATCACCTTCCGCGCCGACAACGACATCGCCGTGCAGGGCGACACGGCCGTGCAGGTGAAGAAGCTGCTGGACATGCTGGAAGACCTGGATGATGTGCAGGACGTTTACTCCAACGCCGAGTTGGGCGCGGATGCGTATGCGTAGTCACCGCGCATGGGGACGGGTGATGGCGGGCCATCACGTCCCGTGACCCGCATCCTCGGCATCGACCCGGGTTCTCAGCGTACCGGCGTGGGCATCATCGACGTGGATGCGGCGGGCAAGACCACGCACGTCTATCATGCGCCGCTGGTGCTGCTGGGTGCCGACGATTTCCCGCAGCGGCTGCGCCGCCTGCTGGACGGCCTGGCCGACATCATCACCACCTGGCAGCCGGATGAAGTCGCGATCGAGAAGGTGTTCATGGCGCGCAATCCCGATTCGGCGTTGAAGCTGGGGCAGGCGCGCGGCGCTGCCATCAGCGCGGTCGTACTGCGCGACCTGCCCGTGCACGAATACGCGGCCAAGGAAGTGAAACTGGCCGTCGTGGGGCGCGGCAGCGCCGAGAAGGGCCAGATCCAGCACATGGTCGGGATCATGCTGAACCTGCACGGCAAGTTGCAGGCCGACGCCGCCGACGCGCTGGCGGTCGCCATCACCCACGCGCACGTACGCGCCACGGCCAAGCGGCTGGGCGTGAGTTCGCAACTGGCCTGGAGCAGGAAATGATCGGTCGGCGTTCGCTGAGTGAGCCCCTCTCCCGGCGGGAGAGGGGTTGGGGTGAGGGCAGCGGAAGTCCGGATGATCGAGGACTCATGCGGCAGACCGCGCTCCGCTGTTCGCCGCCATGGACTCGGTTCGGCCCTCATCCGGCGCGTCGCGCCATCTTCTCCCGGTGTGAGAAGGGAAACGCAGGAGTTTCTCCATGATCGGGCGTCTTCGCGGCATCCTGGCGTACAAGTCGCCCCCCTGGCTGGTCATCGATGTGGGCGGGGTCGGTTACGAGCTGGAGGCGCCGATGAGCACCTTCTACGATCTGCCCGATGTCGGCCGCGAGGTGCTGCTGTTCACCCACTACGCGCAGAAGGAAGACAGCGTGTCGCTGTACGGCTTCCTGCGCGAAGGCGAACGCAGGCTGTTCCGCGACGTGCAGAAGGTCAGCGGCGTGGGCGCGAAGATCGCGCTGGCGGTGCTGTCGGGCGCCAGCGTGGACGAGTTCGCGCGCATGGTGCAGGCCGGCGACATCACTGCGCTCACGCGCATCCCCGGCATCGGCAAGAAGACCGCCGAGCGCATGGTGGTGGAACTGCGCGACCGCGCGGCCGACCTGATGGGTACCGGCGTGGGCGGCATCAGCGCGCTGCCGGCCGATCCGCAGTCCGAAGCCACCATCGCCCTGCAGCAGCTGGGTTACAAGCCGGCGGAAGCGACCCGCATGGCACGCGACGCGACCGCGGCCGGCGACGATGCCGCCACCATCATCCGCAAGGCCCTGCAGTCCGCCTTGCGCTGATCGCGGCTTTAGAGCACCTCTTCACTCATCGAGCGCTACCCTCCGGCCGCCATGTCCAGCCCTTCCTCTCCCCATACCGACGCCGGCAACACCGGGCAGCACGGTCATACGCAAGCCGGCATGGCCGCGCTGGTGGCCGGCGCCGTCGGCGTGGTGTTCGGCGACATCGGCACCAGCCCGCTGTACACGATCAAGGAGATGTTCCATCCCCATTTCGGCCTGACGCCGGACGCGGACACCGTGCGCGGCCTGCTGTCGCTCGGCTTCTGGTCGCTGCTGCTGGTGGTCACGCTGAAGTACGTCATCGTCATCATGCGCGCCGACAACGATGGCGAGGGCGGCATCATGGCACTGACCGCGCTGGCCCAGCGCAGCCTCACCAAGGGCTCGCGGCTCAGCTACACGGTCGGCATCCTGGGCATCTTCGGCGCGGCGCTGTTCTTCGGTGACGGCATGATCACGCCGCCCATCACCGTGCTGGGCGCGGTCGAGGGCCTGGAGGTGGTCTCGCCGGTGTTCAAGCAATGGGTGGTGCCGATCAGCCTGGTCATCCTGACCGGCCTGTTCGCGTTCCAGCGCTTCGGCACGGCCAAGGTGGGCAAGGCGTTCGGACCGGTGATGATCATCTGGTTCATCGTGCTGGCCGGATTCGGCATCTACAACATCGCGCACAACCCCTCGGTGCTGGCCGCGCTGAATCCCTACTGGGCCTGGCATTTCTTCGTCACCCACGATTGGCACGCGGTGCTGATCCTCGGCGCGGTGGTGCTGACCGTCACCGGTGGCGAAGCGCTGTATGCCGACATGGGCCACTTCGGCAAGCGTCCCATCCGCTGGGGCTGGTTCGCCTTCGTGCTGCCGGCGCTGGTGCTGAACTACTACGGCCAGGGCGCCGTGCTGCTGAAGCACCCGGAAGCCGTGGCCAATCCGTTCTACATGTCGATCCCCGGGTGGGCGCAGATCCCGATGCTGGTGTTGGCGACCACGGCGGCAGCGGTGGCTTCGCAGGCGGTGATCACCGGTGCGTTCTCGGTGACGCGCCAGGCCATCCAGCTGGGCTACCTGCCGCGCCTGCACATCAAATACACCTCGAAGGACACGATCGGACAGATCTACGTGCCCTCGGTCAACATGATGCTCTACCTGGCGGTGATCGTGCTGGTGCTGAGCTTCCAGAGCTCCGGCGCGCTGGCCACCGCATACGGTCTGTCGGTCACCGGCACCATGCTGATCGACACGCTGTTGCTGGCGATCGTGGCCTATACGCGCTGGCCGGATTCCCGCAAATGGGTGCTGCCACTGTGCGGCGTGTTCCTGGTGATCGACCTGGCCTTCCTGTTCGCCAACGGCGCCAAACTGGTGACCGGAATCGGCGCGTGGGTACCGCTGTTCATCGGCATCACCGCGTTCACCATGATGCGTACCTGGCGCCGCGGTCGCGAACTGCTGCATGGCGAAGTGCAGAAGGAAGGCATCCGCCTGGATACCTTCCTGCCGGGCCTGATGCTGGCGCCGCCCGTGCGCGTGCCCGGCACGGCGATCTTCCTGACGGCCGACAAGGGCGTGGTGCCGCACGCATTGCTGCACAACCTGAAGCACAACAAGGTGCTGCACGAACGCAACGTGTTCCTCACGGTCGAGACGCTGACGGTGCCTTATGCGCCCAAGAAGAAGCGCCTGAAGATCGAGCCCATCGGTGACGATTTCTACCGCGTCGTGATCAGCTATGGCTTCGCCGAGACGCCTGACGTGCCGCAGGCGCTGATGGGCTCCTGTGACCAGGGTGGCGTGTACTTCGACCCGATGGAGACCACCTATTTCGCCAGCCGCGAAACCATCGTGGCCGCGCGCCACGGCGGCATGCCGGTCTGGCGTGACAAGCTGTTCGCGGTCATGCACCGCAACGCCGCGCCCGCGACTGGCTTCTTCCGCATTCCCGGCAACCGGTTGGTGGAACTGGGGGCGCAGGTCGAAATCTGACCCGCGCGGCGCGGGAAAGATGAAGCATGACGGGCGGTTTCACGCATAATCCCCGCATGACCGCAGACCGCATCATCACCTCGTCCGCCACGCGCGAAGACGAGGCCATCGAGGCCAGCATCCGCCCCAAGCGGCTCGACGAGTATCTGGGCCAGAAGCCGGTCCGCGAGCAGCTGGACATCTACATCCAGGCGGCGAAAGGTCGCGGTGAAGCGCTCGACCATGTGTTGATCTTCGGGCCGCCGGGGCTGGGCAAGACCACCTTGAGCCATGTCATCGCCAACGAACTGGGCGTGAATCTGCGGTCCACGTCCGGCCCGGTGATCGAGAAGGCGGGCGACCTGGCCGCGCTGCTGACCAACCTGCAGCCGCACGATGTGCTGTTCGTCGACGAGATCCATCGCCTGTCGCCCGTGGTCGAGGAAGTGCTGTATCCGGCGATGGAGGATTTCCAGATCGACATCATGATCGGCGAGGGGCCCGCCGCGCGGTCGATCAAGCTGGACCTGCCGCCCTTCACCCTGATCGGCGCCACCACGCGTGCCGGCCTGCTGACCGCGCCGCTGCGCGACCGCTTCGGGATCGTGCAGCGCCTGGAGTTCTACACGCCCGACGAGCTCACCCGCATCGTGCAGCGTTCGGCGCGCATCCTGGGCATGGACTGCGTGCCGGAAGGGGCAGGGGAGATCGCCCGGCGCGCGCGCGGCACCCCGCGCATCGCCAACCGGCTGCTTCGCCGCGTGCGCGACTATGCGCAGGTCAAGGCCGATGGCCACATCGACGTCGACGTCGCGCGCGCCGCCATGCAGATGCTGAAGGTGGACCCGGAGGGTTTCGACGAACTCGACCGCCGCATGCTGCGCACCATCGTGGACAACTTCGACGGCGGCCCGGTGGGCGTGGAGTCGCTGGCGGCCGCCCTGAGCGAAGAGCGGGGCACGCTGGAAGACGTCATCGAACCCTACCTGATCCAGCAGGGTTTCCTGGTCCGTACCGCGCGCGGCCGGATGGCCACCCGCAAGGCCTATCTGCACCTGGGGTTGACGCCGAAGGGCCGCGTGCCCGATGCGGGTGATGCGCCCGGCGAACTCTTCTGACGGCCACTGGTTTCAGGATGGTATGCACGACAACGTGCGGGAGCGCATGCTTTGACGACTGATTCGCCGATGATCGCCGGGGATCCGGCTCCGTTCATCTTTCCGACACGCGTCTATTGGGAAGATACCGACGCCGGTGGCGTGGTGTACCACGCGCAGTACGTGGCTTTCCTGGAGCGGACCCGCACCGAGTGGTTGCGGGCCCGTGGATACGCCCAGGAACAACTGCGCCAGACCCACGACCTGGTGTTCGCCGTCCGTGCGATGCGCCTGGATTTCCTGCGCCCCGCCCGGTTGGACGATCTGCTGCAGGTGAGCGCGCGCATCCACCAGTGCAAGCGGGCCAGCGTGATCTTCGCCCAGTCCATCGAGCGGGATGGCGAAGTGCTGCTGACCGCCGAGGTGAAAGTCGCCGCGCTCAGCGCTTCGGGTTTCAGACCCGTCGCGCTGCCTGGGGCGTTGTACGAGGAGTTCCGCCGGCTCGAGACACCGGGCCGTCCGCTCTAACCCGATACGCAACACGAACCGAGACTCGAGGAACAACGGATGATCGCAACGCTGCTGGCCTTCCAGGACACCGTGGTGGAGGCATTGCCGCCGGAGACCGCGGCCGCCGCCGCCGAGGCCACGGCAGGCACCGTGCACAGTGGGATCAACTACATCAACCTGATGCTCAAGGCGAGCCTGCCGGTCCAGTTGATCGTATTGCTGCTGCTGGCCGGGTCGTTGATCAGCTGGGTGATCATTTTCCGCAAGGCGCGCGTGTTCAAGACCGCCAACCGCGATGCCGACGAATTCGAGGGTCGGTTCTGGTCCGGCGCGGAGCTGCACAAGCTGTATGCCGGCGCCGCCGACCGCAACCGCGTGGTCACCGGGCTGGAAGCGATCTTCGAAGCCGGCTTCCGCGAGTTCACCCGCCTGCGCGACAAGCGCGGCCTCGACGGGCGCGCGCAATTGGAAGGTGCGCAGCGTGCGATGCGCGTCACCTACACGCGCGAAGTCGACCAGCTCGAACGCAATCTGGAATTGCTGGCCAACATCGGCTCGACCGCGCCCTACGTCGGCCTGGTGGGCACGGTGTTCGGCATCATGGTGACCATGCACGACATGCTCAACAGCGGTGAGCAGGCGGGTATCGCCGCGGTGGCGCCGGGCATTTCCGAGGCCCTGTTCGCCACGGCCATCGGTCTGTTCGTGGCCATTCCGGCCGTGTGGGCCTATAACCGCTTCACCACCCGCGTCGAGCGGCTGTCGGTGCGCTACGAGAGCTTCGCCGAGGAATTCAGCTCCATCCTGCAGCGACAGAATTCGGCCGAGTAAGCGGAGCCCACCATGGCCGGAAGCATCTTCCATCGCAAGCGGCGCAAGCTGAAATCCGAGATCAACGTCGTCCCCTACATCGACGTGATGCTGGTGCTGCTGATCATCTTCATGGTGACCGCGCCGCTGCTCACGCTGAGCGTCGACGTCAAGTTGCCGTCATCCAACGCGAAGGCGGTGGAGACGCGCAACGAACCGGTGATCGTCATTGCCTACCCCGACGGCCGGTACGGCCTGAAGTTGCCCGAAGCCAAGCTGCCGGAAGTGCTGGACGCGGCAGCGCTGGAAGCCAAGGTTGCGGCGATCCGCGCGCAGCAGGGCGATGAGCTCCGCATCATGGTCGCGGCCGAAGGTGCAGCGCCGTACCAGAAGGTGCTCGACGCGATGGATGTGCTGCGGCGCGCGAAGGTCGGCAATGTCAGCCTGATGACCAACGCGGGTGGCAATGCACGCTGAAGTCCTCCAGCGCCAGCGGCCCGTGCAGGACGAAGGGCTGGGCAGGGCGGTGGCATGGGCCATCGGCCTGCATGTGCTGTTGCTCGTGCTGTTGCTGGTGTCGCCGTTCCTGACCTGGGACCGTGATCGCCTGAATGCGGCAGGCTCGCAGGCGATGGAAGCCACGCTTGATGTGTCCGCGGCCGACCAGCGTGCGGTCGCACAGGCACTCGATTTCCAACCGGAGCCGATGCCCGAACCCGTGCAGGAGCCGGCCCCCGAGGACACCATCCCGCCACCTCAGCCGATCCCCGAACCGGCCCCGCAGGATGCGCCGGTCGAGCGTCAGGCGCAGGCCCAGGAGCGCGTGCCGGTGCCGGATACGGTCGACCAGGACGAAGCCCGCCGCGATGCCATCTCGCAGGAGAAGGCCCGCCAGGAGCAGGAAGCCAAGCGGCGCCAGGAGCAGATCGACCTGACGGAGCGCAAGCGGCAGGAGCAGGCCGAGCAGCAGCGCCGCCTCGCTGCGCAGCAGGAAGAAGATCGCCAGAAGCGCGTGGCCGCCGAAACACAGCAGAAGGCGGCGGACCAGAAGCGGTTGGAGGAAATCCGCCGCCAGCGCGCCCAGGCCGCGCGCGAGGCCCAGCTGGCCGAACAGAAACTGCGCCAGCTCGCGGATGCGCGTGCGCGCCAGGCGGCGGGCGCAGCGGCCTCCACGCCTGCACCGGCGACCGGCCCCGCAGGTACTGGCGGGACCGACGAAGACCTGCGTGGCCGCTATGCCGCCGCGATCCAGGAGGCGGTGTTGCGCCAGTGGACGCGCCCGGAATCGGTGCCGGTGGGCACGCGCTGCCGCGTGGTGATCCGCCAGCTGCCCGGCGGTGACGTGGTCAGTGCCGAGGTGCAGCCCGGCTGTGCCATGGACGCCGCCGGGCAGGATTCGATCGAGCGTGCGGTCCTGAAGGCCCGGCCATTGCCCTACCAGGGCTTCGAATCCGTGTTCGCCCGGACACTTACCCTGAATTTCGAGGCCCGCGACCGCTGACTTCACGCGGCGTTTCGCTGCCCTCCGTTCACAATTGTTAAAACGTTCACGCGCGGGCTGGTATCCCTTTGCCGCCCCGCACAACCGCAGAGTCGCTGCCCATGAAGAAACCGCTGCGCTGGTTCGCCCTGTTCCTGTTCACGCTGGTGCCCGCCCTGGCGTCCGCCCAGCAGCAAGGGCTCGAGATCGACATCATCGGCGGCAATGCCTCCGCCCTGCCCATCACCGTGGTGCCGATGCCCTACCAGGGCAGTGCGGGCACGCCGCCGACGGATGTCTCGGCCGTGGTGCGCGCCGATCTGGAGCGTTCGGGTGCATTCCGCACGCTGCCCGAAGCCAGCATCACCGAGCGCCCGACGCGCGGTGGCGAAATCCAGTACCCGACATGGCGCGCGCTGCGCCAGGACTACATCGTGGTCGGCCGGGTCGTGGATGCGGGCGATGGTGGATATCGCGTGGAGTACGAACTGTTCGATGTCGCCAAGCAGGAGCGCATGCTCGGCCTGGCGATGACGGCCCGCTCGAACGCCTTGCGTGATGTCGCCCACCAGATGGCCGATGCCATCTACGAGAAGATCCTCGGCGTGCGTGGCGCGTTCTGGACGCGCATCGCCTACATCACCGCCGCCGGTACCGGCAAGGCCACGCGTTACGCGCTGATGGTGGCCGATTCGGACGGCTTCAATCCGCAGACCGTGGTCCGCTCCGCCGAGCCGCTGCTGTCGCCGTCATGGAGTCCCGACGGCCGCAAGCTGGCCTACGTCAGCTTCGAGAGCGGCAACTCGGCGATCTACATCCAGGATATTTCGACGGGTGCGCGCGAGAAGGTGTCCGGCTTCCGCGGCATCAATGGCGCCCCCTCGTTCTCGCCGGATGGCCGCCAGCTGGCACTCACCCTGTCGCGCAGCGGCAATCCCGAGATCTACGTGATGGACCTGGGCAGCCGGTCGCTGCGCCAGCTGACCAACACCTCGGCCATCGACACCGAGCCGGTGTGGAGTCCCGATGGCAGCAGCATCTATTTCACTTCCGACCGCGGCGGCCGCCCCCAGATCTACCGCGTGCCCGCCGGTGGCGGCAGCGCGAGCCGGGTGAGTTTCGACGGCAGCTACAACGCGACCGCCAGCGTGTCGTATGACGGCAAGAAGATCGCGGTGGTGCAGGGTGCGGGCAACAACTACCGCATCTCGCTGATGGACAGCAGCCTGGGTGGCGCGCGCTGGTCGTCGCTGTCGCCGGGCTCGCTGGACGAATCGCCCAGCTTCGCCCCCAACGCCAGCATGGTGCTGTACGCCGCGCGCGAAGGCGGGCGGGGCGTGTTGTACGCGGTCTCCGCCGATGCGCGCGTACGCCAGCGTCTGGTCGTGGCCAACGCCGATGTGCGCGAGCCGGCGTGGTCGCCTTATCGCACCGTGCGTTAAGTTTCTGTCTACAATGTCCGTTCCCTTGACCCCCCGTTTTATCGACGAAGGAATCACCATGAACAACACCGCCCGTGTTCTGATGCTGTCCCTGATGTCCGTTGCCGTGCTGGCAGGCTGCAAGAAAGCCGTCAAGCCGGAAGCGCCGGCCGACACCACCACGACGACGCCGACCACCCCGACCACGCCGACCACCTCGGGCGTCTACGGCCCGAACGACCTGGATACCGACGCCTGCCTGCGCCAGCGCGTGGTCTACTTCGACCTCGACCAGGACGCCCTGAAGCCGGAGTTCCAGGCCATCATGGGTTGCCACGCCAAGTACCTGCGTGACCGTCCGTCCTCGCGCATTTCGCTGGAAGGCCATGCCGACGAGCGCGGCAGCCGCGAGTACAACCTGGGCCTCGGCGAGCGCCGCGGCAACGCGGTGAACTCGGCCCTGCAGGCCAGCGGTGGCTCGGCCGCCCAGCTGACCGTGGTGAGCTACGGCGAAGAGCGTCCGGTCTGCACCGACTCCAGCGAGTCCTGCTGGTCGCAGAACCGTCGCGTCGAGATCGTGTACACGGCGAAGTAAGCCGTCATCGCCACGATGATCGCGAAGAAGTACATGCTGGTACTGGCGGCGGCCCTGGTGGCCGCCGCTCCCGCCCAGGCGCAACGCGTCAGCTTGGCTGACCGCGTTGCGGCGCTGGAAGCGAAGGCCAACAACCCGCAACAGAACCTCGACCTGCTCAACAAGCTCACGCAGCAGGAAGCGGAGTTGCGCGAACTGCGCGCGCAGCTGGAACAGCTGCAGAACGAGAACGAGCAGCTCAAGCAGCGCGGCCGCGACCAGTACCTCGACCTGGACGGTCGCCTCAACCGCCTCGAGGGCGGTACTGCACCGACCCCCGTCGGTACCACGCCTGCCAGCCCGCCCCTCGGTAGCCAGGCTCCCGCATCGCCGCCGGCCACCGTGCCGGCGCCCGCCGTCGTAGCCACCGCCGAGCCGCCGCCCAGCGTCCATGGCGACATGGGGGCGATGTCCGCTGCCGGCGATGAGCGCACCGCGTACAACGTCGCCTTCGACCGCCTGAAAGCGGGCGAGTACGCCGATGCCGCGCAGCTGTTCACCAGCTTCCTCCAGCTTTACCCCGGCGGCGTGTACGCGCCCAATGCGCTGTACTGGCTGGGCGAGAGCTATTACGTCACCCAGAACTACGCGCTGGCTGCGGACCAGTTCCGTGCGTTGCTGGCGCAGTACCCGACCCACGACAAGGCGCCCGGTGCATTGCTGAAGATGGGCCTTTGCGATTACGGCCTGGGCAAATTGCCTGAAGCCGAGCGCATCCTCGGCGAAGTCGTCGCCAAGTATCCGGGCACCGATGTCGCCCGCACCGCCGACGACCGCCTGCGCGCCATCCAGCTCGGCCGCCTGCGCTGAAGAAACGCCGTCTCCGGCCCCTCCTGGGGCCGCCGGGCCGGCAGGGCGTATCATGCGCACCCCATGAATGACGCCGCCCGCCCCAGCGAGATCGTCCAGTCCCCGCTGGAACGCCTCAAGATCACCGAGATCTTCCTCTCCCTGCAGGGAGAGGCGAATGCGGTCGGCTGGCCGACGGTCTTCGTCCGTCTGACCGGCTGCCCGCTGCGCTGCCAGTATTGCGACACGGCCTACGCCTTTCATGGCGGGCAGTGGCGCGAGATCGACGACATCGTGGCCGAGGTCGCCCGCCATGGCGTCCGCCACGTCTGCGTGACCGGCGGCGAACCGCTCTCGCAGAAGCGCTGCCTGCTGCTGCTGAAGAAGCTCTGCGATGCAGGCCATGACGTCTCGCTGGAAACTTCCGGCGCTATCGACATCGCCGATGTGGATCCGCGCGTTTCGCGCGTGGTGGACCTGAAGGCACCCGGCTCCAGGGAAATGGCCCGCAACCGGCTTGAGAACCTGCCGCTGCTGACCGCGCGCGACCAGGTCAAGTTCGTGCTCTGCGGCCGCGCCGACTACGAGTGGGCGCGCGGGATGGTCGCCGAGCACCGCCTGGCCGAGCGTTGCGACGTGCTGTTCTCGCCCAGCAAGGCCGAACTGGAGCCGCGTGAGCTCGCCGACTGGATCATCGCCGACCGCCTGCCGGTGCGCTTCCAGATGCAGTTGCACAAGCTGCTGTGGAACGACGAGCCGGGGCGGTGATCGTTTTCTCCTTCTACCGGCGGGAGAAGGTGGCGCGGAGCGACGGATGAGGGGCGAGCGAAGACGCGGCGCATCACTCTCCGTGGCTTGCGTCACCCCTTACCCCAACCCCTCTCCCGATGGGAGAGGAGCTCATCGCGATACACTTCCCCCATGAAAAAAGCCGTCGTCCTTCTCTCCGGTGGCATGGATTCCGCCGTCGTCGTCGCCATCGCCCGCGAGCAGGGTTTCGCCGTGCACGCGCTGAGCGTGCGCTATGGCCAGCGGCACACCTCGGAACTGGATGCCGCCGCGCGCGTCGCCGCCACGCTCGGTGCCGCTGCACACAAGACCGTGCACGTGGACCTGCGCAGCATCGGTGGCTCGGCGCTGACCGACGACATCGACGTGCCGGAAGCCGGCGGCCCGGGCATTCCGGTGACCTACGTACCGGCGCGCAACACCATCATGCTGTCTGTCGCGCTGGGCTGGGCCGAGGTGCTGGGCGCCAGCGACATCTTCTGCGGCGTCAATGCGGTGGACTACTCGGGCTATCCCGACTGTCGTCCGGAGTTCATCGAAGCATTCGAGACGCTCGCCAACCTGGCCACCAAGGCGGGTGTCGAGGGGGCGGGCCTGCGCATCCAGGCGCCGCTGCTGCACATGAGCAAGGCCGATATCGTGCGCGAGGGCACGCGGCTGGGCGTCGACTTCGCGCAGACCGTGTCCTGCTACCAGGCCGACGGGCAGGGCCGCGCCTGCGGCCACTGCGATGCGTGCCGCCTGCGTGCCGCCGGTTTCGCCGATGCCGGCGTGCCGGACCCCACGCACTACGCGTGAACCGGGCGGGTTTCGCCCCATCGCGGACGATGCGTTAGAATGCGCATCCCGGTGCAAGGCCGGGATGCGTTCCCGGGCCGTTAGCTCAGTCGGTAGAGCAGAAGACTTTTAATCTTTTGGTCGAAGGTTCGAATCCTTCACGGCCCACCAAACCTTTCAAGTAGTTACCGGCGCCGCGCGCCTGGCTCCGTAAAAATCCTCCGTAAAATTCTTGAAGATTCCGGCAGTGCTGGAATCTTCTTTGTGGCGCGCGTGCGCTAAAGTCCTCCTTACGGGAACGACGCGGGGGCGCTAGATGCGGCAGGCTTTTGGAGAGTTCTACGGCCCGAAGGAGGCCGAACTCAAGCGGCTAATCACGGAGGGCCTGGTTGTCTTGGACGCGAACGTGCTCCTCCAGGCATATGAGCTTCCGAAAGAGAGCCGCGAAGCGCTGCTCGACACGTTGGAGCGGCTGAGAGACCGCCTGTGGATTCCGTATCAGGTGGGCCTTGAGTATCAAGCTCGGCGCCTCACGGTGATCGCGCGACAGCTCGGTGAGCTCGACGGCATCGTTGAACGAGGAGTTGCGGGATTTCAGAAACTGCAGTCCGAAATCGACGGACTTGAGTTGCAGAAGCAAGGCGTGGCGGTAGATGACACCGGGCTCAAGGAGGGGCTAGCGAAGGCTGAAGCAGAGCTACGAGAGGTTGTCGGGAGGACCCGAAAATCGGCGGTGCAAGTGAGTCACGATGATCCGATCCGAGACCGCATTGACCGACTTTTCGAGGGTAGAGTTGGGCTGCCGCCGGCCAACCAAGCCGAGGTTGAAGCCATGAATGAGGCTGCGCAGAAGCGGTATGACTGCGCTATTCCTCCCGGGTTCAAGGATGCGAACAAGGATCGTGATGCCCCCAAGGCCGGGCTCTACGCTAGGGGCATACGTTTCGAGAGGAAGTACGGGGACTACTACCTGTGGGTGCAGACGATGGCTCACGTCAGGGACAGTGCGGCTAAGGCCGTGCTCTTCGTGACGTCGGACGCGAAGCGAGATTGGTGGCATGAGGTAAAGGACGTCACTGTTGGGCCATTGCCCGCACTGGTCCGTGAGATGCAGAAGGAGGGCGGCGCCGAGCTCTTCTGGATGTATAGCTTGGGGCGATTTCTGGGGCAGGCCAACGAGCATCTGCACGCAAACGTTTCTGAGGTTGCCCTCCGTGAAGTAAACGAGTCGGAGGCTGCCGCACGCCACTCTTCCTTCAAGCTCGGTGACGCCCTAGTCGCCCACTACACGCCACCGTCGGAAGAACTCTTGGATCCGAGCGAAGAGACTATTCGAGCGATTTCCTCGCACTACTTGGAACGTGGCTTTGTCACAAGGAGGTCGGCGAGCCCGGATCTGATGTTTGCCTCGCGTGGGGACGTCGAGATCGCAATCCGGTTGATTTCTTACGTATGGCCCTTGAACGCAAAAGGCAGGGACATTGCTCAACCGCTAGCCATGCGAGTCCGCGAAATCGCGCAAGAGACGCCCCCCTTCGGAGGAATTCATGTTGTAGTAACGCTGCCGTTCTTCTCTGCGCTCTCCCTTATTACTAGTGAACAGTTCCCGAGCTTGGTGAAACTGTTGAGCGACGTAGCAAGGGACGAGTCCGTAGAGGAAATTTCCGTCGGTTCGGTGACGAAGGGCGTTTTCAGGGCGCTTTACACACATCGAAGTGAGGACGGCCCGACCTAATTTGAGGACGGGCGTACGCGCGGCCCACTGAGATCATAGACCTTCGTCATAGCCGGGCTAACACTGAGTGCCGTCTGCTTGTCAGCGACGTTGCCGGCGGTGTCGGTACCACCCTTCCGCTTCAGGTCGTGCAGGCTGAAGCGCTGCTCCTCGGTGATCAAGCGGTCGCGGATCGCGGCCATGATCAATCGCTGCCAGGCGCTGTCGAGGCCATCCTTCGAGAGGGGTTCGCCGTCTTCGGACAGGAACACGAAGCGCGCCTCGGGACGCAGCTGCTTTGATTGGCGCCGGCGCGCAATGACGCCGGCACGATGCGATAGCGCTGCTTCCCAAGTGACTCTAAGGCGGGGCGTCCACTCCACCACGTTGTTCCGGCTGCCCTTGCGGCGATCAGTGCGGATGCCTTCGGCTTCGCCCTGCGCTTCGACCAGCGTTACAGTTTCGATGCCGCGCAGGCGGCGTCCTCGAAGCTGACCAGCAACCAAGTGACGGTGCCGTGCTTTGGGCCGCCATCTCGCTCTTCCACCAAGTGGTGCAGCTCGGAAAGCTTTGCGGCGGGGCCGCCAATAGTTTCGCGTGCGGAGCGGCCCTCTTTGCGGACGAAGACATACCAGCGGTCGCGCCCGGTCGGACCCCGGTACACGCCTGCAGGCAACGCGGCCTGGTCGATGTGGGCCGGGATGGCGTCACCCTGTGAGCAAGGGCACTGGGCGCTTGTTGCCGTTTTGAAGTGAAGTGGAAGCGACCAGATTCTCAGCGATGGCGGAGACAGAACTCTTGACGTAGCGATGTACAATGCTCTTCGCCAGCTGCCCCTAGCCCCGCTCCCCTCGATGAAGCTTCTCGGGGAGCGGGGCTAGGGGCAGCTGGCGAAGACTTTCGGAATTCGCAAATTCATGCTGCAAAGCAGCATTGCTGACAGGCATTGATTTTGTAAATGATTGATTTTGTTCGGCTGTTTCCAGTGCCGCGTATTAGATCTGGATCGTTTTTAGCGCGTACACGTGCGGCTTGTTAGCTTCGGTACCGTAGTTAAGTTGCGATGTTTCTTGCCGCTAACTGACTACGTAGATGGACTCAAGCAACTTTGGTAGGCGTTTGAAGTCAACGTAATCAACGGCTTGCACCGAAAGGGGAAAAATCGGTTTCCTGCCCAACATTCGTAGTTAGGAGGCGTGCTATGAACTCTGGTCTCGAAGACTAAGACGTCAAAACCTGAGGGCCCTTTGGGGCCCTCATGCATTCTGGGGATTACAAATGGAATTTGTCGTCAAAGACTTGATCACCAAGTGCTGGTGGTCGTGGGGCTTCTTGATTGTCGCAGTGATCTCGGCGGCTGTCCTTGGCAGTGGCATGTGGCACGGAAACCTCACTGCTATAGAGAAGGGCTGGCTGGGAGTTCTCGTTTACGGATCCATTGCAGGGTTCTTCGTAAAGCCGATTTGGACGGCCGCCACGAGCGGCCACAGCCATTTGTTGACTGTGTGCATTTGGTCTTTGTTCCTAGTAGCGCTCTTTGTCCCGTTCTCGTTCTTTGTCTTCTATTCTTTCTTCGGGCATGACCCGACGCGATATGACAAAGTATTGAATGTGCTTCCCGTGCTAGTTGCCGCCTGGGCGGCTGGACTTGGCTGGCTCGTGCACTTTCGACTGAGCACGAAAGCTCACCGGACCAACAACTCCTTCTCGATCTTGATGGAGACGCGGAAGAGTGCGGAGTATCTGCGCCGAGCTGAGCTCTTCACTAAGCACTTCCCTCCAGGCATGGCTAGCATCCCCCAAGCCTACTTTCAGTACTTCCCGGCAGACTCCATTTTCCGGCTTCACCAAGCTGGACCTGCACCGAACGCCGCTCAACTAGAGATGGCCGAGGCAGTACAGGCCATGAAGTATCTGCTCAACTATTATGAGTTCATGGCGGTCGCGATATCGGCGGGTGATCTGGACGAGAAGCTGCTTTACGACACGATCGGCCCACCGGTGGTAAAGATGTTCAATCGCAGTCGGAACTATGTTGACTACGTGAGCTTAAATGCGCCCGATAAGCAGAAGCTGACGTACATTGTGCTTCGCAAGCTCGTTGCCAAGTGGGAGCCACAGATTCAGATCGACAGCGCGAATGCACAAATTCCCTAGCTCCGCTGGCCGAAGAACCATGGTGGGCCTCCGTAAAATCGCACGCCGGAGCCAAACACTGCCGGCTGCTTACGGCAGGCGCTTCGTAGAGGACTGAGTTGCAAGTGGTTGATCTAATGTGTACGGACCTGTGACTTTTAATCTTTTGGTCGAAGGTTCGAATCCTTCACGGCCCACCACGCACATCCCGCCGCGTCATCATCGCGCCGTATTCGCGTCGGCGCCCGCGAGGAAATCGGCGTGACCACGGCAGCGCGTGACTGGACGGCGCAGGCGATCCAGCGCATCGAAGCGGACTTCAACCGGTCCGCCGATACCCACCTTATCCCGCTGCCGTTGCCTGGTTTTCCCGGCATCGACGTCTATCTCAAGGACGAATCCAGTCATCCGACCGGCAGCCTGAAGCACCGGCTGGCGCGTTCGCTGTTCCTGTACTCGCTGGCGAATGGCTGGTTGCGCGAGGGTGCGCCGGTGATCGAAGCCTCCAGTGGCTCCACTGCGGTCTCCGAGGCCTATTTCGCGCGGCTGCTCGGCCTGCCCTTCATTGCGGTGATGCCGGCCACCACCTCGCCCGACAAGGTCGCCGCGATCCAGTTCCAGGGTGGTCGCTGCCATCTGGTCGAGGAGGCGGGCGCGATCAACGCCGTGTCGCGGCAACTCGCGCGCGAGACCGGTGGCCATTTCATGGACCAGTTCACCTATGCCGAACGGGCCACCGACTGGCGCGCGAACAACAACATCGCCGAATCCATCTTCAAGCAGATGGAGGCAGAGCCGCATCCTGTCCCGGCATGGATCGTGTGCAGCCCGGGCACCGGCGGCACCAGCGCCACGCTGGGGCGCTACGTGCGCTACCGCCGCCATCCCACCCGTGTGCTGTGCGCGGACCCGGAGCATTCGGTGTTCTTCGAGCACTATCGCGGCGCCTGCGCCGGCCAGCCCGACGATGGATTGACCTGCGAGCGCGGCTCGGGCATCGAAGGCATCGGACGCCCGCATTGCGAGCCCAGCTTCATCCCGGCCTGTGTCGACGCGATGGTGAAGGTGCCGGATGCACTCAGCCTGGGCGCCATGCGCCACGTCAGCGCGGTGCTGGGGCGGCGTGTCGGCGGATCGACCGGCACCAATTTCGTCGGCATCCTCGCCGCTGCCTTGCGCATGCGCGACGAGGGCCTGACCGGCTCCATCGTCAGTATCCTGTGCGACAGCGGCGAACGCTACGCGCACAGCTACTACAACCGGGACTGGTATCTGGAGCGCGGCATCCCCATCGTGGAAAGCGACGATGCCATCGCGGCCGCCGTCGCCGGACGCGGGCTGCCAACGCTGGCGATGGCCGACTGGCCGAACTGATTTCCTATTGCAGAAGGTGTTCCCATGACCAATCCATTGCTCGATTTTTCCGGTCTGCCGCGCTTCGACGCGATCCGCGCCGAGCACATCGCGCCCGCCATCGAGCAACTGCTGGCCGAGGCCGACATCGCGGTTAAGACGGCGGAAGCGGTCGCGCCGGTGACATGGGACACGTTCGTCGTCCCGCTGGACGACGCCACCGAACGGCTCGCGCGTGCCTGGAACCAGGTCACCCATCTGGAGGCGGTGGTCAATACCCCTGCACTCCGCAACGCCTACAACGCACACTTGCCGAAGGTGACGCGCTTCTGGAGCGGGCTCGCGCAGAACCTCGCGCTGTACCGGCAGTACCGCGCGCTGGCCGAGGCACCGGAGGCGGCCCGGTACGACGAAGCACGCCGCAAGGTGCTGGATAACGCATTGCGTGACTTCCGCCTCGGCGGCGCCGAACTGCCGGATGAGCAGAAGGCGCGCTTCGGCGCATTGAAGGAAGAACTGGCCGGCCTGTCGGCGAAGTTCTCGCAGAATGTGCTCGATGCCACCGACGAGTACGAGTTCTGGATCAAGGACAAGCAGCACCTGGGAGGACTGCCTTCCGACGTCGTTTCTGCCGCGCGTGCCGCGGCCAAGGCCGAGGATGAGCCGGGCTGGAAGTTCACGCTGCAGATGCCGTGCTACCTGCCGGTGCAGGCGTATGCGGATGATCGCGCGTTGCGCGAGACGCTGTACCACGCCAACGCGGTGCGTGCATCGGAACTCGCCGACAACGAGGCGCTGGACAACTCCGCGTTGATCGACCGCATCCTCGCACTGCGTGCCGAACTCGCCTCGCTGCTCGGTTTCGGGAGCTACGCCGAGTATTCGCTGGCGACCAAGATGGCCGATACCCCGGACGAGGTGCTGCAGTTCCTGCGTGACCTGGCCGCACGTGCCAGGCCCCATGCGCAGCGCGACCGCGAGGAGCTGGACGTCTTCGCGCGCGAGCAGCTCGGCCTGGAAACGCTCGAAGCCTGGGACATCGCCTACGCCAGCGAGAAACTCAAGCAGGCGCGCTACAGCTTCTCCGCACAGGAGGTGAAGCAGTACTTCACCGAGCCGGCGGTGCTGGCGGGCCTGTTCGGCGTGATCGGCGATCTGTACGGGCTGCGCGTGGAGCAGGACCAGGCGCCGGCCTGGCATCCCGATGTGCGCTTCTACCGCCTGGTCGATGGTGACGGCGCGCTGGTGGGCCAGTTCTACCTCGACCTGTATGCCCGCGAGGGCAAGCGGGGGGGCGCGTGGATGGATGACTGCCGTAACCGTCGCGATACCGCCCGTGGCGCGCAGACGCCGATCGTCTACCTGGTCTGCAACTTCGGCAAGGGCATGGACGGCAAGCCGGCCACCTTCAGCCACAACGACGTGACCACGTTGTTCCACGAGATGGGCCACGGCCTGCACCAGTTGCTCACGCAGGTGGGCGAACTGGGCGTCGCCGGCATCAATGGCGTGGAATGGGATGCGGTGGAGCTGCCCAGCCAGTTCATGGAGAACTTCTGCTGGGAATGGGAGCGTGTGCAGGCGATGACCACGCACGTGGATACCGGTGAGCCACTGCCGCGCGCGCTGTTCGACAGGATGGTGGAAGCGAAGAACTACCAGAGCGGCATGGCGACCGTGCGCCAACTGGAGTTCGGCCTGTTCGACATGCAGTTGCACAGTGGTTTCAACGCGGCGAGCGACAGCGTGCTCGCCCTGCTTGCTCGCGTGCGCGGCGAGGTGGCGGTGAACGTGCCACCGGAATGGAACCGCTTCCCGCACCAGTTCAGCCACATCTTCGCCGGCGGCTACGGGGCCGGGTACTACAGTTACAAATGGGCCGAAGTGCTCAGCGCCGATGTCTACGCGGCGTTCGAGGAAGCGCCGGGCCAGGTCGCGGAGACCGGCGCACGATTCCGGCACGAGGTCCTGGCCAGGGGCGGCAGCCGCGGTGCTGCCGAGAACTTCAGGGCGTTCCGTGGCAGGGCGCCGCGCATCGAGGCGCTGCTGCGGCATTCCGGGATGGCCGGCTGAGCGATCCGAGGGGGGAGCGACGAGGGCGTCCACCCAGGGTCCGGGCGGGTTTGACCGTAACTGTAAACGTTTTCATAATGGCTTCCCCGTAACACCCGCGTTCCCGGGAGGATCGCTTACATGCCGCATCAGCGAAGGATTGAGGGCCTGATCGCCGACATGACGCTGGAGGAGAAGATCGGCCAGCTCGGCGCCTTCGCCGATGCGCTGCGGCCGTTCGCCTTCGAGGTGAATCCGGAAACCTTCGCCCGTGATGCCGAGCAGGTGCGCGAGCAGATCCGCAGTGGCCGTGTCGGCGCGCTGTTCAATGGCGTGGGTGCGGCGGAAGGCCGCGAGGCGCAGCGCATCGCGGTGGAAGAGAGCCGGCTGGGTATTCCGCTGCTGCTTGGCGCCGACGTGATCCACGGCATGCGGACCGTGTTCCCGATTCCGCTGGGCGAAGCCGCCAGCTTCGAGCCGGACCTGGCCGAACGCACCGCGCGCGCGACCGCCAAGGAAGCCACCGCCGCCGGCATCCACTGGACCTTTGCGCCGATGGTCGACATCGCGCGTGACCAGCGCTGGGGCCGCGTGGCCGAAACTTCCGGCGAAGACGTGTACCTGACGTGCGAATTCGCCGCCGCCCGCGTGCGCGGCTTCCAGGGCGCCGACCTGACCGCCCCCGATTCGCTGCTGACCACGCCCAAGCACTTCGCCGCCTACGGCGCCATCTCCGCGGGCCTGGACTACAACTTCGTCGACATGGCGCCACAGACGCTGCGCGACGTGCACCTGCCGCCGTTCAAGGCCGCCATCGACGCCGGCGCGCTGACGCTGATGAGCTCGTTCAACGACATCAACGGCGTGCCGGCTTCGGCCAACCGCGAACTGCTGACCGATATCCTGCGCGGCGAATGGAAGTTCGAGGGCTTCGTGGTCTCCGACTACACCTCGGACCTGGAGCTGATCGCGCACGGCTACGCCAGCGACGAAGCCGACGCGGCGCAGAAGGCGCTGTCGGCCGGCCTGGACATGAGCCTGCAGAGCGGCATCTATGCCGGCCATGTCGCCACGCTGGTCGAGCAGGGCCGGCTGACGATGGCCGAAGTGGACGAGGCGGTGCGGCGCGTACTGCACGTGAAGGCCGCCGTCGGCCTGTTCGACGATCCCTATCGTTGCCTGGATGCGGAACGCGAAGCCGACCAGTCGCACATCCCCGTGCACGATGCACTGGCGCGGGACTGCGCGCGGCGCTCCATCGTGCTGCTGAAGAACGACGGCGACCTGTTGCCGTTGAAGAAGTCCGGCCAGCGCATCGCGCTGATCGGTCCGTTTGCGCAGGACACGGCCAACCTCGGTGGCTGCTGGAACATCTTCGGCGACGCAGCGCGCATGATCGATCTGGAAACCGGGCTGCTCGCCGCGCTGGATGATCCATCCGCGCTGACGGTGGTGCCGGGCAGCGGCATCGAGGAGGCCTTCGACGGTGGCATCGACGCAGCAGTCGCCGCTGCGCGCGGTGCCGACGTGGTGCTGCTGGCCGTGGGCGAGCCGCACGAGTTTTCCGGCGAGGCGCAGTCGCGCACGCAGATCGTGTTGCCTGCCCCGCAGCAGGCGCTGGCGGAGGCGGTGGCCGCCACCGGCACGCCGGTCGTGGTGCTGCTGCGCAATGGCCGCGCGCTGGCGCTGGAGGGCGCGGTACGCGATGCGCAGGCGATCCTGGTCACGTGGTTCCTCGGCACGCAGACCGGGCCGGCGGTGGCCGACGTGGTGTTCGGCGACTACAGCCCGTCCGCACGCCTGTCGGTGAGCTTCCCGCAGGACGCGGGCCAGCAGCCGTACTTCTACAACCATCCCGCCAGCGGGCGTCCCAACGTGCCGGGCACGCCCCGCGCCTTCCAGACGCGCTGGCGCGAGGTGACGCACGCCGCGCTGTATCCGTTCGGCCACGGCTTGTCGTACACGCGCTTCGACTACGGTGTACCGCAGCTCAGCACCGGAGCGCTCGGCTGGGACGACACGCTGACCATCCGCACCCGCATCACCAATGCCGGCATGCGCGAGGGAGAAGAAGTGGTGCAGCTCTACCTGCGCGACCGTACCGCCAGCCGCGTGCGGCCCGTGCGCGAATTGAAGCGTTTCCGCAAGATCACGCTGGCAGCGGGCGAATCGCAGGACGTGGAGTTCACCCTGACCCGTGCCGATGTGGAATTCCACGGGGTCGACAATCGTCCGGTGGCCGAGCCCGGCCTGTTCGACCTGTGGGTGGCGCCCTCAAGCGCCGTTGGCGAGGCGGTGAGTTTCGAACTGCTGCCGCGTTAGCGGCGCGGCGTGCCGCGCATCATCGGCCCGCCGGGATAGGCATCGTAGGGCCCGTAGTAGCCGCCGGGACCGTCATAACGGTCGACGTTGATGTTGAAGTTGAACGTGCGCGGCTTGCCTTCGTCGTTGTACGTGGTCTTGCACAGGTTGAGGTTGACCGCGTTGTAGGTGCTGCGGCCGTGCCCCTTGCTGTAGCCGATGCCGGTGGTCACGCTGCCCGAGACGCCGTCGCCGTCGTCATCGCCGTACCAGACGCAGGGGTCGACGGGCGTCGCAGGTGCCGTCGATTTCGGTCGCGTCGGCCGGGTGTCGCCGTACCACGTGCCGGGCGGATCCTTGGCGTAGGCCGCTGCCTGCGGCAGGCTGAGGTCCAATGCCTCCGCACTCGACTGCGCCCACGCGGGCACGGTGGTCAACAGGGCCAGCAGTGCGAGGGGCAGGGTCTTCATGGGGAATCCCGGAGCGGTGGTGCGCCGGATGGCGGACCTGCATGGCAACCTAACAGCCGTGGATTGAATGCCGGCTGATGGCGGCGGTGGACGGGCGGGAACTTCAGCCCGCCGCAGCCAGCGCCTCCAGCACGCGCTGCCCATAGCGCTCCAGCTTGGCCCCGCCGATGCCGCCCACCCGGCCCAGTTCGTCCAGGGTGGCGGGCTGCAGTTCGGCGATGTTGCGCAGGGTACTGTCGTGGAGGATGACGTAGGCCGGCACATTCTGCTCGCGCGCCAGCTGCGCCCGCAGGTCGCGCAGCAACTGGAAGCGCGGCAGGTCCGCGGCCTCCACCGGCAGCCCGCTGCGCGGGCCACGCTCGCGTTCGCGGCGCTCGCGCTGTTCCTTGCGCAACTGCAGGCGCCGCTCGCCCCTCAGCACGGCGCGGCTGCCTTCGGTCAGGCGCAGGCTGCCGAACTCGGCCTCCACTTCCAGCAGCCCGCAGGCCACCAGCTGGCGGAACACGCTGCGCCACGTGGTGGCATCCAGGTCCTTGCCGATGCCGTAGGTGGTCAGGTGTTCGTGGCCGCACTGCTGGATGCGTTCGCTCTGGCTCCCGCGCAGCACATCGATCACATGGTTCACGCCGAAGCGCTGGCCGCTGCGGTACACGCAGCTCAGCGCCTTCTGCGCGGCCTCGGTGGCGTCCCAGGTCTCGGCCGGGCTCAGGCAGTTGTCGCAGTTGCCGCAATCGTGCGGATAGGTTTCACCGAAGCCGGCCAGCAGCACCTGCCGGCGGCACTGGGTCGATTCGCAGTAGCCCAGCAACTGGTCCAGCTTGCGCCGTTCCAGTCGCTTGCGTTCCTCGCCGGCCTCGGACTGCTCGATCATCTGCTTCAGCAGCACGACGTCGCCCAGCCCGTAGCACAGCCACGCTTCGGCGGCCTCGCCATCGCGGCCGGCGCGGCCGGTTTCCTGGTAGTAGCCCTCCATCGATTTGGGCAGGTCCACGTGCGCGACGAAGCGCACGTCGGGCTTGTCGATACCCATGCCGAAGGCGATGGTCGCCACCATGACGATGCCGTCCTCGCGCAGGAAGCGGCGCTGGTTGTGCGCACGCACGCCGGCATCCAGCCCGGCGTGGTACGGCAGCGCATTGAAGCCTTGTTCGGCCAGGTAGTCGGCAAACTGCTCGACCCGCTTGCGCGACAGGCAGTAGACGATGCCGGCCTCGCCCTTGTGGTTGCGCAGCATGTCGCGCAGCTGGTGCCGGGCGTTGTCCTTCTGCACCACCGTGTAGCGGATGTTGGGGCGGTCGAATGAACTGACGAAGCGCTGCGCATCGACCAGGTTCAGGCGCTCGGCGATCTCGCGCTGGGTGGGCGGGTCGGCGGTGGCGGTCAGGGCGATGCGCGGTACGTCCGGCCAGCGCTCGTGCAGCAGGGCCAGTTCCAGGTATTCGCGGCGGAAGTCGTGGCCCCAGGCCGAGACGCAGTGCGCCTCGTCGATGGCGAACAGGGCGATCCGGCTGCGGTCCAGCAGCGACAAGAAGCGGCCGGTCAGCAGGCGCTCCGGCGCGACATACAGCAGGTCCAGTTCGCCACCGAGCAGCGCCTGCTCCACCTGTGCGGCTTCGGCGGCTTCCAGCGATGAGTTCAGGAAAGCGGCGCGTACGCCGAGTTGGCGCAGGGCGTCCACCTGGTCCTGCATCAGCGCGATCAGCGGCGAGACGACGATGCCGGTGCCTTCGCGCAGCAGCGACGGCACCTGGTAGCACAGGGACTTGCCGGCGCCGGTCGGCATGAGGACCAGGGCATCGTGGCCGGCGGCAAGGTGTTCGACGATGGTCTGCTGGTGACCACGGAAGGCGCTGTAACCGAAGACGCGCTGCAGTGTTTCAAGTGCGGGGGATGACATGGGGACAGGATACCGCGAGCGGGTGCGGCAGCCTGCTTGTATGGTGTCGGGAGCGATCGGAAACGAGCGTGCCGCGGGGTAGGAATTCATCCGGGTTTGGGCAGGACGAGATCAAGCCCCTCTCCCGCAGGGAGAGGGGCCCAACAGCAGGGAGAGGGGTTCGACATTAGGGAGAGGGAATCGACAGCCGGAAGAGGCTGACAGCAAAACGCCCGGACCAGCCGGGCGTCTCGCGCTTCACTCGGGCTCCGGTTACTGCAACAGCGAACGCAGCATCCAGGCGTACTTCTCGTGGGTCTGCAGGCGCTGCGTCAGCAGGTCCTCGGTCGGGGCGTCGTCGGCGTCGTCGGCGATGTCCAGCACCTTGCGCGCCGTGCGGCATACGGCCTCGTTGCCGATCACCAGCTGGCGGACCATCTCGCGCCAGTCGGCGCTGTCGGTCAGGCCAGGCTCTTCCGGGATCGAGGTCAGGTTGACGAACTCGCGGTACGAACCCGGCGCGTTGAAGCCCAGGGCACGGATGCGCTCGGCGATCTCGTCCAGCGCCGTCCACTGCTCGGTGTACTGCGTCTCGAACATCGTATGCAGCGAATTGAACATCGCGCCGGTGATGTTCCAGTGGAAATTGTGGGTCTTCAGGTAAAGCGTGTAGCTGTCGGCCAGGAAACGCGACAGGCCGTCGGCGATCTTCTTGCGTTCGCCGCCGCTGATCCCGATATCGATATTCGGGGCCGAAGGGGCCGATGCGAGGGGAGCGGTGACGGGCGCGGCCTTGGTCTTGGCGGGCTTGGTCTTCGGCTTGGCCATGCGGATTCTCCTGAGGGTGGGTTGAGACGGCACAATAGACACACTAGAACATGTGGCGTGAGCAAAAAGTTTCAAGCGCTTGCTGTAAAGATGACGACTTCCCGCGACCCTTCCCCTGCCAGCCCCGACCGCGCCGTTCTCGAGCAGGCGCGGCGATCGCTTGATCGCGCCCTGAGCCGCGACCGCGGCCGCCTGCACGGACTGTGGTCACGCTGGCAGGGCAAGCCGGCCGATGCGGGCGCACGGCAGGCCTTCGAACAGGCATTGAATGCCTCCATCGCCACCCGCGAGCGCCGCCAGTCCACCGTGCCGGCCGTGACGCTGGACGAGTCGCTGCCGATCGCCCGTGAGGGCGAACGCATCATCGAGCTGATCCGCAATCACCAGGTGGTGGTGATTGCCGGCGAGACCGGGTCCGGCAAGACCACCCAGCTGCCCAAGCTGTGCCTGGCGGCCGGGCGCGGCGTGGCCGGCATGATCGGTTGCACGCAGCCGCGCCGCATTGCGGCACGCGCCGTGGCGCGACGCGTGGCGGAAGAGCTGAAGACCGAGCTCGGCCGGGGTGTGGGCTTCCAGGTGCGCTTCAACGACCAGGTCGGCGAGGACACCCACATCAAGTTCATGACCGACGGCATCCTGCTGGCGGAAATCGCCAGCGACCGCTGGCTGTCGGCCTACGACACGATCATCGTCGACGAAGCGCACGAGCGCAGCCTCAACATCGACTTCCTGCTCGGTTACCTGAAGCAGCTGCTGCGCAAGCGCCGCGACCTGAAGGTCATCGTCACCTCGGCGACCATCGATACCGAACGCTTCGCCCGCCACTTCGACGATGCGCCGGTGATCAGCGTGGAAGGCCGCACCTACCCGGTGGAAGTCCGCTACCGGCCGCTGGAAGGGGAAGCGCACGAGGGCGAGGAAGACCGCGGCGGCGACCGCACGGTCAACGATGCCATCGTCGGCGCCATCGACGAGATCATCCGGCTGGATGCGCGCGGTGACGTGCTGGTCTTCCTGCCCGGCGAACGCGAGATCCGCGATGCGCATCAGGCGCTGGAGCGGCGCAAGTACCGGCAAACCGAAGTGCTGCCGCTGTACGCGCGCCTGTCCAACCAGGACCAGGACCGCGTGTTCAACCCGGGACCGAGCCGTCGGATCGTGCTGGCGACCAACGTGGCCGAGACCTCGCTGACCGTGCCGCGCATCCGCTACGTGGTCGATCCCGGCTTCGCCCGCGTCAAGCGCTACAGCACGCGCAACAAGCTCGATCGCCTGCACATCGAGCCCATTTCGCAGGCCAGCGCCAACCAGCGCAAGGGGCGCTGTGGCCGTGTTGCCGAAGGCATCTGCTACCGCCTGTACGCCGAGGCCGATTTCCAGTCCCGCGCCGAGTTCACCGACCCGGAAATCCGCCGTTCCAGCCTGGGCGGGGTGATCCTGCGCATGCTGCAGCTGGGCCTGGGGCGGATCGAGGACTTCCCGTTCCTGGAAGCACCCGACGAACGCGCCGTCGCCGATGGCTGGCAGCAGCTGACCGAGCTTGGCGCGATCGACGGCGAGCGCCGCCTGACCGCCATCGGCAGGCAGATGGCGCGGCTGCCGGTGGACGTCAAGCTGGCCCGCATGCTGGTGGCGGCGCAGGCGGCCGGCTGCCTGCGGCCGATGCTGGTGATCGCGTCGTTCCTGGGGATCCAAGATCCGCGCGAGCGTCCGGCCGATGCGCGCGGCGCGGCGGATACCGCGCACGCGCAGTTTGCCGATGGCCGCTCCGAATTCGTCGGTGTCCTGCGCCTGTGGGATGCCTATCGGCAGGCCCATGAAGACCTGACCCAGTCGAAGCTGCGCGACTGGTGCGGCCGCCATTTCCTGGGCTTCCTGCGCATGCGCGAGTGGCGCGAGCTGCATCGCCAGCTGCGTCTGCTGTGCGAGGAGCTGGGCTGGAAGGAAGAAGACGCCGATGCCTCGATGGCGCCGCTGCTGGACGGCAGCCGTGCGCCGGTCGTGCGCGATGACACCGCCGCCGCGGTGAAGGCGACGCGTGGCCAGCTGCACCGCGCCGCGCGCCTGGCGCGAGAAGGCAAGGCCGAAGCCTCCCCTGCACCCGTGGCGGCGCGTGCGCAGCAGGACCAGGTGCCGGCCTCCGGCGGCTACAGCGAACGCGCGCGCGCCAGCGCCTACCAGACCCTGCACCGTACGCTGATCGCCGGCCTGCCGACGCAGATCGGCCATCGCACCGAGAAGGGCGACTTCCAAGCGCCGCGCCAGCGCCGCTTCCTGCCGTTTCCCGGGTCGGCGCTGTCCAAGCGACCGCCGCCGTGGCTGTTGGCGGCCAACCTGCTGGACACGCAGAAGGTGTGGGGCATGACTCTGGCGGCGATCGAACCGGACTGGGTGATCGCCGAACTGCCGCACCTGCTGCTGCGCAAGCATTTCGATCCGCACTGGTCGCGCGCGCAGGGGCAGGTGCTGGCCTCCGAGCAGATCAGCCTGTTCGGACTGGTGCTGGCGCCGAAGAAGCCCGTGCACTACGGCCGCATCGCGCCGGGCGAGGCGCACGACATCTTCGTGCGCCAGGCCCTGGTCACCGGCGAAATCAACACGCGTGCGGCGTTCGTGGCCGACAACCTGAAGACGCTGGAGCAGGCCCGCGAGGAAGAAGCCAAGCTGCGCCGCGCCGGCCTGGTGGCCGACGAGGACTGGCAGGCCCGCTGGTACCTGGACCGCGTGCCGTCGGACATCCATTCCGCGGCCGGTCTGGATGCGTGGTGGAAGGCGCTGCCCGTGGAGAAGCGCCGCGCATTGCACTGGTCGCTCGTGGACCTGTTGCCCGGCGAGGGCAGCGAAGAGGATCGCTATCCGAAGTATTTCGCCCTCGGCGATGCACGGTTGCCGCTGCACTACAGATTCGAGCCGGGTGCAGCCGATGATGGCGTGACGCTGGAGGTGCCGTTGCACCTGCTCAATGCGCTCGACCCCGCGCGCCTGTCGTGGCTGGCGCCGGGTTTCGTTGCCGACAAGGCGTCGGGCCTGATCCGCAGCCTGCCCAAGGCGATGCGGCGCAACTACGTGCCGGCGCCGGATTTTGCGCGGGCGTTCTTCGAGGCGTTCCCGAAGCCGAGCGCCGACGATGTGCGTGGCGAACTCGCGCGATTCCTTTCCCGCGCCACCGGCGTGGCGGTCGCCGCCATCGATTTCGACGAAATCGCGCTGGAGCCGCACCTGCGCATGAACCTGCGGCTGCGCGAAGACCCGCGAGGCGGCGGTGAAGGCCGCGTGCTGGCCGAGTCGCGCGATCTCGAGGACTTGCGTGCGCGCTTCGGTGATCGCGCCGGGCAGGCGTTCGCCGCGCGCGCGGGCAGCGAAATGGCGGCGACCGGCCTGCATGATTTCCCGGCGCAGCCGATTCCGCTGCAGGTACCGGGCGAGGCCGGGGTGCCCGCGTACCCCGCATTGCGCGATGACGGCGACAGCGTGGCCCTGCACGTGTTCGCCGATCGCGCGCAGGCGCAGGCCGCGCATCCGCTTGGCGTGCGTCGCCTGCTGGAATTCGCGCTGGCCGACAAGATGAAGCAGGCGCGTAAGCAGTTGCCGGTGTCGCCGAAGACAGGGTTGCTGTATGCCAGCATCGAATCGCAGGAGCGCCTGCGCGGCGACATCGTGGATGCGGCGATCAACGCCGTGTTGGCGGAAGGATTGGACGCGATCCGCGACCGACCGGGCTTCGAGCAGCGGCGTGACGAGGCGGGCAGACGCCTGTTCGGCGAAGCGATGGAACGCCTGAAACTGGCGGACGCGATCCTGTCCGCGGTGGCGGAACTGAAGCCGCAGCTTGAGGCGCCGCTGATGGGGTGGGCGCGCGGCAACCTGGATGACCTGCGCGAGCAACTGGCGGCGCTGGTGCATCCGGGCTTCCTGCGCGAGACGCCCGCCGATGCGCTGGCGCAACTGCCGCGTTACCTGAAGGCGATGACGCTGCGTGCCGAACGTGCCAAACGCGATCCGGCGCGTGACCAGGCACGGATGCTCGAACTCAAACCCTTCGTGGATGCCTTGCAGGGCGCCTATGCGTCCGGCGTGGCGCATGACGCCGGCTGGCAGGCGTTGCGGTGGGAGCTGGAAGAGCTGCGGGTGTCCGTGTTCGCGCAGGAGCTTGGCGCGCGCGCGGGCGTGTCGCCGAAGAAGCTCGCGCAGCGCCTGCAGGCGCTGCGCGGTTGATGCATGTCGCGGGCGTCAGTCGATGCGGGTGACCTTGGGTCTGGGCACATGTCCCTCGACCTGCAGGTACCAGCCGCCCACGAGTCCCCGCGTGATGGTCACGTTCGCGTTGGAGATGCGCTTCATCGAGGTGTAGTCGCCCTCGGTGACGCGCCAGCGCTGACCGTTGGCGAGGGTCAACTCCGTGCCGCGGGTCCAGCCGCGCAACTCGCCCACCAGGGCGCTGGAGATGGATTTGACGCCCTCGTCCGAGAACGAAGCGCCGCGCACCTTCGTGGCGCTGTCTTCGCGTGCGGCCTTCACGACGGCTTGCTGGTCGTCGCTGAGCAGGCGGTTGAGCAGGTCGAGCTGTTGCCCGGTCAACTGGTCCAGGCCGGTGGCTTTCATCTGGTCGGCGGACAGCCGCTTCTCGATGGCAACGTACTCGCGAGCCTGCAGGGGCAGGGTGGCGGCGAACAGTGCGGCGAGCAGGAAAAGACGGATCGGGCGCATGGGCATCCTCGAGGTGGGCATCACTTGATGCGGCGGACGGGGGCGGCGGTGTTGTAGCCGTCGATCTTCAGGAACCACTTGTTGCCGAAGCGGGAGGGCGTGATGTTCACGGTGGGGTCCTGGCGACGCACCCCGGCCAGGGAGACCGCTTCGACCTGCTCCCAGACCTGTCCGTTGGCGAGCGTGTACTGGCGGCCCTGCGCGAAGCCGGTGAAGGCTCCCACGATGGTGCTCTTGATGGGTTCGGCGGTGCCGAAATCGAAGAAGCCGCGCGTCTCCTGCTCAACTTCCTTGCGGCCTTCCTGCTTGGCCTGCTGTACGGCCTGCGCCGTCTGCTGGCCGACGCGACGCTGCAGCCATTCGTCCAGCGCTGCGAGTTCGGCGGGACTGAGCTTGTCCAGGCCGGCCGCCTTGAACTCCGTGTCGGTCATCGCCTCGCGCAGCTTGCCCAGGTGCGCGTCCTTCGCGGCGTCCTGCGCGAATACCGGCGATGTGGCCACCAGTAGTGCGACAGACAGAAACAAGCGGCTCATCTTCATGGTTGTTCCCTTGGGCGACTGGCCGGTAGTGTAGTCATTCTGGCGGCGACTGACCGCCACGCCGAATCCCGATGCCCCCCCCCGATCCCGACATCGCCACGCTGCTGCAGAGGCCCGCCCTGGAGGCGCTGCCTGCACCGCTGCGACGTGCGCTCGCGGATGCCTCGGCCGCACCGGGCGCCGGCGAGGGCATGCCCGATCCGGTGGGTGTGCTGGCGGACACGCTGGATACCCTGACGACGCTGGGCGCGGATGGCGATGTCATCCTCGCGGCGATCCTGCATGGGCTGCCGGCCGTGCAGCCCGCTGTCGCCAGACTTGCGCCCGGATTGGCCGATCTGCTGGAAGGCCAGGTCGCTGCGGCGCAGGTGTGGGCCCTGCACGCGGAACAGGCGCGCGGGGTGAATACCGAGGGCCTGCGCCGGCTGCTGCTGGCGATCGTGCGGGACCTGCGCGTGGTGCCGATCCTGCTGGCCCGCCAACTGGCGCGCATGCGCGCCGCCGGCGCCCTGCCGGAGGAGGAACGCCAGGCGCTGGCCAGGCTCACGCGCGACATCCACGCGCCGCTGGCGAACAGGCTCGGCATCTGGCAGCTGAAATGGGAGCTGGAAGACCTGGCGTTCCGGTACCTGCAGCCGCAGACCTACAAGCAGATCGCCACGCAGCTGGACGAGAAGCGGATGGGCCGGGAGCGCTACATCGGCGCGGTCATCGAAGCGCTCCGCGCCGCCCTTGGCGAGAACGGCATCCGTGCCGATGTCAGCGGGCGGCCGAAACACATCTACAGCATCTGGCGGAAGATGCAGCGCAAGCAGGTGGCGTTCGACGAGCTCTATGACCTGCGCGCGGTACGCATCGCCGTGGACGATGTGGCTGCCTGTTATGCCGCGCTGGGTATCGTGCATGCGCTGTGGGTGCCGATTCCCAGCGAGTTCGACGACTACATCGCACGGCCCAAGGCCAACGACTACCGGTCGCTGCACACCGCCGTGGTGGGCCCCGAAGGCCGCACGCTGGAAGTGCAGATACGCACGCACGAGATGCACGCGCAGGCCGAGCTGGGCGTGGCGGCGCACTGGAAATACAAGGAAGGCAAGGGCGGTGGCGATGCGTTCGATCGCAAGATCGCCTGGATGCGCCGGCTGCTGGACGGGGCGGCCGAAGGTGCCGCCGGCGACGGCGCGCTGGCGGGCGACCTGGATGCGGAGCTGGTCGAGGACCGCGTCTACGCGTTGACGCCGAAGGGCGAGGTCGTCGACCTGCCGCAGGGCGGCACCGTGCTCGACTTCGCATATCACGTGCACACGATGGTCGGGCACCGCACGCGCGGCGCGAAGGTCAATGGCCGCATCGTGTCGCTCAATCACGTGCTGCGCAGCGGCGACCGTGTCGAGATACTGACCTCGAAGGAACCGGAGCCGCGTCGCGACTGGTTGCTGCAGGCGAATGGATTCCTGGCCAGCGGGCGCTCGCGCGACAAGGTGCGGGCCTGGTTCCACAAGCTGGACCGGGCACGCAATCTGCAGGCCGGGCGTGAGCTGCTGGAGAAGGAGCTCAAGCGGCTGGGACTGCACCACGCCGACCTGACCGGCGCGGCGAAGAAGTTCCATGCCGACAGCGTCGACGAGCTTTACATCCAAGTGGCCCTCGGCGACGTGGGGCCGCACCAGGTGGGCCGCGCGCTGCACGAGGAGCAGCGCGCCGCCGTCGAGCCCGACCCAACGTCGCTGCCGCTGCGCCGGCCTCCGAGGAAAGTCGCTGCACCAGGCAAATCGAAGTTCACCGTGCAGGGCGTGGGCAACCTGCTCGTGCAGTTGGCGCGCTGCTGCCAGCCGGTGCCGGGCGAACCCATCGCAGGGTATCTGACCCGCGTGCGCGGTGTCACCGTGCACCGCGCCGATTGCGCGGCGTTCGCCCGGCTCGCGGCGGCCAGTCCGCAGCGGGTGCTGCCGGTGGAATGGGGGCAGGCGGGCGGCGGTTACGAGGTCGACGTGCAGGTCACCGCGCTTGACCGCAAATGGTTGCTCAAGGACATCACCACGCTGATCGCGCAGGAAGAAGCCAACGTGCTGGACATCAACAGCCAGGGCAACCGCGCCAACGGGCGCGTTCATCTGCGACTGCGCCTGAAGGTGGCCGATTTCGGCCAACTGTCGACATTGCTGGGGAAGTTGGACGCGTTGCCGGGCGTTGAAGACGCACGACGTTCAGGCTGACTGGTTATGCTGCGGGCGTGACCCGCGAAGACCACCATGACGCCGGACGGAGCCGTCGTATCGAGCCGCGCATCGACTGGACCCGCGCGCCGGCGCCGGAGGTGTCATCCCGTGTCGCGCCGGTCCCCGCATGGCGTAGCCGCCGGTATTGGCGCTGGGCGGCGGCATCGGTCCTCGTCCTGATCGTACTGGTGATGCTGCTGCGCCGCCCACTGGCGGATGTGCTGTGGCCGGAGACGCGCGTACAGGCGTTGCTTGGCCAGGCGGATCATGCCCTGCGCGAGGGGCGCCTGGATGCCGCCGACGGCACGGGCGCGCGCCAGCTTTACGAAGCGGCCCAAGCGCTCGATGCGGATCGCAACGAGGCCGCGAAGGGCCTTGCGCGCGTCGCCCAGGCAGCCTTGCGCGCGGCGGGGCAGGCGCTGCAACAGAATCGCTTCGACGAGGCGCGCACACACCTTCTGCTGGCACGCGAACTGCAGGTGCCGCGTCCACAGGCCGATGCGCTCGCCGCACGCTTGCGCGCGCGCGAGGCCGAACACGCCGGCATCGACGGGGTGCTCCAGGCGGCCTCGCAGGCGCATGCCGCGCATCGGCTGATGGGCAGTGACGATGCCGCGCTCCCGCTCTACCAGCGCGTGCTCGCCCTGCAGCCGACACGCATCGAGGCGCTGGAGGGGAGGGAGGATGCGTTGTCCGATCTCCTCCAGGAAGCGAACAGGCATCTCCAGCGCCATGAACTCGCCGAAGCCGCTGCGCGGATCGCGGCGGCGCGCGGATTCGACGCCGGCCACGTCGATCTCCCCCAGGCGGAAGCCGCGTTGACGGAGGCGCTGGACGCGCGGCGCCGTGCTGGCGCACGCGATCTGGCGCGGGGACGCCTGGAGTCCGCACGCTCGGCATACGAGGCGGTGCTCGTGGCTTTGCCGGAAGACGCCGCCGCGAGGCAGGGACTGGAGCAGGTGGGCATTGCATACGCCCGGCAGGCGGAACGGCAGGCGGCCGATTTCCGCTTCGGGCCGGCAGAGCACCAACTCGGTCTGGCGCGCACCCTGGCGCCACAGTCGATGCGCGTGGCACAGGCCGAGCAGGCCGTGGCGCGTGCGCGCGAGGCGCACCAACGACAGGGCCGGGAGTCCAACGTGCCGGCGCGCGAGCGCGAGCAGCGCGTGCGTGCATTGCTCGCAGCCATGGAACAGGCCGAGACGAAAGGGCAATGGCTGACCCCTCCAGGGGAGAGCGCCTACGACACGTTGCGCGCGGCACAGGCGTTGTCGCCTGACCACCCCGCGGTCAGGCAGGCCGCAGCGCGGCTGTTGCCGGCGGTGCGCGACTGCTACGAAGACGAGTTGCGCGCCAATCGCATCCGTCGTGCGCAAGCCTGCCAGCAGGCATGGCAGACCTTGCAGCCCCGCGATCCTGCGTTGGCCGATGTACGCAGGCGGCTGGCGGAAAAATGGATCGCGGTGGGTGCGGAACGACTGGGCGCAGGTGACGTGGCATTCGCGACGCAGGCGCTCGAGGAAGCGCGCAAGCTGGATGTCGCCTCGCCCGGGCTGGATGACTTCGAGGCGCGCGTCAAGGTGGCGCAGGCCGCGCCCGCACGCTAGCGCCGGAAAACGCGCTGCACGGTGCCGTGTGCCGCTTGCATCGAGAAATGCTGCTCGATGTTCGCGCGACCATGGGCTGCGAGTCGTTCCCACAGTCCTTCGTCGCGATACAGCGTGAGGACGGCATCGGCGAATCCCCCGGCATCGTCAGCGACCAGCACGTCGTGCCCGCCTGTCAGGTGCATACCCTCGACTGCGCAGGCCGTGGCCACCACCGGTTGGCCGTGCGCCATGCTCAGGTTCACCTTGCCCTTGACGCCCGCACCGAAACGCAGGGGCGCCACCGCGACGCGCGCGCCGTCCATGTAGGGCCCCAGGTCCGCCACGTGCCCATGGATCACGATGCCGGGCTGCGCCTGCAGTGCGAGCACGTCGGCCGGCGGCGCCGTGCCGATGCAGTGGAAGCGGATGTCCGGCTGCCGCGCGTGGATGAGCGGGAAGACCTCGCGGCCGAACCACAGCACGGCATCGACGTTGGGCGGATGGCGGAAGCCGCCCACGAAGACCAGATCGTGCCGCTGCCCGAAGGGCAGCCCGGTATGCGCCACTTCGTGCAGGTTCGCCAGGACTTCGACATCGGCCCCCGGCAACAGCGCCGACAGCATGTCGCGTTCGGCCGGGCTGACCACGAGCGTGGTGTCCGAGGCACGGATCACCGACAGCTCGCGTTCGCGCGTCCTTTCGGCAGCGTGGCGCAGCGTGGCGTCACCGGCGAGTTCCGCGCCACGCATCTCGCGCAGGAAGTGCAGATCGACCGTGTCGAACACCACGCGCGCCTGCGGCGCGAATCGTCGGACGAGGGGCAGGAATTCCGCCGCCACATAGTGGCGTGACAGCATCACCACGTCGAAGCGCTGGCCGTGCTCATGCAGCCACGCGGACGGGCGTTGCACGAACGGCGCATGCCAGGCTTCGACGCCCTGTTGCCGCAAGCGCGCCGTGTCGTCGCCCGCATAGCGGAGATCTGCCGGCAGGAACACCACGTGGGCACCGTCGGCATTGAGCAGCCGCATCAGGTTGGCAAGGCGCAGGGACGCGGAATCATGCTGCGGTCGCGGTGTTTCCGCATCGATGATGAGGATCTGCCGCTGCGGCTGGACGACCGAGCCGGCCGAAGGCAGGCTGTCCGCGGAGGGGTGCGTGGCAAGCGCCGCTGCCCATTTCTCTGCGAACACACTGCGGTTGCGCACCTGGTAGGCCTTGGTGCCACTGCCGGTATCGGTGCCGGAGGTGACGCCTTCCAGATGCACCACGCGCGACGCCGGTTGGTACAGCACGCGATGGCCCAGCGCGCGCAAGGCGAAGGCGAGGTCGGTGTCCTCGTAGTACGCCGGCGCGTAACGTGTATCGAATCCGCCCACTTCCTCGAACAGCGCCGCGCGCACCGCGATCGCCGCGCCGGAGCAATAGTCCGCGTCGCGCACGCTGGCGTAGCGGGGGTCGTCGGGCGAGTCGAAGCGCCCGTAGTTCCAGGCCGATCCATCGTTGAATACCACGCCGCCGGCTTCCTGCAGGCGGCCATCCGGATAGATCAACTGTGCACCGACCAGGCCCACCTCCGGGTGTGCATCGAACGTGGCGAGCAGCGCGTCAAGCCAGCCGGGTTGCGGCACGGTGTCGTTGTTGAGGAATACCAGGCAGTCACCGGTCGCGCGTGACGCGCCGTCGTTGCAGGCCGCGATGAAACCGCCGTTGACTGCGCGGCGGTGGTAGCGCAGTCCGGTGATCTGCGGCATCCATGCGTGCGTCTCGTCGTGGGAGCCATCGTCGACCACGATGATTTCGCAGGCGGCCGTGGGAGGGTGTTCGGCGAGTGCCCGCAGGCAGGCGAGGGTATGCGCCGCCTGGTTGTAGACCGGGATCACGATGCTGGCGCGCGGCGCGCCGCTGGCCGGCACCGCAAAAGGCTGGAATGCGCCGGCATCGGGAAAGTAGAGGGGTCCGGAGGCCGGCGGCGCACGTCGCGCGAACTGCCGGCGCACCCGCGCCCAGGTCGGGCCCAGGCCGCGCGTGCGCAGGCTGGCCAGACCTCGACGGACCAGGCCGCGCGCGCGTTCCAGCATGAAGCGCACGTGGGCCCACGACATCGACATTCCGTTGCAACTCCAGCTGAGCGAAGGGGGAAACCGGGCCGGACGCACCCTTGGGACTGCGCTAGACTCGCCCGAATTCCCATTGTCGCATCCCCTGTGGCCCGCAACGACTACGACGACGAAGCGCTGGACGAAGACGACATCGATGACGGCGGCGGCCCCGGCTGGCGGCAGCGTCTGCTGACGTGGGGCCTGGCCCTGGTGGGTCTGGGCCTGGGATTCCTGATCCCCTACACGCTGTATCTGAACCACCAGGTCACCGAGCGCTTCGGCGAGTTGCGCTGGCAGATCCCCACCCGGGTGTACGCGCGTCCGCTGCAGGTCGCGCCAGGGCTGGCGATGGACGCGCAGACGCTGAAGACCGAGCTCGATGCCGCGTCGTATCGCGACGATGGCACGGGCCAGGCCCCCGGCACCTACGCCCGGGAAGGTGGTCGCTTCACCATTTCCAGTCGCGGCTACATCGACGTGGATGGCCGCGTGGCGCCCCGGCGCATCCAGGTCAGCCTGTCCGGCGGCCGGGTGGCGAGCGTGCGCGACATCGCGCGCAAGCAGGCGCTGAAAGCGGCGCGGCTGGATCCGGCGCGCATCGCGACGCTGTACGGGCAGAAGCAGGAAGAGCGCCGGCTGGTGCGGCTGGAGGAAGTGCCGGAACTGCTGGTGACGGGCCTGCAGGCCGTCGAGGACCGCGACTTCAAGGATCATCACGGCGTCGACCTGTCGGGCATGGTGCGTGCAGCGTGGCTGCTGGTGCGTTCGGGTGGCGACACGCGCCAGGGCGCCAGCACGCTGACCCAGCAGCTGGCGCGCAGCGGCCTGCTCGGCATCGGCAAGGAACAGACGCCGACGCGCAAGTTCAACGAGATCCTGTATGCGTTGATCCTCGAGGCCCGCTACGACAAGCGCACCATCCTGGAGGCGTATTTCAACCAGGTGTATCTGGGCCAGCGCGGCAGCCAGGCGATCCATGGCGTGGCCGCGGGATCGGAATTCTGGTTCGGTCGCGATCTGGACAGCCTGACCACCGAACAGGTCGCGTTGCTGATCGGCATGGTGAAGGGGCCGTCGCACTACGATCCACGACGCAATCCGGATCGCGCCAAGGACCGCCGCGACTACGCACTGCTGAAACTCCATGAGACCGGGCTGATCGACGACGCCGAATACAAGCGCGCACTCGCCGCGCCGCTCGGGGTGACGAAGACGCCGGGCATGGCCGCCGCGAATCGCTTCCCGGCATATGTCGACCTCGTTCGCCGCCAGTTGGCGCGCGATTACCCCGAGAGCGCGCTGCAGGGGGCGGGCCTGAGTGTGCTGACCGGCATGTCGCCGTCGGCACAGGCCTACGCGGAAGCATCGGTCACGCGCACGATCAAGGCGCTGGAGAACAAGCGTCGGCCGCCGCTGCAGGCCGGCATGGTGGTGACCGATGTGCACGACGGCGACGTGCTGGCGGTGGTCGGCAGCCGCAACGTGTCGGAGGTGGGGTTCAACCGTGCGGTGGAAGCGCAACGTCCCGTGGGCTCGCTGCTCAAGCCGTTCGTCTACCTGCTCGCGCTTGCGCAGCCGGACCAGTATTCGCTGGCATCGTGGGTCGACGATTCGCCGGTGACCGTCCAGCTCGGCAAGAACCGGCGCTGGACGCCGGCCAATTCCGACCGTCGCAGCCATGGCACCGTGCGCCTCGTGGATGCGCTCGCGCGCTCGTACAACCAGGCCACCGTGCGGGTGGGCATGAAGGTCGAGCCGGAACGCCTGGCGCAGTTGATCCGCGTGCTGGCCGGCATCGAAGCAGAGCCGAATCCCGCGCTGATCCTGGGCGCGACCGACCAGAGCCCGTACGCGATGGCGCAGCTGTACCAGTTCCTCGCGTCGGGCGGTGAAATCCAGCCGTTGCACGCGGTGCGCGGCGTGCTCGACCCGGATGGCAAGCTGCTCAAGCGCTACGACAAGACGCCCGCCCCGGCACAGGAAGGCGATTCCATCGCGGCGAACCTGATTTCCGTGGCCCTGCAGCAAGTGGTGTCCAATGGCACCGGCCGCCAGCTGATCGGCGACGGGCTGGGCCGCCTGCAGTCCGCGGGCAAGACCGGCACCAGCAACGATGGTCGCGACAGCTGGTATGCGGGCTACACCGGCGATCACCTGGCCGTGGTGTGGATGGGCAACGACCAGAATGAACAGACCGGCCTGTACGGTGGTACGGGCGCGATGCGCGTGTGGTCCGGATTGTTCGCTCGCCTGCCTACCGCACCGTTGAAGGTGTCGGACAAGGGCCTGGACTGGCAATGGGTCGTCGGTTCGAACAGCACCGATGCCGGTTGCGCCGGCGCACGCCAGTTGCCCTTCGTTTCAGGCTTTGCGCCCGCGTATGCGGCCTGCGTGGTCGAGCAGCCGGTGATCGATGGCGAGGAGACCGAAGGTGGCGGCTGGCGCAGCTGGTTCGGCCTGGACCGGGAGGAAGAAGCCGCGCCGCCGCCCGAAGAGACTCCCCCGCAGCAGCCGTGACCATGAAGTACGTATTCCTCCTGTTCCTGATGATGCTGGCCGGTTGCGCGACCGCACCCGTGCCGGAAACCCCGGTCGCCCGCGATCCTGTGACGCCCGAACAGCGCGTTGCCGCCATCCTGGCCGCTGCAGGTGACGACGACCGCGAACTCGCGGTGCAGCCGCTGCGCGATCCGCAGGTCGAGGACCTGCGTGAGAAGGCGCAGCGGGCCCGTGCGGCCCGCGATTACGCGGGGGCGGCCGAGGCGCTCAACCAGGCGTTGCTGCTGGTCCCCGAAGATCCCGCCGTGCTGCAGGAACGGGCCGAAGTGGCGTTGTCGCAGGGCGACTATGCACGTGCCGACACGCTGGCGCAGCGTGCTTTCCAGCTGGGATCTCAGGTGGGACCGCTGTGCCGCCAGCACTGGGAGACCGTGCGCCAGGTGCGCCAGCACGAGCTTGCGGTGCAGCCATCGCTGCCCGCCCGCCACACGCCCGAAGATGCCGCACAGCATGCCGCCCGCGCAGCGACCACGCGGGCGGCGATCACCGACGCCGAAAGCCGGCGCGATGCCTGCACCGTGCCCGTGATCGAGCGCATGTGAAGCGCATGCCGCGCGCGATGCGACGCGGTACCCTTGTCGCTGCACGCCGCCCTACGTTTCCACGATGTCCCAGCTAGCCCAGGCCAGCCGCGACGCCCTCAGCGAGGGCGGTGCGCTGGCGGAACGACTCGACGCCTTTGCCCCCCGCGACGCCCAGCAGCGCCTGACGGCGGCGATCGCCGATGCTTTCGACGCGCGCGACGTGCTGCTCGCCGAGGCCGGCACCGGCACCGGCAAGACCTTCGCCTACCTCGTGCCTGCGCTGCTCTCGGGCCTGAAGACCATCGTCTCCACCGGTACGCGCGCGCTGCAGGACCAGTTGTACCATCGCGACCTGCCGCGCGTGCGGGATGCGCTCGGGGTCGCGGGCCTGAAGTCCGCGCTGTTGAAGGGCCGCAGCAATTACCTGTGCCGCTACCGCCTCAACCAGGCCAAGGGCGATCCGCAGGCGTTGCGGACCACTTTCACCAGCCGCGAGCAGGTGGACCAGTTCCAGCGCATCGTCGCCTGGGGCGGGCGCACCCAGTTCGGCGACATGGCCGAACTGGCTGCGTTGCCGGACGATTCCCCGCTGCTGCCGCTGGTCACGTCCACCATCGACAACTGCCTGGGCAGCGAATGTCCGTTCTGGGACGACTGCTTCGTGGTGCAGGCGCGGCAGCGCGCGCAGGCCGCCGACATCGTGGTGGTGAACCACCACCTGCTGCTTGCCGACCTGGCGCTGAAGCAGGAAGGCTTCGGCGAGATACTGCCCGGTGCGCAGGCTTTCGTCATCGACGAAGCGCACCAGTTGCCCGAACTCGCCGCCAATTTCTTTGGCGAAGGCTTCGGTATGCGCCCCCTGCAGGAACTGGCACGCGACTGCCTGGCCGAATCGAAAGACGCAGCGGGCGCTCTGTCGGTCCTGCAGCCGCCGGTGCGCGCGCTGGAGCAGTCCCTGCGCGAATTGCGCGCGGCGATGGAAGGACTGCCGGCACGCGGCACCCGCGAGCGCTTGCTGGCGAAGCCAGAGGTGGCGACAGGCTTCGACGCGCTCGCCGGCGCGCTCGGCGACCTGTCTGCGGCCCTTGCTCCGCTGGCGGCGGCATCGCTCGGACTGGAAGCCTGCGCGGCGCGGGCGAAGGAATTCGGCACGCGGCTGTCGCGCTGGTACGAGGCACCGTCGGGCGGAGGCGCGTTTGACGAGGCAACCTTCAAGGCCGACGACGCCAGCGACGTGCTGTGGTACGAACTGACGCCGCGCGCCTTCCGCTGCCAGCGCACACCGCTCGATGTCTCCGGCCCGCTGCGCCAGCACCGCGAGCAATCGCGCGCGGCATGGGTGTTCACCTCGGCCACGCTGGCGGTAGGCGGTCGCTTCGACCATCTCGCCGTGCGCCTGGGGCTGGACGATCCGCCCACGTTGCTGCAACCCAGTCCGTTCGACTGGCCTCGGCAGGCGCTGTGTTACCTGCCCACCGGGCTGCCCGATCCGAATGCACCGGGTTACGGCCAGTCGCTGATCGCCACACTTCGGCCGGTGCTGGAAGCCTCGCAGGGGCGCGCGTTCCTGCTGTTCGCCTCGCACCGCGCGTTGCGCGAGGCGGCCGACGCCTTGCGCGGTGGACCCTGGCCGCTGTTCGTGCAGGGGGAGGCGCCACGCGGCACGCTGCTGCAGCGTTTCCGTGAATCCGGCAACGGCGTGCTGCTGGGCGCGGCGAGTTTCCGCGAGGGCGTCGACGTGGTCGGCGATGCGCTGAGCGTGGTGGTGGTGGACAAGCTGCCCTTCGCGGCGCCGGATGACCCGGTGTTCGAAGCGCGGCTCGAAGCGGTGCGTCGCGCCGGCGGCAATCCCTTCCGCGATGAGCAACTGCCGCAGGCGGTGATCGCGCTGAAGCAGGCGGTCGGCCGGCTGATCCGCAGCGAGACCGATCGTGGCGTGCTGGTGCTGTGCGATCCGCGCCTGACCGGCAAGCCGTATGGGCGCGTGTTCCTGGATTCGCTGCCGCCCTTCCGGCGCACGCAGCGGGTGCAGGACGTGCAGGGGTTCTTCGGCGTCGAGGCCGCGCCGGAGCCGGTGGCGGCAGCCGGTGACGGCGGCGATGACTGGTTCGCCGACGCCCGCTTCTGAGCGCATCGCGGATCGCAGCGTTTAAGCTAGGCGCCTCACGAACTTCCTGCCGTCCATGAAGCTGCTCGCCTTCGAAACCGCCACCGAAGCCTGTTCCGTCGCCGTGTACGTCGATGGCGAGGTGCGCGAACGTTTCGAGGTCGCGCCGCGTCGGCACGCCGAACTCGCCTTGCCGTGGGCGGATCAGTTGCTGGCGGAAGCCGGCATCGCGCGCGCGCAACTGGATGCCATCGCCCTCAGTCGCGGCCCGGGTGCGTTCACTGGCGTGCGCCTGGCCATCGCGCTGGCGCAAGGCATCGCGCTGGCGCTGGATCGGCCGTTGGTGCCGGTATCCACGCTTGCCGTGCTGGCGTCGCAGGTGCCGGCGCCCCGCGTGACGGCGGGCGAATGCGGCTGCGATGTCGGCATGGCGCATGCGATCTTGGCGGCCATCGATGCGCGCATGGGCGAGGTCTACACGGGCACGTTCGTGCATCGCGGCGACCGTTTGGAAGCCACGTCAACCGAAGCCGTGGGGGCACCGGCCGACTATGCGCTGCCGGGCGCGGACAATGACTGGATAGGCGTGGGCACGGGATTCGCCGCAGCCGACGGCGTGCTCGTCGCGCGCCTGCAGGACCGCTTCCGTCGGGTCGATGCGCAGGCACTGCCGCATGCCGCCGATCTCGCGCGACTGGCGGCCGACGCCTTGCGTCGTGGCGAGATCATCGCGCCCGAGCACGTCGAACCGGCCTACCTGCGCAACAACGTCGCCCTTACCCTCGAAGAGCAGAAGGCGCTGCGCGCCTCGCGCTGAAGGCCCGCGCGCTACTCGTCGCGTACTTCACCGCCCGCCAGGAAGCGCCAGGTGCGGGTGACATGCAGGATGTCGACGTTCTCGGCGGTTTCCGGCAGTGGCGGGAACGGCGAGGACAGCTGCACGATGCGCTGCGCGGTGGAGTCCAGCAGGGGGATGCCGCTGGACTGGATGATGCGGGTCTGCTCCACGCTGCCATCGCGGCGCACCGCCACGCTGATCACCAGCGTGCCGGCCAGGCGTTTGCGGCGAGCCTCGTCGGGATAGTTGAGATTGCCCACGCGTTCGGCGCGATCGACCCAGGCGCGCAGGTAGTTCGCGTAGACGTACTCCTTGGTGCTGGCCGAGACGAACTTGCGCTTCGGCCGCTTGGCGTAGAGCTCCGAGCGCAGGTGGTACTCGGCGGCGAGCCGCGCCATCTCGGCATCGCGCTGCACCTTCTGTTCGCCCTGGGGCAGCTCGGGCCGGTCGGGTTGCGGGCGCGCTTCCGGTGCCGGCGCACGGGCTTCGCCGTCGCGGGCGGTGACGACGCGGCTCTCCGGGGGCGGCACCGGGGCCGTGGTCTGCGCACGCAGCGGCTGTGGCGCCAGACCGGTATCGGGTTGCGGAATCCAGCCGGCCTGGCTGTCGCGCGGGCGCCTGGCCTGGTCGTGTTCGCCGCCGCCTTCCTGGTTCGCGGCGGCCAGGAAGTCGGCTTCCTTCGGCGTCAGCGGCGTACTGGTCTGGCTGAGGATGACGTCGAGCGTCGGCATCACGGGCGCGGCGTCGTCGAGCGCGAAGCCCACGCCCAGCACCAGCAGGCCATGCACGATCAGCGACAGGGCGAGGGTGGCGCCGAGGCGCTCGTTCGCGCCGATCTTCGGCGGGGTCATGGGAACCGCCGACATCTCAGGCCAGCTTCTTCTCGATGACGTCGAACAGCAGGCCGGCGATGTTGAGGCCGAACTGTGCGTCCAGCTCGCGCACGCAGGTGGGGCTGGTGACGTTGACCTCGGTCAGATAGTCGCCGATCACGTCCAGCCCGACGAACAGCATGCCGCGGCGCTTCATCTCCGGCCCCACCTGCGCCGCTATCCAGCGGTCGCGTTCGCTCAGTGGACGGCCTTCGCCGCGACCACCCGCCGCAAGGTTGCCGCGGAATTCGTCGCCCTGCGGGATGCGCGCCAGCGCGTAGTCCACCGGCTCGCCATCGACCAGCAGCACGCGCTTGTCGCCATCCTTGATGCCGGGAATGAAGCGCTGCGCCAGGGTCAGCTTGCCGTCGCCGACCAGGGTTTCCAGGATGACGTTGGTGTTGGGGTCGCCGGCCTTCACGCGGAAGATCGAGCGCCCGCCCATCCCGTCCAGCGGCTTCAGCACGGCCTCGCCATGTTCGGCAACGAACGCCTTGAGCGCGGCCGGATCGCGGCTGACCAGGGTGGGAGGGCAGCACTGCGGGAAGAGCAGGGCGGCCAGCTTCTCGTTGTAGTCGCGCAGACCCTGCGGGTCATTGACGATCAGCGCGCCCGCCTGCTGGGCGATGCCCAGCACGTGGGTGTCGTAGAGGTACTGGTCGTCGACAGGGGGATCCTTGCGCATCAGCACCACCTGGCCGGGACCGAACGCCAGCTCGCGCGCTTCGCCCAGGGTGAACCAGTCCGTCTTGTCGTCCCTGACTGTCAGTGGGGCGACCTGCGCGCTGGCCTGCCCGTCCCGCAGGGCCAGCCGGCCCGGGACGACGTAGAGGAGGCGATGGCCGCGCCGCTGGGCTTCCAGCAGCATGGCGAAAGTGGTGTCCTTGGCGATCTTGATGGACCCGATCGGATCCATGACGACGACGACGTCCAGCGGCATGGGGGCGGTTCTGCAGGAGACGCGGGAATGGTATCAGGCGGCGCGCATTCCACGCCCCGGCACTGGCGGAACACCGCGTTTGCCGGGCCGCCGCAAAATTGAGACGCAGTTCGCATCGCGCCGTTCAGCGGCAGGGGCGCTGAAGGTGTCGCTTGACAGTGCGCAAGGGGATTGGGATATAAGTAGCAACGCAGCGGGGCCGGTTCGTCAATGAAGCGCCGCGCGCATGGGGAAATCAGGTAATGACGCAGAACGAAGGCCAGGCCGGTGGACTCCACGGCCTACGGGTCATGGTGATCGATGACTCGAAAACGATCCGCCGCACCGCGGAAACCCTGCTCAAACGCGAGGGTTGCGAAGTCGTGACCGCGACGGACGGCTTCGAGGCCTTGGCCAAGATCGCCGACCAGCAGCCGCAGATCATCTTCGTGGACATCATGATGCCGCGCCTGGACGGGTATCAGACCTGCGCGCTGATCAAGAACAACCAGGTGTTCAAGTCCACGCCGGTCATCATGCTGTCGTCCAAGGACAGCCTGTTCGACAAGGCGCGCGGGCGCATCGTCGGCTCGGAGCAGTACCTGACCAAGCCGTTCACGCGCGAGGAACTCCTCGACGCCATCCGCGCCCACGTCAGCACCTGAGGGGGCTGGCGGCATGGCGACCATTCGCACTGAACGCACAGGGGGCGGGCCATGATCCGCACACCGTTCGATACGCTTGCCGAATACGAGCGCCGCAGCCTGGCGCACGCCGTGGCGCAGCCGGCGCGGGAAATCGCGCAGGACCAGTACCGTGGCGTCGGCTACCGCGTGGGCAAGCGCCGGCTGATTTCCAACTTCGGGGAAGTGGTGGAAATCGTGCAGATGCCGCCGGTCACGCCCGTGCCGGGCGCGCATCCGTGGCTGCTGGGCATCGGCAACCTGCGCGGCAACCTGTTCCCGGTGGTCGACCTGAAGCAGTTCCTCGAGGGCGAGCGCACGGTGCTGCATGAAGGCCAGCGCGTACTGGTCATGCGCCAGGCCGGCGGCGATGTCGCGCTGACCATCGACGAGCTGTACGGGCAGCGCAGCTTCCATGAATCGCAGCAGGTCGAGCCGGGGGAACTGGCGGACGGCCGCTACGCGCATTTCATCGAACGGGCCTTCGCCAGCGACGACCAGCGATGGGGTGTTTTTGCGCTGGGATTGCTCGCGCGCACGCCCGAATTCCGTCAGACCGCGCTTTGAGCGCGGACAACAAGAACAATCCAGGGGTTGAACGATGAGCACTGCGACGGATTCTCCCAGCGCCAGCAAGATCGGCAGTTTCGGCAACAGTTTCTGGTTGCTGCTGCTCGCGCTTTCGGTGCTGGTCTTCGGTGCCAACACCGGTGTGGCCACCTACCAGGGCAGCCGGTTGTCCGGTGCCAGCACCGGCGCATCCGACATGCGCGTGCTGTCGCAGCAGCTGGCCAACCAGGGTCGCGAGGCCGTGGCCGGCAATGCCGAAGCCTTCAAGGCGTTCAAGGAGACCAAGCAGTCGGTCGAGTCCACCGTCTCCGACCTGCAGAGCCGCTTCGGTAGCGAAGGCGCCATCGCCGGTCCCCTGGCCAAGTTGACCGCCACCTGGGCGCCGCTGGGCAAGAACGCCGATCAGATCGTGACCTCCGAAGCCGCCGTGCTGGCGCTGGCCGGCAACGCCGACCGTTTCGCCACCCAGGTGCCCAACCTGCAGGCACAGCTCAATGAAGTCGTCCGCGCGATGTCCGCCGGCGGCGCGCCTTCGTCGCAGATATACAGCGCGCTGCAGCAGGTCGTGCTGGCCGGCACCATGGCGCGCCGCGTGACGGAAATCCGCGCCGGTGGCGCCGGTGCGGCCACCGCCGGTGACGCGCTGGGTCGCGATGCCGTGCTGTTCGGCCAGGTGCTGGAAGGCCTGCGCAACGGCAACCCCGACCTCGGCATCGCGGCCGTCCGCAATGGCGCCGCCCTGTCCGCCCTGGACAACTCGCAGACCCTGTGGACGGCGATGAAGAAGGACCTGGATGCCATCCTGGCCAGCTCGCGCAACCTCTTCGCCGCCCAATCCGCCGCCGCCGCGCTGACCAACGGCTCGGGCCAGATGCTCCAGGACAGCACCAACCTGTTCCAGGCCTTCTCGGCGTTCGGCTCGGTGCGCGACACGCGCCTGTTCCCCAATTTCTGGCTGGGCATCGCCTCGGGTATCGCGGCGCTGGTGTCGATCATCGGTCTGTTGTGGTCGCTGTACCGCACCCGCCAGCGCGAGCAGGAAATGCGCTACCAGACGCAGGTGGAATACAACAGCCGCAACCAGCAGGCGATCATGCGGCTGCTGGACGAAATCAGCTCGCTGGGTGAAGGCGATCTGACGGTGAAGGCCTCGGTGACCGAGGACATGACCGGCGCCATCGCGGACGCCATCAACTACGCCGTGGACGAACTGCGCAACCTGGTGACCACGATCAACGACACCTCCGTGCAGGTGGCCGCATCGACGCAGGAAACCCAGGCCACCGCCCTGCAGCTGGCGGAAGCCGCCGGCCATCAGGCCGACCAGATCACCACCGCCTCCGATCGCATCAGCGAAATCGCGACCAGCATCGACCAGGTGTCGAAGAATTCCACCGAGTCGGCCGAAGTGGCGCAGCGCTCGGTGCAGATCGCGACCGAGGGCGCGGGCGTCGTGCGCGAGACGATCCGCGGCATGGACCAGATCCGCGACCAGATCCAGGAAACCTCCAAGCGCATCAAGCGCCTGGGCGAGTCCTCGCAGGAAATCGGCTCGGTGGTGGAACTGATCAACGACATTTCCGAACAGACCAACATCCTGGCGCTCAACGCCGCCGTGCAGGCGGCCTCGGCGGGTGAAGCGGGCCGTGGCTTCGCGGTCGTGGCCGACGAAGTGCAGCGCCTCGCCGAACGCACCTCGGGCGCGACGCGCCGCATCGAATCGCTGGTGCAGACGATTCAGGCCGATACCAACGAAGCGGTCAGCTCGATGGAGCAGACGACGGCCGAAGTGGTTTCCGGTGCACGCCTGGCCGAGGACGCGGGTACCGCGCTGGGCGAGATCGAGCGCGTGTCCAACGACCTGAACAACCTCATCAAGGGCATCTCCGGCGCCGCGCAGCAGCAGTCCGCCGCCGCGCTGGACATCACCCAGACCATGGGCGTGATCCGCCAGATCACCTCGCAGACCTCGCTGGGTGCGGGGCAGACGGCGGAATCCATCGGTCACCTGGCGCAACTGGCCGCGGACCTGCGCCGCTCGGTCGCCGACTTCAAGCTGCCGGGCTGAGGACGGGACGCACTGCATGAACTTCCTACGCCATCCCGCCTGCCAGCAGCGCGAGGCTGACGGTTCCGCCGTCGCCGCGGGAGCATGCCCATGAGTGCGCTGCGCGAAGCCATGAGCCACGCCGTGCTCGGCTGGGTGAAGCCCGAGCTCGACGAAACCCTGCGCCTGGTGCGGCAGGAAATCGAAGCCTTCGTCGAAACGCCCGCCGATACCAGCCGCATGCGCTTCTGCGCCGGCTACCTGCACCAGGTGCAGGGCACGCTGCGCATGGTCGAGTTGTACGCGCCCGCGATGGTGGCCGAAGAGCTGGAGCTGCTCGCCAAGGCGCTGCAGGAAGGCGGCGTGGCCGACCGTGACGAAGCCTGCTCCACCTTGATGCGCGGCGCGGTGCTGTTGCCGGATTACCTGGAACGGTTGCAGGACGGCCACCGGGACATCCCCATCGTGCTGCTGCCGTTGCTCAACGAAATCCGCGCGTCGCGCGGTGCATCGGGCCTCAACGAAAGCATGCTGTTCCCGCCGGGTGCGCGCGACGACGCGACGCCCAGCGAGGCCGAGATCGACCACGCGCGCAGCAGCCTCAGCGGGCGCAACCGCGAACTGCTCGATACCGTCGGCAACGCGGTCAAGGAAGAGCTCCTGCGTGTGAAGGACGCGCTGGACCTGCATTTGCGCACCGGCAGCGAGGCGCAGGAACTCGAATCGCAGGTTGCCGAACTCGGCAACGTGGCCGACACCCTGGGCATGATGGGCCTGGGCGTGGCGCGCGATGTGGTGATGCAGCAGCGCGACACCCTGCGCGAAGTCGTGGCGGGCGCCCGTCCTGCGGACGAAGGCACGCTGCTCGATGTCGCCGGCGCACTGCTGTATGTCGATGCCTCGCTGGACGATCAGGTCGCGCGCCTGGGCAGTGCCGGCGATGCGGCGCCCGATCCCAGCACGGCCGAATCGCAACGCACGGTCGAAGTGCTGGCACAGGAGGCCATCATCAATTTCGCCGGTGCACGCGAGCGTTTCGTCGCGTTCATCGAGACCAACTGGGACCATGCCGAACTGACCGACGTGCCGCGCCTGCTGGACGAGGTCGCGGGCGCGCTGCGCATGCTCGAACTGGCGCAGGCGGGCGACTACGTCATCGGTGTGCGCCGTTACGTCAGCGGCGAGTTGATCGGCAAGAAGCGCGTGCCCGGCGGCCAGCAGCTGGACACCCTGGCCGATGCGATGGCCAGCCTCGAGTACTACCTGGAAGCGCTGCGCGAGCGCCGCCCGAATCGCGAGGACATCCTCGAGATCACCCGCGGCAGCCTGGAAGCCCTGCGCTACTGGCCGCTGCCGGCCGAAGCCCCGGCGGCTGAAGAAGCAATCCCGCCGGTCGCGGTGGCCCCCGTCGTGGCGCCGGTCGCCGAAGCGCCTGTCGTTGAAGCGCCCGTGGTCGATGGAATTCCCGTCCCCGTGGAGGAAGCGCCCGCGCCAGTCTCGTTCTCCGGGCTGTCGCTGGAACCGATCGACGCCGCGTCCGCCGTATCTTCGCCCGGCGGCGCCAATCCATTCGATCCGGTCGGCTTCGAAGAAGCAGACGGTGATGCCGAGCCGGCCTCGCCGGTGTCGGTGCTGGAAGACACCGGCGCGCCCGTCTTGGAAGCTGGCGATGCACCTTTTGCCGGGGATCACATCGAAACCGCCGCGGACCTGTCCGAGGCGACGCCGGACGTCGTCGATACCGATGCCGATGCGTTGCCCGACCTGCGCCACGAGATTGCCGCTGCGGCGGCCGCGCTGCCGGCGGCGAGCGTGGTGGGCGGCTTCGACGGCGATGCCACGGATATCGACGACGAGATCCGCGACGTCTTCCTCGAAGAGTTCGACGAGGAAATCGTCAACCTGCGCCAGCTGCTGCCCGCCTGGCGCAGCAATCCCGAAGATTTCGATCGCCTGCGCCCGATCCGCCGCGTGTTCCATACCCTGAAGGGCAGTGGACGCCTGGTGGGCGCCAAGACGCTGGGCGAATTCAGCTGGAAGGTCGAGAACATGCTCAATCGCGTGCTCGACCGCACGCGCGCGCCGAGCCACGCGGTGGAAGTCCTGCTGGAACAGGCTTGCGACGCATTGCCGCAACTCAACGCCGCGCTGCGCGGCCAGGGCAGCGTGACGGCCGACCTGGCAGGCCTGCAGGACGTGGCGGATCGCCTGGCCGCGGGTGAAGAGGCGTACTACAGCGCCCAGCCGACCGTGCTGGACGAGGAAGCGGACTTCGTCGAGCCGGCGTTCGCGCAGACGACCGTGCCGGTCACCGAAGACGTGCCTGCGGTGTTCGAACCCGAGACCGAAGGCACGCCGGCGTCGGTCGATGCGGTGCTGCGCGAGATCCTGGAGACCGAGGTCGACAACCATCTCGACACGGTCGATACCTGGCTGCAGAAGGCCCAGGTGGAAGCCACGCCGGTCACGGAAGAACTGCTGCGCGCCGTGCATACGATGAACGGTGCGCTGGCGATGGCGGACGTGCCGGAAATCACCCATGTCACCTCGTCCGCGGAGCAGTACGTCAAACGCCTGCTGTCGGCGGGCGAGACGCCACCGCCGGAAGGCGTGGCCGCACTGGCCGACACCGCGCAGGCGATCCGCCGCAGCATCGCCGCCCTGCAGGCGCCGTCGCCGCGCATTCCGGTATTCGCGGCGCTGGCGGGCCAGCTCGCCGCGCTGCGCGACAGCCTGCCAGACCTGCGCCATGGCGCGCAGATCGTCGACGACGCGCACCAGGGGACCTATGTCGGCCAGATGCCGACGATCGCACCGCCGGTTGCGCCGTCCGACATCGAGCTGTCCGCGCTGGACCTGTCCGCGTATCTCGACAGCGACGCCGCCAACGGTGCGGGCGATCTTGCCGCGACCGGAATGGCGGACGACGCCACGCCGGAAGATGCGGTCGTCGAAACGGCCGATGCCGCACCCGATGCAGTGCTGCACACCGGGGAAACCACCCCGGCGGACGTGGAGCAGCCTGCATCGCAGGGCGTGACGTTCTACGACATCGACTACCGCATCCTGCCTCGCGCACGGCAATCGGAAGTCGATCATGCGGCGGCGCCGGCCGGGGCGGGCGAAGACGTTCATGCCGAGGTGGCAGATGGCGCCACCATCGAGATGGAGTCCTCCGCCGTTGCCGACGCATCGTTGGAAGCCGCAGTACAGGCGCAGGAAGAGGACGCGTTCGCCGCGCCGATCGATGACGCGCTGCTGGTGGACGCCGACCTGCCTGCGTTCCTGGTCGAAACCGAAGCCGTCTTTGTCGACACGGCGCCGGTGCCGGATGACGCGATCACGGACGTGGCGGTCGCCGAAGGCACCGGAAGCACGGACGACATCATCGACGCGACCGATCTCGCCGACGTTGCCGCGATGGATGTGCCGGAAGCAGGCGAGCCTGATCCGGTGGAAGCGTCCGTCGATGCGGTCGTGACCGTCGACGTCACCGACGAAACGGCGTCCGTCGCCGATGCCACCGACGAGCGCGTGGCGGCGCAGGATGACGAGGTTGCGATGGGCGAGGTAACGCCGCTCATCGTCGAAGAGGACGGCACCGAGGAGCAGGGTGCCGACGCGCCCGCAGTCGAGAGTCTCTCCATCGAAGAGGCGGCGACCGAGGTTGCCGACGGGGCGACCGGCTTCGATGGCGCCGTGGAAGAGCCGTTGGTGGACGACGCCGTCACGGCGGAGCACACGCCTGTCGAAGACGCTGCCGAGCCGGTTGAAACAACGGAAGACGCGGAAGCCTTCGAAGCTGCCGAACAAGCGCCGTCCGATGTCGTCGCCTCCGTGGAAGTCGAGGAGTCTGCCGTGACCAGTGCACCCGCCGACATGCCGGAGCCGGAAGAGGCCCTCGACCTGACCGGGCTCGACCTGGACCTGGTCGAGATATTCATCGAAGAAGGCAACGACCTGCTTGACCACTCCGACGATCTGATCGCCAAGTTGCGGGAGACACCGGAAGACCGTTCGCTGGTCATCGGCCTGCAGCGCGATCTGCACACGCTGAAGGGCGGCGCCCGGATGGCCGGCATCCATGCCGTGGGCGACCTGGGCCACGCGATCGAATCGATGCTGGAGTCAATCGCCGGCCAGCGCACCGAGCTGGACCGTCGCGCCATCCAGTTGCTGGAGCGCGGCTTCGACACGCTTCACGCCCAGCTTGCCCGCGTCACCGCGCGTCGCGCCGTCGCCATTCCGGACGGCATGATCGCGGAGTTCAATGCGCGCGCCCGCGGCATCGAACTGCCTGAGACGCCGACGGCAGCGGAAACGTCCATCGCCCCGGTCGAGCTGGCGCCGTTGTCGGCGCCGATCGAGACCGAGGTCGCGGCGCCGGTGGAGGAAGAGTTCTTCCCGATGGGCCAGCAGGAGCAGGTGCGCGTGCGCGCGGACCTGCTGGATCGCCTGGTCAACAACGCCGGCGAAGTGGCGATCTACCGTGCCCGCCTCGAACAGCAGCTGGGCGCGTTCCGCGGTGCGATGGCCGAACTGGACCGCACCAACATCCGTATGCACGACCAGTTGCGCCGTCTCGACCTGGAGACGGAGGCGCAGATCGTCGCGCGTTACCAGCGCGAGCACGACAAGCAGGACCCGACGTTCGATCCGCTGGAACTGGACCGCTTCTCCACGCTGCAGCAGCTCAGTCGCGCGCTGGCCGAATCGGCGGCGGACATCAGCGGCCTGCAGGGCGTGCTCGACGACCTGGCGCGCCAGTACGACGGCCTGCTGCAACAGCAGTCCCGCGTCAGTTCGGAGCTCCAGGATGGCCTGATGCGTGCGCGCATGCTGCCGTTCGAAGGCATCGTGCCGCGCCTGCGCCGCGTGCTGAGGCAGGCCGCCACCGAGACGCACAAGCAGGTCAGCCTGCAGTTCTCCGGAACGCACGGTGAAATGGACCGCAACGTGCTGGACCGCATGACCGCGCCGCTGGAGCACCTGCTGCGCAACTCGGTCGCGCACGGGCTGGAAGGACCCAAGGAACGCCGCAAGGCCGGCAAGCCGGAAGAAGGCACCGTGCACGTGGCGCTGCGTCGCGAAGGTTCGGAAATGGTGCTGGAGGTATCCGATGACGGTGCCGGCCTCAACCGTGATGCCATCCGCAAGCGCGCCGAGCAGCGCGGTCTGCTGCAGCCGGGCGCGGTGCTGCCCGACAGCGCGTTGGACCGCCTGATCCTGGAGCCCGGATTCAGCACCTACGACCAGGTCAGCCAGCTGGCGGGCCGCGGCGTGGGCATGGACGTGGTGTACAACGAGGTGCGCCAGCTGGGCGGCTCGCTGGAAATCAATTCGGTACCGGGCAAGGGCGCGACCTTTACCCTGCGCCTGCCGCAGACGCTGGCGGTCAGTCAGGCCGTGTTCGTGCAGATCGGCGAAACGCAGTTCGCGGTGCCCGTGGCGGCGGTCAGCGGCATCGGCCGCATCAGCCACGCGCGCTTCAGTGCGGGCGTGGGCAGCTACCACTACGCCGGCGAGGACTATCCGCTCTACAACCTGGGCCACCTGGTGGGACAGGGACCGGCGAAGGCGGAAGGCCAGCCGCAGGTGCCGCTGTTGCTGGTGCGCGCGGGCGACCTGCGCGCGGCCGTCGCGGTCGACCAGGTGCTTGGCAATCGCGAGATCGTGGTCAAGCCGGTGGGGCCGCAGATCGCGTCCATCCCCGGCATCTACGGCGCCACGATCACCGGCGACGGCAGCGTGGTGGTGATCCTGGATGCCGCGCCGCTGGTGCGTCGCCATCTTGCGCAGCCGCAGCAGCCGACGCAGCAGGTCACCGCGGTCGAGCAGCGCCGGGTGCCGCTGGTGATGGTGGTCGACGACTCGCTGACCATGCGCAAGGTGACCAGCCGCGTGCTGGAACGCCACAACTTCGAGGTCAGCGCCGCGCGCGATGGCGTCGAAGCGCTGGAGAAACTGGAAGAACGCGTGCCCGACCTGATGCTGCTGGACATCGAAATGCCGCGCATGGACGGTTACGAGCTGGCCACCGCGATGAAGGCCGATCCGCGTTTCAAGGACGTGCCCATCGTGATGATCACGTCGCGTACCGGCGACAAGCACCGCCAGCGCGCCTTCGATATCGGCGTGCAGCGCTACCTGGGCAAGCCGTACCAGGAGCTTGATCTGATGCGCAACGTCTACGACCTGCTGGGAATCGCCCGTGTCCGTGAGTGAAGCCAAACGCGTTGCCTTGCTGGCGCGGCCGGGCGAAGCGCGCGAGCGCCTGCGTGTGGCGCTGCATGAAGCCGGCGCCGACATCGTGCTGGAAGACGATCCCAATGCGCTCGATGTGGAAGCGCTCGGCGGCAGTGCGCCGCAGGTGGTGCTGGTGGCGCTGGAGCCGGCCATCGAAGACAGCCTGGAGCGCTTCGACAGCGTGCTGCACGACCCGGCGGTCGCGGTGATCTTCGACGAAGCCGAATTGGCTGCGCGGCGCCAGGGCTGGGAAGCCCAGCGCTGGGCGCGGCACCTGGCGGCGAAACTGCACGGGCACCAGGACGTGTTGCCGCCTGGTCGCGAAGAAGACGTCGGCCTGCAGCTTGAACCCGGCTTGCCGGTGACGCCCGCGCAATTGCACGAGGGCGCGGAGATTTCCCTGCACCTGGAAGAAGCGGCCGACATCGCGTTCGAACTTCCGCGTGATGATTTCGCCTACACCGGTGGCCTGGCGACGCGCTCAGCCGCGGAACAGGTCATCGACGCGGACGACTGGCTGCGTCATGCCACGGTCGACGCGGCGCCCGCTGCCGCGCCGGCACCCTCCATGCCACCGCCGCTCCCGGAAGCGCCCGTCGTGGCGCCGCCGCCAGTGCCTGCTCCGACCTTCGACCTGTCCACGCTGGAACTGGAACCGCTGGAATCCGGCGGTGCCACGGGTGCGGCGCGCGTGCAGGGCGCCGTGCTGGTCTTCGCTGGCATCGGCGGTCCCGACGCAGTGCGGAAGCTGCTGGCCGAGTTGCCGGATGGCTTCCCCAAGCCCGTGCTGGTGCACCTGCGCCTTGACGGTGGCCGCTACGACAACCTGGTCCGGCAGATGGAGCGCGTGGCGCACATGCCGGTGTTGCTGGCCGAAGCCGGCAAACCCGCCGAAGCGGGACACATCTACGTGCTGCCCGGTGACGTGGTGCCTTTTGTCGATGCAGGTGTGGTGAGCTTCCGCCCGGGTGCCGTGATCCACACGATGATCCCGCAACTGCCGCCCGCCGACAGCGCGGTGCTGCTGCTCAGCGGCAGCGACAGCGCACTGGTGGATCCGGTCGCCGCGCTGGGCGAGCAGGGTGCGCTCGTGCTGGGCCAGTCGCAGGACGGCTGCTACGACCCGGTGGCACCGAAGGCGCTGGCATCGCGTGGTGCCGAACTGGCCGCGCCCATGCAGCTCGCGCAACGCCTGACCGACCGCTGGTTCTGAGGAACATACGATGGCCCATTCCAACGACGAAATCCGCGGCGTCCTGATCCAGGCAGGCGAGTACCGCCTGCTGCTGCCCAACGCCACCGTGGCCGAAGTGCTCACGCGGGCGCCGGTCGAGCCGATCGCCGACATGCCCGACTGGCTGCCGGGCCGGATCGACTGGCATGGCTGGCCGGTCCCGCTGGTCGCGTTCGGCCGCCTGAGTGGCAATCCGAACGAGCCGGTGGCGCTCAACAGCAAGATCGTGGTGCTGAAGGCGCTGAGTGGCGACAAGGATCGCCCGTACTTCGCGCTGCTGACGCCATCGTTCCCGCGCCTGGTGTCGGTCCCGCGTGACGGCCTGCTGGCCGACGCGACCGAAGAAGACCTGCCGGTCGGGGTGAAGGTGCGCGTGCTGCTCGGTGACGAAGCCGCCGTGCTGCCCGACCTGGAAGTGGTCGAATCGATGATCGGCGACGCGCTGGCCAACGCGGCCTGAGATATCGCTGTCGTAGGGTGGGCTTCAGCCCGCCTCCACGGATCCTGCAAGCGAATCGGCTTTTTTGCGCTACATGCTGGCGGGCCAGGGCCCGCCCTACAGGTCGCCGAAGTGCGACTGCAAGGCGGCGATGGCGGCCAGTCCTGCGGTTTCCGTGCGCAGGATGCGGGGGCCGAGGCGCAATCCGGTGAATCCCGCCGCCGACAGGACCTCGCGGTCGCGTGGCGACCAGCCGCCTTCCGGCCCGATCGCCACCACCACCGCGCCTGATGCCACCTGCACGGCGGCCATCGACACGTCGCCGGCAGGATCCAGCGTCAGTCGCGTCGCGCCGCTGTCGACCATGCGCGCCGCATCCGCCAGTGCGGCCGGTGGCGACAGCGACGGCAGGCGCGCACGCGCACTCTGTTCACAGGCGGACGCGATGACATTGCGCCAGTGCGCCACGCGCTTCCCGGCGCGCTCGGCGTCCAGCTTCACTTCGGTGCGTTCGGCCGTCACGGGGATGATCGCGGCCACGCCCAACTCGGTCGCTTTCTGCAGGATCAGGTCCATCTTCTCGCCCCGCGCGATGCCCTGCAGCAGGGTGATGTGCAGCGGGGATTCGTGGTCCACCGCGCGCATCGACGCGATCTCGGCCACGACCTCGCGCTTGCCGATGGTGGTGATGCGCGCGTCGTAGTCGTGGCCGTCGCCATTGAACAGCACGCAGGCGTCGCCTTCGCGCAGGCGCAGGACACGGGCCAGGTGGTTGGCGATGGACTCCGGCAGGGCGAGCCGCGCGCCCGTCTGCAACGGCCGTTCAACGAAACAACGAGTCAGGCGCATGTGACGCTCCCTGCAGGAGGGGCTTCAGCCCGCGCCACGACGACATGCCCGCCGCCATGACAACGAACGCGCTGCAGCGCACCCGTTGGGTGGATGGCCATGTCGGTGCTTCCGGACCCACAGTCTGGGCTGAAGCTCCGACAGGGAGCGTTCTGGCGGGGGCACGTCATGCCGTCCCCTCGTCGATCGCCGCGCGGGTGACATCGGCCAGCATCTGCAGTTGCTCTTCGTCCACGCAGTACGGCGGCATCCAGTACAGCACGTCGCCGAGCGGGCGCAGCACCACGCCGCGGGCCAATGCAGCCCGGTAGGCTTTCAGGCCAACGCGCGCCGTTGCCGGAAAGGGCGTGGCCTTGTCGCCGTCCCGGGTCAGTTCGAATGCCAGCATCATGCCGGCCTGGCGCACGTCCGCTACGTGGCGGTGCGCGGCCAGCGGCTCGGCCAGTGCCCCCATGGCGCGCGCCGTGGCGCGATTGCGCGCCAGCACGTCGTCGGCGCGGAAGATGTCCAGCGAGGCCAATGCCGCCGCGCAGGCCAGGGGATTGCCCGTGTAGCTGTGCGAATGCAGGAAGGCGCGTTCGCGCGCGTCATCGAGGAAGCCATCGTAGATCGTCTCCGTGGCCAGGACTGCGGCCAGTGGCAGGAAGCCGCCGGTCAGCCCCTTCGACAGGCACAGCAGGTCGGGCATCACGCCGCTCTGCTCGCTGGCGAACAGCGTGCCGGTGCGGCCGAAGCCTACGGCGATCTCGTCGGCGATCAGGAACGCGCCGCTGGCGTCGCAGAGTTCGCGCACGCGGGCGAGGTAATCCGGGTGGTGCATGCGCATGCCGCCCGCGCACTGCACGCGTGGCTCCACGATCACCGCGCAGACTTCGCCCGGGTGCTGGTCCAGCAGGGTCGCCAGCGCGGCCGCGGCGCGCGCGGCGCAGTCGGCCGGCGATTCATCGGGCAGCGCGAGGTAGGCATCGGGCGAGGGTGCGAACAGCGCCTCGGCCAGCAGCGGTGCATAGACGCGCCGGTAAAGCGGGATGTCGCCCACCGCCAGCGCTCCCAGCGTCTCGCCGTGGTAGCCATTCTCGAGCGCGATGAACCGGGTGCGGCGGTGTTCGCCCCGGTTGTGGAACCAGTGGAACGCCATCTTCAATGCCACTTCCACGCCGGCGGAGCCGTTGTCGGCGTAGAACACCTTCGATAGCGGCGTGCGTCCCTGTTGGCGCGGTGCGATCGCAAGCAGGCGTTCGGCCAGTTCCACCGCCGGTGCGTGGGTGAAGCCGGCCAGCATCACCTGTTCCAGGGCCATGGCCTGGGTGGCGATGGCGGCGCCGATGCGCGGCTCCGCATGCCCGAACAGGTTGGTCCACCAACTGCTGACGGCGTCCAGGTAACGCGTGCCATCGTGCCCGATGAGCCATGCACCATCGCCGCGCGCGATGGGTACCAGTGGCAAGGTGTGCGGGTGCTCACGCATCTGGGTGCAGGGATGCCACACCACCGACAGATCGCGGGCACGCCAGGCGTCCGCCTCTGCTAGCATTCCCGCTTGATGATCCTGTTGTCGCATCCCCACATGATATCGGCCCCCACCCCCTTCCGTCGCCACGCCCTGCGTGCCGGGCGTGGACGCCGCGCCGCCGCATGAGCCGTCTTCCCACCATTCACGGCATCACCCAGCGCGCAGACGGGCCGGACCGCCATGTCGAGGAACTCGACCTGGAGTTCAGCAACGGCGAACGCCGTCGCTACCATCGGCTCCGTGCGCAGGGTCATGGCGCGGTGGTCGTGGTGCCGATGCAGGACGAGGACACCGTGCTCCTGGTGCGCGAATACGCCGCCGGCATGCACCGTTACGAACTGGGCCTGGTGAAGGGCCGGATCGATGCCGGCGAAACGCCCGAGCAGGCGGCCGACCGCGAACTGAAGGAAGAAGCCGGCTTCGGTGCGCGCCGTATCGACGTGCTGCGCGCCCTGACCCTGGCACCCACTTACATGAGCCACCAGTCCTGGCTGGTGGTGGCAAGAGACCTGTACCCCGAGCGCCTGCCGGGGGATGAACCCGAGGAGTTGGAAGTAGTGCCCTGGAAGTTGCAAGACCTCGACCAGCTGATGCTGCGCGAGGATTTTTCGGAAGGTCGTTCGCTGGCGGCTCTGTTCATCGCCCGCGAATGGTTGAAAGAGCGGACATGAGTCGCATGACCGCCGACCTGCACGAAGCCGTCATCGTCATCGCCCGCGAAGCGGGCCAGGCCATCCTGGCCGTGTACGAGAACGCCTTCGATGTGCAGCGCAAGAGTGACGACAGCCCGCTGACCGCCGCCGACATGGCCGCGCACCAGGTCATCGCCGATGGCCTGCGCCGGCTGACCCCGCAATGGCCGGTGCTGTCGGAGGAAGCCTCCGACATTCCGTGGGCCGAGCGCAGCCAGTGGCCGACGTACTGGCTGGTGGACCCGCTGGACGGCACGCGCGAGTTCATCAAGCGCAATGGCGAGTTCACCGTGAACATCGCGCTGATCGAACAGAACGAGCCCATCTTCGGCGTGGTGCATGCGCCGGTGACCGGCGAGACCTGGCATGCGCGCCAGGGCCGCAATGCGTACCGCCGCATCGGCGAGGTCGACGCGCAGATCCGCACGCGTGCGCCCGCCAGGGGCACGCTGAAGGTGGCGGCCAGCCGTTCGCACCGCGACGCGCGCACGCAGGCTTTCCTGGAGGGCATGGGCGGGATCGAGGAGGTCTCGCTCGGCTCCTCGCTGAAGTTCTGCCGCATCGCCGAAGGCACCCTGGACGTCTATCCGCGCTTCGGCCCCACCAGCGAGTGGGACACCGCCGCCGCGCAGTGCGTGCTGGAAGCTGCCGGCGGCGCACTGCTCGCGCCGGATGGACGTGCATTCCGCTACAACCGCCGCGAGACCCTGCTCAATGGTGATTTCGTGGCCCTGGGCGACATGACGCTGCCATGGCGTGACTGGCTGGCGCGGGCGCAGGACGGCGACCATGGACATGCCCGCAGCGCCTGACGGCGACATCGCGCGCCTGCTGGGCATCATGGCCCGCCTGCGCAATCCCGAGGGCGGTTGTCCGTGGGACCTCGAGCAGGACTTCGCCTCGATCGCGCCCTACACGATCGAGGAAGCGTACGAAGTCGCCGATGCGATCGACCGCAATGACCTGCCGGCGCTGAAGGACGAGCTCGGCGACCTGCTGCTGCAGGTCGTGTTCCATGCGCAGATGGCGAACGAGCAGGGCGCGTTCGCGTTCGGGGACGTGGTCGATGCCATCTGCGACAAGATGGTGCGGCGTCATCCGCATGTCTTCGGCGATGCCTCGTTCGCCGATGCCGAGGCGCAGACCGTCAACTGGGAAGCGATCAAGGCGGCCGAGCGCAAGGCCGCCGGCGAGGAAGACACCTCGGCGCTGGCCGGCATCTCGCGCGGGTTGCCGGAGTGGCAACGCGCGGTGAAGCTGCAATCGCGCGCGGCCCGCGTGGGCTTCGACTGGCCGGATACCGCGCCGGTGATCGACAAGCTGCACGAGGAGATCGACGAAGTGCGCGTCGAGCTCGCCGCCGCGCCCTCGCCCGAGCGGGACGTGCGGCTGGAAGACGAGATCGGCGACCTGCTGTTCGTCGCCGCCAACCTGGCGCGCCATGCCAAGGTCGATGTGGGCGGTGCGCTGCGTGGCGCCAACCTGAAGTTCGAACGTCGCTTCCGTGCGATGGAAGCGCTGGCCGCGGCAGACGGCACCTCGATGTCCGCGCTGACCCTGGCGCAGCAGGAAGCGTTGTGGGTGCGGGTGAAGCAGCAAGGGCTGTAGGAGGGGCTTCAGCCCCGACTGCACAAGGCATCGGGGCTGAAGCCCCTCCTACAGGGATCTCATGAAAACCTTGTTGCTGTTCCTGGTGACTGCGCTGGCCGAGATCGTCGGCTGCTATCTCCCGTACCTGTGGCTGCGCAAGGAAGGCAGCGCCTGGCTGCTGGTGCCCGCCGCAGCCAGCCTGGCGCTGTTCGCATGGTTGCTGACCCTGCATCCGACGGCCTCCGGCCGCGTCTACGCCGCGTACGGCGGTGTCTACATCACGGCGGCGATCTTCTGGTTGTGGGCGGTGGACGCGGTGAAGCCCACCCGCTGGGACCTGCTCGGCGCCGGCTTGTGCCTGGCCGGCATGGCGGTGATCATGTTCTCGCCACGCGCCGCCTGACCCTGTGGGAGGGGACATGAGCCGCTTCGCCAGCTTCCGCGAGTTCTATCCGTTCTACCTCAACGAACACAGCAACCGCACCTCGCGCCGGCTGCACTTCATCGGCAGCTGCGGCGTGCTGGCCCTGCTGGTGTTGGCCCTCGTCGAACGCAATGCGTGGTGGATGCTCGCCGCGCTGTTCTGCGGCTACGGCTTCGCCTGGATAGGCCACTTCTTTTTCGAGAAGAACCGGCCCGCGACCTTCAAGCATCCGTTCTATTCCTTCGCCGGCGACTGGGTGATGTTCAAGGACATCCTCACCGGCAAGATCCGGTTCTGAGCGGCGCATGAGCCGCGTGGTCCGGCACACCGTCCACGCCGCGGCGTTGCTGGTCGGCTTACCGTTGGCCGGACTGTTCGCATACGACTGGGTGGCAGTCAGGCCGCATGTCGCCGAGGTCGAGGTGCTGCTTGCAAGGGCGGAACCGCTGGAGGCATCGCCTCCGCAGCTTGTTCGCGACCTCATCGATGCCGGAGTGGCTTCCCCGGACGCCTACGGAGCACGTCTCGCGCTGGCGCACGTGGATGGCACGGACAGGCGCAGTGTGGTGGGCCGGCACGTGCGCGAACTGCTCTGGCGGTTCCTGCTGCCGCTGCACCTGGACGACTCCGCGATGTATGGCCTCATCGTGTCCCAGGCTTACAACGGTACTGACCGTGGCCTGGCGGCACTCGCGCGACGCGAACATCGCACGTCCCTGGATGCCTTGTCGCCCCTCGAAGCGGCGCGCACCGTTGCCGTCATCCAGGGTTCCTACGTGTTGCGGGACCACCGGCGGGTGGAAGCGCGCGCCGAGTGGCTGCTGGCCCGCACCGGACACGCCGGTTGAGTACCGGTGACGAGCGACCTCACTCGTAGAACATCAGGAAGGCCGCGCCCACGATCAGAGCGAAGGCCGCGTAGTGGTTCCATTTCAGCGGCTGCCCCAGATACCAGGTGCTGAAGCCGGCGAAGACCAGCAGGGTCAGGACCTCCTGGATCGTCTTCAGCTGCACCACCGAGTAGACCGCGCTGCCCATCCGGTTGGCGGGCACCATCAGGGTGTACTCGAAGAAGGCGATGCCCCAGCTGGCCAGGATCGCGACGAACAGCGGCGAGGACTTGTACTTCAGGTGCCCGTACCAGGCGAAGGTCATGAAGACGTTGGAGGCCAGTAGCAGGAACAGGGGCAGGACGCGTTCGATCATGGCAGGGCCGTCGGGGAGGGGTGGCGAAGCGTAATCCCAACTGTGGGCTGAATGGAGCTGCCGCCTTCACATGATGTCCACCGGGAGGCCGGTAGCTTCACAAACCTGAAGCCTCTGAAGGAGTTGTCATGCGACACAGTCAGGAAACCGCGGGTCTGGTGTTGGTGGTGGAAGACAACCGGAACATCTCGGAGATGATTGGAGAGTATCTCGAGGGCCGGGGATTCGAGGTCGATTACGCCACCGATGGCCTGGATGGGTACCGGTTGGCGGTGGAGAACAGCTACGACGTGCTGGTGCTGGACCTGATGCTGCCGCGCCTGGACGGGATGGAAGTCTGCAAGCGCCTGCGCACCGAAGCCCGCAAATCCACGCCCGTGCTGATGCTTACCGCGCGCGACACCCTGGACGACAAGCTGACCGGCCTGAGTTCCGGCGCCGACGATTATCTCACCAAGCCCTTCGCCATCCAGGAATTGGAAGCCCGCCTGCGCGCGCTGATCCGCCGTGAGCGCCGCCAGGTCGGCGCCGAAGTGCTGAAGGTCGCCGACCTGGTGCTGGACCCGGTCAGCATGCGCGCGACCCGCGGCGGCACCGAACTGATGCTGTCGCCGATCGGCCTGCGCCTGCTCACCATCCTGATGCGTGAATCGCCGCGCGTGGTGACCCGGCAGGAGATCGAACGCGAGATCTGGGGCAACGGCCTGCCGGATTCGGACACGCTGCGCAGCCACCTGTACAACCTGCGCAAGGTGATCGACAAGCCGTTCGACAAGCCGCTGCTGCATACGGTGCAGAGCGCGGGCTACCGCATCGCGGACATCGGCTGACCCGACCGTCGGGCACGCGCGTCATAATCCCGTCCTCGCCCGACGATACGCCGATGCGCCACGGCCTGCCCCGCAAACTCAGGATTGCCTTCATCCTGCAGGCCGTGATGGTCAGCCTGGCCATCGTGCTGGGCGTGTACCTCATCTCCGCGGTGATCAAGCACAGCCTGATGAATACCGCCCTGCAGGAAGAGGCGACGCACTTCTGGGAGCTTTACAGCGCCAGCACCGCGCAGCCGCCGCCCAACACCCACAACCTGCGCGGCTACCTGGTGGTGAAGGGGCATTCCAACCTCGTCCTGCCGGAGAACCTGCGCAACCTCGCGCCCGGGTTCCACGAGCTGAAGCAGGACGACCAGCTGGTGCTGGTGGACGAAGAGCCCGCCGGCCGCCTCTACCTGGTGTTCCTGCGCTCCCAGGCCGAGCGGCTGGCGTTCTACTTCGGCACCGTGCCGATCATCATGACGCTGGTGGCGATCTACCTGGTGTCCTGGCTGACCTATCGCGCCTCCAAGCGGCTGGTGTCCCCGGTCAGCTGGCTCGCGCGGCAGGTGGCTGAGTGGGATCCGCGCCGTCCCGACGTCAGCGTTCTGGCCCCGGATCGCCTTCCCAGCGACGTGCAGGGCGAGGCGCGCCAGCTCGCTTCCGCGCTGCACGGGCTGGCGCAGCGCGTGACCGCACACGTGGCACGCGAGCGCGACTTCACCCGCGACGCCAGCCATGAACTGCGGACGCCGCTGACCGTGATCCGCGTGGCCACCGACATGGGCATGGCCGAAGACGCGCCGCCGCGCGTCGCGCGCGCGCTGCAACGCATCCAGCGCGCCGGCCGCGACATGGAGGCCGTGATCGATGCGTTCCTGATCCTGGCCCGCGAAGCCGAGGTCGAACCGCAGAGCGAGGACTTCGACGTCGCCGACATCGTCATGGACGAGGCCGAGAACGCACGTGCCCTGCTGTTGAACAAGCCCGTGGACCTGGAAGTCACCCTGCATGCACGGCCTCGGCTGCACGCACCGCCACGGGTGTTCCAGGTGGTGGTCAGCAACCTGCTGCGCAACGCATGCGCGTACACCGACCGGGGCCGCATAGACGTGGTGCTGGAGCCGGACCGCGTGATCGTGCGCGACACCGGCATCGGCATGTCGGCCGAATCGATGACACGGGTGTTCGAGCCGTTCTACCGTGCAGACCCCACGCGTCCGCACGGCAGCGGTCTGGGCCTGTCCATCGTCAGCCGCTTGTGCGACCGCTTCGGCTGGAAGATCGAACTGGACAGCGAGCCGGGGCGCGGAACCACTGCGACGATCCGCTTCGTTCCGTAAACCGAACGGGAACTGACCCGCGGCACGGGTTGTCAACCATGTCGCTCCCGACGCGTTCCCTTCCACGACTCCCCACCTTCCGAGCCGACTCACTGCATGAGCCAGCCTGCACGCACTCCTCTCCGCAAGAAATCCCCGCTGCCCACCCTCCTGCTGGGTATTGCCGTGGTCGCCATTCTGGGCGGCGGCGCCTGGTACTGGACCACGCGGAAGGGAGACGGCGTCGAAAGCGCCTATCGCACGGCGACGGTCGAGCGCGGCGACATCCGCGTGGCCATTTCGGCCACCGGCACGCTCAGCGCCATCTCCACCGTGACCGTGGGCAGCCAGATTTCCGGCCAGGTCACCGACGTGCTGGTCGACTACAACAGCGAAGTGAAGAAGGGCGAGGTGCTTGCGCGCATCGACCCGAGCACCTACGAGGCCCAGATCGAACAGGGCAACGCGCAGATCGCCAACGCCCAGGCCAGCCTGAGGCAGGCGCAGGCGACGCTGGCGAACGCCGAACTGGATTACACACGCAAGGCCGACCTTGGCCGGCAGAAGCTGGTCGCGCAGAGCGACGTCGACCTGGCGCGCGCCTCGCGCGACCAGGCGCGCGCGCAGGTCAACGCGGCGCAGGCGCAGATTCGCCAGCAGACCGCATCAACCCAGACCACACGGGTGAACCTCGACCGCACCGTCATCCGCTCGCCGGTGGACGGCGTGGTGCTGACGCGCACCATCGAGCCTGGCCAGACCGTGGCGGCCAGCCTGCAGGCACCGGAACTGTTCACCATCGCCGAAGATCTGTCGAAGATGAAGATCGAGCTGGCCGTCGATGAAGCCGACATCGGCCAGGTCAAGGTTGGGCAGTCGGTCTCGTTCACCGTCGATGCGTTCGCCGATCGCCAGTTCCGCGGCGAAGTGCAGCAGGTGCGGTTGTCGGCGACCACCACCAGCAACGTGGTGACGTACCCGGTCGTGGTCAGTGTGGACAACAGCGACGGCACCCTGCTGCCGGGCCTGACCGTCAACGCCGAGATCGAGGTCAGCAAGCGCGACAACATCCTCAAGATCTCCAACGCGGCCCTGCGCTACAAGCCGACCGGTGAACAGTCGGGCGCGGCGTCGCCCGCGCAGGCGCCGCCGCAGGGCGGACAGAATCGCGGTGGTGGCGTCAGCGACGACCTAGTGCGCGTGGCCGGCACCCTGCAGCTGAAGCCCGAACAGCAGGCCGCTTTCGATGCGGCGCTTGCCGCACTGCGCGAGCGCCAGGCCGCCCGCATGGCGCAGGCGCAGGAACGCGGGGCCAGCATGTTCGGCGGACCGGGTGGCGGGCAACGGTCCGGTGGCAATGCAGGGGGTGGTTCGGGCGCGATGCAGGCGCAGATGCGCCAGCGCATGGCCGACCGCATGCAGCAGGATTTCGCGCCGTTCCGCGCCACGCTCGACGACACGCAGAAGCAACGCTGGGACGGCGAACTGCGCACGCTGCTTGCCGCCAAGCGTGCGCCGGTGTACGCGCTGGTCAACGGCAAGCCCGAGATGGTGCAGGTCCGCATCGGCGCCAGCGACGGTACCAGCACCGAGGTGTCCGGCCCGGTGAAGGAAGGCGACGTGGTGGTCGTGGGCGAGCGCGCGAAGGAATGAGCATGCCGTCAGCGAATGCCGACGACCGCGTGCCGGTCATCCAGACACGCGCGCTGGGGAAAGTCTATTCCGCAGGCACCGAAGCGGAAGTGGTCGCATTGCGCGGCGTCGACATGCGCGTGGCGCGGGGCGACTTTGTCGCGATCATGGGGCCATCGGGCTCGGGCAAGTCCACGCTGATGAACCTGATCGGCTGCCTGGACACCCCCAGCGACGGCACCTATTCCTGCGACGGTATCGACGTGGCCACGCTGGACGCCGAGCAGTTGGCGATCCTGCGGCGCGAGAAGATCGGCTTCGTGTTCCAGGGCTTCCACCTGCTGCCGCGCATGACGGCGCTGGAGAATGTGGCCATGCCGCTGGGGTATGCCCAGGTACCGCCGGCCGAACGCACCGAGCGTGCGCGCCAGGCGTTGGCCGCGGTCGGGCTGGCTGAGCGCGCCGGCCACCGGCCCAGCGAGCTTTCCGGCGGCCAGCAGCAACGCGTGGCGATCGCGCGCGCACTGATCAACCAGCCGCCCATCCTGCTGGCCGACGAGCCCACCGGCGCACTGGACAGCAAGACCGGCGAGGAAATCCTGTCGCTGTTCAAGCGCCTGCGCGACGACGGCCACACCGTCATCCTGATCACCCACGACGCGGAAGTCGCCGCGCATGCCGACCGCATCCTGGTGATGCGCGATGGTGAGTTGCACGAAGACCTGGACCACGCGGGAGGCCGGTCATGAAGTTCTCCGACATCCTGCGCACGGCGCTGCATGCGCTGCGCGGGAACTGGATGCGCAGCGCGCTGACCTCGCTGGGCGTGATCATCGGCATCGCGGCCGTCATCGTCATGGTGTCGGTGGGGCAGGGCACGCAGGCCGAGATCGACAAGCTGGTCTCCGGCCTGGGTTCCCAGCGACTGGACATCAGCCCGGGTGCCGGCCGGGGTCCCGGCGGGGGTGGCGTGCGCATGAGTTCCAGCAGTTTCTACACCCTCAACGAGGGCGACGTGGAAGCGATCCGCAACGAGATCCCCGAAGTGCAGTACGTGGCCGGTGCGTTGCGCGGCAACACCCAGATCGTGTTCGCCGAGAACAATGCGTCGACCAGCTGGCAAGGCGTGCAGGCCGACTTCTTCGACATCAACGGCTGGGTCATCGCCAATGGCGAAGGCTTCGATGCGCAGGACTACTCCAGCGCCGGCAAGGTGGTGATCCTCGGCGAGACGGTGCGACGCACCCTGTTCGGCGAGGACAGCGGCGTCGGCCAGACCGTGCGCCTGGGGCGCGTGCCGTTCACCGTGGTGGGCACGCTGGCGCCGAAGGGCCAGGGCGGCTTCGGCCAGGACCAGGACGACGTGATGATGGTGCCGCTGGAGACCGCGCGCCGTCGCCTGCTCGGTTCGATGGGCCTGCCGCCGGGCGCGGTGATGCAGGTGGCGCTGACCGTGGCCGATGCCAAGGACCTGAGCTACGTGCAGGGCGAAGTGGAAGCGCTGCTCCGCCAGCGGCACAAGATCAATCCGGGCGAAGAGGACGACTTCAACGTCCGCAACATCTCCGAGATCGTCGCCACGCGAACGGCCACGACCAAGTTGATGTCGTTGCTGCTAGGCGCGGTGGCCACCATTTCGCTGATCGTCGGCGGCATCGGCATCATGAACATCATGCTGGTGTCGGTGACCGAGCGCATCCGCGAGATCGGCCTGCGCATGGCGGTGGGTGCGGGGCCCGGCGACGTGCGCCGGCAGTTCCTCGCCGAGGCCATGTTGCTGTCGCTGGGCGGCGGTGTGCTGGGCATCGTCATCGGCGTGGTCGGCGCGCTGCTGGTGGGCCAGTTCAGCGAGCTGCCGGTGGCGTTGAACGGGCAGGTGATCGGCCTGGCCGCCGGCTTCTCGATCGCGACCGGCCTGTTCTTCGGCTACTACCCCGCGCGCAAGGCCTCGCAGCTGGACCCCATCGAAGCGCTGCGTTCGCAATAGCCGACGGCGGGGCTGGTGCGACGCGATGGCGGGAGTATGCTGGTCTCCCGTCGCCTCGTACGGTGGCCGCTTGCCATGAGTGCGCGTCAACTCCGCAGGCCCCTGGCGCTGGCGATCCATGGCGGTGCCGGTGTCATCGAACGGAACGCGCTGGGCGCGGAGGCCGAGCGTGCGATCCGGGCCGAACTGGATCGCGTGCTGGATGCGGGCCACGCGGTCCTCGGCAACGGCGGCACGGCGCTGGATGCGGTGGAAGCGGCAGTCGCGATGCTCGAGGACTCGCCTTACTTCAACGCCGGCTACGGGGCCGTGTTCACCGCCGACGGACGACACGAACTGGATGCTTCCATCATGGATGGCCACGGTCGCCGCGCCGGCGCGGTCGCGGGCGTGTCGACGGTGCGTCATCCCGTGCGGCTGGCACGCCGGGTGCTGGAGGAGTCGTCGCACGTGTTCCTGATCGGTGAAGGCGCTGAACAATATGCCGACACCCATCCCGACATCGAGCGCGTACCCAACGAATGGTTCGACACCGAGCCACGCCGCGAACAGCTGCGGCAGGCGCAGCAGCGTGAGCAGCGCGCGTGGCAGGCCAGCCAGGACCTGCGCGGGAAGTACTTCGGCACGGTGGGTGCGGTCGCGCTGGATTCGCACGGGCACGTTGCGGCGGCTACCTCCACCGGTGGCATGACCAACAAGCGCTGGGGCCGTGTCGGTGATTCGCCACTGATCGGCGCAGGCACATGGGCCGATGCACATTGCGCCGTTTCATGCACCGGCTGGGGCGAGTACTACATCCGCAATGCAGTGGCGCACGACATCGCGGCACGCGTGGCGTATCGCGGCGACCGGCTGCAGGTGGCCGCGGAGGACGTGATCCTGGGAGAAGTGCCCGCGCACGGTGGCGATGGAGGTGCGATCGCGCTCGACCGGGAGGGCAACATCGCGCTGGTATTGAGCACGACAGGCATGTACCGGGGCTGGATCGGTCCGGATGGTTCGCGCGGCATCGCCATCTACCAGGACGCCTGAGTGTCGCCTGCGTCCGGTGGTGCGCGTGGATTTGAGCTCGGTGAGGACACGTGCCGCCAGCTGCGCACGCAGGCCCTGCGCCTGTGCCGGCGTGCGCAGGATGCCGATGACCTGGTGCAGGACACCTTGCTGATCGCCCTGCAGGCGGGTCGCCATGATCTGCCCTGGCTCTCGGGCGTGCTGCGACGGCAGGCCATGCTCACCGCGCGCACGGCGGTGCGGCGGCGCGCACGCGAAGCGACGGCGGCGGCGGCGGACATCGATGATGCCGCCGCCGGATCCACAGGGGAGACCGCGGCGTTGGCGCCGCCCTGGCTGGAGGGGCTGCCGCCTTCGGCGCGTCGCGTCGCGGTACTGGCGCTGCACGGGCTGTCCGCGGACGAGATCCGCTGGCTGCTGCGCATCGAACCCACGGCGTTCCGCCAGCGCCTCACGCGCATCCGCCGGACACTGGCGGCCCAATCATCGGCGGTGCGTGCGGACAGCATCGCCCTGGCGTATGCACGCGATCCGGCGCGCTGCGTGGCGCTGCAGTTCGGTTTGACCCGGCGTGTGCTGAAAGCCGCCATGCGCGTGGGCGAGGGCCTGGGAACGCACGATCCCGACGGCCACCTGATCCTGATCGACGCCGGTGCTCACACATCGCCTTCCCGCGGCAACGGAAAGAAGTGAATCCCACAGGAAGAGATCCCATGCTCACGAACTGCAAGGTAGGCGCCATCGTTCTCTTCGTTTCCGATCTGGCCCGGTCGGTGACGTTCTATCGCGACACCCTCGGGCTGCCGCTGGAGTTGCTGGACGGGCATGACGGCCCATGGGCGACGGGCGAAGTGGACGGACTGGCGTTGGTCCTGATTCCACGCCCTGCCCGCGCAGGAGAATCGCCGGTCGTCGTCTTCAGTCTCGAGGGTGGCATCGATGACTATGCCGAGGCATTGGCAGCCAGTCAGGTGGAGATCGTGGTGCCCGTGAGCGAATCGCCCGATGGAGGTCTGTCACTGGATTTCCTCGATCCCGACGGCAATGTCCTGAGCCTCCATCAACCCGCCGGCGCCGCCCGCAGGCGCTGAATCGCACCACATGGGCGGTCGCGTCGCGGCGGAACAGTCCTTCGCGATGCGACTCGTTCTCATGGCTACCGGTGCCATCCTGCACTTCGCTCCCAGGCATGAAAATGTGAGCTGTAAATCCATATCTAGAACGAAAATTACAAGCTAGATTCGGCCCACTGCGCTGTCCGGCGCGGCAATCACAACACTCGGAGTCGGATCGGCTTATGAAGAAGAATCGCATGGCGAAGTGGGTGGGTTTGGCGCTGGTGACGATGGGCGCGGCGCAAGCCGCCAACGCGGGCGGCAGGCCGGACCTGGTGATCAAGGGATTGAAAGCAGGTCAGCCCCACGTCAGTGGCGAGCTGCTGGTGAAGTATCGCGATGGCGCGGTGGCCGGCGACCGCGACGCCGTCGTGCACGGGCTGGGTGCGCAGAAGCTGGAGACGGTGCGCCGCGGCAATGGACGCCGTGGCGAAATCGCGCTGCTGAAGCTGCCGGGCAACGTGGACCTGTCCGCGGCCGTGCAGGCGCTCAGCGCCGATCCGGCCGTCGAGTACGCTGAACCGAACTGGACGTATCAGCACAACGCAGTATCCAACGACACCTACGCCACCAACGGCTCGCTGTGGGGAATGTACGGTGATGCGGGCACGCCCGCGAATGCTTACGGCTCGCAAGCCTCCGAGGCATGGGCGGCCGGCCACACCAGCTGCGGCAACGTCGTCGTCGGCGTGATCGACGAAGGCATCTACTTCAGCCACGAAGACCTGGCGGCCAACATCTGGACCAATCCGTACGACCCGGTCGACGGCGTGGACAACGACGGCAACGGCTACGTCGATGACGTGCGGGGCTGGGACTTCGATGGCAACAGCAACAACATCAATTCCGGCGGCGCCAACGACGACCACGGCACCCACGTGGCCGGCACCATCGCCGGCGTCGGCGGCAACGGCAAGGGCGTGGCCGGCGTGTGCTGGAGCGGCGTCAAGTTGATCAGCGGCAAGTTCCTCGGCCGTCGCGGCGGCAACACGGCCAATGCGGTCAAGGCGCTGGACTACTTCACCGACCTCAAGACCCGCCATGGCCTGAACCTGGTGGCGACCAACAATTCGTGGGGCGGCGGTGGTTATTCGCAGGCCCTGAGCGATGCGATCGACCGCGCCGGCCAGGCCGAGATCCTGACGATCGTCGCGGCGGGCAACGACAGCGTCAATTGCGAAGGCAACACCTCCGGTGCCTGCTACCCGGCGTCGTATCCCAATGCGAGCATCATCTCGGTGGCGGCACTGCGCTCCACCGGCGCGCTGGTCTACAACTATGGCGTGACCACCGTGGACCTGGGCGCGCCCGGCTACGGCATCTGGTCGACGGTGCCGACCTCGTCGAAGGGCAAGATCGTGTCCGGCTATGCCAGCTACAACGGCACGTCGATGGCGACGCCGCACGTCACCGGCGCAGCGGCCCTGTATGCGTCCACGCGCCCGGGCGTGACCGCGGCGCAGATCAAGGCGGCGATCCTCGGTGCCGCCGTGCCTACACCCTCGCTGCAGGGCAAAACGGTCACGGGCGGACGCCTCGACGTCAGCGGTTTCTGACGCTCCGCGATGCTCCAGGCATGAAGAAGCCCGGCAATGCCGGGCTTCTTTTTTGCAGTTACTTCACGTACTGCGCGATCACCCGCTGCCAGATGTCGTAGCCGGCGGCATTCATGTGCAGGCGGTCGTCGATGAACAAGGTCTCGTCCGGCTGACCCTTGGCATCCAGCATCGGCGTGAAGATGTCGATGTAGTCCACGCCCAGCCGTTTCGCTTCGGCCTGGATCAGCATGTTGGCTTCGCGTTGCGTCGCAAGCAGTTGGGCGCGCGACGGGCTCGGCTTGGTGCTGATGTAGGCGATCTTCGTTTCCGGCAGATCGCGGCGGACGCGCTGGACGAAGGCGGTGAAGTCCTGTTGCAGCTGTTGCGGCGTGCGGCCGGCGTTGAGGTCGTTGTCGCCTGCGTAGATCAGGAGCTGCCGGGGTGCGTACGGCACGATGATGCGATCGGCGTACCAGGTGCTGTCGCGCAGTTCGGAGCCGCCGAAGCCGCGGTTGATCACCGGCACGCCGGGGAAGTCCTGCGCGAGCGTGTCCCAGAAACGGATCGAAGAGCTGCCGATGAACAGCACGCCACGGCGCGGGGGCGGGGACTTCGCGTCGGCAGCCTCGAAACGCTGCATGTCGGCCTCCCAGGCCGGGCTCGAGACCTGGTCCGGGATGCGCGGGGCCGTCTGCGCCCGGGGCTCCGCGACCGCCTCCGGCCCGGTGGGCGGGGTGCCGGCACACGCGGCCAGGGCAGCCAGCAGCACGACGGACAGGGAAAGGCGGAACGTGTTCAGGAAAGGCACGGGGGGAGGGCTCCTTCTTGTCGGACGGGCCCTAGTGGACCAGCCCGTGCCGGGCGATGCAAACCGCCCTGGGGCGGTACGTGGGCGCCTTGTGGCAAAATTGCCACCTTGGCGCGGTATCCGCGCCGGCTCCACCCGATCCGACCTCCCGCTGGACCAGGCCCTTGCCTGACCGGCCGGAGACGATGCGGGGCTTCCTTCGCATCGACCTGCCATGGCTGACGAAACCGGACACCTTCCCCGCGGCCCCGGCCGCATCCTCAAAGCCACCGTGTGGTCCATCCAGGGCCTGCGCGCGGCGTGGATGCACGAATCCTCCTTCCGGTTGGAGGTGTACCTGCTTGTCGTGCTCGCGCCGCTGGCGCTGTGGCTGGGCGGAACCGGCCTGGAGCGCGCGCTGATGATCGGCAGCTGCCTGCTGGTGCTGGCCGCCGAACTGCTGAACTCCGCGGTGGAAGCCGTGATCGAACGCTATGGTCCGGAACACCACGAACTCGCCGGCCGCGCGAAGGACATGGGTTCGGCGGCGGTCTTCGTGCTGATGATGAATGTGCTGCTGTGCTGGGGATTGATCCTTGCGCCGCGCTACCTGTGAAATCCTGATATGAACAAGGTCTCTACCCGATGATGGAATTGCTTACCGATCCGCAGGTGTGGATCACGCTGATCACGCTGAGTGCGATCGAAATCGTGCTGGGCATCGACAACCTGGTCTTCATCTCCATCGCGGTCAGCAAGCTGCCGCCGCACCAGCGCGAAGTCGCACGCAAGTTCGGCATCGCGGTGGCGTGCATCACCCGCATCCTGCTGCTGCTGACGCTGGCCTGGCTGGCCGGCCTGACCGCCGACCTGTTCACGCTGTTCGGGCAAGGCATCTCGGTGCGCGACCTGGTGCTGATCCTGGGTGGTGTGTTCCTGCTGGTGAAGGGCACCAAGGAAATCCTGGAACTGGTAAAGGGCGAACCCGATTCCGAAGACGTGCACACGCGCCCGGCGGTGTCGTTCGCTGGCGTGATCGCGCAGATCGCGGTGATCGACATCGTGTTCTCGCTGGACTCGGTGATCGCGGCAGTCGGCATGGCCAACCACACCCCGGTGATGGTGGCGGCGATCCTGCTGGCGGTGGCGGTGATGCTGCTGGCGGCCAAGCCGCTGGGACAGTTCATCGACAACAACCCGACCATCAAGATGCTGGCGCTGGCCTTCATCGTGGCCGTCGGCGCCTATCTGCTGCTGGACGGCTTCGAAATGCATATCCCGAAGGGTTACCTCTACGGCGCGATGGGCTTCTCGGCCGTGGTCGAGTGCCTCAACCTGTGGGCGAAGAAGCGGGCCGGCCGGCGCATGCTGCGCGAGTGAGCCTTGCATCCATCGCGTGCCGCAAAGGGCTCCTTCGGGAGCCCTTTTCTTTTCACGGGGGGCTAACAAGTCGGCGCACCACGCACTGTGACGTGGCGGATGCTTGCGTGGTCATGGGCAAGGTGCTGCAATCGGCGCGTCCGTCCAAGGGAGTGTCGTGCCATGCAGGTTTCGCGTCTGTGGTTGCTCGTCGTGTTGACCGTACTGCTGTCCGGCTGCGGCTACAACACCATCCAGCAGAAGGACGAAGCCGTGAAGGCGGGCTGGTCCGAGGTGCTCAACCAGTACAAACGTCGTGCGGACCTCATTCCCAACCTGGTCAAGACCGTGCAGGGCTATGCGCAGCAGGAGCGCCAGGTGCTGACCGACGTGACGAACGCGCGCGCGCGCGTGGGCCAGATCCAGGTCAATGCCGACGATGCCGCCTCGCTCCAGCAGTTCCAGCAGGCGCAGGGTGAACTTTCCGGGGCACTGTCCCGGCTGCTGGTCGTCACCGAGAACTACCCGAACCTGAAATCCGACCAGTCCTTCCGCGACCTGCAGGCGCAACTCGAAGGCACCGAGAACCGCATCACCGTGGCGCGCGGGCGCTACATCCAGACGGTGCAGGACTACAACACCTACATCCGCCAGTTCCCGCAGGTGATCACCGCCAAGGTCACCGGCGCGAAGGAGAAGCCGAACTTCACCGTCGAGAACGAAGCGGCCATCTCCGAAGCGCCGGCCGTCGACTTCGGTACGCCGGCCCCGGCGACGCCGCAGGCTCCGACACCACCGCCTCCGCCGTCGCCCGGCAACTGATCAGCGTCCCGGCGCTTCCATGCTGCGTGCGCTGGCGCTCTGCCTGCTGCTGATCGCCGCGCCCGCCTGGGCGCAGTCGCTGGCGCCGATTCCCGCGCTCGATTCGCCGGTGGTCGATACCACCAGCACGCTGGATGCCGCGCAGAAGCAGCAACTGGAAGCGCAGGCATTGGCGTTGCAGCAGCGCAAGGGCAGCCAGCTGCAGGTGTTGATGGTGCCCAGCACGCAGCCCGAAACCATCGAACAGTACGCGGTGCGCGTGTTCGAACAATGGAAGCTGGGCCGCAAGGGCGTGGATGACGGCGTGCTGCTGCTGGTGGCCAAGGACGACCGCCGCGTTCGGATCGAAACAGGCTACGGACTGGAGGGCGCGATTCCCGACGCCATCGCCAACCGCGTGATCCAGGAATACCTGGCGCCCAGGTTCCGCGCCGGTGACTACGCGGGCGGCATTGGCGACGCGACCGCGACGCTGGTGAAACTGATCGACGGTGAAGCGCTGCCCGAACCGGTCAGCACGCATCGCGTTTCCGGTGAAGGCGGCAGGGGCGGCGGCGTGCTGTTCGCCGCATTCGCCGCCTTCGTCGTGGCCACCATCGTGCGCGGCATGTTCAGCCGTGCGCCGTCCGGCATCCGCGGACTGTTCACGGGCGGTGCGGCCGGTGGTGTTGCACTGCTGCTGTCGTCGCTGCTTGCGGTCGGTGGCATCGCCGCCGTGCTGGGATTGCTCTACGGTCTGATGTCGGTGTCGACCCGCGGCGGGTACGCCCGGCACCGGGACTGGGGTGGCTGGGGTGGCGGAGGCGGTGGCTTTGGTGGGGGAGGCGGGGGCTTCGGCGGAGGTGGCTGGGGTGGTGGCGGCGGCATGTCGGGGGGCGGTGGCGCCTCCGGGAGTTGGTGATGCGCGTTCTCCGCCATCTGTTCGCCCGTTCGGCGCGCCGGCTGTTCCCGGAATCGACCCTGCACCACATCACCGACGCCATTGCCGAGGGCGAGCGCAGGCACCGCGGCGAGGTGATGTTCGCGGTGGAGTCGGACCTGCCATTGGGTGCGGTACTTTCCGGGGTGGATCCGCGCGAGCGCGCGCACGAGGTGTTCGTGCGGCTGCGCACCTGGGACACGGAAGCCAACAACGGCGTGCTCATCTACCTGCTGCTGGCCGACCACCGCATCGAGATCGTCGCCGACCGCGGCTTGAACGGCCTCGTCAGCGACGCGGCATGGCGCGAGGTCTGCCACCTGATTGAAGTGGGCATGGCGGAGAACCGGGCGGAACAGGCCGTCATCGACGGCATCCGCGCAGTCTCGGACCTGCTGGCGCTGCATTTTCCGCAGCTGGACGGCCGTCCGGACGAGGACGAACTGCCCAACCGGCCGCACTTGCTGGACTGATCCGCCGATCGCCGATCAGTCCGGGATCCGCCACGCGCGGGCAGGGTGGGGCAAAATAGCCCATCCCCACCGGCCAAGCCGAGGCGCATGATCTACCTCCACCAGATCGATCCGATCATCCTTTCGCTGGGTCCGCTGAAGCTGCACTGGTACGGCCTGATGTACCTGCTGGCGTTCGTCACCGCCTGGTGGCTGGGACGCATGCGCGCATCGCAAGGGCGACTGCCCGGCGTGGACGCCAACGCGTTCTCCGACCTGATGTTCTACGGCATGCTGGGCGTGGTGCTGGGCGGCCGCATCGGCTATGTGCTGTTCTACGGGTTTGGCACCTTCCTCGAAAATCCCTTGTCGATCTTCAAGGTCTGGGAAGGCGGCATGAGCTTCCATGGCGGCCTGCTGGGCGTGATGGCCGCCGCATGGTGGTGGTCGCGCAAACATCGCCTGCATTTTTTTGACACGATGGATTTCGTTGCACCGGTGGTCGCTCCCGGGCTCGGCTTTGGCCGCATCGGCAACTTCATCGGCGCCGAACTGTGGGGCAAGCCGACCGGTGCCGACTGGGGCGTGATCTTCCCGACCGATCCCGCGCTGCGCGGCCTGGATGCGGCGCAGTTGCAGGCGCAGTATGCGGCGGGTGCGCTGGATCCGTTCGCGCGCCATCCTTCGCAGCTCTACCAGGCGCTCCTCGAGGGGCTGGTGATGTTCGTGGTGCTGTGGACAGTGTCGCGCAAGCCACGCGCGCGCTACACCATCTCCGGCCTGTTCGCGCTGATGTACGGCGTGTTCCGTTTCGTGGTGGAGTTCGTGCGCGTGCCGGATGCGGACATCGGCTATCTCGCCTTCGGTTGGCTGACAATGGGCCAGGTGCTGAGCCTGCCGCTGGTGGCACTGGGCCTGTTCCTGCTCGCGTTGTCGCGTCGCGCGCCCACCCTGCAGCCCGTCCTGCCCGCGCCCGGTGCCGGCAAGGACATCGCATGAAGCCATCTGCCGGAGGCAAAGAATGAAACAGTACCTCGACCTGCTGCGACACGTGCTGGAGCAGGGCACCGAAAAGTCCGACCGCACCGGCACCGGCACGCGCAGCGTGTTCGGCTGGCAGATGCGCTTCGACCTCAACGAAGGCTTCCCGCTGGTCACGACGAAGAAGCTGCACCTGCGCTCGATCGTGCACGAGCTGCTGTGGTTCCTGAAGGGCGAGACCAACATCGCCTACCTCGAGGACAACAAGGTCAGCATCTGGGATGAATGGGCCGATGCCGACGGCGAACTCGGCCCGGTCTACGGCAAGCAATGGCGTCGCTGGGCCACGGCCGACGGCGGCGAGATCGACCAGATCAAATGGGTCGTCGAGGAGATCAAGCGCAACCCGGACTCGCGCCGGCTGATCGTGTCGGCCTGGAACGTGGCCGACCTGCCGAAGATGGCGCTGATGCCCTGCCACACGATGTTCCAGTTCTACGTGGTGGAGGGAAAGCTCAGCTGCCAGCTCTACCAGCGCAGCGGCGACATCTTCCTGGGCGTGCCGTTCAACATCGCCAGCTATGCGCTGCTGACCCACATGGTGGCGAAGGCCTGCGGATTGGGGGTGGGCGACTTCGTGCACACGCTGGGCGACGCGCACCTGTATTCCAACCACTACGAGCAGGCGCGTGAACAGCTGTCGCGCGAACCCCGCGCGCTGCCGAAGCTGCACCTGAGTGCCGACGTCACGGATCTGTTCGCCTTCACCTACGACGACATCGAGATCCACGGCTATGATCCTCATCCCGCGATCAAGGCGCCGGTGGCGGTCTAACCATTGTGAGTCGGGATTCTCAGCTACGGAGACGGACGTTGTGCAGGCTGATCCTGCCCGATCCGGGCAGTCAAGGAAGGAAACCCGTCATGTCGCTGTCGAAGTATTCCCGCAAAGCGCGCGAAAAGTTCGCCGATCACCTGTTCTCCCTGGCCACTTCGCTGGTGACCGGTTTCACCACGATCCTTCTGATCGCACCGCTGGGATTGGCGTTGTCGGCCCTGTTCCGGCCCGGTGACGAGACCGAGGGCTTCTTCAAGGCGCTGGTCACGATTCCGCCGCTGGAAGGCGCGTTGTTCGTAGCGATTTACCTGGCCGTCGTGTGGCTATCCGTGAGCGCGCGTGCGCAGGCGATGAAGATCTATACCGAACTGTATCCCGACTGATGCACATCTCCCTGATCGCCGCCCTTGACCGCAACCGCGCCATCGGCCGCGACAACGACCTGCCGTGGCGACTGCCGGATGATCTGAAACGCTTCAAGACACTGACGCTGGGCAAGCCGGTATTGATGGGACGCAAGACCGCCGAATCCCTGGGCCGTGCGTTGCCGGGCCGGCTCAACCTGGTATTGACGCGCCGTGGCCGCGTGCCGTTCGAAGGCATGCAGGGGGTGGCCTCGTTTGAAGAGGCGATCCGGATCGCGGCAGAGCAGGGGAGTGAAGAGTTGTGCGTGATCGGCGGTGGCGAGATTTACGCGCTGGCACTTGGTCATGCGGACGTGCTGCACGTGACCGAGGTCGATACCGTGGTCGAGGACGCGCACGCCTTCTTCCCCGCGTTCGATACCGCGCAATGGCGCGAGATCGCGCGCGAATCGCATCCGGTGGATGCGAAGCATGCGTTGGATTTTGACTTCGTCGAGTATCGGCGCACCTGAAAGCAGGCGGTACGCCTTCAACCCTGGTCCGTCATTCCGGCGAAAGCCGGAATCCATTGGTCGTCAGCTGACGCACATCTGACCGTAGGATCAAGATGGATTCCGGCTTTCGTCGGAATGACGGGCGGAGTCCACCCTCTGGCGTCTTTGGGCGGGTTCGCAGCGAGCGGACGGCCTGCGGCATCGAGCGGGTCCTGCGCTAGGGAGGCGCGCCCGGCGTGCGCGTCTCCGGTTGCCGGTAGTGTCCGATGATGGCGTGGCGGAACAGGATGTCGTCTTCCTGCGTGCCGGAGTTGATGTTGTGCAGGATCAATGGCGTGCCGTCGTGGCTGCGGCGGTCGGAGACGATGCCGATGTGCAGCAGGCCGCTGCCGGTGAGTTTCCACGCCACGATGTCGCCGGGCGCGAAGTCCTTCTCCGTGCGACCGATGGGCTGTTGCCATCCCTGCCGCTTGAACCAGTACATCTGGTTGGGGACGCGACGATGGTCGATGTTGCGGTCGGGTCGGCTCAGGCCCCACTGGCGCGGGTACAGGGCGAAGTGCGCGCGCATGTCCTCGTGGATCGCCTGCTGAAGATCCAGCCCTTGCGTACGCAGCGCGCGGATCACCACGTCCGTGCACACGCCCCGATCGGCCGGCACGTCGCCGCCGGGATAGGACAGGCTGAAGTAGGCCGGGTCGTAGACGCGGACCACGCCGATCTGCGCGCGTGCCGCCGAGACCAGCGACGGAGAAAGGATGGGCGGCGCGTCCGGCACCGTCGCCGGCGCCGCCGTGGGGTCGAGGGCAACGGGCGTTTCGTCGCGGCATGCCGCGAGCGTCAGCAGCATCAGGCACAGCGATGCGCACCGTGCCAGCCGCATGATCAGTCCTTCGGCAACTCGCCCTTCGGCGGTGGCGGCACGTCGCGGCCGGGGACCTGCACCAGCCGGATGTCGTCCGTATCCAACTGCAGCGCAGTGAGCTTGCCGCCCCACACGGCACCGGTGTCGATGGCATGCACGCCGTGGCCGATCATCAGGCCGAGCGTGGACCAGTGGCCGCACACGATCTTCAGGTCGCGCTCGGCGCGACCGGGGACTTCATACCAGGGGTAGAGGCCCTGGGCCTGGCGGCCGGGCGCGCCCTTTTCCTCGATCGCCATGCGGCCGCGCGGGGTGCAATAACGCATGCGCGTCAGCACGTTGATGATGGCGCGCGCACGGTCGTAGCCGGACAGGTGCGGTGCCCAGTTCGGCTTGTCGCCGTACATGTTGCGGAACAGCTTGCGGTAGGCGTTGCCATGCAGCTGCTGCTCGACCTCGCGCGCATGTTTCTCGGCGAGCGTGGTGGTCCATTTCGGAGCGAGACCGGCATGCACCATCATCCACCCGAGTTCGCGGTCCGCATGCACCAGCTTCTGCAGGCGCAGCCAGTCCAGCAGCGTGCGTGCATCGTCGGCCAGCACTACACGCTGGAGGTCGGGATTGACCTTGCGCTGCTCGTCCGGCGACCGCTCGCCGATGGCCAGCAGTGACAGGTCGTGGTTGCCCAGGACCACGGTGCTGTGCTCGCGCAGCGAATGCACCAGGCGCAACGTTTCCAGTGATTGGCCACCGCGGTTGACCAGGTCACCACAGAACCACAGGCGGTCCTGCGCCGGATCGAAGCGGATCTTCTCAAGCAGTCGCTGCGTGGCGTCGTAGCAGCCCTGGAGGTCGCCGATGGCCCAGACACTCATTGTGCCGTGGCCTCAGTGCAGGGTCCGTGGAACGGACAGGGTGAACGGGGCGATGGGGGCGTCGAACCGGGTGCCGTCGTCGGCCAGCATGTCGTAGCTTCCCTGCATGGTGCCCAGCGCCGTTTCCAGGATGGCACCGGAGGTATAGCGGAAATCTTCGCCGGGCCTCAGCCAGGGCTGCTCGCCGACGACGCCTTCGCCTTCCACTTCCTCCACCTTGCCGTTGGCATCGGTGATGACCCAGTGGCGGCGCAGCAGCTGCGCGGGTACGCGCCCACGGTTGTGGATACGGATGGTGTACGCGAACACGTAGCGCCCGTCCTCGGGCGCGGACTGGTCGTCCAGGAAGCGCGTGGCCACGTCCACATCGATGGCATAGTCGGGGGAATTCATCCCCGCAGTGTATTCAAACGCAGGTGAAAGCGGAAACTACCCGCCTCCATCTCAGGCAGTGGCCACCTGATTGGCCAGCCGGATGAAATCTTCCACCGCGATCTGCTCGGCGCGCGCATCCGGGCGCACACCGGCGGCTTCGATCGACTCGCTGCTGCACACCTCGGACAGCGCATTGCGCAAGGTCTTGCGGCGCTGGCCGAAGGCGGCGCGCACGACATGCTCGAAGCGCTTAGGGTCCTGGATGCCGATGGTGGCCGGATCGCGCGGGACCAGGCGCGCGACGGCGGAGTCCACCTTGGGCGGCGGACGGAAGGCGCCCGGGGGCACCACGAACAGGGCATCCACCTGGCAGTAGGCCTGGAGCATCACGCTGAGCCGGCCGTAGACCTTGCTGCCCGGCTCGGCCGCCATGCGGTCGACGACTTCCTTCTGCAGCATGAAGACCATGTCGGTGATCGCCGAGGCATGTTCGATGGCGTGGAACAGGATCGGCGAGGACAGGTTGTAGGGCAGGTTGCCGACCAGGCGCAGCGTGTCTTCGCCCGCGAGCTTGCCGAAGTCCACCGACAGCACGTCCTTGTGGATGATGGTCAATCGCCCGATGCCTTCCGATGCTTCCATCAGCGGCGTGATCAGATCGCGGTCGAACTCGATGGCGGTCAGCTCGCCATGCTTCTTCAGAAGCGGGAACGTGATCGCGCCCTGGCCCGGGCCGATCTCGACCAGGCGGTCGCCGGGCTGCGGATTCACTGCCCTCACGATCTTGTCGATGTAGCTGCGATCGGTCAGGAAATGCTGGCCGAGGGACTTCTTTGGGGGAGCCTTGAAATGCGACATGGACGGATTATGCGGGAACGCTCGCGTACTGCGTGGCGTCAAGTGCGGCCCATGATGCGTTGGGAGGCCATCCGTGCGCAGGTGGCGACGGCCGCGAACAGGCTGGAAGGATCCGCGATGCCTTTGCCGGCCAGGTCGAGTGCCGTGCCGTGGTCGACGGCCACGCGCGGGTAGGGAAGACCCAGGGTCAGGTTCACCGCCTGCTCGAACCCGCTGTACTTGAGCACGGGCAGGCCCTGGTCGTGGTACATCGCCACCACGGAATCAAAGCCGCGCAGCTTCTGGGGCAGGAAGGCGGTGTCGGCGGGCAGCGGGCCTTCCAGGCGCATGCCCTCTGCACGCAGGACGGCGAGCACCGGCCCGATCACCTCGATCTCCTCGCGTCCGAGGTGTCCGGCTTCACCCGCATGCGGATTCAGTCCCAGGACGGCGATGACCGGATCTTCGATGCCGAAGTCCTGCCGCAAGGACGCGTGCGTGATGCGCAGGATCTCTTCCAGCAACGCGGGCGTGATCGCGTCCGCGACATCCCGCAACGGCAGGTGGGTGGTCGCCAGTGCGACGCGGACGATGTCGTTGGCGAGCATCATCACGACCTTGCGGCCGGCGTGTTCTGCCAGCAGTTCGGTGGTGCCGCTGTACGCGATTCCGCCGGCGTTGATGGCGGCCTTGTGCACGGGGCCCGTCACCATGCCATCCAGGGATGCCTGCAGGCACGCATCGGCGGCCTGCGTCAGTGCATCGATGACGGCGCGCGCATTGCGGGGATCGGTAACGCCAAAGGTGTTGGGCGCTGCATTGGGCACCGCCCACAAGCGCAGGTCACCCGGTTCGACGGCGACGACGGCCTCGTCGAGCAGGCGAAGCGGCAGACCGAGTGCGTCGGCCGCGGCGCGCAGTGTGCCGGGATCCGCGAACGCGAGCAGGGTACAGTCGCTGCGCGGGTGCTGCGCGAGTCGTACGCAGAGTTCGGGGCCGATGCCGCCCGGCTCGCCCGGTACCAGCGCCAGCCGCGGAATCACCTCAGCCGCCCGGCGTAGTCTCGGCGCGGTCACCGCTGCGGAAGCTGACATAGGCTTCGCCGCGCAACTCCTGCAGATAACGGTTGTACTCGTCCTCGGCCTTGCGACGGCCGATGGTGTCGCGGAGCTGCGCGCGGCGGTTCTGGTCGGTCACGTCGGTCTGGCGGCTGCCCACGCGTTGCACGATGTGCCAGCCGGCATCGGTACGGAACGGTGCACCTACCTGGCCGTCCTGCAGCGCGGTCACCTGCTGGCCGAAGGCCGGACCGAACGCATCGGCGGGGAACCAGCCCAGGTCGCCACCGTCATCGCGGCTGTTGGCGTCCTCGGTGGATTCCTTTGCCACGGCAACGAAGTCGGCGCCCCCCGCGATGCGGGCGCGCAGCGTGTCGATCTTGGCCTTGGCGGCGGCGGCGTCCTGGGTTTCGGTGATCCGCACAAGGATGTGCCGGGCGTTGTACTCGGTCACGCTGCGCTTCTCGGCCTGCGTGGCATCGCGGACTTCCACCAGCTTCAGCAGCTGGAATCCGCTGGGGCCGCGCAACGGGCCGACCGACTGGCCCGGCGACATGCCCTTGAGCATCTCCACGAAGGCGGTGGGGATTTCGTCCAGGCTGCGCCAGCCGAGGTCGCCGCCTTCCAGTGCATTCGGGCTGTCGGAATAGCGGACGGCAGCGGCGGAAAAGTCCAGTTCGCCCTTGTCGATCAACGCCTTGATGCCATCGATCTTGCCTTGGCCGGCGGTGATCTGCTCGGCGGTTGCACCATCCGGCAGGCTGACGAGGATGTGCGCCAGGTGGTACTGCGCGCCGCTGTTGGCCTGCATGGCCAGGGCAGCGTCCACCTCGGCCTCGCTGACCTGCACGCGACTCTGCGCGAAGCTCTGCTTGAGGCGCTGGATGGTGATTTCATCACGCATCGAGTTGCGGAATTCGGCGAACGACATGCCATCGGCTTCAAGCCGCTGGCGCAAGCCGTCGGGCGTGGTCCCGTTCTGCTGGGCGACGGCGTTGACGGCGTTGTTGAGGTCGGCATCGCTGACACGGACACCCGTCTCCGCAGCTCGTGCCACCTGGAGCTTCACCAGCACCAGGCGCTCCAGCACCTGGCGCTCCAGCACCGCGCGCGGGGGCAACTGGCCGGGCTGATTGGCGTACTGGGCGAGGACGTTGCTCACGGCGCGTTCCAGCTCGCTCTGCAGGACGACGTCTTCGTTGACGACGGCGGCGATCCGGTCCAGCGGCTGCAGTGTCTGCGCTGCCACGGGCGTCGAGGCTGCCGACAGGGCCAGCAGGCCGGCGATCAGGAGGTGGGAAAGAGGCTTGTTCATGGCATCGGATCCGGATCGTAAGTGTTGTCGTCCGGACGCGGCGCGATATTGCTCGGCGGGACGAGATAGAGGTCGTCTCGGTAATAACCGAGGATAGCACGGCGCAGCGTGCGGTCCGTGTTCTGGCCCGCCGAGCCCAGGCCCTTCAGGACGAACTCGACCTGGAAGCCGGTGTTCATGTCGCCCTCGCGATTCCGTACGTAGCGACGCACCAGCGCACGCACGGCAAGGCAGCAGCTGTCCCACTGCACGCCTGCCACGCCTTCCAGCAGGCCAGGCTCCTGGTCGGTGGCGGCATCACGGTAGAACGAGTGGTAGTAGCGGCCCACCACGCTCCATGCCGGGGTCACCGGATAGAGGAACGAGAAGTCGGCCTGCTCCAGCAGGTCGCGGCGGCGGCGGTAAGTGATGTTGACCACGCCATCGTCCGGCAGCAGGTAGCGTGCGCGGACGCTGGCCAGGTCCTCGCGGCGGAACTTCGGGTCCCACTGGTACGAGGCACCGATGGTCCAGCGATCGGTCGGGGCGTAGTTGGCGTCCACCACCCAGGCCGACTTGCCTTGTTCAAGCGGGGTTTCTGCGGATGAATAGGTGACCAGGCTGTCTTCGAAGTAGCGGATCTGACCGATGCTGGCCGACAGCCGTTCGAAGCCGTCCTTCTGCCGCAGCAGGCGCGTGGTCAATGCCAGAGTCAGCTGGTTGGCATCGGCCTGGCGGTCGGGGCCCGTGTAGCGGTTGTCGCGGAACAACTGGCCGTAGCTGAAGTTGAACGGACGGGTATCGAAGATCGGCAGTCCTTCCTGCTCGCGGTACGGTGCGTTGAGGTAGAACAGGCGAGGTTCCAGCGTATGCAGGAAGCGGTCGCCCTTGATCTCGGTCTCGCGGTCGAAATAGACACCCGCATCCAGCGAGCCGATCGGCAGGCTGCGGCTGGGCGATCGGTCGTAGAATTCCGCCATCATCGCGGGCGTCACCTGCGCAGCGGGGACTCCGTACGCCTCGACGGCGCGACTGGTGGCGATCTGCTGCGCTAGATCGGCGTCGAGGCGATATTCGGTATGGCGGTACGCCAGCGTTGGCGTGATGTACCAGGCGGCGCCTTGCAGCGGGAACGAGATGGTTGGCTTGATGTCGAGGCGGCTGCCGCCGGGCTTCTCGTCGTGCTGGAACTTCACCGCTTCCGCGTGCCCACCCACGCTGATCCAGCGGCTCAGGGGCTGGCTCCAGTTGAGGTAGACGCGCGGCAGCCTGTTGTAGGGCAGCGAGGCTTCGCTGCTCAGGTAATCGGAGAGCTGCCAGTGGTCGGCCATCACGCCGGCGCTCCAGAACTCTCCGGCGCCGTAGACGCCGGCCGTACTGGTTACCGACGAATACGCCTGACCATACAGTGAACTGCCGAAATCCTCTTGATAGCGCGCGTCGCTCAGCCAGATCAGGTTGGCGCGTGCCTGCCAGTTCGTGTTGAAGCGGTGGTTACCTGCGAACGAGAAGAAGCCGCGGCCGTCGTCCGGATCCGGATTGTTCGGATTGAGCGGGTCATAGTCCACCTCGTTCATCCGGTCACGGATCAGGTCGTCCTTGTTCATCCAGGAGCCCTGGATCTCGCCGCGCCCCTTCTCGTACAGGTAACGGAATTCCGCGCCCAGTTGGAACCCGCGCTCGCTCATGTAGCGCGGTTCAAGGGTGGCGTCGTAGTTCGGCGCCAGGTTCAGGTAGATCGGCTGCTGGTAGTCGAAGCCGTTGCGGCCGGACAGCCCCACCGCCGGGTACAGCAGGCCCGTGTGGCGCTGGTCGTCGATCGGGAATTTCAGGTAGGGCACGTACAGCACCGGTACCTTGCCGAGCCGGATCGTCGCGCCGCGCGCCACGCCCCAGCCGTCATCGGTGTTGATGTCGATCCGACGCGAACGCAGCTCCCAGCGGCGGTCCTCGGGATCGCAGGTGGAGTAGGTGGAATGCAGCAGGCTGCCTTCCGGCCCCTTCATGTCGATGCGGTCGGCGCCGCCGTTGCCGCGCCGGGAGACCAGCTGGTAGCGGACGTTGTCGATCTGGTGGGCGTCGGCCCCCTGGTCGCCACGGGCGCTGTCGGCGATCAGGCGGATGCCGGCATCCTGGTAACGGATGTGGCCGTCAGCGACGTAGGTGTCCTGCTCCTGGTCGTACTTCAGGTTGTCTGCGCCCAGGAACTGGTCGCCACGGGTGAGGACGACCTCGCCGCTGTACTGGGGATTGGCCTCGGTACCGGAGAGCTGGTCGCCCTCGATCGAGGTCGGTTGCTCGGCGCGCTGCTCCCGCGACGCCTGGGCGCTGCCAGGCGCCGGTGGCTGCGGTGCTCCCCCGAATGTCGGGATCACATCCTGGATAGGACACAACGCCCAGCTTTCGGGCTTTTCGTCAGCCGCCAGCGCGGGCAGGCACAGGGCGATGCTGAAGGGCAACGGGAGCAGGCGAAGGGCAGGGCGCACGCGGTGCTGGGCTCGCTGTCGAACGAAAAACGGTCGTTAGCTTGCCCCATCCCATGCATGCGGGCAATGAAGGCCATCGGCCGATGTCGGGCAGGGTTCAGCGACAGGGCTTTCGGGCCTCAGCGCAACGCCTCCACGTGGACCACGGCACACTCGCGCAGGGCATCCAGGTCGTAACCACCCTCGAGCATCGAGACGATCCGTCCCCCGGCATGGCGCTGTGCCAGGGTGCGCAACTGCCGGGTCAGCCACCCGAAGTCTTCGGTCTCCAGCATCAGGTCCGCCAGCGGATCGCGCATGTGCGCGTCGAAACCGGCCGAGACCAGCAGCAACTGGGGCTTGAAGTCGTCCAGCGCAGGCAGCAGTTCGTCCGCCCAGGTGTTCTGGAAACGGAAACCACCACTGCCCGGCGGCAGCAGGGCGTTGAACACGTTGCCTACCCCGCGCTCGTAGGGCGCGCCGCTGTGCGGGTAGATGCCCGATTCGTGGCTGCTGAAGTAGGCCACCCGCGGGTCGTCGTAGAAGATCGCCTGGGTGCCGTTGCCGTGGTGCACATCGAAGTCGATGACTGCCACGCGCTCCAGCCCGTGTTTGTCGCAGGCATACGCGGCCGCCACGGCGACGTTGTTGAACAGGCAGAAGCCCATGGCGGCACTGCTGGTCGCATGGTGGCCGGGGGGCCTCACCGCGCAGAAGACGGTCAGGTCTTCGCCGTTCATCACGGCGTCCACCGCCGCCACGCCGGCGCCGGCGGCACGCAGGGCGGCGGCACGGGAGGCCGGGCACATCACCGTGTCCGGATCGAGCATGCGGTAGCCGGACACATCCGCCTCCAGCACCTCGCGCACCAATGCCTCGTCGTGCACCCGGCGCAGGTCGCCCAGCTTGACCATCGGCGCTTCGCGCCAGTCAGCGTCGCCGTGGTGCAGCCGCAGCGCCTCAAGTACCACTTCCAGCCGCGCTGGCCGCTCCGGATGGTCGGGGCCGGGATCGTGCAGCAGGCAGGCGGGGTGGGTGAAGATGATCAAGGTGCCGGCGTTGCCCTCGACGGGGCGGGATCCGCCTCTCCGCTATGGAAGTCCGGCGCCATTCTAAGCGCGGCGCCGGGTGTGCCGGCACTCGACCTTGGGGGAAGACGCCCGCTCAGGAGTGGCGTCGTTCGTGCTTCCACAGCACTTCGCCCTGGCCGTCGGCACGCGCGAGCACGCGCGCCAGCACGAACAGCAGGTCCGAAAGCCGGTTGAGGTAGCGGATCGCTTCCGGTCGCACCGCGTCGTGGCGGGCCAGGGTGACGGTTTCGCGTTCGGCGCGGCGCACGATGGTGCGGGCCAGGTGGCAGCGCGAAGCCGCCTCGCCGCCGGCCGGCAGGATGAAGTCTTTCAGCGGCGGCAAGTCGTCGTTGTAGTGGTCCAGCTGCCGTTCCAGCGCATCCACGTCGTCGCCGGTGATCGCGGCATGGCCGGGGATGCACAGTTCGCCGCCCAGGTCGAACAGCTGGTGCTGCACCGTGGTCAGCAGGGCGCGGATGTCGTCCGGCACGCCGGGTACCGCCAGCAGCACGCCGAGCGCCGAGTTGGCTTCGTCCACCGTGCCGTAGGCGGTGACGCGCGCGGAGTCCTTGCCTACGCGCGTGCCGTCGCCGAGGCCGGTGCTGCCGTCGTCACCGGTGCGGGTATAGATCTTCGAGAGCCGGTTGCCCATCGCGAACCCGGGTCGGTCAGTCGGCGGTACGGCCGTGCGGGCGGGCCAGGCGGACGACCTGTTCGACCACCACGTGCACGATGACGGCCAGGCCCACGTAGATCGCAGCCACGCGCAGGTACGGCAGGTACCAGTCGCTGAAGTTCTTCCACCAGCCGGCCAGCGTCGGTTCGCTGACGACCGGGCTCAGCCAGTAGAAGCTGCCCTGGCTCAGCAGGTGGCAGACGGTGACCGAGGCCAGCAGGCTGCCCACCAGCAGCGCCAGCGTGCGGCCATGGCTCTCGGTCTGGTAGCGGCGCAGCAGCGTGCCGCCCAGCCAGAGCGCACCGTAGGCCGGCAGCAGGAACCAGTACGCGGGCGACACGCAGTAGTGCGTCCAGAAGTTGATGCCCTGGCCGCTGATGACGATGTAGTCCACCACGACGGCTGCCGCCATGAACAACGGGAACGCCCAGCGCGACCAGGTGCGCAGGTAGTAGCCGCCGATGAAGAAGGCGGCCCAGCTGGCATCGGGCAACGGGCCGATGTGGCCGAACGTGGTGGGCAGGTGCAGGCGGGTGAGGACCAGCAGGGCGGCGACCAGCATCAGCACGAGGGCGCGTTGGAAAGTGGTGTTCATCGGCAGGGTTCCGGAGACTCAGCCCCGCATTCTACCGGAGCCTGCGTCCGGCAGGCCGCAGGACGGGGCCTGGAGACCGGGGCGGTATCATGGCGGCATGACAGAACGGCATGACGTGGTGATCGTGGGCGGCGGGTTGGTCGGTGCAAGCCTGGCCATCGCCCTGGACCGGCAGGGACTGGACGTGGGTCTGGTCGAGGCGACGCCTGCGGGCCAGATGCCGGCGGTGTTCGACCAGCGCAACCTCAGCTTGGCGGCGGCCACCGTCAATGCCTTGACCGTGCTCGGCGTGATGCAGCAGCTGCGTGCGCCGACCGGCCCGATCCGCCGCATCCACATCAGCCGGCAGGGCGATTTCGGTCGCGTGCAACTCGATGCCGTGGACTATGGCCGCGAGGCTTTCGGGCAGGTGGTCGTGGCGCGCGATTTCGGCGAGGCACTGGAAGCGCGGCTCGACCAACTGGCGCGGCTGACGCGGTATCGGCCGGCACGCTTTGTCGGGTTCGCGCCGGGCGACGCGGGAAGCCGCGTCCTGCGCATCGCCGATGCGGGCGGCGAGCGCGAACTGCGCGCGTCGCTGGTGGTGGCTGCCGATGGCACGCGCAGCACCGTGCGCGATGCGCTCGGCATCGAGGTGGAGGAACACGACTACCTGCAGACCCTGTTCGTCGCCCGGGTGCGCGCCACGCGTGCGCCGGATGGCACGGCATACGAGCGTTTCGGTGATGCCGGCCCCACGGCATTGCTGCCACGCGGTGATCGCCAGTGGGGCGTGGTGCACGGCGTGGCGCGCGCGGAAGCCGACGAAGTCGCGGCGCTGGGCGAGGCTGCGTGGCTTGCGCGCCTGCAGCGCGAGGCGGGCTGGCGCATCGGCAGGCTGGTCGGCAGCGGGGAGCGTAGCGGCTACCCCATCGTGCGTGTGGTCGCGCAACGGATTGTCGCCGAGCGGGCAGTCGTGCTGGGCAACGCCGCGCAGACGATCCATCCGATCGGCGCACAGGGCTTCAATCTGGGCCTGCGGGACGCACTGACGCTGGCCGAAGAGATCGCACGCAGCGACGATCCCGGCGATGCGGGCAGCCTCGCGGCCTATGCGACGCGCCGGCACGAAGACCGCGAACGTACGCTGGCGTTCTCCGACGGGCTGGCGCGGCTGACCGCCAACCCGTCGCCGCTGCTGAAGCCCCTGCGCAGCCTCGGCCTGATGGCGGTGGATGCACATGCGTCGCTGCAATCGTTCCTGGTAGGGGGCGCCATGGGATTCCGCGGGGATGTGCCGGCGTTGTGCCGCGGAGAGAGCGCATGAAGCGTCGCGGACAGATCGATGTCGCCATCGTCGGTGGCGGCGTGGTGGGTGCCGCGTGCGCCCTGGTGCTGGCGCGCGAGGGATTGCAGGTGACGCTGGTCGAGGGCCGCGAGCCTCCGCGCTGGTCGCAGGACCAGCCGGACCTGCGCGTGTACGCGTTCGCGCCCGACAATGCGGCACTGCTGGAGGAGGCCGGCGCATGGCGCGCGGTGCGCGATGCGCGCGCGCAGCCCTATCGGCGCATGCGGGTGTGGGATGCCGCCGGTGGCGGTGAGCTCCAGTTCGATACCGATGCCCTTGGGCGTTCGCAGTTGGGCTGGATTGTCGAGAACGCATTGCTGGTGGACCGGCTGTGGGCGGCCCTGCCGGCGGCGGGCGTGCAGCTGTGCTGCCCCGCCCGCGTGGAAGCCATGGAGCAGGACGAAGCGGGTGTGACGTTGCAGCTGGACGATGGCGCGCGCGTCGACGCCAGGCTTGCGGTCGCCGCCGATGGCGCCGACTCCACGCTGCGCCGGCTCGCTGGCCTGGACGTCACCTCGCACGATTACGCGCAGCGCGGCGTCGTGGCCTTCGTGCGGACGCAGCGGCCGCACGAGGACACGGCGTGGCAACGATTCCTGCCGACCGGTCCCCTGGCTTTCCTGCCCTTCACCGACGGCCGCAGCTCGATCGTCTGGACGCTCCCCGACGCCGAGGCCGTGCGCGTGCTGGCGCTCGACGATGCGGCGTTCGGGCATGAACTCGCGCTGGCGATGGGCGGGCAACTCGGCGAGGTGGTGGTGGCATCGGAGCGGGCGGCCTTCCCGCTGCGGCGGCAACTGGCGAAGGACTATGTCGCAGGTCGCGTGATCGTGGCCGGCGACGCGGCGCACGTGGTGCATCCCCTGGCCGGGCAGGGCGTCAACCTGGGCCTGCGTGACGTCGCGGCCTTGCGCGAAGGTATCCGTGACGCGTTGGCCCGGCATGTGGACTGGTCGGCGCCCCACCGTCTGGAACGATGGGCGCGGCAGCGACGCAGCGAGAACGCCACTGCCGCCCATGCCTTCGACGGCATCAACAAGGTGTTCTCGAATGATGAGATGCACCTGACCCTGGTGCGCGGGCCCTTGCTGGGCCTCGCGGGCAGGGTGCCGCCGCTGGTGGATTTCCTCTGGCGGCACGCGGCGGGACAGCGCGCGCGCTGACGACGGGCATGCAGCGCATGCGGTAGCCTCGCCGTTCCCGGTCGGAGTATCCGCGATGAATCCTGCGCATCCCCCCCATGACCCTTCACGTCGCCGTGTGCTGGGCGGGCTTGGCGCCGCCGGCCTGGTCGGCATGTTGCCTGCCGCGCGGGCGACGGATCGACGCCCGCTCGGCGTCGCCCTGGTCGGCCTGGGTTATTACAGCCGCGACCTGCTCGCACCTGCGCTGCAGATGACGAAGCACTGCCGGTTGGCCGGCATCGTCACCGGTACGCCGGCCAAGGCGGAGGAATGGCAGCGTCGTCACCGCATTCCCGACCGCAACGTCTACGACTACGCGGGCTTCGACCGCATCGCGGACAATCCCGACATCGATGTCGTGTACATCGTCCTGCCGAACCACCTGCACAAGCCGTTCACCCTGCGCGCGGCGGCCGCAGCCAAGCACGTGTGGTGCGAGAAGCCCATGGCAATGGACGCGGCGGAGGCGCGCGCGATGATCGAGGCCTGCCGTCAGCATCGCGTGCAGCTGACGATCGGCTACCGCATGCAGCACGAACCCAATACGCAGGCGGTCATGGCATTGGCCCGATCGCATCCGTTCGGGCGCCTGCAGCGGATCCGCGCGGAAGCCGGGTTCCGCGGATTCGATGGCGCGAGCGGCGACAACTGGCGCCTGGATCCCGTGCGTGGCGGTGGCGCGATGTACGACATGGGCGTATACGCATTGAATGCCGTGCGCTATACCACTGGTACCGAGCCCATCGCGGTGACGGCGACGCCGCATGTGGAGCGCGCCGACATCTTCCGCGGCGTCGACGAGTCGATGCGCTTCCGGCTCGAATTCCCCGATGGCGTCGTGGCCGACTGCGCGACCAGCTTCGGCCGCAACATGAACCTGCTGCATGCCGACTGCACGGACGGATGGTACGAACTGTCGCCGTTCCAGGCCTACGAAGGCGTTCGCGGCGAAGCCAGCGACGGGCGCCGGTTCGACGCGGTGATCGGCGCGACGCCCGCGCAGCAGGCGAGGCAGATGGACGCCGACGCGCTGGCCATCCTGCAGCGCATGCCGCCGCGCGTGCCGGGCGAGGAGGGGTTGCGGGACATGGTGGCGCTGGATGCGATCTTCGCCTCGGCACGCGCCGGGGGTACGCGCGTGGCGATTGCGGCGGCCTGAAATCCGTCAGCCGGGGATGAAGGGGAAGACGATCTTCAGCACGCCCTTCAATCCGCCCTCGGCGGTGCTGGCAACGGCCTTGGCGCCGAGGCTGTTGAGCGCATTGCGCGCATCCTGCCAGCGCAGTTTGGTGAGGTCCTTCTTCAGCAGGTCGGTGACCTCTTCCGTCGCGGGCATCAGCTTCTTCAGCTCGGCCGTCACGGCAGCGGGGTCGGGTTGCAGGTAGCCCCAGCGTTCGGCAATGGCCAGCAGCGTATCGAAGCGCACCGCCACCACGTCGCGATTGCGTTCGTACACGGGCAGCGCACCCACCTCGAGGATGGCCTGTTCGAACTGCTGATGGTCGTCGGGATGCTCGATGCGGATGGCGAGGAAGCCTTCCTTGCGGCTGCGTTCGCTGACATGCTTCGCACCCGATTTCAGGTTGGTCTCGGTCAATGCCGTCGCGACGATGCGTTGCAGGGCGGCATCGCGCTCCTCGGGCACCAGCGCCCGCCAGCGTGCGTAACCATCGCGGCGCAGCGCCTTGATCTTGGCCGGCGTGACCCGCAGCTTGCCGGCGACGGTGAAATTGGATTCGTCGCGGCCGATGGCGCCGTCGCGTTCCAGCAGCACGAAGATCAGCAGTTCAAGATCGCGCTTGGTCAGCGACTGGAAGCCCTGCAGCAGGGTCAGGCGCAGGAACTCGTTGCCGAAACCGGCGGGGTCCTTGAGTTCGATCGGCAGCATCGCGGGTCTCCTTGTCAGGGAGGCATCTTGCCACGCCGGCATGTCAACGCCTGAGACGTCCGCGGCACGCCGTCACAGGCCGGTCTCGCGCCCCGGATAATCCGCGCGGAAGGCTTCGATGGCACCCCGGTCCTGCAGGGTGACGAAGACGGTGCGTCCGTCCGGTCCGCCGAAGGCGACGTTGGTGGGTTTCCGGCCTTTCAGCCTCACCTCGCGCAGCACCTTGCCCTGCGGCGACACCACTGCCACCGTGCCCGCGCCGTAGCGGGCGATGTAGAGATTGCCCCTCGCATCGGTACGCATGCCATCCAGCCCGTGGTCGGGGAAGGCGATCAGCAGGCGCTTGCCGGATATCCCGCCGCTGCCATCCAGGTCGTATGCCCACACGCGTCGCTGCACGCTTTCGTTGACGTACAGGACATCTCCCTTCGGGCCGACTTCCACCCCGTTGGTGGTGCCCATGCCGGTTTCCAGCAGGGTCGCCGCCCCGTAGGGCAGCACGCGCCAGAGCTGGCCCGTGCCCGTGCTCCAGTCCGGATCGCTGGCGTAGAACATCCCGTTGGGCGCGAACGCGATGTCGTTGGGCTGGTGCGCGCCGGGCAAGGTGGCGAACACGCCGATCGTGCGGTCGCGGGGATCGATGCGCAGGATCCGGTGGCCGGTGTAGTCGGCCACGTACATGAAGCCGTCTGCATCGAAGCGGATGCCGTTGCCGGTGCTGCCCTCCGGCAGCGTCACGTACAGGGCCGCGTCGCCGGCGCCGTCGGCATCGAACGTCACCCGGCCGATCGTGCCATCGCGCCCGAAACCCACCGCATACAGCGCGCCGTCGGGGCCGAAGGCCGGGCCTTCGATCCCCGTGCTGAAAACACCATCACCCACGACGTCGCGTGCAACGTACAGGGATTCCGGCGTCGCCCGCGCATCGTCGTCCGTGTGGGTGCAGCCCGCCAGCCCTGCGGCCAAGCCAAGTGCGAGCAGCGTCTTCATTCGGTGCAACGTCATCCGTATCCCCTCGGGTGGCGTGTAGGCAGGTCTCCACGGCTCAGCCGGGCGTGGCGAATACCGTGATCTCTTCGCGGTCGTGGTAGAGCTGGCGTGCACGCACCTCCAGCGACCTGCCGGCCTGTTCGGCGAACAGGTCCAGGCACAGCTTCGTTTCGTCCCAGCGTTTCTTCATCGGCAGCTTGAGATTGAACACGGCGTGCCGGCACCAGCCTTCGCGGAACCAGTACGCCATGCGCTCGGCCACGCGCCGCGGTTGCTCCACCATGTCGCAGACCATCCAGTCCAGCGGCTGCGAGGGTTTCCAGTGGAAGCCGTCGGCGCGCAGATGCTCGACCAGGCCGGTCGCCAGCACGTGCTCGCGCAGCGGGCCGTTATCGACGCTGGTCACGCGCAGGTGATGGCGCGTGAGTACCCAGGTCCAGCCACCCGGCGCGGCGCCGAGATCGGCGGCGGTCATGCCGGGCCTCAGCAGGGCCTCGCGCTGGCGTTCGTCGAGCAGCGACAGGAAGGCTTCTTCCAGCTTCAATGCAGAGCGCGACGGCGCATCGGGCAGCAACTTCAGGCGGGGGATACCGAGCGGCCAGGGCGCGCTGTCGCGTGCATCGGCGACACACAGGAACAGGTGGTCGCCCTGCACGAACACCACATGCAGGCGCGGCAGGCGCGCATCGTCCTTCTCGCTCAGGAAGCCGGCCTTGCGTAGTGCCGGTCGCAGCGCATTGCCGAAACTCCGCGCGAGTCCCGCCAACGGCTTGGCGCTGTCGGAGTCCGGGTGTTCCACCCACAGGTCGCCGAAACGACCGCTGCCCGCCAGGGCGGCGAGGAGCGGCGTGATGCGGTCCTTGGGGTCGATGCCACGCAGTTCGGCGAGCAGTCGCAGCTTCTGCCGGGCGAAGATCAGGTCGCGCCAGGGCAGGGCGCGGTCCAGCGCCTGCGCTTCCTCGCAGACAAACACGACGTGGCCATCGTTGCGCTGCGCGCGCGCATAGCCGGCGAACCCGGCCAGCGCGGCGCGCTCGGTCAGTTCGGCAGCAAGTTCGGGTTCGAATCCCTGGCGGCAATAAGCCAGCAGGCCGGTCGTCGATGACATGGCGCGGTCGCGTGAAGCGGATGGCTGCGGCTCCTGCCGCGAGGACAGGGTACAGGAGAAGCCGGGTGCGATGGCTTCTCCGCGCGTCGCTCAGTACGTGTCGCCGCCCGACTCGCCATAGTGCCGGAGCACCGCGCGCGCATCCTCGCGGCGCAGGTCGCGCACGACCTCGATGCCGCGCTTGTTGAGCTCGCCGATCCAGTCCGCCGGCAGCGGACCTTCATCGAACTCGGTCAGTTCCATCACGTCCTCGGCGCGCGCGCCGATCAGCAGGCGGTCGATGCCGGCCCACACCGTGGCGCCGTAGCACTGGCAGCACGGCTGCGAGGACGTGGCCAGCACCACCGGCGCGATGCGGTCGTTGAGGCGTGGCGTCTGCAGGCGCTGCTGCGCCAGCATGTAGGCCATGTTCTCGGCATGCGCCAGCGAGCAGGTGTGGGGCATTACGCGGTTCACGCCGAGGGCGATGACGCGGTCATCGGGGCCGAACACCACCGCGCCGAACGGGCCGCCGGTATTGGCGTCCACGTTGCGGCGCGACAGGTCGATGGCCAGCGCGACCTTGGCTTCGTCGCTCGCGTAGGTTGCCGCGGGGTCGACCAGGTCGTGGGTCCAGGCGGGCAGGGTGAGGTGGATCTGTTGGTAGAGCATTACTGGGCAGGGAGTCTGGCGATGGAGGAATCGGATTCGCAGCGGCCGCTGACGCATTGGCAGGCGGTCACGTCAGCGAAGCCGCAAACGCCCATGCGTCCGCTGGCCGCGCACTGCGCCTGCACGCCCTGCGGATCGGTGGGGCTGTTCTTGTTCACGCAGGCCGGCATCGCACCACAGCAGTTGCCCACGTTCTTCACCGCGCAGTCGGCGCTGGTCCTGCAGGCGTAGTCGACGGTGACTGCGCCGGCTTCGCGCGGCCGCAATGTGCCGCCCGTGGGTTTGGGCGCGTGCGCGGACGCGGCGGGCGGCTCGGCAGCGGAACTGTCGGTGGACGCCGGTGCCGCGCACCCGACCAGCGCCATCAACGGGGCCAGCATCAGCAGCAGGGCGAACGGCAGGCGCAGGACGGTGCGGGGCATGGCGGACTCCATTGTTCGTTGTTGGAAACGTCAGCCTGCCGCGCACCGCCTCAACGGGCGGTGAAACCGCCGGCTCAGCCCTTGGTGGCCCAGGTATCGCGCAGGGTCACGCTGCGATTGAACACCGGTCGTTCGGGGGTGTGGTCGTAGCGGTCGGCGACGAAATAGCCGGTGCGTTCGAACTGGAACGACTGCTCGGGCGCGGCGCTCGCTGCGGCAGGCTCCACGTAGCCGGTCACCGTGCGACGCGATTCCGGGTTCATGTAGTCGCGGTAGGTCTTGCCTTCAGACTCGTCGTCCGGGTTCGGCACGGTGAACAGGCGGTCGTACAGGCGGACTTCCGCAGCGACGGCATGCTTCGCACTGACCCAGTGGATGGTGCCCTTGATCTTGCGCTCGGCACCGGCCATGCCGGGACGCGATTCGGGGTCCAGCCAGCCGCGCAACTCGACGATATCGCCGGCGTCGTTCTTGATCACTTCATCGCAACGCACGATGCCGGCGCCGCGCAGGCGCACTTCGCCGCCCGTGGTCAGGCGCTTGAAGCCCTTCGGCGGCACCTCCTCGAAGTCCTCGCGCTCGATCCACAGCTCGCGCGAGAACGGCACGCTGCGCTGGCCGAAGGATTCGTCCTTCGGGTGGTTGGAGAACGTCAGCGTTTCCTCGTGGCCTTCCGGCAGGTTCGCCAGCACCAGCTTCACCGGATCGATCACGCCCATCCGGCGCGGCGCGGCAGCGTCCAGGTCTTCGCGCAGCGCGCCTTCCAGGATCGAGATGTCCAGCAGCGAGTTCTGCTTGCTGATGCCCACGCGGTCCACCATCAGGCGCAACGCGGACGGCGTGTAGCCGCGGCGGCGGATGCCCTGCAGCGTCGGCATGCGCGGGTCGTCCCAGCCGTCGACCAGGTTGTCTTCCACCATTGCGAGCAGCTTGCGCTTGCTCATCACCAGGTAGTTGAAGTTCAGGCGCGAGAACTCGATCTGGCGCGGCTTGCTCGCTTCCTTCGGCAGGCCCTTGGCCAGCAGCGGCGCGATCAGGTCCGGCGAGTTGGCCAGGTCCACCTTGTCCACGCACCAGTCGTACAGCGGCCGGTGGTCTTCGAATTCCAGCGTGCACAGCGAATGGGTGATGCCTTCCACCGCGTCGCTCAGCGAGTGCGCGTAGTCGTACATCGGGTAGATCGGCCAGTCGTTGCCGGTGTTCTGGTGCTCGACGTGCTTGATGCGGTACAGCGCCGGGTCGCGCAGGTTGATGTTGCCGCTGGCCATGTCGATCTTCGCGCGCAGCGTGCGCGCGCCGTCGGGGAACTCGCCCGCGCGCATGCGCCGGAACAGGTCCAGGTTCTCTTCCACGCTGCGGTCGCGATACGGCGAGTTGCGGCCGGGTTCGGTCAGCGTGCCGCGGTATGCGCGCACTTCGTCCGCGCTCAGATCGCATACGAACGCGTCGCCCTGGCGGATCAGCTTCTCGCCGGCCAGGTACAGCACCTCGAAGTAATCCGAGGCGTGGCGCAGGTCGTGCCAGTCGAAGCCCAGCCAGCGCACGTCGTCCTGGATGGCGCGGACGTACTCGGGGTCTTCCTTGGCCGGATTGGTGTCGTCCAGGCGCAGGTTGCACACGCCATCGAACTCGCCGGCGATGCCGAAATCCAGACAGATCGCCTTGGCGTGGCCGATGTGCAGGTAGCCGTTGGGTTCGGGCGGGAAGCGGGTCTTCACCGAGGTGTGGCGACCGCTGGCCAGGTCCTCGCGCACGATCTGGCGGATGAAATCCCGTTTCTCGGGAGCGACATCATCCGGAAGGGCGGCAGGGTGGGCGTCGTCGTTGGACATCGGGGCGGACAGGCTCGGAAAAACGCAAGTTTAGCCGGTCCGGCGCTCGCACTGGTCTATCCTGAACAGCCCGACGCGCGTGGATCCCCGCATGAGCCTTCCCGTCCTGGTCATCGGCAACAAGAACTACTCGTCCTGGTCGCTGCGGCCGTGGCTGCTGCTGCGGCACTTCGGGGTGGGCTTCGAGGAGGTCCGGTTGCCCCTCGATACGCCGCAGTTCGCCGATGAGGTCCTGCGCCACTCCCCGACGGGCAAGGTACCTGCACTGCATGATGGCGGCGTCCAGGTCTGGGATTCGCTGGCCATCTGCGAGTACGCCAACGAGCGCTGGCTGGACGGCCGGGGGTGGCCGAAGGACCTGGCCGCCCGCGCCATGGCGCGCGCCGCAGCGGCGGAGATGCACGCCGGCTTCGTCGCACTGCGCACGCAGCTGCCGATGAACAGCCGGCGGACTCCGGACGCCTACCGCTGGGATGCCGCCGCCCAGCGCGACATCGACCGCGTGCAGGGACTGTGGCGCCAGCTTCGTGACGCGCAAGGCAATGGCGGGGATTTCCTGTGCGGCGACTTCGGCATCGTCGATGCGATGTACGCGCCGGTGGCAGTCCGCTTCGATGGCTACGGCGTGCCGGTCGACGCCGTCGCGCGCCGCTACATGGATGCGCTGTTCGCGCTGCCGGCGATGCGGGAATGGCGCGCAGCGGCGGCGGAGGAAACTGAATCGGTCGCGGCCACCGAGGCACTGCGCTCCCCGCTGTAGCGGACGCCCGGTGTAGGCTGGTCCCGGAGGACACATCCATGCGCGTGGTCTACCTGGCCGACAACCTGTTCGACGCCCATCTGGTCAAGCACGCGCTGGAGGAGGCGGAGATTCCCGCGTTCGTGTTCGGCGAATCGCTGTTGGGCGGCATGGGTGAACTGCCTCTTTTCGGCGTGCTGCGTGTCTGCGTTCCGGACCCGGCGTTTCCTGAAGCTGAGGGCATCGTGAAAGCGCTCGGACTGGAATCGCGCGACGACGGCCCCATCTTGGAAGGCGACGATGAGGGCGTCGGCATCCTGCCCGCCTGATCCGTCCTTCCCCCACGATCAAGAGGTTCGCCATGCTGGGTATCGGAGCCTACAAACAGCGCATGCCGCGCACGGAAGACATGCTGCCGGGACGCGAGACGCCACTGCCGTTGCATAACGTGCATTTCGTCAACGGCCATCCGCTGCGCGACGCATTCGAGGGATTGCAGCAGGTGGAGTTCGGCCTGGGCTGCTTCTGGGGTGCCGAGCGCAAGTTCTGGAACCTGCCGGGCGTGTACAGCACGTCGGTGGGCTATGCCGGCGGCGGCACGCCGAACGCGACCTACGAGGAAGTCTGTTCCGGCCAGACCGGCCATAACGAAGTCGTGCGCGTGGTCTACGACCCCGCACAGGTGTCGTTCGAACAGCTGTTGCAGGTGTTCTGGGAGAGCCATGACCCCACCCAGGGCATGCGCCAGGGCAATGATGTGGGCACCCAGTACCGGTCGGGCATCCATTGCCACACGCCGGAGCAGCAGGCGGCCGCCGAAGCCAGCCTGCAGGCCTATCAGGGACAGCTGCGCGCGTCAGGCTACGGCGACATCACCACCGAGATCGTGTATCCGGCACCGCCGTTCTACTACGCCGAGGACTACCACCAGCAGTACCTGGCGAAGAATCCGAACGGCTATTGCGGCCTGGGTGGCACGGGCGTGAGTTGCCCGATCGGGCTGAACATGTGATCCCCTTCTAGCTTTGAGAGGGGCTCGGGTAGCCTGTCTCAAGCTGCGAGATCAATGTCTGACAGGGTTGAGACTCGCACACACAGGAGTGGTTGCATGTCTTCCTTGAGCAGTCTTCTGTCCGGTAACCCTTGGTTAGCCACGATCGCTGCGCTTGCTTCGGTCGCCCTGCTCTGGCATCGATTCAGGCAAGGGAATCTAAGGCTTTCCAAGCAGAAGACTCAGAGGCTCTACGATCTATCCCGGACAGGTAAGTGGCGGAAGGCCGGACCGATAGCACTGCAGGTGGCAGTAAGAGATGCATTTGGGGCGATCATCGATGATCGATGGATTTACATATCGATGGAGCGCAACAATCCTCTCAGGATGTTGGCGGATTGTAAGAACGCGGCAGGCATATTGGCCGTCGATTACAAGAACAAGGCGTTCGTGCCTCTGCCGACGTCCTGGCTGCGGAACTATCGGGCATGGTCGGTCTGTTTCTTCTTGGCTGCGCTGGCGCCTTGGGTGGGTCTGCAGTTGCTGGTGGAGCTGGCTGGCACGCCCTCACTGGTTGTAGCGCTGTCGTGGCTTGCGGTCGGTTTCTTCGTAACCCCATTTCTAATGTGGTTAAGCGCGTGTGCGGAATCTGCACACCGGCTTGTTCACGAATTAGATAAGAGGTATCCGTTGGTCGATGGGATGCTAGGTCTTCCGCAAGCAGATACGTCGTCAGAACATCGAAGACCCCTTCCTAAGGGGCTTACTGCTTCACGTGTGGCGAATGGCTGACTTCGACTGCTTGACGCATCTCAGATAGCGGAATCGAACAGGCATTGATCACACATCGCAAAGCCCTGTCGCTGCCCGTTTCGTGGCGACCGTGGCAGCTAAGAAGGCAGCCACGGTCCATTCACGGGTCTCGCAAATCTTAGTTTTATGCGTGCGCTCTAATCTTCTTGCTTCACATGCATAAGCACCATGCTGTCGGTGCCGAGCCTCAGGCCACCAGCTTCTCGCGGATGGTCGTGCGCAGCGCGGCCAGGTCCTTGGCGAATGCGTCGATGCCGCTAGCCAGCTTTTCCTTCGCCATCGGGTCGGCCTCGATGGCGGCTGCGAAGCTCGCGGCCGTCACCGGCGCGGCTGCCGTCGGCGTGGCGGTACCGGGCGACAGCCTGCGTGGCAGGTCGCCCGTTTCCTGGTCCAGCTTCTCCAGCAGGTCCGGGGAAATGGTCAGCCGGTCGCAACCGGCCAGCGCTTCGATCTGCGCGGTCGAGCGGAACGAGGCGCCCATCACCACCGTCGCCGATCCCCGCCGCTTGAACTCGGCGTACACCCCGCGCACGAACACCACGCCCGGGTCCTCGTCGATGTTCGCCGGTGCCTGCCCGTTGGCCACGTACCAGTCCAGGATGCGGCCCACGAAGGGCGAGATCAGGAAGGCGCCGGCCTCGGCACATGCGATGGCCTGGGTCGGATTGAAGATCAGGGTGAGGTTGCAGTCGATGCCTTCGGCCTGCAGCACGCGTGCAGCTTCCACGCCTTCCCAGGTGGAGGCGACCTTGATCAGGATGCGGTCGCGGCCGATGCCCTGGTCGGCGTACATCTGCACGAACTTGCGGGCCTTGGCCACGGTAGCCGCAGTGTCGTAGACCTGGTCGGCATCCACCTCGGTGGAAACGCGGCCGGGGATCAGGCCGGCCAGCTTCGCGCCGACGCCGACGGTCAGGCGATCCACGACCTCATCCACCAGTGCCTCCCCGCCGCCCTGCGTGCGCGCCCAGGCGAGCTGCTCTTCGATCAGGTCGGCGTACACCGGCAGGTCCAGCGCCTTCTTCACCAGGGTCGGGTTGGTCGTGCAGTCCACGGGCTTGAGGCGCTTGATGGCGTCGTAGTCGCCGGTATCCGCGACGACCACGGAGAGGTCGCGCAGTTGCTGCAGCTTGGAGGGGGCGGTGTCGGTCATGGGCGTCGATGGAGTGGGGGAAATCGGGCCACAAGTATGCCTTGTCCCGCAGGGACGGGCCGGCTGCGGGAGCGTACTTTTCGTGGATTGATGCGATAGCCGGCGTTGCAGGCTCAGCGATGGTGGTCGCCGTTGGCTTCGGGCTGGTAGCTGATCGCGGTTACGCGCAACCTGAGCGGCCGGTTGCCCGGCGCATGCCAGTCGATGGTCTGCCCGATCGACATTCCCAGCAGGGCGCTGCCTACGGGGGCAAGCACGGAAACCCGTCCGGTCTCGACGTTTGCTTCGTGCGGGTACACCAGCGTCAGGCGGTGGTGCTCGCCGGTGAGTTCGTCTTCGCACTCCACGCGCGAGTGCATCGTCACCACGTTGTCCGGCATCCGGTCCGGTGCGCGCACGTCGGCGCGGTTCAGTTCGTCCATCAGGGCGAGCGCGGCCGGGTGCCGCCGCAGCACGGGGGTGTCCAGCAAGGCCTCCAGGCGGGACATGTCGCGGCTGGAGACGACGAGCGGGGGCAGCGAAGGCGGCAGGCCGCTGGTGCGGGTGTTGTTCATCACGGTTCTCTCTGGATTTTGGGGTCGCGCAAAAGGAAACGGGCGACGCGTTGCCGCGCCGCCCATCGGAGTCCTGTTTTGCGCGCCTACCGTAGCCCGGAAGCGACGAGGGTTCAAGCCAACTACGGCGAGCGGGATGGTGTGTTGCGGCCGCTCGAGGCCTGCGGGCTGACGAAGGACGCGTCCAGTTCGAAAAGACCGGGCGGCAGGTCGCGGAACACACCGGCCAGTTCCATCAGGAAATCGTTCATGGCCGAGCTCCTGCGCCACACCATGGCGATCTGACGGCTGGGGTGCGAATCGCTGAAGCCCAGCAGGTGGATGTTTTCGTAACGTGCTACCGGCGGTTTCACCGCCAGGGTCGGCAGCAGGGTGATGCCGACGTCGGCGGCGACCATCTGCCGCAGCGTCTCCAGGCTGGTGGCCCGGAACTCCGACTTCTCGTTGGCGCCCGAGAGGCGGCATACGTCCAGCGCCTGCTCGCGCAGGCAGTGTCCGTCCTCAAGCAGCAGCAGCTGATGCTGCGAGAGTTCGGCCAGCGTCAACGACTTGCGTTTCGCCAGCGGGTGCGATTCCGGCACCGCGAGCAGGAAGGGCTCTTCGAACAGGAACTCGGTGTGCAACTGGTCGTCCGCCACCGGCAACGCCAGCAGACCGGCGTCGAGCTTGCCTTCGCGCAGGCGCGACAGCAGCACGTCGCTTTTTTCCTCGACCAGCAGCAGTTCCAGATGCGGAAACCGCGCACGCAGCCGCGGCACCACGTGCGGCAGCAGGTAGGGCCCCAGGGTGGGGAACAACCCCAGCCGCACGGTGCCGGCTTCGGGATCCTGGCTGCGGCGCGCGGCTTCCTTCATCTGCTCGACTTCGGCGACGATGCGGCGTGCGCGATCGGCGGCATCGCGACCGGCGGGCGTCAGCATCACCTTGCGGGGCGCGCGCTCCACCAGCGGCACGCCCAGCTCGTCTTCCAGCTTCTTGATCTGCGTGGAGAGCGTGGGCTGGCTGACGTAGCAGGCCGCAGCCGCGCGACCGAAATGCTTGTGGTCGGCCAGCGACACCAGGTACTTCAGATCGCGCAGGTTCATGGGCTCCCTCCGAGCCGGTGGGTGCCACTCTATCGGGAAAACGGCGCCCGACGCAGGTGGCTTACGCCGCGACGGCGTCGACGGGTTCGACCGGCGCCGACGAGCGGATCAGGTGATCGAACGCGCTCAGGGCGGCCTTGGATCCTTCGCCCATGGCGATGACGATCTGCTTGTACGGCACGGTGGTCGCGTCGCCTGCGGCGAACACGCCCGGCAGGCTGGTCTGGCCGCGGTCGTCGACGATGATTTCGCCGCGCGGACTCAGGTCCACCGCGCCCTTCAGCCATTCCGTGTTCGGCAGCAGGCCGATCTGCACGAAGATGCCCTCCAGTTCGACACGGTGCGTGTCGCCGCCGGTACGGTCCTTGTAGACCAACCCGGTGACCTTGCTGCCGTCGCCCAGTACCTCGGTGGTCTGCGCGCTGGTCACCACGCGCACGTTGGGCAGGCTGTGCAGCTTGCGCTGCAGCACGTCGTCCGCGCGCAGTTTGCCGTCGAACTCGATCAGGGTGACGTGCGCCACGATGCCGGCCAGGTCGATCGCGGCCTCGACACCCGAGTTGCCGCCGCCGATCACCGCCACCCGCTTGCCCTTGAACAGCGGGCCGTCGCAGTGCGGGCAATAGGCGACGCCCTTGTTGCGGTACTCGTTCTCGCCCGGCACGTTCATCTGCCGCCAGCGTGCACCCGTGGAAAGGATCACGGTCTTCGACTTCAGTGCCGCTCCGTTGGCCAGTCGCACTTCGACCAGACCATCCGCGCCCGCGGGGACCAGTTTCTCCGCGCGCTGCAGGTTCATCACGTCCACCTGGTAATCGCGCACATGCTGTTCCAGCGCTGCGGCGAGCTTGGGGCCTTCGGTGTACGGCACTGAGATGAAGTTCTCGATGGCCATGGTGTCCAGCACCTGGCCACCGAAGCGTTCGGCCGCCACGCCGGTGCGGATGCCCTTGCGTGCGGCGTAGATGGCCGCGGCGGCGCCGGCGGGACCGCCGCCGACCACCAGCACGTCGTACGGCGCCTTGGCCTTGATCTTCTCGGCCTCGCGCTTGCCGGCGTTGGTGTCGAGCTTGGCGACGATCTCTTCCACGCCCATGCGCCCGGCGCCGAAGACTTCGCCGTTGAGGAAGATGGTCGGTACCGACATCACTTGGCGCTCTTCGACTTCCTGCTGGAACAGTGCACCGTCGATGGCGACGTGCTGGATGTTCGGATTCAGCACCGCCATCAGGTTCAGCGCCTGCACGACGTCCGGGCAGTTCTGGCACGACAGCGAGAAGTAGGTTTCGAAGCGGTATTCACCGTCCAGCGTGCGGATCTGTTCGACCACGTCCTGCGCCAGCTTCGACGGATGACCACCGACCTGCAGCAGCGCCAGCACCAGCGAGGTGAACTCGTGGCCCATCGGCAGGCCGGCGAAGCTCAGGTGGATGTCATGGCCCGGCGAGGTCAGCGAGAACGATGGCGTGCGTTCGCCGCCCCGTTGTTCGGTGACGGTGATCTTGTCCGACACCTCCTGCAGATCGCCCAGCAGCGCCTTCAGTTCGGCCGAACCGTCGCCGTCATCCAGGTGGGCGGTGATGTGGATCGGGCGTACGGCCTTTTCCATGTAGGCCTTGAGCTGCGTCTTCAGATTGGCGTCCAGCATGGCGAACGTCTCCGTGGAGGAATTTGGGAAGCGGGAGGTCAGGCGTTTGCAGGAGCGGCATGCGCCGGGAGAGAGTCCGGCAGGGAGGGAACCGGGAGCGGCACATGCCGCTGCTGCAAACGTCCGAAGAGGCCGACCTCCGGGCGCGCGGCCCGGAGGTGGTGTGATGCGGTGGAACAGGCGCAGCCGCGTGGCGGATGCGCCGATGACGCGTGCTTGAAGCCTCAGATCTTGCCGACCAGGTCCAGCGACGGGGCGATCGTCTGCGCGCCTTCCTTCCACTTGGCCGGGCAGACCTGGCCGGGGTTGGCGGCGGTGAACTGCGCGGCCTTCAGCTTGCGCAGGGTTTCCGACACGTCGCGGGCGATCTCGTTGCTGTGGATCTCGGCGGTCTTGATGACGCCTTCCGGGTTGATGACGAAGGTGCCGCGCAGGGCCAGGCCTTCTTCTTCGATGTGCACGCCGAAGGCGCGGGTCAGCTGGTGGGTCGGGTCGCCGACCAGCGGAAACTGGGCCTTGCCCACGGCCGGGGAGGTTTCGTGCCATACCTTGTGCGAGAAGTGCGTGTCGGTGGTGACGATGTAGACCTCGGCGCCGGCCTTCTGGAACTCGGCGTAATGGGTCGCGGCGTCTTCCACTTCGGTCGGGCAATTGAAGGTGAAGGCGGCCGGCATGAAGATCAGGACCGACCACTTGCCCTTCAGGGTGCCGTCGGTGACTTCGACGAACTCGCCGTTGTGGAACGCGGTGGTCTTGAACGGCTGGACCGGGGTGTTGATCAGGGACATCGGAGATCCTCGTGAGTGGAGTGGGTGTGGTGAAGCGATGGCGCCATGGTAGGTAGAGACTATTGATTCCTCAAATCGATTAATAAGATTGAATAGATAGTTTCTTCCTATCAAAGAGCAAAATTGCACGGCGCGAGACCCGCGTTTGCACAGGCCTCTGTATCCGAAATGGCTTTCAACATCATGTTTTTCAAGGGCTTGCAGGAAAGGCGGTTGGCTGGCGGCAACGACGTGGCCCCCTGTCCCGCGTCGCCGGACGCGGGCCGTGGCGCCTTCGGCCTTGGGTGAAACACTCGAAAGCGGGGGACTGACGTCCATACGCCATTGAGCACCATGATGGTGCGCCGCGGTGACGGGGCTGCGTCAGGCCCGTGCCGCCCCGGTACCATGCGCAGCCATGCCCGCCGAACCACCCCTTTCACGACTCGACCAGGCCCTGCGCGTCGCTGCGGGACGCCTGCCCGGCCCGGATGCGCGCCACGAGGCCGAGCACCTGCTGCTGCACGTGCTCGGCCGCGACCGCGCCTGGCTGTTCGCGCATGGCGACGACGCGTTGCCCGCCGAGTCGGCAGCGGCCTTCGAAGACTTGCTGGCGCGTCGCATGGTCGGCGAGCCGCTTGCCTATCTCCTTGGCCGGCGTGGTTTCTGGACGCTGGATCTGCAGGTGTCGCCAGCGACGCTGATTCCGCGACCGGAAACCGAGCGGCTGGTCGAACTGGCGCTGGCGCGCCTGCCCCCCGATCACGCGCTGCGCGTCGCGGACCTCGGCACCGGCAGCGGGGCCATTGCGCTTGCGATCGCCAGCGAGCGGCCGCTCGCGCAGCTGGTGGCGACCGACATCAGCGCGGAGGCGCTTGGTGTCGCAGGAGCGAACGCGCAGGCCAACGGCATCGCCAACGTCGCCTTCCGCCACGGCAGCTGGCTGGCGCCGCTGGCCGGCGAGCGATTCGATCTGATCGCCAGCAATCCGCCTTACATCGCCGAAGACGATCCCCACCTCGCGCAGGGCGATCTGCGCTTCGAGCCGCCGTCGGCACTGTCGTCCGGCACGGACGGACTGGATGCGGTACGCGCGATCGTCCTGGCGGCGCCGGATCATCTGGTGCCGGGCGGATGGTTGTTGCTCGAGCACGGCTGGGATCAGGGTGCGCCGGTACGCGCGCTGCTGATGGCGCGCGGATTCATCGACGTGGCAACCGAAACCGACCTGGAGCACCGCGACCGGGTCACGCTCGGACGCGTAACGGAAGCGCAGGACGCGAGCCGCTAGACTATCGGCTTTCGCCCAGGAAACGCCGCCCATGCGCACGCTGTACCCCGAGATCGAGCCCTTCGACACCGGCACGCTGAAGGTCGACGACCGCCACACGCTGTACTACGAACAGTGCGGCAACCCGGACGGCAAACCGGTCGTCCTGCTGCATGGCGGGCCGGGCGCAGGCTGCAGCCCGAAGATGCGCCGCTTCCACGATCCGGCCAAGTACCGCATCGTGCTGTTCGACCAACGTGGCTCCGGCCGTTCCACGCCGCATGCGGACCTGGTGGACAACACCACCTGGGACCTGGTGGCCGACATCGAAAAGCTGCGCGAGACACTGGGTATCGACCGCTGGCAGGTGTTCGGCGGCAGCTGGGGCTCCACGCTGGCGCTGGCCTATGCGGAGACGCACCCGCAGCGCGTCACCGCACTGGTGCTGCGCGGCATCTTCATGCTGCGCCGCTGGGAACTGGAATGGTTCTACCAGGAGGGCGCCAGCCGCCTGTTCCCGGATGCGTGGGAGCACTACCTCGCCGCCATCCCGCTTGTCGAACGGCATGACCTGATCTCCGCTTTCCACCGTCGCCTGACCTCGGACAACGTGGATATCCGATTGGCGGCGGCGCGTGCGTGGAGCGTGTGGGAAGGCGCCACCAGCTTCCTGCACGTGGACGAGGATTTCGTCAGCGGGCACGAAGACGCTGAATTCGCGCTGGCGTTCGCGCGCATCGAGAACCACTACTTCGTCAACGGCGGTTTCTTCGAGGTCGAAGACCAGTTGCTGCGCGATGCGTCGCGCATCGCCGACATCCCCGGCGTGATCGTGCACGGCCGCTACGACGTGGTCTGTCCGGTCGCCAACGCCTGGGAACTGCACAAGGCCTGGCCGAAAGCGAAGCTCGAGATCACACCGGCATCCGGTCATTCGGCATTCGAGGCGGAAAACGTCGACGCGCTGGTGCGCGCAACGGACGGGTTCGCCTGAGGTCGTCACGTCGACCTCGTTGCCGCAGCTTGAGGGGAAGGAAATGGACGATCAGCGCAAGCAGGCTTCCGGGTTCGACCAGCGCGTGCTGGATCTCTACGACGACTATGCGCACGGCCGCATAGACCGGCGCGGTTTCCTGTCCGGTGCCGCGCAGTTCGCCGTGGCCGGCACCACCGCTGCGGGACTGCTCGCGGCGTTGATGCCGCAGTACGCGTTGGCGGCGCAGGTGGCAACGGATGACCCACGCATCACCACGGTCTATCGCACGTTCCCTGCGCCCGCGGGTCACGGTGAGGGGCGTGGCTTGCTGGCCATGCCACGGACTGCGGGTCGCCACCCGGTGGTGTTGGTGGTGCACGAGAACCGCGGCTTGAATCCCTACATCGAAGACGTCGCACGCCGCCTGGCGGTGGCCGGCTTCATCGCCTTCGCCCCCGACGCGCTGTATCCGCTTGGCGGTTATCCCGGCAATGACGACACCGGACGCGAGATGCAGGCCACGCTGGACCGCGCCAGGGTAATGGCGGATATGGAAGCCGCAGCGCACTTCGCGCATGGGCTCCCGCGCACCAACGGCAGACTGGGCGTGGTCGGGTTCTGCTTCGGTGGCCTGGTCACCAACCTGTTGGCGGCGCGGCTGCCCGAGCTGGTTGACGCGGGCGTGCCGTACTACGGAGGCCAGCCCACAGCGGAAGAGGCGGCGCGCATCAAGGCGCCCCTGCTGCTGCAGTTCGCCGAGCTGGACACGCGTGTCAACGCGGGGTGGCCCGCCTACGAACAGGCGCTCAAGGCAGCCGGTGTGTCCTATGAGGCGCATGTCTACCCGGGCGTCAACCACGGATTCCACAACGACACCACGCCCCGTTACGACCCGGCGGCCGCTGACCTCTCCTGGCAACGCACGCTCGCGTTCTTCCGCCTGCAGCTCGCCTGATCGACGTACGGCTCCCTGCGCCACCCGTGAGGTGCCGGGCGTGTCCGGTGCGCGTACAGCGGTGCGATCCAGTCGTGTGGGTGCCGCTCCTTCCTTGAAGCGTGGCGGCGTAGGCCACGTGATTTGGGGCGTATCGAGCAATGACGGCACACGCGGCAATGCAGGTGGGCGAGGCGAGGATCGGGCTGGAGGATGTCGACATCCCTCGGCTCGGGATGGCGGCCATGCGGTTCATCAAGGCGATCGAACAGGGCCAGCACGACGTCTTGTGGGATGCTGCCTCCGCATCGATCCGTCGTGCGATGGGACGTGAGGCGTTCGTCGCGCTGATGGCGCAGCGGCACGGTGCGCTGGGTCGGGGGCGAAGCCGTCGCTGGGCGGCCGTGCGCGTCGACCAGCCGAGTCAGCGGCCGCGATGGCAGCCGGGCACGTATGCCGTGCTGGAGTTTTCGGTGATGTTCGGCGAAACCGGCGCGCCGCATCGCGAAACGGTGACGCTGCGGCGCGAGGACGAAGGCGTCTGGCGCCTGGCGGGCTACGCGGTCAAGGCCGACTGAGGCGCGTCAGCCGCGCGGCGTGCCGTCCAGGGTGTGGTCGATCATCCAAAGTCCCGCCCAGAGCTTGGCATCCAGTTCGTACCCCTCCCGCATCTTCTGCACCAGCCACGCAGCGGCGCGCGTGCGCGGGACGGCGTGCACGGTGATGTCCTCGTCACCATCACCGCCGCCTTCGCCGATCCTGCGCAGCCCGGTCGCCCGGACGAAGGCGATCTTCTCGCTGCTGCTGCCGGAGGATGTCGGGCCGATCATCAGGACCTCGGCCTGCTGCGCCGTCCAGCCGGTTTCCTCCTCCAGTTCACGGATGGCGGATACCTCGATCGACTCGCCGGCATGGATGTCGCCGACCAGGCCCGCGGGCATCTCGATGGTCCGTGCCTGCAGCGGCACGCGGAACTGCTCCACGAACAGCACGTCGTCGTCCGGCGTCACCGCGATGATGATGGCCGCCAGCCCACCGGCATGCGCGCGTTCCACGTATTCCCACGTGCCGCGCACCATCATCCGCTGGTACTTGCCTTGCCACACGACGTGGGCGGGCTGTTGGCGCTTGGCGTCATCACGATCATTCATGGGGCGATGCTATCGGGTGCGCGTGACGATTTACAGCGGCCGATCGCGCGGCTATTCCAGCCCCGCTGCCACCCGCAGCCGCCGCCGCGTCATCGGGCCGAAGCGCAACGCATCCGAGAGGCCCGCCAGCATGTCGCCATCGGCCTGGCCGCGTGCGTGACCGGACTCCACCTCGCCGAGCGGCGCGTCCAGGGCGATCGTCGTGAGCTGGCGCCACAACAGCGCATGTTCGCGCTGTTCGCGCAGGCGCACGGCGAGCGTCGCGGCGCCGCGCAGGCGCAGGAACGCGACTTCATCCATGCGCGCGAGCAGGGTGTCCAGATCGCCGAAGTGCGCCAGCAGCACGGCGGCGGACTTCGCACCGATCCCGGTAACACCCGGAATGTTGTCCACGGCATCGCCCGTCAGCGCGAGGTAGTCGGCGATCTGCCGCGCTTCCACGCCGTGCCGGGCCTTCACGCCATGCATGCCCCAGCGCTGGCCGCGGGCGAAATCCCATTGCTCGTCGTGTTCCTGCAGGAGTTGCGACAGATCCTTGTCTGCGGACACGATGACGCCGCGGAACCCTTGCGGCCTTGCGGCATGCAATGCGCTGCCGATCAGGTCGTCCGCCTCGTATTCGCCGTGCGCGAGCACGCTCAGTCCGAGCGCAGCGCAGAGCGCCTTGCAGTGCGTGAACTGGCGCCGGAGTTCCTCCGGTGCGGGGTCGCGGTTGGCCTTGTAGGCCGGATAAAGGCGATTGCGGAAGCAACTGTCCAGCGCCTCGTCGAAGGCGATCGCGATGTGCGCGGGGCGTTCCTTCTCGAGCAGCTCCAGCAGGAAGCGCGCGAAGCCGTGCACCGCGTTGGTGGGCCAGCCATCGGCATCCTGGAATTCGTCCGGCATCGAGTGCCAGGCGCGGAACACGTACAGGCTGGCGTCGACCAGATGGAGCGGGCGCATGACGGCCTGCTCAGGCATGGGGCGTCCAGTCGCTCAGCAGAGCCGCAGGATCCGGACGTTCGCGTTCGGGTGCGTCCAGCAGCGGTGTGCCGATGTGAATGAAGCCGGCGATCTTCTCGTTCGCAGCCAGGCCGAGCGTTTCCGCCACGGCATCGTCGTACGCCATCCAGCCGGTCAGCCATTGCGCGCCGAAGCCGAGTGCCTGCGCGGATTGCAGCAGGGCGAAACAGACGCTGCCGGCCGTGAGCAGCTGCTCCTGTTCCGGCACCTTGTGGCCCGAGGTGAGGCGCGCGACCACGGTGATGATGACCGGCGCATGCGAGAAGCGCGCATGGTCCTTGGCGATCACGGCATCCGCCGCAGCGGGATCGAGATGCAAGGTGCGTGCCGCCAGGTACTCGCCCAGCGCATGCCTGGCGTCGCCCTGGATGCGGATGAAGCGGAACGGCACCAGCTTGCCGTGATCCGGTACGCGGACAGAGGAAGCGAGCATCCGCAGCAGCGTGGCGTCGTCAGGGCCGGGTTCGCCGAGTTGTTTGGAGGGCACGGAACGGCGTGCGTCGAGGGCGTGCAGGGGATCGGTAAGCGACATGCGTCAAGTTTACCGTGCCACATCTTGTTGCATGGCACTAAAATGCCGAGGCCATCACGGTTGCCGGTCCGCCGGATTTCCTACGATGTCATGGCGGATCCCCGGTCCGCATCCCCCGAACTCCTTTCGCCTGCCAAGGCGGGGAACCTTGCGCATGTCGAACGTCCTCAATATCGCCGATCGGCCCGGTCGGGACACGCGCCTGCTGGACCAGGCGCGTGACGCCGCGATCCCGCCGCTGGTGGACGCCTTCGCGGTGGCACTGGGTCGTTTCGACGATGCGCTGTTCGACCGCGCCGAGCGGGCCGGTCCCTCGCAGATGGCCTTCCTCGACGCGATGCGCGAACTGCGCCGCCGCCGCGAAGACATCATCGTGCGCTTCCGCGCCCATCTGCAGCGGGCCTGGAGCGCGCTGCAGGAAGGGCAGCCGCTGTCCATGGAGCGGGCGTTCGCGCAGGGGTCGGAAGACGGACTGACCCTGATAACGGACCAGGAGCTGGAGTCCCGGCTGGCGGTGCGCAACCTGGCCAGCGTCATCCAGCGCGACTGCAAGCCTGTCCTCGCCCGGCTGGACCGCCGCCTGGGCTGGATCGCCGGCGATGTCGTGCTGGACGTGGAGCTCAACCCCATCGGCCCCGAGCACATCGGCGTGGCCGTCCACCAGGCGTTCTCGGCGTGCGACCTCGCACCCGAGGTCCGGCTGGTGGTGATCAAGCTGTGCGAACGGGACCTGGTGCCCGCGATCGCGCGCATCTATGCGTCGCTGGACCAGCGCCTCATGCAGGTTGGCGTGATGCCGGAACTGCCATCGCGCCGCGCGCCGAAGCCCGAGGCCGGCGCGCCGCCGGACATGGAAAACGAGGCTGACGGTGGCGAAGAGCCCGGCGCACCCGCGTGGGCGGCGCGTTTCCTCAATCGGATGGCGGGCGTGAGCCGTGGCCTCGAAGCCACGCGCGCCGCCCCGATGATGGGCGGCTTCGGCGACGTGCCTCCGGGCTACGGCGCCGCGCCCGGTGCGCAAGGCGTCCTGCTTGAAGCCCTGCACCACCTGTTGCAGGAGTCGCGCCGTGGTCGCGATGCGGGCGATGCGGCGGAAGCACGCGCGGCCGACCAGCGCCAACGTGACCTCTCTCAGCGTGAAATGCTGTCGGTGCTGTCCCTGTTGCAGGCCACGCCCAGCGCCACGCTGCGTGCGGCGATCGGCGACAACGGGGAATCGCTGGCGCAGCGGTTGAAGAACGAAGTACTCAGCAGCGCCATGCAACTGGGCGTGGACCCGTCCACCGCGCGCCTGGCGCCCGTCGACGAGGATGCGATCGACCTGGTCGGCATGCTGTTCGACGTGATGCTGGACGAGCGCGACCTGGAAGGCCGTCCGCGCGAACTGATCGGCCGCCTCGTGGTGCCGTTCGTCAAGGTCGCGCTGCTGGACCGGCGCATGTTCGTGCAGAAGACGCACCCGGCGCGCCGCCTGCTCAACGTGCTGGCGGAGGCCTGCGAGGGCAACAACGGCGAGAGCGCCGCCGAGCGCACCTTGCTGACCAAGGTGGAAGAGGTGGTCGACCGCCTGGTCGCCGAGTTCAACGAGAACCTCGCGATCTTCCTGACGCTGGAAGAAGAATTCCGTGCGTTCCTGGAGCAGCATCGCCGCCGCATCGAGATCGCCGAACGCCGCGCCGCCGAAATCCAGCGCGGGCAGGAGCGCCTTGAAGCCGCGCGTGCGCGCATGAACGCCGAACTGGACGAACGCCTCGCGGATCGCCGGGTGCCGCAGGCCATCGAGGATTTCCTGCGCCAGCCGTGGGCGCACCACGTCACCATGACGGTACTGCGCGAAGGCGAGGACGGCGACGGCCTGCGCGAGTCGCTCACCCTGGCGGACGGCGTGCTGGAAGAACTCACCGAAGCGCAGCGCCATGTCGTCGGCAAGCCCTGGTTGCAGGCGTGGCGACCGGCGCTGCTGAAGGTCTTCGCCAGCGTCGGCATGAACCAGGATGCCGCCGGCGGCGCGGTGGATGCCCTGCACGACACGCTGCAGGCGGTGGCCGCCGCGCGGCCGGACCTGGAAAAAGCGCTGCCGGAACTGCCGCAGGTGGTGCTGCCGAAACCGGTCATCGACGAGGAAGCCACGCCGATCCAGCTGGTCGCCGGTGCGGATACGCTCGAGTTCGACCACAGCGATGCCGACCACTTCCGCAATCTTGCGATCGGCACCTGGCTCGATTTCATCGACAAGGACAACAAGGTGCAGGCGGGCAAGCTGTCGTGGGTCAGCCCGATCTCCTCACGTCTGCTGTTCGTCAATCGCCGCGGCGTACGCTTCTGCGTCGCTTCGCCGGAAGAACTGGCCGCGATGGTGCGCCTGGGCCGCCTGCGTACGCACCAGAGCGAGGATGCCTTCGACAGTGCCATGCAGGGCGTGATCGAGCGCCTCGAACCCGCGCCGTCGCCCGCCGCGGCGGTCTGAGCACACGCCGGGACCGTCGGTCCTCCGCTTCCGCGCGGGGATGCCGCGCTCTGTTAGCATCGCGACACGGATGACCTAACGACGAGGGGCGCATGGCGGTCGAAGTTCGGGTACTGAAGGAAACCGCGACCGGTGAGCGCCGCGTGGCCGCGACGCCGGAAACGGTCCGCAAAATGCTGGCCGCAGGCGCACGGGTGACCGTGGAGCGCGGCGCGGGCCAGGCGGCCGGTTTCGTCGATCAGGCGTATGCCGATGCGGGGGCGGAGCTCGTCGATGGCGAAGGCCGGGAGGGGGCCGACCTGCTGCTATGCGTGCAGCCGCCGGCGCCCGACGCCATCCGCCATTTCAAGACGGACGCCACGCTGGTGGGCGTGCTGCAACCGTCGGCCGATCCCGCGCGCGACGAAGCCCTTCGCGCACGCGGCATCCAGGCGTTCCCGCTCGAGCGGCTGCCGCGCACCACGCGTGCGCAGGCGATGGATGTGCTGAGTTCGCAGGCGGGCATGGCCGGTTACAAGGCCGTGCTGATCGCCGCGCAGCTGGCGCCGCGCTTCTTCCCCATGCTGACCACGGCCGCCGGCACCATCCGGCCATCGAAGGTGTTGATCGTGGGCGCCGGCGTGGCGGGCCTGCAGGGCGTTGCCACGGCCAAGCGCCTGGGCGCGCAGGTGGAGGGCTTCGACGTGCGTCCGGAGACGCGCGAGCAGATCGAATCGCTGGGCGGGAAGTTCCTGGACCTGGGTGTCAGCGCCGCAGGCGATGGCGGGTATGCGCGCCAGCTGACGGACGAAGAGCGCGCGCTGCAGCAGCAGCGGCTGGCGGATCACCTGAAGGGCATCGACGTGGTGGTATGCACCGCGGCGGTGCCGGGGCGGCCCGCACCGAAGATCATCAGTGCGGCGATGGTGGCGGGCATGAAGCCTGGCAGCGTCATCGTCGACCTGGCCGCTGAAACCGGCGGCAACTGCGAACTCACCCGGCCGGGCGAGACCTATGAGCACCAGGGCGTGACCGTGGCCGGACCCCTCAATCTCGCCAGCCTGGGCGCGGTCCACGCCAGCGAGATGTATGCCCGCAACGTGCTCAATTTCGTGTCGCTGTTCGTCAGGGAAGGCGCGCTGCAGTTCGATTGGGACGACGAACTGTTGGCGAAGACGGTGTGGCCGGAGCGGCCGCCGGCGACGCCCGCCGTCCCCTGACGGCGGATCTCAGCGGTCTGGCCGCCGGTCGCGGTCACGCGGCGGCGGCGCGTTGTCGCGCATCCATGCCTCGCGTTGTTCTGGCGTCATCTTCTTCCATTGCTCGCGCAGATCGGCGCGCTGTTCGGGGGTGAGTGTCTTCATGCGGCCGTAGAGCGCGCGTGCCTGTCGGCGCTGGTCGGGGCTCATGCCTTCGAAGCGCTTCATGCCGTGCCGTGCCTGCGCACGTTGCTCGGGCGTCAGCGCCTGCCAGCGCTGTGCACGCTCCATCATGCGGCCGCGCTCGTCCGGCTCGCGGTTCCAGCGGTCGCGCACGGGTGCGATGAGCGCCTCGCGCTGCTCGGGCGTGAGCTTTTCCCACGCAGGCAGCGGCGCGGGTGCGGACTGCGCCCATGCATGGCCGCTGGCGAGCAGCAGGCCGAGGAAGAAAAGACGGGGGGTACGGACCATCATGGGGTCGACTCCATGGCGAGGGGTTGGGCATCGGCGGAAGCCAGCCACAGATACAGGTCGGGGTCTTCATCGAGCGCGCTCGGCACGCCGAGTTCATCGGCGGTGGTGTCGTTCTCCGCCTGAGCAACCGCAGATATGGCGGTAGCCGCCGTGGGTGCGGAGGCATCCGGCGTGCGCGGCAGCCATTGCAGTCCCAGCCCCACCGCGAGCACGGCGGAGAACGCTGTCGCCGTGAGCCAGCGCCACGTACGCGGGCTACCGGACGCCGGGGCGTTGCGCCGGCTCTCGTGGCGGGCGTTGCGCAGTTGCATCAGCGTCTGTGGCGACACCTGTGCCAGGGCGGCCCGGTGCAGGCGACGGGCTTCCTGGTCGAAGCCGTGGTCATTGTCGTGGGTGGGGTTCATCGGAATTCCTCCAGTTGCCGTTGCAGGGCATCGCGCGCACGGGACAGGTGCGTCTTCACCGAGCCCTCCGAGCAGCCCATCGCGCGCGCCGTGTCGGCCACGTCCAGTTCTTCCAGCACGCGCAGGGTGAACGCTTCGCGCTGCCGGGCAGGCAATGCGCGCAGGGCATGCACGAGGCGCGCGTAGGCTTCGCGCTGGTCGTGCGCCTGCGAGGGGCCGGCGCCGTGGTCGGGCGCCCAGTCCACCGGGCCTTCTTCGCCGCGGTCGCCGGTCGGCAGCAGCCAGCGCAGCCGGAAGCCGGCGCGGCGCTGCAGGTCGACGATGCGCCGGCGCAGGATGCTCCAGAACAAGGGCGTCCATTCCGAAGCAGGGCGGTCGGCGTACACCAGCATCTTCATCATGGCGTCCTGCACCGCGTCCAGCGCATCCTCGCGATGGCGCAGGCCGGCTTCGGCGAAGCGGAACGCGCGCGGCCCGATGTCAGCCAGGAACAGATCGAGCGTCGCCGCCAGCGGGCTGGACGGCGACGTTTCCGGCGACGGACTGGGGGCAGTGCTCACCAACATAGCTTAGCGGCCAGTGGCGTGAATCAGCCGCGACGATCCAGGCGGCGGTCGATGCGGTCGCCGCGACGGTCCCACTGCGCTTCGGCGCGCTCGCCCTTGCGGTCCAGGCGGAGGTCGATACGGTCGCCACGGCGCTCCAGGTGCTTCGCGGCGCGGGGATGGCCATGGGTGTCGGCCCACTGCGCGCTGCGGTCGAAGCGCCGTTCGATGCGGTCGCCGCGCGCATCCATGCGGTGCTCCGCGCGGTCGCCCTTGCGATCCAGCCGGTGGTCGATGCGGTCTCCTGCATCGCGCGCGGAGGCGACGCCGGTGGTGCCCAGCAGCAGTACGGTCAGTGCCAGCAGTGACATGCGTTTCATGGTCGGGTCCTCGGGGGTGGGTGGTGCAGGCATGGGAACGCGCTGCGCGGGGCGCGGTTGACAGGCCGGACAGTGGCACCCGCCGGGTTCAGGTGCGGTTATGATGCGGACACACCCTGCGCGCCGCGCAACGGTGTCGACAACGTGGACAGGATGGGGGAGCGGATGAGCGACGGGTTCGTGGCGCTGTACATCTTCATGCTGGCGGCCATCGCCGGGCACGTGATCATTTCGCGGGTGCCGGTGATCCTGCACACGCCGCTGATGTCCGGCTCCAACTTCATCCACGGCATCGTGCTGATCGGTGCGATGGTGGTGCTGGGCCACGCCGATACCACGCTGGAGAAGGCCATCGGTTTCATCGCCGTGCTGCTCGGCGCCGGCAATGCCGCCGGCGGCTACGTGGTCACCGAACGCATGCTGGACATGTTCAAGAGCAGCAAGAAGCCGGGAGACGCCAAATGAGCGCGCTCACCCTGGTGAAGCTGAGCTATTTCGTCGCCGCCACGCTGTTCCTGCTGGGCCTCCAGCGCATGGCCAGCCCGAAGACCGCGCGCAGCGGCATCCAGTGGGCCGGCATGGGCATGCTGATCGCGACGGTTGCCACGTTCTTCCTGCCTGGCCTGCACAACATCGGCCTGATGATCGCCGCCATCGTCATCGGCGTTGGGTTGAACTGGGTGTGGGGCAAGAAGGTGGCGATCACCGACATGCCGCAGATGGTTGCGCTGTTCAATGGCATGGGCGGCGGTTCGGCCGCAGCGATCGGCGCGGTGGAACTGGTGCGCTATTCGTCCGGCGAACCGGCACCGTCCACGTTCACGCTCTCGCTCGCCGTCATCGGCGCGCTGATCGGCGCTGTCTCGCTGACCGGCTCGGTCATCGCCTGGGCCAAGCTCGACGGGCGCATGGACAAGCGCTACACGTTCCCCGGCCAGCAATGGTTCAACGCATTGGTCGCACTGGCTGCCGTGGTCTGCGGCGTGATGGCACTGACCACGCTGGCGATGCCGTGGATCGTCGCGTTCTTCGCGCTGTCGCTGGCCCTGGGCGTGCTGATGACGCTGCCGATCGGCGGCGCCGACATGCCGGTGGTGATCTCGCTGTACAACGCCTTCACCGGCCTGGCGGTGGCGTTCGAAGGTTACGTGCTGGGCAACGAGGCGCTGATCATCGCCGGCACCATGGTCGGCGCGGCCGGCATGCTGCTGACGCGACTGATGGCCAAGGCGATGAACCGGAAGATCAGCAACGTGCTGTTCTCCAACTTCGGCGGCGGCAGTGCGGCGATGCAGGAAATCGGCGGCTCCATGAAGCCCATCGAGGCTGCGGACGTGGCCGCGATGATGGCCTACGCCGAGCGCGTGGTGATCGTGCCGGGCTACGGCCTGGCGGTGGCGCAGGCGCAGCACAAGATCTGGGAGCTCAGCCAGAAGCTGATGGATCGCGGTGTGAAGGTGAAGTTCGCCATCCACCCCGTCGCCGGCCGCATGCCGGGGCACATGAACGTGCTGCTGGCCGAAGCCGGCGTGCCCTACGACCTGATCGCCGACATGGACGACATCAATCCCGAGTTCGCCAATACCGACGTCTCGCTGGTGATCGGTGCCAACGACGTGGTCAACCCGGTCGCGAAGACCGACCCGGCATCACCGATCTACGGCATGCCGATCCTCGACGTGGTGAACTCGAAGAACACCATCGTCATCAAGCGCGGCAAGGGCACCGGCTTCGCCGGCATCGAGAACGCGCTGTTCTACGCTGACAACACCCGCATGCTGTACGGCGACGGTTCCGAGATGGCCAATGCGCTCGTCAGCGAACTGAAAGCGCTCGACGGCGGCCACTGAACCGGCCCTTCCGGCCGGTCAGCGCGCCCACCACGCGGCCAGGAGGGGGGCGGCCGCGAGGGCGGCCACATCGAGCGGGGTCGTGGTCAGCGTCACCAGTGTCCATGCGTGGTGAAAGCCCAGCCGCAGCAGGGAGTCCCACGGATCGAGGCCGAACGAGAGGCCCATCTGGGTAGCGGAAATGCTCCACAGTGCCAGCAGGCAGATCACGGCGGTCACCAGCGCGCCGAGAAGGGCGCGCCAGGCACCCGGGCGCATGCCGGCAAGGCGCAGCACCAGCACCACGTCGACCGCCGCGAGCAGCGCCATCCAGCCGGTCTGTCGCTGCAGGTAGAGCGCCAGCATCACCCAGATCAGCACCACGCTGCCGCCGCCCAGCAGGAGCATCGAGGGGAGCAGCCAACGGTGGGTGCGGCGCGGGGCAGGGGGCATGGAGACTCCGGAAGGGCCGCCAAGGATACGGCCTGGACGCAGCCGCAGGGGTGCGGGGGCTACAATAGGACGCCTTGCAGCGCCCCACGCGCGCCCCCATCTGGTCCGGCATGTACTCCCGCAGCAGCGAACCCGTCCAATTCTCCCGCGATTGCGCCGCCGTCCTGGTGCCGCAAGGGGAGCTCGTCACCCTGCCGGCCGGCAGCTACGGCTACATCACCCAGGCGCTGGGCGGCAGCTATACCGTTTTCGTGGAAGGCAACCTGTTCCGCATTGCCGGCAAGGATGCGGATGCCATCGGCAAGGAGCCCACCGAGCCGCTGTCGCTGCCCGACAACGCCAGCGACGAGGAGGTCGAGGCGCTGGTGTGGAACCAGCTGCGCACCTGCTTCGACCCCGAGATCCCGTTCAATATCGTCGACCTGGGCCTGGTGTACGAAGCCAACCTCAGCAAGCGCGACGACGGCCAGCGCGACGTGGAGGTCAAGATGACGCTGACCGCCCCCGGCTGCGGCATGGGCGAGATCCTGGTGGATGACGTGCGCAGCAAGCTGGAGATGATCCCCACCGTCGCCGACGCCGATGTCGAACTGGTCTTCGACCCGCCGTGGGGCCGCCACATGATGTCCGATGCCGCCAAGCTCGAGACCGGCATGCTCTGAGTCCCGCGCGACTCCCACCCGTTACGCAGAACCGTCAGGAAGGAAGAGATGAACGTCATGAACGCCACCCCGTTGACCTACCGCGTGAACGCCGCCGCGAACGCCAAGTCGTCCGTCGAGCGCGACGCCATCCTCGCCAACCCGGGATTCGGCCTGCATTTCACCGACCACATGGTCGCCATCACGTGGGACAAGGCGCATGGCTGGCATGACGCCGAAGTGCGTGCCTACGGTCCGCTGTCGTTGGATCCGGCCGCCTCGGTGCTGCATTACGGGCAGGAGATCTTCGAAGGCATCAAGGCCTACCGGCATGCCGATGGCTCCATCTGGACCTTCCGCCCCGACGCCAATGGCGCGCGCCTGCAGCGTTCGGCGGCGCGCCTGGCATTGCCCCAGTTGCCGGTGTCCGAGTTCGTGGAGTCGCTGCGCCAGCTGGTCGCGGTCGATCACGCGTGGGTGCCGTCGGCGCCGGAGACGAGCCTGTACTTCCGTCCCTTCATGATCGCCACCGAAGCCTTCCTCGGCGTGCGCGCGGCGCAGGAAGCCGGCTACTACGTCATTGCCAGCCCGGCCGGCGCGTACTTCGCCAAGGGCGTGGCACCCGTGTCCATCTGGCTTTCCGAGGACTATGCGCGCGCCGCCAAGGGCGGCACCGGGGCCGCGAAGTGCGGTGGCAACTATGCCGCGTCGCTGCTGCCGCAGCAGGAAGCCCAGGCGCAGGGCTGTTCGCAGGTGCTGTTCCTCGACCCGGTCGAGGGCAAGTACCTGGAAGAACTCGGCGGCATGAACGTGTTCCTGGTGTACAAGGATGGCCGCATCGTCACCCCGGAACTCTCCGGCAGCATCCTGGAGGGCATCACCCGCTCCAGCATCCTGCAGATCGCGCGCGACCGCGGCCATGCAGTGGAAGAGCGCAAGGTCTCCATCGATGAATGGAAGCAGGGCGTGGCATCGGGCGACATCAGTGAAGTGTTCGCCTGCGGCACCGCCGCCGTCATCACGCCGATCGGCCAGTTGAAGGGCAAGGATTTCGCCGTGGGCGACATCGGTGCGCCAGCAGGTGAAGTGACGATGGGCATCCGCAAGGAACTGACCGACATCCAGTACGGGCGCCTTCCGGATCGCCATGGCTGGCTGGTCAAGCTGCGCGACTGATCCTCGCCGCCCGGTCGTTGAAAAGCCCGCTGAAAAGCGGGCTTTTTTGCGTAGGGAGACCGCGCTCCTGCGAATAAAAAATTCGCGCGCCATCACGCCTCCACTACGTAAATGAATCTACGCGTCGCTGTCCACCGGTGACTTCGCTACATGCGTGTAGCCCAACGATTACGTTTGCAACATGCTGTCGCGAAGTGTGTCTTTCATCGCTGATTCATCGGGTCGCGCTCCGCTAGTTTCTGGATGCGCCACGCACTGCGTGGTCGTGTACCCGGTCGAACGCAACCGCCCGTCCACCCCCTCCCGTGCCAGCCATGCGCCCCCGACCGGGCTTTTGCCGCATTCGCGGCTTTCAACCTTTGAGGGAGAGTCTGATGTCTGCAATTGCAAAGCGTGGTTCGTGCCTCCGCCTCCTGTGCCTGTCGTCGGCCGTGATCGCCTCGTTGTATGCGTTGCCTGCGATGGCGGGTCGTGTGGACATGAGCGGTCTGCAAGTGGAAGAACCCGGCGGCTACGATCGTTTCATCGTGAAATACCGCGATGGCAGCGCCGAAAGCGGTGATGCATCGCAGTTGCAGCGCTCGCTGAGCACGGCCGCCAGCACCGGCGTGGCCAAGCGCGGTGGCCGTGCGCTGGGCCTGCAGAAGTTGCGCCGCCTGGCAGCGGGCGGTGCGGACGTCGTGCGCGCCGACCGCAAGCTGGACCGGGTGGAGGCCGAATCGCTGATGCGCCAGCTGGCGGCCGATCCGAACGTGGAATACGTCGAAGTCGACCAGCGCATGTACGCATTGCTGACACCGAACGACACGCGCTTCTCCGAGCAGTGGGGCTTCGGCACCACCACCTCGGGCATCAACGTGCGGCCTGCCTGGGACAAGTCCACCGGTGCGGGCGTGGTGGTAGCCGTCATCGACACCGGCATCACCAATCACGCCGACCTCAACGCGAACATCCTGCCGGGCTACGATTTCATCAGCGACACCTTCGTGTCGCGCGATGGCAACGGCCGCGATTCCAACCCGAACGACGAAGGCGACTGGAATCCCGTCGCAGGCGAGTGCTATGCCGGCTCGCCGGTCACCAACTCCAGCTGGCACGGCACCCACGTGGCCGGCACGGTGGCGGCGGTGACGAACAACGCCACCGGCGTGGCCGGCACCGCGTTCGGTGCCAAGGTGGTGCCGGTGCGCGTGCTGGGCCGCTGCGGTGGCCTGACTTCCGACATCGCCGACGCCATCACCTGGGCCTCGGGCGGCACGGTCAGCGGCATTCCCGCCAACGCCAATCCCGCTGAAGTGATCAACATGTCCCTGGGTGGCGGCGGTACCTGTTCGGCCACGTACCAGAACGCCATCAACGGCGCCGTCGGACGTGGCACCACGGTGGTGGTGGCGGCGGGCAACAGCAACACCAACGTGTCCAGTGCCGTGCCGGCGAACTGCCCGAACGTGGTCGCCGTGGCGGCGACGACGTCGGCCGGATCGCGTGCCAGCTTCTCCAACTACGGCACCGGCATCGACATCTCCGCGCCCGGGCAGAGCATCCTGTCCACGCTCAACACCGGCACCACCACCGCCGGCAGTGCCAGCTACGCCTCGTACAACGGCACGTCGATGGCTGCGCCGCACGTGGCGGGCGTGGTGGCGCTGATGCAGGCCGCCGCGCCTTCACCGCTCACGCCGGCGCAGGTGGAAAGCATGTTGAAGAGCACGGCGCGCGCACTGCCGGGCACATGCTCGGGCGGTTGCGGTGCGGGCATCGCCAACGCCGATGGCGCGGTGGTGGCGGCGCAGGGCGGCACGCCGCCGGGCGGCGGCACGCAGACCTATACCAACACCACCGACTACAACATCCCGGACAACAACACCACCGGCGTCAGCAGCAGCATCGCGGTATCGGGCCGCACCGGCAACGCGCCCAGCAATGCCCAGGTCGCGGTAAACATCGTGCACACGTACAAGGGTGACCTGATCGTCGACCTGATCGCGCCGGACGGATCGGTCTACAACGTGCACAACCGCAGTGGTGGCAGCGCCGACAACATCGTCACCACGTACACGGTGAACCTGTCCAGCGAAGCGCTCAACGGCAACTGGAGCCTGCGTGCGCGTGATCGCGCGAGCGTGGACACGGGTTACATCAACAGCTGGAGCATCACCTTCTGAGGATTGCCCCCGAGGGGAGCACAGGGAGGTGCAGGAAGAACCCCGGCTTTGGCCGGGGTTCTTTTTTTTATGTCACCTTCCATAGCGGAGGTGGAGACCTCACCCCAATCACATTCTCTGCAACTCCTGCCAAGTCGCATCGACGTTTGGCGTCAGCTAGGATGAGGTACATTCTTTCGATGAGCGACTGATGTAGATATGGCAGTCAGCGCGGACTCGCTCTCACGGACTTGAAGGACCGGCGACGGCGCGCCAGCGTTAATCAACAGGAGGTTGTAGATGCATAGGACGCTTTTCGTCAGTCTCACAATGGCGGTGGCCGTGAGTGCTTGCGGGTCTGGTTACCGCAACGCATCCCATCAGCCGGGTACGCTCTCCCCAAGAGCCATGTCGCTTGGCTCGATGCTCCCGAGTGCGCCTCCCGCTACTCCCGATCCCTGGATTCCATATGCGGTGGAGAAAGGCATGGGTGCGGAGTGGTGCCCGGAAGACCCCAGCGACGATAGCGGAAGAACACGATATGGCGGGCTCAACAGAGCATGCTTCGGTTTGCTGCCCCGGCATCTCGCTGAAGTGCTCGTCGCCATCCCAACAGAGCACATCTTCCTACCGACTGACGTCCGAGCCGATCAGGCGCGTCGACCCCAGCCCTACCTGGCGCTGCCAGGGCGCGGGAAACGGCCAGACTTCATGGCAAGTATCGATATTCTGGAAGGCATCCAGGTGCGCTCGTTCGAGGGGACGCAGTCGTCCGACACCATCTATCTGGTGATCGGCCCTTTCAAGTGCATCGATAACGATCCCTTGATAGCACGGGAAGGCGAGTATCTGGTGGAGACGGAAGCCTGCAAGTCGGCGCATGCCGAGCCGCGACTCTACAAGTGGTCGCCCAAGGGGAGTTTGCGCGACGTTACCAGGGAGTACCTCCCAAAGCCTGCGATGACGCAGGCCGAGCAGGCACTGACCGCGCCCTTCATGCCCTATCTGGAGACCACGAAACTGGATCATGCGCCGGTCATGCGGTGGACGATTCCTCTCAAGGATGCATCGCCTACCAGTCGGGCGGACGCCTATGACGATGATCCGGTCCCGATGCCTGACTGGGTGCCAGAGACCAAGCGACTGGGGAATGGATTGCATCTTGGTTTTGTGGTCTGGAATGGGAAGAGCTTCGAGCTCCGGCAGCGGGCTCCCCGAGCGCTATGGCCCCTGCCCAACTGCGATCTGCTGCGGCCGGATGTGAGATGTCGTGAGAACGACCGAGCTCGAGTCGAGCACCAAGACCCGTTCGTCGACAAGGACAGCAGTCGCCAGCCAAGAAGGATGACGCGATGACCAAACCCCAGCTGAGCGATGTTACGGATATCGACATGCACGCGTCAGCGTGCCAACTAGTCGAGCCATTTCCGAAAGAGCGCGACGACCAGCTGCAGCACCACAAGTACTGGGGAGAGATCTTACTGAGCGTACTCCTCCTCACCGTACTTCCGGGTTGTCAGAGCGGGTTGAAGCCGCGATCCGACAGCATCCAGCGATCTGCCGTGGAGAAAATTCACGCTGAGGACATGCCCGACGACAACGGGTTCATGGAGATGCGCCTTGGTGATGCGCTGATCACCCTGGAGTCGGATGGCTGTTCCAGCCGGATGATCAGCAAGCTGATATGCAGCAACGTCCGTCTGACTGTTTCGACTCCCACGTTACGTCGTCAGACGCTGCTTCTGCCGGAAGTCTGGCTTCCAAGGGCACTCCCACCCGACAGTCCTGACGAGACCGGCTATCGCGGATCCCTGGACAAAGGGTTCGCCGAGGGTTGGCACGGCGTCATGCTGTCCGACATCAATGACGACGGATACGAAGATCTGGTCGTCTGGAGTGGTTCCGACGGCACCTATGGCGATCCGTCCTACACCTACTTTCTGTATGACGCGAGGCCCCGTCGCCTCGTGGAGAACAAGGAATTGGCGAAGCTGATGGAGTGGCATTCCCTGTCGCGCATCGTCGATGGCCGCCTGTTTGCCTGGTATCGCAGCGGGCCATGCGATCGCGGCGAAAAGGTGATCGGCATTCGTGGCAGCACTGCGGAGTTGCTGGCGAGCAGGGACTACACCACCTGCGGAGAGCATGCCCTGGAGGGTGAAGAGATCTTCGATGATTCATGGATGAAGCTGGAAGGAGAACCAAGGCGATGAGTGATGGATACGGACGCAGTGCAGTTTCCCCGATCACCCGCGACCAGGCAGTGCGTCTGATCGTGCGGACGTGTATGGAAGAGGGAGTCACGGATGAACGTCAGATCGCCTACGTATTGGCGACCGCAGAGCACGAAAGCCAGAACTTCACCAGCCCCGAAGAGGCGCACGGTCGCAAGCAGGCGGCGCGAAAGGGCTATGAGGGCAATGAGCAAGACGGCTACAGGGGCGGCGAGGAATATTTCGGCCGCGGTTACGCACACCTCACCCATTGGCGGAACTACCAGCACGTCGGTGGATCGCTTGGGCGAGGCGACGGGCTGGCGCGTGAACCCGTCCTCGCAGCGGAACCGGAAATTGCTTCCCGGGTCCTCGTTGTCGGCATGCGTGACGGCCTGTTCACAGGGCGCGGACTGGACGACTACATCACTGCCGACAATGTCGACTATCTAAACGCCCGAAGGATCGTGAACGGCACCGACCGGGCCGCTGATGTCGCCGCACTCGCACGGAACTGGGAGCCGGGTATAGACGATCTGGTCACCTCAGTCCAACGTCATGGCGTCGATTTGATGCCGGTGCCGGAAGCGCGCCAGGCCGATACGCCGCTCCAGCGTGGTGACGCCAACGCGCGCGCGTTCGAACTGCAGCAGTACCTTGCCGCTTTGAACATTACGAATGCAGCGGGCCAGAGATTGTCTCCAGACGGCGACTTCGGGCGTTCGACCGAACAGGCCGTGAGCACCTACCAGCGCACGGCGGGAATCGACCCGCCGACCGGAACGGTGGATCAGGCATTGTTCGACCGGATCCGAGGCGATGTCTTGCGGGCCAATCCAGACTTCCGGCTCAAGACCATCATGGATTTACACGGGCCGTTGAACGATGGAGTTCTCGGCCCCGGTGAGCGAGGCGATGCGGTCGCCGAGTTGCAGGAGCAGTTGCAGGGGCTCGGCTTTCGCGGAAGCAATGGGCGGCCGTTGGCCATCAGTCGCAGCTACGACAACGCCACCTTGGAGGTCGTTCGCCGATTCCAGGACGGCGCGGGCATTGCTCCCGCGAACGGATTGGCCGATGAACGTACCCGCGACGCGATCAATTCCCGGGCGGTGGAACAAGGGCTGCAGGAAGCGACCGAAGTGGTGCGTCGCAGAGAGCTACAGGACGCCCGACAACCGCAGCAACCGCGAGACCGGGAAGTAGATCAGCGTCAGGGCACGCATCGCGACCTGCCCGGGCCATTCAACGAATTGATGGTGGACAACTATCTCGCGGCCATCCTGTCCGGCGATAGTGCGGCCGCTGATCGAGCGGCAATCGCGTTCGCACGCTCCGCAGAAGGCCGGCACATGGAAGCACAGGGAGTCCAATGGCTTTCCCAGTACCAGGCCGCCGAGCAGGCCCAGGCCCAGGACCGGCAGATGGCGCGCTAGCTGAGCATCTGAAGAGCCCATCCACACGGAAGTCGAGAAGAAGGAGGTGTCATGGACGACGTCAATACGGTGCCGGTTGCCGCCACACCATCGGATGCCATCAAGGCGCTGATGCTGCTGCGTGCCGAAATGGTCCAGCGTGAGGCGCGCATGAGCGCGACGATCAATGAACACGTGCAGTTGCTGCGGCAGGAAGCAGGCCAGTTCCATCGCGATGTCGCCGCTGTCGTCGAGGGCGCGGGCACGCGGATTGCGCGGGATGCCCGTGAAGCGGTTTCTCCCGTTGCCGCCGAGTACGGCCATGCCGTATCCGCCACGTCTGCGCAGCTGCGCAGCGTTGGCAGAACGGTGTGGCTGTGGCTTGCCGCCATCGGCACCACCCTCTTGCTGGTGGTGTTGGTGGCCTGGGCGGTGTTGGGCTACTACCGCCGCGAACTGTCCGCCACGAAAGAGGAACTCCAGCGCTATGAAGACGCCGTGCCGGTCTTGCAGGCCTTCTATGCCTCGGATGTGGTGATCTGCGGGGGTGTGGTCTGCACCAACGCCAATCCGGACGGGCCGCGTGCCGGCGACAAGGGGCAGTACCGGGCGGCGAAGCTCAGGTCGCAGCCCTAGGCAGGGAATCCGGCGATGCACCGTCCACCATCGTCGGATTGGACGTGCCGTCGCCGCCCGACGGATGGCAAGCGGTGCCGGCGCGGACTGCTGGCATTTCCTTATACTCGGCCCCATGAGCATCTGGCTGGACATCGCAAGCATGGACGGGGCCGAGCTGCCGCAGGGCGGGGCGTTGCGCATCGAGGTGCGCGATGCGTCCTGGGCCGATGCGCCCGCGCGCGTACTGCATCGCCTGGAAACCCAGGTGCCGCTGCACGCCTCGCTGTTCCCCGTGGAGCTGCGACTGGACACGTTGCCGGCCGACGCCATCGTCTGGGTCCATCTCGATGCGGACGGCGATGGCAGGGTGTCGGCCGGCGACTACATCACGACGCAATCGTATCCGCTGACATCGCGAACGTCCGGGCGGATGCGCGTGGAACTGCGTCGGATCGGATAGCCGGACGTCCGGCGAGCCAGTCGGCGATGGCCGAGGCGATGGGAAGGCCCGTACGATCCTCGATGAAGAGAAATTCGCCCGCGGTGTTCACTTCGAAGAAGTAGTACTCGCCTTCCGGCGTACGCCGCAGGTCGATCGCACCGTACGTCAGCCCCAGCCGTTCCATCAGTGCCAGCAGGCGCGCCTGCACGTCGGCGGGCAAGACCTCGGCCGTGATCGTCGCCTCCCCCACATTGCGGCGGAAATCGATGGAGCCGGCGCGCGGTGTCCATGCGATGGACGCAGCGAAGAGGGCGCCATCCACCGCCGTGACGCGCAGGTCGGCCTGAGCACGGACGTACTCCTGGAAGATCACCGGGGCCACGCGGACCGTATCCAGCTGCGCATGGTCCGCAGGCTGCAGCAGGCGGGTTTCGCGCCAGATCGCATGGGTGCACGAGAACGTCTTGTAGATGACGTCCAGCGGCGCGAGTTCGCTGATGAAGCTGCGCGCCTCGTCGGGATCGGAGGTGATCAGCGTGCGGGGCGTGCGCAAGCCCACTTCGGCCGCCACGCGCAACTGGCGTGCCTTGCGCGAGGCGGCATCGTCGCGATTGGGGTCGTTCATCCAGCGCGCGTCCAGCATCAGCTGCCAGAGGCCGTTGAGCCCCTCGTTCCACTCATTGGCCGTGAACAGGTGGGTCTGCGGATCGCTCACGTCCGACAGGTCCGGCGCCTGTGGCCGGCGCCACCACACGGCGCTGGCCTGGTCCAGCCGGTGCACCTGGCCATCGTCGGTGCGATAGCGGATACGCGGGCGCGGCCCGTGCCGATAGTCCACCGTCAGCGTCGCGCGACGGGGGAGCTGGGCCAGGTCCAGCAACAGCACGGGTTCTCCGCGCTCTTCCAGGCAACGGACCACGCGCATGGCATGCGCGTCGTCCGGGTGGGAGATCACCACGATCATGGAGGTCTCCTTCAGCTTGCCGCGCCGTCTTCCTGGCGCAGCAACTGCTCCAGGAGTGCGCGTGTCTGGTCGTACTGCGCCTGCAGGGAGCCGCGCGCGGCATCCAGCCGGCCCAGTTCGTCGGCCAGTTGCTGGAGATGACCGTCCAGCTCTGCGGCCGTGCCCGCCGCGCCAGTGGCGGTACCGTCCTGATGCGGCGTGACCACGGCGAACGGCGCCGCGCCCCCGAGCGAAGGATTGAGCTGCGGATTGACCGAGATCTGCGGCAGGCCGGGCGTGAGTACGTTTTCGGCCAGGGTGGGGCCGGGATCGAAGATGCCTTCCTTGATCGTGTCGCGGATCTGCTCCTTCAGCGTGTCCGTGATCAGTTCCTTGCGCGTATCGAGCCGCACATCCTTGATCTGCTCCTTGCGCGTATCGAAGATCTGCTCCTTGCGGGTATCGGCGATGTTGTCCTTGATCTGCTCCTTGATGGTGACGGCCGGGCAGCGCGAGTTGACGGCCGCGATGTCGCCTGCCGACAGTCCGTTGCGCTGGCCGATCGTCGTGCCCGGCGGCACCGTGCCGATGGGCGTGATGGTGTTGCTGCCGTCGGTGGAGAACGCATTCAATGGGTAATGCATGATCGAGCCGTAGTCGTACGGCCCGATGTCATCGCCATCGGTGATGTGCTGGTTGAAGTTGTGCTCGAAACCCGGCTGGATCCTGTCCCAGTTGATGCGGACGAACATGTCGCGATCCTCGCGACTCTGTTCGTGCCACAGCCCCACCACGTGGCCGATCTCGTGGATGGTGTTGCCCAGCGTGCAACCCGCCGCGAGGTTGACGAACTGCTGGCCGCCGCGCCGTCCGACCTGCGCGGAACATCCCGAGCCCGTGCGGAAGGTCACGAAGTCGGCTTCGGTGGTCCTGGCGACGAAGCGGAAGCGGGTGTTGGCTTCCCAGTGCGCGATGGCGTCGGTGACCCGCTGCTGGTTGGGCAGCGCCGGGTCGATGGTGAAGGGCACCCGGCAGTTCGGCCACTGGAACTGCGCGCCGGAAATCATCACCGCGTGCACGACGCCCGCCGCGCTTTCCTCGCGCAGCATGTCCGACATGCGTTCGACTTCTTCCACGGTGCCCAGGACGATGTCGCCCTCGAACATCGCCATGCCGTCCACCTCCACGTACTGCACCGGCCTGACGCCGAAGGTGTCGCCACGGATCAGTGCGGTGCGTACGGGTCCTGCGCCCCTGAACTCGCCCGTCCTGCCGTTGCCGCCATCATTGGATCCGCGGCCTGCGCTGCGCGATGCCGGGGTCTTCTTGGTTGCCATGTCCAGATCTCCTATCGGGTGAACTGCCTTCGCCGTGGATGGGCGAGCGTGGCGGCGCGTGCGTCCGGGGGAGGACTGCGCCGCAGCTGCAGCAGGGAGGAGCGCGCGCGATGCGTGTATTGCGTGGCGCGCCGGAGCGCTTGTCCGGTCATGCGCCTACGTGTCGCGTCCGGATCACGTGCTGGCGATCGTGTACCGCCCTGCTTCAACGGGAACAACGCGCAGGTCCGCGGGCAAGGGCCAGCGGTCGCATACCGCTCGTCAGCGCATCAAGGAGAATCAGCTACATTCATTTACATGGATGCGCGCACGCAGCGCCATATCATGCGCAGGCGCACGCGCGCATGCAGTGAGCGCGGTGGATGAACGCGCTGCGCCAGGCAGCTTGGAAACAGTTCGCCGCAGCGTGCTTGAAAACCTCGACCGGATCCCGGATGCCGCGGAAACAGGACTCAGGAAAGTGGGGGCAGAGTACGTTTTCCTGTCACGCCTCGAGTCGCCACAAAAAATTTTCATCGCCGCCGAGTCTTTGAACCTCGCTTCCGCACCTCGATGGTTCAACGCCAAGGCGAAGAGCCTCGTGCCCGAACCGGAATGCGTCGACGGCAGGAGAATTTCCTCGTCGACTCACCTGAAAGCATCTCGATGCCAAGGAAAATTTCCCTGTCAGCTCACCTTGAAGGTTCGCGACAAGGGAGATCCTCCTTGCCGGCAGCCCGAGCGGAGCCGGCGGTGTCGATCCGCTGCCTGCTCCTTCGTCGTATAAGCAGGGGCAGCTCAGGGCAGCCAGCGTGGCGGCCACTGCTCCATTCCATTGCGAGGAGCGATGCATGACGACGAACGAGAAGGTGAAAGGCCCGGCTTCCTACTTCCCCTCGATAAAGAAGCAGTACGGCAAGCCGGTGGAACACTGGTTCAAGGTCCTGGACGCCGTCAGCGACCGCAAGCACATGGAGCAGGTGGCCCTGCTGAAGACGGAGCACAAGATGGGCCACGGGCATGCGAATGCGCTGGTGGCGTATCACAAGGCGAAGCGTGAGGGTTAGGGGGGCGACGCCCGTCACGCGTGTGGTGACATTCGCGGCAGAACACTGCGCTCACCCCAACCTATGGCCTTGGTCGCGCAGATCCGCTTGGAGAAGGTATTCTGGCGCCCGTTTCCGGACCCCTGTTTCCCCCTTGCCCTGGCCGCGAGGCGGCCCGGCTTGACTCAGGTGTCCGGCCATAGCAGACAAGTAGAGAACCATTGAAAGCAAACGATCTCCAAATGAAAACAGACTGGCGCTTCGAAGAGAGCGAGCAGCGGCGGCACTATGTCATTGAGCCGTGGCTCGATGGTCGCCGGGTAGGTCGTGCTCATGGCTGGTTCGAGCCCGGAGAGAGCTTTGTGCTGGAGAAGATCGAGATTGATTCACGGCAGCGCTCACGTGGCTATGGAAGTACGGTGATCGAGCAGCTGCGACAGAAGGCGCGTGACAAGGGGTGCCGTGAGCTTGTGATCAACAATGTGCGTTCCAGTAACCACAGGGCGATCGCGCTCTATGAGGCCATGGGCGCAAAGGCCGTCCCGCTGTCGGCCAGCCTCTGCGCCTTTGTCATCTCTCCGCCGTAGGCCTGACCCTTCGAAACAGGGGTCAGAGTGGGTTTTCCGAGTGGGTCGTAACGGTCGGAGAACAGTTCCCTCTCCCATGAAAGCACAAGGCCCGCATCAGCGGGCCTTGTTGTTACCGAAGCATCCACGAGCCTGTCGGTATCAAACCGCCTCGAACCGATTCGCCGCCACATTCTTCCTGACCTTCGCCGGATCCCAGATCCGCCCGTTCATCGCGATATACACCCCCGCCGACAGCGACTGCACCGCACCGATCGCGCAGCCGATGTTGAACTCCGCGTCCGAGCCGCGGAAGCGGGCCGGGCTGAGGGCGCCGGTCATCACGATGGTCTTGTCCGGGATGGAGGCCAGCACATGGCCCGTCTGCACCATGCTGTCGGTACCGTGCGTGACCAGCACGTGCCGGGTCGGCTGCGCCGCGATGGTGGCGCGGATCAGCTCGCGGTCCTCGTCGGTGATGTGCAGCGAATCCTTGCGCAGGATCGGGATGACCGTGAAACGGAACGTCACCCCCAGCTCGCGCAGGATCATGCCGATCTGCGGATCGCCGATCTGGTAGTCGGACTTGTCGTCGAAGTAGATCTTGTCGATCGTGCCACCGGTGGTGACGATCAGCAGCTCGTCCATCTCTATGCTCCTGCCGGCGCTCACGGCGCGCCTGGCGTTGTATCCGGGGATGTCAGGTCGTACGGCTCGCCGTAATGCCGGCAGATCGCTTCCAGCGCGGGCGACGGCGGCGCGACGACCACGCGATTATCGCCGCTTTGCCGGGTGAACGTGCATTGCACGCTGGTGACGTTGCCGTCGTCGTCGCCACCGGCATCCACCTGCACCATCAGGTCCATGCTGTCGTAGTCGAGCGGTCCGGCGCGTGGTGTCTCCAGGCGCCACAGGTGGAATTCCCAGCTGCAGCAACTGCTGCGCCCGGATTCCACCAGCCAGCCATCGATGACCTGCAATTCGTAATAGCCGCCGCTGAAAAAGTGGCGCAGCGTCCGTGTGGCCGGATCGATCCGGTACACGTCGCCCTCGCAGTTCGGCCCGGCGCCGCACATGCCCCGGACTTCCACCTCGTGCATCCCGTCCCCGTCCAGGTCCACCAGGCCGGCGTGGCCCATGGGCGTCTCGGTGACGTCCTGCTCGACCTGCAGGCGGTCGCACACGAGGCCGTCGGCACACGTCAGCTCGGCGACGTAGCGGCGCGTGGCGGAAGTGGAACACTCGGCGCGCAGCGACAACGTACTGCCGTCGCGGTTCTCCACGCGTGCCGGATCGCCCGCCTCGCAGAGGGCGTCCTGCGCCCATGCACTGTGCGCCAGCAGGCACAGCAGCAGCGTAGCAACGAAACGCATCACGCCTTCCTGCCGAACCGCTTGGCGAAGGCGGGCCAGCTCGTGGCCAGCACGATGCCGATGGACAGCACGATGCCGACCCAGGCGAACTTCGCCTTCACCGGATCGGCCCACGCCACCATCACGGCGTGCGAGAACCAGAACAGCGCGAAGACGCCCGCCCAGAACGCGGCCGTGCGCCGACGCGCCATCACGCCGATCATCAGCAGGATCGGCGGCAGGGCGAACACCAGCAGTGCCAGCGTGTACTGGCGGTCGCCGTAGAACCACACCGCGTAGAGGACGGCCAGCAATTGCAGCAACGCGGCCAGCAGCAGGCGCGAACGGTCCATCAGCGCGTCTCCAGGCGGCGGGCGATGTCGGCCACGCGGCGCCCCAATGCACGTGCGAGCGCCGCCTCCTCTTCGCTGGGATGCGGATCGTCATCGCCACCGGCTACGTGGCTTGCGCCATAGGGCGTGCCCCCCGTGCGCGTGCTGCTGAGCTGCGGTTCGGTGAACGGAATGCCCACGATCACGCACCCGTGATGCAACAGGGGCACCTGCATCGACAGCAGGGTCGACTCCTGTCCACCGTGCTGGGTGGCGGTGGAGGTGAACACGCCCGCGGGCTTGCCCACCAGCGTGCCGCTGGCCCACTCCGCGCCCAGACCGTCGATGAAGTGCTTCACCGGTGCGGCCATGTTGCCGAAGCGGGTGGGGCTGCCCAGCACCAGGCCCGCGCATTCGGCCAGGTCCTGCCGGTCCACGTAGGGCGCGCCTTCCTCGGGTACCGGCGGTGCGGCCTGCTGCGTCACGGCGGCCACGGGCGGCACGGTGCGCAGGCGCGCGGACATGCCGTCCACTTCGCCCACGCCGCGCGCGATCTGCCGCGCCAGCCGCGCCACGGACCCGCCGCGGCTGTAGTAGAGCACCAGGATCTCGGGCATCGGACCGTCTTCGTCACCGGGAAAGTGCCTAGTATCGGCGATGTCGCGTCCATGACGCATCGGTTACCCTTCCGCCCATGGAGCCACTGGACTCGTTGAACCGCTGGACAGAGCGCATGCGCGACCGCGCACGCATGGGCACGTTCTTCCGTTTCCTGGCCAAGCGCTTCCTCGATGACCGCCTGTTCCAGGCCGCCGGTTCGCTGGCCTACACCACCTTGTTCGCGCTGGTGCCGCTGGCCATGGTGGTGTTCGGCGTGCTGTCCGCGTTCCCGGTGTTCCAGGAGTGGAGCGCGCAGCTGCGCGACTACATCTTCGCCAACTTCCTGCCGGGCGCGGCGGTCAGCCTGAAGGAGAAGCTGGACGGCTTTCTCGCCAACACCGGCAAGCTGACCGCGGTGGGCGTGATCGCCCTGGTGGCATCGCTGCTGATCACGCTCAACAGCATCGAGGCCACGTTCAACCGCATCTGGCGCGTGCGCAGCGCGCGGCCGAAGCTGTCGCGCTTCCTGGTGTACTGGACCGTGCTGACGCTGGGTGCACTGATGGCCGCCGCATCGCTGGCGTTGTCCGCGCGGTTCTATGCATTGCCGGTGTTCGCGACCAGTGGCGGGCGTTGGTTGCAGACGCTGTCGCTCAGCGTGGCGCCGGTATTGATCGAACTGGCGGCGATCGTGGTGATCTACCGCGTGGTGCCGCACCGGACCATCAAGTGGCGCTATGCGATGGCGGGGGCCTTGTTGGCGACCGTGTTGCTGGAACTGGCGAAGTGGGGGTTGGGCGCCTACCTGGGCAGCTTCAATACCTACCAGAAGATCTACGGCGCGGTCGCGGCAGCGCCGATCCTGCTGCTGTGGATCTACCTGTGCTGGATCGCCGTGCTGCTGGGTGCTTCGCTGGCATCGGGCATGGCCGCCTTCCGCTACCAGCCCGCCGCGTTGCGGTTGCCGCTGGGCTACGAACTCTACGGGCTGCTGCGCATGCTGGGGCGCTTCGCCCAGGCCCGCGGGAAGGGGCGGGGACTGCACAGCGACCAGATCCTGGCGATGGAGCCGATGCTGACCGATTCGCTGATCCAGCAGATGCTGGGGCAGCTGTCCGAGATCAACCTGCTGCGCCGCGACGAGGAAGGCGAGTGGTTGCTGGCACGCGACCTGGACGACCTGACCCTGTGCGATCTGTACGAAGCCTGCCAGTTGCGCGTGCCGGTGGCCGAGGCGCACCTGCCGTTCCATGACGATGCGCTCGGCCGTGCCGCCCGCATGGCGCTGGATGACCTGCGCGTGCCGCTGCGTGAACTGCTCAAGAAGCGCGTCAGCGACCTGTTCACCGAATCCCACCAGGAGCCTGCATGAAGTCTGTTTCCTCTCTGTCGCTGACCATCGTGCTGTCATTGGCGGCGTGCAATGCCGGCTCGGCGCCCCCCCAAGCGGCGGAACCGGCAATCGAGGCGCACGTGCAGGATGTCGATCCGGCCGCGGAAAAGCCTGCAGACCGCACCGTCGACATCCCGGTGTTGCAGGTGAAGACGCTTGATGGCGCCGACTACGCCCTGGCCTCGCACCGCGGCAAGTGGGTGGTGGTGAACTTCTGGGCGACGTGGTGCGCGCCCTGCCTGAAGGAAATGCCCGACCTGTCGGCGCTGGACAAGGATAACGACCATGTCGAGGTGATCGGCCTGGCGTACGAGGAAATCGAGCCCGAGGATCTCAAGGCGTTCCTCGCGGAACGGCCGGTGGTGTATCCCATCGCCATCCTCGACGTGTACAACCCGCCGGCGGATTTCGCCACGCCCCGCGGCCTGCCGCTGACCTACCTGATTGCGCCGGACGGCAAGGTCGCCAAGCAGTTCCTGGGTCCGGTCACCGGCAAGGAAATCGAGGCTGCCATCGCCGCGGCCGGCGGTCCCGCAGCGAAGGCGTGATGGCGACCGCCCGCTTTCTGGTCAGCGGCAAGGTGCAGGGGGTGTTTTTCCGTGCATCGACCCGGGAGCGCGCGCTCGATCTGGGACTGGCCGGCCGCGCCACCAACCTTCCCGATGGCCGCGTGGAAGTGATCGCCCAGGGCGATGCGACGGCACTTGATGCGCTGGAGGCGTGGCTTCACCAGGGGCCATCCGCCGCGCGCGTTGACTCGGTCGTACGCGATGCGTGGACGGGATGGGTGAACGACGGCTTCGTCACGGGCTGACCGGACCTAACCGAACCGGGACGGGCGGAACGAAGCCATCAGGCAGGCGTGCCCTTCGGATGCCGTTCGTGGTTCGACAGGCTCACCACGAACGGGATCTGTGACGGGCTCACCATGAGCAGGGTCCACGACAAGCCCACCACGGACGGTGTCTAGGACAGGCTCGCTGCGAGCGGGGTCACTGAATCAGCGATTGCCTAGGGCTGGTCGCCCGCGTTGTGCAGGCGCAGGGCACGCGCGGCCTGCTGTTCGTCCAGTGGCGGTGGCCGCGCGGTCGCCGGTTGCTCCGGTTCCTTCCAGCCGGGGATTTTGCGCGCGCCCTTCTGGACCTGCTGTGCGGCCAACCCGACCAGCACGGGCACGATGCCGCCGTTCTTGCCGAGCTGCTCGAGGCTGGCCGGTTCCTTCCAGCGGCGGCTGAACACCGTGGGTGCGACGTCGACGGGATTCTCGAAGCGGTAGAGATCCACCACTTCTTCCGGATCCGGCCTGACGGTCAGGGTTTCCAGCGTGGTCGCGGAGATGTCGTCCGTCGTGGCAGCCTGCTGCGCCATCGCATGCGACGACGCCAGCCACAGGGCGGCCATCAGGAGTGCCCGCATGCATCAGCCGCCGCGCTGCGGCTTGATCGGTTTCAGCACGGTGTAGCGTTCCTTGTGCAGCTTGCCTTTCAGCGGCGGCAGACCCAGCGGCTCCAGTGGCACCTGCGTGTCGGGCAGGCGATCCAGCAGGTCGCGGATCAGCGTGAGCCGCCCGGTGCGCTGGTCGTTGAAGTCGACCAGTGTCCACGGCGCATGCTTCGTGTGCGTCGCCTTGAGCATCGTTTCGCGCGCGGCGGTGTAGTCGGTGTACTTCTCGCGCGCCTTCAGGTCGATCGGCGACAGTTTCCAGCTCTTCAGCGGCTCGTCGGCGCGTTCGGCGAAGCGCTCTTCCTGCTGCGCCTGGTCCACGCACAGCCAGTACTTGAACAGCAGGATGCCGTCGTCGGTGATGCCCTTCTCGAACACCGGCGCCTGCGCGAGGAATCGCGCATGTTGTTCGTCCGTGCAGTAGCCCATCACCTTCTCCACGCCGGCGCGGTTGTACCAGCTGCGATCGAACAGCACGATCTCGCCGGCGGCCGGCAGGTGCGTGATGTAGCGCTGGAAGTACCACTGCGTGGCTTCGCGTTCGCTCGGTTTCGGCAGTGCCACCACGCGGCATTGGCGCGGGTTGAGGTGCTCGGTGATCGCACCGATGGCGCCGCCCTTGCCGGCGGTATCGCGGCCTTCCATCACCACCACGATGCGGGCGCCGCAGTGCGACGCCCAGCGTGCCATCGCCGCCAGTTCGAGCTGCAATGGCGTGAGCCGGGCTTCGTAATCCTTGCGTTTGAGGGTCTTCATCGCGGGTCCTGTGCGGTGGCGGGGGGATTCAGCGTTTGCGGCGGGCATGGCCTGCCATGCCGCGCGCGACTTCCAACAGGGCGCCTTGCTGGCGCGTGTTGAGGGCGCGGTAGGCGGCCAGCAGGTCGTGCTCGCCCCGTGTGCGCGCGGGATCCAGCGTCGTCGCCAGTTCCGACAGCAGCGCGCCTGCGGGGACGCCGAAGGCACGCGCCAGGGCGGCGAGCTGGTCGCCGCCGGTCAGGCCGCTGGCCTTGGTCAGCAGGCGCAGGGTGGCATCGAGCGACATGGCGGGCTCTCCTTGCTCATTCCTTCAGGCGGGGACGCAGCGTGGCCAGGTTGCAGGGCCGTGTACGTGCGTCGAGTTGGGCGCGGATGATCTTCTCCCACGCCGTGCGGCAGGCCGAGGTGGAGCCCGGCAGGCAGAACAGGAAGGTCTGGTTCGCCAGCCCGGCGAACGCGCGCGATTGCAGCGACGAGGTGCCGATCTCCTCGATGCTGACGTGCCGGAACAGTTCGCCGAAGCCCGGCATTTCCTTGTCCAGCAGCGGCAGCAGCGCCTCGGGCGTGGAGTCGCGACCCGTGAAGCCGGTGCCGCCGGTCACCAGGATGCCATCTACCGCGGGATCGGCGATCCACTGCGAGACCTGCGCACGCAGGCGGTAACGGTCGTCGGGCAGCAGCGCGCGGTCATGCAGGTGGTGTCCTTCCTGCGCGAGCGCATCGGCGAGGTAGTCGCCGGAGCGATCCTCGGCGAGTGTGCGGCTGTCGGAGACGGTCAACACGCACAGGTGCAACGGGATCAAGGCGTCGGCATGGCTCATGCCCGAAGGGTAGCGCAATCGCGGGTCAGCCGAGCGGTGCGGGAGGCAGCCCCTTGCGGTGCCGGTCAGCCATGCGCCGGGCGACGTCGGCGAAGCCTTCCGCGAACCGCGGCATGTCGAACAGCGGTGCGTGCGCGATCGCGGCCCGCAGGCGCTCGCGCAGGGCCGCGCGGGCCGCGGCATCGCGTCCCAACCGGATCCCGGTCGCGACGAAGGCCTCGTCGTCGGTCATGTTCATCTCGTCCAGGCCGAGATGATGATTGAGGCTGCCTGCGACGCGGGAGGCGAACGTCGCGCCCGGGCAGGTCAGCACCGGGCAGCCTGACCACAGCGCGTCGGACGCGGTGGTATGCGCGTTGTAGGGATGTGTGTCGAGGAACAGGTCCGCATGCCGGTAGCGCGCCAGGTACTCCGCATGCGGCAGCTTGCGCATGAACACCAGGCGCGCCGGATCCACGCCGCGCGCCTGCGCCGCCGCGCGCAGGCGGTCGTCGGCCCGGCCGGGGCCGGACAGCAGCCACAGCACGCTGCCGTCGACGTTCGCCAGTATGTCGAGCATCCTGGCCAGGCTGCGTGGGTTCACCTTGTAGCTGTTGTTGAAGCAGGCGTAGACCACGCCGGTACCGGGGAGGCCACAGGCCTCGCGCGGGGGCGGCGTGTCGATCTTGCGACGCGTGTCGGACGGTTGGAAGGCGCCGGGTAGGTAGGCGACGGCTTCGCTGTACGCCGGCACCAACGTTCCGGGCAAGGCGAAGCGATCCGCCAGCACGTAGTCGATCCACGGCGCACCGGAGGTGCCGGGATAGGCCAGCCAATTGACCTGCACGGATGCGGGCCGCATGGCCAGCACTTCCGGCGTGCCGCCGCCACCCCAGCCGCGCAGGTCGTAGAGCACGTCGATGCGCTGGTCGCGGATGGCCTGCGCGACACGTGCGTGCGGGAGGCCCGCGACATCGTGCAAGTGCGTGGCCGTCGCCAGCCGTTGGCGGATGGGGCTGCCATCGTCGGGCGTGAGGGCGAACAGGTACGTGGATACCGCTGCATGCGCCTGCAGGGCTTCGAAGAACGCCACCGTCAGCAGGCCGGTGGGATGCGCGCCGAAACCGTTGGAGAGGAAGCCCAGACGCAGCGGCGCGTCTGCCGGCGCGTGCGGTGCGGGCGGAAGCGGACGGACGACCGACGCCAGCGCCTGCGCGCGCTGCCGAGCGCAGGCCAGTTGTTCCTGCGCGCTGGCGTCTTCGCTGAGGAAGGCGAACGGCTCCACCACGCCGCGACCCTCGCGCACCGCGCCCCGCACCTGCGCCGACAGCGCGTCGAGGTCACGCCAGTCGCAGAGCTTGCGGCGCCAGTTCAACAGGTGGGCGGCGAACATGGGCTCGCCCGGCAACAGCCGGTAGGCATGCTCGTAGGCCTGTGCGGCGGACTCGGCTTCACCGGCATCCTCGAGGGCGTGGCCGAGCCACAACGCGATGCCCGGGTGCTGGGGCGCCTGCGCGGCGGCCGCGCTCAATGCCTGTGCCGCCTGCGCGTGCCGACCCGACAGCCAGTGGCTGCGGCCGAGTCGCGCGAGGGCTTCGGGATGGCGGGGGCGCAGGCCCAGTGCGTGCTCGGCGGCGCGCCGCCCCGCCTCGGCATCACCGTGGTCGAGCTCCGCATCCGAAAGCATGACCCAGGCGATGAAGTCCTGCGGCGCCTGCCGTACATGCAGCCGTAATCGCGCGCGCTCGTCGCGTGGACCGTCAACGGTCACCGCGACCGCCTGGCTCGAGGGTGCAGGTGGCGCTGGCGGGACGCGTGGCGACGATCATGGGCGGCAGCCTAGCGATCATCGACAGCGCGCGACAAGCCTTGCGCCACGTGCGATGCATGTGGGAGTGACGCCCGTCGCGAAGGGGCACCCATGTCGCGATGTGTGTCGCTTCCACATCGGGGAAGCCGGCTTCCACGTTGCGCAGGCTAGAGCGGCAGGCGGAAACGCAGCGTGCCGTCGTAGGGCACCCAGCCCATGGCCCGGTACAGCGCCTGTGCGCTGGCGTTGTCGTGGTCGGTTTCCAGTTCCAGCCGCAACGCCCCGTCGGCGCGCGCGAACTCGGCCGCGGACGACAGCAATGCGCGCGCGACGCCCATGCGACGCGCCTCCGGCAGTACGAGCAGGTCGTTGAGAATCCATACCCGCGACGCGCTGACGGAAGAAAAGGCCGGATACAACTGGGTGAAGCCGACGGCCGCGTCGTCTACCCAGGCCAACAGGATGACGGACTCGTCGCGCTCCATCCGCTCGCGGATGAAATCCCGTGCCAATGCCGGGTCCGAGGGCTGGCCGTAGAAGCCGCGGTACTGGTCGAACAGGCGGGCGACGACATCCAGGTGCGTCAGTCCCGTCCGGCGGACCACCGTCGTCATGCTGCCTCCGTCAGTCGTGCCAGTTCGTCGGCCAGGTGTTCGCGGCCGAGGCGGTCGACCAGTTCGTCCAGGTTGCCTTGCAGGATGTTGGGCAGGTCATAGAGCGTCAGGCCTTCGACGCGGTGGTCGGTGATGCGGCCCTGCGGGAAGTTGTAGGTACGGATGCGCTGGCTGCGGTCGCCGCTGCCGACCTGCAGCTTGCGCGATTCGGCCTGCGCCGCCTGCTGCTTGCTGCGTTCCGCATCCAGCAACTGCGCCTTCAGCCGCTTCATGGCCTTGTCGCGGTTGGCATGCTGGCTGCGCTCGGTCTGGCATTCCACCACCACGCCGCTGGGGACATGGGTGATGCGGATCGCCGACTCGGTCTTGTTGACGTGCTGGCCGCCCGCGCCTGACGAACGGAAGGTGTCCACCTTCAGGTCGGCCGGATTGATGACGATCTCGTCCACCTCGTCCACGTCCGGGATGATCGCCACCGTTGCGGCGGACGTGTGGATGCGGCCCTGTGATTCGGTTTCCGGCACGCGTTGCACGCGATGGGTCCCGGATTCGAACTTGAGCCTGGAATAGGCACCGCGACCCACCACGCGCGCCACCACTTCCTTGTAGCCGCCGTGCTCGCCGGGGCTGTCGGACTCGATTTCCACCTTCCAGCCCTGGCGCTCGGCGTAGCGGGCGTACATGCGGAACAGGTCGCCGGCGAAGATCGCGGCCTCGTCGCCACCGGTGCCGGCGCGTACCTCGAGAAAGAGGTTGCCCTCGTCGCGGTTGTCCTTCGGGACGAGCAGCAGCATCAGGGCTTCGTCCAGTTGCGCCAGGCGTGTCTGTGCGGCGGTGATTTCCTCGTCGGCCAGTTCCGCCAGTTCCGGATCGTCGCGCATCGCCTGCGCGGCGGCCAGGTCGGACTGCGCACGCTTTTCTTCTGCCATCGCACTGGCCACGGGTTCCAGTTGGGCGAATTCGCGCGAGAAATTGCGGAAGCGGTCTCCGTCGCCGATCACGTCCGGATCGGCCAGCAGGCGTTCGAGTTCTTCGCGGCGCTCAGCCAACGCTTCAAGCTTGCGGCGCAGCGTCGGCGTCATCGTCTTTGTCTTTCTTCAGGTGGGAGTAGGGCGGTTGCGCGGGGAACAGGCGATCGGCGGCGCGCGCCAGTTCGGCGTCGCCGCTCATGGCCGCGTCGCGCAACGCCGCGGTCGGCGGGTGCAGCAGGCGGTTGGTCAGCGTGTGGGCGAGGAATTCGAGCACCTGGTCGGCGTCGCGGCCGTTGGCCAGTTGCTGGCGTGCCTTCGCCAGCACGTCCTCGCGGGTGGACTCGCCCAGCGCGCGCAGGCGCTTGAGCGGTTCCTGCCGGGAACCGGCCAGCAGGCTTTCCATGAAGCGGCCGACCTGCACGTCGATGATCGCTTCGGCGGCGTCGGCGGCTTCACGCCGGCTGCGGCGGTTGTCCTCGACCGCGCGCTCGAGGTCGTCGACGGTGTACAGATAGGCATCGCGCAGCTCGGCTACCGATGCTTCGATGTCGCGTGGCACGGCCAGGTCGAACAGCAGCATCGGCTTGTGCTTGCGCTTGGCCAGCGCGGCCGCGACCTGGGCATGCAATACGACGGGTTCGCGTGCGGCGGTGGCGGAAAACACCACATCTGCCTCGGCCAGGTGCCGCTCCAGTTCGGCCAACGGCAGCGCATAGCCACCGTGGCGGGTCGCCAGCTCCTGCGCGTGCGCCAAGGTGCGGTTGGCGACCAGCAGGCGGCGCACACGACCTTCGCTGAGGTGCTTGGCGGCCAGTTCGATGGTTTCACCGGCACCGACCAGCAGCACGGTGGATTCGCTGAGGCGCGCGAAGGAGTTCTGTGCCAGGCGTACTGCCGTGGAGGCGACGGATACCGGATTGGCCCCCACGCGGGTGTCGGTGCGTGCGCGCTTTGCCACGGCGAAGGTCTGCTGGAACAGGCGGTCCAGGCGATTGCCCAGCGCGCCATGTTCGCGCGCCGTGGCCCAGGCATCCTTCACCTGGCCGAGGATCTGCGGCTCGCCCAGCACCATCGAATCCAGGCCCGTCGCGACCCGGAACAGATGGCGGACGGCATCCGCGTCCCGGTGGCGGTAGAGGTAACCCTCGAGTCCTTCGGCATGGGTGGCCAGCCAGCTCGCCAGCACGTCGCCGTCTTCCGCCACCGCGTACAGCTCGGTGCGGTTGCAGGTCGACAGCAGGGCGGCTTCGACCACGTCGGGCAGCGCACGCAGCGACGACAACGCGTGCGGCACCGTGCCGGCGTCGAACGCCACCCGTTCGCGCAGGTCGACCGGCGCGGTCTGGTGGTTCAATCCGAGGACCCACAACGTCATCGTTCAGGCGCTTGCAGTAAGCTGCTGGCTCATATCAGGGCCGCCATTTTACGGCCGACGTGACGTTCATGCCCGAAATGATTCGCACCTTGTTTGCCGCGCTGGCGATGGCGGCCGCCATACCCTCCGCGGTGGCCGCATCGTCGATCCCGCCCGGCCATCGGCAGGACGACGCGCTGACCACGGTGATGGCGGGCGAATTCGCCCTGCAGGCGGGCCAGTTGCCGGACGCCGCGCGCTGGTACCTGGACGCCGCGCGGGAGCAGGACGACGCCGGGCTTGCCGAACGCGCCACCCGCATTGCGCTGCTGGCCAAGGACGATGCCCGTGCAGCCGAAGCGATCAAGCTGTGGCGCGCGCGTTCGCCCCGCACGCTCGCGCTGCGCGGTGCGGAGGCCACGCTGGCACTGCGCCAGGGGCAGAGGCGGGTTGCACGTCGCGAACTGGCCGGGCTGATGAAGGATCCCGACGAGCTGGGTTGGCGTTACGCGCTCACGGCACTGGCCAGTGGCGGGAAGGATCCTGAACTGCCGGCGCGGCTGCTGCGCGATCTGCTCGACGATGGCGCCATGCCCGACACGTTGCAGGCTTGGCTGGCGTTTACCGGGCTGGCCCAGCAGATGGACGAGCCCGTGCTGGCCGAACGGATGGTCGGCGATGTGGTCAAGCGCTTCTCCGGCGAGCCGCTGGTTGCCCTGCTGCAGGCCAGCCAGTTGCTGCAGGCGGATCGCAAGCAGGAGGCCCGCGCGGTGCTGGACGGTCTGCTTCCGAAGGCTTCAAGCGACGCGGCGCTGCGGCTGAAGCTGGCCGAGGAATACGACAGGTTGGGCGACCCGGCGGCGGCCTCGCGTGCGCTGGGCCAGGGCCCGCAGGACACGCTGACCTATGGCTTGCGGGCGCAGTTGCTGGCCAAGGCGGACGATACGGCGTCTCTGGGCGAGCTGTATGAGGAATTGAAGCAGGCGGCGTCGGGTGCGGGGCAACCGACCCAGTACAGTCCGGATCGCCGGTTGCTGCTGGGGCAGATGGCGGAGTTCCTCAAGCGTCAGGATGAAGCTCTGGAGTGGTACCGCAGCGTGCCCGCAGGCGAGCAGCGCGCCGAGGCGCGCCTGCGCGCCATCAATACCCTGTTCGAACTCGAGCGCAAGGATGAAGCCTTCGCGGAGGCCCGCAAGCTGCAGGGCGATGCCAGCGTCGAAGACGGTACCCGCCGCGATGCCTATCTGATGGAGGCCGAATTGCGCCAGAAAGACAAGCAGGACGAAGGCCAGATGGAGGTCTTCGCCCGCGGTCTGGCGGCGTATCCCGATGACCTTGCGCTGCTGTATTCGCGCGGGCTGGCCTGGGAGCGGCGCGATCGCATCGACCACGCCGAGGCCGACTTCCGCCGCATCCTGGTGATCGAGCCGGACAATGTGGCCGCGCTCAACGCGCTGGGCTACACCCTGGCCGACCGCACCACGCGCTACCAGGAGGCGCTGGAACTGATCGATCGGGCGCGCACCGCCGCCCCGGAAGACGCGGCCATCATCGACAGTTATGGCTGGGTGCTCTACCGGCTGGGGCGCAATGCGGAGGCGCTGGTGGAACTGCGTCGCGCGTTCACGCTGCAGAAGGACCCGGAGATCGCGGCCCATGTGGCGGAAGTGCTGTGGGTGATGGGGCAGAAGGACGAGGCGCGCCGCTATTTCGACGAAGCCCGCAAGCTCGACCCCGACAACCGCTCGCTGCTGCGGGCGCTGGAGAAGACAGGCGCATGAAGGTTTCAGGATTCCTGCTGGCGGGGCTCGTGGCCCTGTCGATGGTGGGCTGCGCCACACGCGGTCCGGCCGTGGATTCGCCGGCCCTGCGCGACCCCGAGGCAGTGGCGGCGGCGCAGGCGGCACAGGCCACCCGCGCGGCGTGGCTCGCCTCGCAGCCGGACTGGTCGTTCGCCGGCCGCGTGGCGGTCAATGCGAACGGGAAGGGCGGCAGCGGCCGGATCGACTGGCAGCAGACGGGCACCGGTTATCTGGTCGCGCTGAGTGCCCCGGTTACCCGGCAGAGCTGGCGCCTGGGCGGTGACCTGCAGACCCGGGCCGCCCGACTGGAAGGGCTGGAGGGCGGGCTGCGCGAAGGGGCCGATGCCGACCGCCTGCTGCGCGAGGCCACCGGCTGGGACATCCCGGTGGCCTCGATGGTGCACTGGGCCCGCGGTGTCGCCGATCCCTCCGCCGCCACGGAAGGCGTGGAATACGATGCCGACGGCCGGCTGCGGACCCTGACCCAGGAGGGTTGGCGAGTGGACTATCTGGACTGGTTTCCAGCCGAGGGCTCCCAGCCGTTCATGCCGCGCCGCATGGAGGCGCGACGGCAGGGCGCGACGGTGAAGGTCGCCGTCGATCAGTGGCAGTTGGCACCGCAATGACCGCGTTTGCGGTCGACGAGGGCTGGTCGGCCTGGCCGGCACCGGCCAAGCTGAACCTGACCCTTCAAATCACCGGTCGCCGTGCGGATGGCTACCACCTGCTGCAGACCGTGTTCCGGCTGCTGGAGTGGGGAGACACGATCTATGTGCGCTCCCGCGAAGATGGCGATATCAGGCGGGTGGGGGAGTCCGTTCCGGGCGTCTCCGAGGCGGATGATCTCGTTGTTCGCGCGGCAAAATTATTAAAAAAAGAAGCCAATGTCGCCAAAGGAGCGGACATTGGCGTCGAAAAACGCATTCCTGCCGGTGGCGGTTTCGGTGGAGGGTCGTCGGACGCTGCCACGGTATTGGTGGCTCTGGATCGGCTTTGGGAGTGTGGTCTGGACCCGGGTCGGCTGGCGTCCCTGGGGCTGCTGCTGGGGGCGGACGTCCCTGTCTTCGTCCGCGGCGGGAATGCCTGGGCGGAGGGGGTGGGCGAGGTTCTGACGCCGCTGGTGCTGCCGCCGGCGTGGTATCTGCTGGTCGATCCCGGCGTCCACGTGCCCACGGCGGCACTTTTCGCATCACAGGATTTGACGCGTGATGCTGCACCCGCGAAAATATCGGACTTCGTTTCGGGATCACTGCTCGGCAACGCGTTCGAGCCGGTCGTGCGTCGCCGGGAACCCGCCATCGAGGCGGTCTTCCAGGTGCTCTCACGCGTCGGTGCGCCACGCTTGACCGGTTCTGGCGGCGGCTGCTTCGTGGAGTTCGCCGACAAGGCCTCTGCCGAGGCGGCGCTGGCGACCTTGCCTGCCGGGCTGCGTGCCTGGGTGGTGGAGGGTGCCGCGCGCTCGCCACTGCTACGCACGCTTGAGCAGTATTGCGGAACGGAGAAATACGCCTAGGGGCGTCGCCAAGTGGTTAAGGCACCGGGTTTTGATCCCGGCATTCGTAGGTTCGAATCCTTCCGCCCCTGCCAATTCACTGTAGTCCTAGCTGCATCTGCCGAGACGACCATGCAAGACGAACGCAACCTGCTTGTCTTCTCCGGCAACGCCAACAAGCCGTTGGCGAACAGCATCTGCCGCGAGCTGGGCGTGCGTCCCGGCAAGGCGCTGGTGTCCCGGTTCTCCGACGGCGAAGTGCAGGTCGAGATCCAGGAGAACGTGCGCCGGCAGGAAGTGTTCGTCGTGCAGCCGACCTGCGCGCCGAGCGCCGAGAACCTGGTGGAGCTGCTGGTGCTGATCGACGCGCTGAAGCGCGCCTCGGCCAGCAGCGTGACCGCCGTGGTGCCGTACTTCGGCTACGCCCGCCAGGATCGCCGCATGCGTTCTTCGCGCGTGCCGATCACGGCCAAGGTGGCGGCCAAGATGTTCAGCGCGGTCAGTGCCGACCGCGTGCTGACGGTGGACCTGCACGCGGACCAGATCCAGGGGTTCTTCGATATCCCGGTGGACAACGTATACGCGTCCCCGTTGCTGCTGGCCGACATCTGGCGCGCCTACGGCACCGAGAACCTGCTGGTCGTGTCGCCGGACGTCGGCGGCGTGGTGCGCGCCCGTGCGGTGGCCAAGCGCCTCGACGACGCGGACCTGGCGATCATCGACAAGCGCCGCCCGCGCGCCAACGTCGCCACGGTGATGAACATCATCGGCGACGTGGAAGGCAAGGACTGCGTGCTGGTGGACGACATCGTGGACACCGCCGGTACGCTCTGCGCCGCTGCGGCCGCGCTGAAGCAGCACGGTGCCAACAAGGTGGCGGCGTACTGCACCCATCCCGTGCTTTCCGGCCCGGCAGTGGACAACCTGAACAATTCGGTGCTCGACGAGCTCGTCGTCACCGACACCATCCCGCTCTCGCCGCAGGCGCAGGGCTGCAGCAAGATCCGCCAGCTGTCGGTGGCGGAACTGCTGGCGGAAACGATCCGCCGCATCGCCTTCGGCGAGTCGGTCAGCTCGCTGTACGTGGATTGATTCTCCGTCGCACGCCGGGACACCGGCGTGCGGCTCTCCGGGTTCATCTGGTCGCGGGTGAACCTTTCATCAGCCGTCGCGAGACGGTCTACAACCTAGGTAGTGAAGCAAATGGCTAAGACACATGAAATCAAGGTCGAGCGCCGCGAAGACGAGGGTAAGGGTGCGAGCCGCCGCCTCCGTCACGCGGGCACCGTGCCTGCCATCGTCTACGGTGGCGAACTGAAGCCGGTCAGCATCCAGCTGAACCACAACGAAGTCTGGCTGGCCTCCCAGCACGACTGGTTCTACTCGTCGATCCTGGACCTGAGCCTCAATGGCGACATCCAGAAGGTGCTGCTGCGTGACATGCAGCGCCATCCGTTCAAGCAGCAGATCATGCACCTGGACTTCCAGCGCGTGAACGAGAACGAGACGCTGCGCACCGCGGTGCCGCTGCACTTCCTCAACGAAGACAAGTCGCCGGCCGGCAAGTCCGCCGAAGCCGTGGTCACCCACGAGCTGAACGAAGTCGTCGTCGAGTGCCTGCCGAAGGACCTGCCGGAATTCATCGAGATCGACCTGGCCGACCTGGCCATCGGCGCGGTGGTCCACCTGTCCGACGTCAAGCTGCCGGCCGGCGTGACCATCCCCGAGCTGAAGCTGGGCAAGGAACACGACGTCGCTGTCGTGATCGCCAAGCACGGCAAGGAAGAGGCCGAGGAAACTCCGGTGGAGTCGGCCGAAGTGCCGGCGGCCAAGGTCGCCAAGAAGGACGACAAGTAATCGCGTGAGCCTTCGCCCGCTCTGGCGGGCGAGGGTATGCGATGCGTCCCCATGGCAGGCTTGCGCCTCATCGTCGGACTGGGCAATCCCGGTGCCGAACATGCCCGAACCCGGCACAATGCCGGGTTCCATTTTGTCGACGCCCTGGCGGAGCGGCAGGGTGAGCGCTTCGGGCTGGAGAGCAAGCTGTTCGGAGAGACCGCCAAAGTGGTGGTGGCCGGGCAGCCGGTCTGGTTGTTGAAGCCTGCCACTTACATGAACCTGAGCGGCAAGTCGGTCGCGGCGGCGCTGCGGTTTTGGAAGATCGCTCCGGAAGAGGCGTTGCTGGCGCATGATGAGCTCGACCTGGCCCCGGGCGTGGCGCGCCTGAAGTTCGATGGCGGCCACGGCGGACAGAACGGCTTGCGCGACACCATGCAGCATCTTGGGCACGGCAAGTTCCATCGGTTGCGGATCGGCATCGGCCATCCCGGCCACAAGGACCGGGTGACCAGCTGGGTGCTGGGCAAGCCGGGCAAGGACGACGAGATCCTGATCGCGCGGGCGATCGACGATGCGCTGGATGTGCTGCCGCTGGCGGTGGCGGGCAACTTCATGGATGCGATGACGCGGTTGCACACGCAGAAGCCGTGATTGGTGATTGGTGATTTGCAGGGCACGGATCGGGCCGCGAATCACCAATCACGAATCACGAATCCCGGATGTAGACATGGGCATCAAATGCGGCATCGTGGGCCTGCCGAACGTCGGCAAGTCCACCCTGTTCAACGCGCTGACCAAGGCGGGCATCGCCGCGGCCAACTTCCCGTTCTGCACCATCGAACCGAACGTGGGTGTGGTACCCGTGCCGGATCCGCGCCTGGGGCAGCTCGCCGACATCGTCAAGCCGCAGAAGGTCATCCCGACGGCAGTGGAATTCGTCGACATCGCCGGCCTGGTGGCGGGCGCCGCCAGCGGTGAAGGCCTGGGCAACAAGTTCCTGGCCCACATCCGTGAAGTGGATGCGATCACCCACGTGGTGCGCTGCTTCGAGAACGATGACGTCATCCATGTCAACAACCGGATCGACCCGCTCTCGGACATCGACACCATTGACACCGAACTGGCACTGGCCGACCTCGAGAGCGTCGAAAAGGCGCTCAACCGGGCCGAGCGCTCCGCCAAGGCGGGCGAGAAGGACGCCATCGCCCGCAAGCCGGTGCTGCAGAAGCTGCAGGCAGGCTTGAATGACGGCAAGCCGGGTCGCGCGTTGGGCCTGGACGACGAGGAGAAGGCGCTGATCCGCGACCTGTTCCTGCTGACCCTGAAGCCGGTGATGTACGTGGCCAACGTGCTGGAGGACGGTTTCGAGAACAATCCGCACCTGGAAGCCGTGCGTGCTCGCGCCACCGCCGAGGGTGCCGAGGTGGTGCCGGTGTCCGCGGCCATCGAGGAGGAGCTGTCCCAGTTGGACGACACGGACCGGGATGCCTTCCTGGCGGACCTCGGCCTGGACGAGCCGGGGCTGAACCGGGTCATCCGGGCGGCCTACAAGCTGCTGGGCCTGCAGACCTACTTCACGGCGGGCGTGAAGGAAGTACGTGCCTGGACCGTACGGGCGGGCTCCACTGCGCCCCAGGCGGCGGCCGTGATCCATACGGATTTCGAGAAGGGCTTCATCCGCGCCGAGACCATCGCCTTCGACGACTTTCTCAAGTACAAGGGCGAAGCCGGTGCCCGGGACGCGGGCCGCCTGCGCCTGGAAGGCAAGGAATATCGCGTGCAGGAAGGCGATGTCCTGCATTTCCGGTTCAACGTCTGAGAAAAAAATATGGCTGGCGCGTTGACAGAAGGGTCGGTACGCGCCAAAATCTCGGGCTGTTTCACCCTGGTTTGATTTGGCCCCGGCCCAGTCAGTCCGGTGATCCCGGAGGGATACCCAAGCGGCCAACGGGGGCAGACTGTAAATCTGCTGGCTTACGCCTTCGGTGGTTCGAATCCACCTCCCTCCACCACGTTTTCGTTGTTGTTTTGAGTTGTAGTGGTCTCCCGGTGCGGGAGTAGTTCAATGGTAGAACTGTAGCCTTCCAAGCTACTAGTGCGGGTTCGATTCCCGTCTCCCGCTCCACTGAACACCAGCACGGGGTCTGCAGCGATCCAGGCAGCACAACCGGTTTCACGCTCACGTAGCTCAGTCGGTAGAGCACCTCCTTGGTAAGGAGGAGGTCGAAGGTTCGATTCCTTTCGTGAGCACCACTTCCATCCATTGATCCACTCGAGAACCAGCAGCCATGGCAAAGGGTAAGTTCGAACGCACCAAGCCCCACGTGAACGTGGGCACGATTGGTCACGTTGACCACGGCAAGACGACGCTGACGGCGGCGCTGACGAAGATCGGCGCGGAGCGTTTCGGTGGCG